>NZ_JBEYWZ010000010.1:0-342407 GCF_040644915.1 Streptomyces sp. NPDC046925 | reverse complement strand
GACCTATAGTTATACGTACGCCGTGAGGTCGGTATTGTGGTGTGATAAATATAGCCGTGGGTCGGTGGTCTGTTGTCTGTAGCTCAACTCTACGCCCCCCCCCCCCCCCCCGCCCGCGCACCGCCAACCCGCACAAGGAGGTGCCCAACCAATGACCACCCACCGCATCCGCGTCGGCATCGACGTGGGCGGAACCTTCACCGACGCCGTGGCAGTCGACGCCACGACCCTGGAACTCCTGGGACAGGTGAAGGTCCCCACCAGCCACCATCACGAGGACGGCGTGGCCCACGGCATCGTGGAAGCCCTCGACCGTCTGCTGGAAGAGACCGGCCGCGCACCGGGAGACGTCGCTTTTCTGGCGCACGGCACGACACAGGCTACCAACGCCCTGCTGGAGGGCGATGTCGCCACCGTCGGCCTGATCGGCATCGGCGGCGGCGCCGCCGCGGCCCTCACCCGCCGGCTCGCCGCGCTCGGCAAGCTCGAACTCACCCCGGGCAAGAGCCTTCCGCTCGCCTACGCCCATGTCGCCGACCCCGATGACGCGGACTCCGTCCGGCGTGCCGCCGACACCCTCGCGCAGGACGGCGCCCAAGTCCTCGTGGCCACCGAGCCGTTCAGCGTGGACCGGCCCGAGGGCGAGCAGGCCGTCGTGGCGGCGGCACGTTCGGCAGGGCTTCCGCTGACCGCCGCGCACGAGATCACCTCGCTGTACGGGCTGCACAAGCGCACCCGTACGGCCGTGGTCAACGCGGCGATCCTGCCGCGCATGCTGGCCACCGCCGATCTCGTCGACAGCTCCATCACCAAGGCCGGGGTCGAATCGCCGCTCATGGTGATGCGCTGCGACGGCGGTGTGATGTCCCTCGACGAGATGCGGCGCAGGCCGCTGCTCACGGTCCTCTCGGGCCCCGCGGCGGGCGTGGCGGGCGCGCTGATGCAGGAACGGATCAGCGAGGGCGTGTTCCTGGAGACCGGCGGCACCTCCACCGACATCAGTGTGGTGCGGCGCGGCAAGGTGGCCGTCCAGCACGCCACGATCCTGGGCAAGAAGTCCTACCTCAACGCCCTGGACGTCCGCACCGTCGGAGTCGGCGGCGGTTCCATGGTGCGCATCGGCGGCGGCAAGGTGACCGGCGTCGGGCCGCGCAGCGCCCACATCGCCGGGCTGCCCTACGCGTGCTTCGCGACCCTCGACGACCTGCGCGACGCACGGCTCACCACCGTCCGCCCGATGGCTGACGACCCCGAGGACTACGCCGTCATCGACGCGGCGGGCGGCCGCTTCGCGCTCACCATGACCTGCGCGGCGAACGCGCTGGGCCGCGTGCCCGAGGGCGACTTCGCCCGCAGCGACCAGGAAGTCGCCGGGGCGGCGCTCGCCCCGCTCGCCGCAGCCCTCGGCGTGGACGTCGCCACCGCCGCCGCACGGCTGCTCGACGCGGGAACGGGCCAGGTCAAGAAGGTCGTCGACACGATGATCCGCGACTACCGGCTCGACAAGGACACCGCGCTCCTCGTCGGCGGAGGCGGCGGCGCCGCGTCCGTCACCCCGCACCTGGCCGAGGTCAGCGGCCTGGAGGGGCGCATCGCCCGGCACAGCGAGGTGATCAGCCCGATCGGCGTCGCCCTCGCGCTCGTACGCGAGCAGATCGAGCGCACCATCCCCGGAGCCGGGCAGGAACAGATCCTCGCCGTGCGGGCCGAGGCGGAGGCGGCCGTCATCGCGCAGGGCGCCGCCGCCGACGGAGTCGAGGTCGAGGTCACCGTCGACCCGCAGACCAGCACCGTGCGCGCCGTGGCCACCGGCGCCACCGAACTGCGCACCCGGGACCGGGCACACCGGGCCGACGAGGCGGAGCGGCTGCGCACGGCCGCGGCCAGCCTCAAGACCGACGCATCGCGCGTCACCGTCCTCGCCAGGACCTCCGCCCACACCGTCTACGGCACCGAGGTGCGCCGCACCCTGCGCGCCACCCGGCACCCGGTACGGATCGTCGACGCCGACGGAGTCATCCGCCTGCACGTCCCCGACGCCCGCGTGGAGACCACCCGGGTCGCCGACGCCCCCGACGTACTGGCGAAGCTGGTGCGCGAGACCACCTCGTACGGCGACGGCGGTGTCCGCGCCCCCGCCGTGCGGCTGCTGCTCGGCTCGCGGATCGCCGACCTGTCGGGCGTGCTCGATCCCGGGCCGCTGCTCGCGCTCGCCCGCAGCGAACTCGACTCCCGCGCCGCCGACGAGACGGTCGTCGCCGTCCTTGAGGTCCGCATATGAGCACCCCCACGGCGCCCCCGCCGGAAGCCCTCGACGACCTGGACCACGCGGTCCGGTTCCTCGCCGCGACCCCCACCCACGAGGTCCGCGATCCCCGGTTGCTGAGGCACTGGGCGCGCACGGCCGAGGAGTTCGGCGCGGCCCTTGACCCCGTGCCGTGCCGCGCGAGGATCGTCGAGCGTGCCGACGGCCTGGAGCGCGGCCTGCTCGCCCGCTACACGTCACGGCCCACGCCGACGGTGGAGCTCTACACCGACACCCTCGCGGCGGCCGAAGCCCTGATCGACGAGCGCGGCTGGCGGCACTGGTATCCGCCCGGCTCGGTGCGCGCGGCGGCCCTCGCCCACGAATCCGTGCACGAACACCTGCACCACGGCCCGGCGAAGGACGCGCTGAAACGGGCCCTGGGCCATGTCGTCCTGCGCGCGGGACGCTTCCGGCTCCACGGGCATGTGGCCGGCGCCGAGGAGATCGCCGCCCACGCCCATGCCCGGACCGTCTGCGGTCTCGGCCGCAGCCCCCTTCTTCTCACGGCCGCGCTCGCCGACGCCGTGACCCACAGAGAGAAGTAGCGCCATGGGCGTTGTCATCCTGATCGTCATGGCGGTGGGTGTCGCAGCGATGCTCACCCGCAAACTCCCCACCGCCTTCGCCCTGGTCCTCCTCGGTGTCGTCATCGCCCTTGTCGCCGGTGCGCCGCTGACCGGCAAGGAGAGCGTCTTCGACACCGTCCTCCAGGAGGGCGCACCGATGCTCGCCTCGACGATGATCGCGGTCCTTCTCGGATCGTGGCTGGGCAAGCTCCTGGACGAGACCGGCATCGCCGGGACCATCGTCCGCAAGATCGTGGAGTTCGGCGGTGACCGGCCCACCGTCGTCGCGCTCGGCGTGCTCGCCGTCTCCGCGCTGATCGGTACGGTCACCGGCTCGGCCCCCGCCGCCATGCTGGCCGGCATCATCGGTATCCCGGCGATGGTCGCCGTGGGCATCCCCAAGGTCACCGCGGCGGGCACCATCCTGATGGGCATCGCCGTCGGGGTGCCGTTCGAACTGCCCATCTGGCAGTTCTTCTCGACCGCCCTCGACCTGCCGGTCCCGACCGTGCGCGGCTTCATGATCAAGCTGTTCCCGCTGGCCCTGGTCGCCGCCGTGGCCTTCGTGCTCGTCGAGTCCCGCCGCCGCGGGGTCGAGCACACCTGGGCGCTCAAGACGGCCCCCGACAAGCGGCGTTCGCGCCGCGAGCGGCTCGGCGACGCACCGTGGTACGCGCTGCTCACCCCCGTCGTGCCGCTGATCCTGGCCCTCGGCTTCGAACTCGCCATCATCCCCTCGCTGCTCGCCGGCGTGCTCTACGCCCTGATCACCACGACCCGGCCGCGCGAGATGAACAAGCGGCTGCTGCGCACCCTCTACGGCGGCTTCGAGGTCGCCGCACCGCCGATCGCGCTGTTCATCGCCATCGGCATCCTGCTCGCCGCGGTGAAGCTGCCGGGCGCCATCGAAGCCCTCGAACCGCTGGTCAAGGCCGTCAGCCCGCAGAACCCGGTGCTGTTCGTCCTGGTCTTCACGCTGCTTGTGCCGCTGTGCCTCTACCGCGGACCGCTGAACGTCTACGGCCTCGGCGCGGGCATCGCGGGCGTCCTCATCGCCGCCGGCATCTACCCCGCCGTCGCCGTGCTCGGCCTCGCTGCCTCCTACAACCAGGTCTTCGGCGTCGCCGACCCCACCAGCACCCAGACCGTGTGGAGCGCCCAGTACGCGGGCGTCGGCCCGCAGCAGGTCATGGTGCGCACCCTGCCCTACGTGTGGGCGGTCGCCCTCGGCGGATTCTGTGTCACCGCCGCCACCTATCTCTGACATTCGACTCGCCGACATTCGACTCCCGGGACGGAGAACAGAAATGAACGAGCCGCAGTACGACGCACAGAACCCCGGCACCCACGACGCCCCCGACCACCGCTCCCCCTTCCCGCGCCGCGTCTTCCTGCGCGGAGCCGCCGCCACCGGCACCGCCCTGGCGTTCGGCGCCACAACGGCGGGCACGGCCGCGGCGGCGCCCGGCGGATTCCCCGACTACACCTATGTGCGCACGGTCCTCAAGCCCTCGGACCTCGCCTACAACCCCACCGGCGAAATCATCTTCCCGTGCCTGCGCGGCACCGTCGGCCGCGTCTCCAACGCCCTGGGCCGCTACTACCTCTACTACGCCCCGCACGACGCACCCGGCGGCATCTGCCTGGCCTACGGCGACTCGATCGACGGACCCTTCACCGAGTACGAGTCCAACCCCCTCGTCACCAACAACTGGCAGCCGCACTACAAGGTCAGCCATGTCTCCTCGCCCCACGTGCTGTGGAACGAGGACGCCAAGGAGATGTGGCTGTACTTCCACGGCGAGAACACCACCACGCGCCTCGCCCGCTCCAAGGACGGCATCCACTTCACGTACGACAAGGTGGTGCTTTCCACCTCGATGCTGCCCAGCGGCACGACCGAGACGTCCTACGCCCGCGTGTTCCGTCACGACCTGCCCTCGCGCGGCGCCCGTTACGTCATGCTCTTCATGCTCAACAACACCACCGACCACCGGGACATCGCCTGGGGCTGGTCGGCCGACGGGCGCAACTGGACCTTCGACCAGAAGCCACTGATCCGGCATGCCGACGTGGGCGCGCAGAACGTGGGCGGGCCCCACCTGCTCACGCGCGGCAACAGCGCCTATGTCGTCTACAACACCGACAAGGGCAGCGGCGGCAACATACTGATCACCGAGGTCGGTAAGGACTTCTCCCGCCGCGATCACCTCGGTGTCTTCCACGACTCGATGAACGGCGCCCCGGACAACGGGCGCAGCGCCTCGCCGAGTTTCGGCACGGAGAACGGCGTTCCCTACATGATGTACGAGGCGGGCGAGCGGCTTCAGGGCGCGATCGCTCTGGCGCGCGCCAAGTAACGGAACATCCGGGGGAGTTGCCTGACGGCGCCCGGGGACATGGCGGCTTCGGCCATGTCCCCTGGCGCCGCTGTCATGCGGTGACGGTCAACGCGGTCAGGGCGCCCCCGGACGCGGCGGTGACGCGGAGCGCCACATAGCGCGCCGTACGGTCGGGGCGCAGGCTGCCGCGCGCCGAAAGCCGCGCCGAGCCGTCGTACGTACGGCCGTCGAGGCTGAACTCCACGCTGGAGGCGGGGGCGTGGCCGCCGCGCCACCGGGTGCGGATCTCGCCGATGTGCACTTCGGCGCCGAGGTCGACGACCATGCGGTCGTCCCGGCCCGCGGACCACGCGGTTGCCTCGTCGCCGTCCACGGCGGCCCGCGGGTCCGTCATGCCCGGCGGCAGCGGGGAGGTCGGGAAGGTGACGCGGCCCAGTGCCAGATCCGCGAGGGGATACGCCGTGGCCCTGGGCACCGTGACCGTGGTCGTACGGCCCGCGCGAACCGTGGCGCCCACGCTCCTGCCCTGCGCCGAGACGGTGACACGGCAGGACGGCCCGCTCAGCCGTACGGTGGCGCCGTCGACGACCTCGGCGCGCAGCCCGGCGGGCAGGCGCTTGGCGGTCAGGGTGATGCGCGGCGGAGCCAACAGGGCGGACGCGGCGGGCAGTTCGGCGCGGTAGGCCGATCCGGTCTCGGTGAGGGTCTGGACGCCCTCGTAGAGACGGGCCTCTCCGGAGCGTGCGCGGGGGAACGTCACCGTCGTGGTCACGGCGTCGGGGGAGAGGTTGAAGAGGCTCAGGTAGTGCTCGGTGAGTGCCGCCTTGACGTCCGCGGAGCTCGCCGAGGGTGTCTTCTCCGCGGCAGCGGCGCGCAGCTCCTGAGGTGTCGCACCCGGCAGCCCCTCGATCAGCACGCTCTCGGCCGGACCGTCGGAGAGGACGACCGTGTCGCCGTACACCGAGAGCGGGTGGTCGCCGCCCCGCACGACGAGACCGGCACGGCCGTCGACGTCCAGCCACCGGCCGCGGCTGGTGAGGTCGGGCTGCGGCCAGGCCACCAGATCCGTCCACTGCTCTCCGTCGGCCGACCCCTGGAGCCGGTAGGCGCGGCCCGCCGCGGACTCCCAGCGCAGCGTCACCCGGTCGACGGACCGCGCGGAGCCCAGGTCGACGGCGATCCAGCTGTCCGCCCGCGTACGGTCCGCGCGCGACACCGCCCAGCGGCTCGTGCCGCCACCGTCGATCGCGAGCGAGGGCTCCTTGCCCGGGTCGAAGGAGGAGGCGGATGCCTTCGCGCCGCCGGTGCGTGCCAGGTCCTCGCCCGTGGCGCCGTCGCGTATCTCGAAGGCGTACAGCGAATAGCCGTACGACGGGTCGGGCCGTACGCCCAGCATCCGCAGATGCCGGAACTGGTCCGAGGGGAAGGTGAGTTCATCGGTGCGCGGCCCGCCGGAGGGCCGGTCGCCGGACCCCGCCTTGACGGTGGCGCTGCCCTCGGCGGTGCGATAGGTGCGGCTGCCGTCCAGGCCGGGGACGCCGGGCATGGACAGGTTGTGCACCTCCAGGTGGCCTTCCCCGGCCGCCGTGCCCGACGTCGCGTAGACCACGGCGCCCGACGGCAGGGTGGTGAACCCCGCATGACCGTCCTCCAGCGCCAGCACGCTCGCGCTCCCGTCGAAGCCGTCCCGCAGCCGCGTGTACGTGGCCACCTTCCGCCCGGTGACCTCGGTCCGGGTGCTCGGCAGGAACATGGGCGTGGTGCCGCTGAGCGCGAACAGCCAGTCGTCGTGCGCCGGTTGCCAGGCGAACTTCGCGAAGCCCGGCTTGCTGACGGTGCCCGCCCAGGCGCCGGGGGACTGGTGGGAGACCAGGCCGGGGCCCGTGCCGTGATCCCTGACGCCGCTCGCTTGCGCGAAGAGCTCGGTGGGGGAGAGGGGGCGCACGGGCGGCTTCCCGGAGCGGGCACGCCACTCGTGCAGGAGATAGCTGATGGCCACCTCCGCGCGCGCCTCCGGCTCGTACTTGGGTTCACCGGAGAACTTCGCGATGCGGTACTCCGGCGGGTACTTCTGGTACGCCTCCAGGCGTTCGGCGAGGGCGCGTTCGCAGGCGGCGGCGGCGCGGTCGCCGGTGACCTGCGCCAGGAAGGCGAGGGGGATGACATCACGGCCGTAGAGGTGCTCGCGGTCGGCGACCATCGGCATCAGGGGTTCGCCCGCATCGCTCATCACGCCGAGCAGCGTGCGCCACAGCGGGCCGGCGTTGGGCTGGGCGGTGAGCACCTCGGGCAGGGGCTGTCCCGCGGCGAGGAAGTGGGCGGAGTTGCGTCCCGAGGTGCGCCAGAGTTCCTCCTGGTAGTGCGGGCCGAACGAGCCGTGGTTCTCGACGATGAAGGTGTCGTACAGGTTCTGGGCGGTGTTCGCGCTGACGGCGACGCCGTCCACCTCGGCCGGGTTGGCGAGGTCGGCCGCCGGGAGGCCCGCCTCGTTGCGGCTCCAGCGGCCGAAGGCCGCGCGCCACGTGTCATGGCGCTGGTCGTCGCTCGCCCAGGCCAGGGCGGGAGCGAGCGACTGGGCGTAGATGCCCATCTCCTCGAGCTTGGTGTCGCCCTTGAAGCCGCCGCTGAGTCCGTGCGGAGACCAGTCGCCGGAGTCGGGATCGTCGCCCGTGCCCAACTCCGCGGTGTACTGCGCCTGTCCGCGGACGATGGTGTCCACGTCGTGCCGCGTCGCCTCGTCGAGGTCGTCCCAGAGCAGGCGTGCCGCCAGGACGAAGTAGGACTGGAAGGTGGTGTCGAAGAACAGCTTCCGGCCCCACTCGTCGCCGCCCGTCAGCCGGTTGGAGGCCGCGAAGTGCTTCAGGGTGGCGAGCGTGCGGGTGCGCAGGGTGTCCTTGTCGACTCCGGCGAGCCCGGCGTCGTAGGGGCCGCGGGTCAGCAGGACGGCGTTGCCGAGCACGACGGCGAAACCGAAGTCCTTGGCCGTGTAGTGGCCTCGGGCGGAGTCCCATTGGGTCTCGGCCCAGCGGGTGTGAGCCAGCAGGACACGGTAGTAGGTGCTCGCGATCGCGTCCGGCTGCGCGGCGGCCGAGGCCTGCCCCGAGCCGAGGGAGAGCGGGAAGGCCGCGACGGCGCCGGAGACCCCGAGCAACTGGAGGGCTTGGCGGCGTGTGAGTCCCCGGACTTGCTGCGGCATCGTGGCGCGACCTTCCTTGGACAACGTTGTCAGAGTGCGGTCATTCTTCGGGTGCCCCAGCGGCACGTCAAGGGCCTTGCCGTATCAAGGGCCCTGCCGCGTCACGGGTCGCGCCGCGCGACGGCCGGGATGATCAGACGCCACCCGCCGGGGCGTCGCTCGGCGCCCCGTCCGGGCAGGAGGGGGACGGGGGCGGCCACGCGGGGCGGTGGGACGGCGGCAGGGACAGCAGGGCCTGGCCCACGGTGAGATAGCGGGGGAACATCTCCACGCTGCCGGTCAATGTCAGAAGCGACACGAGATGGCGTCCGGCTCCCGCGAGGAGCAGATGGCCCTCGCGGCGCCGCAGCAACCACCGCACTCCGAGCAGGCAGTTGAGACCACGGGAGTCGCAGAACACCAGCGCCGTCACATCGAGAACGAGATGTCGATGACCCGCCATGACGGACTCGCCGAGCGTGCGCAGGAAGAACTTCTCGACGGACCGGTCGAGTTCACCGCTCACCCGCAGTACGGCGCACTCCTCGCACCGAGCGAGCTGGTGGATGACGAGGCGATGGGTCTGTGTCGACATCGCGCCTCCTTGTGGTCGTCGAACGGAAGCCCGTGCGGATGCCGAGGCACGATGTGCCTGGCTGCCGGGTCCCCCGTCCTTCCCTCCGTACGCCTCTCCGGGGCCGTGGAGAAGGGGAAGCGCGCGATGCGGCGCGATCCCGGTACGCAGGCCCTTTGATCCGACGGGCCGGGGGTGACTCCTGCTGTCACTAGGTGCCCCGGGTGCGGTTGAGGTCGGTGCGGGCTCCTTCGGTGTAGGGGTGGCCGGGGCCGAGGACGCGCTCGTAGTCGGCGAGAACGTCTCGAAGCGTGTCGGCGGCACGGGAGCGTTTGCCCGCGGCCATCAGGGCGAGGCCGAGGTTGCGGCGGGCGTTGAGGGAGCGGCGGTTGTCGGGGCCCAGGACACGCAGGCGTTCGGCGACGACCCGGGTGAAGAGCTTGAGGGCCCGGGAATGGTTGCCGGCCGCGGTGTGGGCGCGGGCCAGGAAGAGCCGGACGTTCAGGGTCTCCGGGTGATCGGGGCCGAACTCCTCCTGTCCCAGCGTCAGCAGATGGCTCAGCTCCTCGATGGCCTCGTCGACACGGCCGACGCCCTGGAGCGCGAGCGCCCGGTAGCGGCCCCACCAGAGATGCAGATCGCCTCCGTGCCGCTCGGTGCGAAGGACGTCCGCGAGGACCACGTCATGCAGGGCGAGAGACTCCTCGTAACGCCCCACGCGCTCGTACATCCGGGCCAGTTCACCGCGTGCGTTGCGGGTGGAGACGTGGTCGGGCCCCATGCCGCGTTCGTTGTCCCTGACGTTCTTCTCGAAGAGTGCCAGCGCTGGAGCGTCGTCGCCTTTGGACCTCAGCGCGCTGGCGAGGTTGATCTGCGCCAGCATCGTCGTCTGGCCGTCCGGGCCGTTGACCTCGAGGCTGTCGGCGAGGTTCCGGCGGTGCAGCGCTTCCGCCTCGTCCAGCCGCCCGGCCCCTTCCAGGGCGTAGCCGAGCGCGTTGACCCACCGCAGCGTCTGCGGGTGGCGCGGGCCGTACCGTGCCAGTGCGGCTGTCACGGACCGTTCGCGCAGCGCCACTGCCAGGTCGTACCGGTCCAGTGCCTGGTACGCGTAGGTCAGTGCGGCCAGTGCCCCGAAGAAGTTGTCGTCCTGGGCGGATACGAGCCGCTCGTGCTCGGCCAGCACGTCCTGGCCGACCGTGCAGGCGCGTATCGCTTCGCCGCGGTCCACGAGCAGCGTGATGGCGCTCCGCGGCAAGTCAAGGAGATCACGCCGGGCCGCGTCGCCGAGTGGCTCGGCCGCTGCCCACAGCGCCAGGATGTGATCGGTGAGCCCGCGGTCGACGGCGTCCGGTGCGGATGTGGCGCCGGCCCGGGCCAACTGGCGCAGGGCGCCCGCCGCTTCCGTGAGGCGGGCGTCCAGGCGCTCCTCGTCGAGCAGTTGGTCCCGGACGATCCGCTGGGTCAGCCGGTGCATCAGGACGGTGGTCCCGTCCAGGCTCAGCGTCAGTACCGAGGCTTCGCACAGCAGGCCCACCGCGCTGTCGGTCTCGGACACGTCCTGGTGCGCGCAGACGGCACGGAGGTCATCGCGGTGCACGCCGGACGGGGAGAGGAGCGACATGAGTTCCACGACGCGGCGCGCGGCCGCGGTGTCGTCTCCTGTCGGCACGTGCCCGATGGCCAGGGCGAGGGCGGCCGCCGCGCCCATCGGGTAGGGCTCTCCCGGCGAGCGCCGGACGACCCGGGCGAGCCTGCTGTGCCGGAAACGATCCCGGTACTCGGCGAAGGTCAGGCCCTGCGTCCGAATCACCCACGCGGCCTGGGCCAGGGCCAGGGGGAGCTGGCCCAGGTCCTCGGCCAGCTCCCCGGCGGCGAGGGCGCCGTGCTCCTCCGTGTCCCGCGCCCCCGCGGTCTGGCGCAGGAACGCCACGGCTTCGTCCGGGGTGAACACTCCGATGTCCACGGCGGCGCCGAGGTGGGTCACGGAGCGCACGGTGCTGGTGATGAGGGTTCGGGTGGGGCCTGTCCGCGGCAGCCAGCGCGCCACTTCGTCCGGGTCGACGACATTGTCGAGGACGAGCAGGGCGGGCTGGCGCAGCTGCTCCAGCCACCGGCGTGCCGCCGCGGCCGCGAGCTGTGCGTCCTGGATTCCGCCCTTGACGCCCGCGGCTTCCGCGAGTTCATCGAGCCCCGCGACCACCTGCCCCGGTGTCTCGGCCACGATCCAGACGACGACACGCCACCCCGCGTCCACGCAGGAACGCGCGTACGCCCCGGCCAACTGCGTCTTCCCCACGCCCCGGCCGCCGGTGAGCGCGCAGACGACCGCGACCCGATGCTGCTTCATGCTCGTCTCGACGGCCTCGAACAGCTCGGGGCGCTGCTGGAAGGCGAGGGGCTCGTGCGGCAGCGGCCCGATGATCAGGGGTGCGCCCGCCGGAGGTGTCTGCGACGGCGCCCCCGGACGGGCCGTTGCCAGGTCGCGGGAAGCGAACCAGCCGCCCGCGCTGAGCACCGCCGCGCTGGTCGTCGACGCGAGGGCGAGGGCGGCTTCCGGTCCCGCGCCGGTGAGCGTGAGCACGGTCCACGGCACGCCGAAGGCGCCCAGCGTGGACAGCACCACGACCGTCCAGCGAACCCCATGACCCACGGCAGACCTCCGGCGCGTCGCTCGGTGCCCTGAGAGTGCCCAACTGGCCCGGCCGCCAATACAGTTCGCGGACAATCGTCGTCGGGTGCCAGGATCGATGATCGGGCGCGGCGTATTAGCCGAGGGGGGGCGTCCCTGTCCCGCAGGGTTGCCAGGGTGGGGGCATACATGCGGGTCTTGATGGTGCCCAGGGTGGGTCCGGCCTTGTTCGCCAGGGAGTGGGCGATCTCCACTGCCGTGCGGCGTACGGCGTCCTCGTCGACCGCGTGGTTGACCACGGCGGCGGCCAGCGCGTCGTGGCCGCCGTAGCGGCGGGCGCTCGTCATGGCCTCGTGCGCGGTCTGCGGGGTCAGCCGGGCCTGGATCAGCGCGGACATGCCGGGAGTGAAGGGGATGTTGATGTCGGCCTCCGGCAGGCACCAGAAGCCGCGGTCGGCGCGCATCACGCGGAAGTCATGGGCCAGGGAGAGCATCGCCCCGGCGGCGAAGGTGTGTCCTTGCAGCGCGGCCACGGTGATCACCGGCAGGGACAGCATGCGTGCCAGGAGTCCGTGGACGGTGATGACATAGTCCTGGTGCTGGTCGGCGTGGGCGAAGAGCCAGTCCAGATCGAGGCCGTTGGAGAAGAACTTCCCCGTCGCGGCGGTCACCAGGGCGCGGGGCCCCTCGGCCTTCTCCACCTCGTCGAGCGCCGCGTCGACGGCGGTGAGCCAGTCGGGGTGGAAGCGGTTCTCGCCGTCCCCGAGGTCGAGGATGAAGACGTCGTCCTGGCGGTCGAGTGTGGGCATGGTGGCCTCCGTCAGTTGTTGGGCGGCTGCGGCGGGACGCTCCCGGCACGTTCCCGGCGCGTCGCTGTCGCGCGGAGCCCGAACTGGGACTACTCGTCGGTAACTTATGGGGTGCGACCCGTGGCGTGCAAGGGGTCGGACCGCGGCCGCGCGCCGTCCGGTCGGCACGCGTCGGCCACGCCGGAAATCGGCCGGATGCTACGATCCGTGCTGTTCATGTGTGATCCGGATCGAGGAAGACGGGGAGGTGGGGCTGATGACCGCGCTCAAGGCCACTGCCATGCGCACCGCCCGGACCCTCCTCACGTCCCGGGCCGTGGCCTGACCCAGGCGTATGCGCCCTCGCCGGGAGCGTGAGCTCGCGGGGCGTCACCCACACGAACCCACCATGAAACGGATCACCGTCCACCATGAGCAACACCTGGATCACCCGCGCCGAAACCAGCGCTGACACCCCCGACGTCCGCGCCATCGTCGTCGCCGCCTTCGACACACCTGCGGAGGCCGACCTCGTCGACGCGCTGCGTGCCGACACCGCGTGGATCGACGGCCTCTCGATCGTCACCACCGACCCGGACGGCAGGCTCGTCGGGCACGCACTGCTGACCCGCTGCCACATCGGCGACACCCCGGCCCTGTGCCTGGCTCCCGTCGCCGTACTCCCCGAGTACCAGAAGACCGGCGCCGGTACCGCGGCCATCCGCGCCGCGCTCGACGCCGCCAGGAACAAGGGCGAGCGCTACGTCACCGTCCTCGGGCATCCCGCGTACTACCCGCGCTTCGGCTTCACCCGGGCCTCGGCGTACGGCATCGGCATCAGCGTCGACGTCCCGGACGAGGCCATGATGGCCCTCGCCCTCGACACCGATCACCCGCTGCCCGCCGGCACGGTGCGCTACGCCGCGCCGTTCGGCATCTAGCCCCGCACCGGGCGGCGTTCGCACCGGGCGGCGTTCGCCCCGAGCGGGGCCGGGCCGCGGCGAAAGTCGCATGCGAGAGCGTCTGCCGGTGGTCATGATGTGAATCATGACTGTGTACGCCGACACCCCTGCCCGCCTTGGCCAGAGCCGCCTGTCCGACGGACGGTTGCTCGGCTGGGCGGAGTGGGGGCCGTCGGACGGGGTGCCCGTGCTGTTGTGTCCGGGTGCCGCGACGAGCCGGTGGCTCGGCTTCGGCGCGGGGGCCGTCGAAGCGCTCGGGGTGCGCCTCGTCTCCGTGGACCGCCCGGCGCTCGGTGCCTCCACACCCGCGCCCGGCCGGACGTTCTCCGCCGTCGCCGGTGACATGCGGCAACTCTGCGGGCTGCGGGGGCTGGGGCGGCCGCTCGTGGTCGGGAACTCGCAGGGTGCGCCGTTCGCTCTCGCCTGCGCCGAGGCAGGTGTGGCATCGGCGCTGGCCGTTGTCTCCGGCGCGGATGAGGTCGCCGCGCCGGAGTTCGCCGCCACCCTGGCGGCCGATCTGCGCGGTCTGGTCGAGCGGACCGCGTGCGATCCGGTCGGCGCCGAGGAGTTGTTCGCCGGCTTCACCGCGGACGCGATGTGGGGCATGGTCATGGCCGGGAGCCCGGAGTGCGACCTCGCGGTGTACCGGGATCCCGATTTCGCGGCCGCGTACCGCAGAGCCTTGGACGAGGGCTTCGGCCAAGGTGGCGCCGGGTACGCCCGCGACACGGTCCTGGCCATGAGCCGCTGGCCGTTCGCCCTCGAATCCATCACCGTCCCCGTCGTCATCTGGTACGGCGAACGGGACACCAGCCACTCGCCCGACAACGGAGCACGGCTCGCCGCCCGTATCCCCGGCGCCCGACGCCGTGTCGTACCGGGAATCGGCGGCGCCCTGCTGTGGACACATGCCGAGCCGATCCTCGCGTCGCTCCTGGAGAAGGTCACCACCGACCGGTAAGGGGTCGGCCCGGGGCCGTGCGCGCCCGCCATCGGGAAAGTCCGTTGCAGGGCGGGCTTCCGGCGTCGGAGAGTGGGCTCATGAGCCTGTCCGACGCCCTTCCGTCCGGCCTGACCGTGCGCCCCGCGACGTTCGACGACGCGGCGGCCGTGTGCGCGCTGCTCAATGAGATCGACAGGCTGGAGATCGGCCGTGCCGACACCGATCTCTATGAAATACAGGCCGACTTGAAGCACCCCGAAGCGGACCTGGAGCACAACTCCTGGCTGCTGTTCGACGACGGCCGGCTGGTCGCGTACGGCCTGCTGTGGGACGAGTCCGGCGGCGAGCGGATCGACGCGGAGTACTACACGCTGCCCGACCGCCCCCTGGCCTCCGAGCACCTGCTCGACCTGATGGAGGCGCGTTCCGCGGAACGCGCCTCCGCCAACGGAGCGGACCGCGCGGTGCTGCACTTGGAGCTCGGCATCGAGCCGACACTGGACCCGCGCGTGATGCGCGCACGGGGCTGGACCCCGGTCCGGCGCTACAACGCGATGGTCCGGCCGCTGTCCGCCGCCGCGGACCCGTTGCCGCAACCGCCACCCAGCGTGACCCTGCGCACCTGCGCGGACGAGTCGGACCGCCGTCGCACCCACGCACTGCTCCAGGACGCCTTCGCCGATGAATTCGACTTCCATCCGCGCACGTACGAGCAGTGGTCGGACGACGTCGACGCCGAACACGCCGACTGGTCCCTGGTGTGGATCGCGCAGGTCGACGGCGTCGGGGACGCCGCGGTGCTGCGCACCCGCAACAACCGCGCGTCGATGGCCTGGATCGGTCACATCGGCGTGCTGCGCCAGGCCCGCGGCCAGGGCCTGGGCAGCTATCTCCTGCGCCATGCCTTCGGGCATTACGCGGCCCTCGGCCGTGACCGGATCGGTCTGGGCGTGGACACCGACAACAGCTCCGGCGCGCTCGCTCTGTACGAACGCCACGGCATGACCCGTGACTACGCCGTCCAGACCTGGGAGTTGATCCGCCCCGTCGCGCGCTGAGGGCGCGGACTCAGACGGCCGCCGGGAACGCGAAGCGTACGTCGGTCAGCTGCTCCGACACTTCCCACAGACGGCGGACCGTCTCGGGGTCCGTCGCCACGGGAGCCAACTTGACCCGCGTCGGCGCGCCGCGCAGCTCGCCCATGCCGCCCGGGCCGATGAACTGGCCGCTCTCCACGGCCGGTTCGGTGGCCGCGTACAACTGGGACAGGGCACCGTCGGCCGGGCGCTGCGCGAGGAGCGGACTGCCGATGCGGCCGAACACCAGCTGCCACAGGCCGGTCGGTGTGTCCCACTGGAGGTTGGTGGCGGTGTAGCCGGGGTGGGCGAGCACGCTGCGCACGGGGCTGCCGGACCGCGTCAGACGGCGGTGGAGCTCCCACCCGAAGACGGCGTTGGCGAGCTTTGACTGGTTGTAGAAACCCATGGGCTTGTAGCGGCGCTCGCCGGAGAGATCGTCGAAGCGGATCTGCGCCTGCTTGTGGTTGACCGAACTCACCGTCACCACACGCGGCTTGCTCCCCGCGCCGAGCAGGTCGAGCAGCAGTCCGGTGAGCGCGAAGTGCCCGAGGTGGTTGCAGGCGAACTGCAACTCGTGGCCCTGTGCGCTGAGCGTGCGGGGCGGCGCCATCACGCCCGCGTTGTTGATGAGCACGTCGAGGCGCGGATGGTCGGCGCGCAGTTGGTCGGCGAAGGCGCGGACCGATGCGAGGTCGGCCAGGTCGATGTGGCGCACCTCCAGGCTCGCCTCGGGTTGCCCGGCGGTGATCTCGCTGACCGCCCGGCGGCCCTTGTCCATGTCGCGTACCGCCAGGATCACGTGCCCGCCCCGTGCGGCGAGCGCTCGTGTGGTCGCGAGACCGAGCCCGCTGTTGGCTCCGGTGACGACGAACACGCGCCCGGTCTGGTCCGGTATCTGCTCGGCTGTCCAGCTCTGTTGCTGCGTCATGCGGCACATGTTGTCGCCCGTGGCACTCAGTGTCAAGAGGATCCTGAGTGTCATGGAAGGCATGGCGTGTACGTGACCGTGTACGATGGCCCGGTGAGTTCCCGCCCTGAAGTGACCATGGCCGAGCGCAAACGGCAGCTCGTATCGAGCGAGTTGACCGAAGCGGCGCTGCAGCTCCTTGCCCGCAAGGGGTTCGACGCGGTCACCATCGACGAGATCGTGACCACCGCCGGGGTCTCCCGGCGGACGTTCTTCCGGTATTTCGCGTCCAAGGAGGACGTGGTCGTCCAGTTCCTGGCCGACATGGGCGTCGGCATCCACGCGGAGCTGGCCGCCCGCCCCGACGAGGAGCCGCCGTCCGTGGCGCTGCGGCACGCCGTGTGGGTGCCCGTCGCCGCCTGTGGCGATCACTCCGAGCGGGTGCTGCCCGTGGTCCGGCTGATTCTGCGTACTCCTGCCCTGCGGGCCCGCTTCCTGGAGCACCAGGCGCAGTGGAGCGACGACCTGACGGGGGAGGTGGCGCGGCGGCTTGGGCGCGACGCGGGCGCGGACATGTATCCGCGGTTGGCCGCGGGGATGGCGCTGTCCGCCTTCGACGCCGTGCTGCAGCGGTGGAGCGACAGCGGCGGCGCCGAGGACCCTGCCCGGCTGACCGACCAGGCCTTCGCCGTGATCGCCCCGGCGCTGGATGCCGTAGCGCCGTAGGGCCGAAGCGCCGCGCGGGCCGCCGGCGGCGTGCGGTGACTTGCGGTGGTTCGCTGGGCTGGGAGGCGGCGGCCTTCGTGTGGCGGAGGGGCGGTGGCCTGCGAGCCCGTCCCGGGCTGGCATCATCGAGGGATGTCTGACTTGATCATCGCCGCCTGTGACGGAGCCGCGAAGAAGAATCCCGGCCCGGCGGCCTGGGCCTGGGTGGTCGCCGACTCCGACGGGCGCCCGCAGCGCTGGGAGGCCGGTCCGCTCGGCGACACGACCAACAACGTGGCCGAACTGACCGCGCTGGCCGAGCTGTTGGAGTCCACTGACCCGGCCCTGCCGCTGGAGGTCCGCATGGACAGCCAGTACGCGATGAACGCGGTCACCAAGTGGATCGCTTCGTGGAAGCGCAACGGCTGGCTGACCGCGGCGAAGAAGCCGGTGGCCAACAAGGACCTCGTCGTCCGCATCGACGCACTTCTGCAGGGCCGCCCGGTGACCTTCCGGCACGTGGCAGCCCACCAGGTGGACGGTGACCACCTCAACGCGATCGCCGACGTCGCGGCCAGTGACGCCGCCACGACGCAGAAGCCCGCCGGAACCGCCCACGGAACGCTCGCGATTCCGGAGCCGCGGCCCGAGCGCATGACGGCCGCGCCCGCCGGGCGGTCGCGCAAGACCTCCGCGGCAGGGACGGGCAAGAGCTCCGCCGCACGGTCGGGCAAGGGCGGTTCGGGCGGAGTGATCAAGGCCAAGTTCCCCGGCCGCTGCCACTGCCAGAAGCCCTACGCGGCCGGAGAGAAGATCGCGAAGAACGCGCACGGCTGGGGCCACGTGGAGTGCCGGGACTCCTGAGGCCGGGCCAGGGCAGGCCCGCGCTCACGGCTCCGGCGGGCGGTTCTCACGTGACGCCCGCGCCCCGGGCTCCGGCAAACGACTCTCACGTGCCGCGCGCGCGGACGGCCAGCAGGGCCGCAAGGACACTCGGCACAAGGGGCAGACCGAAGGCGGCGGCGTAACCGGAGCAGGGGCGTCCGGAGGGAGTGCCGCCAGGGCCTGTCAGGAGGCGCCGTCCGGCACTGCCCCCAGAAGGCTGCGGACCACGGGCCCGGCGGACGAGCCCCCGGTGACGCCCTTCTCGACGACACAGGCCACGGCGACATTGCCGCGGTGTGCCACGAACCAGCCGTTGTTGGGGACGTCCTCGGAGACCTCGGCGGTGCCGGTCTTCGCCCCCACCGCGCCCGGCAGATCGGCCAGGGCGCTCGCCGTGCCCTCGGTGACCGTGGCGCGCATCAACTCACGCAGCTGCGCGACGACTTCGCGCGGCAGCGCAGTGGTCGTGGTCGTGTCCTTGGCCGTGCCGGTGAGCGTGGGCTGGTGGAAGGTGCCGGACACCGCCGTCGCGGTGACGGACGCCATGATCAGCGGGTTGGCCTGCACCCGGCCCTGCCCGATCATCGATGCGGCCTTCTCGGTCTGGTCACGGGGGACGGGAACCGACCCGTCGTACGAGGAGATGCCGACGTTCCACTTCTGGCCGACCCCGAAGTACTTGCCGGCGACGTCCCCCAGTTCCTGGTCGCCGACCTTGTCGCGCAGGCCGATGAACGCCGTGTTGCACGAGGCGGTGAAGTCCTTGCGGAAGGTGGCGTCGCGGTGTTCGGAGGCCTCGACATTCTGGAACCGCTTCCCGACGGTGAGGTACTTGGGGCAGTCCACGACATCACCGGGCGCGACAGCGTCCTTGAGCAGCAGCGCGCTGGTGGTGACGATCTTCCAGGTGGAGCCGGGAGCGTAGGTGCCGGAGACGGCGCGGTTGAAGCCCGATGCGGGGGAGTTGGCCACCGCCAATATCTCCCCGTCGTCGATCCGCAGGGCGACGAGCGCGGCGTCCTTGCCGTCGGCCTCGGCGGCGAGGGCCTTCTCCGCGGCCGACTGCCAGGTGGCGTCGAGGGTGGTGGTCACCGGCTTGTCGGCGGGCCGTTCGGACTTCTTGCCGAAGGAGGCCTCTGTCCCCGTGACCTCACCGGTGGCCCGGTCGACGAGCTGGACGGCACCACGCGGACCGGCACCGCTGTCCTTGGCGATCTGCGGGATGAGCGGGCCGAGGGAGGGATGCGTCGAGCCCGACAGAGCGTTCCCGTCACGGTCGTTGATCTCGGGCCCTTCGGAGTCCTCACGCTCCAGCCGGAACTTGTGCGTGCTGCTCAGCTTCGGGTGCACGAGGGACAGCGCCCAGTCCACCTTCCAGGCGCCGTCGTCCTGTCTGCGCAGCGGCAGGGCCGAGTCGTAGGTCCAGGTGCCCAGCTCCGTGACGGGCATTTTGGCGGTGAAGGCCATGGTCGCGGTGCCGTCGTCAGCGGCCGTGACGGCCCCCGCGCTCAGGGATGGTTCGCTGATGTCGAGCCCGGAGGTGAAGCTCTTCAGGACACGCTCCGCCTCCTCTGGACGCGACGTCAGCGCCGCCGCCCGTGACATGCGCCCCGCCTCCCAGTCGGCCAGGAACGCGCGCGCCTGCTTCCTCGCTTCCGGGTCGGCTGTCGGGGGCCCGGGGTCGAAGGGGCCGAGTTCGGCGGCGTACCCGACGCCTGCGGCGATCACGAGGGTCAGGCCCGCCGCGATCGCGACACGAGGGCCCTTCCGGGCGGGTCTGCGGCGGGGTTCGGCAAACGGTGCGGCATCCGTCATCAAGGGCTCCTTGTACGGGTGGTACGTGCTTCTCGGCGCGGGCAGCGGGGGGTTCGAGCGCGAGGGGTTCATGCGCGTGGGGGCCGGGAGCAGGGCGCGCCGGGCTCTCCGCGGCTCCGGTGCACGGAGCGAGGAACGGGCGCGCCCCACGGCGGGTACGACGCGCTACGACAGCGAGTCGACGGTCACCGAAGCCGCCTCGGCGATCAGCTTGTCGTCCGGCTCGGCGTCCTTCTTCGCGCGGTTGGACAAGATCGCCATGACGATGGGGGCGCCGTCGGGGGGCCACACCACGGCGATGTCGTTGCGGGCCCCGTAGTAGCTGCCGGTCCCCGTCTTGTCGCCGACCACCCAGTTCCCGGGCACCCCCGCCCTGATCGTGTGATCCCCGGTGGTGTTGGTCCGCAGCCACTTGGTCAGCTGTGCGCGCTCGCCCTTGCCCAGGACGTCCCCGAGGACGAACGCACGCAGGTCCTTCGCCAGCGCCCGCGGCGTGCTCGTGTCCCGCTTCTCGCCCGGCACCCACGTGCTCAGGTCGGGCTCGCGACGGTCCATCTGCGTGACGTCGTCGCCCAGGTCCTCGAGCGCGGCGTCCAGACCCTTGGGGCCGCCCAGCTTGTCGAAGAGCAGGTTGGCCGCGGTGTTGTCGCTGTAGCGCACGGCGGCGTCACACAGTTCCCCCAGCGTCATGCCGGTCTTGACGTGCTTCTCGGTCACCGGGGAGTTGGGGACCAGATCGTCCTTGGAGTACGTGACCTTGCGATCGAGGCCGCCCAGGGAGTACTTGTCGAGGACGGCGCCGGCGGCCAGTGCCTTGAAGGTGGAGTTGTAGGCGAAGCGCTCACCGGCGTTGTACGTCACCTCGCGCCCGGTGCCGGTGTCGACGGCGTAGACGCCGAGGCGCGCGTCGAACTGGCGCTCCAGCTTCTTGAAACCGCGGGCGGACTGCTTCGCCGTATCCGCGGACTTCGCGGCCCCCGCGGGCTTCGTGGTCGCCGTGGACGGGGACGACGACCCCGAGGAGTCACCCTCCGCGCAGGCCATGAGCGGGACGAGGCAGAACGTGGCGAGCGCGCCGAAAACGGTACGGCGGGCACGGGTGTGCTTCACGGGCCAAACCTCCAGGGCGCCCCGAAGGCAGGGCGCATAGGGGACGGCGCGGCACGGCTCCGTCCCGGTACGTGGGTGTGAGTGCCAGAGTCACCCTCGCCCCGGGGTGCGTATGCGGTCCAATACGCTCATGCGCGATTCCATGCCGATCTGGCATAGGGTTGACGGCGTGGATCTCGTGGGAGCGTGTCGCGCGTTCGTCAGCGTCAGCCAGTACGGCAGTTTCACCGACGGAGCGGCCGCGGCCCGGATGTCCCAGTCGGTGGCCAGCCGTCGCGTCGCCGCGCTGGAAGAGCGCTTCGGTGAGCCGCTGTTCGAGCGCACGTCGAGGCGTGCCGTACTCACGCCCTTCGGGCGGGACATGCTGCCCGCCGCCCGGCAGCTCGTACAGGCGGCCGATGTGCTCCTCGACGAGGCCGAAGCCGTCAAGCGCAAGCCGTGGCGGCTGGCGGTGCCCGGCATCTGCTCCACGGTGGGCCGCGCCCGTCTCGTCGCCGATGCCCGCGGGCACGGCATCACGCTTGACCTGCGGGTGGCGGCGCCGACGCAGCGCAAGGAGCTCCTGCGCGCGCAGCAGGTGCGCGCCGCGTTGCTCGCGGTGCCCGCGGACGAGGCGGTGTGGTCCGTGCCGCTCGGCCTCGCCGCCGCCGGGGATCCCGGGGTGCAGCGCGTCTACCTCGAGACGTTGCGGATGGGCCGCGCCTCCACCGGTCCGGCCCGTCGCGTGTGGATCCAGCCGGAGGACGATGTGCCGCACATCCGCGATCCGCTCACGCGGCTGCGCGACGCGGTGGGTCTGCGCCCCGCGCAGCTCGTCGCCGCCGCCGACCTGACGAGCGCCGCGGCCGAGGTTCTCTGCTCGGGCGACCTGCTGCTGTGCTCGCGCGCGCAGGCCGAGGAACTCGCCCTGACCTGGCGGCCCATCGGCGAGACAGCCCTCGGCCGGGGTTTCGCCCTGGCCGCCGCGGCGGACGGCAATCCGCAGCTCGTCGAAGCGCGCCTGGGCGACGCCATCGCCCGCTGCCTGGGCGTGGACGCCCCGGCCGTGACCACGGGAGGAACGGCGGCATGAACGGCGCCACGGGCGGCACACACGGCGGCATGTACGGAGGCGTGTACGGCGGCACGAGCACCGAGGCCCTGCTGCGCGACATCCGCGGGCAGTTGAGCGACGGCGGCCTGCGCGGCTGTTTCCTCGTACGGGACCTGCACACGGGCGACGAGCTGGGGATCGAGGCGGACACCCACCTGCCCTCCGCCTCCCTGGTCAAGGTCCCGCTCGCGCTCGCGACCGTCGAGCGCATCCGGCGGGGCGAGCTCGACGGAGCGACGATGCTGGAGGTGCAGCCCGGACGCATCACCACGCCGGGACCCACCGGTCTGAGCCGCTTCCGCCACCCCGCCCGCATCGCCGTCGACGACCTGCTCTATCTGAGCGTCTGCCTGAGCGACGGCATGGCCGCCGACGCGCTGTTCGAACTCACCCCGCCCGCCCACGTCTCCGCGATCCTCCAGGAGCTCGGCATCCGCGGCATCACCGTCCGGAACAACACGGGCAAACTGTCCGACACGCCCGCGGAACGCTTCGACGCCGATGAGGTCCATCTCGCCCACGCCCTGGCCATCGACGCCGGTACCAGCGGCCGCGGACACCGGGTGCCCCAGCTCGACACCACTCGCGCCAACACCGGCAGCGCCCGCACCTATGTCGACCTGCTGCAAGCGCTGTGGACGCCGTCGAAGATCCACCCGGACGTGGCCGAGCGGCTGCGGGGCCTCATGGCCCACAACGTACTGCGCCACCGGCTGACCCCGGACTTCAGCTCCGACGCCAGCACCTGGTCGTCCAAGACCGGCACGCTGCTCAACCTCCGCCATGAGATCGGGGTCGTCGAGCACTCCGACGGGCAGACCTTCGCGATCGCCGTACTGACCGAGTCCCTCGTGCCCGCCAGCGTGCAGCCCGGCGCCGATGCGCTGATGGCGCAGGCCGCCCGCAGCCTGCGCGACCACCTGCGCCAGCTGTAGCCACGACTCCTGCCACGGCCGCGGCGAACTCTCCCACCAGCCACAACAGTTGACCCATCGCCCTGTGGGGGCGGAAGATCCTCGCAGGCCGGGGCGGTGCGCACACCCCCGCCGATACACCCCGCCCGCCGCGCACGGAACACGGTCAGAGACGTAGTGGAGTCACCGATGACTGCAGAAGATGCCAGCTCCCTCATCGACACCAGCAAGCCCCACCCGGCGCGTGTCTACGACTGGCTTCTGGGCGGCAAGGACAATTACCTCGTCGATCAGGAGATGGGCGAGAAGCTGCCGCCCGAGGCGCGCGCGAACGCGGCCCGGAACCGGGCGTTCATGCACCGTGCCGCCGCCTGGCTGGCTGACAACGGTGTCAGGCAGTTCCTCGACATCGGCACCGGCATCCCCACCGCGCCCAACCTCCACCAGATCGTCCAGGCGATCGCCCCCAGCTGCCGGGTCGTGTACGCCGACAACGACCCCATCGTGCTGCGGCACGCCGAGGCCCTGCTGGTCAGCACCCCGGAAGGCGCCACGGACTATGTGCAGGCCGATGTGCGCCGGCCCGCGGCGATCCTCGACCACGCCCGCGAACTCCTGGACTTCGACCGGCCCATCGCACTCTCCCTCATCGCCCTGATGCACTTCATCACCGACGAAGAGGACCCCTACGGCCTCACCCGCACCCTGGTGGACCAGCTTCCGTCGGGCAGCTACCTCGTGCTCTCCCACGGCACCACCGACGAACACCCCGAGCTCGCGGACTCCGTCACCGACACCTACAAGAAGGGTCAGGTGCCGCTGCGGATGCGCCGCCGCGACGAGGTCGAGCGCTTCTTCGAGGGACTGGAACTGGTCGAGCCCGGCCTGGTGACGGCGACACACTGGTACAAGGAAACCCCCGCTCCCGAGTCCGAGTTGAGCGGCTTCTACGTCGCGGTCGCCCGCGTGCCCTAGGTCTCCTGCCGGAGGCTACGCTCGCGGGCATGGTCGAACATGATGCCCTCACTGCCACCCGCGAGGCCTACGACGGCGCGGCCGTCACCTATGAGCAGCTGTTCCGCGACTCGCTGCGCGACGCCCCTCTGGACCGCGCCTTCCTGGGCGCTTTCGCCGAGGTCGTCCGTGCGGGCGGGGGAGGGCAGGTCGCGGATCTGGGCTGCGGTCCCGGTCATGTGACCGCTCACCTTGACCAGTTGGGACTTTCGGCGTTCGGTGTCGACGCCTCTCCCTCGATGATCGAGTTGGCCCGGGAGGCCTCTCCGGACCTGCGGTTCGACGTGGGTTCGATGACCGCGCTGGACATCGCGGACGGCGCGCTGGGCGGTGTGCTCTCGCGCTGGTCGATCATCCACACACCGCCGGAGGAAGTCCCGCTCATCCTGGCGGAGTTCCATCGTGTGCTCGCACCCGGCGGCCACCTGCTGATCGGCTTCTCGGCGAGTGAGGACGCTGCTCACCCGACGCAGGTCTTCGATCATGCGGTCGCGCCGGCCTACCGGTGGTGGCCCGACCGGCTGGCCGCGCTGCTGCGCGAGGCCGGGCTCGCCGAGGTGGCCCGGATGGTTCGCGAGCCGCAGCCCGAGGACCGGCGGCAGTTCAAGGCGATCCACCTGCTGGCCCGCAAGGCCTGAACAGGCCTTCCGGTGCTTGCAGTTGGCGGGACGCCCGTCCGACCCGGGGTGATGGCCTCGGGTCGGACGGGCGGCGGTTGACGGTATCGCCTTGGACAAGGCGGTGTTGCCGCAGACCAGGCGGTGTCGCCGCGGATCAGGAGAACAGCACCGACCGAAGCTTCAGCCGCTCGCTCGCGCCGCCGGTCCTGGGGCGCATCGTGAACCGGTCGCCGGTGCAGTCGGCGTTCGTGAAGGCGATCGCGTAGGAGCCGGTGCGGTTCCTGGGGGAGTGGGCGGGCGGCTGGCTGTACTCCACGGCCGCCTCGGGAAGCGTGATGCACTCCCCGCCGGCCGGGTCGTGCAGGGTGACGTGCCCTTCCTCGCCCGAGTCGATGTTGACGTAGGTGTACTTGAAGTCGCCCTCGGCCGCGTACGCGGAGCCGGGGACGGTCAGGATCAGTACGGCGGCACCGGCCGCGGCGGCCAGTGTGTGACGAAGACGCATGAATCGCTTTCCTCTGCTGGGAAGGGCACGTGAACGCATCCGGCATTCCCGTCCTGACCAGCAGAGTTACCTGATCTGCCCGGATTTTGCCGCCGAAACGATCCGCCCTCACCCGTTCGGACCCCGCCTGCCTTCAGCGCGCGCCGCCGATGACAGCACCGGCCACGCGACGGAACTGGCCACACGGCCGGTGGCCGCCGTGACCGCGTCCGGCCCCTCGAGGACGACGACTTCGGCTGCCCGATGGACCTCACGGGCCAGGGTGACGAAGTGCCGCACCTTCTCGTCGACGTAGGCGGCAGCCTGCCGTCATGCCGTCCAAGTCGGCAGATCCCGAAGGGATTTAGTAAGCACGCAAACAAACGCAAACATTGCGCTATTCTTGCGCTCATGACGCGACGACTTGCTCAAGTGGCACGGAAGGTCGGGGTCAGCGAGGCCACGGTCAGCCGGGTGCTCAATAACAAGCCCGGGGTCTCCGATGCGACCCGGCAGTCCGTGCTGTCGGCCCTGGATGTCCTGGGGTACGAACGGCCCACCCAACTCCGGGGCGAGCGGGCCCGGCTCGTGGGGCTCGTGCTGCCCGAGCTGCAGAACCCGATCTTCCCCGCCTTCGCGGAAGTGATCGGCAGTGCGCTCGCCCAGCAGGGGCTGACCCCGGTGCTGTGCACCCAGACCAAGGGCGGCGTCTCCGAGCAGGACTACGTCGAGTTGCTGCTGCAACAGCAGGTGTCCGGCGTCGTGTTCGCCGGCGGGCTGTACGCGCAGGCGGACGCCCCGCACGAGCACTACAAGCGGCTCGCGGCGCGCAAGATCCCGGTGGTCCTGGTCAACGCGGCCATCGAGCGGCTCGGATTCCCCGCGGTGTCCTGTGACGACGCGGTCGCGGTCGAGCAGGCCTGGGGTCATCTCTCCTCGCTCGGTCACCGCCGTATCGGCCTGGTGCTCGGGCCCGCCGACCACATGCCCTCGCAGCGCAAGCTCGCCGCGGCCCGCGTGCTCGTCGAGCAGGCCGGCGGTGTGCTGCCCGACGAGCACGTCTCGCGGGGCATGTTCTCGATCGAGGGCGGTCAGGCCGCGGCGGCGCGGCTCCTGGACGCCGGGGTCACCGGCATCGTCTGCGCGAGCGACCCCCTGGCTCTGGGCGCGGTGCGCGCCGCGCGCCGCCGGGGTCTCGGCGTTCCGCACGACGTCTCGGTGGTGGGCTATGACGACTCGGCGTTCATGACCTGCACCGAACCCCCGCTGACCACGGTGCGTCAGCCGATCGAGGCCATGGGGCGCGCCGCGGTCGAGATCCTCACGCTGAAGATCGGGGGGAGTGCGGTGCCCACGGAGGAACTGCTCTTCGAGCCGGAGTTGGTGGTGCGCGGTTCGACGGGGCAGCCGCCGCAGGGGTAGGCCCGGGGGTTCGCCGTGTGCTGGGCGGTCCTTGCCCGCTTACTGTCGATTTATTTCAATCATCGCGCGAGATATGACGTGATTCTGCCGAGCTACGCTTAAGCGGGTGCCGCCCCGCAGTCCGTGTGCCGTGTGTCGTCGAGGACGGTGTCGACGAAGCGGCGGCGCGGTACGGCGTTCGCCGCGAACCACAGGCCGAGGCGGTGATCGGCGTCGGGCAGGACGAGGCGGGTGAATCGTGAGCGCGAGGCACCCAGGGCCCCGGCGACGGCCTCGGTCACGGCGGGCGGGATCACCGCGTCGACGGCCGGGGTGACGAGCACCGCCCGGGAGGACAGGCCGCGGAAGACGTCGAGGGCGGGGGAGCGGCGCCAGCTGTCCGGCGTTCGGATGATCTCGGTGAACCCGGCGGCGAAGGGCACGGGCCAGGCCCTGGCCCCGTAGACCGCGGGCGCGCACAGCCCGATGGAGGCCACCCGTGGTCCGTAGTGCGCGGCCAGGTCGGCGACGGTCTGGCCGCTCATGCTGAACCCGATGAGTACCAGGCGTCGTCCGGTCGGCACGTGGCGGTCGATCACGGCGCACGCCTGGGTGAACCGGCGCCGCAGACTCAGTTCGCCGAGGTTGCCGGTGCTTTCGCCGTGGCCGGAGAAGTCGAAGGCCAGGGCCTGGTGTCCGCGCGCGGCGAAGTCGGCCATCAGGGCGGTGAAGCGGGCCTTGTCGCTGGTGCCGGCGCCGTGCAGGAGCACGACGGCCAGGGGCGGGTTCTCCGGCGTGGCGGGCGGGGGCGCCGGGGCCTCCAGTTGCGTGCAGCTGAGGGTTTCGCCGTCGCCGTAGAAGGTGAAGTGCCGTGGGGTGCGGGCGGGTTCGAGATCGGTTGGCGGGCTCGTGTCGGTCATGCGGTCTCGGTTTCCAGGGTGTCGGCAGGGGTGGCGGTGGGCCGGGTGCGCAGGATTCCCGCGGTGCAGGCGGCCAGGACGCAGAATGCCACGGGCAGGAAGAAGGTGAGGTTGAGCGGGACGACGTGGGTGAGCGGTCCGATGACGGCGGGTCCGGCGAGCATGCCGAGGTAGCCGAGGCCCGCCACCCGCGAGACGTTGGCTCCGGCGGCGTCCTGGTCGGCGTGGCCCGCGGCGCTGAAGAGCTGCGGGATGCAGCCGGAGAGCCCGATGCCGAACACGGTCCAGCCGATCAGGGCGAGCGGGATCCACGGGGACAGGGCGGCCACCGTCATGCCCGCAGCGGCCACCGACGCGCCGTGGCGGAGCACGGCCACCGGGCCGAAGCGGGCGGCCACCCGGTCGGCGAGCAGGCGGCCCGCGGTCATGGCCGTGGCGAAGGCGCCGTAGGCGAGGGCGGCGGTGGCGGCCGGTGCGTCCAGGGTGTCGCGCAGGTGCAGCACGCTCCAGTCGTTGGCGACGCCTTCGCAGAGCATGAGCATCAGGGCGAGGGCGGCGAGGATCCAGATGCGCCGGGGTGTGGTGCGCCGGTGCGCGGCCGGGGTGGTGACGGCCGGTTCGGCGGGGCGGGCTTCGCGGCGCAGCAGTGCGGGGGCGCAGAGTGCGGCGACGGCGAGGCCGAGGAGGGCCACGGCGCCCAGGGTCGCCGCCGGGCTTATCTCCTGGCTGAGGGTGCGGGCGCCCAGGAGGGCGGCGAGGACGCCGCCGATGGAGAAGGCGGCGTGGAAGGCGGACATGACGGGCCGTCCGTAGCCGTGTTCCACCTGGACGGCGTGGGCGTTCATGCTGACGTCCAGGCAGCCGTTGCCGAGGCCGAGCACCAGCAGCGCCGCGCCCAGCGTCCAGGTGCTGGTGGCGAGTCCCGGCAGGATCACCGCCGCGCTGCACAGGGCCGCGCTGAGGGGGACGACGGTGCGGGCGCCGAAGCGGTCGGTGAGCGGGCCCACCAGTTGCATGCCGGCGAAGGCGCCCGCGCCGAGGAGCAGCAGGAGCCAGCCCAGGACTGCGTGGCTGATGCCGGCGCGGTGTTCGACGGCCGGGATGTGCACGATCCACATGCCCATGAGGAAGCCGTTGAGGGTGAAGTAGGCGAAGGTGGCCAGTCGGCCCGAGCGCAGCGATCTTTCCATGCGAACGAACATAACGAACATGTTGTCTGTTCGGAAGATTGCATATCGCACAGGTTTATTGTTTGATTGCGGCATGGTGAGCAGTAGTACAGACCGGTTGAGGCAGATCACCGATGCCGTGCGCGAGGCCGGGCGGATCGGTGTCGCGGAGCTGGCGGAGCTGACCGGCGCCTCGGAGATGACCATTCGCCGCGATCTGGAGGCCCTGGCGGACCAAGGGGTCCTGGAGCGCTTTCGGGGCGGGGCCAGGAGCCTGCTGCTGCGGGGTGAGGAACCGCCCTTCGCGCTGCGGGCGCAGGAGGGCCTGGAGGCCAAGCGGCGCATCGCCGCCGAGGTCGCGGGGCTGATCGCGGACGGCGAGTCCGTCGTCATCGACAGCGGCACCACCTGCCTGGAAGTGGCCCGCGCTCTGGAGCAGCGCCGGCTGACCGTGCTGCCGCTGTCCCTCCACGCGGTGAACGCGCTGAGCGGCGCGCCGCAGTTGACGCTCCTGGTCCCCGGCGGCCGGCCCCGGCCGGGGGAGCTGGCCCTGACCGGACCGCTGACCGAGGCGTCGCTTGCCGCCCTGCGCTTCGACACCGCGGTCATCGGCTGCTGCGGACTGAATGCCGTGCACGGCCTGACCGCCTACGACCTGGACGACGCGGCGGTCAAGCGCGCGGCGATCGCCTCGGCCCGTCGCGTGATCGCCGTCGCGGACGCCCCCAAGCTCTCCCGCACGGCGCTGGCCTTCGTCGCTCCCGCCGCCGCCCTGCACGCCGTCGTCACCGACGGGTCCGCCGCGCAGGACGAGACCGACGCGCTGGCCGCCGCCGGTGTCACCGTACGAAAGGTGTGACCCCGTGCCCGACTCGCCCGCATCGACCGACGTGGTGCTCTTCGACCTGTTCGGCGTCATCGCCCGCCACCAGTCCGCCGAGGGCAAGGACCGCCTCGTCCGTACGGCGGAGGTTCCCGCCCCGGCGTTCTGGGACGCCTACTGGGCGCGACGGCAGCCCTACGACCAGGGCGAGTTGACCGGCCCCGCGTACTGGCTCCAGGTGGCGGACACTCTGGCCGTGGACTTCGGCGAGCGCCGGATCGCGGAGCTCGTCGAGGCCGATGTCGCCAGCTGGAGCGCCGTGGACGAGACGATGGTCGCCCTGGTCGAGGAGCTCGCGGCATCCGGCCGCCGCATCGCGCTGCTGTCCAACATTCCCGAGGAATTGGCCAGTTACTACGAGGCGCACCACCACTGGCTCAAGCACTTCCCCCTGCGCGCCTTCTCCTGCCGCACGGGCCACGCCAAGCCGGACCCCGGCGCCTACCAGTGGTGCCTGCACGCTTTGAACACCGACCCGCAGCATGTCTTCTTCGTGGACGACCGCGAGGAGAACATCCGCGCCGCACAGAAAACAGGCATCCGGGGCCACCTCTTCACCGACCCGCAGCGGCTGAAGGCCGTTCTTTGAGGCGCCAGCTCCGGAGTTGGTGTGTGCGTGAGTTCGCAGAACGCGGTGAGCATGGCGCGGTCCACGGGTTTGGCACTCAACTCGTGGCGGAGAAGCGCCTCGTAGGCGGCGGCCGTGGTGTCGTACGCGTGGCCAGTGGTGTGCAGGTGGGTCGCTTCGGCAATGGTTCGTGACCGTAGCCCTGCGGTTCTGTTTCGACCGTGATCAGCGGCGGCTGAGCTCTCTCTGGCGGGTGGCCGGAACGCCGTGGGTGGCCCGGATAAACACCGCACGGAACAAGATCACTGTTTCGAGTGCCCCTACCGGTCTTGTCGGGCGAGCCATGCACAACGGCCGTTAAATGGTTCTCGGATCTGGACGAACCTTCTGAGATCACACACCCCTCAACTTCCCTTTGCGCGGTTCGGCGCACACGCATGCCCTTTACCACCCCTTGCGAAGGAGAGCTCGCCCGATGACCGTTGAGACCAGCCCGGAAGCACAGCTGGAGCCGCCCCGGCAGACCAGTCTGGGCACTGCGGCTGCCCGGAACCTTGCCACCACGACCAAATCCGCCCCGCAGATGCAGGAGATCACCTCCCGCTGGCTGCTGCGGATGCTCCCCTGGGTGGAGACCAAGGGCGGCGCCTACAGGGTCAACCGCCGGCTGAGCTACACCGTCGGAGACGGACGTATCGAGTTCATCCAGGACGGTGGCGACGTCCGGGTGATCCCACGGGAACTCGGCGAACTGGCCCTGCTGCGCGGCTTCGACGACGTGGAGGTGCTGACCGCGATCGCGGACCGCTGCGTCCAGCGCGACTTCAGCGCCGGCGAAGTCCTTGTCGAGCGCGGCGCCCCCGCCGGGCAGCTCCACCTGATCGCCCACGGCCGCATCAACCAGAAATCCGTCGGCAAGTACGGCGACGACGTCGGCCAGGACGTCCTCGCCGACGGCGACCGGTTCGGCGAGCAGGCCCTTCTGGACGCCGACGCCAGATGGGACTCCACCGCGACCGCCGAGACCGCCGGCACCCTGCTGACCCTCTCCCGCGACGACTTCGCCGCCGTGCAGGCCTCGGCGCCGAGCCTCCAGGCCCACCTCGAGGAGTTCAGGAGGCTTCCCGAGCAGCGCCAGAACAAGCACGGCGAGGCCGAGATCGCGATGTCGGCCGGACACACCGGCGAATTCGCCCTGCCCGGTGCCTTCGTCGACTACGAACTCAAGCCGCGCGAGTACGAACTCTCCGTCGCCCAGACGGTTCTGCGGGTCCACACCAGGGTCGCCGACCTCTACAACGGCCCGATGAACCAGACCGAGGAGCAACTCAGGCTCACCATCGAGGCGCTGCGCGAGCGCCAGGAGCACGAGCTGATCAACAACCGTGAGTTCGGCCTGCTCCACAACGCCGACTTCAAGCAGCGCATCCAGCCCCACACGGGCCCGCCCACCCCGGACGACCTCGACGAACTGCTCTGCCGGCGCCGCGGCACGAAGCTGCTGCTCGCCCACCCCAAGACGATCGCGGCGATCGGGCGCGAGCTCAACGCCCGCGGGCTCTACCCCGATCACGTCGACCTCGGCGGCCAGCAGGTACCGGCCTGGCGCGGCGTCCCGATCCTGCCCTGCAACAAGATCCCCATCACCAAGGAGCAGACCAGCTCCATCCTCGCCATGCGTACCGGCGAGGACAACCAGGGCGTCATCGGTCTGCACCAGACCGGTCTGCCGGAGGAGTACGAACCGGGCCTGTCGGTGCGCTTCATGGGCATCAGCGAACAGGCGATCATCTCCTACCTGGTCAGCACCTACTACTCCGCCGCGATCCTGGTGCCCAGTGCGCTCGGCGTGCTGGAGAACGTGCAGATCGCCCACCGGCGCTCCTAGCGGGTCCACGGACCCAAGGACCCGCGGACCCGAGGATCCACGCACCCCGGGATCCGCCGGACGGTCACGACAGCCCGGACCTTCCCGGGCCGGGCACCTGTGCCCGGATCCGGGAAGGCCACCCATCCCATCAAGGAGCCACGGATGCCCGACTCCGGGTCTTCCCCTCTGCGTCCGAGCCCGCCCGCCGCAGCGGCTCGCTTCGGGGCGCCCGTCCCCGCGTACACGCACGGCGTTCTGCCCGGCCCGCCCCCGGCCCCCCGGCAGGGGGAGGAGGCAGCCGCCGCGGCGAGGCAGCCGAGCCCCGCCCTGGAGCGGATCCTGTGCGGCCCCAGCGGCCTGGGCACGGCGGGCCTGAGCCTGGCCCGGCGCGCGCAGCCGGCGGCTCCCGAGACCCCCGAAGCACCCGAGACCCCCGAGGCCCCGAAGGCCCCGGCGGACGCCCTGCACATCCCGGGCCTCTACTACCACCCGGTGGCCGAGCCCGACCCGGTGCGGGTGGAGGAGGTCAGCCGCAGGGTCAAGGACTGGGCGGTGGAGGAGGTCGAGCTGTATCCCGAGGAGTGGGAGGGCCAGTTCGACGGCTTCTCCGTCGGGCGCTACATGGTCGCCTGCCACCCGGACGCCCCGACCATCGAGCACCTGATGGTCGCCACCCGGCTCATGGTCGCCGAGAACGCGGTCGACGACTGCTACTGCGAGGACCACGGAGGCTCGCCCATCGGCCTCGGGGGGCGCCTCCTGCTCGCGCACACCGCCCTGGACCACCTGCACACCACGCAGGAATACCAGCCCCAGTGGGCCGAGTCGCTGCACGCGGACGCCCCGCGGCGCGCCTACCGCTCCGCGATGGAGTACTTCGTGCGACAGGCGAGCGCCTCCCAGGCGGACCGCTACCGGCACGACATGGCACGGCTGCACCTGGGGTATCTCGCCGAGGGCGCCTGGGCCCAGACGGACCACACCCCCGAGGTGTGGGAGTACCTCGCGATGCGGCAGTTCAACAACTTCCGCCCCTGCCCCACCATCACCGACACCGTCGGCGGCTACGAACTGCCCGCCGACCTGCATGCCCAGCCCGGCATGCAGCGGGTCCTGGCGCTCGCCGGGAACGCCAGCACCATCGTCAACGACCTCTACTCGTACACCAAGGAACTTGCCAGCCCCGGACGGCACTTGAACCTGCCCGTGGTGATCGCCGAGCGCGAGGACGCCTCCGAGCGCGATGCCTATCTCAAGGCGGTCGAGGTCCACAACGACCTCATGCGCGACTTCGAAGCCGCGTCAGCCGCCCTGGCCGCGGCCGCCCCCGCCCCCAGCGTGCTGCGCTTCCTGCAGGGCGTGGCCGCATGGGTCGACGGCAACCACTACTGGCACCAGACCAACACCTACCGATACAGCCTGCCCGATTTCTGGTAAGGACGGAATCACCTGTGACCAGCACCGAGTTCACCACCGCCGACACCGCCGCCGCGTTCGTTCCCGCCCCGGCGACGCCCTACCAGGGTGACATCGCGCGCTACTGGAACAACGAGGCCAGGCCCGTGAATCTGCGCCTGGGCGATGTGGACGGGCTCTACCACCACCACTACGGCGTCGGCGAGGTCGACCATGCCGCTTTGGGCGACCCCGACGACAGCGAGCGCGAGAAGAAGCTGATCACCGAGCTCCACCGCCTCGAGTCGGCGCAGGCCGACGTCCTCATGGAACACCTCGGCGCCCGCGGGCACGACGACATGCTCGTGGACGCCGGCTGCGGCCGCGGCGGTTCGATGGTCATGGCGCACCAACGATTCGGCTCCAAGGTCGAGGGCGTCACGCTCTCGGCCAAGCAGGCCGACTTCGCCAACCAGCGCGCCGGTGAACTGCGCATCCAGGACCGTGTTCGCGCCCGGGTGTGCAACATGCTCGACATGCCCTTCGAGACCGGCGAGGCCGCGGGCTCGTGGAACAACGAGTCGAGCATGTACGTCGATCTGCACGACCTGTTCGCCGAGCACTCCCGGATCCTCGAGATCGGCGGCCGCTATGTGACCATCACGGGCTGCTGGAACCCGCGTTACGGCCAGCCCTCGAAGTGGGTCTCCCAGATCAACGCGCACTTCGAGTGCAACATCCACTCCCGCCGGGAGTACCTGCGCGCCATGGCCGACAACCGTCTCGTGCCGCAGGCGGTCATCGACCTGACGCCCGCCACCCTGCCCTACTGGGAGCTGCGGGCCACGTCGTCGCTGGTCACCGGCATCGAAGAGGCGTTCATCGAGTCGTACAAGGACGGCTCCTTCCAGTACGTCCTGATCGCGGCCGACCGCGTCTGACCGGACGTCCCGAGCGAGAGCGCCGGGCCCGCACGCGGGGGCCCGGCGCTTACGGCGCCGTCATCCGGGGTGACGCCGACCGCTCCTGCTCCCCTACAGTGCGGGGCGCCCAGACCGTGCCCGTCCGCGCCGACGCGACCCGTCGAACAGGAGCCGCCCCATGGCCACCCACGCCCGCCCCGGTTCGCCGTCTTCCGGGCGCCGGGTCCCCGAGCTCGACCCCGACCTCGTCGAACAGTGGCAGGCCGAGGGAGGGGAACTGGTCGACCTCTTCGCGCGGGCGCGCGAACGGCTCGGCGGCGTCGCCGCCTTACGGCTCGGTCCGCGCCCGACCGTCCTGATCACTGCCCCGGATGCCGTGCAGCACGTGCTCGCACTCCATCCCGACCGGTACGTCAAACGCTCGCACCGCGCCCGACTGCTCATCGGCGACGGCGTCCTGGCCGCCACGGGCGAGGCATGGCAGCGCCAACGGCGCCTGCTGCAGGGGCAGTTCACCGGCCCGGGCATGCGGCGATACGAGCAGCGGATCACCGGGGCCGCCCGTGTCACCGCGGCGCGCTGGGCCGCGTACGCCCGCACCGGTCAAGTCTTCGACGTCGGCGAGGAGATGCGCCGCTTCGCCCTGGACACCATCTGGCGCTCCCTGACCGGACATCCCCTCGACCCGGCGACCGAACACGAACTGGACGCCGTGCCCGCCGTGGTGACCGCGCTGCCCAGCCTGCCCGCCGACGGCGTCGCCGCCCGCGGTGCGGTGGCCGCCGAGCTGGCCCGTATCGACGCGGTCGCCGGCCGTGCCATCGCGGCCGCGCGTGACGCCGGGGCGGGGCCGGACGGGCCGGGGCTGCTGCACGTTCTGACCGAGGCGGCCCGAACACGCCCCGAGTACACCGACCGGCTGATCCGCGACGAACTCGTCACCCTGCTCGTCGCCGGACACGAGACCACCGCCTCGACCCTGACCTGGCTCTATCTCCTGCTCGACCGCAATGCGCGAGCGCGGGAGCAGGCGCTCGCCGCGGGCGCCGAGGGCTCGCCCGAGCGGCGCCAGGCCCTCCAAGCGCTGGTCCACGAAACCCTGCGTTTCTACCCGTCCGCCTGGATCCTGCCGCGCAGCGCGGCCCGGGACGACGTCCTGGCCGGGTACGAGATCGAGGCGGGCACCGACGTCCTGGTCTGCCCCTATCTCACGCACCGGGACCCCGACCTCTGGGAGAACCCGCAGCGTTTCGAGCCGGCGCGCTTCACCACCCCCGGACGGCGCCCCGCCCACCCCGGCAGCTACTTCCCGTTCGGCATCGGCCCCCGGGCCTGCCTGGGCCTGCAATTCGCCCTCCGGGAATCGACCGCCCTCCTGGAACACCTGCTGCCCGCCCACACCCCCCGCTTCCGCTCCATCCCGGCGAACGCCACGTACAGCATCACCGTGCGCCCCGACGGCCCGACGCCCGCGGTGCTCGTCTGACTCACCCGGGCCTGCTGAGGGGCGGGCGGGGCGGCTACTGCACTCCGTGTGGTCGGAACTGGATGCTGATGCGGGCTCCGGTGGCGCGGGTGGACTTGGGGATCGCGTGTTCCCAGGTGCGCTGGCAGGAGCCGCCCATCACGATCAGGTCGCCGTGACCGAGCGGGCGGCGGATCGTCTGGCCGCCGTGGCGCGGGCGCAGCAGCAGGTCCCGGGGTGCCCCCACGGAGAGGATGGCGACCATCGTGTCCTCGCGGGCACCCCGGCCGATGCGGTCGCCGTGCCAGGCCACGCTGTCGCGCCCGTCGCGGTAGTGGCACAGGCCGGCCGTCGTGAAGGCCTCGCCGAGTTCGGTGGCGTAGTGCGCGGAGAGGGCGTGGCGTGCCTCGTCGAGGACGGCGTGGGGGAGCGGCTGGCCGGAGCGGTAGAAGGCCAGCAGGCGCGGCACGTCCACGACCCGCTCGTACATCTGACGGCGCTCGGCCTTCCACGGGACGTCCCGCGCCAGCCGTTCGAACAGGATGTCGGCGCCGCTGAGCCAGCCCGGCAGGAGGTCGATCCAGGCCCCGTCGCCGAGGACTGTTCTGCTGATCCCGTCCAGGGGGCCCAGGCGCACGTCATCGCTCTGATCGAAGAGTGATCCCTGGAGCTGGTGCGTTGCCATGCGGCCACTGTACCGAATGATTCGAACGCGTGAGCTATTTCGAATCCGTGGCGGCTCGGCGCGATCGGCGCGATCGGCGCGATCGGCGCGATCGGTGCGGTCAGCGCGATCGGCTGCCGGAGACCAGGCGGTAGACGAACAGGACGATCACGGAGCCGACGATGGCCGCGATCCACGTCGACAGGTGGAAGAACCCGTTGATCGAATGGACGCCGAAGATCACCTTGCCCAGCCAGCCGCCGAGCAGCCCGCCCACGATGCCGATCAGCATCGTCACCAGGCAGCCTCCGGGGTCCTTGCCGGGGGTGAGGGCCTTGGCGATGGCCCCCGCGATCAGACCGATCAGGATCCAGGCGATGATGCCCACGAGCATGTTCCTTTCCCTTGTGCGCATGTCGGCGCGGGGTCTTGCGTCCGACACTGGCACACATGTCCGCGGGCGGCCGTCCCACGCGGGACCAAGGTCCGCAGCGGCGGGGCGAAGGTCCTTTTCCTGTCGGCCGACCGGGTGACGGCCGTCGATGGGGCGCAATAAATGTGAAGAGAGCGTTGCAGGCTCTCCATGCCTTCTGGGTCGTGGGCACGTCAGTGCGGGGCAGGCGACAAGAGAGAAGCCGCGAGGAGGACGCAGCCGATGCTAGTGGTCGCTCTTTTGCTCCTGCCGGCCATGGGGTTCCTGATCATCGCCATGGACCGCATCGAGGATCTGCTGAACGGTGAAACGCGGCCCAGAACCGGCCGGCGCGCACATCACCTCCGCCTGATCCACGGCGAAGGGCGCACGGGACACCATCGGGCCTCCGTCTCCGGGCAGCACCGAGACGCGGCCTGACGCACGGAGAAGCCGAAGCGCAGAAGCAGAAGCCGAAGCCGAAGAGGAAACGGCGCCGCGCCCACTCCCTGCGGAAGCGGGCGCGGCGCCGTCGTCGTCAGTCAGCGGCCCCTTCGGGGACCCCTTCAGGAAGGGGTCTGCTGTGCCGTCTTCTCGGCGAGCTTCTGGAACTCGCCCAGGTCGTAGTTGGCCAGCGTGGAGTCGAGATTGGTCAGGGCGCCGAGGCGCTCCACGAACCCCTTGGGGTCGTACTCGATCTGGAGCGTCACCCGGCTGGCGGTGTCGCTGAGGCGGTGAAAGGTGACCACGCCGGCGTGTTCCACCCCCTCGACGGTGTGCCAGGCGATCCGGTTCTCGGTCACCACTTCGGTGAGCTCGGCGACGAAGTTCTTCTCCGCGCCGGGCAGTTCCAGCTGCCATGCGAAACGGCGCCCGTCCAACGGCTCGACCAGCCGTACGTGGCTCAGGAAGGAGGGCCACCGTGTCACATCGCTCCACAACTCCCAGGCGACGGAGACCGGCGCCTTGATGTCGACGGACTCGAGCAGGGACGCGGACATACGCACCTCTTTCTGGACGGGAAAGTGGCCGCGGATTCTCCGGGCCGGTGGAGCCTTCGGCCCCGGTACCCCTTCGCGGGCGGACCATGCGAAGGCGTCACATCACCAGTCACAGCACCGCGCGGGCGTCAGGCCTTCGCGCCGGATGCGGCGATCTTCTTGAGGTCGACGGTCTCGCCGGGCGCCGGCTCCTGCGGGCTGACCGACTTGCCGTAGTCGCTGAAGGTGGTGGTGTTGGCGTCCTTGCCGCCGGACGACTTCGTCCGCAGGATGTACGGCTTGCCCTCGGTGGCGACGTACAACGTGAGGGTCTCGCCGCCGGACGTCTTCTTCGTCAGCTGGATCGCCTCGGCGCCGTCGACGGTCGACGTCGAACCCTTCTTCATGCCCTTGCGCTCGGACTTGTCCTTGTCCAGCTCGGCCATGAGCGCCTGCTTGTCGCACATGTTCTTCGTCGTCGGGTCGTCGGCGGGCGCCTTCACCCACTTGTCCGCGAGCTTCGGAACAATCTTGTCGCCGCCGGGCTGGCCCTTGAGCGCGGTCGTCCAGTACTTCTCGTCGCCCCGCAGATAGAACGTCCCCTTCGTGTTGCGCACGTCGGCGGACGCACCCTTCGACTCGATGGTGCCGTCGCAGTTGTTGCTCTTGTCGACCGACAGGTCGATGGTCATCGGGGAACCCGACTGCTGCATGGTTCCCTTCATGTGCATCGAGTCGGCCGCCTTGGTCGCCTCGACCGCGTCCGCGGCGATCTGGTCGGCGCTCTTGCCGTCGAACGGCTTGCTCTTGCCGTCCGACTCCTCGCCGCCGCACCCCGCCAGGGCCACGAGCGCCACTCCGGCTACCGCGGCCGCCATGGTTCTGCTGCCCCTCGCCACGTCTGCTCCTCTCCCGGGGCGCACCTGCGCCCTCACCGTGTTCCCCGGTCTTCGTGGCCGGGGATCACCCGCGTACCCCCCGGCTCACGGAGATCACCGGAACGCCGGTACCCACTTATTTGTGCCCGTCCGAGGCCGCGCGCCCGGGACGCCTGGCGCTTATGGTGACCGAGCGGCATACGGAGACAGCCATGACGTCAGCCAAGAAGTCACACATCGACCTGGAACAGCGCCTGCTCCTGACCGGTGCGGGCAGCTTCGACTGGCACCTGGACAGTGGTGAGCTCACACTCGACGCCGGTGCCCTCGCGGTGCTCGACCTGCGTCCCGACGAGTTCCACGGCCAGGTGGCCTCACTGGACCGAAGCGTGCCCTCCGACGAGATGGTGCGGATCACCTACGCCGTCACGGAAGCGTGCACCACGGGCACCGACCTCTACGGCGTCTACTTCCGTGTCCGCCACCGCGACAGGTCGATGCACCTCAGCCACGCGCGCGGGCGCGTCCTGCGCGACGACGCGGGGCAAGCCGTGCGCGTCGTCGGAGTCATCCGGACGGCCGCGAACGACGGGACGGAGCTGGCGGCCACCGATCCGCGCGAGGAGCGCAGACAGGGCATCGCCCTGATGGTGCAGGGCACCACCGAGGCCCTTTCGCGGGCCGTCACGGTCGACGACGTGGTGGCCGTCCTGTCCGGCGCGAGCGGACTTGACCGGTTCGCCGCCGACGGCCTGGTCCTCGGCCTGGTCGACGGGGAGGACCTCAAGCTGATCGCCCTGGTGGGCCAGACGATGCAGGCCCTCGACGAACTCAAGCTGCACAAGGTCGACGAGAAGCTGCCGCTGGCCGATGCCGTCCTGACCCGGCAGCCGCGCTTCGTGGACTCGCTGCCCGACCTCGGCAGCCATTTCACCCGCCTCGGCCCCTACATCGAGCACATGGAACTCGACTCGGCGGCGTTCCTGCCGCTGGTCGCCCAGGACCGCGCCATCGGCGGACTGGCGCTCTTCTACCGCGGCCGCAAGGAATTCACCGACGCCGACCGCAACCTCTGCATCGGTCTTTCCGGCATCGTCGCCCAGTCGCTGCAGCGCGCCATGCTGTTCGACGAGGAACGCGACCTCGCCAAGAGCCTGCAGGCCACGATGTTGCCGCGCGGCATCCCCGACGTCACGGACGCCGAGGTCGCCGTGCGCTATCACGCCGCCTGGGGCGGTCGCGAGGTCGGCGGGGACTTCTACGACGTCATCACCCTGCCCCGCGGGCGCATCGGCGTGGTCGTGGGCGACGTACAGGGACACGACACCCATGCCGCGGCCATCATGGGACAGCTGCGCATCGCCCTGCGGGCCTTCGCGGGCGAGGGGCATCCGCCCGCGACGGTCCTCTCGCGCACCTCCCGCTTCCTGGCCGAGCTGGACACCGAGCGGTTCGCCACCTGCACCTACGCCCAGTTCGACCCCGCCACCGGCATCGTGCGCGCCGTGCGGGCAGGACATCTGCCGCCCCTCGTGCGACACGTGGACGGCCGGGTCGGTGTGCCACGGGTGCGCGGCGGTCTTCCGCTGGGGCTTGCCACCGAGTTCGGCATGGAGGACTACCCCGAGGTGCGGCTCGACCTCGTGCCGGGCGAGACCCTGGTGATGTGCACGGACGGCCTCGTGGAGGACGCCGGTCTCGATCTCGACACCGGGATGCAGAACCTCGCCGAGGTGCTGTCCGCGGGCCCCGAGGGAGCCGAGGATCTGGCGGACCATCTCTCCCGCGCCCTGTGGCAGCGGTGGGGCAGCAGCGACGACGTGGCGCTCCTGGTCCTGCGCCGGCACCCCGACCCCGGCACGCTCCAGGAGCCGCGCATCCATCGCTACGTCCACCAGGCCGACCCCGAAGGGCTCGCCGACGCACGGGCGGCGCTGCGCGAACACCTCGCGTCCTGGGGCCTGGGGGCGGTCGCCGACGACGTCGAGGTGGCGGCGGGCGAACTCCTCGTCAACGCTCTGGTCCACACCGACGGGGGCGCCATCCTCACCCTCGAGGTGCTCACCGGACCGCCTCGCCGCGTACGGCTCTGGGTCAAGGACCGCTCCAGCACCCGCCCCCGCAAGAGGTCACCGGTGGAAACCGCCACATCCGGACGCGGACTGCTCCTGGTGGAGGCGGTCGCCACGCGCTGGGGAATCGAACCGCGCGGCGAGGGCAAGGCCGTCTGGTGCGAATTCGCCGTGCCGGAGGAGTGATCGGGGCGTCGGGGTCGCCAGCCGTGAACGCGCGCCCGACCGCCCGCTGTTCCCTCTGTTGTTACCTCTTCCTGTCGCGATCCGTCAGAGCAGTGACAGCCGCACGAAAGCTCTGAGGAGACAGCGATGGAAACACGTCCGATCACGGCAAGGGTCCCGATGGGTCCGCGGATGACCGAGGACCCGGCCGCACTCGTCCCCGAACTGGCGGCGGTGCCGGCGGCCCTGTTCAAGGTCACCGGGAACGGTTCGGTGCCCCGCTCCACGATCAGTCTGCTCCAGCTGCGGGCGGGCCAGATCGTCGCCAGCACCTACCTGACCGTTCTGCACACGGGGTTCCTGCGCAAGGCCGGGGAGTCGGAGGAGCGCATCACCTCCGTGGCCTCCTGGCAGGACTCCCCGTACTTCACGGAAGCCGAGCGTGCCGCGCTGGCCCTGACGGAAGCCGTCCTGCAGCCGTCCCCGCACGGCGAGAGGGTCTCCGACGCGCTGTACGCGAGGGCGGCGGAGCACTACGACCCCACGGCGCTGAGCACCCTGATGTTCGCGATCGGCCAGGTCGGCTTCTTCACGGCGGTGGCGCTCATCGCCAAGCCGGTGCCGGGCCGTTCGTTCAGCGACCCGTGGAACTAGGACCGCCCCGGGTCAGGATGCCGCGTCAGCGCGGCTGTCCGGCCGGCCACGCGCGGGGGTAGGGCACCCGTAGTGATTCGGCCGCCACGGGGGTGTGTTCGGCGGCGGCGTGCAGGCGTCCCTCGCGCAGGACGACGGCGCGCTTGCGGAGCATCGTGTCGACCAGCTCGGCGGCCAGATCCTCCGGCGTGCGCGCCAGGAGGCGTGCGGCGTCGGCCAGCCATGCCCGCGCAAGCAGATAGGGCTCGACCTCGCCCGCCGGCATGCCGCCGCGGATCATCAGGGCGAACGCGAAGATCCGCCGCGCGCCGTACCAGACGGCACCGGCCGGATCGTCGACCAGGCGCTGGGCGCGGCGGAAGGCAGTGGCGAAGGCCGCACCGGGGTCCGCGGGGAGGGGACCGTGCGAGGGCAGGATCACGCGCGGGGCGAGGTCGGCCATCCGCTTCAGGGACATCAGCGCGGTGGCGGCCGTTTCGGGCCCGTCGAGGGCGAGGTTGACCCAGCCCACGTCGTAGTCCGACAGGGCGTCCCCGACCACGAGCAGGCGCTCCTCCGGCTGCCACAGCGCCAGGTGGCCGGGGGTGTGCCCGGGGGTGCGGACCGCCTCCCAGTCCGCGTCCCCGAGCCGCAGCAACTGCCCGTCGTCGAGCGGCACATCGACCGTGTACGGGGGGACCGGCTGGTCGAGGTACTCGGCCGAGCAGCAGCCGGGATCCCTGCGCAGGACGGCCTCGGCTTCCGGCGCCCCGGCCGCGATGCCCGAACCGCCCGCCTGCAGAAGGGCGTTGCCGCCCACGTGGTCGGAGTGCCAGTGGGTGTTCACGACCAGATCGACGGAACCGGCGTGCGCACGTGCCCACTCGGCGGTCTGGGTGGCGTGGCCGACGAACCCGCTGTCGACCAGGGCGGGCCTGCGCCCGTGCAGCAGAAGGAGGTTGGCGTCGGGAAAAGGTCTCTGCCGCCAGGTCACCCAGGACGGCAGCGCGCTCGGGCTCAATCTGCGGTCCGGTGCACGCGGATCAGTGTCTGGTGCTGTGCCTGATCTGCCACGTGCTCTCCTTCGGCGGCCCGCACGGTCGTAGGACGGTGGGAACAGCGTAGACACCACGGTCGGTGCCTTCGAAGGGGCGGGGCGGCTGCGGCACGACACACCTGTCGGCCGCTGCCTTCGAAGGCAGCGGCCGACAGGCGCGGGTGGTTCAGGCCTTGTGCTGCATACTGCTGCGGGCCGGGTTGGCCTGCTCGCCGGCCTTGGGGTCCTTCTCGCTCGCCTTGGCGCGCACGCCTTCCTTGATGCGCTCACCGATGGACTTGTCGATGTTCGACCAGTACTCGAAGGCCCTTACGAGGATGGGCTCGCTCACGTCGTTGAGCAGATGCCCGACGACGTTGTCCACGAGCCGGTCGCGCGCGGCGTCGTCGAGGACCTCGCGCACCATGGTGCCCGCCTGCCCCCAGTCGTCGTCCTCGGCGTGATCGACGTAGGCGGCGCGGGTGATGTCGCCGTCCGCGTGCCAGCTGGGCGGGGCGTAGCGGCTGGTGTCGGCCGCCGGGCCGCCCTTGGAGTTCGGTGCGTAGACCGGATCCTGCGTCTTGTTGTACGCCATGGCTCCGTCTTTGGAGTACGTGCGCAGCGGCGCGACGGGAGCGTTGACGGGCAGCTGCTGGTAGTTGCCGCCGATGCGGTGGCGGTGCGCGTCGGCGTAGGAGAACAGCCGCGCGAGCAGCATGCGGTCGGGGCTGGGGCCGATGCCCGGGACCAGGTTGTTCGGCTGGAACGCCGCCTGCTCGATCTCGGCGTGGTTGTCGGTGGGGTTGCGGTCCAGGACCATCTTGCCGACCTCGATCAGGGGGTAGTCGGCATGCGGCCACACCTTGGTCAGGTCGAACGGGTTGAAGCGGTAGGTGGCCGCGTCGTCGTACGGCATGACCTGCACGTGCAGCGTCCAGCTGGGGTACTCCCCGTCACGGATGTGCTCGAAGAGATCACGGGTGTGGTAGTCCGTGTCGGCCGCGGCCATCTGGTCACCCTCGTGCTGGGTGAAGTGCTCGACGCCCTGGTCGGTCTTGAAGTGGTACTTCACCCAGAACCGCTCGCCCTGCGCGTTGATCCACATGTAGGTGTGCGAGGTGTAGCCGTTCATGTGGCGCCAGGAGCGCGGGATGCCGCGGTCGCCCATCAGCCAGGTGACCTGGTGCGCGGACTCGGGCGAGAGGGTCCAGAAGTCCCACTGCATGTCGTGGTCGCGCAGATTGTTGTCCGCCCGGCGTTTCTGGGACCGGATGAAGTGCTGGAACTTCATCGGGTCCTTCACGAAGAAGACCGGGGTGTTGTTCCCGACCATGTCGTAGTTGCCCTCGGTGGTGTAGAACTTCACCGCGAATCCGCGCGGGTCGCGCCAGGTGTCGGGGCTGCCGCGCTCACCGGCGACGGTGGAGAAGCGTGCCACCAGGTCGGTGCGCGTGCCCGGCTGGAAGAGGGCGGCTTTGGTGTAGGCGCTGACGTCCTGAGTGACCTCGAAGTGGCCGAAGGCGCCGCTGCCCTTGGCGTGCGGCTGCCGCTCGGGAATCCGCTCCCGGTTGAACTGCGCCATCTGTTCGATCAGATAGGAGTCCTGCAGAAGGATCGGCCCACCGGCGCCGACGGTGAGCGAGTGCTCATCGCTCTCGACCGGAGCACCGGCGTCCGTGGTGGTCGCCTTGCCTGTCACGTCGCTCATGGGTTACGAGTGCCTTTCGGTGGGTGATGTGCTCTGCGCCGCAAAGGGCCGTGCAGCGGAGGCCCGCCCGGGGGCCGGCGGTTTCGGAGGCATGCCGGGGTCCAGTCCATCTTGCGGCTTTTCTACCGGTATGGCCATTTCTTCGCGTCCTTCCGCCCACGTGGTCCTGCGTCCGCCGTCGGCCGTTGTGTGTGGATCTTCGACCGGACAGGGTCCGAGTGCCCGACTTGGCGCGGCCAATACGTGGGGAGCGCTTCCGTTTCTTGTTTCCGGCCTCTCAGCGGCTGCCGGGGCTGGTGAGGTTCTCGCGGATCTTGGCGATGGCGAAGCCCCGGCCCTGCTGGACGGTCGGCTTGCCCGGCACGGCGATCTCCTCGGGGTTGGTCAGGACGTCCAGGAGGACGGGGCCCGGCGTGGCGAAGGCCTTGCCGACACCCTCGGCGAGATCCTCCGCACGGGTCACCCGGATGCCGGTGATGCCGAGGGCCTCGGCGACCGCGGCGAAATCCGGGTTGTCGAGCTCGGTGCCGAACTCCGGCAGGCCCGCTTGCTCCTGCTCCAGCTTGACCATCCCGAGCCGCTGGTTGTCGAAGACGACGAGCTTGACCGGCAGCCGCAGGCTGCGGATGGTCATGAGGTCGCCCAGGAGCATGCCGAGTCCGCCGTCGCCGCAGAAGGCGACGACCTGCCGCTCCTTGTCCAGGAGCTGCGCGCCGATGGCCTGCGGCATCGCGTTGGCCATCGAGCCGAGGTTGTACGAGCCGAGCAGGCGGCGCGAGCCGCGCATCTCCACGAAGCGCGAGAGCCATACGGTGGCCATGCCGGTGTCCGAGGTGAAGACGGCGTCGTCGGCCGCCAGGGCATCCACCGCCGCGGCCAGCGCTTCGGGGCGTACGAGGTGATCCCGGTTGTCGAAGGCGGAGCGCACCTTGCCGATCAGGCCGCGGTCGTGCCCCGGCGCGGCGAGGCGCTGCTGCCCCTCCTGCCACTTGACGAACTTCTCCCGCGCCTCGTCGAGGTGCCCCCGCTCCGTCCGCCGCTCCAGGCGTTCGAGGAGCCCGCGCACCGTGGGCCCGACGTCCGCGGCCAGGGGCACGTCGACCGGAACGCGCCGGCCGATGTGCTCGGCGACCCGGTCGACCTGGACGACCTTCTTGCCCTGCGGATACCACTCCCGGTAAGGGAAGTCGGTGCCGAGCAGCAGCAGGGTGTCGGCGTGGTCCATCGCGTGCGAGGCGGCCGGGTTGCCGATGAGGCCTGTCTGGCCGACCTGGTAGGGGTTGTCGCCCTCGAAGCCCTCCTTCGCCTTGAGCGTGAGCACCATGGGAGCGGCGAGGTGCTCCGCGAGGGCGAGGACATCCTCGCGGGATCCGCGCGCCCCGCGGCCGACGAGCATGGTGATCTTGCCGCCGTCGGAGAGGGCAGCGGCCGCCTCGTCGAGGGCCGGGTCGTCGGGCCGGTTGGCGGAGCCGACGACGGAGAGACGGGCCGGCCGGTCGTCGGGGAGTTCCTTGCCGCCGATGTCGCCGGGGATCGTCAGGACGGCGACACCGCGGCGCCCGATCGCGTTGCGCACGGCGATCTCCAGGAGGCCGGGCATCTGCTCCGGGGAGGTGACGGTGGCGCGGAAGACGGCCACGTCACGGAAGAGCAGATCGTTGTCGACCTCCTGGAAGTAGTCGGTGCCCACCTCGGCCAGCGGCACCTGACCGGCGATGGCGAGCACCGGGGTGCCGCTCTTGGCGGCGTCGTACAACCCGTTGAGCAGGTGCACAGAGCCCGGCCCCACGGTGCCCATGCAGACCCCGAGGGTGTCGGTCAGCTGGGACTGGGCGCCGGCGGCGAAGGCCGCGGCCTCCTCGTGGCGGCAGCCCACCCATTCGACGGAACCGGTGTCGCGGATGGCGTCGGTGAGGGGGTTGAGCGCATCCCCCACGACGCCGAACACATGGCGCACTCCGAGTTCTTCCAGGCCGTCGATCACGACGCGGGCAACGGTGCGGGACATCAGGGGGGTTCCTTTCGGAGGATCGCTGTGTAGGGGTGATCGGTGTGTACGGGGAGGGGCGCGTACGGGGGGAGGGGCGCGGCCGTCACACGGCGAAGGTGTCCGGATCGGCCGCATGCCAGTCGGCGGCCCAGCCCTCGGGCGGCGCGGCGAGCAGTTCGCCGGGGGAGAGCCACTCGTACAGCTCGGCGTAGGAGCGGAACCGGCCGTGGTCCTCGCGGCGGCGCAGCAGACGCGGGTTGAGGTCCGCGGCGCTGCGCACGCCCATCGCGGCCAGGATCTGCAGCGCGCTCTGGACGGTGTTCTGCTGGAAGCGCTCGACGCGCGCGGCCTTGTCCTTGACGTCCAGGGCGCGGGCGCGGTGCGGGTCCTGGGTGGTGACGCCGGTCGGGCAGTGGTTGGTGTGACAGCGCTGGGCCTGGATGCAGCCGACGGCGAACATCATGGCGCGCGCCGCGTTGGTGTAGTCGGCGCCCATGACCAGGCGCTTGACGATGTCGGAACCCGTCGCCACCTTGCCGCTCGCGCCCAGGCGGATGCGGTCGCGCAGCCCCGCGCCGGTCAGCGCGCTGTGCACCATGATCAGGCCTTCGGTGAGCGGCATGCCCAGGTGGTCGGCGAACTCCAGGGGTGCCGCGCCCGTGCCGCCCTCCGCGCCGTCCACCACGATGAAGTCCGGGGTGATCTCCTCCGCCGCCATGGCCTTGCACACGGCGAGGAACTGGGTGCGGGAGCCGGGGCACAGCTTGAAGCCCACCGGTTTGCCGTCCGCGAGTTCCCGCATCCGGGCGAGGAAGCGCACGAGTTCACGGGGCGTGGAGAACACGCGGTGATACGGCGGCGAGACGACCGTCTCGCCTTCGGGCACGCCCCGCACGGAGGCGATCTCGGCGTTGACCTTGCTGCCGGGCAGGACGCCTCCGATGCCCGGTTTCGCGCCCTGCGACAGCTTGAGCGACACGCAGCGCACGGCGGGATGGGCGGCCTTCTCGGCGAACTGCCGCGCGTCGAAATCCCCGTCACGGGTGCGGCAGCCGAAGTAGCCGGTGCCGATCTCCCAGATGAGGTCGCCGCCGGGCCGCAGGTGGTACTCGGACAGACCGCCCTCGCCGGTGTCGTGGGCGAACCCGCCGCGTGCCGCGCCCGTGTTCAGCGCCACGATGGCGTTGGAGGAGAGCGCACCGAAGCTCATCGCCGAGACGTTGAGGAGGGCCATGTCGTACGGCTTGGTGCAGTCGGGGCCGCCGATGCGGACGCGGGGCGGCTCCTCGGGCACCTTCGCCGGTGCCATGGACGGCACGAGGAACTCGTAGCCGCGCTCGTCCATGTCACGCTCGCTGCCGAAGGGCTCCTCGGCGGCGACACCCTTGGCCCGTTCGTAGACGATGCTGCGGGTGTCGCGGTCGTAGGGCCTGCCGTCGTAGTTGCGCTCCACGAAGTACTGCTGCAACTCCGGGCGCAGCGTCTCCATCAAGAACCGCAGGTGGCCCAGTACGGGATAGTTCCGCAGCACGGTGTGCCGCCGCTGGAGGAGGTCGTACGTACCGGTCGCCGCCAGGGCAAGCAAAGGAGCCCCGGCGAACCACCACCAGGGGGATACCAGAAGGGCCAGAAGCACACTGCCCACCGCGCAGGCCATCAGCAGGCCGACCGCTGCGAAACGCGTCATGATCCCCATCTGACCCGAATTCGACCGGTCACACATGCGCACGTCCGACGCACGTCCGACGCGTGCCCGATGGTGCCGGGTGGCGCCGGGTGGTGCCAAAGGGGGCGGCCCGCGCTTCCCGTGGGCCTACTCCAGAAACGCCGCGGTGCACGCCGTGAACCGTCCGGCGTCGTCCAGCCAGGGATAGTGACCCGCCGCCTCCTGCACCACACAGGTCGCGTCGGCAAAGAGCGCGGCGAACTCGGCCACCGGCTGAGGGGGACTGTTCACGTCGAACTCCCCGGTGTGCAGCAGCACGGGAAACGCACAGCGTGCGAGGCCCGCGCGCGTGGCCTCGGGATCGAAGGCGCCCTCAGCCGCGAAGCCTGCGACGGCTTCCTGGTTGCTCGGCCGGCCGGCGGCACAGTGACGCTGGGCGGCGCTGTCCCACCGGCCGTAGAAGAAGGGGTCGATGGCCTCCCAGTCCGTGCCGGTGCCCTCGGTTATCGCCTCCAGGGCGGCGAAGGCGGGCGGGAACCACGGCTCGTCCTTCCGCAGCCGCACCAGCTCGCGCCGCATCTCCCCGGTGACGGCGATGCCGACGGCTCGGGTTCCGGGGCTGATGAGGGCCAGCTTGCCGAGGCGGTGCGGGTGGCGGGCCGCGTACTGGACGGCGATGTTCGCGCCGCCGGAGTGGCCCAGCAGGTCCATTCGGGGCAGTGCGAGGTGTCGGCGCAGGGCTTCGACGTCCTCGACAAGGCGGTCGCAGCGGTAGTCGACGGGGTCTGCGGGAAGGGCGGAACGTCCGGTGCCGCGGGTGTCCAGGAGGATCAGCCGCCGGTGCGCGGACAGGCCGCCGAGGTCGCCGAGGTAGCCGGAGCCCGCGGGGCCGCCGGGGATGCAGACGAGCGGGGCGCCGTCGCCGTCGCCTTCGAGGCGGTAGGCGAGCTGGGTGCCGTCGGATGCGGAGTAGGTGGGCATGCTCCGGATCCTGACAGTAATAACCAGGTTATACAACCCGGTTATGGCGACGGGGGTGCCGCCCTGTATAACCGAGTCATGGCAGGTACAGAGGACACGCGTCAGGACTCCGGGGCGCTGACCGAGGAGCAGGCCGGGCGGATGCTTGCCGGGATGAACGAGGTCATCCGCGCGGGCGAGGAGATGCGGAAACTGCGCGCCGAGATGATCAAGTTGTTCGCCGGGTTCGGCTGGACGCAGGACAAGATCGCCGAACTCGCGGACATGAGCCAGCCGGCCGTGTCCAAGCAGATGACGAAGGGCAAGGCCGGCGAGCTGCCGCCGCCGATGCAACTCCACCTCGACCAGCGGGACGTCCCATGGCTCGAAGGGCGCCTGTGGGGCCTCGCCGAGACGGTCTCCGAAACCCTGGACGAGGGCGCCGCCTGCACCCGCTGCGTCGACGCCCTCGGCCGGGGGAAGAAGCGCTTCACGCCGCGACACGTCGACGAGCTGCGGCGCCTGCTCGAAGAGGATTTGAGGCGGCATCAGGCACAACTGCCGGGCTGCCGGGCCGCCTACGACGAGATCAGCCGCCGTCTGGACATCCCCGCCAAGACCACCGCCACCGGTTCGGCGTCCGTGCGGCGCGCCCTCGCCCGCGAGATCCAGCGCGATCGGCTCCGAGACGACGCCTGAGCCCGACGGCCCGGTGGGCGGGTGCCGCCGGAAAACGGCATCGCGGCCAGGGCCCGCTCCGGGCATGATTTCCCGCGTGCACGAGGACAGTGACTTGCGCGGGTACGGGCGGTACACGCTGACGGAGACGGAATACGACCAGATCCTGGGCGTGTGCGCCGAGGCCGACGGACTGTTCGGGCAACCCCGGCGAGGGACGTACGAACTCCTCGGCTGGGTACCGGAAGACGGCGAAGTGCAGGGCTGGGCCGGCAGCCGGGTGTGGCTCGTGCCGGACGAGGAGCCGCTCGACGCCTGGCTCATCGAGGACGCGGAGAGCCGCGGGCGGCTGCCGGGAACGGGCAGCCTCGTACTCACCGGCCTGGACGACTACGAAGGCCCGCCCGAGGGATACGGGGGTTCCGTACGGGTGCACGACGGCCGCCGGTGGCTGGGCTCCTGCCGGGAATTCGCCCGCGTCCTGCCGCCCGACGAGGAGACGCCCCCGCTCGTCCTGCGCGGGCTGCTCCCCGGCGATTTGTTGGGGGCGGCCCTGGCGAAGGGCACCCGGCGGGCGCTGGACCTGGAGGAAGTGGCTCTCGAAATACACGACGACCAGGGCGAGTTGCTCACCGACCGCACGTTCTGGACCGAAATCAGGGCCTGGCACCCCTCGTCCCGCGGGAAGAATCTGATCGACCTGGAGCTCGACGCGAGGCTCCTCCACCCGCCCGTGCCCGACCACGCCCGTCCCCTCTGGGAGCGGTGGTTCACCGGGCCGCCGGCTGCCCCGGGCGCCTGGACCGCCCTCGACACCCGGCGCCGCGGGGCCTGGCTCGATCTCGTCCGGGAGCACCACTGCCGCCGCCGGCACCGCGACCGGCCCGCCGGGCACGCCTACGAACTCGACGGCCGCCACATCACCGACGAACCGAGCCTCTATCTCGCACTCGGCGAGGCGGTCAACGGGCCCGGCGGCTACTTCGGAGGCTGCCTGGCGGCCCTCGACGACTGCCTGCGCGGCACGTTCGGCTACACCGCCCCCGCGCCTCTGCTGTGGCGGGACGCCGCGACCGCACGCGAGCACCTGTCCCATGCACTGACGCCGGAGGGCGGCACCTACGACCTGTTCGCCGTGGTCCTCGACGCTCTGGCCGAGGGCGGCATGCGGGTCACCCTGGCGTGACGGGCAGGTCGGCGAAGGTGCCCAACAGGAGGCGGCCCGGCGGTCGTTGCGGGATGGCGCGCGCCAGGCTTCGAAAACAGGTGCGAGTACTGCCGGTAACGCCGGGGTTCCTCCCTGATGCCGATTGGAAGTCACTCGAACTTCTTGTTTCCTGTCAGTCGGCTGTGCCAGGGTGAGCTTTCTCGCGCCGAGGCAATGATCAAGCCCGCTTTTCTTGTCCGGGACCTCGTCCGGTCGACCCACAAGGTCTTCCGCCGGTCGTATGCGGACAGTTCGCGGTTTGCTGATGCTTTTTGCGCCCCGGCGGGTCCTAGGTATGCACCAATCAGCCGCCCGCTTTTCGGTGGGCGTGATTTCCCGTGTGCCGCCTTTCGGCTTGGAAGGAAAAGGATACGTGCAATCCCCGCACCCCCCACGCCCGACCCACCCTCCTCGTCCCGGTGCAGATCCCGCGGAATCCGACCTGAGCCTCGCCGCCCGGCTGCGGGACGCACCCGAGGGGGAGCCGGGTCAGCCCACCGCGCTCCTGCTCGCACGGCACTGGCAATCGACGTACGACTACGCGGCCATCTGCCTCGCCTCGCGGACGAGTTCGGCCTCGATGGTGGCCACCGCGGCGTTCCACCAGGTGCTGGGGCAGCTGGCGCGCGGCGAGCCGGGCGGCGCCCTTCGTCCTTACCTCCTGGTGACCGTCCGGGAGACGGTCAGGGGATGGACCGTCGACGACCGCATATCCGCCTTCATGCCGGAACTCCGCAAACCGACCGGCGGTCGCGGCATGCGGGCGGCGACCTCCATGACGCCCGAAAAGCGGCAACTGGCCGCGCGCTCCTTCTGGGCGCTTCCCGCGGTCGCCCAGTGCCTGCTGTGGCACAGCGAGGTCGAGGCGGAGCACATATCCATACCAGCCGGTTTGTCGGGCTTGAGTGCCGACCTCGCCGCCGATGCTCTCGACCAGGCGCGTGAGCAATTCCGGGCCGGGATCGTACGCGCTCACCGGGAACTCGCGCCGACCAAAGAATGCTCGCTTTACAACCGGCTTCTCGATGTCGCGATGCGTCGTGGCGGCGGCTTGTTGCGCGATCTCCAACAGCATCTGTCGGAATGCCGCCACTGCCGTGACGTGGCCGACCAGCTCAGCCACTGCGAAAGCCGCCTCGGCACTCTTCTCGCCGAAGCGGTACTCGGCTGGGGCGTCCGCCGCTATCTGGAGTCGCGTCCGGCGCGCGGTGGTTCCGCGAAGCGCGGGGGAGTCGCCGCGAAGCACGGTGCAGGAGCCGCCGGACACGGCGGCCGGCATTCGGGCGGCGGGGGACGCCATCGCCCCTCGTCGCACATCCCCCTGCCGGGCGGCGGCGGTTCGCTCGCCGCCGCTTGGGCGCACTCACGGGCGCTGCGCACCGGGGCGGTCCTCGGGTCCGCCGCCGTGCTCGCGACCGCGCTCGTCATCACTTTCGCGCCGGGCGACGGCGACAGCGACGGGTCCGTGCCGCCGACCGGGATGGCCGGCGGTCATCACGCCGGGCCGGGCGCGGACTCCGACGAGCCGTCCGCGGGCTCTTCCGCTCCCACCTCCACGGACTACCCCGGCAGTTCCGACCGGGGCAGGCTCCGCAATACGGCGGCGGACCTGTGTCTCGACATCCGGGGCGGCAAGCTGAAGCCGGATGCGGGCACGAAGCTGGCCACGTGCTCGGCCAAGGCGAGCCAGCAGTGGTCGTACGAGGAGAACGGACTGCTGAGCAGCGTCAACCGCCCCGACCTCTGCCTCGACTCGGGCGCGAACGACGGGGCGCTCACCCTGGGTGCCTGTGTGGCACCCTCGGCCGAGCACGCCGATGAGGTGCGTTACGACCTGACCGTACAGGGGGAGTTGCTGCCGCGCTGGCACGAAGGACTGGCGGTCGCGCCCTCCTCCTTGCGCAAGGGCGCGGACGTCCTGGTCAAGGTCCGCGACGGGTCCGAGAAGGAGCGATGGACGCTCGACTCCTCGGCGGCGGCACCCGACACCCGGTCGATAGACGGAAAGAGAAAGGGCGCCTCCTCCGCGAAGAGCCTCCAGAAATACGAGACGGAATACGAGACGGGGTTCCGGACCAGTTGCCTGATGGCCGGTCAGGGTTGCCCGTGAGCGGCACTGCAGGGGCTACGGGGGCTACGAGGGCTGCAGGGGCGCTCAGTCGGTGAGAGTCCCGGGTGCTTAGGGTCGACCCATGACGAGGACCACACCCCCGCGACCGCTGGACGTCGAGTCGCTCTTCCCTGAGCTTGCCGCACACCGGGGCACCACCACCCGGCTGCACCCGATGCCGGGAGACCCGGCGGTGACGGCCAGTTCCGTGGGCGGGCCGATGCTGTGGCCGGCGGACGAGCCGTGGCCGGTGTGCACCGAGGTCCACAAGCGCGGGGGTGGTCTGCGCCCGGCGGACATCCACCGGAGACGGAGGGTTCTGGCCGAGGCGTGGGACCGGGCACCGTCCTCGGGCCCCACGGAGGAGGAGCGGCGGCTCCTGGACGAGCTGGGCCGCCGGCATCGGATCTCCGGAGTCTCCGACGCCGATCCGCTCCCGATGATCGGCCTCGCGCAGCTCTACCGGCGGGACATCCCCGACCTGCCGGCCGGCCCGGACGGCGCGGACCTGCTCCAGGTGTTCTGCTGCCCCTTCGACGCACACGGCCGGTACCGGTGCGAACTCCTCGTCCACCTGCGCTGGCGCAGGTCGGCGGAGGTCGGCGAGGTGCTGGCCTCGCCGCCGCAACCGCCGGTCGTCGGCTCCGCCGGTTACGTGCCCGAGCCCTGCGTGCTGCATCCGGAGCAGGTGGTCACGTACCCCTTCGCGGGGCTCCTTCCCGAGGACCTGTGCGAGCGGATCTACGCCAGGGAAGACGCCCTCGACGAGGCAGCCGAGGAAGCCGAGGCAGCCGAGGAGCTGGGAGAACAGGAGGAGCAGGAGGACGGGACAACGGACGACGTGATCCGCTACCAGTACGACCTGTCCATCCCGCCCGGCTGGCGCGTCGGCGGCTTCGCCTCCTGGCACACGACCGACCCTTCCCCCATGAACTGCCTGACCTGCGCCGCCTCCATGGACCTGCTGCTGACCATCGACAGCTCGGAGTGGGACGGCGGCAGCGGGAGCTGGAAGCCCCTGGAGCAAGCGGACTTGCCGCCGCACCCGGCGGCACTGCCGACCAAGGTCATCGTGGGCCGGGCGGGCGAACTCAACATCTTCGCCTGCCCCGCCGACCCCGCCCACCCGCACCGCTGGAGCTTCCAGTGAGGCCGGCGGCGGGAATGGGCGTAGCGGCATGTCCGGTGCCGGTGGCAGACTGCGCCGATGATCGACGACCTTCCGCGTGGACTGACGGCACGCCATCTCGCTGAGGACGACCACCCGCGGGTGCTTGCGGTGGTGGACGCGTGGTGGGGCGGTCTGAAAGGGCCGGCGGGGGCGGTGGAGCGTGCGCTGCTCCTGCCCCGCCTCTACTTCCAGCACTTCACCACCACCAGCTTCGTGGTCGAACGCGACGGGGGAGAGGGGGAGGGGGAGGGAGAGGACGCGGGACAGCTCTCGGCCTTCCTGGTCGGCTTCCTGTCGCAGACCGAACCCGACGCCGCCTACGTGCACTTCGTCGGCGTCGACCCGCATCTGCACGGGCAGGGCATCGGCCGCTCCCTCTACCGCGCCTTCTTCGCTCTCGCCCGGTCACACGACCGCCGGTACGTGCACTGCATCACCAGCCCGCAGAACACGGCATCCCGGTCCTTCCACACCCGGCTCGGTTTCACGGCATCGGCGGTAAAGCCGGACTACGACGGCCCCGGACTCGACCGAGTGACCTTCACCATCGACCTCACCGCGAGCTGAGGGAGCGTGCTGGGCAAGCGAACCGAGAGCACGACCTGAGGGCAGCCCCCCTCACTGGTACCAGTCGTCCGAGTCGTCCGCGAGGGACCGGCCGAGATAGTCCCGCAGGTCCCGTGCGACCCAGCGGCGGCTGTCGTCCTCGTGCTCCCATACGAAGATGTCGCTGCGCGCGGGCCTCAGGACGAAAGCGAACTGATCGCCGCCCCCATTGTCGCCGAAGAAGAGCAAGGCGTTGAAGGGCATGTACAGGTCGGCGAAGGAACTGTCCGACCAGAAGCGGAGATTGTCCTCGACGATCCGCTCCAGAGGCCAGACCGTATCCGTGCCGTAGTGCCCCGCGATGCCGTCGGTCTCGCGCAACAGGCTCACGAGGGCGGACGGCAGGGCGCACCCCAGACGTTGCTCGGCGGCAGCCACGTCCTCCGCGTCGACCGGCTCACTGAACTCGGCCTCCTCATATGCCAGGCCCGCGGCTTCTCTCCACATGCGGGCAGCCTAGACAGAACCCCGCCCGACACGATCCGGGGGTGTCGGAGGTGTTGGCGGTGGGGTGGTGGGTGGTGGTTAATGGCGGGTGGGGGGTGGCTGTTGCCGTGGGTGCCGGCAGGGAGGCGGGAGTTTTCTGTGAGTGCTGAGTCGTCGGGTTCCGGTCAGCGGTTCGTCGGGCGATGTGTGGTGGTGAGCGGGGGAGCCCACGGGATCGGCGCGGCGACGGCCCGGCGGCTCGCGTCGGAGGGCGCCGGGGTGGTGATCGCCGACGTGGATGTCGACGAGGGCGAGCGCACCGCGCAGGCCATCCGCGAGGACGGCGGGCGTGCGGTGTTCGAGGTGTGTGACGTGGCCGAGGAGGAAGCGTGGGCGCGGACGGTGGAGGTCGCCCGCGACCACTTCGGACCGGTGAGCGGGCTGCTCAGCAACGCCTACACCGTGCGCGGCGGAGCGGCCGACGCCATCGAGGCGGAGGACTGGAACCGGCAGCTGTCGGTCATGCTGACCGGCGCGTTCCTCGGCGTACGGGCCTGTCTGGACGACCTGCGCGCCACGCGGGGCGCGGTGCTCCTCGTCTCCTCCGTGCACGCCGTCATGGGCCTGCCCGGACGCCCCGCCTACGCGGCGGCCAAAGCGGGCCTGACCGGTCTCGCCCGCCAGCTCGCCGTGGAGTACGCGCCCGGCGTACGCGTCAACGCGCTCCTGCCCGGCCCCATCCTGACCCGCGCCTGGGACACGATCGGCGCCGACGACCGGGCGCGCAGCATCGAGCAGACCCCCGCCGGCCGGCTCGGCCGCCCGGAGGAGGTCGCGGCGAGCGCGGCGTTCCTGCTGAGCGACGAGGCGTCCTTCGTCACCGGGGCCAGCCTTGTGGTGGACGGCGGCTGGAGCGTGTACAAGACCTCCGCCTGAGTCGGTCGAACCCTTCGCCCCGCCCGAAGACCCCATCTGCCCTGCCGCTCAAGGAGGTTCACCCCATGAAGATCACCCGTGTCGAGACGTTCTCCGTGCCGCCCCGCTGGCTGCTGTGCCGCGTGGAGACCGACGAGGGAGTGGTCGGCTGGGGCGAGCCGGTGGTCGAGGGGCGCGCGGCCACTGTCCGTACGGCCGTGCACGAGCTGTCCGAACTCCTCGTCGGCAAGGACCCCTCGGGCATCGAGGACCACTGGCAGGTGATGACCAAGGGGTCCTTCTACCGGGGTGGCCCGGTCCTCTCCAGCGCGGTGGCCGGACTCGACCAGGCGCTGTGGGACATCGCGGGCAAGCGCCTGGGCGTGCCGGCACACGTGCTCCTGGGCGGCCCGGTCCGCGAGCGGGTACGCGCCTACAGCTGGGTGGGAGGAGACAGCCCCGCCCACATCACCGAGCAGGTGACCGCCCAGGTCGAGGCGGGCTTCACCGCGGTCAAAATGAACGCGAGCGGCCGCATGAACCGTCTCGCCACCGTCGCCGACATCGACGAGATCGTCACCCGCGCCACCGCCGCACGCGAAGTCCTCGGCCCGGGGCGGGACTTCGCGCTGGACTTCCACGGCCGTTTCCACGCCGCGAACGCCCGCCAACTGCTGCCCCACCTGGCCCCGCTCGCCCCCATGTTCGTCGAGGAACCGCTCCTGCCCGAGTACGGTCACCTGCTGCCGGGCCTGGTCGCCTCCTCGCCGGTGCCGATCGCCACCGGCGAGCGCCTTTTCTCGCGGCAGGACGTGCTGCCCGCCCTGCAGGCCGGGATCGCGGTCCTGCAGCCCGACCTGTCCCACGCGGGCGGCATCTCCGAGGTCCGCCGCATCGCCTCGCTCGCCGAGACCTTCGACACGCTCATCGCCCCGCACTGCCCCCTGGGCCCGGTCTCGTTGGCCGCCAGCCTGCAGATCGCCGTCAGCGTCCCCAACTTCCTCATCCAGGAACAGTCGATCGGCATCCACTACAACACCGGCGCCGACGTCCTGTCCTACCTCGCGGACACCGAGGTGTTCCGCTTCCACGAGGGTCATCTGCTGCGTCCCACCGGCCCGGGGCTCGGCATCGACATCGACGAGAAGGCGGTGCGTGCGGCCGACGACAGCCAGGCGGACTGGCACAACCCGGTGTGGCGGCACGAGGACGGCTCCTTCGCCGAGTGGTGAGGGGCCGGTAAGCGGCGCACCCAGCCGCTGACCGACGCCCTGTCCGTCGACCACCCCGGCGGCAACCGCGCGCTGCGTAGCCTCGCCGCCGGGCTCGCGCCAGGGTCGGCCCGCATCCGCGCGCGACGTCCTGGCGTTCGCGGGCTGCACGCCGGGCGCGCCGGCCCTCGTATGAGAGGGCCGTCAGCGGCGCCCGGCGCGGGCAGCCGCGTTCCGCTGACGCTCACAGAGGGAGGGCGCGCTCGTTCACCACGTGCTTCATGACGAGCGTGGAGCTCAGCCGCTGCACGCCCGGCAGCGTGGCGAGCTTGTCGTCGTAGAGCCGCTGGAAGGCGGGCAGGTCCTTGCTGACGATGCGTACGAGATAGTCGGGATCCCCGAAGAGGCGCTCGGCCTGCAGGATCTCGGGGATCTCGGTGAGGGCGTGCTCGAAGGAGGCGACGGTGTCGCGGTCCTCCTGACGCATGGTGACGAAGACGAGCGCCTCGAAGCTCAGGCCCACGGCACCCGCGTCCAGGATCGCGCGGTAGCCGCGGATCGCGCCGCTGCGTTCGAGTTCGCGCAGGCGGCGGTGGCAGGGGGAGAGGCTGAGCCGCACCCGCGCCGCCAGTTCCGTGACCGTCAGACGGCCGTCGTCCTGAAGCTCGGCAAGAATCTTCCGGTCCACATCGTCCATGGGGTAGATCCTGCCACTCAAGGCCGCCCGGAGGGCAATACTTGGAAACACCTTCGGGCATATCGCAACTAATCTCCTTCCCAGAACCTGTTTGAGAGGGAGAAGTACGTCGTGGCCGTCAGTTCCATCACCGCCTTCTGGGCGGTCTCAGTCCTGCTCATCCTCGTACCGGGAGCGGACTGGGCCTACGCGATCAACGCCGGGCTCCGCGACCGCTCCGTGGTGCCCGCCGTCAGCGGCCTGCTGCTCGGCTACCTCGCCCTGACCGCCGTGGTCGCCGCCGGAGTGGCCGCCGTCGTGGCGCGGACACCGTCCGTCCTCACCGCCCTGACCGTCCTGGGCGCCCTCTACCTGGTGTGGCTCGGCGCCACGACGCTGGCCCGGCCCGCCGTCGCGGGGACCGGAGAGCAGGACGCCGCGAGCGGGGCGGCGGGGGCCAGGGTCCTCAAGGGGGTGGGGATCAGCGGCCTCAACCCCAAGGCGCTGCTGCTCTTCCTGGCGCTGCTGCCGCAGTTCACCGCCCCGCACGGCAGCTGGCCCCTTGCCGCGCAGATCGGCACGCTCGGCCTGGTGCACACCCTCAGCTGTGCCGCGATCTACCTGTGCGTGGGCGTCCTTGCCCGCACCGTCCTGCGGGCGCGCCCCGCGGCCGCGCGCGCCGTCACCCGTATCTCGGGCGCCGCCATGATCGTGATCGGTGTGCTGCTGCTCGCCGAACGCCTCGCGGCCTGAAAAGAGCCTTCTACAGGCCCTCTGCAGAGACCGTTGCCGGGCCCTTCACGCGGCGCCCGGCTTGCCCCGCCACTCGTGCGTGAGCAGCGACCAGACCTCCATGTCGTGGCGGACCCCCTGGTACAGGGACTGCTCGCGCAGGGTGGCGTCCAGGTGCATCCCCATCCGCCGGGCGACGGCCCGGCTGCGGGTGTTGCCGGCGCTGTTCCACCACTCGACGCGGTGCATGCCGCGCTCCTCGAAGGCGTACGCGATCAGATGCCGGACCGCGGCGCTGATCAGCCCGTGCCCCTCACCCGCGGGCTCGGCCCAGACGCCGATCTCGCAGTTGCCGGTCCCGGTGTCGAAGTGCACGAACATCACGCCGCCGATCAGCGTGCCGTCCCGCCAGATGCCGTAGATGCGTCCGGCGTCGGCGGCCTGCTTGTCCGCGAAGTTCTGCAGGGTGGCGCGGGCGGACTCCAGGTCCGTGGAGCGGGACGCCCAGGGGATCCACGGGTCGGTGTTGGCGCGGGCCCGGTCGATGTGGGCCAGGAACTCGGCGTCCTGCCAGGGCTCCAGGGTGCGGAGCTCGGCATTCTCGGTCAGCGCTATGGCGTACATGACTCGTCCTCGGCGGTGGTCCGGCTGGGCGCGCGCGGTGTCGGGGCCAGCGCTTCCAGGTACGTAACGAACGTTGGGTATGTACTCTAGCGGCCATGACGCCGCCAGCCCGTACCGACCATGACGCCCGCCGGACCGAGGTCTCGCAGGCCGTGTGGCGGGTCCTCGCCGCCCACGGCTTCGGCGGCCTGACCCTGCGCGCGGTCGCCGCGGAGATGGGCGCCACCACCGGGCTGCTCACGCACTACTTCCCCAGCAAGCGCGCCCTGCTGAGACACGCCCTGGAAGTGCTCGACCGGCGCTCGGCCGACCGCCCGCGCCCGGCGGCCGAGCGCGCCGGTGCGGCGTCCGGCCTGGTGATGCTGCGGGCCACGCTGCTCGACATCCTCCCGCTGGACGACGGGAGCGCGGCGAGCAACCGCATCTGGGTGGCCTCCTGGGACGTGGCCCTCGCCGACCCGGAGCTGGCCCGGGAGCACGCCGAGCGCTACCGCCGGGCGCGCGAGCGGATGGCCGGGCACATCGCCGAGGCCGAGCGCCTGGGCGAACTGCCGCCCGGCACACGGACCGAGGACGTCGCCGCGGCGGCCCAGAGCTTTGTCCTCGGCCTGGTCGTCCAGGCGCTGTTCGCACCACGGGAGTTTCCCGCCGAGCGCCAGATCGCGCTGGTCGACGACTACTTGGCGCGCATGGGGCACCAGTGACCTGCAGAGAGGCCTCGGTTAGCGTGTTCGGATGATCTACGCGGAGCGGATGGAGTGGGACGGCCTCACCGACCAGGAGCGGTACAACGACTGGTACCGCAAGGAGCGGGACCGGGCGTCGGACCTGGCCAGGGACGGCAACTGGGACGGACTGTTCCAGGAGCTGGACACGTATCCGGAGCGGGTCAACCTCCCGCGGATAGGGTTCCGCAGCGGCTTCGCCCCGCTGCACCAAGCGGCCTGGCACGGCGCGGACTTCGCCGTCGCCTCCCGGCTGATCGCGTTCGGCGCCTGGCGCACGCAGCGCGCCCGCGACGGGCGGCGCCCCGTCGACATCGCGCGCGAACAGGGGCACACCCATCTTCTCGAACTGCTGGAGCCGGTCGCGGTACGGAAGCTCCCCGGCCCGGCGGACGTGCTGGAGCGCCACTTCCACGCGCTGCTGCAGGAAAGCACCGGAAACTACTTCGACGAGGTCGAGCACGTGCTGCCGCCGGTGTCCCCGCTGACGGAGCGACCGGCCATGGAGATCTACTTCCGGGTGGTCGGCATGATGGGCGGCTTCGCCTACTGGCTCGAAGAGGACGTCGTGCGGGTCAACGCCCGCTCGCGGATGGACGGCGACGACGGGGACCACTACCGCGTCACCCCCGACGGCTGGTCCAAGATCGAACGCTACCGGACACCGCCGCCGCCGGACTGACCGGCGCCGACCGGGCGCCCGCCGCTACAGCCAGTCGTGCTCACGCGCGTAGCGCGCCGCATCGTGCCGGGTGCGTGTCTGGGTTTTCTGCATGGCGTTCGAGAGGTAGTTGCGTACGGTGCCCTGCGCCAGACGCAGGCGGGTGGCGATCTCGGCGACGGAGTAGCCGTCACCGGTCACGCGCAGCACGTCGATCTCCCGGTCGGTGAGCGGGCAGTCGTCGACCACGGCGAGCGCGGAGACATCCGGGTCGATCCAGCGCTTGCCCTGATGCAGGGTGTTGATCACCGACGTGATGTGCGCGGGCTCCGCCGACTTGCTGACGAAGCCCTGGACCCCGAGCTTGAGGGCCTTGCGCAGCACTCCCGGCCGGGCATGGCGGGTCAGCATGAGGATCACCTGGTCCGGCTGCGTGCGGCGGATCTCCGCGACGGCGCCAAGCCCGTCCACGCCCGGCATCTCCAAATCGATGACCAGGACGTCGGGCCGGTGTCGCAGTGTGGCCTCGACGGCCGATGTGGCGTCGTGCGCTTCGGCGAGCACGGTGATGTCGCCTTCGAGCGGCAGCAGCGCCGCCAGCGCCTTGCGGAGCAGGGCCTCGTCGTCGGCGAGTACCACGCTGGTCATCGTCGGTCCTCCCGCGCCGCGAAGGGCGGCGTCGTCGAGCGGAGCGAGGGGAACTCCGCGGCCGTGACGAAGCGCCCGTCCCTCTGCTCCACCGTCAGTTCGCCTCCGCTGTCGCCCACCCGTTCCCTGAGGGTGGCAAGGCCGCCGAGCCGGGGAAGGGGCGCCGTCCCCGCGCCGTCGTTGACGATGCTGATGCCTGACCCGGAGAGGGTGATCCGTACCCGGGTGGCCTGCGCGTGGCGCAGGATGTTGGTCGTCGTCTCGCGCAGCACCTGCCCGAACAGCGCGTTGACCTTCTCGTCGGGGTCCGCCTCGCGGTTGACGCGCACGCGGATACCGGCGGCTTCGAAGAGGTTCTTCGCGTTCTCCAGCTCGGCGGAGAGATTGAGCCGCCGCTGCGCGTAGGCGAGCTCCTTGGTCTGGGTGATGGTGTCGCCGACCAGCGCGCGCACTTCGCGCAGCTCCTCCTCCACGCGCCCGATGTCGCTGTGCAGCAGCTTCTCGGCCAGCGTGATCTTCAGCTTCACCACATGCAGCGTGTGGCCCTGGATGTCGTGCAGATCGCTGGCGAAGCGGATGCGTTCGCGGTAGACGGCCAGCTCCGCCTCGCGTTCCCGTGACTGCTCGATGACCCTGTAGAAACGCTGGTTGGCGAACATCAGGAGGATCGCCACGGCGGTGACGCCGGTGGGCAGGAGGACGAACTGGCCCAGCACGCCGGGCACGTCGCCCGGTGCTTCGAGGAGCCGCGCCGCGCCCACCGCCGCGATGAACGCACACAGGCCCAGGGCCGCGGCACCACGGTGGCGCGGCAGCTGAGAGATGAAGTACGGGCCCACGATCGTGATGCCGTAGGACGCCGTGCGGCTGTCGGTCACCAGCACTCCGAGTATCCACACGGCGGCGGTGACGATCAGGCAGGGGAGCACGAAGCGGGCGGTGTCACCCGCTGTCCACCGCTCCACGACCAGCAGACCTGTCAGCACCCCCAGGGTCAGGAGGAGGGCTTCCCCCCAGGTCTCGGCATCGATCGCCACCAGGAGCGCCCCCACGAGGGCGAGCGGCGGGACGAACGTGGTGAGGTTGACGGCGCGCAGCCGCCCCTGTGTCGTACGGGCGTGCTCGGCCCTCTCGTGCACCGCTCGCAGCACCGGCCTCACCGGGCGGTTTCCGGCTGCGGAGCGAGCAGGCTGCACATGCCGTCAGCGTAGAGGCCCATGGCGCCGTGTGCCGTCAGCGCCCTCGGCGGGGCCTTGGTGTCCATGGGTGTTCTCCGGGATCGCGCGGCAGAGTCTCCCCGCAGTATTCGCCCCGCTCCCGGGCGCCACCAGTGACACCGTGTCATGCCCGCACCCCGAGAAATGTCACGGCGCGGTGGTGACACCACGCCCCTGCCGGGTGCGCGTCCCGGCGGCTGAAATCGATGTATGACCCCGACACCAGTCATCGACGTCGAACGCCTGAACATCAGCTACGGCGACTTCCACGCCGTGAAAGACCTGACCTTCCAGGTGAAGAAGGGCGAGCTCTACGCGCTGCTCGGCACGAACGGCGCCGGCAAGACCTCGACCCTGGAGATCATCGAAGGGCACCGTGCGGCCACCTCGGGCACCGTGCGGGTCTTCGGGCGCAGCCCCCGTGACCGGCACGCCGTACGGCACCGGATGGGCATCATGCTGCAGGAGAGCGGATTCTCCCCGGACCTGACGGTCAGGGAATCGGTCCGTCTCATCGGAAAGCTCTCCCGGCGCGCCGACCGCGTCGACCGCGTGCTGAGCATCGTCGACCTCACGCACAAGGCCGGCACCAAGGTCTCCCAGCTCTCCGGGGGCGAGAAGCGTCGTCTGGACTTCGCCACCGCCGTGTACGGCAGCCCCGAGCTGATCTTCCTGGACGAGCCCACCACCGGCCTGGACATCCAGTCCCGCGACGCGCTGTGGGACGCCGTGGACAAGCTGCGCGAGGATGGCTCCACCATCGTGCTCACCACGCACTACCTCGAAGAGGCCCAGCAGCGGGCCGATCGCATCGGGCTCATGCACAGGGGCGCCTTCCACCAGCAGGGCACCGTCGCCGAGCTGACACGGACCCTCCCCGCCGCCATCCGCTTCTTCCTGCCGGCCGGCGCTCCGGCGCTGCCGCTCGAGGCCACGCGCGAGGCGGACGGGGCGTTCCTCGTCAAGACCTTCGGGCTGCAGAAGGATCTCCACGTCCTGCTCGGCTGGGCGCACGCCAACGCGGTGGAGCTGGGGGAACTCCAGGCCGGACCGACCCGGCTGGACGACGTCTTCCGCGCGATCGGCACCACGTAGCGCACGACGCCCGGACCTCCCCGGAAACCGGCCCTTCCCGCGGACCGGTTTCTTCCTGCGGGCCGGGCCTTCCTGCGGACCGGACCTCCCCACCCCACTCAGAGGACCCTCACGATGCTCTCCATCGCTCTCACCGAGCTCATCCAGATCTTCCGGAACCGGCTGGTTCTGCTGAACAGCTTCATCATCCCCGTGGCGGTCTGCGCCTTCTTCGTCTTCAAGCACGAAGCCTTCGCCGACCTGCGCAGCCTCGGGTACATCGCGGCGGTGGTGATGTTCACCGTGACCGCCTTCGGGCTCTACGCCACCACGGTGACCACGCTGGCCTCGCGCCGGCAGACCCTCTTCCTCAAGCGGCTGCGCTCCACCCCCGCAAGCGACGCCGGGATCATCTCCGGCCTGGTGCTGCCCGTCACCGTCCTCGGCCTGGTCCAGGTGGCCGCGATCCTCGCCGTGCTCGCGGCGGTCGCGGGCCGGCCGGACAATGTCTTCCTCCTGGCGGCGGCGATCATCTCGACGGTGATCATGATGCTCGCCCTGGGTCTCGCCACCGCAGGCCTGACGAACTCCCCCGAGCACGCCCAGGTGACCACGCTGCCGGTGAGCCTCGGCGCCATCGCCGTCACCAACTGGGTGGCCATCACCGGCACCGAGGACCTGACCCTGCTCAAGCGGCTGCTCCCCGGCGGCTCGGCCACCGAACTGGTCCTCAACGCCTGGAACGGCGGCGTCCCCGTCGCCGAGTCCCTGCCTCTGCTGCTGCCGACACTGAGCTGGGTCGTCGTCTCCGTCGCACTGGCCTCCCGCCTCTTCCGCTGGGAGCCCCGCCGCTGACCCCCTCGTCTAGGGTGGCGGGGTGGATCTTGAAGGGGTGCGGGACGAGAGCGTCGTCGTCGCGGAGTTCACCGGGCTCAGGGGCCTCGGGGGCGAACCGGTCCGCTTCACCGTGCGACGCCACCCCGGGCAGGGCACCTGGGTCATCGAACTGAGCCCGCACCTGCTGGGCGCCGCGCGTCCCGCCGATGTGCGCACCCTGGCCGAGGGAATCCTGGCCACGCTCGAACGGGGTTCAGGCGAACCGGACTTCACGCTCTTCGACGACGGGTACGCGGAAGCGCTGATGACCGTCGGCTACGACGGCGACGAGCTGTACTTCACCGTCGGAGCCGCCTTCGACCCCGCGCAGGACCTCGTGGGCCGCTCCGCGAACGGAGAACCCCTGTACCGCAACCGCTTCGGCACGGCGTACCTGGAGTTCCAGGACGTGGCCCCGGCGGACCCGTCCCACCTGAAGTCCTGCGCCCGCGCGCTGCTCACGGCACTGGACGCCGGCCCTTGACGAGTCGTAAGGATCAGGAGGCGCGGCCGGACGGCAGGGGGAGCAGGCGGAGACGGTTGCGGCAGGATGTGTCCCCGTGACGGGTGGGAGAGACGAACTCGCGGAGCTGTTGCGGCGCGCCGGGTTGGACGTCGTGGGGGACGACCGGGGCGAGAACGTACTGCCGCCTCGGGCCGCGTGGCGGTGGACCGGGGCGGGTGACGTCCCGCCCGCCGCCGTCGTACGCGGAGAAGGGATCGGCACCGAGGTCGACGCGGCGTGGTGCCGGCTCGCGGCGGAGCTCGGGGTCCTCGGCGGGGACGGGGTGTTTCTCATCGACGTGGCCGGTGACTGGACGGGCTGCACGCCCCGGCGTTGGACGCGGGTGAGCCTCGGCGCGTCCTGGAGTCCGGCCGGGCTGTCGAGGGAGTTCGTCACGCTCTCGACGGACGGGGTACGGGAGCGGCAAGAAGCGGTTGCCGAGGCGCAGGCAGTGGAGACCCCGCAGGAGCGGGAGGCCGCCTGGGCCTCGCTGTTCCAGGGGGCGGGGCCTTCGGAGGGGGTGCGTGACGCGTGGGCGCATGGCCTGGCGCTCAACCGGGCCGCCCCCGACGACGTACGGGCCGGTCTGCTGGGCCTCTCCCACCATCTGCTGTGGCAACGGGTGCCGGACGCCGTCATAGAGGCGGCTATGGTGCATCCCGACTGGAAGGTGCGGTCACTGCTGGCCGACGTCCACCCGTATCTCACGGCCGATCACTGGAGCCGTCTGATCATGGGCGAGCCGGACACCCGGCGCCGGTGGGTCCTCACCCTGATCGCGGCGGACCGACGTGCCGAGCTGAGCGAACCCGCCTACCACCAGCTCGCCGCCGAGACATCCGCCCAGATCCGCGAAGAGGCGGCGCGCCTTCCCGGACTGCCCGCACCGATACTGGCCGCCCTGGCCGCCGATCCCGAACCCGCGGTACGCGCCACGGTCTGCGACGCCGCGTGGCCCCACCTGGACAGCCCCGAGCGGCAGGCCCTGCTCGACGACCCTGACGGCAAGGTCCGCACCACGGCGCTGCTGCGCCACCACCGTGACCACCCGCTGCCCCGGTCGGTCTTCGACGCCGAGCAGCTCACGGACCGCGCGGTGGAGACCTGCCGGCTGGAGCGCGACCTCGCCGAACACCTGGCCCGCCACGGCGAACCGGGCCGGCGGCGGTCTCTCGCGAGCAATACCCGCCTCGACCCGGACGTGGTCCTCCTCCTCGCGCAGGACTCCGACGAGGAAGTCCGTGCGCGGGTGGCCCTGCGCCCCGACCTCACCGAAGAGCAGCGGGCGGCCATCCCCGTTGCCTTCGACCAGGGCGTGCACGCCCACGCGCTCGGCTGGGTCGTGGCGCTGCACCACGACCCCGCCGCCATGCGGCGCCTGGCCGCATCCGCCCACCCCCTCGTGCGCCGAAGCGTCGCGCGCGCCCGGCACCTCCCACCGGACGTCGTGGAACGCCTCGCCGGGGACGAGGACCGTGTCGTACAGCTCTTCCTCGCCGAATCCTGCGACGACGCCCCCGCCGACATGCTCCTGAGGGTGTGGCAGTGGTGGACCGGCAGCCTGACCGTCCCCGACCGCCCCCGCGGCCACCCGAACTTCCCCCGCAGCGATCTCCTGCGCTACGCCGACCACGCCAACCCCCGCATGCGCCGACTGGCCCTGGACGACCCGGAATCGGACCCCGGCCTGGTGGAGCGGTTCAGCCGGGACCCCAGCGAGGAAGTGCGCCACCGGGCCGTCACCGACCCGCGGCTGACGAGCGCGTCGGCGATACGGCTGCTCGACGATCCGCACGCGTATATACGCGGTGCCGCCGCCGGGCATCCGGGGCTGCCCGCGCGGGTGCTGGTCCGGCTGCTGGGGGAGGCCGACACCGCGCAGGACGCGGCCCGGCATCCGGAGTTGCCCGTCGGTGTCATGCGGCGGATGCTTCGGCTGGTCCAGAGCTGAGGGGCGCCGTCAGTGCCCCGTCGGCCGTGACCGGTGTGCTGCTACGCCCGTGAGTTCGGGCTCGATCTCCGGGTGCAGGACGAGCGCGTCGTCGTAGTCGCCGCGGTGTTCGTGGCGGTAGCGGAGCGGCTCGGTGAGGGGGAGTGTGCGAAGGCGCTCGCGGAGTTCGGCCGCGCGAGCGTGGTAGCCGGCGTCGTCGAGGCGGTCGGCGCCGTAGACGACGTACGGCGGGAGCGCGTCCATCCCCGTGTACCAGAAGGTGCCGTGCAGCAACGGGAACAGCACCTCGTCCAGCTGCCCGTGGATGCCGCGCGGACCGAAGCCCGACTCCCGCGCGCCGACGCTGGTGATGACCATGGCGCGCTTGCCGGCCAGGCCGCCGTCGCCGTAGCGCAGGGTGCGTCCCGCGTGGTCCTGGAGCCCGAAGGCGAAGCCCTGCACGAGCACCCGGTCGAACCATCCCTTGAGGATGGCGGGCGGCCCGAACCACCACAGCGGGAACTGGAACACCAGCGTGTCGGCCCAGGCGATCTTCTCCTGTTCGGCGCTGATGTCGTCCGTCAACTTGCCCGCGCTGTAAGCGTGTTCCTGCTCGGCACCGACCAGGAGCCGGTCGGCGTTCTCGCGGTGGAAGTCGCCGGAGTCCACCACGGGTTTCCAGTCCATGGCGTAGAGATCGGACTCGCGGACCTCGTGCCCGAGGTCGCGCAGTTCCCGTATCCCTTCGTCACGCAGGGAGCCGTTGAGGGACCGCGATTCGGGGTGGGCGAATATCCAGAGAATCTTCATGCCGTCGATCCTCCGCCGCGGCCCAAGAGCGGACGAGTGGCCAGATGGCCATAGGGTGCAAGGATCTGGCCACTGCGACCGGCGTGAGGTGTCAGCCTCCGTCGGCGGCAGCCCTCCCCGCGGGTTCGCCGACCACGACGGCGTCCGGAGCCAGCCGCAGGCCCGCGGCCGCGAGGAAATCGGCGAGGGTGATCTTCCCGCGTCCCGTGGCGTCGTCCCATTCCGTGATCAGTGCGCCCTCGTCCCACGTGGCGGGGTCGGGGTCCGGGTAGGTCTCGACGCTGCCGACGCCGTGGCGGTAGCGGAGGTAGAGGTACTGGCCCTCGGTGGTCCAGGCGTCCCACTGCGAGGGCATGGCATGGCAGGTGCGGATCGTGTGGGCCAGGACGAGGGGCATCGTCGCCGCTTCCGTGAGGTCGAAGGGCCGGGTCAGTCGGTCGTGCGCGTGCTCTCCCGGACCACGAGGTCGTAGCCCGCGGTCAGTCTGCTGTGCGGTGCCATCGCGCCGGCGTCGATCCTGCGCAGCAGCGCGTCCACGGCCAGTTCCGCGATGCCCCGCTTGTCGGGGGCGACGGTGGTCAGGCTCGGTACGCTGTAGCGGGACTCCTCCACGTCGTCGAAGCCGACCACGGCCAGGTCGCCGGGGACCCGCAGGCCCCGCTCGTGCGCCACCCGCAGCGCGCCGGAGGCCAGCAGGTCGTTGAAGCAGAAGACGGCGTCCGGCGGGTCGTCGAGGGCCAGGAGCGCGCGCATCGCGGCGGCGCCCTCGGCGCGGGTGAAGGCCCGTGTGTCCGGGGCCAGTTGGGGGTCGTGCGGGACGCCCGCCGCGTGCAGCGCGGTCAGATAGCCGTGCATGCGCTGGACGGTCGTGGCGTGCGCGGGGCCCGACGGCTGTCCGATGACGGCGACGCGGCGGCGGCCGAGGGAGAGCAGGTGGTCGGTGGCCTCGCGGGCCGCCGCCGAGTTGTCGATCAGGACGTGGTCGGCGGGGATCTCGTACGACTGCTCGCCCAGGAGCACGAGCGGTACGCGGCCCTCGCGGGCGGCGAGGGCCTGCTCGTCGAGCCGAAGGGGGCTGAGCAGGACGCCGTCGATGAGCGGGTCGCTCAGACCGCAGGCGATCCGCAGTTCCTCCTCCGCGCTGCCCCCGGTGTCCTCGATGAGCACGGTGCAGCCGCGCTTCTTGGCGGCGGCGATCACCTGCGCGGCCAGTTCGGCGAAGTACGGCGCGACGAGTTCGGGGACGGCCAGCGCGATGATGCCGCTGCGTCCGGTGCGCAGGTGGCGTGCCGACGCGTTGGGCTGGTAGCCGAGGTCGGCGATGGCGCGCAGGACGCGCTCACGTGTCCGGTCGGCGACTCTGGCCTCGCCGCGGACGACGTTCGACACCGTCTTGATCGATACTCCGGCGCGCTCCGCGACGTCCTTCAGGCGGGTGCCTGCCACGTGTTTCTCCCTCCTCAGACAGCAGCAGCGTACGGCATGGTCCAACGTTGTAACCGGCAGGGTCGGGGGCCGCTTGCGGAAGGTACGTGAACAGGTAATGCATGCCTAGGTGTTGACGCCGTATTGCCAGCTGAGTACAACGTTGTAAACACAGCGAGCGGCCACGAGCCGAGGTTGTCTCCGCTGCGTATTCCAACGTTGTACTCCGTGCAGCCCTGTTTGCTTTATTCGCTTTGTTCGTTCTGTTCGCCTTGTCAGCCGAGGAAGCTTGTCAGCCGTGGAAGGACGCATGCCCATGCGGGACCGCATACCGACCCCGTCGCCGCCCGCCCCGTCCCGCCGCCGTGTGCTGCGCGGCGGGCTCGCACTCGGTGCGACAGGCGCCGCCGCGCTCACCGCCACGGGCTGCGGCAGCACCCTGGCGCAGGGCTTCACCGGCGGCGCGCCCTCGCCGAAGCGGCTGAACTTCTGGAACCCCTTCACCGGCGGCGACGGCGAGCGGATGCTGGCGATGCAGGACGCCTACCGCGCCTCGCACCGCTCGGTTGACCTGAAGTCGGCCACGTTCCTGTGGGGCAACCCGTATTACACGAAGCTCACCCTGGCCACGCTGGGCGACCGGCCGCCGCAGGCCGCGGTGATCCACCTGTCGAAGCTGCCCACGCTCGCCGAAGCCGGCCTGCTCAGCGAACTGCACCCCGAGGACCTGGCCCGGCACGGCCTGACCGAGGACAAGTTCGACGCGCGGCCCTGGCGCAAGTCCCAGTTCAACGGCAAGCCGCACGCCGTACCGCTGGACACGCACCCCTTCGTCCTCTACTTCCGCACGGACATCGCCGAGAAGGCCGGACTGCTCGACGGCAAGGGCCAGTTGACGGACGTCGACGGACCCGACGCGTTCATCGACGCGCTGCGCGCGGCCAAGGAAGTCACCGGCGCCTGGGGCGGTTCGATCGCCTCGGTGAAGGACGCCTCGATGCAGTTCCGTATCTTCTGGTCGCTCTACCGGCAGATCGGCGGCGGGGACCTCGTCGCCGACCAGGGCAAGAAGGTGGTCATCGACGAGGCCGCCGCGGCCGAGGCGCTCGCCTACATCCGCCGACTCAGCCAGGAGAAGGTGATCCCCGCCAACACCGACGGCAAGGGCGCCATCACCCTGCTGACCACCGGCAAGGCCGGATTCCTGATGGACGGCGTCTGGCAGGCACTCGCGGTCCAGTCGGCGAAGGTGAAGTTCGACATGCGGCCCTTGCCGCGCATCTTCAAGGACGCGCCCTACGCCTGCGCCGCCGACTCGCACGCCCTGGTGCTGCCGAAGGCCCCGAATGCCGAGGCCCAGCGCCTCGACCTCTCCCTGGGATTCGCCGCGTCGATGCTGCACTCCAGCAAGTTGTGGGCGGAGGGCGGCCATGTCCCGGCCTGGCTGCCGACACAGCGTTCGCGCGCGTACAAGGAACTTCAGCCGCAGTCGCACTACGCCACGGCCGCCGACGGCGCGGTCTACGACCCGGCCGCCTGGTACGGCGGCGCGGGAGGCACCATGCAGACCGTGGTGGGCGACGTGGTGACCACCGTGTTCACCGGAGACACCAGCCCCACCGCGGGCGCCGCCCGGCTGCGCCGCGAGCTGCAGACCCTGGCCTCGCGACCCGCACCCGTATGAGCGGGGCCCGCCGTGCCCGTACGAGCAGGGCCCGCCGCTCCCGTACGAGCACGGCCCGCTGACGACTTCCGCCCAACCTCCCTCCCGCTGTACCCGCCCCTGGATCCCGTACGCCTTGACCGAAAGGCCGAACCGTGGCCACGACGACCGCTCCCTCCCCGACGTCCAGCAGAGGCGACCGCTGGGCAGGACCGGGGATGCTGCTGCCCTTCGCCCTCTTCTACCTGGTGTTCCTGGTGGGGCCGCTGATCTACACCGTGATCGCCGGGTTCTTCGAGACGAGCCTGCTCAAGAGCGGCCTCGGTGAATTCGCGGGCCTGTCCAACTACAAGGCGGTGCTCGGCGACGAGGAGTTCTGGCGCACCCTGGGCAACACGCTGTGGTTCACGGTCCTGACGACCGTGCCCCTGGTCGTGCTCAGCCTGGTCCTCGCCCTGCTCGCCGACCGGTTCGTGCGCGGCCGCTGGTTCTTCCGCTTCGCGTTCTTCGCGCCGTTCGTGCTGCCGTCCGCGGTCGTCTCGCTGCTCTTCATGTTCATCTACGCCGACCAGCTGGGCCTGGCCCAGGAGGCGGTGAAGTGGTTCGGCGTCGACACCCCGCCCTCGTGGCTCGGCGACCCGGACTGGGCGATGCTCTCCATCGCGGCGGCCACGGTGTGGTGGACGGTCGGCTTCAACTTCGTGCTCTACCTGGCCGGTCTGCAGGACGTGCCCCGCGAGGTGCACGAGGCCGCCGCCATCGACGGGGCCGGGCCCTGGCAGCGCATCCGCCACGTGGTCGTGCCGATGCTGGGCCGTACGACGACGCTCGTGACGGTGTTGCAGGTCATCGCCTCGCTGAAGGTCTTCGACCAGATCTACATGATGACCAACGGCGGTCCCGACGGCAGCACCCGTCCCTCGCTCCAGCTCATCTACGACACCGGGTTCGTCGAGGGCCGCGTGGGCTACGCCTCGACCGTGTCGCTGCTCCTGTTCGTGGTGATCCTGTTCGTCTCCCTCGTCTGGTTCGCCCTCGTACGCCGTGCCGAGAAGGAGAACTGACCATGACCGCGATCGCCACGCGCCCCGAGACCGAACCCCGCGGCACCACCGAACCGCCGGCCCGCCGCCGCGACTCCGAACGCCTCTTCAACCGGGTGGCCCTCGGCACGCTGATCGCCCTCGCCGTGCTGTGGCTGGTGCCGCTGGCCTGGGCGCTCGCCACTTCGGTACGGCCCGCCCAGGAGGTCGTCACCAACCCGACGGGATGGTTCACCGCGCACCCGACCCTGTCCGCGTACGGGGAGATCTTCGACGCGGGCAAGCTGCCCTACTGGTACGCCAACAGCTTCATCACCTCGATCCTCACCACCGTCCTCACGGTGATCATGGCCTCGCTCGCCGCGTTCGCCCTCTCGCAGACCCGCTTCCGGCTGCGCCGCGCCGCGTTCGTGATGCTGCTCGCCGGGATCATGATCCCCGGCCAGGTCCTGATGATCCCGCAGTTCCTCGCCCTCCAGTCGGCGGGCCTGCTGAACACCTACTGGGGCGTGGTCCTGCCCCAAGTCCCCAACGTCGTCGCCGTGTTCGTCTTCAAGCAGTTCTTCGACGGCATCCCGCGCGAACTGATCGACGCGGCGCGCGCGGACGGCGCGGGCTGGCTGCGCATCTACTGGCAGATCGTGATGCCCATCTCCCGCCCTGCCGTCTCCGCCGTCACGATCTTCGTGTTCGTCGGCGTCTGGAACAACTTCCTGTGGCCCCTGCTCGTGGTCACCGACCCCGAGATGATGACGCTGCCCGTCGGACTCACCTCCGTCCAGGACGTGTTCGGCGTGCCCTACGCCCAGCTCATGGCGTCCGCCGTGCTCGGCGCGATCCCGCTGCTCGCCGTCTTCGCGCTGTTCCAGCGCCGCATCGTCGAGGGCATCGCCGGCACCGGCCTGAAGTAACCCGCCCCCTGACCCTCCTTGCCCGACCCGCAAACCGCACCACAGAGAGAGGCACCAGAACATGCCGCACACCGCACGGTTCGTCATCGACCCCGAGTTCAGCGTCGGCGACGTCGACCCGCGCCTGTACGGAACCTTCGTCGAGCACATGGGACGCTGCGTCTACACCGGCATCCACGACCCGGAGCACCCCACCGCCGACGCCGCCGGATTCCGCGGCGACGTCGCCGACCTCGTACGCGAACTGGGCACCGGCCTGGTGCGCTACCCCGGCGGCAACTTCGTCTCCGGCTACCACTGGGAGGACGGCGTCGGCCCGGTCTCCGAGCGCCCCCGCCGCCTCGACCTGGCCTGGCGCTCCATCGAGACCAACCACGTCGGCACCAACGAATTCCTCGGCTGGGCCAAGCAGCTGGGCCTCGACCCGATGATGGCCGTCAACCTCGGCACGCGCGGCATCGACGCCGCCCGCGCCCTGGTCGAGTACTGCAACCACCCGGGCGGCACCGCCTGGTCGGACCTGCGCATCAAGCACGGCGTGAGCGACCCGCACGGCGTGAAGCTGTGGTGCCTGGGCAACGAGATGGACGGGCCCTGGCAGACGGGCCACAAGTCGGCCACCGAGTACGGACGGCTCGCCGCCGAGGCCGGAAAGGCGATGCGCCAGGTCGACCCCTCCATCGAACTCGTCGCGTGCGGCAGCTCCAACTCGCGGATGCCCACTTTCGGCACCTGGGAGCGCGAGGTCCTGGAGCAGACCTACGACGAGGTGGACTACCTCTCCCTGCACGCCTACTACGAGGAGTTCGACGGCGACCGCGCCAGCTTCCTCGCCTCGGGCGCGCACATGGACCAGTACATCCGCGACGTCGTGTCGACCGCCGACCACGTCCGTGCGGTGCGCGGCTCCAAGAAGCACATCAAGCTCTCCTTCGACGAGTGGAACGTCTGGTACGCCGCCCGCTTCGTCGGCGAGCGCAACCTGGAGACCGCCGAGACGCCCCGCCTCATCGAGGACACCTACAGCGTCACCGACGCCGCCGTGGTCGGCTCGCTGCTCATCACCCTGCTGCGCAACGCCGACCGGGTGGCCATCGCCTGCCTCGCCCAGCTGGTCAACGTCATCGCGCCGATCCGCACCGAGCCCGGCGGCGCCAGCTGGCGCCAGACCATCTTCCACCCCTTCGCCCAGGCGGCCCGCTTCGCGGCCGGCCGCGTCCTGCGCACCGACGTCACCGGCCCCCGCATCGAAACGCCGCAGTACGGCGACGTGTCCGCCCTCGACACCGTCGTCACGCACGACGAGGAGACCGGCGGACTCACCGTCCTGGCCGTCAACCGCGACCAGGAGCAGCCGCTCCACATCGAGGCCGCGCTGCGCGGGGACGTCGCCGGATACCGCGTCGTGGAGCACCTGGTCCTCGCCGACGACGACCACGACGCGGTCAACACCGAGGCGCAGCCCGACCGTGTCGTGCCGCGCCAGGCGTCCGGCACGCACATCACCGCCGAAGGCGCCCTCGCGGCAGAGCTGCCGCCGGTCTCCTGGAACGTCATCCGCCTCGCGCCTCAGGGCGCCTAGGAGCCAAGCGCGAAGTTCCCCACCCACCCGCAGAGTCAGGAGAGGCCCATGTCAGCGCACGACCCCGCACGACCACGTCTCCTCCGTCCCACCGTCCTGTTCCCGGTGCTGCTCGCCTTCCTGGCGGCACTGTTCGTCTCGCAGTCGGGCTCGTCGGCGGACGCCGCGACCGGCACCCTGCTGCGCGACGGCACCGGGCTCTACCCGCGTGCCGTCCGACTCGCCCACAGCGGCGACGCGAACGGCCGGATCCTGGCCTCCGTGGTCACCTTCGACGGGAACAACGGACTCGGCGCCATCCACGAGAGCACGGACGGGGGAGCGTCGTTCCGCCAGGTCGGCACGGTGCGCGACCCCGAGGCGGCGGGCGGGCAGGGGCTGTGCTGCTCGACGCTGTACGAACTCCCGCAGCGCATCGGCAACCTGCCCGCGGGCACACTGCTGTGGGCCGCTTCGGTCGGGCAGGACGAGGCCGACCGGCGCATGGCGCTGCGGGTCTTCAAGAGCAATGACGTGGGCCGCAGCTGGAGCTATCTGTCCACCATCGCCACGGCGCCGAACACCAAGGGGCTGTGGGAGCCGGAGTTCTCCGTCGACGCCTCGGGCCAGCTCGTCGCGCACTACTCCGACGAGACCGACGGGGTGCACAGCCAGAAGTTGGTCGCCGCCCGAACCGCGAACGGAGTGAACTGGACCGGCCACCACGACACCGTCGCCAGCACCCTCGCCTCGGACCGGCCCGGCATGGCGGTGGTGCGCAAGATGGGCGACGGGACCTACTTCATGTCGTTCGAGATCTGCGCGGCGGCGGGCCAGTTCCAGTGCGTCGTGCACTACCGCACCTCGTCCGACGGCTGGAACTGGGGCGCCGTCACCTCCCTGGGCATCCGCCCGGAGACCGCCGACGGCAAGTACTTCAAGCACGCGCCGAACCTGGCGTGGGCGCCCGAGGCGGGCAACCCGAAGGGCCGGCTCTTCCTCGTCGGGCAGGTCATGTACAACCGTGACGGCAGCAAGGCGGCCGGAAGCGGACGCACCGTCTGGGTCAACAGCGCGGGCGGCGCGGGCAAGTGGCGGGAGATCCCCGCACCGGTCGCCGTCGAGTCGACGACCGTCGACTACTGCCCCAACTACAGCTCGGCCCTGCTGCCGTCGACCGACGGCAACCGGCTCCTGGAGATCGCCACGGACTGGTCGGGATCGGTCTGCAAGCCGTACTTCGCCACCGGTTCGGTGCCCGGCGCCCGAGTGAGCGGGAGCTGAGCGAGCGGGTGCCCCGCGTGTGCGCGATGACCTCATCGCCACGCGCGGGGCACCCGCTCGCCACGCGCGGGGGTACCCCCGGCGAACGGGTGATGTTTCGGGATCGGTGTTCAGCTACACGGGGGAGCCCGCCGCGAGCCTTCGTTGACCGGGCGTCAACACCCGCTACCGAGAGATCATGACCTACGACCCTCTCGACGTGATGTTCCGGCGGATCGACCTGACGCAGGCCATGGAAGCGCAGTTCGGTACATCCCGGACGTGGCCGCTGCACCTCCGTGCCGCCCACGCCCAGCTCGAGCAACTGCGCCGGCTGATCGGTGACGCCCACTACGAGACGTTCACGGACTGCGCGATCGAAGCCGTCCGGCGCCGCGAAGACGGCCAGGGCCAGGGGGAGCTCCACAGTCACTACCTCGGGCGAGAGCTCCACAAGCAGGGACTCGCGCTCGGCGAGGGCGCCGCCCAGGTCGCCTGGGGCATCGCGTGCGGCCTCACCGTCCTGCTCGACGACGACCAGTACGAGAAGGTCATCACCGCCGCTGCGGTGGGGTGCCGGATCGGCGCGACCGGCGCCTCGCTGGCCTCCGGGGCCTCTGGCGCCGCGTCGGACTGATCCACACAATGGGCGTATGACGAAGCCCGCACCCGCACGAACCGTCGCGCTCCCCGGCGACGGCGCTCCGGGTTCCTGTGGCTGCCTGTGCGAGACCCATCCCGAGTTCCCCGGACCGTGCCGCGGTTACGCCGAACCAGGCCTCACCGCGGCCTTCGACGCGTCCGATGCCGGCCCCCGGCAGGTCCCGCTGTGCCGCGACTGCCACGACATCCGCATGGGCCTGGCCCCCCAGCGCGACCCCGGCCTCGAAGGGGTCACCGACACCTGCACCTGCCACTGCCGGGCCAACCACCCCGAGGCGCCCGGCATCTGCGAAGCCGCCTCCGACGGCGCGGCGACGATCGGCGGTGAGCCGGTCTGCCGCGCCTGCGCGGACGCCGGTCGCAGTCACTGAACCGGCCCGTCAGAAGTGTGTGGCGATCCCGAAGACGCGACGCAGTTGCGCCATGTCGTGCCGGTCGCGCTCCGAGGGTTCGTATCCCTGGTGGAAGTAGACCTGCTGCTCGGCGGACAGGCACGGGACGGACGTCCCCCGGACGGTGCCGGTCACGAAGCACGCGGCGGGATAGACGAAAGGGCGCTGCGGATCGGGGGAGGCCTGCACCGCCGATCCGTCGCCGGAGAAGACCAGGGGGTGCAGATCGATCTCGCGCCCGTCCTGAGCCGTCATGACGAAGCGGACGGGCCGCCGGTCAAGGCTCTCCGTGAAGCCCTGCGCGGACAGTGCGGCCAGTACGGCGCTCTCCTGGTCCTCGCGGTGCATCAGGTCCAGATCGCGGTGGTCGCGGGTCCGCTCGCCGATCAGGGCGTCGATTCCCCACCCGCCGCCGACCCAGACATCCGCTTTCGCCCGCCGCAGCAGGTCCAGTACGAACACCACGTCATCGGCTGTCATCATCCGGCCCATGTTAAGGAACTGAGGCGCCGACGGGCCGGTGACGGGTGGCCGCGCTACTCCTGGCCGCGCGGGGGCAGTCGCCGGGTGATCCGGTCGAACAGGTCCGTCAGCGGCTCACCGAGGTCCCGGCCGAACTCGGTCAGCCCGTACGTGACTTGAGGTGGCGTCGTCGGCTCCACCTCCCGCCAGACCAGACCGTCCTTGACGAGTGCCCGCAGGGTCTGCGCGAGCATCTTCTCGCTGATGCCGTGGATGCTCTCGCGCAGCTCGTAGAACCGAAGGTCGTTGCTTCGCAAGGAGATGAGGACCCAGATTCCCCACCTGCTGGTGACGTGGTCGACCATGTCCCGCGCGGGGCAGTCGGTGTGAAACACCTCATACCGAAGACCTGCCCCGGCCTGTGTCAGCTGCGCGCCTTCCTTCATGTCGGGAGCTTACCTCCAGGTATGTTCTTACGAAAAGTAAGCCCGGCTCCTAGCGTCAATTCCCGTACCGCACAACGGACTAGGAGCTGAACATGATCGTGGTGACCGGGGCTACCGGGAACGTGGGCCGGCCTTTGACGCAGGCCCTGGCCGAGGCGGGCGAGCAGGTGACGGCGGTGTCGCGGCACGCGGCGGCGGTGCCGGACGGCGTACGGCATGTGGCGGCCGACCTGTCCGAACCGGCGAGCCTCACGCCCGCGTTGGACGGGGCGAAAGCGCTCTTCCTGTTGCTGTCCGGCGACCTGCACGACCCGGGGGCCAGGCCGGCCGACATCATCGACCTGGCCGCGGCGAGCGGGGTCAGCAGGGTCGTCCTGCTGTCCTCGCAGGGCGTGGCGACCAGACCGCTCGGCCCCACACGGATCGCGATGCGCGCGTTGGAGGACGCGTTGCGCGACTCCGGTCTGGAGTGGGCCGTCCTGCGCCCGGGCGGCTTCGCCTCCAACGCCTTCGCCTGGGCGGAGTCCGTCCGCACGCAGGGGGCGGTCGCCGCACCCTTCGGCGACGTGGGGGTGCCGGTCATCGACCCGGCGGACATCGGCGAGGTGGCGGCGGCCTGTCTGCTGGACGAGCGCCACACCGGCGGGGTGTACGAGCTGACCGGGCCGGAGGTGATCACACCGCGCCAGCAGGCGGAGGCGATCGCGGCCGTGCTCGGCTCGCCCGTACGGTTCGACGAGCTCACCCGCGACGAGGCCAAGGCCGCGATGGTCCGGTTCGTGCCGGCCGAACTCGCCGACGACACCCTGGACATCATCTCCGCCCCGAACCCGGCCGAACTGCGGATCAGCCCGGACGTGGAGCGAGTCCTCGGCCGCGCCCCGCGCTCCTTCGACGCCTGGGTCACCCGCAACATCGCCGCTTTCCGCTGAGACACGTCAAGGGGTCGAGTCGCTATGAGTGCTCGGCTCGGGCGCAGTGCCCGAGCCGAGCGGCGAAGGCTTCGACGAGGCCGCGGAGTTCGTCCGGGCGCTCGATGACGAAGGGCCGGTCCAGCGAGGCCAGGACGGCGGGCAGCCAGTCGAGCCGGTCCACGCGCATCTCGACGCGGACCCGGGGCTCGGCCCGCGGCTCCGCTCCGTCCGGGGTCTCGGGGGCCGGCAGTTCCTCCACGATCGCGACGCTCGGCGGAAGCCGGGTGCGGATGTGCTCGGCGGTGCCCTGGACGCGCAGGATCACCTCATGCCGGTACGGGGCCGTGGCGAGCCCCGTCAGCACGCGCTCGGCCGGGTCGAGGCCGGCGGGCGGCTCGAACGAGCCCGGCAGGGTCCGTACGTCGGTGATGCGGTCCAGGCGCAACGTGCGGTCCTGGCCGCTTGTGAGGTCCGCCCCCGTCACGTACCACTTGCCCGCGTGAGCGACGAGCCCGTGGGGGTGCAGGGTGCGTTCGCTGCCGCGGCCGTTCCTGTCGGTGTACCGGATCGAGATCGGGCGGTGGTGGTTCACCGCGTCGGCGACCGGCAGCAGGACCCCGGACTCCGGGGTGACCGCTTCGCCGGGCGGAGCGGTGAAGGCGAGGGTGTCGAGCACGGCGTCGAGCCGGGTCCGCAGCCGCTCGGGCAGCACGCGGCGGATCTTGGCAGCCGCCGTCTCGCTCGCCGTACCGGCGGCGGTCGTCAGGCCGGTTCTGCGGCCTGCGACCAGGCCGAGGAGCACGGCAAGCGCCTCGTCGTCGCCGAGCATCAGCGGAGGCATGCGGTAGCCGGGGGAGAGGCGGTAGCCGCCGTAGCGGCCGCGCACTGCTTCGACGGGCACGTCGAGGTCGACGAGGTGGCCGACGTAGTGCCGCACGGTGCGTTCGTCGACGTCGAGCCGGTCGGCGAGTTCGGACGCGGTTCTGGTGCCGCCCGACTGAAGGAGCTCCAGCAGGGCCAGCACGCGGGCGATGGGGCGGGGCATGCTCAGAAGTCTCCCCGATATACCGGGCGGGTTCCGTCCGGTATTGGTCATAGCCTCTGGTCAGAGCCACGGAACGACCAGGAGAAGACCCATGAACTTCGTCTCTGTCCGCATCATCACGAGCGACGTCGCGCGCCTCGTCGACTTCTACGAGCGTGCCACCGGCGTAGCCGCCGACTGGTCCACCGAGGACTTCGCCGAGCTCAGGGTCGCCTCCGCGACCCTCGCGATCGGCAGCACCCGTACGGTCCCGCTGTTCTCGCCCGGATCCGCCCGCCCGGCCGACAACCACAGCGTCATCCTCGAATTCCTCGTCGACGACGTGGACGGCGTGCACAAGAACCTGACCGCCTTCGTGGAGGACTTCGTGAACGAACCCACCACGCTGCCCTGGGGCAACCGCTCGCTCCTCTTCCGCGACCCCGATGGCAACCTGGTCAACTTCTTCACCCCCGTCACACCGGCCGCCATCGAGAAGTTCGGCCGCTGAGACCGGCCGGGCCGGCCCCAGCGCCCATGCCTCAGCTCCTGGACAGGGTGCGGTCCAGGAGGGGGAGCAGGCGGTCCCAGTGGTGCTGGAGCGCGGAGGCGTCGAAGGCGTCGGTGTCGGACATGGTGAAGCCGTGGATGGTGCCGGGGTAGATCTCGATGGAGTGCGTGACGCCCGCGGCGTGCAGGGACTGGTTGAGGTCGCTGATCGCCTCGGACGTGAGGTCGCCCTCGGCGAGGCCGAGGTGGACTTCGGCGGCGAGCTTCCCGACGAGACGGTGCGGGCTGTCGGGGGCGTCGGTGACCAGGAAGCCGGGGTGGAATCCGGCGACGGCGGCCACCCGGTCGGGGTGGGCGGTCGCGGTGCGCATCGCCAGGGCGGCGCCCAGGCAGTAGCCGATGGTGGCGACGGGCCCGGGGCCGACCTCGGGCTGGGCCGTGAGGAAGGTGAGGTAGGCGTCGGCGTCACGCAGGACGCGTTCGGTGGTGTGTGCCTCGATCAGGGGCATCAGCTTGCCGAAGACCGCGGGGCGGGCGTCTTCTCCGATGTGCTCGGGAAGGTCGATCACCGGCGCCGGGCCGTTTCGGTAGTACAGGTTGGGGACGAGCACGTAGTACCCGCGCTCGGCCAGTTCGCGGGCCTTCTCCTCCAACTCGGGCCGCACACCGAAGGCGTCCGGGTAGAGCAGCACGCCGGGGTGCCGCACGCCGTGGTCGGGGAAAGCGGCGAAAGCGTCGGCCTGGCCGTCCGGGGTGGGAATCTGCACTGTCTTGCTGGGCAAAGTCTTCTTTCCTTCCTTGGGCTGATTCCGGTGCACAGCCCGCGTGTTCGTCTTTTGCGTGTTCGTCTTTGTCTTCGTCCGGGACGCCGCGCCAGCGTAGCCGCCGCGCTTCATCGGGGTCGCTGGACGTGAACATGAAAGTGGAGGGAGGGAGCACTCCTGCCGGGTGCTCCCTCCCTCCACCGTCAGCTGCCCTCTACCGGGGCGCCACGAGGGGCGTCAGTGGCTCGGGCCCTGCTTGCGGTCGCGCCAGTTCTCGCCCTTGGCGCCGCGCTCGCCCTTCATGCCGCGCTCGCCCTTGGCGTCGTCGAACTCGATCTGCTCCTTGCGCACGGTGTCGGAGACCTCCTGGGTCTCGGTGACCTTCTCGGTCTCCAGGCGCACACGCTCGACCGGCACGGACTCCTTGCTGACCACCGCCCGCTCGGCGTGCAGGGTCACCTCGGTCTGCTCCTCGCCGATGTTCGCCCGCGTACGCTCGCCCTCGCGGATGGGCTCGCGTACGACGCGAACTTCCTCGTGGGAGAGGGGGACCGAGGTCTTCACTTCCTCGCTGACGACCACCTTGCGCAGGCGGGCGTGGCCGACCTCCTGCTCCTCGGTACCGACGTGCAGCTGCTCCTCGGAGCGGATCATCTCGTTCGTGTGGTCGTCGCGCGCACCGGAGCGGCTCGCCGCCATCTCGCGCTCGCCGGCACCCATGCCCATGCCGGCTCCGGCACCGGCTCCGGCCATGCCCGCGCTGCCGCGGCCGCCCGCCGCCGGGGTGGGACGGGACTGCGTGGACCGGGTGAGGCCGTAGTGCGCGTAGAGGTCCTGCTCCTCGCTCTGGTCGAGGTGCTGGTCGGCGTCCACGCGCGGGGCCTCCTTGACGGCCTCCTTCGTGGCCGCCACGTGCAGCTCGTCCTGCTGGCGGCGTGCACCGGCGAGCGGCACGAAGCTCTGCTTCATGCCGAAGAGACCGGTCTTGACGGTCACCCACTCGGGACGGCCAGTTCGGTCGTCGAGGTACACCTGCTCGACGCTGCCGATCTTCTCGCCGGTACGGTCATAGGCCGTCAGGCCCGCGAGCCCGTCGGCGCTGGTGAAGGCCTCGCCCTGAGTCATGGGTGATCACTCCCTCGCAGCGCGCGACGGGCAGAATCGAATCTCGCCACGGACGTCGCACGCGTCCCCTCCATCGCGCGCCCGACCGGTGCATGCCGCAACCAGGAGAGTCACTGAGCGTGTGCGGATAGTGGGCCAGAACCCGTCCGACGGGCTGTTTGCGGCCCCCCGACCCGATCTGGCCCGCCGCACCCCGTCTTAGGCCATCCGAGTGACGGCCCGGCTCAGTCGCGGTTCATCTCCACCGTGAACTGGGCACCCGCAAGGAGCGCCAGATTCGACACCCAGAGCCACACCAGGAAGACGACCACTCCCGCCAGGGAACCGTAGAGCTTGCCGTAGGTGCCGAAGCCCGACGCGTACAAGGTGAAGAGGCCCGAGGACACCAGCCACAGCAGCGCGGCCAGCAAGCCGCCCGGCAGGCTGCGGCGCCAACCGCGCTCCGATGGCGGCGCGTTGCGGAAGAGCACGAGCACCAGCAGGACCACCAGGCAGACCAGAGCGGGCCATTTCAGGACGCTCCATACCGCCTGACCGGCGTCGCCGACTCCGGCGCGACGTCCCACGGTCTCGACGAGCCCGCCGCTCAGGACGAGCACTAGCGCACTGGCGGTCAGCAGCGCGAGCAGCGAGAGCGCGGTCATCAGCACACGGTGCGCCTTGCGCCACGCGGGCCGCGTGTCCGGTATGCCGTGCATCGCGTGCAGCGCCCGCCGGAAGACGGCCGCGTAGCTGGACGCGGACCACAGCGCGCTGACCGCACCGGCGACCACGACCGTCACCGCGGCCGAACGCGCGCCCGCCATCTCGGTCAGCGCCTCGTTCAACGCGCTGCCCGACTGCGCGGGTGCCCAGTCGGTGACCTCGGCGATGAGCGTCTGTGTCGTACCGGGACTCACCAGGCTGATCAGGCTGACCGTGACCAGGAGGGCGGGCAGCAGGGCGAGGATCGCGTAGTACGTCAGGGCCGCGGCCCAGTCCGACACGTCGTCGTTCCACATGGCCACCGGCGTGCGGCGCAGCGCGGCACCCCGCTGGGCCCACGGGGAGGGGGTCCCGGTCCGCCCGGCGGGAGCGGGCAGCGCGCCCGGTCCGTCCGAGACGCGGGCGGATGCCGCACGCGCGGGCGTCGCGGAACTGTCCATGGGGCTACTCCTCGTTGTTTCTTGCAGGCGGCGCACTGCGCCACCTTCCCGGCTCGACCCCTTGGACACGCGCCGCGCGGTTCCGTCACGCGGATGCGGGCGGAAAGCAATCTTCCCCTTCCCGCCATCCGGGGGTTGAAGCGGGTCCGCGCACGTCAACGCTTAGCGGAGGTTTCCGTTCTATGACATAGGGGACAGGGCTGTGACGCGGACGGGGGCAACGGGTGCGGGGTGTCGCGGGTCGTAAGTGGCATAGGAGTCAGCAACAGGCAAGCTGGCCTTTCCGAAACGGGGAGTTGACGATCATGAGCGTTCGTATGAGCCGAGGACTGTGTGCTCTGGGTGCCGCGGTGGCCGTGGCGGGTGTGGTGGCCGGTACGAGCCCGGCGGCCGCCGCCGGCTCGCCCCGGTTCCTGTCTCCTTCCGAACTGCCGCCGCACGCGACCTCGGCGTGGACCGCGGGTCCGGTGACCGCGGGCCAGCCCGACCCGCTGCCGATGTGTGTGGGCGAAGCCCTGCCGTCGACCTCCGTGCACCGCGCCTACCGCACGGACCTCGATACCGGCGCCCTCCAGGTGACGGTCGTCGAGCGCAGCGAGCAGCGCGCCAAGGACTTCGCCGCGCTGCTGCGCAAGAACCTCGACGGCTGCGCGGAGAAGCTGATGAAGCAGGATCCCGAGATCACCGCGAAGCAGAAGTACTACGGGAAACTGAACGTCGAGGAGGGTGCGCACGTCTACGGCGTCCACACCGAAGCCTCGTGGGGAGCCACCGACATCAACATGTTCTCGGTCGGCCGGGACGGCTCCACGGTGACGCTCGTCAAGTGGGGACAAATGGGCAACTTCGCCAACGCCCAGGTGGCCGACTTCAAGGCCACGACCCTCAAGGCGGTCGCCAAGCTGTACTGACACAGCCTTTCCCCGGTGCCGTCCATCGATCCATTCGGTGGGCGGCACCGCCGCGTTGGGGGCTCATCCGGTCGTGGTCCCTGCGGCGTCGCTCGTGCGCTTCGCCCTGATTCCGGCCCCCTACTTCCAGCCAGAATAAGGTTAGGCTAACCTTCACGCCGTGAGATCAGGTGAACGCGCAGGTAGCGCCACACGTCCGCGCGGTCACGAACTGTCCGCCGAGCACATGACCGTGTCGTACGACGGCGTCGACGTCGTGCACGACGCGGCCCTCCAGCTCAGGCCCGGCGAAGTGACCGCCCTCGTCGGCCCGAACGGCAGCGGCAAGTCGACGCTGCTGCGCACCGTCGCCCGATTGCAGGACGCCCGGCACGGCACGCTGACCCTCGACTCCGGTACGGACGACGCCGCCGACGGCTTCGACCTCACCGCCCGCCAGTTCGCCCGGCGCGTCGCCCTGCTGACCCAAGGCCGCCCCACCCCCGGCGGCCTGACCGTCCGTGATGTCGTGGAGTTCGGCCGCTACCCCTACCGGGGCCGCTGGGGGCAGGCCGACACCGGCGGCGCCGCCGTCGTGGACCGGGTGCTCGGCATGACGGGCGTCGACGGATTCGCCGACCGCGCCGTCGACCAGCTCTCCGGCGGGCAGTTGCAGCGCGTGTGGCTCGCCAGCTGCCTGGCCCAGGAGACGGGCGTGCTCCTCCTCGACGAGCCGACCACCTACCTCGACCTGCGCTACCAGATCGAACTCCTCGACCTCATGCGTGACCTCGCGGACGACGGCGGCATCGCCGTCGGCGTCGTCCTGCACGACCTCGACCAGGCGGCCGCCGTCGCCGACCGGATCGCCCTCCTCGACTCCGGGCGCATCGTCGCGGACGGCGCCCCCGAAGACGTACTGCAACCCGAGCGCCTGTCCCAGACGTACGGCATCCGCATCGAGGTCGACACAGACCCCCTCACCGGCCGGCTGCGCACCCGCGCGATAGGCCGCCACCACAGCAGAAGCGAAAGGCTCCACACCTCCTCATGAGACGCACCCTCATCGCCGCGGCCGCCGCCACGGCCGCAGCCCTCGTTCTGTCCGGTTGCGGCACCTCCGAGCCCGCCGAGAACAGCGCGGAGAAGAAGTCCGAACCGATCACCCTCACGGACGCGAACGGCGCGCAGGTGAAGCTCGACGGCCCGGCCAAGAAGGTCGTCGGCACCGAGTGGAACGTCGTCGAGTCCCTGGTCACGCTCGGCGTCGACCCGGTCGGCGTCGCCGACGTCAAGGGCTACAAGGCGTGGGACTCCGCTGTACCGCTGGGGAATGACCCCAAGGACATCGGCACCCGCGGTGAGCCGAGCATGGACACCCTCGCCGGTCTCACCCCCGACCTCATCGTCACCACGACCGACATGTCGGCCTCCGCGGTGAAGCAGATGAAGAAGGTCGGCCCCGTCCTCCAGGTCAAGGCCGCCGACGGCGCCGACCAGGTCGGTCAGATGTGGGACACGCTCGACGTCATCGCCAAGGCCACCGGCACGACCGACGAGGCCAAGAAGGCCAAGGAGTCGTACGAGGCCAAGGTCGCCGAGGGCAAGAAGGCGCTGAAGGAGGCCAAGCTCGACGGCTCGAAGATCGCCTTCGCCGACGGCTACGCCGCCTCCAACCAGGTCTCCGTACGCGGCTACACGAGCAACTCCCTGCTCGGCGCCGTCAACGAGGACCTCGGCCTGAAGAACGACTGGAAGATCAAGGGCGACAAGGACTACGGGCTCGCCACCACCGACGTCGAGGGCCTCACGAAGCTCGGCGACGACGTGAAGTTCGTCTACATCGGCAACAAGGACGACGGCAGCTCCGACGTGTTCACCGACGAACTCGCCGACAACGCCGTCTGGAAGTCGCTGCCGTTCGTCAAGGACGACGAGGTCCACCGCCTGCCCGACGGCATCTGGATGTTCGGCGGCCCCGAGGCGATGGAGGCGTACATCGACGCCCTCATCGACACCCTGAAGAAGTAGGAGACCGTGGCCGTCACCGCAACGCCCTCCACCACGCCCGAGCGCGCGGTCGCATCCCCCACGGGCGCGGTCGCGGTGACGGCCGGTCTCGTACTTCTCGTCGCCGTTCTCGCCGTCATCGACATCACGCAGGGCACCGCGTCGGTCGGCGCAGGACAGGTGTGGAAAGCCCTCACCGGCCAGGCCGAGCCGGGCGACTCCTCCGTCGTCATCGCCTCACGCATGCCGCGCATGCTCGCCGGGATACTCGTCGGCGTCGCGCTCGGCGCGGCAGGCGCCGCCCTGCAGGCGGTCAGCCGCAACGTGCTCGCCGCACCGGACACCCTCGCCGTCAACGCCGGCTCCTACCTCGCCCTGACCGCCCTGGTCGCCAGCGGCGCGACGGCTCCGCTGCTCGCCTCCTCGGGAGTGGCGTTCGTCGGCGGCCTCGCCGCGGCCGCCGTCGTCCTCGCCCTCGCGGGACGCAGCGCGGGAACGGTGCGCCTCGTCCTCGCGGGCAGCGCGCTCGCCCTGGGACTCAACGCCATCACCGACGCGTTGCTCCTGCTGTTCCCCGAACGCACCGAGGGCCTCTATCAGTGGGGCCAGGGGAGCATCAGCCAGAACGGATTCGACGGGGTGTCCCAGATGGCGCCCGTCATCGTGGCCGCACTCGTGGGGCTCCTGCTGATCGCGCGCCGCGTCGACGCCCTGGCCCTCGGCGACGACGCCGCGCACGGGCTCGGCATCCCGGTCCGCGGTACGCGCGTCACCGCCGTCGTCCTCGCGTCGCTGCTCGCTGCCGCGACGGTGACCCTGGCGGGCCCGATCGCCTTCGTGGGACTGTGCGCGCCGGCCCTGGTGCGGCCCCTGGCCGGCCGCTTCCGCGCCCTGGTACGCCATCGGGCCCGCATCCCCGTCGCCGGTCTCGTGGGCGCGGCCCTGGTGCTCGGCTCCGACGTGCTGCTGCGCGCCGTGACGTCGGCGCAGACCGCGGTCACCGTGCCCACCGGCGTCATCACGAGCGTCGTCGGCGCCGTGTTCCTGGTCGTCATGGCGATGCGCACCCGCGACAGCGGCAATGCCGCCGCACCGGACCGGCTGCGCATACCCAGCCGGACGGCTTACGTCATCACCCTGGTGCTGCTCGTGGGCACGCTGGTCGGCGTCACGATCGCCGCGGTGCTCGTCGGCGACAGCACGTTCCTGCTCGGCGACGTCGTCAACTGGGTGCGGGGCCAGTCGGGCCAGGCCATCACCTTCGTCCTCGACACCCGCGTGCCCCGGGTGGGCGCCGCCCTCGCCGCGGGTGCCGCGCTCGCGCTGTCCGGCACGCTCGTGCAGTCCGTGACCCGCAACCCGCTCGCGGAACCCGGCGTCCTCGGCGTCTCCGGCGGAGCGGCGCTCGGCGCCATCATCCTGGTCACCTCGGCACCGGGCGCAGGGCCGTGGAGCATCGTGGGCGCGGCGTTCGCCGGCGCCGCGGTCAGCTCCGTGGTCGTCTTCGGGCTCGCGGCCAAGGGCGGCTTCCAGAGCAGCAGGCTCGTCCTCGTCGGCATCGGCGTGGCCTCGGGAACGACGGCGCTCATCAGCCTGCTCATCGTGCTCACCGACCGGTTCAGCGCGACCAAGGCGCTGATCTGGCTCTCGGGTTCCACCTACGGACGCAGCGGCTCCGACATCCTGCCGGTGGCCGCCGTGCTCGTCGTCGGAACGGTCGTGGCCCTCGCCCGCCGCAAGGAACTCGACCTGGTCTCGCTCGACGAGGACACCCCCCGGCTCCTGGGCCTGAACCTGTCCCGTGGCCGCCTCGGCTTCCTCGTCGTCAGCGTGATGCTGAGCGCCACCGCGGTGGCCGCGGCCGGCACGATCGGCTTCGTGGGTCTGGTGGCACCGCACGCGGCGCGCGCCCTGGTGGGGCGTCGGCACGCGCGCGTCGTCCCGGTCGCGATACTCCTCGGCGCCACCCTCGTCTGCCTCGCCGACCTGCTGGGCCGCACCGTGATCGCCCCGGCGCAGATGGGCGCGGGACTCATGACGGCCGTCGTCGGAACGCCCTACTTCGTGTACCTGCTGGTGCGCAGCCGCCGGTAGCGGGCCGGACGATCACGCAGACGGCCCCGCCGCGACGGGGGGACGCGGCGGGGCCAATTAAGCGAGTGCCCGGCGAAGCGGGGTTCACGCCTGGTGCGGCCGAAGAATTTCAGCGGCCCGCCAGAACGCCGAGTACACCGGGATCGCCGGGAACATCGAGAGTGCCGGGAACACCGTGCCGCTCGCCGCCGGGGCGGGTGGCGGGCGGCACGGCGGTTCATGGGGCGGGCGGTGTCAGCGCCGTATCGGTGCCTCTATGGGGCGCTCGGCGTCGGAGTCGTCCTCCGGGAACGTCTTCATCCGCACCGCTTCCGTACCGCTGTCGTTGTGGCGCAGCGCCCAGTTCTCCAGCGTCGTACGGCAGGCGTGGTCCAGGTGGCGCACCTCGGTCAGATCCAGCTCGATGGGCCGGTCCTTGGGCAGGGCCTCCAGCGTCTCCAGGATGCGCGGGAGGCGCAGGAACGTGGCGTTGCCGGTGAGGGTGACCACCATCCGGCCGCCGGTGAGCTCCCGTACGTCCAGGTTCACGTGCGAGGTGTCCCAGGCGGACTTGACCACCGCGAGCACCAGGCCGAGCACCACGCCCTCGAACATGTTGGTCACCACGATGGCTATGGCGGTGGTGGCAAGGACCAGGGCCTCGCCCCGGTGGGAGCGGGCCAGCGGGACGATCGCCTTGACGGGGATCAGCTTGAAGCCCGCGTGGATCAGGACACCGGCGAGCGCCGCCAGCGGGATGATGCCGAGCGCGGCCGGAAGCAGCACGGCGAAGAGAAGCAGCCACGCGCCGTGCAGGATGCGCGAGAGCGGGGTGCGGGCGCCGGCTTCGACGTTGGCCGAACTGCGCACGATGACCGCCGTCATGGGCAGGGCGCCCAGTACACCGCACACCGTGTTGCCGACGCCCTGGGCGACGAGTTCCTTGTCGTACTGCGTGCGCGGCCCGTCGTGCATGCGGTCCACGGCGGCGGCGCTGAACAGCGATTCGGCGGAGGCGATCAGGGTGAACGCCAGGACGGTGCCGAGCACGGCCACGCTGCCCAGGTCGGCCAGGTCGCCGAAGCCCGGCGGCTGGATGGCGTCGAAGAGGCCGCGCACCGTCACGTTGGCCACGTCGAGGCGCAGTCCGGCGGTGACGGCGGTGGCCAGGGCGACGGCGGCCAGCGGGGCGGGCACCACGCGGACGCTCGCGGGCAGCTTCGGCCACAGCACGAGCACGGCGATGGTGCCGAGGCCCACGGCCGCGGCGGTCAGGGCGGTGGTGTCGCCGAGGACGTCGACCAGGAGCCCGGGGAGCCCGGTGATCTTGTCGATTCCGGAGCGCGGCTGCTCGGCCCCGGCCATGGTGTACAGCTGGCCGAGGATCAGCACGAGTCCGATGCCCGCGAGCATGCCCTGGACGACGGACACGGAGATGGCGCGGAACCACCGGCCGCAGCGCAGCAGGCCGAGGATGATCTGCAGGGCGCCGGTGAGCAGCACGATGGCGCCGAGCATGCCGAGCCCGAACTCCTGCACGGCCTCGAAGACGAGCACGGTGAGGCCGGCGGCGGGCCCGCTCACCTGGAGGGCGCTGCCCGGCAGCATGCCGACGACCAGGCCGCCGACGATGCCGGTGACCAGGCCCAGTTCGGCGGGGACGCCGGAAGCGACCGCCACGCCGACGCACAGCGGCAGGGCGACCAGGAAGACGACGAGTGAGGCGAGGAAGTCCTTGCGCTTGACGCCGGGTTCACGCAGCGGGCGGAAGGGGGAGCGGAATGAAGAGAGGATGTCGGACATGAGGGTGGGGGGTCCTGTCGTGAGAGCGGGCCGGTCGGTGGGGCGCGGCGGTTCTCACAACGGACCGAACGCCGGCCGGTCGTCGAAGGACGCTTGCTGGGCGGTGACGTTGCCGGTGTGCACCTCGTAGTACCAGGCGTGCAGGGTGAGCGAGCCGTCGGCGATCCGCTCTTGCACGCAGGGGTACGCGCGCAGCCGTTCCACCTGCGCGAGCACATGTGTCTGCACGGCCTCCGCCACGTCCGGGGAGGACGGGACGAGGGAGCGCAGAGCCGCGTCCGGGGCGACGGAGTGGTCGAGCCAGTCGCGCACGGCCGGGACGGCCGACAGGTCTTCGCCGCGCACCAGGGCGCCCACGGCGCCGCAGTGCGAGTGTCCGCAGACGACGATGTCGCGGACGCCGAGCACGCACACCGCGTACTCGATGGTGGCCGCCTCGCTCACGGGACGGCCCTCGCGGCTGACGGCGTCGGTGTCGTCACGGGTGGGGTAGGGCGGTACGACGTTGCCCGCCGTACGGAGTTCGAAGAGTTCGCCGGGGCGTGCGCCGGTGATCAGGGCCGGTACGACACGTGAGTCGGAGCACGTGACGAAGAGGGCCTGTGGCGCCTGTCCGGCCTCCAGGGCCTGGAAGGCCGCGGCGTTCCCGGGGTCCGCGACGTGTGTCGCGGCGAAGGAACGGGCGTTGTCGATGAGGGACTTCATGCTGGCCTGCCTCCTGCGTCTCCGGTCGGAGCCGGGACGCGGTGTGGTCGGGTCGATGGTGACAGTGGGGCGAGCGGGCCGCCGAGTGGACGGCGGGCACCGTGTCGCCCCAGAGACAGCCTTTACGGCGGCTGTGACTCTCACTTTGCCATCGCATTAACCTTTGATGACAGAGCAAAAATTTGCCAAAGATTGAGTAATAAACGCCCCTGAGCAGGGGGTTGGTCCAGGGCTCAACCGTTGGGCAAGGGTTCATGTGGAGATCATGTGGAGCCCATGAGGCCGTTATGTTCACGCCAACTTGCAATCGCGACGCATGGAACGGCTGCGGGGGAGGGGGCGCCGGGCTCGATCCGCCGCCGTGCGCGCCCGGACGCCGCTACCGTGCACGCGTGATCGGTTCTGAGCTGCCCCTTCTCTTCCTCGACGTCGACGGACCCCTCATTCCCTTCGGGGCGACCAGGGAGCAGCTCCCGGGCGGCTATCCGACCTACGAATCCGGCCACACCCCGCAGGTCCGCGACGCCAATCCCTTGATCACCCGCATCAATCCGGCCCACGGGCCCCGCCTCATGGCGCTCCCCTGTGAGCTGGTGTGGGCCACGACCTGGATGACCGACGCGAACGAATGCATCGCGCCCTGGCTGGGCCTTCCGGAGCTGCCCCTGGTGCACTGGCCGGAATCGGCCGACGAGGACGAGAGGCACGGACTCCACTGGAAGACCCGTCCGCTCGTCAGCCGGGCGGCCGGACGCCCCTTCGCCTGGGTGGACGACGAGATCACCGACACCGACGGCGCCTGGGTGGAGGCGCATCACTCAGGGCCGGCCCTGCTGTGCCGGATCGATCCCCGGCGGGGCATCACGGACGAGGACTACGCAGACCTCGGGGCCTGGCTGCGGATGCGGCAGGGGCGCGGCTGATCACGTATCGGACGCCCGTTCGGCGGCCGGGCGGGCGTGCGGCGCGTCTCCGCGCTCGTGCCGTGCCGCCGCCCGCCGGTTCGCCTGGACGAACGCTCCGGCCGTGAACGCGACCGTGCTCGCGAAGGACGCCGCCAGCGCGGGGTTGAGCCAGGACGGAACGACCGGAGCGGTGTAGGCCCGCCCGTCGGTGGTACGGCACATCACGTGCAACGGCAGGAATCGCACTTCGTGCTCCAACACCTGTGCACCGGCCGGACGATGGGACGTGTAGCGGCACTGGTGCATGGGCGTGGAATCCGCGCCCTCCCCGACCTCGCTGACGGCCAGCCCGATGGCCACCAGGCCAAGGAGGTAGAGAGTGGCGGTGATGACGGCGGAGAAGACCGCCATGCCCCGTACGAACGTCGAGTCGGCGTCAGCGCCACCGGTGGGTTCGGCCATGGGGCAAACCTATCGGTACGGTTCGGCACGGAGCATGGCCTTTTCGGTGCCGCGCCCCTAGGCCAGCACCGCGGGCCTGAGCACCTCCTGGCACCACTGGCGGAAACCGGTGGGCGCGTACTGCGGGGTCCGTGGCGCGTCGACGCCGTAGAACCCCCGGGAGTTCAGGGCCTCCGTCATGTCCGCGAGCCCCTGCGCCCACGCCTCGCTCGCCCCGTAGCGCAGCATCGTCGCCTTGTACTCCGCGCAACTGGTCTGCCGCACGCGGACCGGACGGTCGAGAACCTCGGAGATGACCCGGGCCATGCCCTCGGGGGAGAGGTCGTCGGGTCCGACCAGAGGAACGTCCTCCTGTCCGGTCCAGGAGTCGTCCAGGAGCAACCGGACCGCCGTGGCGGCGATGTCGCCGGTCGCGCAGGTACGCAGCACACGGTCCCGGTCCAGCGCGAGGAAGAACGCGCCTGCCTCCCGTATCGACTCGGCCTGGCCCAGCAGATTCTCCATCAGGAACGGCGGACACAGCGCCCGGTAGTGCACCCCCATGCCCGCGATCGCCTCGTCCATGGCCAGCGACGCCGAGATCTGCCCGGCGTCGACCGCCACCGAGCGGCCCAGCGAGGAGACCCCCACGACCCGTCGGACGCCCTGGTCGCCGACCACCGCGCGCAACGGCTCGGTGAAATCGCGAAAGTGGCCCTCGACGCTGTCGGCCCGAGGGGACGGCGGCACCAGCCAGAACATGCGGTCGACGCCCTCGCACGCCTCCTTCAGGACGGCGGGATCGGCGTGCGACCCCCGGACGACCTCGACCCGCGCGCGCACCCGCTCGGGCAGGCGGGCCGGATCGCGGACGATCACCCGGATACCGGACCCGGCGCCGGAATCCGTCGCGTCGAGGAGGAGTTCGAGGACCCGTCGGCCGATCTGGCCGGTGGGAGTGGTGACGACGATCATGAAGAGCTCCTGGGGAGTGCATCGGTCGGACTCCGTCGAGCCTGCTGCGTCGCGCGCCTCAACTGAAGGATCGATCCGCTCCCGCTTGTTACCCTCAGGGCAATACCGGAGCAGTGACCGACGAGCGAGGCAGGAGCGCGGTGGAAAGCCTGGAGTCCCGCCCGTTGCGCTACTTCCTCGCCGTCGCCGAGGAGCTCAACTTCGCCCGCGCCGCCGAGCGCCTCGGCATCTCCCCGCCGCCGCTGTCCCGCGCGATCCGCCGCCTCGAGGCGGAACTCGATGTCTCCCTCTTCGAGCGCACCACCCACAGCGTGGCGCTGACCCCGGCCGGGACGGTGCTCCTCGCGGAGGCGAGGATCGCCCTGGACGCTCTGCGGGCCGCCGGGCGACGCGCCCAGCGCGCCGCCGCCGCCGACCCCAAGCTGGTCCTCGCCGTGAAGGCCGACGGGGACGCGGGGCTCCTGGAGCCGATCCTGGCGCGCTTCGCGGGAGAGCCGGCGGCCCTGCCGGTCACCGTCCGGCTGTGCGGCTGGCGCGAACAGCCGCGCCTGCTGCTCCTGGGCGAGGCGGACGCGGCCCTGGTCCACGAGCCGTTCGACCGCACCGGCCTGGACACCGAGACGCTGACCACCGAACCCCGCGTCGCGGCCCTCGCCACCACCCACCCGCTCGCCGCCCGCGACCAACTCTCCCTCGCCGACCTGGGCCTGCGCCCCGGCGACCTGGACCGCTACCTCGACGACAGCTGCGGCGAGAGCCGCGATCTGGCCCAACTGCTCATGCACGTCGCCCTCGGAGGCGTGGTCCCGCTGCTGCCCGCCTCCGTCGCCGCCCGCTATCCGCGCCCTGGTGTCGTCTACCGGCCGGTCCCGGACGCACCTCCTGCGGTCCTTGCCGTCGCCTGGCCGCAGCAGTCCCGTTCGACGGCCACCGCGGCCCTGGTACGCGCCGCCGCGTCGGTGGCCGAGGAAGTACGCGACCATGCCCCTTGACGTGCGCCCGGCTTCGGTCTTCGAGGATGTCCGTGCCGTGGTCGGCCCCAAGTCGCCCGGCGCCAACGTCTGCTGGTGCCTGAGCCACCGGATCCCCGCCAAGCTCAACAACGAGCTCCGCGGCCCGGACCGCGGGGAGTACGTCGCCGGGTTGTGCCGCGCCGACCCTCCGCCGGGAGTGCTCGCCTACGACGGCGACGAGCCGGTGGGCTGGGCGGCCGTGGCGCCGCGCGCGCAGACGTCCTTCGCGCGCAACCGGAAGATCCCGCACGTGGATGATCTGGCGGTCTGGTCCCTGTGGTGCATCCGCGTACGCCCCGGCCACCGCAAGCAGGGCATCTCGCACGCCCTGATCGCCGGCGCCGTCGACTTCGCCCGCGCCCACGGGGCACCGGCCATCGAGGCGTACCCGCTCGACAACGGCGACGCCCGGGTCGACCTGACGATGGCCTACGCCGGAATCCGCAAGAACTTCGAACGGGCAGGCTTCACCCACGCCGCCGACACGACGTCCGTCCTCGCCGGCCATCCGCGGATCCTGATGCGGCTCGACCTGCGCTGACCGGGACCGTCAGCGGGCGTCGTCGGAGTCCTCGTCGATGAGGTGCACCGCGGCCTCCTCGGCGGAGGCCGCACCGCCGTCGATGCCCATGTCCTCGCCGATCATGTCCTGTTCGGCGTCCTCCTCCGCGTCCCCGCTGGCCCCGTCGTCCGGAGCGAACAGGCGCCCGGCGCGGGCGTCGCCCACCTCGGCCTCGTCGATCGGCTCGCCGTCGGTGTCGGTCGTGTCGCCGATGCCGTCCTCCTCGTCGGCGGCCCCGGGAAATTCGAGCGCGGGGTCCGGCCGCTCCTCGGAGAGGCGTTCGTTCAGGCTCTCGCCGTCGTGCTGCTCCTGCGCCGTGGTGCCGGTGTGGGCCACTCCGAGGGGTCGCTCGGGAGGCGACCAGCCCTCGTCGTAGGGATCCGCCCCACGGTCGCTGAGCGTGTCCTCCGCGTCGAGGATGCCCTCGTCCTCGCGGACGTCCTCCGTGTCGGGCTGGTAGACCTCGTCGCCCATGACCTCGTCGTCTCCCATGGTGTTCCTCCTCCTTCATGCGCGACTGTCGCTGGTTTCCTGGCGTGTATCCACCCTGATCCAGAACACACGTTCCGGCATGCCGGAACGGCGGACGCGGCGGCGGTCGCGCGGGTCACCGGCCGTTCGGCGGGCGCCACTCCAGGAGCAACAGCGTCGCGTCGTCGCGCAGTTGGTTGTCCTGCCGGTCGAGGATGGAGTGAATGAGCTGGCGCAATGCCTCCGGCGCCGGTTCCCCCGCGGCGGTGGCGCGGATGATGCTGTCCGTGAAGCGCTCCAGGCCGAACTCCGCGCCGCCCCTGGTCCGCAGCTCGGTGACGCCGTCGGTGTACATCAGCACCCGGTCGCCCGGCTCCAGCGCCTCCTCGTGGACCTGCCACCTCACTTCGGCCAGCTCGGCAGGCGTGCCCATGGGCGGCTGGGGCGGTCGCTCGAGGGCACGGTCGAGGACGCGGTGGTCCCGGATCAGCAGGGGCGGCGGATGGCCGCAGTTGCACCACCGCAGCACACCGTCGGCCAGGTCGAGCTGGGCGAGGATGCCCGTGCAGAACTGCTCGGGAAGCCACTCGGCCAGCGCGTGCTGGATGGTGTCGACGAGCTGGGGCAGTTCGGCCTCGGCCCGGCGGGCGTTGCGGCAGCCGGCCATCGCCACGGCGGTCGTCAGACCCGAGGCGAGGTTGTGGCCCATGGCGTCCAGGATCGCCACGTGCAGCGTCGAAGGGGTCAGGGAGTGGTCGAAGGCATCACCGCCGATCTCGTACGCCGGTTCGAGCACGGCGGTGGAGATCACATGGGAGTTGCCGATCGTCCGGGGCGGCAGGAAGGCCCGCAGCATCTCGGCGGGCAGCAGCATGGTCTCGCACCGCGTCCGGCGCGCGAAACTGTCGCTCGCCGCCCGCTTCGAGGTGATCGTCATGGCCAGGACGGAGGCCAGCATGCGACAGCGCCGCAGCAGCGCGACATCGATGGCCGGGCCCGTGGCGCCGATCACGCCGAGGCGCTCGGCGCCGTCGATCAGCGGCAGCCAGGCGACGATCCTGCCCTGGACCAGCTCCTCGACGCGCAGCGCGTGCGCCCGGTAGGCCGAACCGGCGATGGTGGTGTCCACGTCGAGGGGGAGCGGCCCGTCGGCCAGCGGCACGAGCAGCCGCTGCTGGAGGTCCACGAGATACACGTCGATCCGGTCGAGCCCGACGGCGTCGGCGAACCGCTGTGCCAGTACGGGGAGCTCCATCGGCGCCGCCGCGTGCGCCGACGCGAGCAGTTGTTCGAACAATCGCTCGCCGGGGCCTGGCTGCCGGGGGCCCGGCCTGCCACGGCCGGGGCTCCCCTGGCCGGGATCGTCGGGTCCGGTCTCGCCGGGCTGGCTCGACATTCTGTGATCACCGCCTCATCAGCAGTCTCACATCGGGGCCCGGATCCCGCCCGGCCTCAGGCGCGCGGGCCGCGCATTTCGCGTACAACCGCCGCAATCCGGGTCCACGCGCGGGCTGTGCGGTACACCCGGTCGGCCGTCTCAGCGATCGACCCCGGTCCGCAGAGACCCGCAAGCGCAGCGTAAGGTCGCGGACCGGCCGCTTGCGGCCGAACCGACCCATACAGTCAGCCGAACAAGGAGCCGCTGGTCATGCCAGCCAATGACGCCGCTCAGGCGCCGATCTACGACACCCTCGTCCAGGAGCACGGCGACGTCCTCGCGACAGCACGCCAGGCCGCCGAGGAGACCCAGCAGAGAGCCGAGGCGGTGCTTGACTTCAGGGGGCCGATCGCGGCCGTTCCGGACGCACCGGCCGCCGAGTCCGCCTAGGCCCCGCAGCGGACCTCCTGGCTCCTCGCGTGCCCCGCGGCCCTCGATGGGCCACGCTGGAAGCACACGTACGCCGTCGCAGGCCGACGGCCGGAGGTGCCGATGGACCCCGTAGAGGCGCTGGAGCGGATCGCTTTTCTGCTGGAGCGCGGTCGCGCCCCGACCTATCGGGTGCGGGCCTTTCGCACCGCGGCCGCGGTGGTCGGCGAACTGGACGACGGCGAGGTCGCGCGGCGCGTCGCGGAAGGGTCCCTGGAGTCGCTCAAGGGCATCGGCCCCAAGACCGCCGGAGTGATCCGTGAGGCGCTGGCCGGCGACGTGCCGGGCTATCTGAAGCGGCTGGAGGACGAGGCCGGCGCACCGCTCGCCGAGGGCGGCGCCGAACTGCGGGCGCTGCTGCGGGGCGATTGCCACCTGCACTCCGACTGGTCCGACGGCGGCAGCCCGATCGAGGAGATGGGCCGAGCGGCCCGTGACATCGGCCATGAGTGGGCCGTGCTCACCGACCACTCGCCGCGGCTGACCATCGCGAACGGCCTGTCGCCCGAGCGGCTGCGCGAGCAGCTGGCGGTGGTGGCGGGGCTCAACGAGCGCTGGGCGCCCTTCCGGCTGCTCACCGGAATCGAGTGCGACATCCTCGACGACGGGTCGTTCGACCAGGAGCCCGAGCTGCTCGACCAGCTCGACGTGGTGGTCGTCTCCGTGCACTCCAAGCTGCGCATGGACGCAGCCGCCATGACGCGCCGCATGGTCGCCGCCGTCAGCGATCCGCGGGCCGACGTGCTCGGGCACTGCACGGGCCGGCTCGTCACCGGGCGCGGCAGACCGGAATCGCAGTTCGACGCGGACGCGGTCTTCGCCGCGTGCGCGGCAGCGGGCACGGCCGTGGAGATCAACAGCAGGCCGGAGCGGCTCGACCCGCCGCGCAGGCTCTTGCGCAAGGCCGTGGACGCCGGGGTGCTCTTCTCCGTGGACACCGACGCGCACGCGCCCGGGCAGCTGGACTGGCAGGTGATCGGGTGTGCGCGGGCCGAGGAGTGCGGGGTGCCGGCCGAGCGCGTGGTGACGACCTGGACGGCCGAGAAGCTGCTGGCCTGGACGAGGGAGAACCGCGCCGCTGCCGGGGCCTGACCGGGTCCGGAGTGTTCAGATGCCGCTGGTCAGGACCCGGTCCGGTGTGAGGGGCAGTTCCCGCAGCCGCCTGCCGGTCGCGTGGTGCACCGCGTTGCCGATGGCCGCGGCCGTCCCGACGATGCCGATCTCTCCGATGCCCTTGCTGCCCATGGGGTTGAGATGCGCGTCGTCCTCGTTGATCCAGTGCGCCTCGATGGCCGGTACGTCCGCGTGCGCCGGTACGTGGTAGGCGGCGAGGTCGGCCTCCGCGAAGTCGCCGAAGGCCGCGTCCATCGTGCTGCCCTCGGTCAGCGCCATCCCCAGGCCCATCGTCATCGCGCCGATGAACTGCGAGCGCGCCGTGCGGGCGTTGAGGATGCGCCCGGCCGCGTAGACGCCGAGCAGCCGGCGCACCCGTACCTCGCCGGAGACGGTGTCGACGCCGACCTCGGCGAAGTGGGCGCCGAAGGCGTGGCGGGCGTAGTCGCTGTCCGCGTCGGCCAGGCCCTTCGTGTCGGCCGTGGCGCCGACGCCCTCCGGGGGCAGCTCCTGTCCCCGCTGTCCGGCCAGGCGCGCGGCCAGTCGCGTACAGGCCTCGTGGACGGCCCAGCCCCAGGACGCCGTTCCGGAGGAGCCGCCCGCCAGCGACGCGTCGGGCAGGTCGCTGCTGCCGACCTCGGTGCGGACCGACTCCAGGGGGACGCCGAGCGCGTCGGCGCCGACCTGGGCGAGCACGGTGCGGGCACCCTGGCCGATGTCGGTGGCGTTGACGCGGACCACGAAGCTGCCGTCGGGGTAGGCGTGGGCGCCGGCCCTGGACGGCGCGACGACCACCGGGTATGTCGCCGACGCGACGCCGCTGCCCACCAGTACGGGTCCCTCGGAGCGCGAGCGGGGGCGCGGGTCGCGCTCGGACCAGCCGAAGAGGCGGGCCCCCTCGCGCAGGCACTCGGCGAGGTGGCGGCTGCTGAACGGCTTGGAGCTGTCGGGTTCCGTGCCGGTGTCGTTGCGCAGCCGCAGTTCGACGGGGTCGATGCACAGGGTCACGGCGAGTTCGTCCATCGCCGACTCCAGGGCGTACATGCCGGGCGCCTCGCCGGGGGCACGCATCCAGGAGGGGCTCGGCACATCGAGGGGGACCACGCGGTGGGTGGTGCGGGCGTGCTCCGAGGGATACATGACGCGGGTGGCCGCGGCGGCCGTCTCGACGAACTCCTTGACGCGCGAGGTGTGCGCGGTCACCTCGTGGATCACGGAGGTCAGCGTGCCGTCCTCCTTGGCGCCCAGACGCACCCGGTGCAGCGTCGGCGAGCGGTGGCCCACCACCGCCGCCAGCTGGCGCCGCGGCAGGACGAGTTTGACGGGCCGCTCGGTCATGCGGGCGGCCATGGCGGCGAGCACCACGTGCGGCCGGGGGGTGCCCTTGGAGCCGAAGCCGCCGCCGACGTGCTCGGAGACGACGGTGACCTGCTCCTTGGGCAGCGCGAACAGGCCTGCCAGGACGTTGCGGACGGTGGTGGCGCCCTGGCTGCTGTCGTACGCGGTGAGCCGGCCGTCCTGCCAGTGGGCGGTGGCCGCGTGCGGCTCCATGGGGTGGTTGTGCAGCGGCGGCACCCGGTAGGAGGCGTCGACGCGGGCGGGCGCGGAGGCGAAGGCGTCCTCCGCTTCGCCGCGCGTGTGCTCGCCCGATGTGCCGTCCTCGTCCTCGGGCACATAGGCGTCGGGGTGATCGGCCTTCAGGGTGACGTCGTGCGGTTCCTTCGCGTAGCTGATCTGGACGGCCGCGGCGCCTTCGCGTGCCGCTTCCAGGGTCTCGGCGACGACGAGCGCGACGTACCAGCCCCGGTGCGGGATTCGGGCGTCCTGGAGCACGGCGAGCGTGGCGTCGTCCGGCTTCTCCAGGCGCGGCGCGTTCTCGTGGGTGAGGACTTCGACGACGCCGGGCACCTCCAGGGCCGCGGTCGGGTCGATGGCGGTGACCGTGCCGCGCGCGATGGTGGCGGGCACCGGCCAGGCGTAGGCGCATCCCTCGGGGGTGTGCTCGGCGGCGTAGCGGGCGGCCCCGGCCACTTTCTGGGGGCCCTCCCTGCGCTCGGCGGGCGCTCCGACGGCGCTTGCGGTGTCCGGCATGGGGTTCTCCCTGGAAGCGGGGGACGGGTAGCGGGGGAGGGGCGGGGACTGTGGTCAGGCTCAGGCCGGGCCGGCGAGGCGCCGCAGGACGTCGCGTCCGAGATTGCGGGCGAGGCGCACCTTGAACGAGTTGTCCCGCAGCGGTTCGGCCGCGGCGAACTCGGCGTCCATGGCCTGCCGGAACGCCTCGTCGCTCGGCGCGCCGTCCAGCAGCGCCCGCTCGGCGTGCCGGGCACGCCAGGGCCGGTGGGCCAGGCCGCCGAACGCGATGCGCACCTGGCGTACGACGGAGTCCTCGACGTTCAGGACCACGGCCACCGAGGCGAGGGCGAAGGCGTACGAGGCGCGGTCGCGGGCCTTGCGGTAGGCGGAGGGCAGCCCCGCGGTCGAGGGCGGGAGCAGCACGCCGGTGATGAGTTCGCCGGGTTCGATCTCGGTGTCCACGTCCGGACGGTCGCCGGGCAGGCGGTGGAACTCGGTGACGGGCAGGGTGCGCCCGCCCCGTACGCCCTGCAGCTCCACCCGGGCATCGAGTGCGGCGAGTGCGACGGCCATGTCGGAGGGATGCGTGGCGATGCACAGCCGCGAGTGGCCGAAGATCGCGTGGTCGCGGTGGACGCCGTCGCGTGCGCCGCATCCGGTGCCCGGCTCGCGCTTGTTGCAGGGCTTGCCCAGGTCCTGGAAGTAGGGGCAGCGGGTGCGCTGGAGGAGATTGCCACCGGTCGTGGCCACGTTGCGCAGCTGGCCCGACGCCCCGGCGAGCAGGGCCTGGGCCAGGACGGGGTAGCGGTCGCGCACCAGCGGGTGGGCGGCCAGGTCGCTGTTGCGCACCGTCGCGCCCGCGCGCACGGACCCGTCGGGCAGCTCCTCGACCTTGTCCAGCGGCAGCCTGCTGACGTCGATGAGCCGTTCGGGGCGTTCCACGCCCAGCTTCATCAGGTCGACGAGGTTGGTGCCGCCGCCCAGATAGCGGGAGCTCGTGCGCCCGGCGTGGGCCGCGGTCGCCTCTTCGACGCTGTAGGCGCGTACGTAGCGGAAGGGCTTCACCGGGTCACGTCCTCGACGGCCTCGACGATGTGCGGATAGGCGCCGCAGCGGCAGAGGTTGCCGCTGAGCCGCTCACGGATCTCTTCCCTGGTCAGCTCCACGGGTGCGCCGGTGGCCGCGGCCGGGTCCGTCACGTGCGAGGCGTTGCCCGCGGCGGCTTCCGCCAGGGCGCCGACCGTCGAGCAGATCTGGCCGGGGGTGCAGTAGCCGCACTGGAAGGCGTCGCGCTCCAGGAAGGACCGCTGCACGGGATGCGGCTCCACGCCGTCCTCGGCGTGCAGCCCTTCGACGGTGGTGATGGCGCACCCCTCATGGGCGACGGCGAGCAGCAGGCAGCTGTTCGCGCGGCGCCCGTCGACCAGGACGGTGCAGGCACCGCACTGGCCGTGATCGCAGCCCTTCTTGGCGCCGGTGAGTCCCATCTGTTCGCGCAGGACGTCCAGCAGCGTGGAACGGTGGTCGACGGTGAGGCGGCAGGGATCGCCGTTCACCGTCAGGGGCACTTCCGAGCGGAACACATCGGTTCCCATGGCGCTCTGCTCCCTCGTCGAAGCGTGGTCTGCGGTGTGACCGCGTAACCAGCCTGAGTCAGGACACACATTCCGGCACGCCGGACACGGGCAGCCGGCGCAGCGGCCCGCCTGCGCGGGCCCCGATGACCGACAATTTCCCCGTGCGCTCGCCGCCGCCGTGGTCGACCTCGCCGCGCGCGAGTTCCCCGGCTGAGAGGGCGCGATCATGGAAATCTGCCGCTGAACCGGCCCCGGCTCAGCTCAGTGTGTTCATCAGGGCGGTGACGTAGGCGTCCAGCCGCTGCTCCACGGCGCGTGTCGTCAGCTCGAGCCTCCCCGCCTCCCGCCACGGCTGCGACACCACCTGCACTTCTTCCGAGGACGCCAGTGCGTCCCGCACCTGCCAGTACAGCCGCTCGCTCGCGGACGCGGCGAGCACGCCGCCGGCCTCCTCGTACGCCTCGGTGAACCGCAGACCCCACGCCGGGCCGTGTAGCAGCGCGAGATTGGTGGAGCAGTGCGCGACATCGAGATCCGCGGGGCCACGGGAGACCACCGCCCAGTCGACGACGCCAGTGATCCGGGCACTGTCCGGCCGCTCGGGCGGCACGTCGAACAGCACGTTGCCGGGCTGGAAGTCCCGGTGCAGGAATCGCCCCTCATAGGACGGCGCGGGCTTGCGGATCACGTCGATCGCCGCGGACCACGCCGCCGTGTCGGCGCCCTTCGGGGTCACGACGGTGTCGGCGGTCGTCAGTGCCACGTACTCCGGGGGGTACGCGGCGGGGCGCACCGCATGGATCGCGACGAGTTGGCGGGCCAGGAGCGGGACGCGGGTCTCCAGTCCCTCGTCGTCCAGGACCGTCCGGCCCGTCAGACGGGTCATCAGGAGCGACGGGTACTCGCAGTGCGCGGCGGTCGGATCAACCGCGACCAGGCCGGGAGCCCACACACCGCTCTCCGTGAGCAGGATCAGCGCGGCGGCCTCCCGGTGCAGGGCGTCCTCGGCGTGTCTGACGTAGAACGGGTCGACGAAGCTCCGCAGCACCAGGTCACGGGTGCCTCCGTCCCGCGAGCCGATGGTCAGCCTGCGCACCTCGGCGGTGATGCCGCCGTGCAGGGCCTCGCTCCTGACGACCTGTTCGCCCGCCTCCAGGTGCCGGCTCACCCAGGCCAGGGTCAACGGTCGTACGGTCGTCGCCTCGTCGTGGTTGCTCACCGCGCCACCTCATCATCAGCGGGGCGGCACGCGCGAAGGCTTTTCGGGCGGCGATGGCCGTGCCGAGCCGCGTGGCCTCCGCGAGGCAAGTCCCGCCTCGTGGGCGGCGATGGCGGCTTCGACCCGGTTGCGCACGCCGAGCTTGCCGAGCAGCGTGCTGACGTACGGCTTCACGGTTCCTTCGACCAGGTGCAGCTCCGCGGCTATCTCCGCGTTGGACAGGCCTGCGCCGACTCCGGCCAGGACCTCGCGCTCCCGCTGCGTCAGGCGGGCGGGCGGCTGATGTGCTCCCACTTGCCCCGCTCTGTCCGCCGGGCGGTCGGCCCGCAGCCCCGCGATCACCCGGGCGGCCACTCTGGGCGACAGATAGGCGCCCCCGGATCTCACCACGTGGACTCCGTGCAGCAGCTCCCCGGGATCGTCCGCCTTGAGCAGGAACCCGCTGGCCCCGTCCTGGAGAGCACGCGCGATGTAGTGGTCCTCGCCGACGCGCCGTCCTGGGAGTCGGCGCCGTCTGGTGGTTCTACGCGGTGACGGTGCTGCCTTCGGCGCTCCTTGTCCCCTGGCTCGTCGGCCACTACTGGCGAGCGCGCCGCCAACTGGTGCGCGGCGGCTGGCAACTGGCCCGCAGCCTGGAGGAGCAGCAGCACATCGCTGCGGAGCAGATACGGCTCAGGGAACGCACGCACATCGCCGCCGACATGCACGATTCGCTGGGCCATGTCCTGAGCCTGAGCGCGCTGCGCGCCGGTGCCCTTGAGCTGTCGCCCACACTCACCGCGCAGGACCGTGACGACGTCGCGGAGTTGCGTGCGTCGATCGTCGACGCCGTTGACCAGCTGCGGGAAACGATCACGATTCTGCGCGACGCACCGGCATCCGGAGCCGGAGAGGGCAGGTCCTCGACCGAAAGCATCGAGGACCTGCTGGGCCGTACGCTCGCCTCCGGCGTGCGGGTCGTGTGGTCGCAGGAGGGGAAGGCATCGGCGTTGCCTCCGCTGGTCGAACGGGGCGCCTACCGCATCGTGCAGGAAGCACTCACCAACGCCACCAAGCACGCTCCGGGCAGCGCGGTACGGGTCGACATCACCCACGGCGGCGACCGCACCCGCATCCGGGTCGTCAACTCGCCCCCGCCCGGCGGCCCTTTGCCTGGTCTGGTGTCAGGACACCACGGCCTGACAGGACTGCGCGAGCGGGTGGCGGTCCTCGGCGGAACGCTGCGGGCCGCACCTCACGAAGGCGGCTTCGAGGTGAGCGCCACCCTTCCCCACGGCATGCCCCGGACCGTCCCCGCTTCGGCCGAAGCCGCGCAGGCGGCGCCCGGCGAGCCCCGAACGCCCTCCGCCGAACCGGAGTCGGCACGCCAGTTGTCCCGCGTGCGGCGCCGGGCCCGTCTGCGTTTCGCGGCAGCCTTCGCCGCACCCGCCGGGGCGGCACTTGTCTTCGTGCCCGCCGCTGCCATGCTGGCCTACCAACTGTCCACCTGCGTGCTCACGCCGTCCGACTACGAGCGTCTGCGCATCGGCCAGCAGCGGAGCGAGTTCGCGCACACCCTGCCGCAGCGGCCCTACCCCTACCCCTCCGACCAGGCACTCGCGGTCCCGCACCCGCCCGGGGCCGCCTGCGCCTTCTACCGCTCCAACAGCAACCCGCTCGACCAGGCGGACGTGTACCGCCTCTGCTACTCGGGATCGCGCCTCGTCACCAAGGACACGTTGAGGGCCTGATCGAGCACTCACCCCGAGAACGAAGCACGCCCCACCGGGACCAGACCTCACGGAGGCTTTGATGCAGATCGCTTCGCTGCCGTACATCGACGAGCACGCCACGGTCATCGCGGCGGGAGCCGACGACGTCTGGCGCGCTCTGAGCGAGACGCTGGAGCGGTCTTTCTCGCAGGCGGGTATGGCCCGTTACGCGAGGCTGGTGGGAGCCGTCGATCGTACGGCGTCCGGGCCGCGGCCCCTTGCCGAAGGATCGACGTTGCCCGGGTTCGGGGTGGTTGCCGCGGTACCGGGACGGGAGTTGGTTCTCGAGGGGCACCATCGTTTCTCGTCCTATGCCCTGATCTTCCGCATCGAGCATCTCGGCCCGGGGCGCTCCCGGCTGCGTGCGGAGAGCCGGGCCGTCTTTCCCGGCCCGGCCGGCGGCCTCTACCGGCGTCTCGTCATCGGAACGGGCGGCCATGCGGTGGGGATGCGGCGCCTCCTGTCAGGGGTGCGCCGCCGGTCCGAGTAGCTGGGGCCGGGCGCCAGACTTACGCCTGCGGTGCTGGTGCCGGTGACGCAGGCTGGTCGGGCAGCGCGGCCGTGTGCGCGGACAGGACGCCTTCGATGCCGTGCAGGAACGTCTCGGAGATCAGCGCCGGGTCGAAGAGGCAGCCGGCTGCCATGGCCCCGTCCCGGAGCATGACGAAGTGCCGTCCCGCCGCGTCGGCGGGCTCGCAGCCGGCCTGTGCCAGCAAGTGCGTGACGGTCTCCAGGAACCACTGGCGGTGCGCCAGCACGGCCTGGTGGACCGGGTGCGCAGGGTCGGGATACTCGGCCACCGCGTTCAGGAAGGCGCACCCGCGGAAGCCCGAGTACTGGATGCTTCCGGCGATGGACCGGCCGACGGCCCGGACCTTGTCGGCCGCGGGCCCGTCCTCCGCGAGCGCGGCTGCGACCTGGGCTCGGATGCCGTGGTCGGCCTGCTGGAGGTAGGCAAGGATCAGCTCCTCCTTGCCCTTGAAGTGCCGGTACAGGGTGGCACGGGTGACCTGGGCCTCGGCGATGATCCGGTCCACGCCGACGGAGTGGATGCCCTCGGAGTAGAAGATCCGGGTCGCCGTGTCGAGCAGGCGAGATCGAGCCTCGGACGTGCTCCCGCCTTCTGTGCGCGCGCTCATGGCGCCCACCGTACCAGTCGATGAGGGAGAACGTTCGGTCTTGACAGCTGCGCAGACGGCGCCCTTAGATGAGGGCGAGAGCGCAAGACCGAACGTTCTCCCTCATCTAAGGAAGGGTCCCCATGGACACCACCCTCGCCACCTCCGCGCACACCACCGCAAGTGCCTCCACGGCACTGCGCCGTCTGTACCTGGTGCGCTTCGCGTTCGCCGCCGCCTGGGCAGGCCTGCTGTTCGCGTCCGCCGACACCCTGGGCGCCCTCAGCGCGACACTGCTGGTGATCTATCCCCTGTTCGACATGGCGTGCGCGGTCGTCGACGCCAGGGCCGCCAACGCGATCGGCGGACCGGTGCGCGGCCTCTACGCGAACATCGCGCTCAGCGCCCTCACCACCGCGGGCCTGGCCGCCGCGGCGGCCTCCGGCATCCCCGCCGTCCTGCGCGTCTGGGGCGCCTGGGCCATCACCGCGGGCCTCGTCCAGCTGATCGTCGGCGTCCTGCGGCGCGGCATGGGAGGCCAGTGGCCGATGATCGTCAGCGGCGCCATCTCCACCCTCGCCGGCGCCTCCTTCATCGCGCAGGCAGGCAAGGACGACGCCTCACTGAGCACCCTGGCCGGCTACGCCTTCCTCGGCGGAGTCTTCTTCCTCGTCTCCGCCCTGCGCCTGAACCGGACCGCCGGACGCTGACCGTACGCATCTCACGGCTTGCGGGCGAGACCACCGTGTTCGCCGATGGCTTCCGGGGCGGGGGAGTCGGGGGCCGGGCGCCAGAAGGGCACCGAGACGACTCCGGGGTCCAAAAGCTCCAGGCCCTCGAAGAACGCGGCGATCTGGTCGACGGGCCGCAGGAAGTACGGGACGGCGCCGGTTTCGTTGTAGGCGTCCTGGGCCTGTTCGTAGTCGGTGTCGGTGCCCCGCGAGCCGTCGTTGATCGAGAGGTAGCTGCCGGAGGGCAGACCCTCCATCAGGCGGGTGACGATGGCGCGCGCCTGGTCGTAATCGGCGACGTGGCCCAGGATGTTGCTGAGGATCAGGGCGGTGGGCCGGGTGAGGTCGAGCGTCTCGGCCGCGGCCGCCAGGATGCGGTCGGGGTCGGACAGGTCGGCGTCGACGTACGCGGTCGCTCCCTCCGGGGTGGACGTGAGCAGGGCGCGGGCGTGCGCGAGGACCATCGGGTCGTGGTCGACGTACACGATCCTGGTCCGGGGATCGAGCCGCTGGGCGACCTCGTGGGTGTTGTCCACGGTCGGCAGGCCGGTGCCGATGTCCAGGAACTGGTCGATGCCCGCCTCGGTGACCAGATGGGTGATGTTGCGGCGCAGGAAGGCGCGGCTGCTGCGGGCGATGGTGACGATGCCGGGGAAGACGGCGCTGTAGGCGTCGCCGGCCCCCTCGTCGACGGGGTAGTTGTCCTTCCCGCCCAGCCAGTAGTTCCAGATCCGGGCCGAGTGCGGCACCGATGTGTCGATGTTCTGCTGCGCCGCGGATCCGGGCGTCGTCGCGGGGTCGGTCATGGTTGGCGTCCGTCTTTCACCGAGGCGTGAACTGTTTCACGCACAACCTAAGCCCCCAACCGTGCGAATAAGTACACCAGTTCAAGTGTTCGGCGAGTTTCGCGGCCGGAAGCCGCGTCGGCGGTATGGCGGGGCGATGCGGGCTCCGCGAGGATGACCCCCTTCGCGCGGGGCGCCCGGCGGCTTCTGTGGGGCGTGTGCGGCCGGGAGTACCGGGAGGAAGGGCATCGCGATGGGAACACATGCGGCGGCGAGACGGCGCAGACCGGTCGTGCTCGCGGCGCTCGGCACCACACTGATCGCCGCGCTTCTCTCCATTCCCCGGGCCGGGGGAGCGCCGCAGTCGGCCGACGCCTGCGGCGACGTGGGCACCGAACTGCCGCGCGGTGACTGCGGGCCGTTCTGGCAGGTCGTCGCCGAGGACTTCAACGGCGACCGGGTGCCGCTCGGCGGTTTCAGCGACTGCGACCACCGCGCCGACACGTCGGCCGCGTACTGCGGCGGACTGGAAGGCGACTACCGCGACAACTGGTGGGCCTACCCGACCGGTTGGCGTGACACGGCCAACGACCGGGACCGTGCCGTCGTAGGCGTCTACCACCCGGAGGACACCGTGAGCGTCGGCCCTGCGCAGAACGGCGACGGCCGTATGCGCATCCGGATGTGGCGGCCCGACGACGGAGGCCCGGTCCACTCCGCGGCGGTCGTACCGCGTGCCGTCATGCAGATGAAGTACGGCAAGTACAGCGCCCGCATCAAGGTGACCAAGCCGGCCCCCGGATACAAGTCGGCCTGGCTGCACTACGGCGGCGGCTGCGAGATGGACCACCCCGAGGGCAACTGGGCCGGCTCCCTCACCGCCTTCCACCATCCGTGCGGCGGCGGCGAACAGGGCACGTTCGAGGGCGCCGACGAGTGGACCGAATGGCACACGGTGTCGACCGAATGGACCCCCGGACGCGTGCGCTTCTTCGTGGACGGCCAGGAGACGGGAGAGGACACCCGGGGCGTTCCCGACCAGCCCCTGTCCTGGGTCCTGCAGAACGAGAGCGCGCTCGAGGGGCCGGGGGCGGCGCCCGGCAGCAGCGCACAGCTGGAGATCACCTGGGTCGCCGCATACGCGTATGACTGGAAGCAGAGCGGGAGGGGACCCGAGTGACCGAGGGGCGCGAGGGCGGCAGCCTTGCGCGCCCGCTGTGGCCGATGTTTCAGCGGGAGCAGTTCGGCAAACCGTACCAATATGGTTCAAATCGGCTATACGATGATGACCGAGCAGGCGGGCCCCCGTGCTCTCGTCGACGATCTGGTCGCGGCGGAGCGCGCCGGGTTCGACTTCTCCGTCACCTCTGACCACTACTTCCCCTGGCTCGAATCACAGGGGCACGCGCCCTACGCGTGGAGCGTGCTCGGCGCCGCCGCACAGGCGACCTCGCGCATCCCGCTCATGACGTACGTGACCTGCCCGACGGTGCGCTATCACCCCGCCGTGGTGGCGCAGAAGGCCGCGACGATGCAACTGCTCTCCGAGGGGCGCTTCAGGCTCGGCCTCGGCTCGGGCGAGAGCCTCAACGAGCACGTGGTCGGCGCGGGCTGGCCCTCTCCGCAGGTCCGCCTGGAGATGCTCGAGGAAGCCGTCGAGATCATCCGCGCGCTGTTCGGCGGCGGCAACGTCAACCACCAGGGCACCCACTTCGACGTGGCCAACGCCCGCCTGTGGGATCTGCCCGACGAGCCGCCGCCCATTGGAGTGGCGGTTTCCGGCGGCCGGTCCTGCGCGCTCGCCGGGCGCGTCGCCGACCTGGTCATCGCCACCGAGCCCAAGGCCAAACTGATCGAGTCCTTCGACCGGCACGGCGGGAACGGCAAGCCGCGCGTCGGCCAGCTGCCCGTCTGCTACGACACCGACAAGGAGGCGGCCATCGCCCGCGCGCACGACCAGTTCCGCTGGTTCGCCGGCGGCTGGCCCGTCAACTCCGAACTGCCGGGGCCCTCCGGCTTCGCGGGCGCCACGCAGTTCGTCACGGAGGAGGACGTCGCGGAGTCGATCCCGTGCGGCGACGACGTGGACGCCTTCGTCGAGGCCGTGCGCCCCTACGCCGAGGCGGGCTTCACGGAGATCGCCCTCGTCCAGGTCGGCGGCGAGCACCAACGCCCCTTCATCGACTGGGCCGAGAAGAAGCTGCTGCCCGCCCTGCGCGAGCTCTGAGCCCGTCGCGCACCGCCGCCGGACACCCCGGCAGGTGCCGGCCCGCCCCCGTCAGATACCTGCCCTCACATCGGGTACCCGTGATCACACATCAGGCACCCGCAACCCTCTGGAGCACAGCGTGAACGACACACCCGACCCGGCTGCCCCCACCGCGCAGTCCGACTCCCCGGACCTGGTGCAAGTGGTACTCGGCGAATGCTCCGCGGCCGACGCGGACGCCGTATTCGGAGTGCTGCGGACCCACTTCCCCTCCGACCGCGGCGACGAGCCCCCGCACCGGACGGACCAGCCCCGGGCCGCCGTCTGGACCGGCGGCTTCCTCGCCTCCGCGAGCCCGGGCCCCGTCCGGGGCGTGCTCCTCGCGGGTTCGGTCACCGCCGACCTGCAAGGCAGCCCGGTGGCGGTGGACCGGCTGCGCGGCACCCTCGAATCGGCCTTCGTCGTCTCGACCACCGGCACCGAATCCGGCGACCAGGAAGTGCAGACGCAGCTGCGTCTGACGGGCGCCGAGCACGGGGAGCCGCCGCTCCCCGGCCACTGAGCGGGCCACTGAACGCGTCACTGAACCGAACGGCCGCTCGCCCCGCCGCCCGTAGGTCCGGGTCCGTGTTCCGGACCCGGACCCGGACCCGGACCTACGGGCCGTACCAGACCGTCGTGGCGTTGCAGAACTCGCGGATGCCGTGCCCCGCCAGCTCACGCCCGTAGCCCGAGCGCTTGACGCCGCCGAAGGGCAGGCCGGGGTGCGAGGCGGTCATGCCGTTGAAGAAGACACCGCCCGCCTGAAGATCCTGTACGCAGCGCTCGACGTCCGCGTCGTCGCGCGTCCAGACGTTCGAGCTGAGCCCGAACGGCGTGTCGTTGGCCAGGGCCACGGCCTCGTCCAGGTCCGCGACGCGATAGAGCGTGGCCACCGGGCCGAACGCCTCCTCCTTGTGGATGCGCATCTGCGGGGTGACGTCGGCGAGGACGGTGGGGGAGTAGTACCAGCCCCGCTCCTGCTCCTTGGGGCGCTGCCCGCCGCACAGCGCGGTGGCACCGTGGGCGAGCGCGTCGTCGACGAGCTCCTCCAGGTCGGTGCGGCCCTGCTCGGTGGAGAGCGGACCGATGTCGGTGTCCTCGCTCGCCGGGTCGCCGACCGTCAACTCCCGCATGCCCGCGACGAATCGCTCGCGGAAGGCGTCGTAGACGTCGGCGTGCACGATGAAGCGCTTGGCGGCGATGCAGGACTGCCCGTTGTTCTGCACCCGGGCGGTCACCGCGGTCGCGGCGGCACGCTCGATGTCGGCGCTCGGCAGCACGAGATAGGGGTCGCTGCCGCCCAGTTCCAGGACGGTCTTCTTGATTTCGTCGCCGGCGGTGGACGCCACCGAGCGTCCCGCCGGTTCGCTGCCGGTGAGGGTCGCCGCGGCCACCCGCTCGTCGCGCAGGATGCCCTCGACGGCCCCCGAGCCGACGAGCAGCGTCTGGAAGCAGCCTTCCGCGAAACCGGCGCGCTTGAAGAGGTCTTCCAGATAGAGGGCGGTCTGGGGCACGTTCGACGCGTGCTTGAGCAGACCGACGTTGCCCGCCATGAGGGCGGGAGCCGCGAACCGTACGACCTGCCAGAGCGGGAAGTTCCACGGCATCACGGCAAGCACGACGCCGAGCGGGCGGTAGCGGACGATCGCCCGGGTGGCGCCGGAATCCTCCACGTCGGCCTGCGCGGGGTGCTCGTCCGCGAGCAGGTCCTCGGCCCGCTCGGCGTACCAGCGCATGGCCTTGACGCACTTGGCGGCTTCGGCCCTGGCCGCCTTGACGGGCTTGCCCATCTCCGCGGTCATGGTCTTGGCGATGGCCGCGTTGTCCTCCTCCAGGAGGTCGGCGGCCCGGTTCAGGAGCCTGGCCCGCTCGCTGAAGGTGCTGGTGCGGTGCCGGCCGAACGCGGTGTGGGCGAGCGCCAGGCGGCGCTCCACCTCCGCGTCGTCCAGCGGCTCGAAGGTCTTGAGCGTTTCGCCGGTGGCGGGATCGACCGTAGCGATGGGCATGCCGTTCCTCCTCGGAACGCCTGGCGCGGTTTGGTTGGGGCCCCCGGATTCACCCTAGGGCGACATGCGGGGGGAAGCATGCGCAGTGACGTGCCGAGTGCCCGGACATGCGGAGCGCACACTTCCGCGGCCGGTGCTCTTCAGCGGATTCCCGGCTCCAAAGGATCTCCGGCCTCAGCGGATCCCCGGCCTCAGAGGATCTCGAGCGGCTCCTTGCGCACCGGCGCGGGGAACGCGGCGTCCAGCGCTTTGAGGTCCTCGTCGTTGAGGCGGATGCCGAGGGCGGCGTGGTTCTCCTCCACGTGCGCCGCGGTGGATGCCTTGGGAATGGCGATGACGTCGTCGTGGCGCAGCACCCAGGCGAGCGCCACCTGGAGCGGACTGCTGCCGTGCGCCGCCGCCACCGCCTCAAGGGCCTGATGGCCGAGGAGCCGCCCCTGCTCCAGCGGGGAATAAGCCATCAGCGGCACCGAACGTTCGCGGCACCAGGGGAACAGGTCGTACTCGGGGCCGCGGCGGGTGAGGTTGTAGAGCACCTGGTCCGTCTGCGGGAGGGCGCCCCGGGGGAGTTCGGCCAGGTCGTCGACGTCGAGATTGCTGACGCCCCAGGCGCCGATGCTGCCGCTGCTCACCAGACCCTCCAGGGCCTCGACGGTCTCGGCGAGCGGCACACCGCCCCGCCAGTGCAGCAGGTACAGGTCGATGCGGTCGGTGCCCAGGCGGCGCAGGCTCGCGTGGCAGGCCTCGACGGTGCCGCGGGCGTCGGCGTTGGACGGCAGCACCTTGCTCACCAGGAACACGTCGTCACGGTGCCCGCGGATCGCCTCGCCGACCAGCTCTTCCGAGGCGCCGCTGCCGTACATCTCGGCTGTGTCGATCAGCGTCATGCCCAGGTCGACGCCCTTGCGGAGAGCGGCGATCTCCTCGGCACGGCGCGAGGGATCGTCGCCCATGCGCCAGGTGCCCTGGCCCAGGGCGGGCACGCTCACTCCGGAGGGGAACGTCACTGTCCGAGCCGCTGCCATCGCGTATCCCTTCTCGTACTTCCGTATGCGCTACTTCCGTATCCGCAGGTCCTGTGTCCTGCGTTCCGCACGACAGCGCAGGTGCCCGGGTTCATCCGGTTCCATGCCCCGGCCGTCACGCCAAGGACATCACAACTGATCACCACCAGTACGCGGGATAGCGCGGTGCGCTGGGACGTGCGCGTGAGGCGGCCCACCCCGCGAGGACGACCACGAGGACGGCCCCGGCGAGCAGGGGCACGAAGGTGAGGGGCCGGGGCTGGCGCAGGACGATGACCACGGCGGTGGCGCAGGCGGGCGAGTGCGGGGTGCGCGCCGCGGTCATCACGGCCAGGCCGATGCCCGCGGCCAGCGCCGCGGCCCAGGGGGCGCTGCCCAGGGCGGCGAGGACCGCGTAGCCGACGCCGGCGCAGAGCAGATGCCCCGCGATCACGCTGCGCGGCTGGGCGAGCGGCAGCCGGGGGACGCTGTGCACGATCGCGGCGGACGCCGCCAGCGGGGGTATGAGGACCGGCTCGTGGACGACGGAGCCGACGGCGACCAGGGCCAGCAGTACGGCGGTGACGGCACTGATGTTGTGCAGGGCGGTGCCCGCGGGCGGCGGGGCGGGGGCCCGGCCCGCGAGGCGGGGCAGGATGCGTGGACGCGTGCGGGCGGGCGGATCGGGTGTGAGGGGACGCGGGTGGGCAGGCGCGGGCGACGCCTCGATGATTTCGTCGGTGCTCAAGGAAGGACGTTCCGGACTTCAGCCGGCCGGGAGCCCGGACGGCGGGATGACAAAGGGCAGGAGTCGCCGCGTCCGCCCCTGCGGTTGGCAGGGGGCGCGGCAGCATCGGCGGCCCTGGGTCGGGGCGTCCGCGTACTCACCCCAGATCCTACGAAGCCGTATCGGACGTTTTGCGGGCAGTCCCGACGATCGCCGCACTGACCAGGCCCGATATAGTAAACAGATTGTTGAAGTCGGGGTCGGTCGGCTCAGGGGGTGCCGGTGCGTACCGCAGTCGTGGCCAGGGTCGTGTACTGCATCGTGAAGCGGCCTCCCAGCGCGTCGATGGCGCTCCCGACGGCATCAAGGACCTCGGCCAGTTGATCGGGGCGGAGTCGGGTGAGACCGCCGGTGGTGGGCAGCAGGTCCAGCCACTGGGCGCTCGTGTAGGACTGCTCCCAGTCGAAGCACCACTGCTCGGGTTCCTCGAACTGCCCGGTCTCCCGGATCTGGTCGGCGAACTTCGCGTACGCAGCCTCGTAGAGGGAGAGCGGACGCCGGGCCGGCTGCCCGCTGAGCGGGGAGTCGGGCGCCGCCCGCCGGAAAGCGGCGGCGAACGGTTCGGCCACCTCGGGCGGCGGCTCGTACGCGTGCCCGAAGATCGCAAGGCGCCCCCCGGGTCGCAGGACCTGTGCCGCCTTCGCGGCGCCTGCGGACGGTTCCACCCAGTGCCATGACTGGGCGGCGATGACCGCGTCGAACGTCCGCCCTCTCGGCTGCCAGGCCTCGAAGGCCGCCACTTCGACCGGCAGCCCGCGGCCCCGCGCAAAGTCGGCCATCCGCGCATCGGGCTCGACGCCGAGCACGGCGCAGCCCGCAGCCCGGAACTGGCGTGCGGCGATGCCGGTGCCGCAGCCGACGTCGAGCACGTCGGGTCCGGGGCTTCCGGCGGCGATCCGCGTGACCAACGCGCCGGGGTAGCCGGGTCGGGCCTGGTCGTAGCGTTGCGCGTCCATGCCGAAGGACTCCGCCATCCGCCGGGCCTCGTGCGACCGCGCGGAGGGCTGTTCCGGTTGCTCTAGCGGTAAGGTGGGCATGCGCCCACCTTAGTGGGCGCATGCCCACTCGACAACGGGTGCCGACGGGCCGACGTACGAGAGGACCAGTGGAATGCCGACCGGGGTGCACCTTCGCGACGCGCGGCAGCAGCTGTTCGACGCCGCCGAACGCGTGCTGCTGCGGGAGGGCCCGATCGGGCTGACCAGCCGGGCCGTCACCGACGAGGCCGGCTGCGCCAAGGGCGTCCTGCACCGGCACTTCTCCGACTTCGACGCGTTCCTCGCCGAGCTCGTGCTCGACCGGGCCGCGCAGCTCGATACGCACGCCGGTGCGCTGCGCGAAGCCGCGGGCAGCGGCACCGTGGCCGACAACCTCACCGGCGCGCTGATCGCCCTGTTCGGGCCGGTCGCGGTGGCGATCATCCCGCTCATCACCTTCCGGGACGAGCTCCGCGCCCGGCTGCGGCAGGCCAGGCCCGGCGGCGGCATCGAGATCCTCGCCGGGGGCACGACCGCGATCTCCGCCTATCTGGCCGACGAGCGCGAACGGGGCCGTATCGCCGCCGACGCCGACATCGACTCACTCACCCTCTCTCTGGTCGGCGGCGGACACCTTCTGTTCGCGGACCGCGATTCCGGCCCGCCGACCACGGAAACCGTCAGCAACCTCGTCACCGCGGTCATCGCCGACGCCGTGCAGCGACGGCCCGCCCGGTGACTCCTGAACGGTCCTGCCCGCTCCCTGCAGCCAGAGGACGCAGAAGAGGCCCGCGGCGGCCATGACGATCGCCGCGCCCAGTGCGGCGAAGCCCATCCCGTGGGTGAAGGCGTCCCGCGCGGCCGTCAGTACGGTATCCGCCGTACGGGAGGGAAGCTGCGCGGCCACTGTCGTCGCGCCGCCCAGGGTTTCGCGCACCGCGTCGGCGTGCGGAACCCCGGCCGGAAGGGCGTCGGCCATGTCGCGGCTGTAGACGGCCGCGCCGACGGAGCCGAGGATCGCCATGCCCAGGGCGCCGCCCAGCTCCTGGCCCGACTCGAGGACGGCCGCGGCCGAGCCCGCGCGCTCCGGCGGCGCGGCGCCGATGGCGAGTTCGTTGGCGAGCGTCATGGCGGCGATCAGACCGCCCGCATAGACCGCGCCGGCGGTCAGCGTGGTCCACAGGGCCGAGTCGGTGTGCACCTGCGTCAGCCACAGGAAGCCGACGGAGGAAAGGAGGAACCCGCCGCCCATGACATACGCCCGGTCGACGCGCTGGGCGAGCGCCGCCGAGGCCGGCGCCATGACGATCAGGCTCGCGCCCGGCACCAGGCTCCACAGGGCGGCCTCGAACGGGCTCTTGCCGAGGACGGACTGCAGATACTGGGTGAGGAAGACGGCCATGCCCACGGTGGCGAACATGGCCAGCATGTTGGCGAACAGGGGCCCGCCGAAGGTGCGTTGACCCAGCAGGCCGAGGTCGATCATCGGGTGCGCCGCACGCTTCTGGCGGCGCACGAAGGCGTAACCGAGCACAAGGCCGGACGTGACGCCGAGTGCGGGCAGCGGTTCGTAGCCGTGCTGGGCCAGTTCCTTGATGCCGTAGATGAGCGGGAGCAGGGCGGTGAGCGAGAGCGCCGCGCTCGCCAGGTCGAAGCGGCCCTGCCGCGGGGCCTTGAAGTTCGGCACCAGGAACGGGACCAGGACGAGCAGGAGGACCATCGCGGGCAGATTGATCAGGAAGACCGAACCCCACCAGAAGTGTTCCAGGAGCAGACCGCTGACGACCGGACCGAGGGAGATGCCCGCGGTCATGACGGTCGTCCACACGGTCACGGCCTTGCCGCGCTGCTTCTCGTCGAGGAACAGGTTGCGGATCAGGGCGAGCGTCGAGGGCATCAGGGCGGCGCCACCGAGACCCAGCAACGCCCGTACGGCGATGAGCAGTTCGGCCGAGTGCGCGTACGCGGCGGCGACCGAGGCCGCACCGAAGACCGCGGCGCCCGCGAGCACCAGCGTGCGCCGGCCGATGCGGTCCCCGAGGGCGCCCATGGTGATGAGCAGGCCGGCCAGGACGAAGCCGTACATGTCGAGGATCCACAGCTGCTGGGTGGCGCTCGGCTCAAGATCCTGGCTGACGTAGGGGATGGCGAAGTAGAGGATCGAGACGTCCATCGAGACCAGCAGCAGGGGCAGCATCAGGACGCAGGTGGGGCGTCGCGATGGCCGCCGCGACGAAGGCGCTGGCCGCGCTGAACCAGGAGGGCCTTGTGCGCGCCGTGCCCGGGGTCGGCACGGTGGTCGCGGACGCCGGACGGGAGCGGCGGGTGGCACCCGGCCAGGGCCTGACCCGCGAGCGCATCATCCGCACCGCGATCGCGTTCGCCGACGAGGAGGGTCTCGCGGCCCTGTCCATGCGCCGCCTCGCGGGCGAGTTCGGTACGTCCACCATGGCCCTGTACCGGCATGTCCCGAGCAAGGGCGAACTCGTACGGCTGATGTCGGAAGCGGTGTTCAGCGAGGAACCGCCGGGGCCCCGGCCGCGCGGCTGGCGCGACCAACTGGCCCATGAGGTAAGCTGGTTGTGGCGTCTTTACGAGCGTCACCCCTGGCTGGGGCGGGCCATGGCCGGTCTGACCCGGCCGATGGCCTCACCGCACGCGATGCGGTACACGGAGCGGGTCCTCGCCGTCCTCAGCGGGCTTGGGCTCACGCCGTACCAGATGATCCATGTGCACCTGGCGGTCCTCGGCTACGCCCAGGGTGTCGCGCTGGCCATCGAGCTGGAGTCCCGGGCGCGGGAGGACACCGGCATGACCCCCGAGGAGTGGATGGCGTCCAACGAGCCGCGGATGGACGCCATCCAGACCGCGGGGGCCTATCCCGTCCTGTCCACGCTCTTCGGGGACGAGGACTTCGACCTCGAACTGGGCACGCTCTTCGAGTTCGGACTCGAACGGTTCCTGGACGGGGTCGAAGCCCTCGTCGAGGGCCCCGGCAGAGCTTCCGGGCCGGCTACGGCTTGAAGTAGTCCGACATCAGATCGCTGACCCATTGCGGCTGCTTGACGTCCACCGCGCGGAACTCCTCCATCGTCGGCTTCAGGTCGATGACCGGGGTGCCGGAGACCGCGTCGAGGCCCACCACCGTCAGTTCGCGGCCGTCGACTGATGCGATGGCGCAGGACGTGACCCCGATGCGGTTGGGTCTGCGGGGGCCGCGGCCGGCGAAGATGCCGACCGGCGGGAGGTCGGCGCGGCCGCGGTAGGGGCGGGGTTCGCGGTAGTCGCCGTCGTCCGGGAACTGGTCGAAGACGAAGAGGACCTCCACGTGCGAGAAGCCCTCCAGGCCTTGCAGGCACGCCTCGCCGAAGCGCTCGTCGACGGTGATGGTGCTGCGGACGGCACCCCAGTTGTCCGTGTCCTGTACGTCCGTCCGGTGGTTGCGGACGGTGCCTATCGGTGTGATCTCGAAGCTCTGCATGGCACGGTTCTATCCCTCAACGGACCAGGCAGGGGCGCTTGTTGTCGAATTGCCAGTCGGGGATGAGGTAGCGCATGCCGGTGGCGTCGTCGCGCGCGCCGAGCGCCTTCTGCCGGTAGAGCTCGTGTGCCGCCAGGAGACGGTCCATGTCGAGCTCGATGCCCAGGCCGGGTGCGTCGGGCACGGCGATCTCCCCGTCGACGATGCGCGGCGGGGCGGTGGTGAGGCGCTCCAGGCCCTCCTGCCAGATCCAGTGGGTGTCCAGGGCGTTGTAGTCGCCGGGGGCCGCGGCCCCGCAGTGGGTGACCATGGCCAGGGAGATGTCGAAGTGGTTGTTGGAGTGGCAGCCCCAGGTCAGACCCATCGCGTTGCACAGCTGCGCCACGCGTACGGAGCCCTGCATGGTCCAGAAGTGCGGGTCGGCGAGAGGGATGGAGACCGACTGCAGGGCCAGGGCATGGGTCATCTGCCGCCAGTCGGTGGCGACCATGTTGGTGGCGGTCGGCAGTCCCGTGGCCCGGCGGAACTCGGCGAGGACCTCACGGCCCGAGTAGCCGTCCTCGGCGCCGCAGGGGTCCTCGGCATAGGCGAGGACGTCGGTCAGGGGCGCGCACAACTCGATCGCCTCGCGCAGGGACCAGGCGCCGTTGGGGTCGAGGGTGATGCGGGCCTGCGGGAAGCGGTCCTTCAGCGCCCGTACGGCGGCGACCTCCTGCGCGCCCTGAAGGACGCCGCCCTTGAGCTTGAAGTCCCGGAATCCGTAGCGGTCGTAGGCGGCTTCGGCCTGCCGGACGATCGCTTCGGGGGTCAGGGCCTCCTCGTGCCGGACGCGATGCCAGTCGACGGGGGATTCCGGCTCGCGGACGTAGTCGAGATCGGTGCGGTCGGGGTCGCCGACGTAGAAGAGGTAGCCGAGGACGCGCACGGAGTCGCGCTGCTGTCCGTCGCCGAGCAGCGCCGCGACGGGCACCTCCAGGTGCTGGCCGAGGAGGTCGAGCAGCGCGGACTCGACGGCGGTGACGGCGTGCACCGCGGTGCGTAGGTCGAAGGTCTGGGCGCCGCGTCCGCCGGCGTCACGGTCGGCGAAACGCTCGCCCATCTCGCGCAGGACGCGCTTGTAGTCGCCGATGCGGGCCCCCACGACCAGCGGCTCGGCGTCGCGCAGGGTCCGGGTGATCTTCTCGCCGCCCGGTACTTCGCCCAGGCCGGTGCGTCCTTCGGAGTCCTTCAGGACCACGATGTTGCGGGTGAAGTAGGGGCCGTGGGCGCCGGAGAGATTCAGCTCCATGCAGTCCCGGCCTGCGACCGGGTAGACGGTGAAGGCGGTGACGGTCGGCTGACTGCTCATGATCGGGAATTCCTCGGGGTGCGGGAGACGGGGGAGGGTGCGGCGGCGGTCGGGCGGGTCACAGGCTGAGGATGTCCAGGGCCCACTCCACCGCGAGGACGCCGCCGAGGCCGATGATCGCGAGCACCGTCGTATAGGTGGTGCGCACCTTGATGGCCTCGATGACGGAGAGGTTGAAGTACTCCTTGAACAGCCAGAATCCGGGGTCGTTGACGTGCGAGAACGCGATCGATCCGCAGGAGACGGCGAGGACGAGCATCTCGGGGTGGACGCCGCTGCCCGCCAGGAGCGGCAGCACCACGCCGGATGCGGTGACGACCGCGACGGTGGCGGAGCCGAGGGCGATGCGCAGGATCACCGCGATGAGCCAGGCCAGGATGAGCGGCGAGATGGCCCAGCCGTGGGTGGTGTCCTTGATGTGGTCGGAGATGCCTCCCTCGACCAGGACGTTCTTGAAGGCGCCGCCCGCACCGATCACCAGCAGGATCATGGCCATGGCCTGCGCCGCCGACGTACAGGAAGCGCTGACCTCGGCGAGGCTCCGGCCGATGCGCGGGCCGAACGCCCAGATGGCCAGGAGGAGGGTCAGGAGCAGTGCGATCGGGGCCGAGCCGATGAAGGTGATGAAGTGGAGGAAGGGGCTCTCGCCGGAGACGGCCATCTCGGTCACCGAGGCACCGGCGATCAGTACGACGGGGAAGAGCGCCACGGCCAGCGCCCAGCCCAGGCCCGGCATCTCCTCGTCGGTGAACTCCCGCTCGCTGACCAGGCCCTTGGGTATGGAGGGGTTCATCGCCCTGATGAACGGAAGCCGCGGCCACACGAGGGCGATCAGCGCGCCGGCGGGTATCGCGATGAACAGGCCGTAGAGCAGGGTCAGTCCGACGGAGGCGTCGAACGTCGCGGCCACGGCGGTGGGGCCGGGGTGCGGCGGCAGGAAGCTGTGCATCGTGGAGAGCGTGATGGACATCGGCAGGCCGATCCACAGCAGCTTCGCGCCGGTGACGCGGACCAGCGTGAAGGCGATGGGCACGATGATGATGAAGGCGACCTCGTAGAACATGGTGACGCCGATGAGCATCGACGTGACCACCATGGCCACTTGGACCCAGCGCGGTCCGAACGCGTCGAGCATCTTGTTGGCGATGCGCTGTGCGGCGCCGGAGTCCCCCATGACACGGCCGACCATGGCGCCGAGCCCGATGACCAGCATCGTGTCGCCGATCTGGCCGCCGATGCCCTCCGAGAGGACGTCCGGGATGGTGGCCACCGGGATCCCCTGCACGAGCGCGACGCCGACCGCGACGAACAGGAGGGCGGCGAAGCCGTTCAGTTTCAACCGGGTCATGAGGAACAGCAGGATCAAGACGCTGACCCCGACTACGACGAGCGGCATTTCAGTTCCCCTTTGAACTGTGGATCAAGTCGCGTGCAGACGGCGGTGCGGGGGGTGGGGCTGCGGGGGGCTGTAGGCGGGAAGGTGTGACGGGTCAGGCCCTGTGGCGCGCGGCGGAGACCAGCTCGAGACCCGCGTCAAGGACCCTCGCCAGGTCGGCGACGTCGTCCGGGCCGGGATCGGTCAGCGGCGCGCGCACCGGGCCGACCGGGAGACCGCGCAGCCGGGCGGCGGCCTTGACCAGCGAGACGGCGTACCCCGGAGCCCGGTCGCGCAACTCGACCAGCGGGACGTAGAACTCGCGCAGGAGCCGGTCCACAGCCGCGTCGTCCTGCTCCCCGAGCGCGGCGAAGAAGGCGTCGGCGATCTCGGGGGCGAAGGCGTGCACGGCGGAGGAGTAGGCCGGGACGCCCACGGTGGCGTAGGCGCGGGCCTGGATCTCCGCGGTGGCGGCGCCGTTGAAGAAGAGGAAGCCGTCGGGGGCGGCGAGGGTGAGGCGCTGGAGCCGGTCGAGGTCGCTGTGCCCGTCCTTGAGGCCGATGACGGTGGGAATCCCGGCGATCCTGCGCAGGGCCGCGGCGTCGAAGGTGACCTGGCCGCGCTGGTAGGCGATCAGGGGGAGCGCGGTGCCCGCGGCGATGCGGCGCAGCTGTTCCACCAGGCCGTCCTGTGACGCCTCCACCAGGTAGTGGGGCATTACGAGCAGGGCGTCGGCGCCCTCCTCCTCCGCGATCCGGGCGAACCGCAGCGACTGGGCCCAGCCGTATCCGGTGCCCGCCACCACCGGCAGACGGCCGTCGGCGACCTCGACCGTGGTCCTGATGACCGCGCGGTACTCCTCTTCGTCGAGCGAGAAGAACTCGCCGGTTCCGCACGCGGGGAAGACCGCGCCGGGCCGGGTGTCCAACTGGGCGGTCAGATAGGCGCGGTAGGACTCCGGGTCCAGGCTGCCGTCGCCGCTCATGCTCGTGAGCGGGAAGGACAGCACGCCGCGCGCCATGCCCTCCCGGAGCCGCCGGACGACGTCCAGGGACTGCGTACTGAGGCTGTTCATGCTGAGCGTGTTCACGAATCTCATCTCTATATGCAGATGGCGTCCACGTATGAGAATGGAGGCTAGAGTCATGAACGAACGGGGTCAATGGCCAGGCGGCGCGGATCTACGATGGGCGCATGGCGGAGAGCAGAACGGACCGCGGGGCCGGCCCGGGTGTCCGCGGGGTGAAGTCGGCGCTGCGCACCGTGGCGCTGCTCGAACTGCTCGCCGAGCGCGCCGACCGGCCCGCCCGTCTGGACGAACTCGCCGAAGAGCTCGGCGTGCCGCGCAGCAGCATGTACCAGCTCCTCCAGACGCTGGTCGACTGCGGCTGGGTGCGCACGGACACCACCGGATCCCTCTACGGCATCGGCATCCGCACGCTGCTCACCGGCACGAGCTATCTCGACGGCGACGAGCGGGTGCGCGCCATCCGCCCGTACCTCGACGAGGCCTCGGGCGCCCTGGGCGAGACGGCCCACCTGGCCCGGCTCGACGGCCCGCACGTCGTGTACCTCGCGACCCGCGAGTCCCATGAATACCTGCGCACCATCAGCCGGGTCGGCCGCCGCGTCCCCGCGCACGCCGGGGCCCTGGGCAAGGCGCTCCTCGCCGAGCGCCCGGACGCCGAACTCCCGCTGCCCGAAGGGCCGTTGACGGCCCTCACGGAGAGCACCCACACCGACCGCGCTGCCCTGCTCGCCGACCTCGGGCGGGTGCGCGAGCGCGGATACGCCATCGACCGCGAGGAGACGGTGACCGGCATCGCGGGCTTCGGCTTCGCCCTGCGCTACGCCGTACCGGCCGTCGACGCCATCAGCTGCTCGGTGCCCGTGGCCCGGCTCACCGACGCACACCAGAGCCGCGTCGTGTCCGTGATGCGGGAGATCCAGACAAAGATCGAAAGCCTCCTGTCGCCCGTCGCGGGCGCCCCCGACTGGCGCTGACGGCCAAGGCGCCGGCCGGCGGCGAAGGCATCACTTGATAGGTAAGCCGCGACTTGCCTATGGTGGGGGCATGGCGGACGATGTGTTCAAGGCGCTGGCCGACCCCACCCGTCGGCACATCCTCGACGAGCTGGTGGAGCGGGACGGCCAGACGCTGTTCGAGATATGCGCCCGGCTGATGAACAAGCACGGCCTGGGGCTGTCCCGCCAGGCGATCAGCCAGCACCTGGCCGTACTGGAATCCGCCGGCCTGGTCCATTCGCGGCGCGAGGGCCGCTACAAGTTCCACGACCTGAACACCGAACCCCTTGAGCTCATCGCGACCCGATGGCTCAGGCCCGACGCACCGGAGAACACCCCATGAAGATCCACCTGACCAGCGTCTTCGTCGATGACCAGGAGAAAGCCGCCCGGTTCTACACCGACGTCCTCGGCTTCGTGAAGAAGCACGACATCTCGATGGGCGACGGCGGGGACCGGTGGCTGACCGTGGTCTCCCCGGAAGACCCCGACGGCCCCGAACTGCTCCTGGAGCCCTCCGGCCACCCCGCCGTGCAGCCGTACAAGACGGCGCTCGTCGCGGACGGCATCCCGGCCACCGCCTTCGCCGTGAGCGACGTGGAGGCCGAGTTCAAGCGGCTGCGTGAGCTCGGGGTGTTCTTCACCCAGGAGCCCCTGGAGATGGGTCCGGTCACCACCGCGGTCCTCGACGACACCTGCGGCAACCTCATCCAGATCGAGCACACCAAGTAAGCGGGCGCACCGGCAAGGCACCCGGGCGCGGCGCGGCGCCGGAAAGTCGGTGGCGCGGCGGGTGCGCAGCCGCGACCATGGCGCCCATGAGCGACCAACCTGATCGATGGAGCCAGGCCACCACCTATCCCGACATGTGGGTCGATCCGGACGACGACCCCCGCAACAGCGACGGCGTCAGTCCGGACGGCGAACTGGCGACGCTCCAGGACTTCCTGGCCGGCTACCGCCTGACCCTGCGCATGAAGTGCGAGGGCCTGGACGCCGGGCAGCTGGCCCGCCGCTCGGTCCCGCCGTCGACGATGTCGCTGCTCGGCCTGGTCCGGCACCTCGCCGAGGTGGAGCGGGACTGGCGCAACTGGCTCGGCGACGGTGATCCGCTGCCCAAGCTGTACGGCAAGCGCGACGCCGACTTCGACGGAGCCGTCGGCGAGCAGGCCGTGGTCGACGCCGCGTACGCCGACCTGGCGCGCGAGCAGGCCGCGACGGACGCCGCCCTCGCCGAGCACCCGGACCTGGGGGAGCGCCTGGGGAAGGACGGCTTCGCCGTACGGGAACTGCTGGTGCACCGGATCGAGGAGTACGCCCGGCACTGCGGACAGGCCGACCTGTTGCGCGAGTGCATCGACGGCAGAGTCGGCCAGTAGCGAGAAAGGGGGTCCTCGCCTCCGCCGCCGAAGGCGTACGTAGAATTACGGCGAACGCCACCGAGGCTCTCACCCCGCGATAGGTTCGCTACCAGCGATGTGCGCGTTGTGCGAAGATCCGGGGACCGCCGTACGGCTGCCGCGGGCTGACTCGCCGTAGGGGCCGTCCTTCGGCAACGGCCGAACGGCAGGGCGGACTTACCGGGTGGGGAAGGCGGGAGCAGAGCGGTGGCGTCACAGCCATGGACTTCCGGCATGCGTGTGGACGCCGACGGCGACACCGCGGCGGCCCGGCAACTGGCGCAGCCCTCCGTGCTGCTCGTCGAGGACGATCCCGGCGACGCGCTCCTGGTGGAGGAACTCGTCGCCGACAGCGCCCTGAAGATGCGGCTGCAGTGGGTGCGTTCCATGGCCGAGGCGCGCGAGGCACTGGCTTCCGCGGTGCCGGACTGCGTGCTGCTCGACCTGCATCTGCCCGACGCCCACGGCCTGGAAGCCGTGTCCATGATCCGGTCCCTCGCCGACCAGGTCGCCGTCGTCGTCCTGACGGGCCTGGCCGAGGAAGAGACCGGCTCCGCCGCCGTGGCCGCGGGCGCCCAGGACTACCTCGTCAAGGGCCGCGTCGAACCGGAGCTGTTCGGCCGGGCGGTGCGCTACGCGATCCAGCGCAAGCAGGCCGAGCAGGCGGCCGTCGCCCTGCAGGCCAGCCAGATGCAGGCACAGGAGAACGCCCGTCTGGAGCGGGGGCTGCTGCCCCGGCCGCTGCTCGGCGGCGCGGGCTTGGACGTCGTGGCCCGCTACCGGCCCGGCCGCGCGCAGGCCCTCCTCGGCGGCGACTTCTACGACATCGTGCAGAGCGCGGACGGCGCCGTACACGCGCTCATAGGCGACGTCTCCGGGCACGGCCCGGACGAGGCGGCCCTCGGCGTGGCACTGCGCATCGCCTGGCGCACCCTGGTGCTCAGCGGTGTCACCGGCCCCGAGCAGGTGGGCAGGCTCGAAGAGATCATGCTGGCGGAGCGGGTGAAGCCGTACGTCTTCGCCACCCTGACGAGCCTCTCCATCCCGGCGGGGGCGCGGCATGCGCGGCTGACGCGCGCCGGCCACCCCGGGATGCTGCTGCGCACCGCGAGCGGCGGCGTCGAATGGGTGGAGGTCGCGGGCGGCCCGGCCCTCGGCGTCGCGCCCGGCGTGCGGCTCTGGCCCGTCGAGGAGGTGCCCCTGCCGGCGGGCTCGGCGCTGGTGCTCTTCACCGACGGCCTCTTTGAAGGGCACACCGGCAGGGGCCGCGAGCGTCTGGGCGAGGAGGGATTGCTGGGCCTCGCGCGCGAGATGGGCGCACTGACCCCGGCGGCCTTCGTCGACACGCTGATCCAGCGGGCGGAGAACCTCGCCGAGGCGCAGGGCGGCCTGGCCGACGACGTGGCCGTGGTGCACCTGCACTGGCGCGCAAACGCAGACGACGCAGACGACGCAGACAGCGACGGTGACGGAGCAGTGGCAGCGGGCGAACCGGCGAGCACCGCGGTCGAGAGCCGCCACCAGAGCAGTATCGGAGAACAACGCCGTGGTTGAGACGCCGAGCAGTGCGACGATCGGCCGCCGGCTGACGGTGCAGGGCTGGATCCAGCTGGTCCTTGCCCTGATGGTGCTCCTGGTGGTCGCGGGTGCCGTGGTCGGTGCCCGCCTCCTCGGCCAGACCGCGGAGGTGACCGACCAGCTGACCGACCGCCTCCAGCCCGCCCAGACGCAGACATACCGCCTCCAGGCCGCCCTGGTGAACCAGGAGACCGGCGTCCGGGGCTACGCCATCACCGCCGACCGCCAGTTCCTCGACCCCTACACCAAGGGCAAGAAGGACGAGGCCCGCGCCGCCGCTCGGCTGCGCGACCTCATCGGGGACCGGCCCGAGCTGATGGCGGACCTCAAGGCCGTCCAGCGCGAGGCGGCCGACTGGCGGCGCGCGTACGCCGAACCCCTGGTGTCCGAGGTCAAGCCCGGAGAGCCGCGCGCCGTCGCCGAGAAGAGCGCCGAGCGGGGCAAGGAGGTCTTCGACCAGATCCGCACGGTGTGGGCCGCGCAGAACGCCGACCTGACCCGGGCCGTCGAAGGCGGCAAGGACGAGCTGGACAGCTCCCGTACGGTGCGCACGGTGGTCCTCGGCACCATGGTGGGCGTGTTTCTGCTGGCCGGTATCGCCCTGGCGTTCCTGGTGCGCAGTCTGGTGGTCCGCCCGCTGGACGCGCTGCGCGTCTCCTCGCGGCAGGTGGCGCGCGGCGACTTCGACCACGTCATCACGATCGGCGGTCCCGCGGACCTCCAAGCGGTGGCGAAAGACGTGGAAGACATGCGTCAGAAGATCGTCGAGGAGCTGGGGGCCTCACGCCGCCAGCGGGACGTCCTGACCCAGCAGGCCGTCGAACTGGACGCCCAGGCCGTGGAGCTGCGGCGCTCCAACGCGGAGCTGGAGCAGTTCGCCTACGTGGCATCGCACGATCTGCAGGAGCCCCTGCGCAAGGTCGCCTCCTTCTGCCAGCTCCTGGAGAAGCGGTACGGGGACACGCTCGACGACCGCGGCAAGCAGTACATCGACTTCGCGGTGGACGGCGCCAAGCGCATGCAGATCCTCATCAACGACCTGCTCACCTTCTCCCGCGTCGGACGGCTCAACGACGCACAGGTCCCCGTCGATCTCGACCAGGCCCTCACCAAGGCCCTCGCCAACCTGGACACGTCCGTCCGGGACACCGACGCGGTCATCGAACGCCCCGAGCACCTGCCCGAGATCGTCGGCGACCCGACGCTCCTGACCATGCTCTGGCAGAACCTCGTCGGCAACGCCGTCAAGTTCCACCACCCCGAACGCACCCCGCGGATCCGGATCACCTGCGAGGAGGACGCGGATTCCGGTACCTGGAACCTCTGCGTCACCGACAACGGCATCGGCATCCCCGAGGAGTTCGCCGAGAAGGTCTTCGTCATCTTCCAGCGGCTGCACGGCCGCGACGCCTACGGCGGCACCGGCATCGGCCTCGCCCTCTGCAAGAAGATCGTCGAGCATCACAGCGGCCACATCTGGATCGACAGCGGCCACACCGACGGAACCCGCATCTGCTTCACCCTGCCCTCCCACGCCGACCCCGCGGAGGACACCGAATCCCGTACCGAGGAAGAGGCCCTGACATGACCACCCCTTCTCCCGCGCCCGTCGACGTGCTCCTCGTGGAGGACGACCCGGGCGACGAGCTGATGACGCGCGAGGCGTTCGAGGACAACAAGATCCGCAACAACCTGCACGTGGTCCGCGACGGCGAGGAAGCCCTCGACTTCCTCTACCGGCGCGGTGCGCACGCCGGAGTGCCGCGGCCCGACCTCATCCTGCTCGACCTCAACCTCCCCAAGTACGACGGGCGCCAGGTACTGGAGAAGATCAAGTCGGACCCGGACCTCCAGGACATCCCGGTGGTGGTGCTGACCACGTCGGCAGCGGAGGAGGACATCCTGCGCAGCTACAAACTGCATGCCAACGCCTACGTCACCAAGCCCGTCGACCTCGACCAGTTCATCGCCGCGGTACGCCAGATCGACGACTTCTTCGTCCAGGTGGTACGCCTGCCGCGCCGCCAGGGCTGAGCCCGCTAACTCCGCATTCCGCGACCCCTCTTGGTGTGAACACACAATTTCGCCCGCCGGCGGATAGCGGCGGGCGGCCCATCGCGTCGTGATGGTTGCCAAGAAGGGGAGGGTCGATGGAGGCCTCAAATCACGACGAGTTCCGCGAGTTCGTGGCGATGCGCTCCACCGCGCTGCTGCGGCTCGCGGTGCTGCTGACCGGTGGAGACCGGCATGCGGCGGAGGATCTGCTGCAGATCGCGCTGATGAAGGCCTACGGACGCTGGGCGCGCATCGAGCAGCCCGAGGCGTACGTCCGCCAGATCATGTACCGCCAGCAGGTCAACCGCTGGCGGCTGCGCCGGCACCGCGCCGAGACGACGGTGCCCGTGCTGCCCGAGTCCGCCCATGAGGGAGCCGACGCGGACTCCGAGCTGCGGATCGCGCTGTGGGCGGCGCTCGGCCGCCTCACGAAGCGGCAGCGGGCCGTGGTCGTGCTGCGCTATTTCGAGGACCTGCCCGAGGCGGAGGTCGCGGCGCTGCTGAGATGCCCGGTCGGCACGGTGCGCAGCACCGCGCACCGCTCGCTCGCCAAGCTCCGGGACCTCGTCCCCGAACTCGGGCCCGAGAGGCCACAGGGACAGGCGCAGCCGCTCAGCTACTCGCCGAAGGAGATGCAGGGATGACGACCGAGCACGTGGAGGAGAAGGTCCGCGAGACACTGCACGCGGTCGCCCTGGACCGGGTGCGGGCGCCGGGCGATCTGGCCGAGCAGGTGATGCGGCGGCGCGGCAGGCGCCGTGTGTCGCAGGCAGCGGGGGCTGCCGTGGCGGTAGCGGCGATCACCGTGGGGGCGGTCCTCGGATTCGGGGGCGGCGACGGGTCCGGGCAGGACCGGCCCGTGCGCCCCGCGGCGTCGCCCGAGGGCTGGAAGGCGTGGCAGAAGGACGCGCCGGGCGCCAGTGAGCGGGGCTGCCTGGTGGACGGCTCGGCGCTGTACTGCGCCGGGTACAAGTACGACGCCGCGAAGTTCGACGCCAACACCGGTGAACGGCTGTGGGCGGTCAAGGTCAACGGCGAGGGTGACGGGATCGACCACCCCTTCGCCGTACGGGACGGCGTGGTCTACGGCTACCGCAACCACACCGTGAAGAAGCAGCCGAACGGCGACTACATGGGCGGTACGGATCTGATGGCGGTGGACGCCGAATCCGGCGACGTGCTGTGGAAGAAGAAGATGCCGCAGGACGACCGCACCGACCAGGCCGCCATGCTCATCAACGGCGCGGTCTTCGCGAACACCCCATCGCTGCGCACCATGTCGGCCCTCGACCCGCGCACCGGCGAGGAGAAATGGCACTACACCTGGAAGAAGGGCATCGCGTGCGAACGCGCGGTGCTGAGCGGTGTGCCCCATCTCCTGTGCACGCGGGACACGGACAAGCCGCACGACACCGACGTCTTCCGGCTCAGCCCCGCCTCCGGAGCCGCAGAGAAGGTCACGACCCTGCCCGGCAGGCATCTGCTGATGGGGAGCACGGGGGACCGGATGGTCCTGGCGGGGGAGAGGAAGCCGTCGGACAGGAAGCTGCGGCTGACCACCGTCAACGGCTCGGGAGCGCAGACCTGGCACTCCTACCGGATGCCGGGGGAGGGGGCGACCACGGATGTCATCGGCGACCGTCTGATCTCCGTGACGAGGGAAGGCAAGGCCTCGGCCTACTCCGTGACCACGGGAAAGACCCTGTGGACCGCCCCCGCGGGCATCAAGATGCCGCACGAGGACGCGTTCATGTTCATCGCCGCTCCCGTGGTGTCCCAGAGGCAGGGGGTCGTGTACTTCCTCAACCCGACCGGAGATCTTTCCGCCCTCGATCTGCGCACGGGCGAGAAGGTCTGGCACACCCGCGTCGACATCGACGAGCCGGGCCCCGGCCGGGCGGACACACCCCAACTCCTGCTCTACCAGGACGTGCTGGTCGCCCTGAAGGGAAGCAAAATGGTCTCCCTTCTGCCGCGCACCGGCGGCTGACCCGGCCCGGCACCGTCCGCCGTGGGCCGCCCCGTCCTGCGGCCCGCGGCGATGGTCCGCGGCGATAATGAACTCGCACCCGCCGGGTGCTGTCCTTATCCTCGCCGGAGCGGGATCGCGCGGTCCCGCAGGTTGCGGTGCCGTGGCAGAGCGGCCCATTGCGATCGGCGTACGGGAAGCCCCTCGTACGCCGACTGACGGGAGCCGGGCGGGCCTTGCCCTTCCCTGTCCGCGGGTTCGAATCCCGCCGGCGCCGCAGCCGACCGGCACGAGAGCCGTGCGCCGCCGCCCGTCCGCACCGACTGGAGTTCGCATGAACGCCCCTGCCCCCGCCGCTCCGGTCTTCGTCGGACCGGAACAGACCGCAGCCGCCGGGCGAGGCCAGATCAGCGTCCTGTGGTCGCTCGGCGACCGGACGAGGGAACTGGACGCCGATGTCGTCCGCCTCGCTCCGGGCGCGAGCATCGGAGAGCACACGGAGGAGGCGTTCGGTGTGCTGCTCACCGTGCTGACCGGCACCGGTGAGCTGCGCACCCCGGACGCGACCTGGCAGCTCGCACCCGGCGCCCTCGCCTGGCTTCCCGCGGGCATGAGCCGCTGCGTGGACGCGGGAGAGGAGGGGCTCGTCTACACCAGTGCCCACCGCCGTCGCCCGGCTCCCGGCGCCGAATCGTCCGGCGGGTCCGACGCCGGGGAGCCGGTCTGCCTGCTCGACCGCGTCTGCCCCGCGTGCGGCAGCCTCGCCGCCGAACGGGACGCCCGCTACTGCGCCCGCTGCGGAACACCACTGGCCGACTGACCGCAACGGCTCTCCAGAGGCTTTCGGCCGACGGCCATCGGCGTACGACAGGAGCTCTTCCCTATGTCCGACATGAATGCGGGCGGTCCCGGCGACGCACAGGACGTCCTCTCCGGCGACCACCGCTCCGCGCACCTCCTCGCCGAGAACGTGCACTGCGTGCTCGGGGACCGCCTCGTGCTGCGTGATGTCTCGCTGAAGGTGTCACGGGGCGAGCGGGTCGGTCTGATCGGCGAGAACGGACGGGGCAAGTCGACGTTGTTGCGCGCACTCGCCGGTGAACTGCCGCTGCAGCGCGGTCAGGTCGTACGGGCGGTCGCGGGCCAGGTGGGCTTTCTGCCGCAGGAGCCCGGTTTTCCGGCCGGGGCGACCATCGAGACCGTACTGGAGCGGGCGACCGAAGAGTTCGGCGAGATGGCCGAACGCATGCGCGCCGCCGAGGAGTTGATGTCGTCCGGCAAGGAAGATCTGAGCGACGTGCTCGGCGAGTACGGGCGGCTCCAGGACGAGTTCGCCCGGCGCGGCGGCTGGGAACTCGACGCCCGCGTCGGCGAGGTGCTCGACGTCTTCGGCCTCGGCGGCCTTGACCGGCTGCGGCCCACCGCGACCCTCTCGGGCGGCGAGCGCTCCCGCCTGGCGCTCGCCGAACTGGTCCTCGCCGAACCCGCCGGACTGCTCCTCGACGAGCCGACGAACCACCTGGACGACCGTGCGGTGGACTGGCTCGTGCCATGGCTGGCCCGGTACCAGGGGCCGTGCCTGATCGCCTCGCACGACCGGGTGCTGCTCGACACCGCCGTCACCGCCATCGTCGACCTGGACGGCTCCCGCGGCACCACCGTGCGCTACGGCGGCGGCTACCGCGACTACCTCGACGAGCGCGCCGCGGCACAGGCACGCTGGTGGCAGGAGTACCGCGACTGGCGCCAGGAGCTGGCGGAGACCCGGCGGCGCCTGGACAAGGCGGCCAGATCCGGCCGCACCTTCAGCGGCATGCGGGACAGCGACAAACTCTCGTACAACCTCGCCGGAGGCTCCGCCCAGGCCGCCGCCGCGCGCGCGACCCGCGCGGCCAGGCAGCAGCTGGGGCGGCTGCTCGACGAGGAGGTGCGGCGCCCGCCCGAGCCCCTGACCTTCACGGCGCCGGAGAGCGAACCGGCGAGCGACCCGGCGAGCGATCCGGAGAACGAGGGCGCCGGGCTGTCCGGCGACGGTGTGCTGCTCCGGGCCGATGGCCTGGTCGTGGGCGACGTGCTGCGGGGCGTGGACCTTGAACTCGCCCCCGGCACGCTGCATGTGATCACCGGGCCGAACGGTGCGGGCAAGTCCACGCTCCTGTCCGCCCTGGCCGGCCTGCGGACACCTGATGCGGGAGCGGTGACGGGTGAACCAGGGTTGCGCATCGGCTACTTGCCGCAGGAGAGCCATTTCTCCGGGGAGCGGCGCGGCGTCCTGGAGACCTTCGCCGCACACCGCGCCGCCTACGTCGACGACGCGGCGCGGGAGCTGGCCCGCTTCGGCCTGTTCGGGAGCGCCGACTTCGACATTCCGGTGAACCGTCTCTCGGTGGGGCAGCTGCGGCGGCTCGAACTGGCGCTGCTGTTCTCGCGGCGCCCGAACCTGCTGCTGCTCGACGAGCCGAGCAATCACCTCAGCCTGGCCCTGGTCGAGCAACTGCAGGCCGCGGTCGAGCGGTTCACCGGCCCGGTCGTGATGGTCACCCACGACCGGGCCCTGCGCGAACACCATCGCGACAGCCTGCTGGAGCTGGCCGACGGACGGCTGGCCCGGCCGGTCTAACCGTCCACGTCCAGCTGTCCGGGTCTAGCTGTCCGGGTCTAGTTGTCCACGTCTCCGTACGTCGTGCCGACCTTGAGCCCGTCGATCCAGTTGATGACCCGCTTGTCCTTGACCTCGGAGCCGTAGGAGCCGAACCGGGTGTCGTTGCCCAGGTCGTCCCAGGTGCGGCCGGAGAACTCGGCGACCTTGGTGCCGTTGTAGAAGGCCGACACCCATCCGGTGGAGGCGTCGGAGGAGGTGTGGATGCCGAGCACGATGCGCTTGTACGTACTGGTCGTGACGGGCGTCGACCACTTCAGGGTCCACTTCTCGCCGACCTCGATGTGGAACAGCTTGAGCTCGCCGCCCTCGACCTTCATCAGCACCGGGTAGTTCTGCTGGTGCTGGTCGTTGGTGCCGTACGACTTCCACTGGAAGATCGTGCCCGCGTCCGGGGTGTTGGTGGAGGTGTCCCAGCCGATCCAGTACGTCGAGTTGTTCTTGAAGGTGTAGCGCGAGCCGCCGACGCTGATGCCGTGGGCCTCGCAACGCTCCAGGCCGAGCGGCTTGTTGAACTTGAAGACCTGCCCGCGGCCGTCGCCGTTGTCCTGCGCGGTGACGCCGCCGGGGCTGTCGCAGAGAGTGGAGGAGAAGACTCCGGTGCCTCCGGAGGCGTCCCCGTTCCAGATGACGGAGGCGTCGGCGGGGGCGGCGGTGAGCAGGACCAGTGAAGAAGCGGCGGCCGTGAGCGTACCGGTTCGCTTGCGCATGGGGGCTCCTTGCGAGTGGGGGGATGGGGTCGCGTGACGTAGACCATCCGTGCGCCGGGTGGAGAGTAAACGGTTTCTAGCATGGGGGTAGGTGAACACTCAATGGATAGGCGTGAGTTGAGTGCCCCGGCATAGAAAACGGTATCTGCCGCAATCCGGTCTGCCGGGGGTGGTGACGTCACGCCTTCGCGCCCTTAACATCCGATGTACGCGCCCCCAAGCTTCCCTTGTGGCCCGTAGCGCATCCGAATGGGCTCCTAACATCGGATGACTCGACGGCCGGGGACAGGTGTAGAGGAGATTCGTGATGCGCAAGGTGCTCGGCGTCATGCTGGCCCTCCTGCTCGCCCTCGGAGCAGCAGTGGCAAGCCCTCCCGCAGCGGTCGCCACGCAGGCGGACCGGGACGACGGTCCCCGCACGCAGGGCATTCCCGGCGAGATCGAGACCAGCGACGACAAGGACCTCGCGGCCTGGCAGCGGCTCCAGTTCGGGATGTTCATCCACTGGGGCCTGTTCTCCGAACTGGGCGGGGTGTGGAAGGGGAAACCGGTCACCAAGGGCTACAGCGAACAGATCCAGATGTGGGCGGACATCTCCGAGGAGGAGTACCTCGACGTCGCCCAGCGGTTCAGGCCCGACCGCTTCGACCCCAAGGAGATCTGCTCCCTCGCCAAGCGGGCGGGGATGCGGTACGTGGTCATCACCAGCAAGCACCACGACGGCTTCTCCATGTTCGACACCGACACCACCGGCTATGACGTCGTCGACGCGACCCCGTACAAGAAGGACCCGCTGAAGGCGCTCGCGGACGAATGCCGCGGCCAGGGACTGAAGTTCGGCTTCTACTTCTCGCTGGTCGACTGGCACCAGGGCCATGACTTCGACGGCAACAACAACAATCCGATCCCCGCGTCCATGGAGCCGGTCATCGAGGGCCAGCTGCGCGAACTGATGACGAACTACGGCGACATCGCCGAGGTGTGGTTCGACATGTCGTCGCCCACGGCCGCGCAGAGCCGGAAATTCGCCGGGATCGTCCGCGAACTCCAGCCGCGGGCGGCGATCAACAGCCGGGTGTGGAACAACAAGGGCGACTTCCGCACCCTCGGCGACAACGAGATCCCGGCGGTGGCGCTCGACGGCGCCTGGCAGACCCCCGCGTCGATCTACCACGAGACCTGGGGATACCGCAGCTGGCAGAAGCGCGAAGACCTGCCCGGCAAGATCAAGGACCTGGTCGGCGGCCTGACGGGCGTGCGCGCCCGCGGCGGCAACTACCTGCTCAACATCGGCCCGCGCGGCGACGGTTCGGTCGTGGAGTTCGAGGCCGACGTCCTGCGCGGCATGGGCGACTGGCTGGACCGCCACCCCGGCGCCGTACTCGGCGCCTCGGCCACCCGCTTCGGCGGACAGCCCTGGGGCGAGGTCACCGTCAACGACCGCGACCTGTTCCTGCACGTGACCCAGTGGCCCAAATCCGGCGAACTCCGGCTGCCGGGCCTGGCCACCTCCGTGCGCGACGTCCGCGAGGACGGCTCGAAGGACCGGCTCGACTGGCGCCGGGACGGCGACGACCTCGTCGTGACGCTGCCCGAGCGGCCACGCGACAAGGTCCTGCCGGTCGTGAAGGCCGAACTCGCCGGCAAGCTGCGGATCATCCCGCAGCACACGGTCGCCCTCGGCCCGGACCACGAGGCCGTCCTGGAGGGCGCCGACATCGAGCACGGCTACAGCTACGCCGACGACGGCAGCTACTCCAGCACGAAGCGGACCACCGTGCGCCACACCGCCCACCTCAGCACCGAGCGGGCCGGGAGGCTGTCGGTCGCGGTCCGCGGGGAGGCGCGGCCGGAAGCGCTCTACCGGGTGCAGGTCGGCAAGCACTCCCGGCTCGTGAAGGGCGCGGACCTGACCCGGGGTGCCGTCGGCCCCTTCTCCGTACGAGGAGGGAAGGTGACCCCCGTGACCATCACTTTGGCGGCGCCCGGGCACGCGGGGGAGGAACTGGGCCTGCGCCTGGACTCGTTGCGGGTCGCCCCCGCCGGAAAGCCCGTGGGCAGGGAGCGGCCGGGGATCAGTTGAGGACGAGCGGGAGCTTCGCGGCCAGCTCGCCCAGTTCGGCCTGCTCCGCATCGGTCGGCGCCCGTCGACCGGTGCCGATCAGCAGGGCGTCCGTGTCGGAGAACGACTTGGGGAACCCGAATCCGGCGATGTCCTCCAGCATCTCGCGGCAGCGGGCGAGCGGCGGCGCGGGAGGCCCGGCGACGTGGGGGAGGTGGGCGATCAGATCCAGGTGGTGCAGGGTCCATTCCATGACGTACGTCATCAGGTAGTCGCCGGCGGTGAGGACCTCGTCGCGGGTGCTCACCCGGCTCTCGGGATCGGCGAGTTCGGCGGCGCGACCGGCGGCCGCGCCCACGTCGTCGAGGTGGAACTTGAGAAGCCAGGGCTCGCCGTAGGCGGCCGCGAGGCGGACGGTCAGCGCGTCCAGGGGGTCCTCGCCGGTCGGCGGCGTCGCGGTGACGTCCCAGTAGGTGAGCGCGTCGAGGGTCGGTTCCGTGTCGGCGGGGGTCACGAGGGTGATCAGGACGTCCTGCGCGTCGACGATCAGATGGCAGGCCAGGTCCCGCACGAGCCAGCCGGCACAGCCGGATGGCCGCGCGAAGTCCTCGTCCGGCAGTTCGGCGACGGCCGCGCGCAGGGCTGCCCAGGAGCTTGAGAAGAGATCCACGCCGCAAAGGTAGTGCGGCGCCGCAAAGCCGGACAAGCGTATGGGAGCGGTCGGCAGGCGCTCTTGGCGCACGACAGGGGGGGTACGGCGTGCGGCCCCCTGGACTGCAGCCGTCCGGCACGACCTGCTCCGCCGATCGGCCGGAGGGGCCACCTGGCCGGTGTCCGGAAGTGGTCGGACAGTAGAGTTCGGGTGCGTCAGCCCCCGAACACCGAGGTACCGTCCGTGACCCCCGCATCCGCCGTACACCCCCTCCCGCCTGCAGCGTTCTCTCCTGCGGTGAGCGTGGTGGGGATCGGAGCCGACGGGTGGGGCGGACTGCCCGGCGCGGCGCGCACGGCTCTTGCCGAGGCACAGGTGCTCATCGGCGGGCAGCGTCAGCTGGATCTGCTGCCGGAGGAGTGCGCGGGACGGCGCGTGCCGTGGCCCTCGCCGTTGCGGCCTGCCGTGCCGGGTCTGCTCGCCGCGCACGCGGGGAGCAGGATCGCCGTTCTGGCCAGCGGGGACCCGATGTTCTACGGCATCGGCCGGGCGCTCACCGAGATCCTTGGCCCCGACGGGCTGCGCATCCTGCCCCACCCGTCGTCCGTTTCGTATGCCTGCGCCCGTGTCGGCTGGCCGCTGGAGGACACCGAGGTCGTCACCCTGGTCGGGCGGCCCGCGGCCCGCCTCGCCGCGGCCCTGCACGACGGTCGCCGGGTTCTGGTGCTCAGCGCGGACGCGACCACGCCCGCCGTGGTCGCCGAGCTGTTGCGGGAGCAGGGCTTCGGGCCCAGCCCGGTCCGCGTTCTCGAACAGCTCGGCGGCGAGAACGAGGCATGTGTCGAAGGAACCGCGGACACCTGGGCGCACCCGCCCGGCGACCCGCTGAACGTCATCGCGATCGAATGCCGACGCGACCCCGAAGCCCTGCGTCTCGGCGCCGTCCCCGGGCTGCCCGACACGGCGTACGAGCACGACGGGCAGCTCACCAAGCGCCACGTGCGCGCCGCCACCCTCGGGGTGCTCGCACCGGCCCCCGGCGAGCTCCTGTGGGACATCGGCGGCGGCTCCGGGTCCGTGGCCATCGAGTGGATGCGCACCCACCCCTCCTGCCGGGCGATCACCGTGGAGCGCGACCCGGTGCGGGCCCAGCGCATCGAGCGCAACGCCGCACACCTCGGGGTGCCCGCCCTGCGCGTGATCTCCGGCCGGGCCCCCGAGAGCCTCGGCGAACTGCCCACGCCGGATGCCGTGTTCATCGGCGGCGGGCTCACCGTGCCCGGCCTGCTCGACGCCTGCTGGGAGGCGCTGCCCGCCGGTGGCCGCCTCGTCGCCAACACGGTCACGCTGGAGTCCGAGGCGCTGCTCACCGAGCGATACCGCAGGCACGGCGGGGATCTGGTCCGCCTCGCCGTCGCGCACGCGGTGCCCGTCGGCGGCTTCACCGGCTGGCGCCAGGCGATGCCGGTCACCCAGTGGTCCGTACGCAAACCCTCGACGCCTCCCACCGCGGAACCCTCAGCAGAAGCCCCCGCAGAACCCTCAGGAGACAACCAATGACCGTGTACTTCATCGGCGCGGGGCCCGGTGCGGCCGACCTGATCACGGTGCGCGGCGCGCGCACCCTCGCCGCCTGCGGAGTGTGCCTGTACGCGGGCAGTCTGGTGCCCCTCGAACTGCTCGCCGAGTGCCCCGAGGACGCCCGTCTGGTCGACACCGCGCAGCTGGACATCGACGAGATCACCGCCGAACTCGTCACCGCCCACCAGCAGGGTCACGACGTGGCCCGCCTGCACTCGGGCGACCCGTCCGTCTTCAGCGCCGTCAACGAGCAGATGCGGCGCCTGGACGAGGCGGGCGTGCCCTACGAGGTGGTGCCGGGGGTGCCCGCGTTCGCGGCTGCCGCGGCGGCGCTCAAGCGGGAGCTGACCGTCCCGACCGTGGGCCAGACCGTCATCCTGACCCGGATCGCCCATCGCGCCACCGCGATGCCCGAGGGCGAGGACCTGGCCACGCTGGGCCGCAGCGGAGCCCTGATCGTGCTGCACCTGGCCGCCAAGTACGTGGACCGCGTGGTCGAGGAACTTCTGCCGCACTACGGAGCCGACTGCCCCACCGCCGTCGTCGCCCTGGCCTCCCGTCCGGACGAGCTCATCCTGCGCGGCACCCTCGACGAGATCGCGGCGCAGGTGAAGGCGGCGGGCGTGATCCGCACCGCCGTCATCATGGTCGGCCGCACCCTGGGCGCGGAGCAGTTCCGCGACAGCCACCTGTACTCACCGGAGCGCGACCGGCACGCCTGCTGAGATCGGGTACGGCCGATGCGGCGACGGCGAGGGTGCTACCACCCGAACTCGGAGGGCCCGACGACGCGGGCCCCGACCTGCGCCGCCAGCCGCGCGGCACGCTCGTCGTCGCCCTGCCGCGCGTGAACGAACACCGTGTGCTCCGCCGCCCACTCCTCGCAGTGGATGTCGTGGCTGTTGCACGCCACCTCCAACTCGGCGTATTTGTACTCCTCGCCGATCCCCAGCTCCGGTACCTCCGGCCACAACATGTGGCACCACAGGAGGTAGCACCTCGTGACGTCGGCCCAACTCACCAGGGCCGCACGCGCCTCGGCGACACTGGAGACACCCAGCTGCACATTCGCCGGAAACCCGGTTTGCCCCTCGCCGTACCACGCGACCCTGGCCGCGGGATTCCTGTCGGTCAACTGCCGCAGCACGTCCTCGTCCCGGGCCCACGCGTCCACGTAACAACCGTCGGGCTCGTACGAGGCCGTGACCGACAGCAATTTCTCGGCAAGGTCCAACGCCTCGGACAAGTCCGTCGTCCGCAGAACCGGCCACGCCTGTGTGTTCCCCATGCGGGCATGGTGGCAGAGCGGCGGGTGGCCGGGGCTGAATTAATTCCGGGACGCATTCCCGACGCACGCTCCGGCGCGATCCTCAGCGCACGCTGCTGCGTCCCACCACCGTGCCCGCCCGGTCGATGCAGATGACGTCCACGGCCACCGGCGCGCCCCGCAGGACCGACAGCGCCTCGTCGCGGGCCGCCACGGCCACCAGGTCGCCGAGCGGTACGCCCCGTGCCTGGCACAACTGGAGTGCTGCCAGGCCCGTGTTGGCGACTTCCACCTCGGCCGCCAGGGCTTCGTCCGCGCCGCCCCGGCGGGCGAGCGCGGCCAGGAAGGGCTTGTCGACCTGGGAGCGGGCCGAGTGCAGGTCGAGGTGTCCTGCGGCGAGCTTGGAGAGTTTGGCGAACCCGCCGCACACCGTGAGGCGGTCCACGGGGTGGCGGCGCACGTACTTGAGCACCGCGCCCGCGAAGTCCCCCATGTCCAGGAGGGCGATCTCCGGCAGGCCGTACTCGGCCACCACCGTCTTCTCGGAGGTCGATCCCGTACAGCCCGCCACGTGCGTGTGCCCCGCGGCACGTGCCACGTCCACGCCGCGGCGGATCGAGTCGATCCACGCCGAGCAGGAGTAGGGCACCACGATGCCGGTCGTGCCCAGGATCGACAGGCCGCCCAGGATGCCGAGGCGGGGGTTCCAGGTGGAGCGGGCGATCTCCTCGCCGTGGTCCACGGAGACGGTGATCTCGACGTCACCCGAGCCTCCGTGCTCCGCGGCGACCCGGGCGACGTGGTCGCGGATCATCTGGCGGGGCACGGGATTGACCGCGGGTTCGCCGACGTCGAGGGGCAGCCCGGGCAGGGTGACCGTGCCCACGCCTGGCCCCGCCTTGAAGACCACACCCGAGCCCGGCGGCAGCCGCCGGGCGGTGACCCGTACCAGCGCGCCGTGCGTCACGTCGGGGTCGTCGCCCGCGTCCTTGACCACGCCCGCGGTCGCCCGCCCCTCGGCCAGCTCCTCGACGGCCAGGGCGAAGGCCGGTGTCTGGCCCTTGGGCAGGGTGATGGTCACCGGGTCGGGGAAGTCGCCGCTGAGCAGGGCCGTGTAGGCGGCCGTGGCCGCGGCGGTCGCGCAGGCACCGGTCGTCCAGCCGGGTCGCAGACCGGTGTGCTTGAGTTGGGCGCTGCGCCCGCCTTTCGCCTCACTCATGGATGGACCCGATGCACGTTTTGGTACTGGGCGGGACGACCGAGGCCCGCCGCCTGGCCGAGAGCCTGGTGGCGGAGCTGCCCGCCGGAGCGAGAGTGACCAGCTCGCTCGCCGGACGGGTGGCAAGCCCGAAGCTGCCGCCGGGCGAGGTGCGCGTGGGCGGCTTCGGCGGAGCCGACGGGCTTGCCGCGTGGCTGCGGACACACCAGGTGAGCGCGCTCATCGATGCCACCCATCCTTTCGCCGAGACGATCAGTTTCAACGCGGCCGCTGCCGCCGCTGCCGCCCATGTTCCCCTGCTGGCGCTGCGCCGGCCCGGCTGGGTGCCGGGCGAGGGCGACACCTGGCATCCGGTCGGCTCGCTGGCCGAGGCGGCCGACGCGCTGCCCGCGCTGGGGCAGCGTGTCTTCCTCACCACGGGGCGCATGGGACTTGCCGCCTTCGCCGGCCTGGACCGGCTGTGGTTCCTGATGCGTTCGGTGGACGCCCCGGACGCGCCGCACCCCGCGCGGATGGAGGTACTGCTCGACCGCGGCCCGTTCACCCTGGAGGGGGAGCGCGAGCTGATCCGCCGCCATCGCATCGATGTCGTCGTCACGAAGGACAGCGGCGGCGCCGCCACCGCCCCCAAGCTGGCCGCGGCCCGCGAGGCAGGCATCCCGGTGGTCGTGGTGCGCAGGCCGCCGGTGCCGGAGGGCGTGAGCGTGGCCGCCACCCCGCAGGAGGCCCTGACCTGGCTGCGCGCACTCGGCGGCGGCCAGGCCTAGGCCTAGCAGCAACCGAGCCCTACTCCTGCGGGGAGCCGCCCGCCGCGTCCTCCGGGTAGCGGCGCGGCGTCCACACGATCTGCTGGCCGTCGCCCCGCTGCTCCCAGCGGGTCTGCGAGGAGCCGACGAGCAGGATCGTGCGCATGTCCACCTCGGCCGGATCGAGATCGGCGAGCCGCACGGTGCGCACGCTCTCGGCCGGGCCGCCGACATCGCGGCCCAGCACCACGGGCGTGTCCGGCGAGCGGTGTTCGAGCAGCAGATCACGCGCCTTGCCGACCTGCCAGGTCCGGCTGCGGGAGCCGGGGTTGTACAGCGCGAGCACCAGATCGGCCGAGGCCGCCGCCCGCAGCCGCTCCGCGATGACCTCCCAGGGCTTGAGCCGGTCGGAGAGCGAGATCGTGGCGTAGTCGTGGCCCAGCGGAGCGCCCGCGCGGGCGGCGGCCGCGTTGGCCGCCGTCACCCCCGGAAGCACCCGCACGGGCAGGTCCGCGTACTGCTTCTGGGAGGCCACTTCGAGGACGGCCGTCGCCATGGCGAAGACACCCGGATCGCCGCCGGAGACCACGGCCACGCGTCGCCCGCGCCGGGCCAGATCCAGGGCGAACTCGGCGCGCTCGGACTCGACCTTGTTGTCGGAGCCGTGGCGCACCTGCCCCGGACGGACCGGAACGCGCTCCAGGTAGGTGGTGTAGCCGACCACGTCGTCGGCGGCGGCGAGGACTCCGCGGGTCTCGGGCGTGAGCCACAGCGGCCCGGCGGGACCGGTACCGACCACGGCCACCTCGCCGGAGTCCGGGGCGCGCCCGGGCCGGGGTGCGTCGATCCGGCTGGGCAGGACCGCGACCGCGAAGTACGGCACGGAGCCGGCGTCGACCGCGGCAAGATCGTCGATGCGCTCGCCGGCCATCGTGGCGCGCTCGACGTAGTGGGCCTCGGGCAGGCGTCCGGAGGTCTCGAAGGCGCGGCGCACCGCGGGGAACGTACGGCCCAGCTTCATCACCACCGCCGCGTCGGTGGCGGCAAGGCGGGCGGTCAGCTCGTCCTCCGGCAGGGTGCCGGGCAGGATGGTGAGGACTTCCTCGCCCTCGGCGAGCGGGGTGCCGAGCCGGGCGGCCGCCGCGCTGACGGAGGTCACACCGGGGATCACCTCGGTGGGATAGCGATCGGCGAGCCGCTTGTGCATGTGCATGTACGAGCCGTAGAAGAGCGGGTCGCCCTCCGCGAGGACGGCGACCGTGCGTCCGGCGTCCAGGTGCACCGCGAGGCGCGCCGCGGCCTCGGTGTAGAAGTCCTCCATCGCGCCCCGGTAGCCGCCGGGGTGGTCGGTGGTCTCCGTCGTGACGGGGTAGACCAGCGCTTCCTCGATGTGGTCGGCGCGCAGGTGCTTGGCGGCGATGGACCGGGCGATGGACCGTCCGTGCCGGGCGCTGTGATAGGCGATGACGTCGGCCCCGGTGATGACTTCCACCGCCCGCAGGGTCATCAGGGACGGATCGCCGGGGCCGAGGCCCACACCGTACAGACGGCCTGTGTTGTGCTCGCTCACGTGCTCGCTCACGCTCATTCTTCCTCGCTGGCGATCGCGTTGAGTGCGGCGGCCGCGATGGCGCTGCCGCCCCGGCGGCCGCGCACGATCATGTGTTCAAGGCCGGAGGGGTGCGCGGCCAGGGCGTCCTTGGACTCCATGGCGCCGACGAAGCCGACGGGCACACCGATCACGGCGGCGGGGCGCGGGGCGCCCTCCTCGATCATTTCGAGCAGCCGGAACAGGGCGGTGGGCGCGTTGCCGACGGCTATGACCGAGCCCTCCATCCGATCGCGCCACAGCTCCAGGGCGGCGGCGCTGCGGGTGGTGCCGAGCTTGGCCGCCAGGTCGGGCACCGCCGGGTCGGACAGGGTGCACACGACGTCGTTGTCCGCGGGCAGCCGCTTGCGGGTGACGCCGCTGGCGACCATGGCCACGTCGCACAGGATGGGGGCGCCCGCGCGCAGGGCCTCGCGGGCCCTGGCCACCACGTCCGGGGTGAAAGCGAGGTCGCGTACGAGGTCGACCATGCCGCAGGCGTGGATCATGCGGACCGCGACCTGGCTGACGTCGGCGGGCAGGCCCGCCAGATCCGCCTCCGCGCGGATCGTGGCGAAGGACTGGCGGTAGATCGCCGGTCCGTCCTTCTCGTACTGATGCACAGTGCGTTCGCTCTCTTGATAGGGCATGGAACAGTCAGGTGTCGCGAGGTCGTTCATGTCGTGTCAGCGGCGGGCCGCGGCCACGGCGGCGGCGAGAGCCCCCGGGCTGCCGGGGACGGTCGCCGGGGTGTCCCGTTTCTCGCCGTGTACGTGAGAGATCTCGTACCCCTCGGGGGTGGCGACGACGTCGATCCACTCTCCGTGGGGATGGCCGCACCGGCGTGCGCATCCCGACCAGTACACGGGCAGCGCCCCCACCGGGCCGAGGGCGGCCGTCGCGGTGGCGCGTACGTCGTCCAGGGACTTGGCGCAGCCGGGCCTGCCGATGCAGGCTCCCACGCCGGTCCAGGGCGATGCGGACGCGGTGACGAGCCCGGCGGTCCGCAGGTTCTCCAGGAGTTCCGCGGCCTTCGAGCGCTCGACTCCCGGCAGGACGATCCCGCGCCAGGGCGTCAGGCGCAACTCGCCGTTGCCGTGGTCGCGTGCGGTGTCGGTCAGTGTCCGCCACTGGGTCGCGCCGACGCGTCCCAGCGGCAGGCCCAGGGAGAGCGCGTCCGTCCCGTGCGGCCCCGGCACGACGCCGAGGTCGGGACCGCCGACGTCCCGGGGGAGCGGGGCGGCGGCGAGGGCGTGGCCGAACTCGGCCTGCCGCAACCGGCGTACGACCGCGTCGAGGAGAGGGCCGGTGCCGCCGGGCAGATCCGTCACCCGCCAGGCGCCCGTGCCGGCCGCCTGGTCCAGGAAGGCCTCGGCGGCGATGAGGGCGGCCCGCGGCGCCTGCGCGGAACGTACGAGTACGGCATCCCGCGCCGGGCCGATCCGCAGCAGTGCTTCGTCGTCGCCCCGCGCCGTCAGGGTCACGTCCCCGCCGAGAGCGCCCACGTCACCGCGGCCGTCGTCGAGCGCGAACAGGAACCGGCCGGACAAATCGGCGGCCTGGTCGCTGGCGCACAGCAGTTCGTCCAGGGCGGACAGCCACGCGCGGATGTCCCGCTCTCCCCGGCCGTCGAGACCCGAGAGCGGCGAAGCCACCACATTGCGGGCACGCTCGTGGCGTTCGGAGGGCAACAGCCCCGCACCGGCGAGGACATGAGCCAGTTCGCCGCCGCAGTCCGCACCGAGGCCGCGCAGCTGGACGTTGCCGCGCGATGTGAGATGCAACTCGTCGTCTCCGAGGCGCTCCGCCAGCTCCCGCAGCACATCGGCCTGCCCCGCGTTCAGGACCCCGCTCGGAATACGGACGCGCGCCAAAGCCCCGTCGTCCGCCCGGTGCAGCCGAAGCGTCCCGGGGCAGGCGTCACCGCGGCTGCGGGCAGACTCGTCTCCCGGAACCGCAGGCGAGGGGACCGATGGGGGCATGGCGGCGAGCATACCGACCTATCGCAGCAGGTCCGCCTGCCCCCCGGTAGTTGATCGGCCCTTAGTATTTCTAGCGACGGGCCGGCCGGCCCGTCGTCGCCACAGACGGCGACAAGGGGAGGAAGCCCGGTGAGATTCCGGCGCGGTCCCGCCACTGTGAGCCCGGCCCTGGTGCCGGGTGAGTCAGGAACTCCCTTCCCCGAGCTCTCGTCCGCTCGAGCAGGGGAGACGCCATCGACACCACCCGGGGCGTGGACACCCCGAGGAAGGCACGACGCCGCATGATCCTGCTCCTGTCGACGTCCGACACCGACCTGCTCAGCGCCCGCGCCGCAAGCGGCCCGGTCGCCTACCGCTACGCGAACCCCTCCCGGCTCGCGCTCGAGGACCTTCCGCAGCTCCTGGACGGCGCCGATCTGGTCGTCGTACGTCTCCTGGGCGGCGTACGCGCCTGGCAGGACGGCCTCGACCAAGTCATCGCCACCGGGCGCCCCGTGGTCGTCCTCACCGGCGAACAGGCCCCCGACGCCCAGCTGATGGCCGCCTCGACCGTCCCCATCGGCCTTGCGGCGGAGGCCCACGCCTATCTGGCCCACGGCGGCCCGGACAACCTGGAGCAGCTGGCCCGGTTCCTCTCCGACACCGTGCTGCTCACCGGCCACGGCTTCGAACCGCCCGCCGCCGCGCCCGCCTGGGGCCCGCTGGAGCGCACCGCCCGCCAGGTCGAGGGACCGACCGTCGCGGTGCTCTACTACCGCGCCCACCACATGAGCGGCAACACCGCCTTCATCGACGCCCTGTGCGGCGCGATAGAGGACGCCGGTGCCCGCCCGATGCCGCTGTACGTCGCCTCGCTGCGTACCCCCGAGGCCGAACTCATCGAGGAACTGCGCTCCGCCGACGCGATCGTGACCACGGTCCTCGCGGCGGGCGGCACGCGGCCCGCGGAAGCCTCCGCGGGCGGCGACGACGAGTCCTGGGACGCCGGAGCCCTCAGCGGTCTCGACGTCCCCATCCTCCAGGCGCTCTGCCTCACCAGCTCGCGGACCGCCTGGGAGGACAACGACGAGGGCGTATCGCCGCTGGACGCGGCCACCCAGATCGCCGTCCCCGAGTTCGACGGCCGCCTGATCACGGTGCCGTTCTCGTTCAAGGAGATCGACGAGGACGGTCTGCCCGCGTATGTCGCGGACGAGGAGCGCGCGGCTCGGGTGGCGGGTGTCGCCGTACGGCACGCGCGCCTTCGCCACATCCCGGCCGCCGACAAGCGCATCGCGCTCGTCCTGTCCGCGTACCCGACCAAGCACTCGCGGATCGGCAACGCGGTGGGCCTGGCCACCCCCGCCAGCGCCGTCGCCCTGCTGCGCCGCCTCCAGGAAGAGGGCTACGACTTCGGCACGGAGGAGGTGCCCGGCCTCGTCTCCGGTGACGGGGACGAGCTGATCTACGCGCTGATCGAGGCGGGCGGCCACGACCAGGAGTGGCTCACCGAGGAGCAGCTGGCCCGCAACCCCGTCCGTATCCCGGCGGCCGACTACCGCCGCTGGTTCGCGACGCTCCCCGCCGAGCTGCGCGAGTCCGTGGAGGAGCACTGGGGCCCCGCGCCCGGCGAGATGTTCGTCGACCGCTCCCGCAACCCGGAGGGCGACATCGTCCTTGCCGCCCTGCGCCGCGGCAACCTGCTCATCCTCATCCAGCCGCCGCGCGGCTTCGGCGAGAACCCCATCGCGATCTACCACGACCCCGATCTGCCGCCCTCGCACCACTACTTGGCCGCCTACCGCTGGATCGCCGCCTCCGCCGACGACAACGGCTTCGGCGCCGACGCGATGATCCACCTCGGCAAGCACGGCAACCTCGAATGGCTGCCCGGCAAGAACGCGGGCCTGTCCGCAGCCTGCGGCCCCGACGCGGCCCTGGGCGACCTGCCCCTGATCTACCCGTTCCTGGTCAACGACCCGGGAGAGGGCACGCAGGCCAAGCGGCGCGTGCACGCCACCCTCGTGGACCATCTCGTACCGCCGATGGCCCGCGCCGACAGCTACGGCGACATCGCCCGCCTGGAACAACTCCTGGACGAGCACGCCCAGATCGCCGCGATGGACCCGGCGAAGCTGCCCGCGATCCGCGCCCAGATCTGGACCCTGATCCAGGCCGCCAAGCTCGACCACGACCTGGGGCTCGAAGACCGCCCCGAGGACGAGGGCTTCGACGAGTTCATCATGCATCTCGACGGCTGGCTCTGTGAGATCAAGGACGTCCAGATCCGCGACGGCCTGCACGTCCTGGGCGGCGCCCCGGCCGGCGCCGACCGCGTCAACCTGGTCCTCGCCATCCTGCGCGCCCGCCAGATCTGGGGCGGCACCGCGTCACTTCCCGGCCTGCGCGAGGCGCTTGGCCTCGACGAGTCGGCGGCCACCCGCACCGACGCCGACCGGGTCGAGGAGCAGGCGCGCGCCCTGGTCCAGGCGATGGAGGACGCCCACTGGGCGCCGGAGGCCGTCGCCACGGTCGCGGCGGGCCACCCGCAGGCGGTCGCCGACATCCTCGACTTCGCCGTGCGCGAGGTCGTACCGCGCCTGGCTTCCACGACCGACGAACTGGACCACGCCGTCCACGCCCTGGAGGGTGGCTTCGTCCCCGCGGGACCCTCGGGCTCCCCGCTGCGCGGCCTGGTCAACGTCCTGCCGACCGGCCGCAACTTCTACTCCGTCGACCCCAAGGCGGTGCCGTCGAAACTCGCCTGGGAGACCGGCCAGGCCCTGGCCGACTCGCTCCTGGAGCGCTACCGCACCGACAACGGCGCCTGGCCGACCTCGGTGGGCCTGTCCCTGTGGGGTACGAGTGCCATGCGCACCGCCGGTGACGACATCGCCGAGGCCCTTGCGCTGCTCGGCATCCGCCCGGTCTGGGACGACGCCTCGCGGCGCGTCACGGGCCTGGAGGCGATCCCCGCGGAGGAGCTGGGCCGCCCGCGCATCGACGTCACCCTGCGCATCAGCGGCTTCTTCCGCGACGCCTTCCCGCACACCATCGGTCTCCTGGACGACGCGGTGCGCCTCGCCGCCTCGCTGGAGGAGCCCGACGAGGCGAACTACGTGCGCGCCCACGCGCAGGCCGACCTGGCGGCCCACGGCGACGAACGCCGCGCCACCACCCGCATCTTCGGCTCCCGTCCGGGCACGTACGGCGCGGGCCTGCTCCAGCTCATCGACTCCCGCGACTGGCGCACCGACGCCGATCTCGCCGAGGTCTACACGGTGTGGGGCGGCTATGCCTACGGCCGTGAGCTGGACGGGCGTCCGGCGCGCGAGGAGATGGAGAGCGCGTACAAGCGCATCGAGGTCGCGGCGAAGAACACCGACACCCGCGAGCACGACATCGCCGACTCGGACGACTACTTCCAGTACCACGGCGGCATGGTGGCCACCGTCCGCGCGCTCAAGGGCAGCGCCCCAGAGGCGTACATCGGTGACTCCACCCGTCCCGAGACGGTCCGCACGCGCACCCTGGTCGAGGAGACGTCCCGCGTCTTCCGCGCGCGCGTGGTCAACCCGAAGTGGATCGAGGCGATGCGCCGCCACGGCTACAAGGGCGCCTTCGAGCTCGCCGCCACGGTCGACTACCTCTTCGGCTACGACGCGACGACGGGCGTGGTCGCCGACTGGATGTACGACAAGCTCACCGAGACGTACGTCCTGGACCCGACCAACCGTGAATTCCTCAAGGAGGCCAACCCCTGGGCGCTGCACGGCATCGCCGAGCGGCTCCTGGAGGCCGAGTCCCGCGGCATGTGGGCCAAGCCCGACCCCGCGGTCCTCGAGGCCCTGCGCCAGGCGTACCTGGAGACGGAGGGCGAGCTTGAGGGCGAGGACTGAGCACCGGCTTCCCGCCACGTGAAAGGGAGGGGCCCCGACCTGGAATCGCTTCCGGGCGGGGCCCCTCCCTTGTTCACGTGTGGGGGCCGTCGCCGGTGGGCTTACTCCGGGGGCGTGGCCCGGATCGCGGAGATGTCGAACTGCAGCCGTACCTTCTCGCTGACCATGGCGCCGCCCGTCTCCAGGCGCTGGTTGTAGACCAGGCCCCAGTCGGTGCGGTCGATGGTGGTGGTGCCGTCGAAGCCGGCCCGCTCGAAGCCGAAGGGGTCGACGACCGAGCCGAGGTAGTCCAGCTGCAATTCGACGGGCCGGGTGACGCCGCGGATGGTCAGTTCCCCGGCCATGCGGAAGGTCTCGCCGCCCTCATGGACCGTGGAGGTGCTGCGGAACGTCATCTCCGGGTGGCGGCGCGCGTCGAAGAAGTCGGCGCCTATGAGGTGGGTGTCGCGCTGTTCCACGCCGGTGTCGACACTGGCGATCCGGATGACGATCTCGGCCCGCGATTCGGAGGGCCGGGCTCCGTCGAAGTACAGCGTGCTGTCGTAGTCCGCGAAGGCACCTCGCACCGTCGTGACCATCGCGTGCCGCACGGAGAAGCCGATGCGGCTGTGCGGGCGGTCGATGGTCCACTGCCCGGTCAGCGCACGCAGCGCCGGGTCGAGCGCGGCATCAGAGGGCGCGGGGATAGGCGAACCGGGGCCGACGGACGGCGTCGGCTCGAGGGTCGCGGTCTGGCGACGGCTGAAGATACCCATGATTCGTCGTCTCCTTGAAATTGATCACTCCGTGTTATCACGCTGTCCGCAGACACTGCTCAGCAAGATGGGAGGTCTCGTCCAAGTTCCATGCCACTGACTGCAAAGATGCACAGGATCAGCACGGATGTGGAGGTACGACTGGGTGGCCGGTCGTCACGGCTAGTCATGACGCGCGGGTCTGTGTGCCGCTGGCGCCCTCGCCGAACAGGCGCATACTTGAATTAATTCTGAGGGTCGGAGGGCAAAATGATCGCACTCGGAATCATCCTGCTCATCATCGGCCTCGTGGCCGGTATCTCCATCCTGTGGTCCATCGGCGTCGCCCTCGTCATCATCGGCGCGGCCCTGTGGATTCTGGGTTCCGTCGGTCACGCGGTGGGCGGGCGAAAGCATTATTGGTAAGGGCTGCGGTGTGCCGTTCCCGCTGTATCCACCGTTCCGTGAATTGCGCCCGCAACGTTCTGTTCGGCATGACCTGAGTGCCCCTCGCGCTACCGCCTCCGCATGCGGACCGCCTCGCCGGGTACCAGGCTGAGCCCTAGACCTGCTGAACGGAACGGAGTCGGTGCATGGCCGGCGAGGGCGGAGGGCAGCGGACGCGAGCCGCGACCCCTGAGTGGCTGGACCGTGTCCGGCAATGGTGGCTGCGGGCCCGCGGGACCCCGGGCTACGAACGTCACACCCTGCTCCTTGTCCTCAAGAGCACGCTGGCCGCGACGCTGGCCTGGATCGTCTCCTACTACCTGCTCGACGCGCCGTCCCCGGCGTTCGCCCCGTTCTCCGCGGTGCTGATCATGCAGGTGACGGTGTACCAGTCCCTGCTGCAGTCGCTGCGCTACCTGGGGGCGGTCGCGGCCGGGGTGGCCATGGTCGCGGTCCTGGGGTTCCTGGGCGGCCCCGACCTGCTGACGTTCGTACTGGTCGCCCTCGCCGGCCTGGCCATCGGCCGCTGGCCCGCACTCGGCGCCCAGGGGCCGCAGGTCGCCACCGCCGCGTTCTTCGCCTTCTCCACCTATGCCGCCGCGACTTCGGCGGCCGACAAGGTCACCCAGCTCGGACAGATCATCCTGCTGGTCCTGATCGGCTGCGTCATCGGCGTCGTCGTCAACATCACGGTGGCCCCGCCCATGCGCTACCGCAGCGCCGAGTACGGCATCCGCTCCCTGTCCACCGCCCTGGGCGACCTGGTGAGCGACATGTTCCCGGTGCTGCGGGACGGCGAGCTGGACGAGGAGCGCCTGCGGCAGTGGCGCCGGCGGGCCGAGGCAACCGGAGGCCTGATCACCCAGGCCAAGGAGGGCTTTCGCACCGCGGAGGAAAGCCTCTACTTCAACCCCCGCCGACTGCTGCGCAGGCATCGCGGCCGCCGCTCCTTCGAGGGGTACGGCGCGGTCCTCGCCGCCCTGGAGCGCTCGCTGTACCAGGTGGCGTCCCTGACGCGCAGCCTGCACGAATGGCACGAAGAGGAGGGCGGCCGGTACAACGACCAGGCTTTCCTCCTGGTGTACGCCGACTTCCTCGAGTCCCTCGCGAAGATCGCCCGCGTGCTCGGCGACCTGGACGAGGACTCCCTCGCCGAGCAGGCCCGGCAGATGTGCCAACTGGCCGACGAGGCCCAGGACTGCCGCCGGAACGTGGCCGACGGAGCGAACAGGGCCGGCCTTCCGCTTGCCGATCCGGCTCGCCCCTACGGAGTTCTCGTCGTCGAATCCACCCGCCTCATGGAGGAATTCCAGCATGCCTGCGACGTGCTCCAGCGCTACATCGACCGAGACAAGTGATCAGCTATTGCCTTGACAACCGCACAGCCTGCCGTCGGTCGTTATTCCTCGTACGAGTGGGAACCCCTCACACGGCAACCCGACCCGACCCCCTCCCGGCTCTCCCCGGCCGCTTACGAACGGAGCTCCTCATGCGCGCGCTGTCCTTGGTCTGCACTCTCAATTCCTCGCCCACCGCCTCCAGCAGCCAGGCCCTGTCCGATCAGGTCATGGCCGAGTTCGACAAGCTGGGCGTCGGGATCGAGACGGTCCGGGTGGCCGATCACGACGTCCATTCCGGTGTCGCCGCCGACCTGGGCAACGGTGACGCCTGGCCGGCCCTGCGCGAGAAGGTACTGGCGGCCGACATCCTGCTGATCGCCACACCGATCTGGCTGGGGCATCCGTCCAGCGTCTGCCAGCGCGTCCTGGAGCGACTGAACGCGGACATGTCCGAGACCGGCGACGACGGCCGGCCCCTGATGTACGGCAAGGTCGCGGCGGTGGCCGTGGTGGGCAATGAGGACGGCGCGCACAAGGTGAGCGCGGACGTCTTCCAGGGCCTCAACGACATCGGCTTCACGCTGGCCGCCAACGCGGTCACCTACTGGGTCGGCGAGGCCAAGCACGGCACCGACTATCAGGACCTCGACGAGACACCCGACTCGGTCTCCTCCGCCACGCACGCCCTCGCTGTCAACGCCCACCACCTCGCCGAGCTGCTCGGCCGAACGCCCTACCCGGCGCCCTGACGTCCCCTCACCGGCCTGCTTCCCGCACGGGAAACAGGCGGCCGAACAGGGGATGACCACAAGGACAGGGGCGGCAGATGGAAGTGACAGCCGGAGACGTCGGGTATGCCTGCGTGGGGATAGGCGCTCTGCTCGCCGCGATCCTGCCCAGACTGGTGGCGCGGCAGCCCATGTCGATGCCGATGGTCTTCCTGGCCGTGGGCTTCCTCGTCTATCTGCTGCCGGCCGGGCTGCCCGACCTGGACCCCTACCAGCACAGGGCGTGGCTGGAACACCTCACCGAGGTGATCGTGATCGTGGCCCTGATGGGGGCTGGCCTGGCCATCAACCGGCCGTTCGGCCGCAGGTCCTGGTCCACCGCATGGCGCCTGCTGGGCATCACGATGCCGCTGACCGTCGTGCTCACCGCGCTCGTCGCCCGGGGTCTCGTCGGCTGGCCGCCGGCCGTCGCCCTGCTCATGGGCGCCGTGCTCGCACCGACCGACCCCGTGCTCGCCGCCGAGGTGCGGGTCGGCGAGCCGACCGAGGGCGAGCACGACGAGGACGAGGTGCGCTTCGCCCTGACCGGTGAGGCGGGCATGAACGACGGCCTCGCCTTTCCGCTGGTCCTGGCAGCCCTCGCGATGTACGCCGCTGCCGGGACGGGCTGGTCCGGCGAGTGGGTGGGCCACTGGCTGTGGAGCGACGTGGCGCTGCGCGTCACGGTCGGCGTGGCCGTCGGCCTGCTGATCGGGCGGCTGCTCGGCTGGATGTTCTTCCGGGCGAACTGGAAGGCGCTGCGGCTGTCCGAGCACAGGGAAGGGTTCGTCGCGCTCGCGGCGACCTTCCTCTCGTACGGCATCACGGAAGTGCTGCACGGCTACGGATTCCTCGCCGTGTTCACGACGGCCTGCGCGATCAGGTCCGCCGAACGCGCCCACGGCTACCAGGTGGTGATGCACACCTTCATGGAGCAGGTGGAGCGGCTGCTGACGGCCGGTGTGCTCTTCCTGATCGGGGGTTTCATCGCCTGCGGCGGTCTGTCCGCCCTCACCTGGGGCAGCGCGGTGACAGCCGTCCTGCTGCTGCTCGTGATCCGTCCGCTCACGGGCTGGATGGGCCAGCTGCGGGGGAGTACGACGCGCAAGGAGCGCGCGGTGACTTCCTTCTTCGGCATCCGGGGAATCGGGTCCGTCTTCTACCTGGCGTATGCGCTGGGACAGGCGGACCTTCGTGCGTTCGAGGAGGAGCTGTGGGCGGTGGTGACGTTCACGGTCCTCCTCTCGGTGATGGTGCACGGGGCGGCGGCCTCGCCCGTGCTCAGGCGCCTGGACAGATCCGCGTCCCGCTGACGGATCAGTGCCGTAGACCGGTGGGCCCCCGGCGTGGGACGGTCCGCCGTGTGCTCCCGGTCAGGCGTCGACGCCCGCACCCTGCCAGGGGCTCGGCCCGGTGCCGTCGGACCACGCGGCCAACTCCTCGCCGTTCACGCACACGATGCCGCACCGGTTCGCGTACTCCAGGGCGGGAGCGGTGAAGTCGCTCGTCGTCACGATCGCCGCGACGTCGGCCTCGTGGACGGAGTAACACGTCCCTCCGAAGCGTTGCAGGTCCTGCGAGCCGACCTTGTTGCCGGCGTCGAAGAGCTTGCACTGGATGACGATGCGCAGCCCGTCGGAGGTGACCGCCACGACGTCGGCGCCCAAGTCGCCCGCGCCGCCCACCACTTCCACCTCCGGGGCGTCACGGGCGCAGAGCCCGGCTATCGCGTGCTCGAAGTCGTCGGCGTCCTGTGAGTGGTCCTGCGTCCCGGTGCCAAGGCTGTCGGAGGCCCGCTCGGCCGCTTCCTCAAGGGCTCGTGCGGCGCGGCGCGCGTATCTCGCGGCGGAGAAGCGGCGCCATCGGGACCGGCACAGCACCGCGACGGCGACGCCCATCACGACGAGGTAGGCGGACCACAGCGGGCGGCGCTCCAGGATGCTCGCCGCGGTGCGGACCAGGAGCACCAGGCCGCACAGAATGAGGGCGAGCAGCGCGAAGAACAGGGCGGTCGTACGCAGATTGAAGCGCCGTTCACGGCCTTTGGGGCGAACCGGGGGCGAGGGCACGGTCATGGGGCTTCCTCACGGAGGTCGACGAAGATCACTTGTCTCCGTGTGCCCAAGATCAACGCACTCAAGATCTCCGGAAGGCGCCGACGGGAGCCGGGCGCGGGCAGGCCCGGGTGCCGGTGACGACCCGCGTGAACTCAGGTGCCGGTGACGACCCGCATGAATTCAGGTGCCGGTGACGACCCGCATGAAGACGACCGGTTCGGCCGCCTCGTTGAGGTAGGCGTAACTCTGGTCGCTGGGGATGACGGCACTCTGCCCAGCACTCAGCACCCGGCGTTCCGCCTCCAGGGCCAGGGTGAGGCGCCCGGCGAGGACGTGGTGGATCTCCTGTGCGCCGGGGCGGTCGGGCTCGGCGGCGTAGCGTCCCGCGGGCGCCAGGGTCCAGCGCCACAGCTCGGCCCGCGGATCCAGGGTGGCGCCGAGCAGGAGGGCGTGACTGCCGTCCGGGGCCTGCCATACGAGGGTTCCCTCGACCTCCGACCGCGCCGCGTCGTCCCGGGGCAGGGCCAGGGCGGCGAAGTCGGTGTCGAGGGCGCGGGCGACGCGGTCGACGGTGGCAAGGCTCGGGTTGGCCCGGCCGAGCTCGATGTCGGTGAGCATCCTCCGGCTGACTCCGGAGGCGTCGGCGAGCTGCTGCACGCCCCATCCGCGCAGCTTGCGCAGGGCGCGGATGCGCCCGCCGACGCGGGTGACGAACTCCTGGGCGGTCCTGCTGTCCGCGGCGACCTCGCTGCTCATGATGAGAACTATAGTGCTCAAATTTTTTGCCGTCTGGAGGGGTGAGCAATATATTGCCCACTCGGTGCCGACGCGCACCGGAACGAGACGACGAAGGGGCAGCCCCAGTGAAGATCCGAGAGTTCGCGGTCGAGCAGTGGATGAACGAGTACGAGGAGACCTGCCGCTACAACCTCGCCGAGACCTGCGTCCGCTCACTGACCACCGGCGAGCTCCTCGATCTGTCAGGGCGGCGCGAACAGGTGCTCGCCGAGCTCGAGGCCACCCCGCTCACCTACGGCCCCATCCCCGGCAGCCCTCGTCTGCGCCGCCTGGTCGCCGGCCTCTACGCGGACCAGCACCCGGACAACGTCCTGATCACCCACGGGGCGATCGGCGCGAACGCCCTGGTGCACGCCACCCTGGTGGAGCCGGGCGACCACGTCGTGGCCGTGGTGCCCACCTATCAGCAGCACTACTCCATCCCCGACAGCTACGGCGCCCGCGTCGAGCACCTGCCGCTGCGCGAGGAACACGGGTGGCTGCCCGACCTGGACGAACTCGACCGCTTGGTCACCCCGGACACCAAACTGATCGCCGTCAACAACCCCAACAACCCCACCGGCGCCCTCATCGACGAGGCGGGCCTGGCCCGCATAGCGAAGATCGCCGACCGGGCCGGCGCATGGGTGCTGTGCGACGAGGTCTATCGCGGCGTCGACCAGGACGGCGACGGGTTCACCGCGTCCATCGCCGACCTGTACGAACGCGGCATCTCCACCGGCAGCATGTCCAAGCCCTACTCCCTGGCCGGACTGCGCCTGGGCTGGATCGTCGGCCCGGCCGGGCTCCTGAGGGACATCGCCACCCACCGCGATTACACCACCATCAGCGTCGGACGCCTCGACGACCTGCTGGCCTGCGTCGCCCTGGAAAACAAGGACGCGATCCTGGCCCGCTCCCACCGCATCACGCGGACCAATCTCGCGATCCTCGACGCGTGGGTGGCGGGCCGCCGTGACGTCACCTACGTCCGGCCGGCCTCGGGCACCACCGCGCTCCTGCGCTACCGCGCCCCGATCGGCTCCTACGAGTTCTGCACCCGCCTCCTCCAGGAGACCGGCGTCATGTTCACCCCCGGAGCCGCCTTCGGCATCGAGCACACCGTGCGCATCGGCTTCGCCGACGACACCCCGACCCTGCGCACCGGCCTGCGCCTGACCGGCCAGTTCCTCGATCAATTCGATCAATTCGAGCAACCGGCCGGCCGGGCGTGAACCTCAGACCATTTCGGGCTGCGGTTCCGGCTGCGGTGTGGGCGTGGCCTTCGGCTCCCACAGCTTGGTGGTCCGCATATAGCCGTAGACCACCGAGGCCATCGCCAGCACGAGAAGCGGCCCGAACAGCGCGGGGTGCTTGGCCATGTGCATCGGGATATAGCGATAGGACACCAGGAGCAGCGCGAAGACCGTGGTGCCATAGGCGACCAGCTGGATTCCCGCCCGGTTCCAGCCGCGGGCGAGCGAGCGCAGCGCCGCGTCGATCGTGAACGCGAAGACGACACCGGCGATGATGTCCACGCCGTAGTGGTAGCCGAATCCCAGCGTCGCGCCGAGCGTGGCCACCAGCCAGAAAACGCCCGCGTAGCGCAGCAGCCTCGGGCCCTTACGGGAATGAATGAAGATCGTGGTGGCCCACGCCGTATGCAGACTCGGCATGCAGTTGCGCGGAGTGATCTCGTCGAAGGGTATCGAGTGCGGGGTGGCGAGCGGCGGTGTCGTGTGCGGCCACAGGTCGGCCAGGGCCCATTGCTGGCCGCCGGTTCCGAAGGCGCCGTCGCCGTAGGTGAATATCGGTCCGACCACCGGGAAGATCATGTAAATGGCCGGCCCGAGCAGGCCGATGACCAGGAAGGTGCGCACCAGGTGGTGGGCGGGGAAGCGCCGCTCGGTCGCCACGTTGCGCAGCTGGTAGAGCGCGACGATGACCGCGGCCACCGCGAGCTGGATGTAGACGTAGTCGAGAACGTGGGCGCCGACCGAGCCGGTCGCCGACACCATGCGACCCACCAGCCACGACGGGTTGCCCAGTGCGTGGTCGGCCGTTGCCACGTACTGGTCCAGGACCGTGGGGCGGGTCTTCGACGTGATGAGCAGCCAGGTGTCACCGGTCTTGCGGCCCGCGACCAGGAGCAGGCTCAGCCCGACGCCCTTGAGCAGCAGGATCCGCTCCTGGCCGGTGCGGCGCGTGACGGCGATGACCGCACAGGCCAGGATGACCCACAACGCGCCGTTGCCGAACATCATCTTGGCGTCGACGGCCCAGCGCACCAGGAAGAAGACAATGTCGATGCCTACCGCGACACCCATCGCGATGAACCGCTGCCGCCAGGTGAGCACCACCATCATCAACGCCATGCCGGCGTAGAGGAGCGGTCCCGACTTCGGCGCGAAGATCACTTCTCGCGCCTGGTTGGCGATCGGCCCCGCCACGCCGTAGTGCCGCGCGGCGATCTCCAGTGCGACGAGGAATCCGAGCGCCACCACACTCGCCGCGGTCCACAGCAGCGCCCGTGGCTGACGCCAGGCGATCAACATTGTTCTAAAGTTTTTTCGCGAAAACACCTGAGATGCTACAGATATCAATGGTTTGGCCGATTTGTTAGGTGTCGATTATTTAGCTCACTCTTCGTGCTAGATGGCATGGTTTTCTGCTGAAAGGCGGCTATCACGGCACTCGTTGTGAGTTCGATCATGTTAGCTGAGCGGTGTGAGTGGGTTTGGCGGATCCCTGAATGTCAATGCCTCGCGGACGAAGACGGTCTTGAGGCGCCTGCCGTTCCCGGTCGGGGACGGGTGATGGGCCGGTGGCAGACAGGGCCCACTGCCGGGAGACTGTCCTTAGTTCGCTCTCGGGGTCGTCACGGAGGTGCCGCATGCCCCGCCCCGTCTGGTCCGGCGCGATCTCTTTCGGCCTGGTCACGATCCCGATCAAGGTTCTGCCCGCCACCGAGAACCACTCGATCTCGTTCCGCCAGTACCACCTGGAGGACATGAGCCGGGTCCGCACGCGCAAGGTGTGCGAGATCGACGGCAAGCAGCTCACGAACGCGGAGATCGGCAAGGGCTACGAGATCAGCAAGGACACGATCGTCGCGGTCACCGACGCCGAGCTCGACGAGATGCCGCTCCCGACCGCGAAGGCCATCGAGATCGCGGCATTCGTGCCCTACGAGAGCGTGGACCCGATCCGCATCGGGGAGGGCTACTACTTGCAGGCCGACGGACAGGTCGCCGCCAAGCCCTACACGCTCCTGCGCAAAGCCCTGGAGCGCAACAGCAAGGCAGCCGTCGCCAAATTCGCCTGGCACGGCAGGGAGCGCCTTGGTCTGCTCCGCGTGCAGGACGGTGTGATCCTGCTGCACGCCATGAAGTGGGACGACGAAGTGCGGGACCCGCAGGAGCTGGCGCCCAAGGCCGTCGACGTGAGCGACGAGGAGATCGACAGGGCGGTGCTCCTCATCGACTCCATGACGACCGACGGCATCACCGGCCAGGAGTGGTCCACCGACCGCTACACCCAGGCCCTGGAGCAGGTCATCGAGGCGAAGGCAGGCGGCAAGAAGCCGCCGGAGCCGGCAGAGGAGGAGGCGCCGGCCGGCCAGGTCCTGGACCTGATGGCCGCGCTCCAGGAGTCTGTGTCCAAGGCGCAGGCCTCGCGCGGTGAGAGCGGCGGCAGCGGCAAGGACGCGACCGTCCACGAGATGCCGAAGAAGCGGACGGCGAAGAAGACGACCGGCAAGAAGACGGCCGCCAAGAAGTCCACGGCGAAGAAGACGACGGCGAAGAAGCGCGGCGCCTAGCCGGTCGGCCCTGGAGTGTGGGGGCGTCGACGCGGTGCGGCGGAAGAAACGCATTGCGGCGCCGGGGCGCCGCTCGGCATGCTCACCGCTGTGACTACCGCAGAGGACCCCGCCGACGCCACGATCGCCGTTCCCGTCAGGGTGCGTGACCTGGTCCCCCGCGACCTGCCCGCATGCACCTGGGCAGGATCGGCCACCCACCTGCGCCACGTGGAAGGGGAGTTGGCGCGCGCGGCGGCCGGTGAGGTGGACTACCTGGCCGTATGCACCCCCGCGGATCTGCCGGTGGCGATCGGCGGCATCGACTACACGGTCTCCGAGGGGGCCGGAACCCTGTGGCAGCTCGCCGTGCTCCCGGCGCTCCAGTCCCGCGGCCTGGGAACGCTGTTGATCCGGGCCGCGGAAGAGAGGATCCGCGGGCGCGGCCTGCGCAGGGCCGGCATCGCCGTGGAGGAGAGCAATCCGCGGGCGCGTGGCCTGTACGAGCGGCTCGGCTATGTCGCGTACGGCCGCGAACCCGACGGCTGGGACGAGGAAGGGCCCGACGGGGTGCTCCGTCGCCACGAGACGATGTGCGTTCTGATGAAGAAGAGCCTCTGATCCGCTTGTGTCGGCGCGTGATCGCCCTCCTGCGCCGACTCCTGCGGACGGTCTGACTCCGGATCGCCGGGGGCGCGAGCACGGCGGCCGGGCGCCCGGGATAGCGTCCCTCTCCTTTGGACAAGTGAGAGGGACGTTGTGCGGTTTCGGGTACGCGGGTGGGGAGCCGGCCAGTGGGTCACGTTCGGGGCGATCGCGTTCGGGTCGCTGTTCCTGGTGATCGGGCTGATCCTGACGGGGGTGTCGGTCTCGTACCTGGCCTCCGGCGAGCGTGCCCGCGGGACGGTGGTGTCGATGGAGTGGCGCAACGACGGGAGCTCCGGCAAGCGGCGGGCGAACGACGGGCCCACGGCGTACCCGGTCGTCCAGTTCACCGCGGCGGACGGCAAGTCGAGGACGTTCGAGGACTCGATGGGCTCCAACCCGCCGGCGTACGACTTGATGGAGCGGGTCGAGGTGCTGTACCGCGCTGATTCCCCCGAGGACGCGCGGATCAACAGCTTCACCTCCCTGTGGCTGCTGCCGCTGATCTTCAGTGGGATCGGCCTGCTGATCGGCGGCATTGGAGTGACCATCGGGATCGTGCTGCGCAGGCGTCGCCCGAGGGCCGTCCAGCTCACCAAAGGCCCGGCGGGGCGCCCGGCGTAGCTTCCGGTCCAGCCGGTCCAGCCGGTCCAGCCGCCCCTAGCTGTCCCGCCCCCACGGCCGCAGCTTCTCCGGGTTGCGGACCGCCCAGATCCGCGTGACGCGGCCGTCGGCGATGTCGAACGCCGCCACGGTCATCACGGTGCCGTCACGCACGGCCACCAGGCCCGGCATGCCGTTGACCGACCGCTCGAGGAGTTCGAGCCCCGGAGCCTTGTCGGCGATCGCGACCATGTACTGGGCGATGCGCGCGCCGCCTTCGATCGGGCGCAGGGCGGCACCGGCCATGCCGCCGCCATCGGCGGTCATCACGGCGGCCGGGTCCAGGAGGTCGACGAGGGCCGCGATGTCCTTGGACTCCCAGGCCTCCTTGACCTGCCGTACCGCGTCGGACTGCCCGGTCACGCTCACCGGAGCCCGCGCGGCACGCACCCGCCGCCGGGCGGAGGCCGCGAGTTGCTTGCAGGCGGCGGGGGTACGGCCGACGATCTCGGCGATCTCGGCGAAGGGGTAGCGGAAGACGTCGTGCAGGACGAATGCCACGCGCTCGGCGGGCGTCATCGACTCCAGGACCACGAGGAAAGCCATGGTCACGGATTCGTCCAGGACCATCTGGTCGGCGGGGTCGGTGTCATGGCCGTGGTCGCGCTCGGCGCGCTCGGGCAGCGGATCGGGCAGCCAGGCGCCGACATAGCGTTCACGCCGGGCCCGCGCCGAGCCGAGGACGTCCAGGCAGATGCGGCCGGTCACCGTCGTCAGCCAGGCGCCGGGGGAGACGATCTCGTCCTGCCGGCCGCGCGGCAGCGCGTACCACCGCGCGTAGGCCTCCTGTACGGCGTCCTCCGACTCGGCCAGTGAACCGAGCAACCGGTAGGCGACGTTCATCAATTGGCGCCGCTCGCCCGCTATCCCGTCCGTGCTCGTCCCCGTCGTCCCCGTTGTCCCCATGCTTGTGGCCGCCCCCTCGCCTTACCTTCCGCAGGCCCGCGTCGTCGGCCTGGTGAGACCTTATCGATCTACTGCCTCCGAGGCGGAAAAGGGGACCGTGGCATGGCCACCCAGGCGACGACACAGCGCAGCCTTTCGTTTCTGCAGATCGCGATCACCCTGCAGACCCTGACCATCTTCCTTCAAGCGGTCTCCGCCGGGCTGCTGTTGACCGCGTCCTACGGAGAGGCGCTGCACAGCGTCGGAGCCCGCGTGATGTACGGCGCGTCGATGCTGTACGTGCTTGCGGCAGTGCTGGCGTGGAAGCCGGGCGGCGGCTCGCCCCGGCCCATCTGGTACGCGACCGGCTTCCTCGTCCTCGCCTCGGTGCAGGTCGTAGTCGGCATCGCGCACGTGCCGTCGGTCCATCTCCCGCTGGGCGTCCTGATGTTCGGACTGAGTCTGCTGGCGCTGGCGCGGCGCTGAGGAAGGAGTCGCTCCGCATCCGCGCGGCCCGGCGGAAGGCGCGCCGCCTCCCATTTCCCGGGCATATACAGCTACAGTTCCTTGCCCCCACAGCACCGCAAGATCCCCCCACGACTGCATCCCGAACTGCCGTACGCCCGTACGTGGTTCCACCGGAAAGGGAACGCCAGCCGTGTCTCAACTGCCCCGTCTCAGACCTGCGGCGGTCGCCTCCGCGGCCGCTGTCGTCCTCGCCCTCGGCATATCCGGCACCGCCCATGCGGCCGCGCCCACCGCGGCCGCCGGCTCCGCCCAACGCGTCGGCGACGACCCGGACCAGCCCGACAATCCCCTGTACGACGCCCCCGAGAGCCTCCACGCCGCATCCGGGCGCGAGTCTGTCTCCCTGTCCTGGGGTTCGCTCTCCGCGGCGACCGCCTACGAGGTGTACCGGGAGGAGGCCGAGGGCACCGAGCCGGACGAGGTCGGGCCCTACAAGCGGCTCGCCACGGTGCCCGAGAGCACCTACGTCGACCGTGACGCCGACCCCGACGTCGAGTACGCCTACAAGGTCCGTGCCCTGGACGACGCCGGTCACGTCTCGCCCTACACGGACCCCGTCCGCGGCACCCGGGACACGGTCGCGCCCCTGTCGCCGCAGGACCTCACCGTCGCCCGCGAGGACGAGCGAGGCGTGACGCTGACGTGGCGCAGCGGCAACTCCGACTCGGTGAAGTACGTGCTGTACCGCTACACGTCCCCCAACTCACCGGCAACCAAGGTCGGTTCGACGACATCACTGACCCTCCGTGACACCAAGGGCGACCCGGGCCTCATGTACACCTACGAGGTCCGTGGTGTGGATGCCGTCGGGAACGAGTCCCGGGGATCGAACTGGGTGACCGCCACCAAGACCGTCACCGATACCTCCGTGCCCGCGGCCCCTCGCATGGGAAACCACCAGCTGGTGGGCAAGCGGCTCACCCTGGAGTGGTCGCAGAGCTCGTACGTACCGATTTCCTCCTACACCGTCTACCGCTCCAAGACCTCCCCGGTGGACATCACCGACCCGGCCAACCGCGTGGCCACCACGACCCGTACCCAGTACATCGGGACGGTGGGCGAGGACGAGCGGGACTACTACTACGCCGTCGTCGCCACGTCCGCGCACGACGTCTCCTCGGCGGCCTCCGCATCGGTCAAGCCGGCCTACGAAGAGCCGCGGCCGCCGTACGCCACCCAGTTCTACAAGGTCACACCGGGCGCGGGCAGCGTCAGCCTCAGCTGGTACGCCCCTCCTTACGGCAGCGGCGACGCGCCCGTGACCGGCTACCGTGTCTACCGCTCCACGAAGCCCGGAATCACCAAGGAGAACGCCGAGTTCAGCCACGACACGAGCAGCGAGGACTACGTGGACCGCGGTCTGACGGGCGGCACGACGTACTACTACGCCGTCACCGCGATCAACGAGGACGGCCTCGAGTCCGCCCTCTCGCCCGAGGTGTCGGCCACGCCGACCGGCTGACGCGCGGGGGAGCCGCGGCAGCGGGCCACGGCTCCTTCCCCGGGCGGGCCGGGAGGTCAGGGCTTGACCAGGACCTTCAGGCTGTTGCGGTCGGCCATGTCCCGGTAGCCGGCCGGGACGCCGTCGAGGTCGGTCGTCTTGTCGAAGACCCTCCCCGGCTCGATGGCACCGCTCAGGATGTCGGGCAGCAGCTGCTCGATGTAGGCGCGGACCGGTGCCGGGCCGCCGGCGAGGCGGATGTTGTGGCGGAACAGGCTGCCGAAGCCGACCGGGGCTTCCTCGTACTGCGGAACGCCCACGCGGCTGATGACGCCGCCGGGACGGACCGCGCCGAGTGCCTGCTGGTAGGCGGGCATGTTGCCGACGGCTTCGAGGACCACGTGCGTGCCGTGCCCGCCGGTCAGGTCGCGGACGGCGGCGATACCTTCCTCGCCGCGGGCGGAGACGACGTCGGTGGCGCCGAAGTCCCGGCCGAGGTCGGTGCGCGCCGTGTGGCGGCCCATGAGGATGATCTGCTCGGCGCCCAGACGCTTCGCCGAGAGGACGGCCAGCAGGCCGACCGCGCCGTCACCGATCACGGTGACGGCGGTGCGTTCGTTCACGCCGCCCGCCACGGCGGCGTGGTGGCCGGTGCCGAGCACGTCCGCGAGGGTCAGCAGGGACGGCACGAGGGCCGAGTCCGCGGCGACGGGGAGCTTGACGAGGGTGCCGTCGGCGAGCGGTACACGGATGGCCTCGGCCTGGCCGCCCTCCTCGGGCAGTCCGTCCCAGAAGGCGGCCTCGGCGTGGCTGCAGGAGGTCTGCAGGCCCTCGCGGCAGAACGCACAGGTGTTGTCGGAGATGGCGAAGGGCGCGACGACCAGGTCGCCCGCCTTGAGGGTGGACACCTCGGAGCCGGTTTCCTCGACGATGCCGATGAGCTCGTGCCCCATGTGGACAGGGCCGTCGGCGGGCGCCATGGAGGCGTAGGGCCACAGATCGCTGCCGCAGACGCAGGAGGCGGTGATCCGGACCAGCGCGTCCGTGGGCTGCTTGAGCACGGAGTCCGGGACGTCCTCGATCCGGACGTCACCGGCTCCGTACATGAGGGCTGCGCGCATCAGAAGTGCTCCGATCAGGTGGGTCCCGCTCCAGGTGCTGACAGGGGATGTGTCGGCGGGGCGGGGCCCGGGCCGCGCCGCCATCCGGGGCCCGGTGTGGGGCGTTGCCGCTCGGCGGCGGCCGGTCACGCGTCGGAGCGCGCTGCCCGGTCCTTGATTCCGGCGAGCACGGTGTCGAGCATCCGGTCGAACTCCGGCAGAGATCCGAAGCCGGTCATGAGGGGGGAGAGGGCGGCCATGGCGGGGTATGCGGCGGCGTCGAACTCGGGTGTGGCGCTGGGCTCGTCGATGGTGCGCGCCAGCAAGTGGCCGTTGAGGAAGCCGAACAGCACCATGGGCGCGTCCGCGACCACCTGGTCGGGCAGGGAAGCGGCACGCATCGCGGTGACCAGTTCCTCAAGGGCCGAGATGGCGACCGGTGAGGTCTGGGCGCGGGTCACGAGGAGCGGGAACACCCGCGGGTGCCGGTAGGCCATCTCGCGGTAGGCGTGCGCCGTCCGGCGGGCGACTTCCTCCCAGTCGCCGGACGCGGCGTCGTCCGCGGCGAGCGCCACTTCGGCGAGCACCGCCTCGGACAGCGCGTCCAGGAGAGCCGTCTTGCCCTTGATGTGGTGGTAGATCGACATCGGGTCGACGCCGAGCTCCTGCGCGAGGCGCCGTACCCCGAAGCGCTCCAGGCCGTCGCGGTCGACCAGGGCGACGGCGGCGGCGGCGATGCGCCGACGGTCGAGCCCCGCTGAGGTGCCCCGGGTGCGTGCGGCCATGTCTCCTCCATCTCCTTGCCAAATCTACAACGTAGAAATTACCGTGCGGAACACAAATCTACGGCGTAGGTTTGGAAGCAAGGAGGAGACATGAGTGAGAACAGAGGAAGGAAAAGCACCCCGATGACGAAGACCCGTCATGAGCGATGGGCGATCGGCGCGATGTACACGGGCCTGGGGCTCACGGTCGTCGCGACGGTCCTCCCGTACGTCGACCGTGTCACCAGCCATCGGCTCGCCGACCACATCCGGGCGGGCTACCCCGCGTACAGCCAGGCGCGCGTCGACTCGGCCGTCACCACCTACCTGGTCCTGCTGTCCGTCCTCGGAGCGCTCGGCGTCATCGCCTGGCTCTGGACGACCCGGGCCGTCAAGGCGGGCAAGCGGTGGGCCCGCCCCGCAGCCACCGTGATGTTCGTGCTCGGCACCGGCGTCAGCCTGACCGCGCTCCTCACCAAGGACACCTCCGGCGACACCGGCCTGCCGCCGGAACTGGGCTTGGCCGTGACGGCTCCTTGCCTGGCCGCCCTCCTGGCCCTCACGCTCCTGTGGAGGCGCCCGCAGGTCTCGTGGAGGAGCCGGTGAAGCGCATCGGCGTCATCGGAGTGGGCGAGATCGGCCGGGCCGTCGTGACGGGCCTGTACGACGGGGACGGTGAGCGGCCCGAGGTGTTCCTCTCGCCCCGGGGAGCCCGCGCGGCCGCGGAACTGTCCGCCCGCCACGAGCACGTGCAGGTCTGCGCCGACAACCAGGAGGTGGTGGACCGCTCCGAGGTGGTCGTCGTCGCCGTCCGCGCGGCGGACCGGCACGCGGCCCTGGCCGGCCTGCGGGTCGACGCCGCCAAGGTCGTGGTCAACGTGATGTCCGGCGTCGCCAACGACGACCTGCGCCGCCTCCTCGCCACCGACGCCGCGCTGGTACGGGCCATCCCGCTGCCCGCGATTCGCGAACGCCGCTCCGTCACGGTGACCTATCCGTCCCATCCCGTGACGGACGCGCTCTTCGAGCACCTCGGCGGGGCGCAACCGGTCGCCGACGAGGACGCGTTCGACGTGTTCTCCGCCCTGACGGGCACGCTGACCACGCACTACGCCTACCTCGCCGAACTCACGACCTGGGCCGCCGACCAGGGCATTCCCGCGGGCGACGCCGACCGCTACATCCGCGGACTCTTCCAGGGCGTCGGCCGCGCCCTGGGCGACGAAACCCGCTCCCTGCACCAACTCGCCGCCGACCACGAGACCCCGAAAGGAAACAACGAACGCATCCGCACCACATGGTTCGACCCGGCCAACTCCCGAGCACTCCACCAGGCCCTCGACGGGCTCCTCGCCGATCTCCGGCGGCGTACGACCCGCGACTGAAGCCATGAACTGAACTGGTTAAGCATCCTTCCGGGCAACGTTGTCATGCCGACGGGCCTGCGGGCCCGTATCGGAAGGGGTGGGCTCATGTACGCAGCACTCGACATCGGCGGGACCAGGATCGCGGGGGTGGTGATCGGCGGGGGGAGTGGCGCAGGCGGGCGACCTGCTGTTCACGCCGCTGCGGCGGCACCTGCGCGCCTACGCCACCCTTGATTTCGTGCGCGGCATCGCAGTCCGGCCCGCGGAGCTCGCGCAGGACGCCGGGCTCGTCGGCGCCGCCGCTGCTGCCCGCCTGCTCACCGGCGTACCTGGCCCTCGCGGGCGCCTCGACCCTGCCCTGGCGCGGGGGCGGTCCGCCTGGCGACCTCCTGGGCCAGCGTGACTTAACCGGTTCTGCTGAGTCGACGCCAGCAAGCCCTGAACCCCGCTCCAGCGTACGGATGCGCGCACTTCGGCGGTCGGCCGGTAAGGTCGGCCGCTGAAGTGCGGAACCGGTACAGCAGGAGGGCGCATGAAACGGCCGACTATCGCGGACATCGCCCGCAGCGCGGGAGTCTCGAAGGTCGCGGTGTCCTACGCCCTCAACGACCAACCCGGCGTCTCCGAGCAGACCCGGGCGAAGATCAAGGCCATCGCGCGGGACGTCGGCTGGCGGCCGAGCAACGCGGCGCGCGCCCTCAACGGCGCGAAGGCCCGCGCGGTGGGCCTGGCCGTCTGCCGCCCCGCCCGCACCCTGAGCGTCGAGCCGTTCTTCATGGAGCTGATCAGCGGCATCGAGTCCGAACTCGCGCCGCGGTCCATCGCGCTCATGCTGCAGACCGTCACCAGCCACGACGACGAGGTCGAGCTGTATCGGCGTTGGTGGGGCGAGGGCCGGGTGGACGGCGCCCTCCTCGTCGACCTGCACGACGACGACGTGCGCATCCCGGCCTTCGCGTCCATGGACCTGCCGGTGGTGGCGCTGGGTCCGCCCGAGGCGGCCGGCGCCGTGCCCGCCGTGTGGTCGGACGACGGCGCGAGCATCCACGAGACCGTCGCCTACCTGGCCGCTCTCGGGCACCGTCACATCGCGCGCGTCGCGGGCCTGCCCAAGCTCGCCCACACGAGCGTGCGCGACGCCGCGTTCGAGGCGGGCTGCCGCGCCGCCGGTCTGCCCGAGCCCGTGGTGGTGCACACCGACTACTCGGGCGACGAGGGGGCGCGCGCCACCCGGGGGCTCCTGATCGCCGCGGAACGCCCGTCGGCGATCGTCTACGACAACGACATCATGGCGGTCGCGGGTCTGTCGGTGGCGCAGGAGCTGAACCTCGACGTGCCGCGCGATCTGTCCCTCGTCGCCTGGGACGACTCGCCCTTCACCCAGGTCGTACGCCCTCAACTCACCGCGCTGACACGGGACATCGCCGATTACGGGGCCAGCGCGGCACGGATGCTGCTGGCCGCCGTCGACGAGGAACCCGTCCAGGACAGCCAGGTCGCGGCCGCCCGTCTGGTCCCCCGGGCGAGCACCAGCGCGCCGCGGCGCGCATAGGGAGGCGTCGCACGTCGAAGCGTGCGACGCCCCCTGTCAGGTCCCGACGCCTCAGCTCCCCGGCGCGCGCGGTGCCGCCGTCGATGCCCGCGGTGTCAGGGACGGCGTCGCGACCCGGCGCGGCGTCACCGTGCGCCCCGCGATGACGTCGAACAGCTCACGGGTGACCTCCGCCCCGAAGCCGTGCACGTCATGGCTCATCGCCGACAGCGTCGGATGCGTGAGCCGGCACAGCTGGGAGTCGTCCCAGGCGAGGAGCGACAACTCGTCCGGTACGGCCACGCCCATCTCGGCGGCGACGCCCAGACCCGCCACGGCCATGAGGTCGTTGTCGTAGACGATGGCGGTGGGGCGGTCGGGGAGCAGGAGCAGCGAGCGGGTCGCGCGGGCCCCCTCCTCGCCGGCGAACCCGGTCGCCACCTGCGGACCCGGATCCAGCTCCAGATCGCGCAGGGTGGTCACGAACGCCTGCTCCCGGATGGCGCTGTGCCCCAGACCGGAGGGTCCGCCCACGCGTGCGATGCGCCGGTGGCCCAGGGCGGCGAGGTAGCGCACGGCGTCGGCCACCGCGCTCGCGTCGTCGGTCCATACCGAGGGAATCCCGCCGGTCAGGTCGGGATGTCCCACGGCCACCGCCGGGATGCCGAGGCGTCTCAGCGGTTCGATGCGCGGGTCGTTCCGGTGGAAGTCGACCAGGATGGACCCGCCGATCTGCCTCTTGCGCCACCAGGTCTCCTGGAGTTCGATCTCCTCGTCCAGGCTGTTGACCAGGCGCAGCAGCAGCGAGCAGGAGTGCTCGGCGAGCACGCTCTCGATGCCGGAGACGAACTCCATGTAGAACGGTTCGAGGCCGAGGAGGCGGGCCGGCCGGCACAGGGCGAGGCCGATGGTGTCGGTTCGCTGCGTGGACAGGCTGCGCGCCGAGGAGTTGGGCGCCCAGCCCAGGTCCCGGGCGACGGCGAAGATGCGTTCGCGTGTCGGTTCCGAGAGCCCGGGCTTGTGGTTGAAGGCGATCGAGACCGCCCCTTTGGACACCCCGGCGGCCGCCGCGACGTCCTTGATGGTGACGCGCTGGGCGGGAGCACTCACGCGGGTTCCACGCAGAACAGGGCGGCCCGTACGGTGTTGGCCCCGGCGCCCTGCGCGCCGTGCACGCGGATGCGGGTCCGCTCGCCCGGCAGGAGCGTGATCAGACCGCGGTCGGCGGAGGCGTGCGGGGCGATGCGGTCGGGCTGTAGCAGCAGATCGCGTACGAGGGTCTGCGCGCTGATCACGACGTCGACGGTGTCGCGGTCGCTGCCCACGGTCTCGACGGCCACGTCGTAGCGCGGCTCGGGATAGCCGAACTCCCTGTCCCGTACGGGCAGATGCAGGGCGCGCAGTTCGTCGGAGTCGGCGACCAGGTACTCCTTGGCGGAGGCCGCCGCGGGCAGCACCTCCGGCGGGACGGCGAGGCGCAGCACCTCGCGCGGCGGTGCGGTCAGTTCGAGCGAGAGGCGTGCGGCGAGCGTGCCGTCGGTGCGCATCAACCGCAGCGTGACGGTGGTCTGCCACGCCTCGGCGCCCTGGTTGGCGAGTACGAGGTCGGCGCCGTCGCCGCCCGGCTGGAGGGTCAGGAGGCGGTCGGCGTACACGCGGCGCAGTTCGTGGTGGAGCGGCTTGAGCCGGCCGTCGCCGTCCACGGCGGACCAGGAGCTGACCGGCCAGCAGTCGTTGAGCTGCCACACGATGGTTCCGGCGCAGCGCGGCCAGTTCGCCCGCCAGTGCTCGATGCCGGTGGCGACGGCGCGGGCCTGGACGACCTGGGTGAGGTAGTGCCAGCGGTCGAAGTCGCCCTGCGGCAGGGCGAAGTGGCGCTCGACACCGCGGTTGAGCTTGCCGTTGCCGTCCTCGGCCTTCTGGTGGTGGAGCATGCCGGGGGAGTCGGGGGCGAGAGCCTCGCCCGGCAGGGCGCGGCGCAGGGTCGCCATCGCCGGGGGTGCCTGCCAGCCGAACTCGGAGACGAACCGCGGCACGTTGTCGCGGTAGTCGGTGTAGTCCTGCCGGTTCCACACCTCCCAGGAGTGGTAGGTGCCGTGGTCGGGGTCGTTGGGGTGGTGGTCCCAGGATCCCGACCACGGGCTGCCCGCGGTGTAGGGGCGGGTGGGGTCCAACTCGGCGACCACGCGCGGCAGAAGTCCGAGGTAATACCCTTCGCCCCAGGAGTCGCCCGCGAGTTTGTCCTCCCATTCCCAGTCGCGGAAGCCCCACAGGTTCTCGTTGTTGCCGTTCCACACCACCAGGCTGGGGTGGGGCATGAGCCGTACGACGTTCTCGCGGGCCTCGGCCTCGACCTCGCCGCGCAGCGGCTGTTCCTCGGGGTAGGCGGAGCAGGCGAAGAGGAAGTCCTGCCAGACCATCAGGCCCAGTTCGTCGCAGGCGTCGTAGAAGGCGTCGTCCTCGTAGATGCCGCCGCCCCAGACGCGGACGAGGTCGATGTTGGCGTCGGCGGCCTGGGTGAGGCGGGTCCGGTAGCGCTCGGGGGTGATCCTGGAGGGCAGGACGTCGTCGGGGATCCAGTTCACGCCGCGTACGAAGATCCGCTCGCCGTTGACGACGAAGGTGAAGCCGGTGCCGTGCTCATCGGGGTTCTGGTCCAGCTCCAGCGCGCGGAAGCCCACCCGGCGCCGCCAGGCGTCGAGCGCGGAGCCGACGTCGGCGCCCTCCGCCGTGTGCAGGGTCAACTCGACTTCATAGAGCGGCTGTTCACCGTATCCGCGCGGCCACCACAGCTGTACGTCCGGCACATCGAGCACGAGGGTGACCGCATCACCCCGGACGTCGGCCTGTGCCTCGGCTCCCGCCACGGTGGCGCGGGCGACGAGCGGCAGGTCGGCGCCCTGCGCGGTGCGCTCCAGGTCGACACGGAGTTCCACGCGCCCCGCCCGGTCGCTCACCGTCACCAGCGGCCTGACCCGGGCGATGCGCGCGGTGGACCAGTGCTCGAGTCGCACCGGGCGCCACATGCCGGCCGTCACCACGGTCGGACCCCAGTCCCAGCCGAAACTGCACGCCATCTTGCGGATGTACTGGAAGGGGCCGGGATAGACGTTGGGGCGCTCGCCGGTCGACGCGCGGACCGCCGCCGCCTCGTCGTAGGCGGACGCGAACTCGACCCGCAGCTCGCCGCTGCGGCCCGTCACGTCGAACCGGTAGGCGCGGTGCATGTTGCGCGTGCTGCCCAACTCCCGGCCGCCCAGGCTGATGCGGGCGGCGGTGTCCAGGCCGTCGAAGACCAGATCGGTGCGTTCGTGCGCCCGGGGGTCCGCGAGGTCTTCGCGGCTGCCGAGGGTGTGCGTGTACGTCCAGGACCGCCGTCCCACCCAGGCGATGTCGTTCTCGTTCGACCCCAGGAAGGGGTCGGGGATGAGGCCTGCGGCGAGCAGATCGGCGTGGACGCAGCCGGGGACACGGGCATCGAGCTGCGCCCCCTCGTGGCTGAGACTCCAGCCTTCCGTCAGCTGGATGACGTCCTTCATTTGCGGCTCCAATCGGACAGACACAGGCCGTGCTCGTATGCGATGCCCGTCAACCTAACCCCGAGTTGATTAACCGGTCCAGTCCCCAGAGGCGTCCGAGGGGATGCGTGACAGTCCAGGTAGATGCCGCTTCGGCCGCACTGTCCGCGAACCGGCCGGTAACGATTGGGTATCGCGCCGGAAATCTTAGCTTTACCGGTTCACGTATCGCTGACATAGTGCCGTCAGCCGCTGGGGCCCGAGCCGTAACCCTTGAAAGGAGTTGGGCACATGAGGAGGAAGCCGCTGATCGCCGCGCTGCTCGCCACCGCGCTGCTGACCGTCGCGGGGTGCAGCGGGGGAGGGACCCCGTCGACCGAGACGGCCACCGCTCCCTCGGACGCGGGCAAGGTGACGGGCAGCATCAAGGTGCTCACCAACCGCACCGACCTCGTGCAGGACGGCACGATGAAGAAGTACGCCACCGCGTTCAACAAGATCTATCCCAAGGTGAAGGTCGGTTTCGAGGGCATCACCGACTACGAGGGGGAGGTCAAGATCCGGATGAACACCGAGAACTACGGCGACGTCCTCCTCATCCCCGGTGTCCTCGCCAAGGGCGACTACCCGAAGTTCTTCGCCCCGCTGGGCAGCACCGCGACGATGAAGAAGAAGTACCGCTTCACCGGCAAGACCGATGTCGGCGGCAAGACCTACGGCATAGCCAACTTCGGCACCGCCAACGGCTTCGTCTACAACAAGGCGCTGTGGAAGAAGGCCGGCATCACCGACTGGCCCACCACACCGGCACAGTTCCTCGACGACCTGAAGACGGTCAAGGCCGAGACGGGCGCCACGCCCTACTACACCAACTTCAAGGACGGCTGGCCGCTGGCAGGACCCTGGACCAACACCGTCGGCTCGGCGGGCTGCGAGGCCAAGGCCTGGGACGACCTGGCCACGTCCGACAAGCCGTGGGCCGAGGGCGGCGACCTCAACGTCATCGACACCCTGCTGTACGACATCGTCCACGGCAAGCTCGCCGAGAAGGACCCCACCACCACCAACTGGGAGAGCTCCAAGACGCAGCTGGCCAAGGGCGACATCGGCAGCATGCTGCTCGGCTCCTGGGCCATCAACCAGATGCGCGACGCCGCCAAGAAGGCGGGCGAGAAGCCGGACGACATCGGCTTCATGCCGTTCCCCGTCCAGAAGAACGGCCAGTTCTGCGCCACGATGGTCTCGGACTACCAACTGGCGGTCAACGCGCACTCCAAGCACAAGGACGCCGCGCGCGCCTGGCTCGACTGGTTCACCGAGAAGTCAGGGTTCGCCGCCAAGGAGGGCGGCATCTCCGCCCTGAAGGCCGACCCGCTGCCCGCGGTCCTCAAGCCCTACGAGGACAACGATGTCAAGCTCGTCGAGCGTTCCGAGGCCAAGACGGAGGACGTCAATGCCATCGACGACGCCGCCGAGATCGGCCTGAGCAAGCAGGACTACCGGCAGAAGCTCATCGACGTCGCCCGCGGCGCACAGGACGGCGACCTGCAGGGGTACTTCGACGACCTGAACAAGCGCTGGGCCGACGCGGCCGCGGCCTCCGGTTCCTGATCCGGCACGCACGGGACGCACGGGGCCCCGCACCGCCCGCGGGGCCGGGCCCCACGCCTGACGAGCCGTCGCACCGCACCCGCCGACTCGTCGCGGAACACGCCTGCCAACCTGTCGCGGAACACGAAAGGCCCGCCCGCCATGACGCACACGACCTCCGGCGCGCCGCCGGCATCGCACGAACGCCCGCCGGCGGCAGTCGGCCGCCGGACCAAGAACCGCCCCGGGCCCACCCGCTCCTGGCGTGACCATCCGCTGCGGCGGATCACCCCGTGGCTGTTCCTGCTCGCTCCGCTCGCGCTGCTCGTCACGTTCACCTACGTGCCCGTGGGCAACATGATCTATTACAGCTTCACGGACTGGGACGGGGTCAGCCCCGACCGGAACTTCACCGGCATCGAGAACTACACCCAACTGTTCACGCGGCCCGAGCTGTTCCGTGTCTTCTTCGTCAGCTTCTACTACCTGGCCGCCTCCGCCGTGCAGATCGTGATCGCGCTGTACTTCGCAACGGTGCTCAGCTTCGACCTGCGCTTCCGCAACCTCTTCAAGGGAATCCTGTTCTTCCCCTACCTGATCAACGGCGTCGCCATCGGTTTCGTCTTCCTCTACTTCTTCCAGGACGGCGGCACCCTCGACTCGATCCTGTCCTGGTTCGGCGTCGGCGGCGACCACGCCTGGCTCGGTGACCCCGAGTCGGCCAACACCTCGCTCGCCGGAGTGTCCGTATGGCGCTTCACCGGCCTCAACTTCGTGCTGTTCCTGGGGGCGATCCAGTCGATCCCCGGCGAACTGTACGAGGCGGCCCAACTCGACGGCGCCGGCCGCTGGCAGCAGTTCCGGCACATCATCGCGCCGAGCATCAAGCCCGTCGTGAGCCTCAGCGTCATCCTGGCGATCTCCGGCTCGCTGGCCGTCTTCGAGATCCCGTACATCATGACCGGCGGCGCGACCGACACCTCGACCTTCGTCATCCAGACGGTCAAGCTCGCCTTCCAGTTCAACAAGACGGGCCTGGCCTCGGCCTGCGCCGTCGTGCTGCTCCTGATCATCCTGCTGGTCACCTGGATCCAGCGCCGGCTCGTCCCCGACGACAGGGTGGACCTCGTATGACCACGCTCACCACGCCCGCCCGGCCCGCCGCTCCCGGCAGGCGGCTCACTGCCCCCGGCAGGCGGCCCCGGGTCGGCACGGCACTGACCTATCTCTCGCTGATCGTCGCCTCGCTCGTGGTGCTCGTCCCCCTGCTCGTCGTCTTCCTCACCTCGCTCAAGACGTCCCGCGAGGTGACCGACGGCGGCGCGATGAGCCTGCCGGAGGACTGGCTGAACTTCTCCAACTACGCGACCGCCTTCAACGACGGCAAGATGCTCATGGCGTTCGGGAACACGGCGTTCATCCTGCTGTTCTCGATCACCGGCACCGTGCTCATCGGGTCCATGACGGCGTACGCGATCGACCGTTTCGACTTCCGGCTCAAGAAGACGGTCATGGCCCTGTTCCTGATCGCCACGCTGGTCCCCGGCGTGACGACACAGGTGGCGACCTTCCAAGTGGTCAACAGCTTCGGCCTGTTCGACACCCACTGGGCGCCCATCCTGCTCTACATGGGCACCGACATCGTGTCGATCTACATCTTCCTTCAGTTCATCAGGGGCATCCCCACGTCGCTCGACGAAGCCGCCCGCCTCGACGGCGCGAACACCTTCACGATCTACCGAAAGATCATCCTGCCGCTCCTGAAGCCGGCCATCGCGACCGTCGTCATCGTCAAGGGCATCACGACGTACAACGACTTCTACATCCCGTTCCTCTACATGCCCTCCGAGGACAAGGGAACGATCTCCACCGCCCTGTTCCGCTTCAAGGGCCCCTTCGGCGCGCACTGGGAGAACATCTCCGCGGGCGCCATCCTGGTGATCCTGCCGACGCTGCTCCTCTTCCTCTTCCTCCAGCGTTACATCTACAACGGCTTTGCCCGGGGGGCTACGAAGTAGCCGGTTCGCTGTGGGAGCCTGCGGCCCCATGGATACCGACGTGTGGAACGAAGATGTGTGGAACGAGCAGGTGGCGCGGAGCTATGACGCGTCTTCCGCGCACATGTATGTGCCCGAAGTCCTCGACCCCGCAGTTGACTTCCTCGCGCGTCGGGCGGGTTCGGGGGCGGCTGTGGAGTTCGCGGTGGGGACGGGGCGCGTCGCCCTTCCGCTGAGCGCGCGGGGCGTACGGGTGGCGGGGATCGAGAAGTCGGAGCCCATGGCCCGGGAGCTCGGCGGCAAGCCCGGCGGCGACGCGGTGGACGTCACGCTCGGAGACATGACGACGGCGCGGGCTCCGGGCTCGTTCAGGTTGGTCTACCTCGTCTACAACGCCATCACATGCCTGCTGTCGCAGGACGAACAAGTCGCGTGCTTCCGCAACGCCGCACGGCATCTCGAGCCCGGCGGCCGTCTGGTGATCGAAGTCTTCGTGCCCGACCTGCAGCGTCTGCCGCCGGGCGAGACCGCTCGCCCCTTCCACATCGGTGAGCGGCACGTGGGCTTCGATACGTATGACCTGGTCGACCAGCGGCTGGTCTCGCATCACTACACGATCGAGGACGGCCGGGGCAGCACCTTCCGCTCGTCCCACCGCTACGTCTGGCCCTCCGAGCTCGACCTCATGGCCAGGCTCGCGGGCCTGGAGCTCTCGGAGCGCTGGGCCGACTGGACGGAGGAGCCTTTCACCGCGTCCAGCCGGTCACACGTCAGCGCCTGGCGGAAGCCGCCGGCCTGAGCGGCGGCTCAGGTGTGGTCCCGCTCGGCCGCACGCCGGGGCGAGGGGCTCTGGTGGCAGAGTGGAAGGCGTTGTTTCCGTCCAGTGGAGGTAATCCCCGCATGCGCCTGCTGCTCATACGTCATGGTCAGACCCCGTCCAACCTCAAGCACCTCCTGGACACCGGGGCGCCGGGGCCGGGGCTGACGCCACTGGGGGAGGAGCAGGCGGCCGCGCTGCCGGAGGCCCTGGCGGGGGAGAAGATCGATGCGCTGTACGTCTCGACGCTGCGGCGGACCCAGCTGACCGCCGCGCCGCTGGCCGTGTCGAAGGGGCTCGAGCCCCGGATCAGGGACGGGATCCGGGAGGTGATCGCCGGTGATCTGGAGATGCGCGGCGACCAGGAGGCCGCCACCGCCTACCTCTCCGCCGCCTTCGCCTGGTCCGCGGGCGACACCGAGCGCCGGATGCCCGGCGGCGAGAACGGCGTCGAGGCACTGGGCCGCTTCGACGCGGTCGTCGCCGAAGCGGCCGCGACGGGAGCGGAGACGGTGGCGATGGTCAGCCACGGCGCCGTGATCCGTATGTGGGTGGCCGCTCGCGCGGTCAACGTCGACGTGGAGTTCTCGGCGAGTCACCCGCTGGGCAATACGGGTGTGGTCGTCCTCGACGGCTCGCCCGCAGCGGGCTGGCGGGCCCTGTTGTGGGAGGGCCGCCCGCTGGGCCCGGAGGGAGACGCGCCCGAGGAGGACGGCGGACCGGCGGGCGAGGCGACCGTTCCGGCTGCCTGAGATACGGCGGGATCCGCTGCGGGCCCCGCCGTTCAGGCGAGGGCCCGCCAGCCGTTCTCCAGCAGGTCGAAGGCGCGCGCGACGGCCTGGCGGGGATCGTCGTGGCCGCGGGCGGCGCGCGGGGCTTCAAGGGCGAAGTGGGCCAGGGCGGTGCAGGCGGGATCGTCCGCGGGCAGGCCGCTGTCGTCGGCGATGGCCCCGGCCAGGGCGGCGGTGTGGCGCAGCCACATGTTCTGTACGTGGTCGCGCAGGGCCGGGGTGGTGTCGACCAGGTCGGCGAAGGCGGTGAAGCGGGCGTCGCTGCCCGCGGCCGCCATGCGGTGGCGCAGTGCGTGCTCGCGCAGCGCCGCGGGGATGGACTGGCCATCGGGCCGCTCGTGCACGGCGGCGAGCAGGCCGGCTTCCTGGGCCGCGTCCTCGTCGAATACGAGTGCTTCCTTGACCGGGAAGTGCTTGAACAGCGTGGTCGTGGACACGTCTGCGGCGTCCGCGATCTCGCGGATGCCGACATCGTCGTATCCGCGCTCCAGGAACAGGCGCAGGGCCGCATCCGCGATGGCTTGGCGGGTGGCGGCCTTCTTGCGTTCACGGCGGCCCGTCGGCGCTGATGGGGCGCCGCTTCCGGCGTGGGGCCCGGCGTCGGTCTCCGTGCCGTTCTCGGTGTCGGTCATGCCGCGACTCTACCTCTCGGTTGCCCGGGTTCAAAAGTTGAGTCGTTGCACTTATTGAGTTGGTGTGCTTTTCTGGAGTGGCGCTGCGAGGCACCGCACCGGTGGCCGTGAGCCACCGCCCGGCCCCTCTGTCCGGCCGCGCCGCACGGCATCCAGCGACCCCACCTCATCGCACCGCAGCACCGCAGCACCGCTGTGCGGACGAACGGAGAAACGCCATGAACACCACTCCCGCACCATCCCGCATCGCGATCATCGGCGCGGGCCCCGGCGGCCTGATCTGCGCCCGCATCCTGCAAGAACACGGCATCACCGCCACCGTGTACGACGCCGACGCCTCCCGCACCGCACGCGACCAGGGCGGCAGTCTCGACATGCACCCCCGGTCCGGCCAACACGCCCTGCGCGCGGCCGGGTTGCTGAACGACTTCCTGGCCGAGGCGCGCCCCGAGGGGCAGCAGATGCGGCTTGTCGGCCGCGATGGCCGGATCCTGTTCGACGCGGCCCCGTCCGCGACGGACACCGCCGAGGGCAACCCCGAGATCGACCGCGGCCAACTGCGCGGCCTCCTCCTCGATTCCCTCAAGCCGGACACTGTGCGCTGGAACCACAAACTCTCCCGCGTCACTTCACTCGGCGAGGGCACGCACCGCCTGCACTTCGCCGACGGCACGACCGCCGATGCCGACCTCGTCGTCGGAGCCGACGGAGCCTGGTCCAAAGTCCGCGCCCTGCTGTCCGACGCAAGCCCCGCCTACACCGGCGTCACCTTCGTCGAGACCGGACTCAGCGACGCCGACCACCGCCACACCACCCTCGCCCGACTCACGGGCGACGGAACCATGATGGCCCTGGACAACAACCAGGGCTTCGTCGCCCAGCGCAACAGCGGCGGACACATCCGCGTCTACGTCGGCATGCGTACCGCCGAGAACTGGCACCAGCAGGCAGGCGTCGACCTCACCGACACCGCCGCCGTACGCGAAGCTCTCCTCGCCGAGTTCGCCGGCTGGAGCCCCGACCTGCTCGGCTTCATCACCGCCACCGACACCGGCTACACCAACCGCCCCCTGTACGCCCTGCCCGTCCCGCACACCTGGCAGCACACCCCCGGTGTCACCCTCCTCGGCGACGCCGCCCACCTCATGTCCCCCTTCTCCGGAATGGGCGCCAACCTCGCCATGCTCGACGGCGCGGACCTCGCCGGGGCCCTCGTCACCAGCCCCACCGTCGACCAGGCGATCACCGCATACGAGGCCATCCTCATGCCGCGCTCCACGGAGGCGGCCGAGGGAGCGGCGGAGGGCATCGACAGTGCCTTCGCCCCCGACAGCTCGACGCAGGCCCTGGCCCACATGACACGGCATCACTAGGCCGGGGCCGCCGGAACGTCAGGTGTCCGGCGGCCCCGGCTCTGTCCGTGCCGTGCTGCACAGTGCGGTGCACCACGGCACGGGCTCTGGGGGGGCGGGCTCCCGTGGGGGAGAGCCTCAGCTGCCTCCGCGCAACGCCGTGAGCAGCGCCAGCGGTGTCGCCGCCGCCCAGGCCTGGGGGGAGCAGGAGTGCGGGTAGGGGACCGGCTCCGGCAGCTCGGAGCGGTCGTAGCCCGCCATGACCTCCGGCAGGCGGTAGCCGTGGTGGGCTGCTGCCTCGACCAGGCCACGGGCCAGCGTCGTCAGCTCCTTTGTCAGTCCGTGGCGGGCCAGGCCGAGCGCCACGAGCGCGTTGTCGTGGGGCCAGCAGCTGCCGCGGTGGTAGGAGAGCGGGTGGTACGGGGCCTGATCGGCGGCCAGCGTCCGGATCGCCCAGCCGGTGAAGAAGTCCGGCCGCAAGAGCCGCCGGCCGACCTGCTCGGCGCGGTCCTGGTCGAGGATGCCGGACCACAGAAGGTGACCCGCGTCCGAGGCGAGCGCGTCGACCTGCCGGCCGTCGCCGTCCAGGGCGAGGGCGGGGAAGCCCTGCTCCGCCATCCAGAAGTCCCGGTGGAAGCGGGTGCGCAGCGCGGCCGCCGCGGTTTCCAGCCGCTGTGCGTATGCCGGGTCGTGCCATGTGGTGCGTGCCAGGGATGCCGTGCGGACCAGGGCGTCGTAGGCGTACCCCTGTGCCTCGCACACCGCGACGGGGCCCTTGGCCTGGGTGCCGTCGATGTGGCAGATGGCGCCGGCGGAGTCCTTCCAGTTCTGGTTGACCAGGCCGTTCGGGTCGGGTTCGTAGACCAGGTAACCGTGCTCGTCGAGGCCCCCGTCGGTGAACATCCACTCCACCGCGGCCCGGGCGTGGCGCTCCAGCCGGACGGCGAGCGCACGGTCGGCGGTGGCCTCGGCGTGGGCGTGCAGCAGGACCAGGAACAGGGGCGTGGCGTCGACGGAACCGTAGTAGCGGCCGTAGGGCACCTGCCGGAAGTGCGCGAGCTCGCCGTGGCGTACCTCGTGCACGATGCGGCCGGGCTGTTCGCCGCGGGACGCGTCGTACTCCGTGCCCTGGGTGGCCGCCAGCGCGGCCAGGGTGCCCGCGGCCGTCCGCGGCCGGTAGGGCAGGGCGAAGTACGAGGTGAGCAGGGAGTCCCGGCCGAAGAGCGTGAGGAACCAGGGAATGCCCGCGGCGGGCATGCTCACCGGTTCGCCGTCCGGCCCGGTGGCCTGGATCCGCAACAGGTCCAGGTCCGTCAGGCCTTGCGTACAGGCCCTGAGCAAGTCCCCTTCGGCGTCGGCGAGTTCAGGTACGGGGTCCGTCGAGGCGGCCGGAAGCGGGCGCGGCGCGGCGCCGGAGGGGTGTGCCTCGACCCGCAGATTCACCTCGGCCTGTCCGTGCGCGGCCAGCTCCACCGACCAGACGAGGCGGCGGGCGGTGCCGGCGGACCCGGCCGCCGAGACGTCGGGTGCGGGGGTGGCGACGACCGACGTACGGGAGTGCCAGTCGCCGCGCCGGTAGTCGAACTCGATGCCCCGCGGGGTCATTTCGACCGTACGGGCGGCGTCCGGCTTCGGATAGGTGCGATGGTCGGAGCGCAGCTCGAACTGGTCGGCGAAGTCCGCGTCGACCCAGAGCGCGAGGCGTGCCGTCATCGCTTCCGGACGGTTGCTGACGATCCGCAGCCGCTCGGTGAACACGCCCGCGTCGACGGCCTGTTCGCGGAAGACGGTGTAGGTCGGCGGCTCGTCACGGGTGCCCGCCGGGGTGAGCACACAGGTGGCGCGCGGCCCCTCGGACGCCCCGGCCAGGACAGCCGGAGCCGTCCCGTCGACGGTCAGCTCCCAGCGGCTGAGGTGCCGGGCATCGCGCAGGAACAGACCGTCCGGTGACGCTCCCGCGCTGCCGGTGATCGCGCCGTCGGGGCCGAGGGAGACGAAGGTGCCCTCGCGGACGAGCAGCACCCGGTCAATGGCCGTCATCGGGCGCTCTCCTTGCTGTGCGGAGGCCGGGACAGATCCAGGGCGAGCGCGGCGGTCCAGGCGAAGTCACGGGTGCCGCGACCCTCGCCGGTGTACGGGTCGACGTACTCGGCGAACCCCGAGGCGCCCGCGGCGGAGAGGAAGGCGGCGCGAAGCCGGTCGGCCCGCTCGGTGGCTCCGTACTGGCGCAGGCCCCGTTCGACGAGCCAGGCCGTGTTGAACCAGGCGGGTCCGCGCCAGTAGCGGGAGCGGTCGAAGGCGTGGCCCGCCAGGTCGTAACTGGGCACCAGGGCGGTGGCGTCGGTGCGGAAGTGCCTGCTGCCGAGCGTGGCGAGAAGGCTGTCGGTGACCTGCGCGGGAAGGCCCGGCACGATCAGCGGGATCAGGCCCGACACGCTGCGCTCGGGGATCAGTTCGCCGCCCACCAGGTCCCGGACGAGGAACATGCCCGCCGCCGGGTCCCACAGCCGTTCGACCAGGGTGGCGGTCAGTGCCTGCGCCCGCTCGTGGTGCTCGGCGGGGTCGGCGCCCAGGGCCCGGGCGATCCTGGCGAGCGCGTGCTCGCCTGCGATCAGCAGGGCGTTGACGCCGGGATCCTCTACGGCGAAGGCGTGCGTTCCGGGGCGGTCGGCGTACCCGGAGTCGCGGTAGTCGACGGCGAGGCGGACGTAGCGCCCGTAGTCGAGGTCGGTGGGGCGGTCGGCGGCGGCGCCGTGGTCGAGGTCGGCGCGGCGGAACGAGCCGGGCGCGGCGGGTTCGACGCGCGCGAGGGGGGCTTCCCAGCAGGGGCTGTTGTCCATGCCCGGCTCCCAGGGGTGGACCATCGCGGCGAGCCCGTGTCCGCCCAGGTCGCGCCGGGACGTGAGGTAGCGGTGCCAGGCGGCGAGGCGCGGGTAGACCCGGGCGAGGAAGCCGCGGCGAGCGGACTCGGCGGGGTCGGCCTCGTGCACCAGCCAGGCCGCCAGGGCGTGCACGGGAGGCTGCACGATGCCCGATGTCTCGGGTGCCGGCGGGGCGCCCGCGGCGCGTCCTGCCCGCGAGGACTGCCAGAAGTCGGGGCTGGGGAAGTAGGCGTCCAGCGGCACCGACGGGTTGAAGACGATGTGCGGGATGCGCCCGTCGTCCCACTGAGCGCCCAGAAGCGTCTCCAGCTCCCGCTGGGCGCGGCGCACGGAGAGGTGGCGCAGGCCGATGGCGATGAAAGCCGAGTCCCAGCTCCACTGGTGCGGGTAGAGCGTGCGCGAGGGCACGGTGGCGCCGCCGGTCCAGTTGCCGAGCAGCACGCGGGCCGCGCCGCGCCGCAGGCCCGCGCCGCCGGGATCGGTGGTGGGGCCTGCGCCGGGCCCCACCACGGTGTCGCCGAGAAGGGCCGTCATGCTCCGGCACCCCGCAGGAAGTCCGGGATCGAGCGGACGGCGTCCACCGGGTCGCCGGTGAGGCGGCACTCGGCGGCGAGGTAGCCGTCGTAGGAGATGGCGTGCAGGGCGGAGAGCCAGGCCTGCCAGTCGAGGTGTCCGGCGCCGGGCTGGAAGCGGTTGGAGTCGGAGACCTGGGCGTGGCCGATGTAGTCGGCGTACTTGAGGATCGAGGCGGCGGGGTCCGCCTCCTCGATGTTCATGTGGTAGCTGTCGATGCCGATCTTCACCGAGTCCAGGCCCACGGTCGCAAGGAGCTCGGCGGCCTGCTCCAGGCGGTTGACCATGTGGTCCTCGTAGCGGTTGAGGGGCTCCAGGTAGAGCTGGACGCCCTCCTTCTTGGCGTGCTCGCCCAGCTCCGTGAGGCCGCCGAGCAGGACCTCGCGGTCCTCCTCGGCGCTGCGCGGGGCCTCGAAGGGAGGCAGCCGGCTGGAGAACATGCCGTACGACGCGGGGGTCTGCGCGCCCAGGCCGCCGATCTCGGCGATCACGGTGAGCTGGGACTTCATCTGCTCGATGGCGTCACGGCGCAGGTCGGGGTCGAAGGCGCCGAAGAAGTGCAGCATCTCGACGCAGACGGTGGGCATCACGACGCCGTCGGCGAGGGCCTGCTTCAGCTCGGGCAGCCGGGACGCGAAGTGGAGGTCTCCCTTGGCACGCAGCTCGATGGCGTCGTAGCCGGCGGCCTGCGCGAACTCCCACTTCTGCTGAAGGGTGTCGCCCGGGAGCAGTTGTTCCTGTGCGGCGGTCTTGAACACGGGGGCCTCTCAGAATTCCAGGACGACCTGAAGAGCGTCCGCGGGGCGCTCATCAAGAAGGACGTACGCGTCGGCCGCGTCGGCGACCGGGATGACATGGCTGACCAGGGACTCGACGTCGACCTGGCCTTCGGCGACCAGGCGCAGGAAGGTCTGCTGGAGGCGTTCCACGCTCCAGCGGTGCGACAGCTGCGGGGGCACGCCGCCGATCTGGGAGCAGATCAACTGGGCGCGGTTGTGGTGGAATTCGTCGCCGAGCCGCAGCCCGATGCCGTCTCCCTGGTAGAAGCCGGAGGCCACCACGCGGCCGCCGACGGTGACGCAGCGCAGCGCCTCCTGGAGGGCGGGGTGGACGCCGCTGATCTCGATGGCGACGTCGGCGCCCGCTCCGGCGGTGGCCTCGCGGATCTGCTCGGCGACCGCGTCGGTGCGGGCGTTCAGGGTGCTGTGGGCGCCGTACTTCAGCGCTGTGTCGAGGCGTCCGTCGATGGCGTCGACCGCGGTGACGCGGGCGCCGTTGAGCTGGGCGAGCCGGGTGGTGATCAGGCCGATGACGCCCTGCCCGAAGACGGCGACGTCCTCGCCCAGGTGGATGTCGGCGGACAGGACCGCGTTGTAGGCGATGGCGCCGACACGGGCGAAGGATCCGGCGAGGGGTGCGAGGCCGGCCGGCAGGGTGTGGCCCGCCATGCGTTCGGCGGGGACGATGCCCTCGCTGCGGTGGCCCCAGATGCCCCACACCAAGTCGCCGACGGCGGGTATGGCGGGCGTGCCGACCAGTTCGGGGGAGACCTCGGTGACCTCGCCGACCTCGGAGTACCCCCAGCCCACGACGGGGTATTCGATGCCGGCGGCGCCGTCGCGGAACAGCCGGGCCTCGGGGTCCCAGGTGCGGGTCAGGTACGGGTTGGTGCCGCGGTAGGCGGTGAGTTCGGTGCCGGCGGAGATGCCCGAGTAGAGGGTGCGGACCCGCAGATGTCCGGCGGGCAGCGGGGCACTGGCGTGCTCGGCCACCTCGACCTGACGGGGGCCGGTGAATTGGACGACGCGTTCCACGAAAAGGCTCCGAGGGCTCGGGAGTGTGGTGAGAGCTGGGATCCGGGGCGCTGCGGGGCGCCGCGACCACCGGATACGTCGAGACTATCCCGAACTTATGTCTTGTCAACAAGCAAAAGAGGTGCTGAGATGTGTGCCCAGTAGACATAAGTCGGCGAGTCGATGAGGACTGAACATGCGCATGAGGACCGGCCGATCGAAGGTGATCGCCTCAGGTCTCGCGGCGGCACTGGGAATGGCGGCACTGGCCGGCTGCGCCGGTGACAGCCAGAGCGGACCGGCCAAGGCCGACCGGCACATCACCGTGTGGTCGCAGGAGAACCTGACCCCGCGCGTCGACGCCACCGAGAAGATCATCGACCGCTTCGAGAAGAAGACCGGCATCAAGGTCGATCTGGTCGGCGTCGACGAGGCCCAGATGCCTCAGCTGATCATGTCCGCCGCCGCCTCCGGCAAGCTCCCCGACGTCATCGGCGCGGCCCCGATGGGCCAGACCTGGCAGATGTACAGCAACGGCCTGCTCAACACCGACATCCCCCGCCAGATCGTCAAGAAGCTCGGCCGCTCCACGTTCAACGCCAACGCCCTCGACCTCACCTCCGACGGCGCCACCCGGCTCGGTGTCCCCTCCGACGCCTGGCTCCAGCTCCTCGCCTATCGCAAGGACCAGCTGAAGCAGGCCGACCTGCCGGCACCCGACACCTACCAGAGCCTGCTCAAGGCCGCGAAGGACCTCACTACCAAGGGCCGCGACGGCATCTCCGCCGCCACCGACCCCAGCGACGTGTTCACCCAGCAGAGCTTCGAAGGCCTGGCCCTGGCCAACGACTGCCAGCTGGTCGACGGCAAGCGGCAGGTCGACCTCGACTCGCCGCAGTGCGCCACCGCCTTCAAGACGTACGCCACCCTCGCGGACCAGTACGGCCCGCCCGGCACCCAGACCGTGGACTCCACCCGCGCCACCTACTTCGCGGGCAAGTCGTCCATGGTCATCTGGTCGTCCTTCCTCCTCGACGAACTCGCGGGACTGCGCAAGGACGCCCTGCCCAGCTGCGCCGAGTGCCGGGGGGACCGCAAGTTCCTGGCCGACAACACCGGCATCACCACCGCGCTCGGCGGCCCGGCGGGCAAGAAGCCCGCCCAGTTCGGCGAGATCACCTCCTGGGTCACCACCAAGACCGCGGAGAGCGACGCATCACGCCAGTTCATCGAGTACATGATGGGCGCCGGCTACGAGGACTGGTTCGACATGGCCCCCGAAGGCAAGATCCCGGTCCGCGGCGGCACCGCGGACGACCCCGACAAGTACCTGGACGCCTGGCGCTCCAGCGACATCGGCGTCGACCGCCGCGAGCCCATGAACCAGGCCTTCTCCGACCAGCTCCTCGACCAGCTCGCCGACGGCGTCAGCAACATGCGCCGCTGGGGCATCAGCCAGGGCGAGGGAGCCCTCGTCGGCGCGACCAACGGCGAACTGCCCGTACCCAAGGCCATCGGCTCCATGACCAGCGGCCAGAGCTCCCCGCAAGAGGCGGCACGCGAGGCCCGCGACGAAGTGGCCGCCCTGCAGAAATCCCTCCGCTAGCCGCGGCCATGAACCGCCACCCCACCGGCAGCCGCCCCGCCCCCAGCCATCACCCTCAGCCGCCCCACCGACAGCCGCCCCCAGCCGGCGGCCCGCACCCAGGCACACCGAGGTACTGACCCATGAGCACTGCCCAGAGCGGCGCGACGAAGCGCCGCACCGCAGCCACCACGCCCGAGCCGCCACCGGCCGACGAGCGGCGGCAGCGCAAGAAGTCCCGCCCGCCGAGCGCCACCGGCCGCGAGAACCGCGCCGGACTCGCCTTCGTCACCCCCACCTTCGTGGTCGTGCTCGTCGTCGTGATCCTGCCGATCCTGTGGACGGTGCTGCTCGCCTTCCAGAACGCCAAGCTCGTCGACATCCAGGACATGGGCCTGCTCGGCAACTGGACCCTGGACAACTTCACCCAGGTCTTCAGCTCGGCCGGCTTCTGGTCCAGCCTCTCCACGACCCTCGTCTACACCGTCGGCGCCACCCTGGGCTCCGTCGTCCTCGGCCTGATCGCGGCGCTCGCCCTGCGCACCCCCTTCCGCGGACGCGGACTGCTGCGCGGCGTGATGCTCCTGCCCTACGTCGCACCCGTCGTCGCCGTCGCCTTCGTCTGGGAGGTCGCCCTCAGCCCCCAGTACGGCATCGTCAACGAATGGGGCCGCTCCCTCTTCGGCTGGGACGACCCGATCGCGTTCCTCTCCACCCGCGAGTACGAAGTCAGCTTCCTCGGCGCGCACTTCGACATCCCGCTGGCCCTGCTCACCGTCATCGCCTTCGAGACCTGGCGCTACTTCCCCTTCGCCTTCCTCTTCATCCTCGCCCGGCTCCATGCCGTACCAGGCGGCCTGGAGGAAGCCGCCAAGGTCGACGGCGCCACGCCCCTCCAGCGCTTCCGGCACATCCTGCTGCCCCAGCTGATGCCGGTCATGGCCCTGCTGTGCGTCCTGCGCTTCATCATGACGTTCAACAAATTCGACGACGTCTACCTGCTCACCAACGGCGGAGCGGGCACCGAGGTCGCAGCGGTGCGGGTCTACGACTTCCTCACCTCGCGCTACGACGTCGGCGCCGCGGCCGCCCAGGCCCTGGTCCTCGCCGCCGTCCTCATGGTGCTGCTCGGCCTGTACTTCAAGTTCTTCGGCAAGAAGGTCCAGGAGGAGTCGTGATGTCGCCGCTTTCCATGACACGCACCCAGTTCGAGGAGCGCCTCTTCGGCGTCCTGCGGTGGGTCGTCATCGCCTTCCTCGCGGTGATCACGATCGTGCCCTTCTACTACATGGTGCTCCTGTCGGTGAAGTCCATCGACTCCCTCCTGCTCGACCCCGGCTCCCTGTGGGTCTCCGCGAAGGAGTTCACCCTCAGCACCTACGAGAACGTCATGAAACCCCAGTCCGAAGGCGGACAGGGATTCCTTCAGCTGCTGCTCAACTCGGCACTCGTCTCGCTCGGCACCGTCGCCCTCACCCTCATCGCCGCCGTGCCCGGCGCCTACGCCATCAGCCGCCTGAAGTTCTTCGGCAACCGCCAGATCAGCGCGATGTTCCTCGCGGTCTACATGTTCCCGGCGACGCTGCTCGCCGTGCCGCTCTTCGTGATGTTCGCGAAGCTGGGACTCTCCTCCAGCCTCGCGGGCCTGGCCATCGTGTACGTCGCACAGACCGTGCCCGTCTCGATCTACATGCTGAAGAACTACTTCGTGACCATCCCGTACTCCATCGAGGAAGCAGCCGCCCTCGACGGCTGCTCGCGCCTCCAGGCCCTGCGCAAGGTGATCCTGCCGCTGGCCGTGCCCTCCCTGATGGCAACCGGCCTGTATGTGTTCATGATTGCCTGGAACGAGTTCCTCTTCGCGCTGCTCTTCCTCGCGGCCGACCCCGAGAAGTGGACGGTCTCGCTGGGCCTCGCCCAACTGTCCAACGGCATCGAGGTCTCCAAGACCGTGCTCATGGCCGGGTCCGTGGTCCTGACCATCCCCGTGATACTTCTGTTCTTCGCCGCGGAACGCCTGTTGACCGAGGGCCTGACCAGCGGCGCCGACAAGAGTTGACGGGTACGGGCTCCCGCGGGCTCCCGCGGTCCCGCGAGAATCCAGAGACGGGGAAATGATGCCGGCGAGCCAAGCAAGCCCGGGCCACCTGCTGCAGCTCATCCGCAGCGGCGAGGCCACCACACGCAGCGAACTCCTGCGCGCCACCGGTCTGTCGCGATCGACCGTGGGCCTGCGCCTCGACCAGCTCTTCGGCGCGGGCTGGCTGCGCGACACCGCCGGTGCCTCCACCGGCGGACGGCCCTCCGCCCTCCTGGAGTTCGACGCCTCGCACGCGGTGGTCCTGGCCGTGGACCTGGAGACCCGGCACGCACGGGCCGCCGTCCTCGACCTGGCCGGTGACGTACTGGCCGAGACCTCGGGACCCGTCCTCGTCACCGACGGGCCCGCCAAGGTCATCGACACCCTGGCCGGCTGGTTCCTGCCCCTGCTCGCCGAAGCCGGGACCGAGCCGGGCAAGGTGGCGGGGATCGGCATGTCCGTCCCCGGCCCCGTCGACTTCGAGCTCGGCCAGGTCATCCAACCGCCGATCATGCCGGGCTGGGACCGCTTCCCCATCCGGGAACAGATGCAGGCGGCGTACGCGGAGCAGGTCGGCGCCTCGCTGGAACCCGGCCCGGTGCCCGTCCTGGTCGACAACGACGCCAACCTCATGGCGTACGCCGAGCACCGCGCGGGCCATGCGGACTGCGCCGCGTTCCTGCTCATCAAGGCATCGACCGGTATCGGCGCGGGAGTTGTCGTCGGCGACGAGGTCTACCGCGGCATCGACGGCGGCGCCGGCGACATCGGCCACATCCGGCTGCACGACCGGCCCGACGCGCTGTGCATGTGCGGCTCCTACGGCTGCCTCGCCGCGGTCGCCAGCGGACGCGCCCTGGCCGGACAGCTCTCCGCGCTCGGCATTCCCACCACGTCCGGTTCGGGCGTGCACCAGCACCTGGCCGACGGCCAGCCCGACGCCATCCGCCTGGCCAGGGAGGCGGGCCAGCGCGTCGGGGAGGTGCTTGCCACCGTGGTCACCCTGCTCAACCCCGGCGTCCTGATGCTCGCAGGCGACCTCGCCGGAGCCCCCTTCATGACCGGCGTACGCGAACTGCTCTACCAGCGCGCCATGCCCCGCACCACGGCCAACCTGAACGTGGTCACCGCACAACTGGGGGACCGGGCAGGCCTGATGGGCGCGGGCGAGATGGTCGTGGAACACCTCTACTCGCCGGATCGCGCGGACGCACGACTGGACGCGTCGACGCCCTGACCGACGACACCACCACCTACGCACTACGCACAAGCGCAAGCACACGCTTGAACGGAGACCCCATGAGCGACAGCAGCTCCCGCCCTTCGCCCGCCGAGCCCGCCGACTCCGCCGCCGGTTCGCCCGCGCCGGTGAGGGTCGGCCTGGTCGGTGCCGGGCCGTGGGCGCGCGTCATGCATGCGCGGATGCTGGCCGCCGGACCCGAGACGACGCTGGCCGCCGTGTGGGCCCGCCGCCCGGAAGCGGCGGCCGAGACCGCGGCGCCCTACGGTGCGGCCGTCGCCGCGAGCTTCGACGAACTCCTCGACCACTGCGAGGCCGTCGCCTTCGCCGTACCCCCCGCCGTCCAGGCCGAGTTGGCGCCCCGCGCCGCGAAGGCCGGCAAGGCGCTGCTGCTCGAAAAGCCCCTGGCCCCGGATCTCGCCGGGGCGCGGCGTGTGGCGGACGCGGTCGAGGAAGCGGGCGTGGTCTCCCAACTCGTCCTCACCAAGCGCTATCACCCGGCCACCCGCGCCTTCCTGGAAGCGGCGCGGCACGTGGAGGTCACCGGCGCCCGCTCCTGCTACCTCCACGGCGCCTTCCTGGGCGGGGACTTCGCCACCGCCTGGCGCATGGAGCACGGCGCACTGCTCGACCTTGGCCCGCACCTCCTCGATCTCCTCGACACCGCTGTCGGCCCCATCACCTCCGTACGCTCCACCGGAGACCCGCGCCGCTGGACCGAGCTGACCTGCGAACACGAGAACGGCGCGGTGAGCCAGGCCTCGCTCTCGGGCTCCGTACGGCTTCCGCGGGCCCGCACCCGGGTGGAACTGCTCGGCCCCGGCGACGAACTCGTCTACGACACGGCGGAACTGGACCACGAGGAATGCTGGCCCGTGCTGCGCCGAGAATTCGCACACGCGGTACGCGCCAACCGCTCCACGCCGATCGACGCCCGCCGGGGCCTGCGCATCCAGCAGCTTTTGGCGTGGGCGGCGGAGGGCTGACGGTCGGAGACCCCGAGGTGGCCTGCCATCGGGCAGCATCACCACGCCGCGCGAAGACGACCCCTTCCACAACCGCCCCGGCGTCGTCCGGAAGCTGTGCCCGCACCCTTCACTTCCGGCGGCGCAGGAACAGCCAGATGCGGGTGGCCATCGCGCCGATGACCACGACGGCGACCGTGATCTGTACCCATCGCGGGAGGGCGCCTGATCCGGGGAGGTACAGGGCGAACGGGATCATGGGCGGCACCGTGGGGCGAGCCGCTGTGTGAGGTCATCCACCGGGTGGCTCCTCGGGTTCGGGGCGGGTGGATCGGCGTCTGGTTCGTGGTCGTCGGGGGTGGAATCCGCCGATCCGTCGACTATCTCACCTGAGGTCCGGGCAGCTCCGCTCCACACGCCCGGGGGGCCTGCTCCGTCGCCTCGTACGCAACAATGAGCACACGAGGCGACGGGAACCAGGAAGCCGGTGTGAGTCCGGCGCGGTCCCGCCACTGTGACCGGGGAGCGATCCTCCTGCACGCCACTGTCCGCTGACGCGGGCGGGAAGGCGGAGGCGAGCGACGATCCGGGAGTCAGGAGACTGACCCGTCGCCGGTCTGACTGCAGGGGCGAGGACACCCCGGAGAGGATCGACTGTGCTCACGCATGCCCGCACGGAGCCCGAGCAGCGGCCACAGCCCGGCAGACGAGGGGTGCTGGCCGCCGGAGGAGCCCTGGCACTGACCGCGTCCGGCCTGCTCACCGGCTGCGGCGCAGACGGGAAGGACGGGGGTGGAAGCGACCGGTTCCGCGCGGCGTTCACGGCCGGCGGCTCCCGGGAAACCCTCGACCCCCACGTCGCCCCCAACTTCGTCGACCAGGCCCGCGCCAAGGCCCTGTACGACACGCTCGGTACGTACGCGGACGACATGTCGGTCCGAGCGCGGCTCGCGGAGTCCTGGGAGAGCGACGCCTCGGGCACCCGGTGGCGCATACGCCTGCGCGGGGCGCACTTCCACGACGGCAGGCCCGTCACCGCGAAGGACGTCCTCTACAGCTACCGCCGGGCCGCCGACCCCGCCACCGGCTCGCCCTCCCAAGTGCTGCTCTCCTCGATCGACTTCGCCGCCAGTAAGGCCGACGGCGAACGCTCCGTGGTCTTCCGGCTGAAGGCGCCGAACTTCGAGTTTCCCACCGTCCTCGCCGGACCCGGCACCGAGATCATCCCCGAGGGGACGAAGGACTTCCGCAAGCCCGTCGGCTCCGGCCCCTTCACCTATGTGTCGTTCACCCCCGGAGGCACCGCCCGCTACCGCCGCTGGGCGGACCACTGGGACGGTGCCCCGCACATCGCCGAGCTCGAAATCGTCCCGGCGAACGACGAGGCGGCGCGGCTCAACGCGCTGCTCTCCGGGCAGGTGCACTACGCCGCCGACATGGCCGGATCCTCCGTGGAACGCCTCAAGAAGGAGGGCTCGACCCGGCTCCTGACGGCCAAGCGGGCGACCGCGCAGCAACTCCTCCTGCGCACCGGACGCGAACCGTTCGACGATCCGCGCCTGGTACGGGCCGTGCAGCTCGGCATCGACCGGGCGGCCCTGGTACGCATCGCGCTGGCCGGCCACGGCGAGAGCGGCAACGACCTGTTCGGCATGGGCCTGCGCGGCTACCCGGACGACCTCGAGCCGCGGGCACGGGATGTCGGCGAGGCGCGCAGGCTGGTGAAGGCGGCAGGGGCCGAGGGGCTGCACATCACTGTGGAGACCAGCTCCGTCGACGCCGCCTGGGAGCCGGCCGCTGACCTGATGGCGCGCCAGCTGCGCGAGGTCGGGCTGAAGCTGAGCGCCAACACCCGCGCGTCCAGCACGTACTTCTCCGAGATCAAGACGAAGGGCGTCGCCGCCTTCAACACCACCTCCACGCTGCCCGTCTCCGACTTCCTGCAACAGCGGGTGCGCGGCGGAGCGGCCCGCAACCAGACGCAGTACGCCTCGAAGAAGTTCGACACGCTGCTCGAGCGGGCCCGCACCACCCGCGACGAGCAGGACCGGCTGAGCCTGCTCGCCCGGGCCCAGAAGATCGCCCGCGACGCATCGGGACTGCTGGTGTGGGCGTTCTCCGACGCCAACGACGCCGTCGACGCGTCCGTACGCGGCCTGCGTGCGGCACCGCCGAACTCGCACGACTGGGCCCGCTTCGACCGGGTCCGCATCGGCTGAGGTGCGCGCCTACATCCTGCGGCGCTCACTCCTTGCGCTGGTCCAGTGTCTGGTCGTCCTGGTGGCGGTGTTCGCCGTCGGCTCGCTCCTGCCCGGCGACACCGCCGACGTCCTGCGCGGTGAACTCGGCACACCCGAGCAAGTAGCGGCCCTGCGCACACAGTTGGGTCTCGACGAACCGGCCTGGACCCGCTTCTGGCACTGGCTCGGCCGCCTGCTCACCGGCGACCTCGGGCACTCCCTGACCACCGGGCTGCCCGTGGGCGACGACATCGGCCGCCGTGCCGGGGTGACGCTCCTCGTGGGCGTGCCCGCGCTGCTCCTCGTCACCGTGCTGGCGCCGCTCCTGGGCACCTTCTCCGGGCTCCGTGAGGGCAGCCGCACCGACCGGACGCTGAACGCCGCCGCCGTCCTGCTGCACGCCGTCCCGGAGTTCGTGCTCGGGCTGCTCCTGGTCGCCTCGGTGTCGCTCGCCGCCGGGCTGCTGCCCGCCACCGCCGTCGGCATGGACACGGCCGCGCTCCGTGCGCAGCCTGCCGTACTGGTGCTGCCCGTCGCCGTGCTGACCGCACGCCACCTGTGTGATCTGGCACGCCAGATCCGCGTGGGTGTGGCGGCCCAGCGGCACGGTCCTGTCGCCGAGCACCTGCGGCTGCTCGGCATGCGGGAGCGCACGGTGGTGCTGCGCCACGTGCTGCCCAACGCACTGGGCCCCGCCGCGCAGCAGTACGCCCGGTGCGTGGAGGGACTGCTCGGCGGCGCCGTCCTCGTGGAGGCGGTGTTCGGATTCCGCGGCCTGGGCAGCGGCTTCGTCGAGGCGGTGCAGAATCGCGACCTGCCCCAAGTACAGACGTACGCGCTCTTGTTCACCGGCACCGCCGTCGTCGTGAACCTCCTCGCCGACCTGGCCGCCCACCGCCTCGCACCGCGCCGGGAGGTCACGGCGTGACCGTTCCGGAGAAGCGTGACACGGTCGGTGCGAAGCGACGGCGCATGCCGTGGATCGCGCTGGTGCTCCTCGGTGTGCCGGTGCTCGCGGCTCTCCTCGGGCCGTGGGTGGCCGGGGATGCCGCGCCGGGTGAGGGTGCGCTGCCGTCACAGCCGCCCGGCGCGGGGCACCTGTTGGGCACGGACGTCCTCGGCCGCGACGTGCTCGCCCTCGTGCTGCAAGGCGGTGCCTCGGTGGTGGGCAGCGCCCTGGCCGCACTGTCGGTCGGCATGGCCGCCGGGGTCCCGCTGGGACTGCTGGCCGCCGGCCCGCGCCGTGGCCTCGACGAGACGGTGATGCGCGCACTGGATGTGCTGCTCGCCTTCCCCGGCCTGCTGGTTCTGATGACCCTGGCCGCGACGGGACACCGCGAGCGGTTCTGGCTGGTGACGGTCGCCGGGCTGCTCCAGGTCCCCGCTGTCGCGCGCCTGGTACGCGGTGCCGCGCTCGCGCCGGGTTCGCGCACCGTCGTCGAGGCGCTGCGGATGCAGGGGCACGGCTGGGCGTACATCCATCTGCGGCATCTGGCGCGGGAGTTGGCGGCACCGCTGGCCACGGATGCGGGCGGCCGGTTCTCCCTCGTCCTGTACCTCCTGGCGTCCGCCAATTTCCTCGGTCTCGGACTGCCCGCTTCCTCGCCGGACTGGGCCGTGCTCATCGAACGCAACAGTGACGCCCTGTTCACCCAGCCCGCCGCCGTGCTGGTGCCCGCCGCTCTCCTGACGGCGCTGTGTGTCGGCGGCAACCTGCTGGTGGACCGCGCCCTCGCCCACAGGAGGACACGATCGTGACCGGCGGTTCCGACGGCCTTCCGCTCCTGGAGATCCCGGAGCTCTCCGCGTACGCCGACGGCGGCGCGCACCCGCTCCTGGAACACGTCGAACTGGCCGTCCAGGCTGGCGCCGTGGTCGCCGTCGTCGGCCCGTCCGGCAGCGGCAAGACCACGCTCGGTCTGGCGGCGCTCGGCGCCTCACGCAGCGGCGTGAGGCTGGCCGGACGCGTCCTGCTGGACGGGACGGATCTCATGACCCTCACGCCCGTACGACGCCCTGCCGCCAGGGCGGGCTGCGCGGCCCATCTGCCGCAGCACCCGGAGTCGGTACTGGATCCGGTGCGCCGGGCCGGCGGCGCGCTGACGGAGCTCGCGGCGCTCGGACATCCGGGACGGACGGCGCGGAAGACCGCCGCACGCCGGGCACTGAACTCGGCCGGCCTGGAGTGGGAGTCGGTCTGCCGCCGCTTCCCGCACCAGCTGTCCGGCGGCCAGCAGCAGCGCTTGGCGCTGGCCTCCGCCCTGGTGACGGGGGCGCGGCTGCTGGTGCTCGACGAACCGACGAGCGGTCTTGGCCCTGCGCTTGCCCACGCCCTGGGCACGACGATCCGTCGGCTCGCGGACGAGGGGGTCGGCGTCCTGCTGCTCAGCCACGACCTGCCGATGGTGCGCCGGACGGCAGAGCGGGTCATCGTCCTGGAGCACGGCAGGGCCGTGGACCAGGGGCCGACGGCGGACGTCCTCGGTGCGGTACCCGGCCCTCTGCCGTTCGCCGCCGAGCGCCATCGGGCCACCCGCGAACTGCTCGCCGCGGAACGACCCACCGGGCCAAAAGGAGCGCCGGGCACGGCTGCCGCCCCGGACCGGCAGGATTCCGAAGGGGTCGTGGCTCGGGAGATAGTCGTACGCCGCGGCTCCGCCGACCTCCTCGCCGGACCGGTGTCGATGGCCTTCCCGCCCGGCAGCAGGATCGCGCTCCTGGGCCCGTCCGGCTCGGGCAAGACGACCTTCGCCCGCGTACTGGCCGGGCTGACGACGCCGACCCGGGGCGAGACGACGATCAACGGCCGACCGCTTCCCGCGCGCATCGACCGCCGCACGGCCGCACAGCGCCGCATCGTCCAATACGTGCACCAGAACAGCGCCGGCTCCTTCGAGGAACACCGACCGCTGATCGAGCAACTTGCCGCCACCGCCCGGCTTCTGCGCGGACTGCGACACGACGAGGCGACGGCCGAGGCGACGGCGACCGCCGAAAGCCTGGGCCTTGACGCGGCGCTCCTGCTCCGCACCCCGTCCCGGCTGTCCGGCGGTCAGCTTCAGCGCTGTGCGTTGGTACGGGCCCTGACGGCACGGCCGGTACTCCTGATTTGCGACGAGGTCACGTCGGCCCTGGACACCGTTTCCCGCCGGCGCGTGCTCGACGCGCTGCCCGCTCTCCTCGCTCCGGCCGACACCGCCCTGCTGTTCATCAGCCACGATGTGCCGGCCGTACGAGCGCTCACCGCGGACGCCGTGCTCTTCGACGCCGGGCGCTGTGTGCGGCGCGGGTCGCTCGAAGACTGGACGCCATAGCCAACTGCCTGTGGGCTGTTTGCCGTACCCCCGGTGTCTGTTCATGCCGCGTTCGGCTTGCCCTTCAATGCTCAACCACTGGCATTCCTGCGGCACTTGGACGAAGGGCTTCACGATGACGGACAAGCACATCGACGCTCCAGGGAGCAAGGCCCTCTCGCGACGGCGGCTGGTCAAGTACGCCGGTGTCGGGGCGACACTGGCGGCGGCGAGCCCGCTGGCGTCCGCGACGACCGCCGTGGCGGACGACGGTTCCGCGCACAAGAAGGGCAGAGGCTCCGGCAGAAGAGTGTGGCGGGCCGGGGATCACCACGTGCACTCCGAGTACAGCGGATCATTCGACACCTCGACGAACCCGCCCACGTTCCGCAAGGGCGGCGACGCCGTCTACCCGATCGTCACCAACGCCGTCATGGCCAAGCACTTCGGTCTCACGTGGGCGATGTGCACCGACCACGGCGGGCCCACGCACTCGAAGGTGAACCTGGAGCAGGCGTATCCCGACCTGCTGCGCTCGCGCGTCCTGGTGCCCGAGGTCCTCCAGTTCTGGGGCATGGAGTTCGACGCTCCGGCCCTGGACCACCACACCCTGATGATCCCTCACCATGCCGATGAGGCACAGCAGTTGTTCGAGCTGGAGAGCCGCTTCGCCAAGCACGACGCCTTCCCCGCCGACCCCGGCCGGGACACCGAGGCCAAGATGGTTGAGTTCCTGAAGGCGGCGAAGGACATGCGGCGCAAGCCGCTGGTGATCGCGCACCACGCGGCACGGTCGGCCACCGGCCTCGGCGTCTACGGGCAGGACACCCCGCGTGAGTTCCGCAACGGCAACAACGCCGCTCCGGAGATCTACGTCGGCTTCGAAGGCGCCCCCGGCCATCAGGCAGGACCGCTCAACGGCGGCGTACGCGGCGGCTACGGCAGCTATCCCACGCACGGCGGCTTCGACCAGATGACGGCGCGCGTCGGCGGACTCTGGGACGCGCTCCTGGGCGAGGGAAGGAAGTGGTGGATCACCGCGACCTCCGACTCCCATGTGCACTGGACGCGCGGCGGCTCCGACTTCTGGCCCGGCGAGTACAGCAAGACCCACGTCCTGGCACGGCAGGACTACACCGACATCATGGACGGGCTCCGCAACGGCCGGATCTGGGTCGGAACCGGAGACCTGATCACCACCCTCGACGTGACGGCCCGGAGCCAGGGCCGGAGCGCCGCCGCGGGCGAGACGCTCGGTGTGAGCCGCCGCAAGCGCGCGGACGTGGACATCGAGATCCGGTTCCGGCCGCTGGAGGGCACAAACGCCAACGGTGACCGTCCCGAGGTGCGGCGCGTCGACCTGATCGTCGGCGAGGTCACCGGACCGGCCGCCGACCCCGACTCCGACACCAACCCCACCACGAAGGTGGTCGCGCGGTTCGGCCCGCGCGACTGGCGCAAGCAGGGACGCGAATACGTCATCCGGCACACCCTGCGCAACGTCGAGAGCGACCTCTACGCCCGGGTGCGCGGCACGAACACCGACGAGGCCGAGCCGCTCGCCGACGGTCTGGAGAGCCCGTGGGACGACCTGTGGTTCTACTCGAACCCGGTGTTCGTCCAGGTGCGATAGCCCTGCGGGGAGCGGGGGCGACGGCACCGCCGCCCCCGCTCCCGCGGTACTTCGGAGGATCATGCCGCGGCGAGCCGGGGCTCCCGTACGGACAGCCGTCCGCTGCGTGCGAGTGCGGCGACGGAGGCCGCGCAGGCGAGCCCCGTCGCGGTCAGGGCCCACCACGTCATCCACAGGGCGTCGTGGCGCTCGGCGAAGTCCCAGATGGCTCCGGTGAGGAGATTGCCGAGGGTGATGCCGAGGCCGGAGACGGTGTTGTAGAGGCCGTAGTGGGTGGCGACGAGACGGTTTCCGGAGAGGGCGACGACGGTGTCCATCTCGAAGGGATAGACCACCGCGCTGCCCGCCGCCAGCAGGACCACGGCGGCGAGAAGGGCCACAAGGACCGCTGCTGTGGCGCCGGTCGGGGTGAGGGCCAGGGGCAGGAAGGCGACCCCCATCGCGACGAGGCCGCGCACCAGCGCCTGCCCGGGGCTCCAGCGCTGCTTGGCCCAGCCGGTGAGCCTGAGCTGGCCCATGACGGCGACCGCCGCCGACACGACGAAGAGCCCGCTGGTGGCCCATGTGCCCTTCGACCCCAGGGCGTTCGAAGCGGCCAGCGGGAGAGCGAGATAGACCTGGAAGGTCAGGACGTACGAGCCGATCATCGCGATGGCGAAGAGCAGGAAGGGCCGGTTGGCGACGACGGTGCGCCACTGGGCAAGGACGCCGTCCGGACGGGCTCCGGCGGCCGAGTCCTCCCCGTGGCGTGCGGGCAGGGCGCGCCACTGCAGCAGGGTCAGCGCGCCGAAGATCGCGGCGGCGACCGTGCAGACGAGGCGGAAGTCGGCGGCGAGCAGGCCGAGGCCGACGAGCGGGCCGAGGAGCATCCCCGACTGGTAGTAGACGTTGAAGGTGGCGAAGGCGTCCACGCGTCGGTCGCCAGCCTCGGCCGCCAGGTAGGCGCGCACGGCGGGGTTGAACAGGGCGCCCGCGAAGCCGGTGGCCGCGGAGGCGATGACGAGCGCGGGGAGATTGTCGACCCAGCCGAGCAGGCCGAAGCCGGCGGTCCGCAGGAGGCAGCCCGCCATGATCGGTGCCTTGTAGCCGAAGCGGTCGGCGATGGTGCCGCCGATGAGGAACATGCCCTGCTGGGAGAAGTTGCGTACGCCGAGGACGAGGCCGACCGCCCAGGCCGCGAGCCCGAGCCGGCCGGACAGATGGGCGGCGAGATAGGGCATGAGCATGTAGAAGGCGAGGTTGATGGCGAACTGGTTGGCCATCAGGAGCCGTACCGCGGGCGGGAAGGAGCGTGTCTGCCGGTACAGGTGCTTCATCGGGCGGCTCCCGTGAGTTGGTGCGCGGAAGCGCCGGTGAGGGGGTCGGTGACGTGCGTGCAGCGGGTCCACCGGGTGACGACGCGGTCGGCGGGGCGGGCGATCTCGTCCGGGTCCTCGGCGGGCGGGTGGCCGAGCAGGTCGTGTTCGCGGCAGTAGACGTCGTCGAAGACGGTACCGAGGTAGCGGTGCGGGCCGTCGGGCAGGACGGTGACGATGCGGTTCTCGGCGGGCAGGGTGCGGGCCAGCCAGCGTGCGACGAGGGCGACGGCGCCGACGCTCCAGCCGCCGGTGGCGTAGTGGTGGCGGGCGAGTTCGCGGGCGGCCCGGACGGCCTCGGGTGCCGCGACCCAGTGCACCTCGTCGAAGAGGTCGTAGGCCACGTTGCGGGGGTAGATGCTGCTGCCCAGACCGCGCATCAGACGGGGAGCGGCGGGCTGGCCGAAGATGGTGGAGCCGGTCGCATCCACTCCCACGACGCGCAGGCCGGGGAAGTGCTCGCGCAGGATCGAGGCGATGCCCGCCGAATGGCCGCCGGTTCCGACGGAGACGACGAGGGTGTCGATCCGCCCGAGTTGGGCGACCAGTTCGTGGGCCAGCGGGGCGTAGGCGGCCACGTTGTCGGGGTTGTTGTACTGGTCGGGGCACCACGCGCCGGGGTGGCGGGCGAGGAGTTCCTCGACGCGGTGGCGGCGTGCCTGCTGCCAGCCGCCGGTGGGGTGCGGGGCGTCGGCGACCTCGATGTGCGCTCCGTACGCGGTGAGCAGTCCGGACATCAGTGGTTCCATGCCGGGGTCGGTGACGACCGTGACCGGGTGGCCGAAGGCGTTCCCGGCGAGGGCCAGGCCGAGGCCGAGGGTGCCGGAGGTGGACTCCACGATCCGTGCGCCGGGAGCCAGTTGGCCGCGCTCGCGGGCGGCTCGCACCATGTAGAGGGCGCTGCGGTCCTTGATGCCACCGGGGTTGTGGCCTTCGAGCTTGGCCCAGAAGCCGCGCCCGGCGGCGGTGAAGGGCGCGCCGATCCACAGGACAGGCGTGTCGCCGACCAGGCCGGCGGAGGTGTGTGCGGGGTGTTTGGTGCCGGCCGGCACATGGGCCGGTGGGACGGAACTCGCGGCGGTGGTGATGTGGTTCATGGCGTGTTTCTCCCGCGGGCGACGGCGTCGGAGGAGGGGCCGTCACTCGTTGTGTGGGTGGAAGGAGGTCGACTGATCGCGGTGACCGATCAGGTCCTCCACACGCCCAGGCGGGCCCGTTCCCGTTGGGCCGATGTCTCGCTGTCGCCCGACAAAGGGGGAGCGCGTTCGCGTACGCGGGCGGCCGACCGGTCGGAGCATGCGGCCGACGTCGTGTCCTGCGCCGCCTCGGAGAGCGGAGCGATGGCACGGGGTGGCTGGACCGTGGGCTCGTCGATGCCCCAGCACTGCGTGGGACCGTGTTCGCCAGGGGCGGCCTGCGACGTGGTGGGGTGCTGGTGCGGGGGTCCGCAGGACGCGGTTGGCGCGAGGAGCGAATCGGCGCGTGCGACCCCGGCGGGCGCCGGGCCGTGGGCACAGGCCAGCAGGTGCACCAGCGTGACCAGAAGCACCACGAGCGCCGCTCCGGTGCGGGACACGGAGCGGCTGCCGCGGGGTGCCGACCGAGCCGTCATGAGTGCTTACAGTAATCGATCGGTTACGTAAGGTGCGGGTGAGGATCGGTGTCACAGTGCCGGCGGGGATGCGGCCCTGCGGTGTCGGCTACCTGCCACTCGGTTCGTAGGCGCTGATGACGTACAGGGCTTCGTCGTCCAGCGCGTTCTTGTCCCAGTCGAGCGAGATCCGCACCGGGTGTCCGTCGGTCGCGTACTTCGCCTCCGCCGTGTCCGCCCGGTCGTGGCGGGCCTGCTTCAACTCCTCCAGTAGTTCGCCGATGGTCGGCACTTCGCCGGGCAGTTGCTTCGCCACCCGCCGACCGCTCTCGTCGAGACCGACCGCCTCGGCGACCTTGCCGTCCCGGACCGTCACCCGGAAGGTCCCGAGCAAGGACCGTTCTCCTTCGGTCGACTTCAGCGTGTAGGCGTACGAGGAGGGCTCCTCCCAGGTGCTCCCGTCCCGCGCGTCCTCGGTGCCGCAAGCGGCGGTCGTGCCGATCAGCATGCCGATCAGGGCGACGGCGGACATGGAACGGAGGCCGGGACGTGCGGCAGTCATGGTGCTCCCTCGAAGACGGTTGCTCCTATGACGCCGATCGGCCCGTCGGCGTTCGGGCGGGCGCCTGGAAGTGGGGAGTCAGGCCACGTTGATCCGGAAGGGAGATCCGGCGAGGGGAGTGGCCGATCTCGGGAGCGCTGCGTGCCGAAGATCGAAATTGCAGGTGAAGGGCCCGTCGCGGGGCCGTTCGCGACGTGCCGCTTCGTTCTGGCCGTGTTCGGACGAGGGCTGCGAGTAATCATTTCGAGCCACCCGGCTTGACCATCCCTTGACATGCGATTGACCATATCTTTACCTTCGAATCCCGGTCGACGAAGATCCATTTCGTTGCCCGTTCCGCAATTCCCCGGCACTCGAGGAGGTCCGTATGGACAAGCTCATCAAGCAGATGACCCAGGACACCAACTGGTCGAAGTGGGTGGCCGCGAACTCGGCACAGGGCGCCAAGGACGGCTGCATCAGCGCCGCCCCGAAGGCCGGATGCATCAGCGTCGCCGGCAAGAGCGGCTGTATCTCCTGACCCACGCCCGCCCGCGCCCGGGCCGCCGCCGTCCCTTGCCGGCGGCGGCCCGGCCCGCCACCCCCACGGAGCACACATGAGTCCGCTGCCCAGCCCGCACGTCGTCGACCGGGTCCGGGACATCCCGATCTACCGCGCGTCCGTCGACAGGGGAGACTTCCCGATCCTGGAGAAGACCGAGATCGCCCGTGGCTTCCCGGACAACTGGATGACGCCCGGACTCGCCGCGGCGCTCGAGGCGGGCCAGGCGGAGTACGTCCTGTCGACCGGCACCAACCACGCCCGGATGCAGCTGATCCGGCCGCCGTACTTCCTGCTCCGCTCCTACTACCGGCTGTGGAGCGAACACCCCGACCTGCGCGCCACCTGGGAGGCGGGCGCCAAGCGCATCTCCCTGACCACCGTGCTCGCCACCGAGCACGTCGCCCGCGTCAACGCCAAGAAGCCGGGCGCGACGCCGGGAGAGCGCTGGCTCGACGACCGCACGCTGTACCTCAACAACACCCTCGACCCGGCCGACTGGGACCGGGCGGAGGTCCGCCGCATGCTCGCCGAGATCCGCGCGATCAGCGACGCCCACCCCACCGGCACCTACCACCTGGACTGCTCGGGCTACCACCTCGCCCACCTCGTGCGGAAGGTGGACGACTGGGGGCTGTGGGACGAGTTCCCGCAGCCGGGCAGCATCGTCCACGCCTACGAGTACACCCCGCTGAACGTACGCGCCCTGCTCCAGAAGCACTTCGACTGCCCCGTCGTGGACCTCTTCGGCAGCACCGAACTGGGCTACCTCTACTCCAGCGACCCACGGACCGGCCGCTACCGCCCGCACCTGGAGGACATGAGCATCGAGCTCATCCCCGTCGCTCCCGGCAGCCAAATCCACGGCCTCATCGTCACCAGCCTGCGCAACCCCTTCATGCCGCTCGTGCGCTACCGCTCCGGCGACTGCGTGCGCACCTTCGACGGCTCCGCCGACCCCGGGCGCATCGCGGCCTTCTGCGGCCGCGAGAAGGAACTGCTCGACACACCGGGCGGACCCGTCGCCCAGGCCGACCTCGACGCCCGCGTCCACGACGCGTCCGACCGCGTCTTCCTCGCCCAACTGCGCCTGTCCGAGACCTCCGACGACGCCGTCCTGCGCTACACGACCTTCGACGGCATCCCGCTCGCCGCGGCGCAGACGGAGCACCTCGCGGGGCTCGTCGGTGAACTCACCGGCCGCACCTGTCATCCGGAGCACCGCACCCACCTGCCGATCGGGCACTCCGGCAAGTACGTCTGGCTGGTGCGTCCCTCCTGACCGACGCGCGCCGACCACCGTCCCTCACGCCCGAACAGGACCCCGCACCGTGACCACATCAGCACGCCCCGCCCCCACCGCCGAAGACCTCCTGGGCAGCGCCCTGTACGGGGAAGCCGTCGGGTACTTCACCGCGAAGACGGAACACGACCGTGCACACGTCGAGCACCAGGTGCGCGAGTGTCTGCGCTATCTGTACCTGGTCTCCCGCCATCCCGACCGGCTCGGCGGACTGTTCCTGCCGGTGGAGCAGGAGATCGACGAGATCTGGCACTTCCTCATCCTGCAGACCCGCGAGTACCGGGAGCTGTGCGAACAGCACCTGCCCGGCGGGCACTTCATCCACCACCGCAGCATCGCCTACACCGACTACCAGGGCGGGGAAAGCGGCGACGGCGGCGACCGGGCCGACGAGCGACGCCGGGTCGCGGCGGAGGAAGCCCTGCGCTGGATCCCGCTCTACACCGCCGCGTTCGGCCCGTTCGACGAGGACGCGCTCCCGCACTGGACCATCGTCCGCTTCCTCCACCAGGAGATGGGCATGAGCCTGGTCGAGATCTCCGCCCTGAACCCCTCCGACGGGCCCGACGCGTGACATCGGAGGCCCCCGCCGCGCAGGTCGCCGGCCCCGAGGTGCAACGCCGCGTCCTGACCGTCCTCGTCGCCTCGCAGGCCCTGGGCGGCGCCGGAATGGCCGCGGGCATCACCGTCGGCGCGCTCCTTGCGCAGGACCTGTTCGGCTCCACCGGCTTCGCCGGACTGCCGGTGGCCCTGTTCACCGCGGGAGGCGCGCTCGGCGCCCTGCTCGTCGGCCGCATCTCCGAGCGGTGGGGACGCCGCCCGGGACTCTCCCTCGGGCACGCGGCCGCCGCCCTGGGCAGCATCGGCGTGATCGTCGCCGCCTGGTCCCGCACCGTACCCCTGCTCCTGATCGCCCTCTTCGTGTACGGCGCGGGCACGGTCACCGGCCTGCTCGCCCGGTACGCCGGAACCGACCTCGCACCGCCAGAAAAACGCGGTCGCGCCACCGGCACCGTGCTCCTGGCCACCACACTCGGCGCGGTGGCCGGGCCCGCCCTGGTCGGCCCCACCGGCACCCTCGCCGAATCCCTCGGCCTGCCCCGCCTCACCGGCCCCTTCCTGCTCGCCGCCGTCGCCTACACGGCCGCCGCCCTCGTCGTCGCCCTCTGGCTGCGCCCCGATCCGCTCCTGCTCGCCCGGAGCCAACAGCCGTACGCCGCAGGGCCGCAGGCGGGGGAGCGGCCCGTGCGCCGGATCGGACCCGGCGTCGTCACCGGAGCGGCCGTGATGATCAGCGGGCAGCTCGTGATGATCGCCATCATGACGATGACCCCGGTGCACCTGACCCACCACGGGCACAGCACAGAGCTGGCCGGGGTCGTGATCGGCCTGCACGTGGGCGCCATGTTCCTGCCCTCGCCGTTGACCGGCCTCGTGGTGGACCGGATCGGAAGCCTGCCCGTGGCCGCGTCCTCCGGCGGCGTGCTGCTCACCGCCGGTCTCCTGGCCGCGCTCGCACCGCCCACCGGAGCCGTGGGAGCCGCCCTGCTCGGCACCGCGCTCGTGCTGCTCGGCATCGGCTGGAACATGGCGCTCGTCAGCGGCACCGCCATGGTCGCGGAGGCGGCGCCCGCAGATTCACGGGCCTCCACGCAAGGACTTGTCGACGTCGGGATGTCGCTCGCCGGAGCCACCGGCGGCCTGGTCTCCGGCCTCGTCGTGGCCGGCGGCAGCTACCCGCTACTCGCCGTCTGCGGCGGAGTGCTCGCGCTCGCGGTGATCCCCCTCACGGCCCGCGCCGCCCGCCCGCGCCGCAACGCCGCGAGCGCCACCGCGAGTTGACCCACCCCGCGTCCCCTCAGTGGCGTGCCCCGGCCCACCCGGGCCCCACGGCCGTCAGCGACCCGTCAGGAGAACGGCATGCCCAGCGTCCCCCCATCCCCTCCCCGGGCCACCGCACCGCAGCTCGACGCCGTCGTGGTCGGGGCGGGCTTCTCCGGCCTGTACCAGCTGTACCAGCTGCGTGAACTGGGCCTGTCGGTACGCGTCTTCGAGGCATGCGACGACATCGGCGGCACGTGGCACCGCAACCGCTACCCCGGCGCGCGCTGCGACATCGAGAGCACGTCGTACTCCTACTCCTTCTCGCCCGACCTCGACCAGGAATGGGAGTGGAGCGAGCGGTACGCCACGCAGCCGGAACTCCTGCGCTACCTCCACCACGTCGCGGACCGCTTCGGGCTGCGGCAGGACATCACGCTGAGCACCCGCGTGACCCGGGCGGTGTACGCCGAGGACGACCACCTCTGGCAGGTCACCACGGACACGGGGGAGCAGCTCACCACCCGGTTCGTCGTCCTGGCCACCGGCTGCATGTCGGCCGTCAAGGAGCCGGACATCCCCGGCGCGGCCTCCTTCGAGGGGCAGGCCCTGCACACCGCGGACTGGCCGCACGAGGGCGTCGACCTCACCGGCCGGCGGGTCGCGGTCATCGGCACCGGCTGCTCCGGCGTCCAGGCCATCCCGCTCATCGCCGAACAGGCCGCCGCCGTCACCGTCTTCCAGCGCACCCCGGTCTACGCGCACCCCGCCCGTAACCGCCCGCTGTCCGCCGAGGAGAACGCCGAACTGAAGGCGCGCTACCCGCAGTTCCGCATCGCCCAGCGGCAGTCCAGGGGCGGCACCGTCTTCGACCCGCCCACCCGCTCCGCCCTGGAGGCCGACGACGCCGAGCGCACCGCGACCTACGCGGCGGCCTGGGAGTCCGGCCTGCTCAGCGGCCTGCTGCGGACGTACAACGACATCCTCGTCGACGCGGACGCCAACGAGACCGTCGCCGAATTCGTCCGCTCCAAGATCCGCTCGATCGTCAGCGACCCCGGGACGGCCGAGACGCTGTCACCGCGCGGCCTGCCCTACGGCACCAAACGTCCCTGCCTGGACACCGGTTACTACGCCACGTACAACAAGCCGCACGTCGGCGTCGTGGACCTCGCCGAGACACCGATCGTGGGGATCACGCCGAGCGGCGTCAAGACCTCGGAGCGGGAGCACGCCGTCGACGTCATCGTCTTCGCCACCGGCTTCGACGCCATGACCGGATCGCAGGTCGCGATCGACATCGTCGGCAAGGGCGGCACGACGCTCCGGGAGAAGTGGGCCGACGGGCCCCGCAACCATCTGGGCCTCCTGTCGTCCGGCTTCCCGAACCTCTTCACCGTCATCGGCCCGCTGAGCCCGTCCGTGCTCAGCAACGCGGTGGTGGCCATCGAACAGCACGTGGAGTGGATCACCGACTGCGTCGCACACCTGCGAGCGGGCGGCCTGACCGAGATCGACGCTTCGGCGGACGCCGAGGAGGAGTGGTGCGCCCACGTCGCCGACCTCGCCGGGCAGACGCTCTACCCGGCCGTCGCCTCCTGGTACACGGGTGCGAACGTACCGGGCAAGCCCCGGGTGTTCCTGGCCTACACCGGCGGCCTCGACCGCTACCGGGCACAGTGCGACGCGGCCGCCCGGGACGGATACCGCGGGTTCGTGAGGACGTAGCCCGACGTAGCCCAAGGAAGCCCGATATGCGCTGCGGCACCCTGCGAGGGACCATGAAGGCATGACGGATTCACGTGTCCCACCCACGGAGACGCCGCCCGCAGAAGGGTCGATCGCCGAGGCGCACCAGGAGCGATCCGACGGCGGCCTCTGGGAGCACCCTTCCGTGTGGCTCGCGCTCATCGTGTGCGGCGCTGTGCTGATAGCCGCATTCTTCGTCGCCCGCATCGCGGGATTCTGAGGCGGGCTCCTCCGGCCCGGTCCCTCACACGGACGGGCCACCCGCTCCCTCACACGGATGGGCCAATAGGTGCATCCGCCCGGCGTGTCCGCGGGGAATACGCAGAAGCCCCACCCGACGCGCCATGAGAGGGACTGCGATGCGCCGCACCTGGACGGAGGCACCACCCGTCACCGGCGGGCACCCGCCTGCGGTCGACTTCGACGTCGCCGCCGCGGTCGGGCGCACCCTGCACGAAATCCTCCGGGAGCGGCTCGCGGCGGCGGTCGCGATCGACGCCGCCTTCGCCAGGGGCGTGGGCGAGCGTGTCGCCCGCTTCACCCTGGACGGCGGCAAGCGCATGCGCTCGCGGTTTCTGTGGTGGGGCCTGCGGGCCTGCGGGGGCCCGGCCGACGCGGCGGGCACCGAGGCCGCCCTGCGTCTGGGGGCGGGACTCGAACTCATCCAGACGTGCGCACTGGTCCACGACGACGTGATGGACGGTTCACCGGTGCGCCGCGGCAGGCCCGCCGTCCACGTCGACCTGGCGGCACAGCACGCCGCCCGCCCGCCGGGACCCGGCGCGACATTCGGCACCGGTGCCGCCATCCTCGTCGGCGATCTGGCCCTGGCCTGGGCCGACGACATCGTGGCCGACACACGGCTGCCGGTCGGCACCGCCGCGCAGGTGCGCGGACTGTGGCAGGCGATGCGCTCGGAGATGGTCGCCGGCCAGTACCTCGACCTGTACGGGCAGACCACGGGCTCCCGCTCCATGCCCCTGGCCGTCAAGACCGCCACGCTCAAGAGCGGCCTCTACTCCGTGGAACGGCCGCTGGCCCTGGGCGCCGCGCTGGCCGGAGCCGACGAGCGGACCACCCGCGCCCTCTGCTCCGCCGGACGCTGCGCGGGCATCGCCTTCCAACTGCGGGACGATCTGCAGGGCGTCTTCAGCGACCCGGAGCACACCGGCAAGCCCTCCGGCGACGACATCAGGGAAGGCAAGGTCACCTACCTCCTGACGATGGCCAGGGCCCGCGCCGAAGCCACCGGCAACCGTGCCCTGCTCGAAGTCCTCGACACCCGCGTGGGAGGCGGCCACGCACTCACGGAAGAGGACCTGGAGCGCGTGCGCGGCGCCCTGGTGGAAACCGGCGCCCGCGACCTGGTCGAGACCAGGATTCGCCGGCTGCTCGCCCAGAGCGTCCGGCACCTGGACCGCGCGGCCCTCGCGCGCCCCGCGGCCGCACACCTGCGGGAGATGTTCTGCACCGCGGCAGGCGGCGATCGCACCACCGACGACATGCGGCCCTTCGCCGAAGCGAGCCATCGATGAGGACACTGCAAGGGCCGACCGATCATGTCGTGGTCGTCGGAGCGGGCCTGTCCGGCCTGTCGGCCGCCCTGCACCTGCTGGGGGCCGGACGCCGGGTGACGGTCGTGGAACGCGCCGCGACGCCCGGCGGACGTGCGGGCCTGCTGGAGCAGGGCGGCTACCGGATCGACACCGGACCGACCGTGATGACCATGCCGGACATCGCGGAGGAAGCCTTCGCCGCGGTCGGCGAGCGACTCGCCGACCGCGTGGACCTGGTCCCCCTGCATCCGGCATACCGCGCCTGCTTCGCCGACGGCAGCACGCTGGACGTCCACACCGGTGCGCAGGCGATGGAAGCCGAGATCGCCCGCTTCGCGGGAGCACGCGACGCCCTGGGCTACCGTCGGCTGCGCCGCTGGCTCGAGCGCCTCTACCGGGTGCAGATGCGCCGGTTCATCGACACGAACTTCGACTCCCCGCTGGGCCTGCTGACCCCCGATCTCGCCCGCCTCGCGGTACTGGGCGGCTTCGGCCGACTGGACGCCCGCGTCGGACGTTTCCTCGCCGACGAGCGGCTGCGGCGCGTCTTCACCTTCCAGGCGCTGTACGCGGGAGTCCCGCCGGCCCGCGCCCTGGCCGCCTACGCGGTCATCGCCTACATGGACACCGTCGCCGGGGTCTACTTCCCCAGAGGCGGCATGCACGCCCTGCCCCGGGCCATGGCGCAAGCCGCCGCCGACGCAGGGGGCGACCTGCGCTTCGAGCACGACGTGACACGCCTGGAACGCTCCGGCGAGCGGATCACCGCCGTCATCACCGACCGCGGGCGGATCCCCTGCGACGCCGTGGTGCTCACCCCGGACCTGCCGGTCGCCTACCGGCTGCTCGCCCGCCGCCCGCGGCGTCCCGTCGCCCTGCGCCACGCCCCGTCCGCGGTCGTCCTGCACGCGGGAACCGACCGCACCTGGCCCCAACTGGCCCACCACACCCTGTCCTTCGGCGCCGCATGGAAGGACACCTTCACGGAGCTGACCCGCACCGGGCGCCTGATGAGCGACCCCTCGCTGCTCATCACCCGGCCCACGGCGACCGATCCCGCGCTGGCACCTCCCGGCCGCCATCTGCACTACGTCCTCGCGCCCTGCCCCAACACCGACATCGGCGCGGGCGCGCGCGAGTGGCGCGACCTGGCGCCGCGCTACCGCGACAGCCTGCTGCGCCGGCTCGAGCGGCGCGGGCTCGACGGATTCGGCGCCGCCGTACAGGAAGAGTGCCTGGTGACTCCCGCCGACTGGACCGCGCAGGGACACGCCGCCGGTTCACCCTTCTCCGCCGCCCACACGTTTGCGCAGACCGGCCCCTTCCGGCCCGCCAACCTGGTGCGCGGCACCTCCAACGCCGTCCTCGCGGGCTGCGGCACCACGCCGGGCGTCGGCGTGCCGACCGTGCTGCTCTCGGGAAAGCTGGCCGCAGCCCGTGTGACCGGAGCGGGGCACCCGTCGCGGGCACGTTCCCGGGCGGCGGGCCCGGCCACGAAAGGACCCGCCGTATGACCCGCCGGGAATTGGACGCCGCAGGCATCACCGACCCGCACCTGCGCACCGCCTACGCACGCTGCCGTCACCTGAACGCACGCCACGGCAAGACGTACTTCCTCGCCACCCGGCTGCTGCCCGTCGTGCACCGGCCCGCCGTGCACGCCCTGTACGGATTCGCCCGCTGGGCCGACGACATCGTCGACGACATGGATTCCACGGCCACCACCGCCGAGCGCTCCGCCGCGCTGCACCGGCTCGAGCACCATCTGACCGCATCGCTGCGCCACGGAACCGGCGACCAGCCGGTGGTGGCCGCGCTCGCCGACACCGCCGCCCGCTATGCCATCGAATCGCGGCACTTCACCGACTTCCTGCGCTCCATGCGCAGCGACTTGGAGGTCAGCGAGTACGCCGACTACGCGGCGCTGCGCGCTTACATGCACGGATCCGCCGCGGTCATCGGACTGCAGATGCTGCCCGTGCTCGGCACGGTGGTCCCCCGCGCGGAGGCCGAACCGCACGCCGCCGCACTCGGGGTGGCCTTCCAGCTGACCAACTTCCTCAGGGACGTCGGCGAGGACCTCGACCGCGGCCGCCTCTACCTGCCCCTTGACCTGCTGGCCGCCCACGGCGTGGACCGCGGCCTGTTGCAGTGGAGCCGCGACACCGCAACCGGCGACCGGCGCATCACCGCCATGCTCAAGACCGCCGCGCACCTCACCCGCGACGTCTACCGCCAGGCGGCACCCGGCATCGCCATGCTCGCTCCTGTGTCCCGGCCCTGTATCCGCACCGCCTTCGTGCTGTACGGCGGCATCCTGGACGCCATCGCCGACGACGGGTACGCGGTGCTGCACCGCCGTGCGGTCGTCCCCCGCCGGCACCGGGCGGCGGTGGCCGGTGACGGCCTGGTCCGCCTCGCCCTCGCCCGCCTCGCCCGGGCCCGCACCCATGGCGCGCCCGTACCCGTCGCCCGGGCGCTCCCGTTGAAGGAGACCGCGTGAAAGACGGCCGTGCCCCCGGCGCCGGACGCACCCCCCTGCGGCTGCGGCGCCGTCCCACTCCCTGGGAGCGCCAGCGGCCGACCTGGCGCGAGGCGAAACCGGGCATCATCTCCGCGGCGCTGAAACGGGCGCAAGCCCGGCCCTCGGGCAACTGGTACGTCCTGGGCGGCTCGGCGGCCCTGAGCGCGCACCGGCCGCTCGGCCGGAGCATCGGCGGTGTCGAGGTCGTCGCCTGGCGCGATGCGCGGGGAGTGCTCCGGGCGGGGCCGGGCGGCTGCCCCCACCTGGGGGCTCCGCTCAAGGACAGCCCGGTCCACTGCGGCACGCTCATCTGCCACTGGCACGGCATGGCCTTCGACGGAGGGGCCACCGCGGGCTGGGAGCCCTATCCGGCGTTCGACGACGGCGTACTGCTCTGGGTCAGGCTCGATCAGATCGGGGGCGAACAGCCGCTGGAGCGGCCGGTGGTGCCGGCCCGGCCGGATCCGGCACGGGCCGTCGCGGCCGTCTATGAGACGTCCGGGATCTGCGAACCCGAAGACGTCGTCGCCAACCGCCTCGACCCCTGGCACGGCGCGTGGTTCCACCCCTACTCGTTCGTGGACCTCACCGTGGTGGACCGGCCCGGCGAGCCGGACAGCGGAGGCGAGCAGGCCGAGGACGCGTTCGCCGTCGACGTCTCCTTCAAGGTGGCCGGCCGGGCCGTCGTCCCGGTGCGCGCGGTGTTCACCGCGCCCGAACCACGCACGGTGGTCATGCACATCACCGAAGGGGAAGGGCACGGCTCGGTCGTCGAGACCCATGCCACGCCGATGGCACCCGACGCCCGGGGGAGACCGCGCACCGCGGTCATCGAGGCGGTCGTCGCCGCGTCACACCGCCGCGGCTTCGCCCTCGCCCGGGCGGCGGCACCGGCGCTGCGTCCCTTGATGCGTGCCACCGCGGCACGTCTGTGGCGTGACGACCTCGCCTACGCGGAGCGCCGCTGGGCACTGCGCAGTACCGGCCGGTTCCCGGGCTAGACACGCCCGGGCCGCCGCAGCGTGCGGCTCGACCGGCCGGTTCCTCAGCCGAACAGGCGGTTCAGGGTGCGCAGCAAGCCCGTGCGGCCCTTGTCCGGCACCGTCCACAGCGTCTGACCGCGCAAACCCCACTGCGCGAGGAGCGCGTTGGCGGCGAGGAAGCCCGTGGTGGCCGCCCGTTCCATCAAGGCGACCGGCAGGTCGGTGCGCACCAGGTCGCCCGCCAGGGTGACGGTGGGATCCGGAGTGCGTACCCCGGGCCTGTCGGCGTAGCCGCCGACGGGAAACAGCGGGCAGTCGGCGTTCCATTCGTGGCAGGAGTCGAGGACCTTCGCCTCGCGCGTCTCGGGGTAGACGCGGTGCAACTCGGCCAGCAGGGAGTCCTGTTGGGCCGGGCGCTGCGCCTGCGGGTCCGTGGCGTAGGCGTGCAGTTCGACGACGGATCCACCGCTGCGGGCGGACCATCGTGCGGCCTCGCCCTCCCAGCGCTCCAGCACGCTCACATTGTCCAGGCAGCCATAGCCACTGGTCCCCAGGAAACCGGGCCGGTCGGCGGAGACCGGGCGATCGAGCCAGAGCCGGGAGACCAGGAACGCGGGCGCGACGCGCAGTTGCCGGACCTTCTCCCGCCACTCCTCGTCGGCGAGTTGCGGGGATCGGGCGACCAGGTGTTGCAGACCGGGGGTGTCGAGCGCCAGGACCACAGCGTCGTAAAGACTCTCGGTGTCCCCGGTCATGACGTGTGAGCCGCCGTGGCGGCCCGGCCGGATGCTCTCGACGCTCTCACCGGTGCGCAGTTCGGCCCCGTGACCGGCCAGGTATCCGGCCAGCGGTTCCCACAGCGCGGCCGGGAAGGGCTCGTTGGGGACGTCGAACAGGAGGCCTTCGCTGGAGCCGAGGAAGTAGATGTGGAACATCAGGGCCAGTTCGGCCGCGGAGAGTTCGCGGGGGTCGGCGAAGAAGCTGCGGGAGAAGACCTCGAAGGCCAAGTGGTGGGCGGCCTGCGGGAATCGGATGCGGTCAAGCAGGTCACGGGCGCTGATCCCGTCCAGCTGCTCGTAGACGTCGGGCACCCGGATGTCGAGGAGGGGCAGGGCCGCCCGCGCGTTCATCCGGGCGAGGTCGCGCAGGCCGAAGGTGGGGCTCTGGGCGACGAATCCCAGTGCGCTCCAGGGGGGTGTGCGCGGGACGCGGGCGAAGCTGTCCCTGAGCCCCGCGCTGTGTTGCAGGGGGTAGTCGGGCAGGGCGGTGAGCATGCGCAGCCCCGGGTCGGCGCGCCGCAGGAGGCCCCGGAGGTTGTAGTACTGCCGGAAGAAGGCATGAAAGCCGCGGCTCATCGTCGCGCCGGAGCCGTCGGAGAGTTCCACCGGCCAGCCCGCCAGGCGGCCGCCGAGCTGGGGCCGGCGTTCGTACAGGGTGACCTTGACTCCCCGTTCCGCCAGCGCCGTCGCCGCGGCGAGGCCGGCGATCCCGCCGCCGATGACCGCGGCCCGCGGCGCCTGTCCCCGCACCCGCGCAAGCCCGGCGGGCCCCATCAGGGTGCGGGCGCGTCGGTCACGGCCGCGCCGGACCACGTGCTGCTGCCGATTGCGGTGACCCGGCACGGGCATGTCGGCCTTCTCCCTCTGTCGTAGGTGGTCGGTGGTCGGTGTGCGTCCGCGGTGTGTGGTCAGCCGGGCCGCTGTGTCGTCGGGCCCGGCGGCCGACGGCGCAGCCAGGGCAGTTCGGCCGCGGTGCGCAGCATCGGGCCCACCGGCGTGTGCAGTCCGATGCGCATGTCCTCGTCCCAGCGGGTGGCGCCGTCCAGGAAGCGCAGCAGCCGCTCCATCGGCACGTGGCCGAAGAGACGGGTGAAGAAGTCCGCCCCGTCCACCCGGCCGGTGCCCAGGGCCCGCAGCAGGACGGCGTCCATGGCCAGCGAACGACGCGAGTGCGCGGGCGGCGACTGCAGGCGGCCTTGTTCGTACCAGGCGGTGGTGAGGGCCCTGGCCTGTTGCTGGATGGTGGCGAAGGTGTACCCGGTGGACGGGCGGGTCGCGCCGCCCGCCGTGCCGATGCGCACCACCGAGGGACCCGCCCGGTGCGGGAAACGCGCGTCCGTCATGGGAATCACACCCTGCTCGGTCCGGCGTACCTCGACGTGGTCCAGGCCCAGTTGCTCGCTCACGTAGCTCCGCAGTGCCCGGTCGTAGCCCGCGTCGTCAAGGACCGCGGCGGAGAACTCCGTGTACTCCACCAAGGCCTCGTACGGGCTGCTCGGCAGGACGTAGCAGAAGGAGAGGCCGTGCCCGGGTTGGACGGTGCGGAAGTCCATCAGGTCGGCCACCGCCGGGTCGAAGACCGGCCGGTCGGCGCGCAGGAACCAGCCGCGAAAGTGCTGCAACAGGGTGGTCCTGGCCGGCGGCAGCCGGGGCAGCGGGCGGGAGTCGCACACCCATCGGGCGCGCAGGGCCAGCGGTTCGCCCTGCTGGGTGATGCCCCGCACCAGCGCGCCGTGCGGCAGGTCGCATACGTCGTGGACGGTCGCGGTCAGGCGCCTCACCTGCGGTGCGGCATCGAGATGGCGGGTCACGAAGGACTCGAACGCGGGGGAGCGGAGCATCTTGTAGCGCAGCGGAGCGGCCGAGCCGGTGATGGGCGTGCCGTCCGGCCCGCGGACCCGCAGGGTGTCCCAGCCGCCCGACGTCACGGCGTCGAATTCGCCGCCGGGCTTCTCCCAGAAGCACCAGGTCCGTTCCGGTGGACGCAGCGGCCCTTGCGGGGCGTCGATCAGAGTGATGGCGGGGGTGTCACCGGTCGTGGCGGAGCAGAGGCGGTAGGCCAGGGACAGGCCTGCGGCGCCCGCCCCGACGATGGCGATCTCCGTGTCGTGCATCCATCCCCTGTCTCTTCCCGGCGTCCCGCGTCGATGACGCGGCCGGGCGGTGGGCCCTGCCCGGCCTGCCCGACCGGCTCCGTCGTTCTTCTTCGGGCCGTGCTGCCGCGGCGGATGCGGCAGGCGGCGAGCGGGTCAGCGCGCCGGGCCCGCCGGATCCGCCAGTACCTCGCGTGCGGCCCGTGTCCCGGAGGCGAGCGCGCCCTGCACCGACCCGGTGGCCCGGTGATCCCCGCACACGTACCGTCCGGGCGCGAAGCGGGTCGTGCGGCTGAGCGGCCACGGCGGGCGCATCGCGGGCAGCGCCCCCGGAATGGTGTAGGCGGCGATCAGTGTCCATGCACCGGTGTCCGCGCCGTACAGCTCGGCGAGTCGACGGCGTACGGCGGCCTCCGCGCCGGGAGGGTCGCCGCCGAGCACCGAGGTGGACACGAGCGCGGTGCCGGGCGGGGCGTAGCCGGGGACGGCTTCGGTGAGGACGCAGGTGTTGAGGACGGCCAGCGTGCTGTCGGTCACCAGGGTCGGTTCGGGCAGCGGGGGTGTGTCGGTGGCGTGGTAGTAGGTGGTGACGGTCCGGCCGTCGGGCACGGGCAGTCCGGGGAGCAGGCGCGCGGCCGTTGCGGCGTCGGTGGCGACGACGACCCTGGCGGCGGGCTCTTCGTGTCCGTCGGCAAGGAGGACGCCGTTGTCGGTGATGGCCTCGACCGGTGATTCCAGGCGCAGAACGCCGGGCGGCAGGCCTTCGGCGAGCTGCGCGGGGACCGCGCCGATGCCGTCGGAGGGCAGGCACAGGGTGCCGCGTGCCATGCTGCGAAGGACGAGGTGGAAGAAGCGCGCCGAGGTCTCCAGATCGGTCTCGAGGAACACGCCCGACAGGAACGGCCGCAGCACGTGGTCGACGGCGTGGTCCGAGAGGCCGGAGCGTTCCAGTGCCCGTGCGGTGGTGCCGTCCTGGCCGCGGGTGAGCGCCCAAGCCGGCAGGAGAGTGTCGCGTGCCGCCAGAGCCGCGAGAGCGGCGAGATCGCGGGTGCTCAGGTTCCGCCCGGGCAGCAGCTGGGCCGCCTCCCGCGGGCGCCGGGTCGGGTCGGTGAGCCGTACGGGTCCGGTGGGCGTGTGCGCGAGGAGGCCGGGGGTGAAGGGGCGCAGGCGCAGCCCGCGCAGGTCCAGGCGTCGCTTCACCTGCGGGTAGAAGGTGTTGAAGACCTGGAAGCCCCGGTCGAGTCGGAAGCCGTCACGCCGGTCCGTGCGCATCCGTCCGCCGACCGCGTCGGAGGCCTCCAGGAGCGTGACCCGCTGTCCGGCGCGGGACAGGTCCAGGGCGCAGGCGAGCCCGGCAAGCCCCGCACCGACGACGACTGTGCCGGGGGTCGACAGGTTCGGAATGGCCATCAGCTGTCTCCTCGTCTCGTGTGCCGGTCCGCCGCCGGCCCCGGTGTCGCGGGGGCGGCGGGCCAACGGTGGGTCAGGATGTCACCGTGCGGGTGCGGCTCACCGCGTGACAGGCCGACGGGCGTCATCGGTTGCCGCCGTCCGCAGAACCGCCAGGGCTTCGGCAAGGCCCGGTGGTCGTGGCAGGCCGGGCACGGCTTGACCGGCCCAGCCGGGTCCGAGCGTCAGGACGACCGGGTGTCTGCGTGCGCCGCGCACGCCCCACTCCATCGACGCCACGTGCTGTGCGAGGGGGCGGCTCGCGGTGGTCCGGGACTGGGCCCACAGCCCGATGGCCGCCGGGCCGGTCCTGCGTACGGCCTCCACCAGCGCCTGGGTGGGCATGGCCGCGCCGAACATGCGCACCGGCAGGCCCTGTTCGGCCAGGGCCGCGGCCAGCGCCTCCAGCGGCAGTGTGTGGGTCTCGCCGGGCACGCAGGCGAGCAGCGTCAGGTCGGCCGCCTGTCCGGCGGGGATCGGCGGGGTGCTGCGGCGCAGGGCGCCCGACACGTGCCAGGACAGGAAGTGCTCGACCTCCACGTACTTCTCGCCCGAGGTCTCCCACTTGCGCCCCACCGCCTGGAGCGTCGGCATGATCACCTCCTGCCAGGCGGTGACGAGGCCGTGTTCGGCGATCGCCGTGGCGAGGAGCTTGTCCACGGCGGGGGCATCGAGCCGCAGCGAGGCCCGGGCAAGGCCCTTGCACTCCCGGCGCGCGTCGCCGAGTTGCAGACCGGCGCCGGAACGGCTTCGCGCGGGCGCGGGCCGCTTCGGTGCGGCGGCGGGCACCGGCGGCGGCTGCGTGCCGTCGAGGGCGATGCGCGCGGCTTCGGCCGGCGGCACCCCCGTCATGGTCAGCGTGCACATCCGTTCCAGGCGCGCGATGTCCACGGCGGTCCAGCGGCGGTGCCTGCCACTGGTGTGGGCATCGGGGCCCAGGCCGTAGCGATGGTCCCAGGAACGCACCGTGGTGGGGGCGACGCCGAGAAGCCGGGCCACCGCACCGGTTGACAGGCCCGCTGCCTTGTCGTGCTCGATCGCGCTCACCGACTCAGCGTACGACGCACAACCGACGCGTGTTGCCTGCGTCGTTTGTGCGTCCAAGACTCATGGCAGGACCGAAGCCGGTCGAGGCACCGCCGGCACAAGCACCGAGGCACCCCCGCACAAGAACCCGGGACCCCTCATCCCGCGAACGCCGCTCCGCAGGAGGAACGACGCCATGAGCGCGACCGTGCAGACCTCGCAGCGCCCCGTTCCGCCGGCCGGTCCGACGGCCCCGGACGAGGAGCTGGCCCACGGGCTCATCAGCGCCGACGAGCAGGCGTTCGCCGCGATCTACCGGCGCTGGAGCCCGCGGATCCACAGCATGGCCGCCCGCTCGCTCGGCGACGCACGGGAAGCGGAGGACGTCACCCAGCAGGTCTTTCTCGCCGCCTGGCGGGGACGGACCGGATTCCACCCCGAACGCGGGCCGCTGGGCGCCTGGCTCGTCGGCATCACCCGGCGCAAGATCGTCGACACGCTCGCCGCGCGCACCCGGCGCCTGCACCTGATCGAAGCGGCGGGCCGTGCCGCCGATGCCGCACCCGGAGACCGCAGGCCGGAGACGGCGGACCGGGTCCTGGACCGCGTGCTGCTCTCCGGCGTGCTCGCCGGACTCCCGCAGCGCCAGCAGGAAGTGCTGCGCATGGCGTTCTACGACGACCTCACGCAGCACCAGATCTCGGAGCGCACCGGTCTGCCGCTCGGCACCGTGAAGAGCCACGCGCGCCGCGGTCTGTTCCAGCTGCGCCGCAGGATCGAGCAGTGCTGATGACACCGGACCTGCGATCCGACGCGCCGGTCACGGCAGGCGCCGTCCGGTCCCTTCGGCAGGAGACATCCATGCACGGCGTCGCGACGGCACAAGCAGCCCGGGCGACCGGCGGCGCGACGCTGACCTGGCGCACGCTCGGCCTCGACGCCATGGCGTCCATGCTCGTGGTGTCCCTGCGACGCCTGGGCCGCACCGGCTTCGCCGCGGAGTGCCAGTGGCCGCGCCTGCATCCGCTGAACGACCGCGCCGTCGCCGTGGCACACCATCCGCTGCTCATGGTGGAGTCCACCCGCCAGATCGCCGTCGCCCTGGAGCGCCTCCACCTGTCGGCGGAGGGACCCGCCCTGCTCGAACCCGTGTCCGTGAGCCTGGGACTGCGGTCCCGGTCATGGCCCAGCGAGCGCGGCAGCGCCACCGACGTCACCGTCCGGGTCAGCGTGAGCGACCACGCGACGCCCGCCCCGGGCCTCACCGGCTACCGCATCACCGCCGAGTACGAGCACGCGGGGACGCCGTTCGGCTCGTGCACCATGCGCATGGCCCGCCCCGCCCCCGCGGGTCCGCCCTGCGCGCCGGCCGCGGCACCCCTGCCCGCGCTCCTGCATCCCCCGGCGGCCGTTGTGGGCGCGGCAGCCGACACCGACGTCATGCTGGCGCGGGCCCCGCAGGGACGCCTGGCCATCATGCCGCGGGACCCCGCCCATCCCGTCCTGCTCGCCGGCCGCCCGGCCCGGCTGCCCGCGGCGGCCGTCCTGGAGGCAGCGCGCCAGGCGACGCTCCTGAACTGCGGCATGACCACCGCGGCCGTGGCCGGGCTGCGGGTGGAACTGCTCGCACCGGTGCCGTCGCGCGGGGCCCTGGTCGAGGTGGCGGCGGAGCCCGGGGGAGCACGCGTCATCGTCACGGCATCCGGCCGGGTCGCCGCGCTGTGCACGGTCGCGCTGCTGAGGGCGTGAGCGGCAGCCATGGTCAGGAGCCGAGAAGCAGACGCCGGTCTTCCCGAACTCATGCAGCGGGTGGCGCACGGCGACGAGGACGCCTTCTCCTGCCTGTACGACACCGTGGCCGCCGCGGTCTTCGGTGTCGCCCGCAGCGTGCTGCACGACCGAGCGCAGGCAGAGGAAATCACCCAGGAAGTCCTCGTGGAGGTCTGGCACACCGCCGAGCGCTACCGCAACGACCGCGGAACGGTCAGGAACTGGGTCCTCACCCTCGCGCACCGGCGAGCGGTGGACCGGGTCCGCTCCACCGCCGCCCGCAGCGCCCGTGAGGACAAAGCGGCGCGGCTGGCCCGTATACCCGCGTTCGACGAGGTCAGCGAAGCGGTCGAGACCCGTCTCGAGTACGAGCAGGTCCGGCGCTGCCTCGCCGGGCTGACCGATCCACAGAAGCGGTGCCTGGCCCTTGCCTACTACGAGGGACTGACGTCGCGGCAGATCGCCGAGCAGCTTTCGCTGCCGCTCGGCACCGTCAAGACGCGCCTGCGAGACGGACTCATCAGGATGCGCGACAGCATGAAAGTGCCGCTGTAGGCCGCCGGACATCTCCGCCGGCCCCGCGGCGTGACCCAGGAGGCGACATGAAACTGCAGGACGAACTGCCCGTCGACCATCATCTCGCTGCCGTCTACCGCTACGGCGCGGCGTTCTGCGGCCTCGTGCTCATCGCTTTCGGCTGCCTCGGCCTGGCCGACGCGCTGACACCCTTGAGCACGAACGGCGAGGTGGCCGGCCTGTCCACCAATGTCGCGCTGAGCGTGATCTCGCTCGCCGTGGGAGCCGCGCTCGTCCTGGGCGGCTTCGTCGGCGGCACCTTCGCCTCCACGCTCAACATGACCGTGGGCGCGCTCTTTCTGCTCAGCGGCTTCTACCACCTCTTCACGCTCGACCGGCCGGCCAACTTCCTCGACTTCGGAATGACCAACGTGTTGTTCAGCTTCGTGGCGGGCCTGATGATCCTGACGTTCGGCATGTACGGACGCGTCTCCAGCAAGCTGCCGCACGACAATCCGTTCTGGCGCCTGCGCCACCCCGAGCAGGCCGCCCGCGAGGACGGCACCGGCGTTACGGCCGGACAGCCCGAACTGCCGGACCGGGAGAAGACGGCCCTGGAGAGCGGTGCCCGGGGCGAACTGAACCGCTGACTGAACCGCCGACTGGACGGCTGCCCGAATCGCCCGCCTGAACTGCGACGTTTTCGCGGCGCTGTCACCCCGTTCACACAGCCCCTGCACACCTTTTGCCCCGGTTCAGCCACGGCGGCTATCGTCCCCGCTGCGACAAGCCGTACCTCAAGGAAATGGAGCCTTCTCCGTGGCACCCACCGGCGCGCCGGCGTCGTACGTCCTCAGCAGCGGCACCGACCAGGCCCTCGCGGCCCCGGGCTGGCTGCGGGACAACGCCGGCGCACTCATAGGCGTCCCGCTGCGCATCGTCCTGATCGTCGTCGGAGCGGCGATCGTGCGAGCCGTGGCCAAGAAAGCCATCACCCGCGTCGTCCAGCGCATTTTGCAGCCGTCCGACGGCGAGAACGAGCCGCGTCGCACCGGCCGCGGTCCAGCGGTCCTCCAGCGCGACCGTTCGCGTGCCAAGGAACGGCGCGAGCAGCGCGCCCGCACCATCGGCTCGGTCCTCGGCAGCGCGGTGACCATCGTCATCGCCCTGATGTCCCTGGCCATGGTCCTCGACCAGATCGGCATCGCCCTCGGCCCCCTGCTGGCCAGCGCCGGTGTGGTGGGCCTCGCGATCGGCTTCGGCGCGCAGAGCCTGGTGGCCGACTACCTCTCCGGCATGCTGATCATGATGGAGGACCAGTACGGCGTCGGCGACTCCGTCGACCTCGGCGAGGCCATCGGCGAGGTCGAGCACGTCGGCCTGCGGCTCACCCAGATCCGCGACCTCAACGGAGGCCTCTGGCACATCCGCAACGGCGAGATCCTGCGCGTCCGCAACGACAGCCAGGAATGGGCCCGCGCCGTCCTGGACGTCTCCGTCGCCTACGACTCCAACCTCGACACGGTCTACGACGTCCTGGAGCGGACCGGCACCGAGTTGCGGCAGGACCCGGAGTTCGAGGGCGTCCTCCTCGAGGACCCGTCCGTTTGGGGTGTGCAGTCCCTGGACGCCGACGGTGTCGTGGTCCGCCTCGCGGTCAAGACCGTCCCGCTCAAGCAGTGGGGCGTCACCCGTGAACTGCGCCGCCGCACCAAGACGGCCCTCGACGCCGCCGGCATCGAAATCCCCTTCCCGCAGCGGACGGTGTGGATGCGCACCGACGGCGACGCCACCGTCAACGGCAAGAACAACGCCGACAGCAACGGCAAGTCGCCGGTGAACCGCTGACCGTCGCTCGTCAGAGATCTTGGGCGATACGCTCCTGCGATGCGCCTCATACCCGACGATCCGTTCCCCGAGATCGGCAACCCGCTCTCTGCCGACGTGAGCGCGGACGGCCGCTGGATCGCCGTCAGTTGCCTCACCGGCGGTCGCAACGACCTGGGGCGGGTCATGATCTACCGGACGAGCGATCTCGCCCTGTGGGACCAGATCGTGCTGGAGCAGGGCGTCGAGTGGCTCGCCTTCCATCCCGTCGTGCCCGTGCTGGCCGTGGGCACGGAGGACGGGGACGAGTTCGCACTCCGGGGCGGCCTGCACCTGTACGAGCCGGAGACCCGGCGCCGTACCGATGTGGCCGTCGCCGGGGTCGGCGTCACTGCCTTGTGCTGGCGGGACGCGCGTCGCCTGGAAGTGACGTTCGCCGAGCCGGTCATCGACTTCGACGACCTGGGCCGGGTGACCTGGACGCGAGCCGTCGTCAAGCGCGACGACTGGCACGGCGTTACCGCTGATGTGCTCGCGGCGCAGATCTCCTGGCCCCAGGTGTCGGTGAAGGTCGACGGGAGCAGCATCAGGGGACCGCGCATCACCCGACCTCAGCGCTACCTCGCCGACCTCGCCGCGAAGAGGGGCCGCGCCTGGACCAGGCGGCCCGGAACGTCCGTGGTGGAGGTGCTGAGCGACGGCCGGATGCTGGTTTCCGTGCTGACCGGGGCCCTGCTGGAGTGCTGGTCCCCGGACGGCGCCCTGCTCTGGTCCGTGCCGGCGCCCGACGACCCGTTCCAGCGCAGCGGCTGTCGCTTGTATGTCACCCCGGACGAGGAGAGCGTCTGGCTCCCCGTCACGAAAGGCGACAGCGGCAACCCGCGCACCCTGCTGCGCCGGTTCGCCCTCGCCGACGGTACCCAACTCGCCGAACAGCTTCACGACTTCCCGGTCGCCATCGCCGCGCGCACGGACGGTGCCTGGGTGGCCCAGGACTCCCGCGAGGTGTTCCCCGGACCGAGGTGGCCGCCGCACGACAGCGTCATGCTCACGCCTTCCGGCCGGCAGCTGGCCACCCTGCCCCTGGGGGAGAGCGGCACCTCCTACGACTTTCCGGTGCGACGCTCTCCCCACCTGCTCTTCCTCTACGGCGTCGGCAGCGCGGATCTCAGCTACGGCGTCGGTGCCGCGGACGTCAGAACGGAACTGCTGGAGAAGTGGGTCGTGCTGGCGGAACCCGGGTGGATCGAGCGGTTGTTTCCGCTCGCCTGGGACGACTCCCTGGGCTCCTGCCTGCACGGCGGCCCCGCCGTGTACGTCGACGACGAAGCCGGGCCGGGGATCGTCCACACGTGTACGGCGCGCGACACCACCTATCTTGTCCGTCGCGCTTACCCGGGCGGTGCGGTGGTCTGGGTGCACCGCTTCGGCGCACAGGTCACCGGGGTCGATGTCCACGATGGTCTCGTCCACGCCGTGACCGGCGCCGGGTCCTGCGAGCTGCTCACGCTGCGTGCGGCGGAAGGCACGGTGGTGCGGCGCGGCACGCTGGCCATCGGCGGGCACGTCTACACCCCTACAGGCCTGAGCGCCGCTCCGGACGGCGACCTGGTGATCGGCACGGTGGAGGGGCGGCTCATCAGGATGCGGGCACCTGACTGTGCGTTCCGATGAGACCTCCGGCGCGTACCCGCCTTCCCGGCGGTCAGCCCATGACGGCCGATGGGCCGGGGCGGTGCGCCGTGCTGCTCCGGCGGGAGCGCAGTTCCAGGGCGCGCAGGACCAGTTCGGTGGCGAACCGGTCGTCCGGTGAGGACAGCAGGTCGCCGAAGACCTTCTCCAGGTTGCGCAGCCGGTAGCGGACCGTCTGCGGGTGCAGATGGAGCACGTCGGCCATCTGCAGCACGTTTCCGCGGGTGTCGAGCCACGCGCGCAGGGTGCTGATGAGCCGGTCGCGCTGATTGGCCGTCAGGCCCGCCAGGGGTGCGAGCTGCTGCTTGGCGAGGGCCGAGACCAGACCGGGGTCGGCGAAGAGGGAGAGGGCCACCAGGTGGTCCTCGCAGTGGATGTAGGGGCCGCCCTCCAGGACGCCCGCCTCGGCGAGGCTCAGGGCTCTTCGGGCCCAGCGCAAGGACTCCGCCGCGTCCGCCAGCGGCACGGTCAGTCCCACGGCCGCGCGGAGGGTGTGCGGGGCCGCGTCCATGAAGGAGCGGCGGTGCTCGTCGACGGGCCCGGGGATCAGGGCGTGCGGCAGCGAGGAGCTCAGGTCGACCAGGACGTCCTCGGCGACGGCGCCCCTGTCCGGTCGGCCGTCCGTGCTGAAGGCGATCGGTGTGACCTCGTCGGGCAGCTGCCATTTGGCGCGCTCGGCGAGTTCGACGAGGGTCGCCCTGGGGACGGACACATCCGACAGGAGGTGCTTCAGGAGCCGCTGGCGCTGGATGTCCTGGCCCTGCTCCATCTCGGCCCGGGCCTCCTGGTAGCCCTCGCGGGAGACCTCCATGAGGTTGTCCACGTAGGCGAGCAGGGCGTCGGCGAAGGAGAGCATCAGGCCGGCCGGCAGGTTGAGCCGCCGCAGCATGCCCTTGGCCCGGTTGAGGGCGAGCCGGGCGCCGAGCCGGAAGATCGCCTGCATGGTGTCCAGGCTGCGGCCCTCGTAGGCCTCGAAGCGGCCGAACATGCGGCACACCTTGTCGCGTTGCACGGTGGAGGCGTCGGGCGCGGCGACCTGATCCACGAAGCTCGTCAGATTGTGCTCGACAATAAGATGTACGGCCCGGGAATAGGGGCCGTCGAGAACTTCCGCGTACTCGGGGTAGGAACGGCGGATCTCGTCGATGACTTCCTGGATGAGTCCGGGCAGTTCTGGGCGCATGATCGCGGCGAACTCGCGGGGGAGAGCAGACACCGGATGCCCCGCATCCCCCGCTTTTAATGCAGTAGTCATGGAACTCCCCTTACTCCGCCCGTGATCGAAACCGCTGACCGGCGGTGGCTGGGGACGGAAGCAGTCCCTGACGACCCCGGTGGCCGCCGGCTGGCGGGTCAAAGTTGATCTTGGCGCTCTGGAACCCCTGGCACGTTAAACCATGGACAGCCGGTGTGCACCCTGCTCATCACTCTCTTTCGGACAACCCCGTTCCGCTGGTGAGGTGTTCAGGGCGCCCTGCCGGAGCGGGGCACGTCAAGAGGCCGGGAGCAGAGTACTCACGGCGGGATGAACCTCCTGCGCACGTTGCTGACCGGATAACAAAAGGGGACGTCCGCCTCCGCTTGTGATCGTGCGAGGAGAGCGGGATGCGCCGTTCGTCAAGAGGCCGGTCGCGGAGTACTCACCCCGGTACGAATCCGCTCTCGGATTTGCTGTGCCGGGGACAAGGAAATGCCTGGTGATTTCGGTCCGGGGCGCTTTTCCAATTCGGCCGTTGCGCCGCTGAGTTACCCGTGCGTAAGGTCCGGATCGCAAGTCTGAACGGGAAGCAGATCGGGCCTTGTCGGAAGATATTGCCCCGCTTCTGCTTCGGTCCTCCGGGTGCGGATGCCCCTTCGCGCAAGTGGCCCCGGCTCTCCCCGGGACCACGTGAGGACCACTCCATCGGACCCCGCGGCGGCCCCCCTGCCGCGGGGTCCGCCTTCTGATCGGAGAGCAGCGATGACTGGTGCCCTGAGCGGCGGGCGCACCGCACGACTGGCCGCGGTTGTCGTCGCGGCCTGCGTGCTCGGGCTGCTGCCCGGTTCGGGCTCGGCCGCGCGGGATCAGCGGGAGGCCCGGCTCACGGCCGCGTACGACTGCACGCTGCCCTCGGGCACCCGGCAGGTCGAGGTCACCTTCGGCGCCACGTTCCCGGAGCGCGGGGCGGTCGGAAAGCCGATCAGGCCCGCCGCGGTGAGCGTATTGACGAGCCTGCCGCGCCCCGTCGTGGCGGAACTGCTGCCCGGGGAGACGGCATCGGTCGCCGGAACGGCGGCGCTGGCCACCACGGTCGCCCAGGGGCGGCAGCGGGCGGAGGCCGAGTGGGCGGGCCTGGCCTCCGCCGGGATGGAGCTGCCCGCGCAGGGCGCCGTCGATGTGGGCTTCAGCGGTGATGTGCCGTACGTGACGGTCGCCTCCGGAGGCGATGTCACCTTCACGGCAGGGAAGTTGGACCTCACGCTCACTGCCCCGGCCCCCGGAGATACGGGCAAGCGGCCCGCGTCGGCCGCGCTGTCCTGCACTCCGGCCGGGGGCGCGGACACCCTGCTCGCGACCGTCCCCGTCGAGACGCCCGCCACAGGAACACCCCCGGCGCCGTCCACCGGCTCCGCGGACCCGGACACTGAGACCCCGCGCGACACACCCAAGGGCATCGACGCCGGGCCGCAGCCCCGCGCCGCCACGGACGCCTGCCCCCCACAGCCGCCCGCGGGCAAGCTCGACCCGAAAAGGCTGCCGTCGGTGCCGCCGGGCGGTGAGGCGAGCGACCTGGAGCCGACCTCGATGTGCGCGGTGCCCGCGGGCTTCGCCACCCTGCGCAAACTGAAAAGCTCGGCCCTGGTCAACGACCCGCGCGGGCGACAGATCGGACGCATGCACCTGGCCATGCGGATGCGTGAGGTCAGGGCGCCCGACTATGTGGAGTACGACCACCTGGGCATCATGCAACTGCCCGACACCGAGGGCACGTTCCTCGCCTTCGGGTTCCAGCCGATCACCGCCAAGGTCCGCTTCGAGCCCGAGCCGGCCACCATCGTCAACATCATCCGGCCGGGCGAGCGGCCGGTCACCCGGGTCGGCTACCGCCAGCATCTGCGCCTGTACGACGTACGGGTCAACGGCGTGCCCCTCGACGTCGGGCCACGATGCCGCACTTCGCGGCCCGTCGAGACGGAACTCACCGGCAGCTATCCGGTCAGCGAGGGCGGGCTGCTCGAAGGCGAGCTGGACATCCCGCCGCTGGGCGGGTGCGGAACAGGCGGCGAGGACCTGGACACGCTGCTCTCCGGCGCGGTCTCCGGCCCCGGAAACGCACTCAAGATCCGCCAGGGACGTGTGTGCGGCGCCGGATCGACCTGCAAGATCCCCGAACTCCCCGACCTCTGACCGCCGGCCCACACCCGAACCGTGCACAACCCCCAGAACTCTGAGCAAGGAGGTGCGATGGGAGTCGAAGTGGTCGTCGAGGGACTGACCAAGTCGTTCGGCAAGCAGAACATCTGGCAGAACGTCACCCTGACCCTGCCGCGCGGCGAAGTCAGCGTGATGCTCGGCCCGTCCGGCACCGGCAAGACGGTCTTCCTGAAGTCGATCGTCGGCCTCGTCCGCCCCGAACAGGGGCACGTCCTCATCGACGGCGTGGACATGGTCAACAGCCGCGAACGGGACGTGTACGAAGCCCGGAAGCTGTTCGGCCTGATGTTCCAGGACGGCGCGCTCTTCGGCTCGCTCAGCCTCTTCGACAACGTCGCCTTCCCGCTGCGCGAGCACACCCGCAAGAAGGAGACCGAGATCCGCCGCATCGTCATGGAGCGGCTCGAACTCGTCGGTCTCGCGGGGGCCGAGAAGAAGCTGCCCGGCGAGATATCGGGCGGCATGCGCAAACGCGTGGGCCTGGCCAGGGCCCTGGTGCTCGACCCGCAGATCATCCTGTGCGACGAACCGGACTCGGGGCTCGACCCGGTGCGCACGTCGTATCTCTCGCAGCTGCTCATCGACATCAACGCGGAGATCGACGCGACGATGCTCATCGTCACCCACAACCTCGACATCGCGGCGACCGTCCCGGACAACATGGGCATGCTCTTCCGCCGCAACCTCGTGACCTTCGGGCCGCGCGAAGTGCTCCTGACCAGCGAGGAGCCGGTGGTCGAGCAGTTCCTCAACGCCCGCAGGGCGGGCCCCATCGGCATGTCCGAGGAGAAGGACCAGGCCACCCTGGACCTGGAGGCCGCGCACGGCATCGTCGCCGGACCCGCCACGGAGCGGACCATCGTGCCACAGCTCGCGCCCACCCCCGGACTGCCCGAGCGCCAGGCCGTGCGCCGGCGCCGGGAGCGCGTCCAGAGCATGCTGCACGAGCTGCCGCCCGCGGCCCGCCGCGCCATCGAGGCCAGCCTGCGGGGCGACGACGCGCCCACTCTGGTCGCGCCGCGCGCGATACGGGGAGCGGGCGCATGAGCGCGCCTCCCGCCGCGCGCCGGCCACTGCCCGGACTGGGCGTGCTGCGCGAGATCGGCCACCTGTTCGCGCTCGCGGTGAGCGTGCTCCGCCTGATCTTCAAACGGCCCTTCCAGTGGCGGGAGTTCGTCGAGCAGTTCTGGTTCATCGCGAGCGTCACGATCCTGCCCGCGATGCTGGTGACCATCCCGTTCGGCGCGGTCATCGCCCTCCAGGTGGGCTCCCTGATCGAGCAGTTCGGCGCCCAGTCCTTCAGCGGCGGCGCCAGCGTCCTCGTCATCATCCAGCAGGCCAGCCCGCTGATCGTCTCCCTGCTCATCTCGGGCGTCGCCGGTTCCGCGATCTGCGCGGACCTCGCATCGCGGACCACCCGCGAGGAACTCGACGCCATGCGCGTCATGGGCGTCTCACCCGTCCAGCGCCTCGTCGTGCCCCGGGTCCTCGCCGTGATGCTGGTCGGCGTGCTCCTCAACGGCCTGGTCTCCGTGGTGGGCATCCTCGGCGGCTACTTCTTCAACATCGTGATGCAGGACGGCACACCGGGCGCCTACGTGGCCAGCTTCTCCGCCCTCGCCCAGCTGCCCGACCTCTACATCAGCGAGTTCAAAGCGCTGATCTTCGGCTTCATCGCCGGAGTCGTCGCCGCCTACCGCGGACTCAACCCGAAGGGCGGCCCCAAGGGCGTGGGCGACGTGGTGAACCAGTCCGTCGTCTTCACCTTCCTGATCCTCTTCTTCGTCAACATGGTCCTGACGGGCGTCTATCTCCAGCTCGTCCCGCCGAAGGGGCTGTGACCCGTGGCCCTGACCGCACGCGGCGGCAAGAGCCGCGCCTTCGCCTGGCTGGACCGGCCCGGCGACGAACTCCTCTTCTACCTGCGGGCCCTGTTCTGGATCCCGCGCGCCGTGCGCCGCTACCCCAAGGAGATCCAGCGGCTGCTCGCCGAGGTCGCCTTCGGCAGCGGCGGCCTCGGGGTGATCGGCGGCACCGTCGGCGTGATGATCGGCATCACCGTCTTCACCGGCACGGTCGTCGGCCTCCAGGGCTACGCGGCGCTCAGCCAGATCGGCACCGACGCGTTCACCGGCTTCGTCTCCGCCTACTTCAACACCCGCGAGATCGGCCCGCTCGTCGCCGCCCTGTCCCTGTCCACCACGGTCGGCGCCGGCTTCACCGCACAGCTCGGCGCGATGCGCATCAACGAAGAGGTCGACGCCCTGGAGAGCATGGGCGTGCGCTCCACGCCCTTCCTCGTCTCCACCCGCATCGTGGCCGGCGCCATCGCCGTCATCCCGCTGTACGGCATCGGCCTGCTCGGCTCCTATCTGGCCTCACGGGCGACGACCGTGCTGTTCAACTCGCAGTCCACGGGCACCTACGACCACTACTTCCATCTCTTCCTGGTGCCGACGGACGTCCTGCTGTCCTTCCTCAAGGTGCTGATCTTCAGCGTGCTCGTGATCCTCGCCCACTGCTACTACGGCTTCCGCGCCTCGGGCGGACCCGCCGGGGTCGGGGTCGCCGTGGGCCGCTCGGTGCGCACCGCGATCGTCCTCATCAGCGTCACCGACTTCTTCCTCAGCCTGGCCCTGTGGGGCGCCACGACCACCGTGAAGGTCGCCGGATGAGCGCCCCGCCGAAGACCACGACCCGCCCGGTGGCGACGCCTGCCGTGCGCACGCGCCCCACCGAGGGCGCCCTCGCCCGCCGCAGACGCCTGGCCGGAGTGGTGTACCTCGTGGTGCCCGCCCTGCTGGTGTGGCTGTCGATCGCCGTGTACGACAAGGAGTTCACCGACTCCGCGACCGTCGTCGTCGAGACGGGGCGCGCCGGCAGCGAGATGCACCCCAGCGCGGAGGTCAAGCTGCGCGGCGTCGTCGTCGGCGAAGTCGAGAAGATCGACACCGGTGGCCGCACCGCGCGGCTCACCCTCGCCCTGCAACCGGACAAGATCGGCCGGGTCCCGTCCGACGTCCGGGCCCAGCTCCTTCCGACCACCCTGTTCGGGCAGCGGTACGTGGCCCTCGTACCGCCCGAGAATCCCTCGGCGCGTCCGCTCGCCGCGGGCAGCGTCATCCCGCAGGACCGCAGCCGCAGCGCCGTCGAGCTGGAGCAGGTGCTCGACAATCTGCTGCCCCTGCTGACCGCCGTACAGCCGCAGAAACTGTCGGCCACGCTGTCCGCCCTCGCCCGGGCCCTCGAAGGGCGGGGCGAGAAGATCGGCGACTCGCTGGTGGAGCTGAACGGCTACCTCAAGGACTTCAATCCGCATCTGCCGTCCCTCAACCGGGACATCAAGCACCTCGTCGAGCTGAGCGACACCTACGCCGACGCCGCCCCCGACCTCGTGGACGCGCTGCACGACGCCACCACCACGAGCGCCACCATCGCCGCTCAGCGAGCCGAGCTCTCCACGCTGTACGCGTCGGTCACCAGCAGCTCGCAGGAGACGGGAAGCTGGCTGCGCGGCAACCGGGCCAACCTCATCAGGCTGACCGCCACCAGCCGCCCGACCCTGGACATCCTGGCGCGGTACGCGCCCGCCTTCCCCTGCACCCTGAGCACGGTCGCCGACTTCGTACCGGCGATGGACGCCGCCCTGGGCAAGGGCACCGACCGGCCGGGACTGCGCGTCGACGTGCGGGTCGTCCCCTCACGCGGCGCCTATGCGCCGGGCCGGGACACGCCCCGCTATGACGCGGGCGGCGGGCCGCGCTGTTACCCCGTCCCCTACACGGGCGGCTCTTACGCCGCGCGGCAGAGCACGGCCACCACCCTGAGCGGGGTGTCCGGCGGGCTCGGCGTGGCCAACTCGCCCCAGGAGAACACCCTTGTCACCGAACTGCTCTCCGCACCGGACAAGGCGCGGCGCGGATCCCTGCCCGACTGGTCGAGCGTGCTCGCCGGACCGGCCTTCCGCGGGGCGGAGGTGAAGCTGAAGTGAGCGGACAGCGCAGCCTGACCGGACCCGCCGTCAAATCACTGATCTTCATCGTGGTGACCGCCCTGGCCACCACCGTGCTCGCGCTGAGCGTCGCGGGCACCGATGTCGGCGGGACCCGCAGCTACAAGGCCTGGTTCACCGATGCCACCGGCCTGAACGAGGGCGACTCGGTGCGTGTCGCCGGGGTCAAGGTGGGCCAGGTTTCGTCGATCGAGATCGTGCAACGCCGTTATGCGCAGGTCGAGTTCACACTGGAGGGCGGGCGGCGGATGCCTGCGTCGGCGACGGCGTCCATCAAGTACCTGAACATGCTCGGGCAGCGCTTCGTCGATCTGCGCCGCGGCGCCGGACCGGTCGGCCGCACCCTGGAGCCGGGGCAGACCATCCCGCTGAGCCGCACCACGCCGGCGCTCGACCTGACCCAGCTCTTCAACGGCTTCCAGCCGCTGATGCAGGGACTCTCCCCGAAGGACACCAATGAGCTCGCGGGATCGATCGTGCAGGTCCTGCAGGGCGAGGGCGGCACGGTCGAGAGCCTGCTTGCGACCGTCGGCTCGCTGACCACCACGGTCGCCGCGAAGGACCGGGTGATCGGGGAGGTCATCAGCAATCTCAACCGCGTCCTCAGAGCGGTCAACACCCGGCAGAAGGGCTTCACCGAACTCATCGGCACGGTTGAGAAGCTGGTCTCCGGGTTCGCCGACGACCGCAAGACCGTCGGGCGGTCCGTCGACTCGCTGGCCACGCTCAGCGTCAGTACGGCGGATCTGTTCGGCAAGAGCCGAGCACCCCTGAAGGAGGGCATCCGTGATCTGGGACGGGTGTCCAAGACCCTCGCCGACAACGAGCCCCTGGTCGAGAGCTTCCTGGAGAAGACACCGCAGAAGATGGCCGCCATCTCCCGGATGGCCTCCTACGGCTCCTGGCTGAACCTCTACCTCTGCGAGGCGAAGGTCAGCGGCGTCTCGACCTACGACGACAGCCCGCCGCCGACCGGACTCGCGATCAAGGATGCGAGGTGTCGCGCATGAAGCGCCCCGGTGTGCAACGCACGGGCCGGAAACTGCCCCGGCTGCGGCGCCCCCGTATCAAGCCCATGAACGAGCGCAACCCGGTGGCCGTCGCCCTGGCCGGGCTCCTGGCCATGACCCTCGTCGGGCTGCTCGCCTACAACGCCGAATCGCTGCCCGTGATCGGCGGCGGCACCCGCTACACCGCCGACTTCAGGGACTCGGTGGGACTCAAGGCGGGCGACGAGGTGCGGATCGCCGGCGTACGTGTCGGCGAGGTCGAGGACGTCGCCCTGGACGGGCCCAAGGTGAAGGTCACCTTCGAGGTGAAGGACGCCTGGATCGGCGACCGCAGCACCATCGGCATCGCGATCAAAACCCTCCTGGGCGCCAAATACCTCGCCGTCGACCCGCTCGGCAGCCGCCGGCAGGACCCCGGCAAGCGCATCCCGACCCGCCGCACCACATCGCCGTACGACGTGATGGAGGCCTTCAACGGCCTGAGCCGCACGACCGGCGCGCTGGACGAGGACCAGCTCGCCAAGAGCTTCAAGGCCGTCTCCGGAGCCTTCAAGAACACTCCGCCGCACGTCCGCAAGGCCATGAAGGGCCTCTCCGCGCTCTCCAGGACGGTCTCCACGCGTAACGACGAGCTGTCCGAACTCCTCGACGGATCAGCCCAGTTCACCACGTCCGTGAACGGCAAGAAGAAGCAGTTCGAGCGGCTGCTCGACAACGGCAACCTGCTCCTCGAAGAGGTACGCCACCGCCGCGAGTCCATCCACGCGCTGCTCACCGGAGCCCGCGACCTCGGCACCGAGATCGGCGGCCTGGTCGACGACAACGAACGCCGGTTGGGGCCCGCGCTCGCCGCGCTCGACCGGGTCACCGGTGTCCTGAGCAAGAACCAGAAGAGCCTCGACAAGGCCCTGGCCGCCGCAGGGTCGTACTACCGGCTCGTCGGCAACACCCTGGGCAACGGGCGCTGGATGGACGGCTACCTGTGCGGGCTCGTCCCCGAGGACTATCTGCCCGCGGGCGCGGGCCCGGACAGCGGATGCATGCCGCCGAAGCAGGGAGGCGGACGCTGATGGCCCGCACACCAAAGGGAGCCCGCACACAAGCGGGAGCCCGCACACAAGCGGAGGCCCGCGCACACAAACGCGCGAGACCCGGGCTCGGCGAGCGGATCGCGGATGCGACCGGCGCCCTGTGGGGCGGGCGGCTCGTGGTCATCCTCGTCGTCCTCGCGCTCCTGGCGGCGGCCGGGATCGCCGGCGTGACGGCGTTGGCGCGGGGCGGGGACGGCAAACACATCACCGCCTACTTCGACCGGGCCGTCGCCGTCCACGAAGGCTCCGACCTCCGGGTGCTCGGGGTCCGCGTCGGCAGCGTCGACGAGATCCGTCCGCAGGGCAGGCAGGTGCGGGTACGGCTCACCCTCGACGAGGGGGTCAAGGTGCCCGCCCATGTGCAGGCCGTCGTGGTCGCCCCCAGCGTGGTGTCAGGACGCTTCGTGCAGCTGAGCCCCGCCTACAGCAGCGGTCCGCAGATCCGCGACGGGGACGTCATCAGCGCCGAGCACACCGCGACCCCCGTCGAGGTCGACGAACTCTTGAAGAGTGTCACCGAGTTGAGCGACGCCCTCGGCCCGGACGGCGCGAACAAGGACGGCGCGCTGGCCGGGCTCGTCGAGACCGGAGCGAAGAACCTCGACGGCAACGGCAAGGACATCGGCGACACCATCCACCAGCTCGGCGGTGCCTCCGCCGTCCTCAACGGCAACAGCGGCGACCTCGTCAAGACCGTCGAGCAGCTGCAGGAGTTCATCAGCATGCTCAAGCGCAAGGACGGCCAAGTGGCCCGCGCCGAAACACAGTTGTCGGAAGTGGCGGGCTTCCTCGCCGCGGACAAGGACGACCTCGCCGGCGCCCTCAAGGAACTCGGTACGGCACTCGGCCAGGTCAAGGGCTTCATCAGCGACAACCGCGGCCGCCTGAAGTCGAACGTGGACAAGCTGGCAGGCCTCACCAGCACCGTCGTCGAACAGCGGGCCTCGGTGGCCGAGGCCCTGGACGTCCTGCCGCTGGCCGCAGCCAACCTCGACCAGGCGTACAACCCGCGCACCCGCACCATCGACGGCCGCGCCAACATCAACGAACTGGCCGGAACGGCCGGCACCAGAAGCGCCGGCGCCGAGGATCTCGTGGCCGTCCCCCGGGAGCGGGTCAAGAACCTGCCCGCCCTGCCGCTCCCTGCGGTCGGCACCGTGTACGGCACGGCGGAGAGCGCCGGGGGAGGCCGGTCATGAAGCGCCGCACCGCCCGCATCGCGATGGGCCTCTCCCTCACCGTGACCTTCGCGGGCCTCGTCCTGGGCGCCGGCGGTCTGCCGGACTTCGACGGCCTCCAGGACCTGCCGCTGCCCGGCGGCGCCGACCTCGGCGACCACCCGTACGAGATCACCGCGGAGTTCCGTGACGTCGTCAGCCTCTTCCCGCACTCCGCGGTCAAGGTCAACGACGTCGACGTCGGCCGCGTCACCCGGATATCCCTCGCCGACAACGGCTGGGCCGCCCGCGTCACCCTCAAGGTCAACGGCGGCGTACGACTGCCCGCCAACGCCTACGCCAACCTGGAGCAGTCCAGCGTCCTGGGTGAGAAGTACGTCCAGCTCGCCGCCCCCGAAGACATGCGCGCCCGCCCCGACCTCCAGGACACCGCGACCGGCACCAAGGCGGCGTACGCCGCCGACGAGGGCCGGCTGCGCGACGGGGACGTCATCCCGCTGGCCCGCACCAACCGCAACCCCGAGATCGAGGAGGTCTTCGGCGCCCTGTCGATGGTCCTCAGCGGCGGCGGCGTCCAGCAGATCCAGACCATCTCCCGCGAACTCAACAAGGCACTGGGCGGCAAGGAAGGCGACGTCCGCTCCGTGCTGCGGCAGATCAACACCACCGCGAAGAGCCTGGACAAGAACAAGAAACACATCACCGCCGCCCTCGATGGCATGAACCGGCTCTCCACCACCCTCGCGACCCGCGACCGCAAGATCGGCGACATCCTGCGGGACCTGCCGCCCGGCCTGAAGGTCCTCAGCGACCAGCGCTCCTCCCTCGTCGGCATGCTGCGCGCCCTGGACTCGCTGTCCACGGTCGCCGTCGACACCGTCGACCGCACCAAGGACGACCTCGTGGCCGACCTCAAGGCCCTGGCCCCCGTCCTGAAGAACCTCGCCGACTCGGGCGCCGACCTGCCCGAATCGCTGCAGGTGATGTTCACCTATCCGTTCACGGACGAGGTGCTCACCGGAGTGAAGGGCGACTACCTCAACGTCTACCTGAAGATCGCCGCGGCCCCCGGCACGGAGATCGTGCCACCGGTCCGCGGGGGCGGCACCGCCACGCGCTCGTCCCTGCCGCTGCCCGCGGTCACCGGAACCTCAGGAGGCGACTCCTAATGCTCACCCGCTCCACTCACCTCAAGAACATCGCCTTCCTCGTACTCGGCGTGTTCGTCCTCGCCTACATCGCGACGACGTACGCCGACCTCGGGCGGTACGTGGGCGCCCGCGACTACTACACGGTCAAGGTCCAACTCGCCGAGACCGGCGGCCTGTTCAGCCACGGAAACGTCACCTACCGGGGCGTCGACGTCGGACGCGTGGAAGCCGTCGAACTGACCCCCGACGGAGTCGAGGCCCGCATCCGCATCGAGGAATCCGCGCCGAAGATCCCCAGCGACCTGGACGCGAAGGTCGCCAACCTCTCGGCGGTCGGCGAGCAGTACCTCGATCTGAGCCCGCGCACCGACGGCGGCCCCTATCTGGCCGACGGTTCGGTGGTGGCCCGGGCAGCCACCAAGACACCCGCGCCGGTCACCGACGTCCTCACCAGCGTCGACCGGCTCGCCTCCTCGGTGGACACCGCCGCGCTGCGCACGGTCGTCGACGAACTCGGCAAGAGCTTCGAGGGGCGCGGACAGGACCTGCAGATCCTCATCGACACCGGCAGCGAATTCATCCGGGCGGCCAAGAAGTCACTGCCCGCCACCACCAGACTCCTCATCGACGGCGAGACCGTACTGCGTACCCAGAACGAGCAGTCCGACGCCCTGAAGTCCTTCGCGAGCGGCACCGCCGAACTGGCCGCCCAGCTCAAGAAGTCCGACCCCGACCTGCGCCGCCTCATCGCGCAGACCCCGGACGCGGCAACCCAGTTCACCGCGCTGCTGCAAGACACCGACCCCGGCCTGAGCGTCGTGCTCGCCAACCTCGTCACCACCTCCGAGCTTCTGGTGACCCGCCAGCGCGGCACCCGCGAACTGATGGTGCGCATCCCGCAGGTCGCCGCCACCGGGGCGACCGCCGTCGGCCCCGACGGAGTGCGCTTCGGCATGATCACCACCTTCTTCAAGCCGCTGCCCTGCACCGCCGGATACGGCGGCACCACCTACCGCAACGGCCTGGACACCTCACCGGCACCCGCCAACACCAAGGCCGCCTGCACCGCGGGGCCCGGCAGCGGCCAGAACGTACGTGGCTCGGGCAACGCACCGCGCGGCGGCGTGCCCGAGCCCGCAAGGCCCGGCTCGGACGGCCTCGGACAGAGCGGGGCGCCTTCCAGCAGCCCGGACGACCTGGGCGGGCTGCTCGGGATGGGGGAGTGATGACGGACGGGGGAGCCATGAGGCGACGGAGCGCATGGTCGGCCGCACTGCTTGCGGGGGCGCTGTTCTGTGGCTTCGCGGGATGGACGTACGCGCATACGCGGGCCGACGACGATCTGGCCTACGCCCGTGACCGTGACGGCGCACTGGACGCCGCCCGCAAGCACATCGCGGTGCTCAACACCATGGACGGCAAACACGTACGGGCCTCGCTGCGCGCCTGGACCGAGGCGGCAAACGGGCCGCTCGCGGACGAACTGCGGCGCACCGGTGACGACAGCGCCAAGGCCCTCGAACAGGAGGGCACAAGCACCCGCGGCACCGTCACCGACGCGGCGGTCATCGCCCTGGACGCCCGCGCGGGCACGGCCAAGGTCATCGCCACCGTCCGCGTCGAGGTCATCGAACGCACCGGCAAGTCCACCACCGACCGCAAGCGCTTCGAGGCCGGTCTCGACGACAAGGGCGCGGGCTGGAAGCTCAGCTCGCTCAGCGCGGTCCCGGTCGCGGCGGAATGAGGGGATGGAGATGAGCGCCGGATTGAAACCCCAGCGCGGGACGGACGCGGATACGGCCGGTACAGGTACAGGTACGGGTGCAGGTACGGGTACGGCCGCTGATGCGGAGGGCGAGGAGCGGCCCGGACCCTGTGGCCGCAAGGGCCGCAGGAGTCGCACGCTGCTCGCCCTCGTCCTGGCCGCGTTGCTCCTGACCGGCGGCACCCTCCTGGTCCTCACCGACCGGACCGCCGACGCACCGGGTGCCGACAACCTGGCGCTGACCGACAGCGAGCGGACCCGCCGGGTCATCGCGGACGTCAGCGACGCACTGACCACGGTCTTCACCTACACACCCGACGACCTGGCCACCACCGAGCAGCGCGCGCACGACGTGCTGCGGGGCAAGGCGGCCGAGGACTACCGGGCCCTGGTCGGCAAACTCCGCAGGCAGGTCACCCGGCAGAAGCTGTCGCTCACCACTCAGGTGGTACGGGCCGGAGCCGTCGAGCTCACCGGCGACCACGCGCGGCTCCTCGTCTTCCTCGACCAGCGGGCCAAGCGCAAAGGCGCCAAGGCGACCACCGCGGCCGCCCAGCTCTCGATCACCGCGCGCCTGCACGAAGGCCGCTGGACGATCACCGACATCAAGGCCCGCTAGGACACCACCGGAGAGAGACATGGCACGTACGACATCCCGGCACCGTACGAAACTCATTCTCGCCGCCGCCGCGGCGGCCCTCGCCCTGGGCTTCGCCGCCCTGACGGGCTCGTCCTGGTACGCCGCGGCCCACGACGACTCCGCGCGCTTCGCGCAGACCCGTGACGAAGTCCTCGCGGCTGGCGAACAGGCCGCCCTGAACATGAACACCCTCGACCACCGCGACCTCGAGCGCGGCCTCGACGCCTGGGAGCAGTCCGCCACCGGAAGCCTCCTCGACGAACTGCGCAAGGGCAGGCCCGAGTTCGAGAAACAGGTGCGGACCGCGCGCACGGTCACCACGGCCGAGGTGCTGTCCGGAGCCGTGACCGAACTGGACGAGCGGGAAGGCCGTGCAGGTGTCCTCATCGCGATGCGGATCACCGTCGACCCGCCGAAGAAGAAGCCGAGCACCAAGGAGAGCCGGCTGCTCGGGGAGCTCACCCGCACCGGCGACGGCTGGAAGCTGAGCGGGCTCGGCCAGGCCCCCGCGGGCGAGACGCCCACCGACACTCCGTCCGACTGAGGGGTCGATCCATGTCGACGACACGCCATATGGTCAACCGGCAGCGGCGCCTCGCCGCGGTCAAGGCCCGTGAGACACCCGCTCCCACACCGCGAGCCCCGCGCCCGCGCCCGAAACCCCGCGAGAAGGCGGCCCGGACCGCCCGCAGATCCGTGCCCTGGATCGCGCTGCTCGCGCTGCTCGCCGTACTGGCCGCGGCGTTCGCGGTCTTCGCCCACATCCGGGCCGAGGGCGAGCGTGACCTGCCCGCCCTGCGCAACACGGCGCTCACCGACACGGCCCGCACCAGCGAGGTCAAAGGCACGGTCGGCCAGGCCGTCGACGCGGTCTTCTCCTACGACCACACGGACCCGGGCCGGACCGACAAGGCCGCCGACAAGTACCTCACCGGCAAGGCGGTCGGCCAGCACCGGGAGATGCTCGCGCAGGTCCGCGCCCGGGGGGACAGGCAGAAGCTCGTGCTCAGCACCACCGTCACACACAGCGGAGTCGAGGTCATCGACGGCGGCCGGGCCCGGGTTCTGGTGTTCGCCGATCAGAGCAACACCAGTACCGCCAAGGGAGGTTCGGCCACCCACGCGGCAGCGATGTTCGCCGTGGACGTGGCCCACCGGGGCGGGAGTTGGCGGATCGCGAACATCGACACGTTCAGCAGATGAGACCGACAGGTTCGGGTTCAGGTTCGGCTTCATGTTCAGTCCATGAGATCGCCGATGAAGGGGAGTCAGGCATGAAGAACACGAGACGCAAGCGGCGCACCACCGCGCTCTTGTCCGCCACCCTCGGGGTCGCGGTCGCCGCGGTGATGTCCGGGTGCAGTTCGCGCGTCGACGACGGCCCGCAGGTCGACTGGGCCTCGGACGTCTGCGACAGCGTGCAGGACGTCGGGTCCGAGCTGACGCTACCCGCCGCGGACCAGAAGGACGCCAAGAAGTACCACGCGGAAGTCGTCACGTTCATGGAGGCGCTCGACCGGCAACTCGGCGCGCTGGACGAGGAGATGCGCAAGGACGGCGCACCGCCGGTCGACGGCGGCGACGCCGCGTACAAGAAGGCCCTCAAGAACCTCCGCGGCGCCCGCAGCAGCCTCGCCGGCACCACGTCGGAGCTCAAGAAGGCCAAGGTCACCGACGAGAAGTCCCTGAAGGCGGCCCTGAAGAAGGCGGGCGAGGGCATGGACAAGGCGGGCGGCTACCAGGGCCCCGCCCATGACTTCCAGGCCGATCCCACGCTCAAGCAGGCCTTCGACAAGGCACCGGAGTGCGAGAACCTGCCCGGTGTCGGACCCTCGGCACCGTCGGCCGGATAAGGGCGGGCGCACCCGTGGGCGGCACGCACCGTACGCATGACGGGGACGGCACGCACCGCACGGTCGAGCCGCCCGACCCGCTGGCGCCCCGGGGCACCCCGCTCGGCGCCCCGCTGCGCACGGTGGGGCGGGCCGCCACCCTGCTGGTCCTGGCCGTCACGCTGGCCCATATGGCGCTCCTCGTCCTGCACCTGAGCCCCGCGCTCTCCTCGGACAGGGCCGGCCCTGCACAGGCCGACGCCTGGCTGCGGCCGCTCTTCCCGCAGGACTGGAACATCTTCGCGCCCGATCCGCCCCGCGCCAACGCCCATCTGGAAGCACGCAGTTGGCGCGCCGACCGCCCCGGCCGGTGGATCGACCTCACCGCCCACGACATCGCCGCACACCGGGGCAACCCGCTGCCGAGCCGGGAGGATCAGACCGTCCTGCGCAAGGCCGTCAGCGCCCATCTCGCGGGCTCCCCGCACACCCAGCTGCGGGCGCCGCTGACTCCCGCGGCGCAGTATCTGCGCAATGCCGTCGTCGTACGCCTCGAAGACCTCGGAGAGCCCCGCCCGGACGCCGTCGAGCTGCGCCTGCGCACCGTGCCCATCGCCCCGCCCGGCCGCCCCGCACCACCCGAGAGCCGCCGGCCCCTGGGCACCTGGGAGGTGGTCCCGTGACGCTGCGCCAGGCCCCCGGCCCGGAGGCCGCCGTGACCGAGCACGGCACCCCGAGCATGCGGGGCCGACTGCACGCCGCCACCCTCACCCCCTTGGGGCTGTACGGTGCCGCGGTCCTGCGCATCGGAGTCTCGGGCCTCTTCCTGCTGGGCCTCCTGCGCGAGGCGGGCCACGCGGACCGACTCTGGGGGCCCGGATCCCCGTACACCCCCGAACTCTTCCGCACCTCGGTGGAGGCAGGCGGCGCCGACGGCCGGCTGTCCTGGTGGTACACCTGGCCGGGCACGCAGAGTCCCGACTACTTCTGGGCCGCCTACGTGCTGGCCGTCGTGGTCAGCGCGCTGTATCTGCTGGGCTGGCACACCCGCCTCATGGCGGTCCTGTTCGCCTTCGTCGTCGCGGGCTTCTACATGCGTTCGGCCGTCGCCGCCAGCGGGTTCGAGCTGCTGAGCCTGCTGTTCGCCAACTATCTGGTGCTGTGTGCGTCGGGCCGCCGCTGGTCCCTGGACGCCCGCCGCGCCGCGCGAGCGACGCCCGCACCCATGATCTCGTACGAGGAACCCGTCAGCCCGTACGAGGAGCTGCGCCGCCGCGTCGTCACCGTCCTGCACAACGCGGGCATGGTACTGGTCGCTTTCCAGGTGATGGTGGTCTACGGCACCGCGGCCCTCTACAAGATCCGTGGCACATCATGGCGGGACGGCAGCGCGCTGCACTACGCCCTGCGCCTCGACGACTTCACGACCTTCCCGGAGCTCTCCGGCTGGCTGGCGCAGCAGGGGAGCGTGCTCGCGCTGCTCGCCTATGTGACCGTCGCCTCGCAGCTGCTGTTCCCCGTGCTCGTGTTCGTCCCGCGGCTCAAGTACGCGGTCCTGGTCATCATGCTCGGCACACATCTGGGGATCGGCCTGCTGATGGCACTGCCGATGTTCTCGGCGATCACCGTCGTGGGGGACCTGGTGTTCCTGCCGACGTCGTTCTGGCTGGCGGCGGCCCGGGTGGGGCGCTCACTCCGCTCGCGGGGCCGGTAAATCGGTGGAGACATCACACCGGGGAGGTCTATGCTCACCGGCTCAAGATCCATGCGTTCGAACGAGGTGTATTGATGACGGTCCGAGCCACGGCTGCCGACTCCGGTCGGCCGTCTCCCGCAGACACCATGACCTCATCGAACCGAAGGAACACCTCTCGTGGATCTTCCACGCATCTTCACCATTCGCGAAAGTAGCCACCGCCTCCACAACCCGATCACCCCCGGCAAGCTCGCCGCCCTGGGCCAGGCACTGCACCTGGCGCCCGGGACGCGCGTGCTCGACCTCGCCAGCGGATCGGGCGAGATGCTGTGCACCTGGGCCCGTGACCACGGAGTCACCGGGACCGGGGTGGACATCAGCACGGCGTTCACCGGGAAGGCGCGGGCCCGTGCCGCTGAGCTGGGCGTCGCCGACCGGGTCACCTTCGTGCACGACGACGCCTCCGGCTTCGTCGCGGACGAGCCGGTCGATCTCGCCGCGTGCGTCGGCGCCACCTGGATCGGCGGTGGCGTGGCCGGCACCGTCGAGCTGCTCGGCCGGAGTCTGCGGCCCGGCGGCCTGATGCTGATCGGCGAACCGTACTGGCGTCGGGAAGTGCCGGACCAGGAGACCGCCGAAGCCTGTCACGCCCGCGGCAAGGAGGACTTCCTCCTCCTGCCGGAGCTGATCGAGCAGTTCGGCGATCTCGGGCACGACGTCGTGGAAATGGTCCTTGCCGATCAGGACAGCTGGGACCGCTACCAGGCGGCACAGTGGCTCAACATGCGCCGCTGGCTCGACGGGAATCCCGACGACGAGCTGGCCGCCGACGTACGGGCCGAGCTGACGACCGGTCCCGCCCAGTACACGCGGTATCAGCGTGAATACCTCGGCTGGGGGGTCTTCGCACTGATGGGCCGCTGACGGCACGCTGAGCGCGGGTCCGGGCGGCCATGCTGCCGGGACCCGCGTATGCCCGCTACTTCTCGTACGTGAGGTCCATGTCGATGGTGTTGCCCGGGCCCGCGGTGAACGTGCTGATCATGTCGTTGAAGCCACCGCAGTCCTTCAGGCCGGGCAGGGTGTAGGTGCCCTTGAGCTTGCCGCCCTTGTAGGGCTGGAAGCGGCCCTCGCTCGCGAGGTCGACCTGGGCGGGCTCGACGGTCCCGCAGTTCGGTCCGCCGCCGATGGGCAGGCCGAGCGCGCTCACTCCGGTGAGCTTGACGTACACCTCGGAGTGCGAGGTGAGGCTGCCTGCCGTGTCGAGTGTCCCTGTTGTCTTGCCGGTCTGCTCGAAGGCGATGTCCGCGGTCACGGGCAGGAAGCCGAGGAACGTGAACTGGCCCCTGGTCGGGTCGAGTCCGAGGTCGGCGTCGAAGGTGCCCTTGTCCGGGTCGTAGCGGGTGTCGATGCCGCCCGTGAGCGGGGCGCTGCCCTTGGCCGCCTTGATGTACGAGCTGCCCTTGATGCCGAAGCTCAGCTGCACCGGGTCCGGCGGATCGGTCGGATCGGTGGTGCCCGGTTCGACCTGGACGGTGTGCAGCGTCTTGTTCTGGTCGGCGGGGTCGAGGGTGCACTCGGTCTCGAAGGTGTCGAGGCTCGTCTTGGCGCCGGTCGCATCCCGCGGGGTCATCGTCAGGAGCAGACTGTTGACGTCGATCTTCACGCTGCCGGGCTGCCGGAACGTCAGCGCCGGGGCCTGGCCGGTCGCGGTCACCTCGAAGTCGGCGGGCGGCTGCGGCAGGGGCGTCTTGGGGATGGTGTTGTCCAGGCCGATGTTCAGCGGGCCCTCCGGCATCTGCACGGTGACGTCCGCGGTGGCGACCCCCTCGAGGGTGGTGCCGCCGACCGTGCGAAGGGCGGTGGCCGCCGCCTTGCTCACCTTGGATACCGAGGTGACGCGGAAGGCCGGGATCTGCTCGCCGACCTTCACCCTGGCCGGCAGGTCCGCCTTGACGACGACCGTGAGCGGATCCTCCTCCATGATCGGGAACACGCACTTGTACGTCTGTGTCAGGGAGACCGGGTCCGCGGCGGCCGGCCGGCCGGAGGCGAAGCCGGTCAGCCCGGCAAGCAGCACGACGGCGGGGGCGGCCCGCCACCCTGTGGCGCGCAATCTGAGCACTGCCTCTCCAAGTTGTGCGGGAACGGGTCCGGCCCCCCGCCTCGAAGGGGGCGGGGGGCCGGATCGGGAATGCGGACTCACCGCTGTGGTGTGGCGTCAGCTCTTGTAGGTGAGGTCCATGTCGATGGTGTTGCCGGCGCCTGCCATGAACGTGCTGATGATGTCGTTGAGGGCGCCGCAGCCCTTGATGCCGGGCAGGGTGTAGGTGCCCTTGAGCTTGCCGCCCTTGTAGGGCTGGAAGCGGCCCTCGCTGGCGAGGTCGACCTTGGCGGGAGAGGCCGTCTTGCAGTCGGCGCCGCCGCCGATGGGCAGACCGAAGGCGTTGACGCTGGAGAGCTTGACGAACATCTCCGACTTCGACTTCAGGGCGCCGGCGGTGTCCAGCGTGCCGGTCGTCTTGCCGGTCTGCTCGAAGGCGATGTCCGCCGTCGTGGGCAGGAAGCCCATGATGGTGAACTTGCCCTTGGTCGGGTCGAGCGTCAGGTCGGCGTCGAAGGTGCCCTTGTTCAGGTCGTAGCGGGTGTCGATGCCGCCCGTGAGCGGGGCGTTGCCGTTGGCCGCCTTGATGAACGAGTTGCCCTTGATGCCGAAGTTGAGCTTCACCGGGTCATCGCCCGGCGGGTCGGTGGGCGGGTCCGTCGGCGGGTCGGTCGGCGGGTCCGTGGGCGGGTCCGTGGGAGGGTCGGTGGGCGGATCGGTGGGCGGGTCCGTGGGATCGGTGCTGCCGCCGCTGATGGTCATCGTGTGGAGTGCGGTGGGCTGGCCCGCGTCCAGGGTGCAGTCCGCGGGGAACTCGTCGCCGTTCGGCGGGAGTTGGACGGGGTTGCCATCCGCGTCCCTGGCGATCATGTTGTGCAGCTTGAGGCCCGTGACGTCGAACTTGGCCGTGCCTTCCTTCTCCCAGGTCAGCAGGTTGCCGGGCGACTTGCCGTTGGCGGTGAGGGTGAAGCCCGCCGCAGGGTTCGGGATATCGCCCTTGGCGACCGTGTTGACGACCTTGATGGGAAGGTTGCCCGTGCCGCCCGGCAGGGTCACGTTCACGTCGGCGGTGGCCTTGCCTTCCAGGGTCACCGCGCCCATCACTCCGAGGCCCTGCGCGGCGCGCGCGCTGACCTTGGTGACGGCCTTGATGTCGTACTCGGGAACCGTCTCGCCCACCTTCATCGTGGCGGGCATGTCGGCGGTGATCTCAACTTCGATCGGATCGTTGTTGATGATCGGGAACTTACAGGTGTATTTCTGCGTGAGCTTCACCGGGTCGGCGGAGGCGGAACCACCGCTCAGGGTGACCAGGCCGGTGACGAGGCCGGCGGCCGCCACCGCGCTCAGGGCACTGCGTGCCCTGGCTTGTCTCTTGTGCACTCCCATGAGCTACCTCTCGGGCTACGTGAACGGGCACAAACGAACGTCGGTACCACCACTGCGATTTCGGACGCGCCGGCCCAGCTGTCCAGGGAAATCGGAGATGTGAAATGCGTCGCCGCGCGGGAATCTGCCGACTGAATTGCTGCAGACGCTACGGCGGTGTTTCGAATACGCAAACTACTGATGAGTAGTTGGGCGGTCAAGGCCTGCTCCGGCCCGTCAGTGAAGTGGAGTTGAGGGTCCGGAAGTTTTGTGGCTCCGGTGAGTACGTGATGGTGCGCGGATGACAATTTGTGAGGTCCGCGCCGCCTGTCCGCGCCGAACTGCGCCGATCGGGTTGACGGGCCGCCTTACCTGTCAGTAGTCATTTCTGGATTGTGCCAATTCTCAGAAGTGGGACCACACATGGGAGATCGCATGGGAGAGCGCAGGGGAGAGCAACCAGGAAAAGTGAGGGCGAGGCTGATGCGGGGTTCGGCCGTGACCGGTGTCGCCGGGGTGGTACTCGCGCTGACCGGCGGTGGTGGAGTCGCGTCGGCGGAGCCGGTGTCGCTCGCGCAGAAATACACCTGCAAGTTCCCGATCATCAACAACGACCCGATCGAAGTTGAGATCACCACGGACATGCCCACCACCATGAAGGTGGGCGAGACGGTCCCCGAGTACGACATCAAGGCCGTCACCAAGGTCAGCGCGCGCGCCGCGCAGGGCCTCGGCGTCCTCGGAGCGGTCAGCCTGGAGGGCAAGGCGACCGCCGACGTGGTCGTCACCCAGCCCGGCGGCGACGGCACTCTGCCCATCAAGGTCGCCAACACCGTCGCCAAGGCCGACATCCCCGATCCCGCCGCGGACTTCGAGGTGACGGCGACCGGCAAGTCGCCCGGCGGGCTCCTCACCTGGGGCCAGGCGGGCGACGCGGCCTTCGACGTGAAGGGCCTGAAGCTGCACAACATGATCGCCAGGGACACGGCGGGCAAGCCCGTCCAGCTCCCCCCGAACGGCGATGAGTTCACGGCGGAGTGCACCCTCGACGCAGGTCAGAAGACACTCCTGCACACCATGAAGATCACCGGTGACGGCGGCACCGACCCCACGGATCCGCCCACGGATCCGCCCACGGATCCGCCCACGGATCCGCCGACCGACCCTCCCACCGATCCGCCCACGGACCCGCCCACCGATCCGCCGACGGACCCCGCTGACCCCGCGGACCCGACCGACCCCGGCACCATCCCGGGCTCCTCGGGCGGAGACTCGGGCGCTTCGGGCGGGTCGGGCGGGTCGGGTTCGAGCGGCGGCTCCGGATCCTCCGGCACCCAGCTGGGCACGCAGGTGAGCGGAGGCTCGGCCGGGCTCGCGGCGACCGGCACGTCCGGCGTGGGCCTGATGCTGGCGGCGGCGGGAGGTCTCAGCGCGGCCGGCATAGCGGCCTTCCACTATCTGCCGCGGCGCATCAGGAGGGACGAGCAGACCGTCTGAGACCGCTGCCGTACGGCAGTGCCAAGAGCGGGCCCGGAGCAGCGACGGCGCTCCGGGCCCGCGGTCTTGCCGTACCGCCGTACCGCCGACCGCCGGTCAGGTCCGCGCGGCGGAGCGTGCCCTGCGGCGCCGCACCACCACCCCCGCGATCAGCAAGAGCAGCACCAGGGCGAGCGTCACGAGGACGCCCCAGTTCACCGTGCGATAGGCGGTGCTCCCGCTCTCCACCAGCTCACCGCCCTTGTCGCTCGCGGTGAGCTCGACGCTGCCCCAGTCCAGCGGAGGCGGCGCGGCCCACTTCTGGGTGATCCGAACCCGTTGGCCCGGCATCAGCTCGGCGGGCAGCTTGTTGCCCGCGCTGTCGAAGGACGTCCGGCCGAACAGGCCCTTCGCCTTGAGGTCGACCCTCGGCTCCAGCTGCACGTTCCCGTTGTTGACGAGCGTGTAGGTGACCGTGGCGTCCTTGCCGAGGCCGGGGACCAGCGGAACCTCGTAGTCGAACCGCACGTCCTGGACGCTCAGACCCGGCTTGCGCTCGCCGTTGACCCGCAGATAGATCCGGGCCCCGACCGCCTGCCGGATGCCGACGCCGGTGCCCTTGGCGCGGGCGACGCGCTTGTCCAGGGCGATGACGGCGCCGGGGTGGTCGCCCGGCGATGCGGTGCGCGGGATGGCGACGGTGAAGGGCACGGTGGTCCTGCCGCCCGCCGGGACCGTCACCTCGGAACGTCCCAGGCGCGTCCACACCCCGACGGACCGCTGCTTCTCGGTGGGCTCGCGCACCGCGAAGCCGCCGTCGCGCGGGGTGTTGTACGCGTCGGCGGCGTAGAGCAGAAAGGTCACCGGCTCCTTGGCGAGATTGGAGACGGTGACCTTGTCGCGCACGGTGCGGCCGGGATCCGCCTTCATCCGGAAGTACGCGCGGCGGGCCTCGTCCTTGGCGGCCTTCTTGCCGGCGGGGAAGACGGACCAGCGGCCGTTGTCGGCGGCGTACGCGTCCGGTGGCGGGCCCGCGGTGAGCAGGCCGAGCGCCAGGGCCAGGGCGGTGAGGAACACGGCGGCGTATCTGCGATGAGCGAGCTGCGTACGGAAGAGGTGCATGCGGACCCCAGAACTGTGAGATGCGAGGAGAAGAGGCGAAGGCGGAGCAACGCCGAAGAGGTGGACCGGCCGTCGCACGACGGCCGGTCCACCGGGTGAAGCGCGGGATCAGGTCAGCGTCAGCGTGAGCACGGCCGCGTAGTCACCGGCGGCCGCGGTCGCCGGTACGTCGAGCGCGAGGCCCGCGCCGACCGTGAACTCGCCGCCGGTCTGCGCCGCGTCGGGCGCGCTGGCGAGCGTGGCGCCCGCCGCACCGACCGTCCCTTGGGTGCCGGGCACGCAGGTGCTCGCCGACCCGGCCGCCGTCTCGCAGGACGGCGTCCAGCCGAGCTTGTCCGCGCCGATGGTGCCGGCGCCGCCGGTGAAGTCGGTGACCTTCCCGGTGAGCGACCAGCCGGTGGCGCCGTTACGGGCGTCCTTGACCGTCACCTTCTGCAGATCGCCGGTCGAGCTGCCACCCGCACCCTCCTCGACCGGGGACAGCGCGACGGTGTCGCCCGCCTGGGCCATGGTGAGCTGACCCCCGCCCTGCTTGGGGGTGACCTTGGTGTTCACGTTCTGCTTGCCGGTCGAGGGCTCCTGGCCCGGGTCCGGGTCAGGTCCGGGGTCCGGGTCGGGCCCGGGGTCGGTGCTGCCGCCCTGGATCTCCATCGTGTGCAGGAGCGTCGACTGGCCCGCGTCGAGCGTGCAGGCCGTCTCGAACTCGTCGCCGAACGGCGGGAGCTGGACCGGAGCGCCGTCCGCGCCCCGGGCGATCATGTTGTGCAGCTTGAGGCCCGTGACATCGAACTTGGCGGTGCCGGGGTCGGCCCAGGTCAGCAGGCCGCCGGGCGACTTGCCGGTGGCGTCGACGGTGAACGCCGCCGCCGGGTTGGGGATGTTCGTCTGGGCGACGTTGTTGACGACCTTGATGGGAAGGTTGCCGCTGCCGGGCAGTGTCACGTTCACATCGGCGGTGGCCTTGCCCTCCAGGGTCACCGCGCCCATGACGCCGAGGCCCTGTGCGGCCCGTGCGCTGACCTTGGTGACGGCCTTGATGTCGTACTCGGGAACCGTCTCGCCCACGTTCATGGTGGCGGGCATGTCGGCGGTTATCTCGACTTCGATCGGATCGTTGTTGATGATCGGGAACTTACAGGTGTACTTCTGGTTCAGCTTCAGCGGAACCGCGGAAGCGGTACCTCCGGTGACAGTGATCAGGCCGGTGACCAGCCCTGCGGTCGCGACCGCTGCCAGGGCGCCACGCACCCCGGTTCTCTTTCGATTAGCTCTCATGAGCTGCCTCTCGTACTGCGTGAACGGGCAGAACGGATGAAGGAAGAATGGCCGTACATGTCGTTATCTTCGCCAGATACGGTCCTGTTTCGGATCGGTAAACTACTGACGGGTAGTTGGGCGGTCAAGATGTCAATTACCCGCAGAATTCAGGTGCCTGGATTTGGGGGCTGTTTCATACCCGGGTGAGTAACGAGCGATCCGGACTCGTACGTCGATGCCAAATTCCCGGAGGGTGCGCGCGGGTGACAACTGATCCCGGCTCCGTACTCACCCCGCAACAGATCTTCGGTACGCGGTGAAACGTCTCTTGACCGACTTCTCGAGGCGCGACTAGCTTCCGCTTTCGGCTCGATTGTCAATTCAACGTAATTGGCAGTGCCTGTGCTTGTGCTGTTACTCGTGCTTGTGTCGCCGAGCGGTCGGAGTTCTGATGCTGTCTAGTGAGGCAATCCGGGTCGAGGTTCCCGGGTCGAGTCCTTCCGGCCGCGCGTACGGGAGACCGAATGCGGCCCGCCTCGCCCCCGACGCAGCCGAACGCGGACGCGCCGGGCTCACCGACACCCGCAATGCCCAACCGGCCCTGGGCATTGCGGGGTTCGCCGAGCCGTGCGGCGGGGGTGCGCGATGAGCCGTTTCCTCTTCGTGGTGCCGCCGCTGGCCGGCCACGTCAACCCGGCCTCGGCCGTCGCCGCCGAACTCGCGGGCCGGGGGCACGAGGTGGCCTGGGCCGGGCAACCCGCCGTCCTGGAGGGCCTGGTGGCCGCCGACACCCCCGTCTTCCCTTGCGCGGGCGCGCCGGGCATCAACGACAGGCCCCGCGATCTGCGCGGCGCGGCGGCCCTGAAGTTCCTGTGGGACGACTTCTTCGCGCCGCTCGCCTACGCCATGGCGCCCGGAGTCACCGCGGCCGTCCTGGAGTTCGGGCCCGACCTGCTCGTCGTGGACCAGCAGACGGTCGCGGGCGCACTGGTCGCCGAGCGGCTCGGCGTCCCCTACGTGACCTCATCGACCACCTCCGCGGAACTCGCGGGCAGCCCCGTCGGCACCCCGGCGTCCGACCAGGCAGACCAGGCCGACCAGTGGATCACCGACCTCCTCGACGGGCTGCGGCTGCGCCTCGGCGACCCCTCGGCCCGTTACGACCCGCGGTTCTCGCCGCGGCTCACGCTGGTCTTCTCCACCAGCGAACTCACCGGCCCGCAGCCGCCGGACGGCGGCCCGTTGCGTTTCGTCGGCCCGGCGCTCGACCAGACGCCCGACTCGCGCGCCGACACCGCCGACTTCCCCTGGGGGTGGGTCGACCGGGACGACGGCCGGGCGCTGGTCCTGGTCACCCTCGACACCGCCGACACCACGGTGGGCGCCCACTTCCTCGCCCAGTGCGTCGACGGCCTACGCGCTCGGTCGCGTGAGCTGCGGGCAGTGGTCGTCGACCCCGACGGGGTCCTCGGGCCATCACGCGCCGACGACAACCTCCTGATCTGCCCCGCCGTGCCCCGACTCGCCCTCCTGTCCCGCACGGACGCCGTCGTCTGCCACGGCGGGCACACCACCGTCACCGAAGCCCTGTGGCACGGCGTCCCCCTGGTGGTGGCCCCGGTCCGCGACGACCAGCCCCTGGTCGCCGCCCAGGTCACCGCCGTGGGCGCGGGCGTACGGGTGCGATTCGGGCGGACCGACGCCAAGGCCGTCGGATCCGCCCTGGACGCCGTACTCGGCCAGCCCCACTTCACCGCGGCCGCCCGCCGCGTCAGCCACTCATTCCGCGACGCGGGCGGAGCCCCCACCGCGGCCGCACACCTCGAAGAGCTCGCCATCGCAGAGCAGGAGAACCCTCGGCAGAACCTGCAGATCTAGCCGAGCGCACGCCCCGCCCGAGCCGCAGCCAACGGCCGCGCGGACGCGCCGGTCCCTCCAGCCATCACACGCCACCTGCCCCGGGGGAACTGACATGCCGACACGGATATCCCGCCGGGCAGGACGGCTCGCCGCCGTCCTCGCCCTGATCCTCGCGGCCTGCACGCTCTTTCCGGGCACGGCGGGCAGCGAACCCCGCCCGGCCGCCGCGAGCACGGGCGCTGGCGCGGGCACGAGCGCGGGCGCCGCCGCACAGCTACCGCCCGACGACTTCTACGTACCGCCGTCCTCCCTGCCCGACGGCAAGCCCGGCGACATCATCCGCTCCCGCAAGGTCGAGCCCGGCACCCCGACGCCACGCGCCCTGGCCGACACCTGGCAGGTGATGTACCGGTCCACGGACGCACTGGGCAGACCCCACGCGGTGACGGCCACCGTCATGGTGCCCAAGGGCGGCACCCCCGCCTCGCGGCCCATCGTCGGCTGGGGGCCGGGCACCCAGGGCCCGGCGTTCCGCTGCACCCCGTCCCGGATGATCGCCAAGGGCGCCCTGTACGAGCAGTGGGTCATCAACGCCATGCTCAGGGCGGGTTACGCGGTTGTCGTCCCCGACTACGAGGGCTACCGGCCGGGACCGAAGACGACGTACATGGTCGGCAAGTCGCTCGGCCCCGCCCTCATCGACGCGGTCCGCGCCGCCCAGCGGCTGCCCGCCGCCGGGCTCTCCGCCGACGCGCCGGTCGCTTTCCGCGGCTACTCGCAGGGCGGCGGCGCCGCACTGTGGGCGGGCGAGTTCCAGCCCGACTACGCGCCCGAACTCAAGCTCAAGGGCATCGTCGCGGGCGGCGTCCCCGCCAACCTGATGGAGGTGGCCCTGCCGCTCAACGGCCGCCCCGGCTCCGGCTTCCTCTTCTACGCCCTGATCGGCCTCGACAACGCCTACCCCGAGCTCAAGTTCGGCGACGTGCTCAACGACGCGGGCCGCGCGATGACCGCCGACCTCGAAGCGGGCGGCTGCGCCCTCGAGATGATCAACAAGTACGGCAACAAATCCCTGTCCGCGTACGTCACCCGCAGCCCGCTCGTCGATGCACCCTGGGTCGCCCGCTACACGGAGAACACCCTCGGCAGCAGCCCCAAGATCAAGGTCCCGGTGCTCCAGTACCACGCGACGCAGGACGCCCTCGTCGAACCGAACCAGGCCGACGCCCTGCACAAGCAGTACTGCGCCCAGGGCGTGCCGCTGACCTGGAAGACGTACGACACCACGAGTCACCCACCGGTCGCCGACCACCTCTGGCCGATCCAGGCGGCGAACGCCGAGGCCATGACGTATCTCGCCGACCGCTTCGCGGACCGGCCCGCCACCCCCAACTGCTGAGCGCCGCCATCCCGAGAGGTGAGTCATGGCATCGAACAACAAGCACCGCAAGAAAGGCAGCGCCCGCATCCGCCGGGGCATGGCGGGCACCGTCGTCGCGGCCGTGGCGGTGGCCGGGCTCACCGCATCGGGCGCGCCCGGCGGCCCACAAGCCGCACCCCGGCGCGGCGCGGCCCCGGACAGCGGCAGCGGGGACGGCGGGTGGGTCCCGCCTGCGGGCCCGTCGGCCGACGCGTACCACACCGAACTCCCGCCGCTGCGCGGCAGCAAGGGCACACCCGGAGCCAAGGACGAGGAGACCCCCGAGGTGCGGACCCAGTCCGGCATCCCGGCGACGGTCCTGACCGCCTACCGGCGCGCCGAGGACGCCCTGGCCGACACGGACCCCGGCTGCCGCCTGCCCTGGCAACTCCTGGCGGCCATCGGAAAGGTGGAATCCGGGCAGGCCCGCGGCGGCCGGGTCGACGCGGACGGCACGACACTCAAGCCCATCCTCGGCCCCGTCCTCAACGGCAGCGGATTCGCCCAGATCTCCGACACGGACGGCGGGAAGTACGACGGCGACGCGACCTACGACCGGGCGGTGGGCCCCATGCAGTTCATCCCCTCCACCTGGGCCCGCTGGGGAGCCGACGGCAATGAGGACGGCCGCGCCGACCCCAACAACATCCATGACGCCGCGCTCGCGGCCGGCCGCTACCTCTGCGCGGGCAACCGCGACCTCACCGTCACGGCGGACCTGGACCGGGCGATCCTCAGCTACAACCACTCGTCCGCCTATCTGCGCACGGTCCTGGCCTGGCTGGACTTCTACCGCCGCGGCGCCCACGAGGTCCCCGACGGCCGGGGCCCGCTGCCCGCCAGCCCCGGCCCCGGCGGCAAGACCCAGGCGACCCGCCCGAACGGCGGGGACGGTCGGGACGGCGGCGGCCTGGTCATCGGCCCCCAGCCGTCCGCCCCGGCGAACCCCCGCCCCGGCGACTCGGCCTCCCCGGACCCGACCCGCCCGGGCCCACGCCCGACAAGTCCCGGCCCGCGCCCAAGGCCCACCACTCCCGACCCCAACGACCCGGACCCCACCACCCCGGAGTGCCCGACCCCGACGCCCTCCGACACCCCGTCCCCGACGGACGACCTGTCGCCCTCCGACACTCCGACGCCTTCGGACCCCTCCTCGCCTTCACCGTCCCCCTCACCGACGGGATCGCCCTCGCCCTCGCCGACCGACTCGGCGCCCCCCGACCCCTGCGACCGGTAGCGGTGCGCGCTGTTCCGCCGGCAGCCGTCGCTCCAGGCGCAGCATCAGCACCGCGCCCAGTGCGGAGAGCAGACCTACTGCGAGCCAGGGCAGCAGGCGGCCCTGGCTGAAGAGCAGGCCGAACAGGGCTGGGGCGAGGATGCCGGCGACGGCGAAGGAGTACTGGAACGCCGCCAGGTAGGAACCCCGCGAACCGGAAGGCGCGGCCGCCGCGGCCAGTGCGTTGGACGCGGGGCCGTAGGTCATCTCCGCGAGGGAGTAGCACACCACCACGAGCACCAGGAACGGCACCAGCGCCGGGGACGGCAGCAGGGCGGCCGCCGCGGAAGCGGCACACCACAGGGTCCACAGGCCGCCGGCCCAGGCCATGGCCCGGGCGCGGGTGCAGCGGCGCCGCACGAAGCGGGTGAGGGCGCCCGTGCAGGTGGCCAACAGCAGGGTGTTCAGGGCCAGAAGCGGACCCGGAGCCCAACTGGGCCCCGACAGGCCCTGGACGACATAAACAGGCAACGACAGGGCCAGAAACATGCTGCACAGGGCGAAGATCGTGCAGGTCCCGATGAGCGCGAGGTAGGGCCTGTCCCGCAGCAGCGCCCGGTAGCCGGACCGGCCTTCGGCGGGCGGCGGGGCGTGCGGGACGGAGGGCACCGCGAAGACGACCACCAGAGCGGCGGCGAGGAAGGCCAGCGCGCTGGCGAGGATCAGCCCGTCGTACACGCGCGCGGAGTCGGCGGCGAGCACCGCGCCCGCGAGCAGCGCCCCGCCACCGGCGCCCGCCTCCCGGATCATCCCGGTCCGGGCGAACCAGTGGTCCATGGCGCCGGCATGGTCGGCATCGGCCTGGTCGGCGACGAGCGTGAAGACCGATGACCAATAGACCCGCAGGCCGACCGAAGCAACCAGCGCGGCGGTGACAAGCGAAGCCACCCCGGAGACGGTCAAGTAGAGCAGGAAACCGACCCCTTGCACGGCTTGCCCCCCGGCGACCACGAGCCGCGGCCCGACCCGGTCCACAAGCCGCCCGACGAGCAAGGGCACCGGCAGGGTCAGCGCGGTAGCCACACTGAGGAGCACGCCGATCGCGGCCAGATCCAGGTCGGTGACCCGCAGGAAGTACAACATCGACAGCGGGAGGTACAACCCCGTCCCCAACGAGTCGACCGCCACAGCGGCGAGCAACGGCCACCGCCTCACCCCACCCTGCCGCCCCACACCATCCCCTGCGTCTGCGTCTGCGTCTGCGTCTGCGTCTGCGCCTGCGCCTGCCCGAACCACACCACGCACCACCCTCATCCACCTGACCTCGCGGCGGCCAGCCCCCGTTTGTATCAAGGGGGTTGGGGTGCCTCAACTCAATATGCCTGTCGCGTCGGTACGCTTGAGGTGTCCGTATTGTGGCATTTCGAGAAGTCCATCTAGCCTGGATTCGCGGGACCAGGCCCCTTCACGGGTTCCGAACCATGTAGGACTTCTTCGGCGGAAGGCCGGTACGCCATGTGCAAGCACAGCACCCCGAGCAGGCCCGCGCTGGATATCCGTAGTGGTGGGTTACGCATCACCGTGCAGCGCGTACCGGCATGGCTGATGGGCCTGTTGACCACCGGGACGGGAATCGCGGGCACTTGGTGGTTGCATCGGTGAGGCGGGCTACCTGCACTAGGCCCACGTGGCCGCACTGATGGCCCCCGCGCTCACACCGTGATGACGAGCTTGCCCCGTGGGTGTCCCTTTTCCAGGTGGCGTACGGCGGCCGGGGCGTCGGCTAAGGAGTAGGTGCGGTCGATGATCGGGGTGATTGCCTTTGTCTCGGCGAGGTTCTTGAGGGTCAGCAGGTTCTGGCGGCGGACGGTTGCGAACACCGGGCGGAAGGTCTGGCTCACGACGGCGGACAGCACCAGGCCGCGTGCCCAGCGGTCCATGCCGCCGAGGACGGGGCCTCCGTTCTCGCCGCCGACGAAAGCGACCGTGCCGCGTGCGGTGAGGACGCGGCGCAGGAGGGACAGGGGGCGGTTGCCGGCGGCGTCCAGGATGAAGACGTAGCGGACGGGCCGGGCGGTGATCTCCTCGTGGGTGTAGTCGATGACATCGGCGGCGCCGAGGTTGCGGAGCAGGTCGCCCGCGTCGGGGCCGCAGACGCCGGTGACCCTGGCGCCGTAGTGGACGGCGAGCTGCACGGCGTACGTTCCGACGCCACCGGACGCCCCGATGACCAGGACCCTCTGGCCGGGGCCCGGCTGTGCCACCGCGAGGGCCTGGAGTGCGGTGATGCCGGAGACGGGAAGCACGGCGGCTTCCTCGAAGGACAGGGAAGTGGGTTTGGGGGCGAGCCGGTTGCCCTTGCCGCACGCGTATTCGGCGAACGATCCGTCGCACTCACCGAAGACCTCGTCGCCCGGCCTCACCCCGCCCACCTTCGCGCCGACCGCCTCGACGGTCCCGGCGGCATCCCAGCCGCGGACGCGATGGCGGGGCCGCCGGAGACCGATCTGAGGGCTGAGGCGGGCGATGTACGGCCGCCCCGTCATGAGGTGCCAGACACTCGGGTCGACGCCCGCCGCGTGGACACGTACGAGCACCTCGCCCTCGCCGGGGGTGGGGCGGTCGATGTCCCGCAGGCGCAGCAACTCCGCGGATCCGAAAGCGTCCTGGACGATGGCCTGCATCGGACCCTCCTCGACCGCCATTGCGACAGGGCTCTTCTGGATGGTCCTGGCCGAGCGTGCCGTTGGCCAGACCGGGGGGCGAGTTGTTCACGGACGGGGCGGGGTGGCCAGTGTCAGGGGTAACAACTGGCCCTCCCGGCACGCGGAGCAGCGTTCAGCGGGACTTGGACGAGAGCGGCGGTGCGTCGCTCGCCGCGGTCCCTGAAGCCGTCTGCGTACGGGATTCCTCCGCCACGAGGCCGAGTACGCGCTCCCGCTCCCGGCGGCCCCAGGTCTCCTTCGTCGCGAGGATGCCGCCGAGGCCGATCACGGCCGCACCGAGGTAGAGCAGCGCGGCGCCCGGCCAGCCGAAGGAACCCACCAGGGCGGCGGCGAGCAGCGGGGCGAAGCCGCCGAGGGCCGCGGCGACTTGATAGCCGAGTGAGGCTCCCGACGTACGGGTGGCGGTGCGGAACTGCTCGGTGAGCAGCGAACCCTGGGTTCCGGTGAGTGAAGCGTGGATGAGGCCGATGCCGATGATGAACACCGAGATCACCAGGGCGGGTTGGGCGGAGTTGGTGAGCAGGTACATGGGGAAGGCGAAGAGGATCGCCGCCGTACAGGCCGCTATGTAGATGGGGCGGCGTCCGATGCGGTCGGTGAGCGCGCCGGCGAGGAAGGTGACGGCGATGGCGAGGATGCTGGCGACAGTGATCGCGCCCAGGGCGACGGGCCTGAGGTCAGGGTGGCGTTCGGTGATGTAGCTGAGCAGGTAGGTGGCGGTGGAGTAGTAGGCGAAGGATTCGACGACGCGCAGGGCGATGACGCGCAGGATGCCTCGCCAGTCGTCGGCCAGGGTGGCGCGGAGCGGGTTCTTTTCGGTCTTGCCGCTGGCCTGCGCCTCCTCGAACTCGGGGGATTCGGAGAGCCGGGAGCGCACGATCAGCGCGGCGATCACCATGACGGCGCTGAGCAGGAAGGGCGTCCGCCACTGCCAGCTGCCGTCGAGGGTGTCGCTCCACGCGAACACACCGCTGGCCAGGGCAATCCCCAGCGGGTTGCCGGCCTGGGGGATCGCGGCGAACATGCCGCGGCGGTGCCATGGCGCGTGCTCGTACGCCATGGTGATCGCCCCGCCCCACTCGGCGCCGAACGCGAGGCCCTGGATCATGCGGATGAGGACGAGCAGGATCGGTGCGAGCACACCCACCTGTTCGTACGTCGGCAGCACGCCGATGAGGAAGGTGGCGGCGCCCATGATGGTCATGGCTGCGACGAGGACGGGCTTGCGGCCGAGTTTGTCGGCGAAGTAGCCGCCGATGGCGCCGCCGAGCGGGCGCATGACGAAGCCGACCGCGAGGGTGGCGAAGGAGAGCAGCGTGCCGACGAACCGGTCGCTCTCGGGGAAGAAGACCGCTCCGAAGTAGAGGGCGGAGGCGGTGCCGTACGCGATGAAGTCGTAGTTCTCGACGCTCGTGCCGAAGGCCGCGGCGACCGCGGTCTTGACGCGGTCCTTGGAGCCGAGCACGCTCCGCCGTCCGGCGGGGACGCTGGTGGACATGAGGGTTCTCCTTGAAGGGTCGCCGGATCCTTTGAGTGCGCGAGTTGTTTTGGGCATGACAAGGCATGGCGAGGGAGCGCCTGGCGTCGTCGTGCGTAGGCTGGGCGTTCGGGTGGTGTCAGCGGTTTTAGGGGGCCGGGGTCAGGGCGTCGAGCGCGTTCAGTTTGGCGACCCGGCGGCGGGTCTCCTCGTCGTCGTCGAAGACGGCACCGAGGAACTCGCGGACGATGTCGGGCACGAGCGCGTGGGGGACCAGCCAGGCGCCCATGGCGATCGCGTTGGCGTCGTCGTGTTCGACGGCCTGGTGCGCGGAGTAGGGCTCGTGGGCGAGGCCGCAGCGGATGCCGGGCAGTTTGTTGGCGGCCATGATGGCGCCCTGGCCGGTGCCGCAGACGAGCACGGCCCGATCGGCGGAGCCGGAGAGCACGACCTCGCAGGTGGTGCGGGTGATGTCCGGGAAGTCGACGGGTTCGCTGCTGTGGGTGCCGCAGTCGATCGCCTCATGTCCGAGTGCCTCGATGGCCTGGCGGACGGTGTCCTTGAGCGCGTATCCGGCGTGATCTGCGCCGAGGGCGACCTTCATCGGTGGTTCCTCTCGGGAAGGGCGCACTGCGGATTCGCCGGGTGGAGACCGGACGTTGCAGTGCTCGGTGGTGGGGTGGGAGAGCAGCGGGCGCTGACGGTGGCGCCGAGCGCGAAGCGGGCGCTCATCGAGCGTCCGTCGGGGCGCGGTCGGCGAAGGTGGTGGGGATGCGTTGCCCCGGCGCGGGGCGGCCGGCGATGAGCTCGACGAGGCCTTGTACGCCGAGCCGGCCGATCGAGGAGGCGACGTTGCGGACCGCGCTGATGGGCGGCGAGGCGAACTCGAACCAGTCGAGGTCGTCGAAGGAGACGATGTCGATACGGGCGGCCTGCTCCGCGCCGAGCCGCTCGTGCAGCGCGCGTACGGCTCCCATGGTGGTCGGACCGTTCGCCCCGAACACGGCCGTGAAAGGGACGCCGCGATCGAGGATGCGGCCCATGGCCTCGGCCGCCCCGCCCGCGAGGAAGTCACCGGCGTCGAGCAGCTTGTCGTCGGTGCTGATGCCGTGCGCCCGGCGCCCGGCGAGGTACGCGGCGCGGCGCTCGGCGCCGGTGGAGATCGTGTCCGGGCCGCCGATGAAGGCGACGTCGCGGTGGCCGCGGCGCTGCAGCCAGGCGAGCACATGCTCTACGCCCTGCGCGTTGTCGGTGCCGTACAGCGGGGCGTCGACGCCCTCGATGCTGCGGTTGAGGAACACGAGCGGCAGTCCGGAGGCGAGCGTGGCCGCGAGCTGCGGCGAGACGCTGCTCTGCGGCGAGAACAGCAGGCCGTCGATGCGCTGGGAGGCGAAGGTCTGGAGGTAGGCGTCGGCCTGTTCCGCGTCCTCGTTCGCGTTGGCGAGGAGCACGGTGTATCCGTGGCGGCGCGCCTCCTGTTCGGCGGCGTGCGCCAGTTCGGAGAAGAACGGGTTGCGGATGTCCGAGACGAGCAGCCCAAGCACGTCGGTGCGGGCGCGTCGCAGGGAGCGGGCGGGGCCGTTGGCGACGTATCCCAGCTCCGCGGCGGCCGCGAGCACGCGGGCCCGCGAGTCGGCCGAGGTCTGGCTGCTGCCGCTGAGCACTCGGGACGCGGTACCGAGCGCGACCCCGGCACGTGCGGCGACATCCTTGATCGTGGCCACCCGCCCCACCCCCTCGTGGAAACGTTTCCATGAACCGAACGCCTTTAAGATCCCACACTGATCGCGAAATGGGCAAGGTCCTGGAGGTACGCGGTACGGCACGAGCATGGTTGGGGCGGCAACTGGGGTGCTCCGGGCGAGAGGCCTGCGTTCTACGCCCAAGTCCCCGCAAGGTCAGGTATCTACTCCGGGGTGCAAATCCTCGTACGCTTCGCGGAGTTCGAGTGCTTCGGGGAGCTTGCGTGCCTCCACCACCCGGACGATTTCCAGTGCACGCCAGAAATTCGCGGGCGGGAGACGCCTGGACGCGATCGCCTTCTGTGCCGCGTCCGTCGCCTCGTCCAGGCGACCGAGCGACAGCAGCGTCAGTGCCAGGTCAAGGTGAGCTGTGACGGCGCGCCGCGGCCACACGGTCGGGTCGGCTCCGCGTGAGAGGTTCCCGATCACCTCGCGGGCTGGCGCCTCGGCAGCGGGGTCGCCGATCCATGCCAACGTAGTTGCCTCGTACGACGTGACCTTGTCGATGTCGTACTGGTAGTGATGCTCGCGCTGCGCCCGCATGACCGTGGTCGACGCGAGGCGCTGTACGCGCCCGATGGCGGCGTATGCCTCCTGCTTGGCCCCGAGCCGTGCGTGGGCCCTTCCCTCCTGCGCCTGGCTCTGAATTTCGGCAGAACTGCCGCGCGGCGCGATGTCCCGGGCCGATTGGGAAAGCGTGACCGCTCGTGCGAAGTCACCGGCGATGAGCGCTCCCCATGCCCGTGTCTCGTGCACCCAGGCGTGTATCTCGCGATGCTCGGCATGCTGAGCGAGCAGTGCCGCCGTCCGGAGGCGGGATGCTGCGGCGCTGCCCTCTTTGAGATCAACATGAAGGGTCGCAGCGAGCAGCGACAGCCACCCCCCGATCACGAGAAGCCGACGATGCTCGGCAAGCGTCTTGCGCTGGTCAAGAAGCCTTGTGACGTAATCGGAGTGACGCCGTACCTCCCGGAGGAGCGCGGACGGCGCGGCTGTCTGATAGGCCACAGCCAGGCTGTCGAAAGCCGCTTCGAGGCGGTCCAGTGTCTCCGCGCCGACGTCGGAGGATTCGACCCGGCGTGCCAGTTCCAGGGCTTCCAGGTCGTCGTCTGTGCCCGGTCCGTCGTACGGAGGTGTCAGCGACGACCCACCCGTATCGGTACTGGTCGGGAGGCCGGCCGCTTGCTCCAGAGCATCGACCGGCACGCCGAGTGCAGCCGCGATGAAGGGAAGCCAGGTACGGGGGGTTCGGCGCCCCGTCTCGTACCTATAGATCTCTTGCCGTGTGAGCGTCCCCGCGTGCACACCGGCCGCGCGGCAGACCTCGCGGGCAAGATCTTCTTGACTCCAGCGCTTGGCCTTGCGCAGTCGCCGGATTGTCTGGCCCACAGCCTCGCCCGTCATGTATCCAGCTTGGCCCACATCCGGGTCTACAGATGGCCGCTAGGCGGAGATTCCCACCCAAGAGAGCCTGAGGACGTACGACCTCTGCAATCCCTCGCGAGTCGTCGCGAGGGCGTGGGGCACCTGATGGAAGCAGGCGAACATGTCGAGCGACAGTGAGCAGCGGGCTACCGGGGAAACGCCCCCCGAGGTGATCGAAAAGCACCCCGTCGGCGTCTTGGTCATCGACCTGCGGCGGCAGCGGCTTGGGCGTGTGATGGGGCATGAAGGGCCGTATCTTCAGCTCCGCCCGCCCGGCGGGGGGCGTGAGTGGGACGCCGATCCCGAACGCGTCCGTCAGGCAGAGGGAGACGAGATCCTTCGTGCGGGCGTGTACGAGGTGAGCCACGTGGCCCCGGAGCGGACGCCGTGAGCGCGCAGCCCGAGGCCTTGCCCGATGCGAAGACACTCAGCAACCTTCAATTGACCGAACAGGCCTGCGCGTTGTGCGGGCGGCGCCTGTTCCGTGATCGGTTGCTCGGCTGCGTCACGTACCGGGATCACCTCGGCAGGGAGATCACCGCGGAGTTGTGGGCGTGCGCGCCGGTGTGTCCGCGGTGATCAAAACGTGCCGGGAGTGCCGCGAGGACACGGCTGAGCCGATCGCCGTCGGCCTTGAGTCCACGATCTCCTGCGGCGGGCGTGTCATTTACCTGTGCCTGCCGTGCCGTCTTGATCTCAAGGTCGTGCCGCTGTCGCTGCATCCCGAGGGCTCCCTCGGACGGGTGCTGTACGAGGAAGACACCGCTCCCTGAACGGGGCGACGGTGAGTCGGCCTTGTAGGGTCTCGCCACCGCCGGACGTGACGCCCCCTGCCCTCAGACGCCCGTGTGCGGCTCCGCGCGGCGCGCGGCCGCGGCGCCGACATCGATGGCCGTCCAGGCCATGCCGATTGCCCCGTCGATCACGGCCCGGTCCGCCGTCGCGGTGCGGCACGCGGCGGTGAACTCCGGTTGGTGGTTGACCGCGGGGAGACAGTCGAGGCCCAGCATGGGGTGGATGGTGGGCACGGCATGAGAGACGTTGCCCATGTCGGTGGCGGCGCCCGCGACGCTGCTCGGCAGTTCGGGGAAACGGCGGCCGAGTGCCGTGGCGTTGGCGACCCACAGGGCGAGGAGATCCTGGTCCGGCCGCAGGTCGGCGTAGTCGGGGCCGACCGGCGCGGTGGTCAGGTCGCAGCCGGTGGCCAGTGCGCCGGCCTCGAAGCAGCGGTGTACCCGCGAGGCCAGCGGCTGCAACGCGTCCATGCTGTCGCTGCGCACGATCCAGCGGCCGCGGCTGGAGTCGGGGATGACATTGGCGGCGGAGCCCGCTTCGGTGACGATGCCGTGGATGCGGTCGGAGGCGCTGGTCTGCTGGCGCAGCAGCCCGATGCCCACCTGGGCCACGGTCATGGCGTCCGCCGCGTTGACGCCGAGCTCGGGGTAGGCGCCGGCGTGAGCCGCCTTGCCCTTGTAGGTCACGTCGAACTGGGTGACGGCCAGGCCGGGCATCGCTGCCATCTCGACCGCGGCCGGATGAACCATCATGGCCGCGTCCACGCCGTCGAAGGCGCCCTGCTCCAGCATCAACACCTTGCCGCCCCCGCCTTCCTCGGCAGGCGTGCCCAATACCCTTACCGTCAGGCCGAGTTCGTCCGCCAAGGGGGCGAGTGCGATACCTGCGCCGACCGCCGCGGCGGCAATGATGTTGTGGCCGCAGGCGTGGCCGATGTCGGGCAGGGCGTCGTACTCCGCGCAGATCGCGATGTGGGTCGGGCCGCTGCCGACCGTCGCCTCCACGGCGGTCGGCAGCCCGCAGTATCCGTGCCGGACCTCGAACCCCGCCTCGCTCAGGGCCTCGGCGACCCACCGGCTGGCGAGGTGTTCCTCGAAGGCCAGCTCGGGGTGGGCGTGGATGCGGTGGGACAGGGCGATCAGGTCGTCCGCCGCGGCACGGATGTGCCCGGCCGCGGCCTCCTTGGCGGCGGTCACAGGGAGCCCGCCGGGGTGGTGGCGGCGACGTGCACGGCGGCGGGCCGGGTCGCCGCGTCGTATGCGGCACGCGCCCCGGTGGCGCCCATACCGCTGTCGCGGGCGGGTTCGTAGAGCCGCTCGGGGCCGCCGCCCTGCCACTGGTTGACCCAGACGACACCCACGGGCAGGCGCGCGGCCGCCGCGATGTGATCGGGGTCGTCGGTGTACACGGTGGCGGCGAGGCCGTAGCGGGAGGCAGCCGCGCGCGTGAGGCCCTCCTCGAAGCTGGGGACGACGGTGACGGGCGCTACGGGGCCGAACGTCTCCTCCGTCATCACGAGCATGGTGTCGTCGACTCCGGTGAGCACGGTCGCCGGGTAGAAGTAGCCGGGACGTTCCGGTACGGCTCCGCCCGCGCGGACGGTGGCGCCCTTGCTGACGGCGTTCTCCACGTGGCGTCGTACGGTCTCGCGTTGCCGTGCGTCCACGAGCGGCCCGAGCATGGTGGCGGGGTCAAGTCCGTCGCCGATGGTGAAGGTCCCCGCAGCGGTGACGAGTGCCTCGGTGAACTCGTCCGCGATCCGCTCATGGACGTAGACGCGTTCCATGGAGGTGCAGATCTGGCCGGTGTTGATGAACGCGCCGAACGCGACGGCTCGCGCGGTGGCCACCGGATCGACCCCGGCGTCGATCACGACGGCGTCCTTGCCGCCGAGTTCGAGCACGCTGCGGCTCAGACGGTGGCCGGTCGCCGCCCCCACGGCGCGGCCGGCCCCGACCGAGCCGGTGAAGTGGACGAGCCGTACCTCTTCGTGTTCCGCCAGCGCCGCGCCGGTGCGGCCGTCGCCGAGGATCAGGTTCAGCACGCCCGCGGGGAGCCCGGCGGAGGCGGCCAGCTCCAACAGCCGCACGGTGGAGACCGGGGAGCGCTCGGAGGGCTTGACCACGACCGTGTTCCCGGCGGCGAGCAGCGGACCGAGTGCGCCGAGCACCATGACGACCGGAAAGTTCCACGGCGTGATCACGGCGGTGACGCCGAGCGGGTGGCGGACGATGTCGGTCCGCTCGCCCGCCGGACCCGGACCGGTCACGGTCTCGCTGAACGGGTACGTCAGCGCCTGGTCGGCGGCGGCCTTCAGCCCGGCCACGGCCCCCGCTATGAAAGTGCGCCCGATGCCGACCGGTTTGCCCATCTCCCGGCATTCCAGTTCGGCCAGTTCGTCGGCGTGTGCGGCGATCGTGTCGGCCCAGGCGTGGATCCGTTCCACGCGGTGCGCCACGGTGAGCGCGGCCCACTCGGGCTGCGCCGCGCCCGCCGCGGCCACGGCGCGGTCGACGTCGTCGGCGTTGCTCGCGCGGAAGTGCGCGAAGGCCTCCTCGGTGGCGGGGTTGACCACGGCGACGACATCCTCGCCGACCGCCTCTTCCCACCGGCCGCCGATGAAGTTCTGCAGGGTTTCCATGGTGATGGCCGTTTCTGTTCGGTACGGGGCGGGACCAGGCATCCCGGTAGAGGGGAGGCCCAGGGAGTACGGGGCGGGGTCAGGCGTCGAGGCGGTCGGCCATGAGTTCGCCGGTCATGATGGCGGCGAGGTTGGTGTTGGCCCGGGGCACGGAAGGAAAGATCGAGGCGTCCACGACCCGCAGCCCCCGGACCCCCTGCACCCGGCAGTCCGGGGCGACGACCGTCCCGGCGGCTCCGGGAGCGCCCATCCGGCACGTACTCGTGCCGTGCTGGGCGTCGATGACCGTGGACAGCAGGTAGTCGTCGAGGTCGCCGTCGTTCGCCAGCGCCCCGAACAGCGGACGGTTCGCCTCTTCGATCGACCCGTCGAGCACGGCGGCTGTCCCGGCGCTCCCGCTCAACTCGACCAGGGCCCGCACACCCTCCCGCATCGGAGCGAGATCACGCTCGTCGGACAGCATCCGCTGCGCGACGTAAGGGTGCACCGACGGGTCGGTGGAGACCAGGATGAGCTCACCGCGCGAGTGGGTGTGGTTCAGCCAGACGCCGAAGGCACCGGCGTGCGAATGGGTGTTGGCCGTGGCCATGGCCAGCACGTTCTGGTTGAGCGAGACGAACATGAGGTCGTCGGAGTGCGTACCGGCCTCGCTGGACCAGCGCACGCAGACGTTGGTGTGCCGGTCGTGCGGCGACTTGATGGCGGCTTCGGCCCGCAGCGGCAGCGAGAGCACCGTCATCGCGTGGTCCTGCATGCCCAGCCCGACCGGCAGGTCCTGGCGGACCCCGATGCCCAGCGCCCGCAGCTGACCGGCGGGGCCGATGCCCGAGCGCAGCAGGATCGCGGGGGAGTGGATGACGCCCGCGCTGAGGATCACCTCGTCCGCGTACCCGGTGACGACGGATCCCTCGATCACCGCTCGGACACCGACCGCGCGGTCGTTCTCGAAGAGGACGGTGTCCACGAGCGCGTCGCCCCGGATGGTGAGGCCGGCCAGTTCGCGTGCGGGTTCGAGGTAGGCGTCGTTGACGCTGACGCGGCGCCCGTCACGGGAGTTGATCGGGTAGGGCGAGACTCCGGTGGCACCGGGGGCGTTGACGTCGGGCGCCCAGCCGAATCCCGCCGCCAGGGCCGAGTCGGCCAGGGCCCGGTCGACGCCTCCCCAGGCGTCTTTCGGGGCCCGGTGGATCGGGGTCGGTCCGCCGCGGCCGTGGTAGGTCTCGTCACCGAATTGTTCGTCGTCCTCCAGCTTGGCGAAGTAGGGCAGCACATCCTCGGGCGCCCATCCGTCGCAGCCGAGCCGGGCCCATTCCTCGAAGTCCGCCATCGGCGGCCGGATCGCGATCTGGCCGTTGACGGACGAACTGCCGCCCACCCCTCGCCCGCGCCAGTACGGTGCCTGCGGTTGTTTCTCGGTGCGCGAGGAGTTCAGGCCGGTCCACACCAGGTGTTCCGAGGCCGCGGGGTCCATGAGGGCCACCACGGGATTGGGCGAGCGCCACGCCTCCGGCATCTGCGCCGAGCGGTAGTCGGGGCCAGCTTCGAGCAGGAGGACCCGTCGGCCGCGAGTGGCGGCGCGGACGGCGATCGCCGCACCCGCTGAGCCCGCGCCGACGACGATCAGGTCGAAACCGTGTGCTGCCATCTCTACTCCTTGATGCGGGAGGAGCCGCTGCTCCGCGATGCGGGAGCGCCCCGCGCCGGTGACTTCTGCGCGGATGCTGGTAATCTGACGTACCAAGAAAGTTCAGTCAAGAATGAATATTCATTTTTTTCCGTACAGGGGGATGGGTGTCGCCAGCCGCCGACAGCAACTCAGGCATGGGCGAGGAGCCGCTGATCGAGGACTTCGGTCAGCGGATCGGACGCGCGATGGGGTGGCCGCCCATGGCCGGACGGCTGGCGGGTGTCCTGATGCTCAGTCCGGCCCCCATGACGCTGTCGGAACTCCAGACGACCCTGGGGGCCAGCAAGGGCTCGGCATCCGAGATGACCCGCCTGCTCGTCGCGAACGGCACGGTCGAACGGGTCAAGGTGCCCGGTGTGCGCCAGGCCGGTTACGTGTGGCGCGACGATGCGTGGAGCGGCTGCCTCCAGCACCAGCTCGACCAGAACCGGCAGTTGCTCGAACTCGCCCGGACCGCGCAGGAGCGGGGCCTTGGCATGGCAGAGGTGCAGCAGGCACGCCTTCGCGACATGTACGCGTACTACGAGTTCATGGTGGGGCATCTGCGGCGTCTGCTGGACGAGTACGAGCAACTGCAGGCAGGGCGCTAACTGCCCGCCCCGCCCAGCCACTTCAGCCCGTCCAGGAGGAACCGGTTCTGGGTCTCGCTCGCGAACGTCGACGACAGGCGGGTGTTGGTGTCGTAGTTCATCGCGTTGTGGCCGAAGTTCGCGTACAGCATCTTGTACTTCGTGTTGGTCCACAGGATCGGGTAGTAGCCGCTGTACCAGGACTGGTCGGGATCCGTGCCGAGCGGGAAGCTGCTGGGGTCGACGGATGCCAGGATCTTGATGTCCGGGTTCCGGCGCAGATCATTGGACCAGCTGTACCACTCGCTGACCGACGAGGTGAACCGGGCCGGCAGGTTCTGGGTGGCCCGGTGCGTACGGTCCTCGACCTTGAGGGCCGCTGTCGTGGGACCCCAGGTGTTGGACTTGAAGTTGCCGCTGCCGAGGAACTGGTCGTGATACCACGGCCAGCTGCCCGCGTCGGTCGTGAAGGCCGAGACGTGGAATCCCATCCAGGCGCCGCCCGCTCGCATGTACCGCTCGAAACCGCTGCGTTGGGCCGCGGTGTGCGGTGTGTCGTCGAGGAACAGGACCACCTGGTAGGAGTTCACGCCGCCGTTGGCGAGCAGGTCCCAGTTCTTGCTGGCGGTGTAGGTGAAGCCGTTCGCCGCGGCCTGCTTCGGGAACCAGTCGTTCGCCTCCTTGTCGAAGTCGATGTGCGCCGCGTCCCAGGTGCCGCTGTAGAGCGCGAGCACCTTGAACGGCGCCGCCTCCGTGTTCGCCCGCGCGGCGGGCGGTGCGGCAAGGGCGAGGAGCGTCGCCAGCAGCAGCAGGATTCGCAGGGCTATGCGGGAGGAACCGGACCTGATGGTGTGCATGAACTCTCCTGGGGTGGGGGGTGGGGGGTGGTTGGGGGGGTGCGAGTTCGTCATCCTGGAGAACACGAGCAGGGCGGTGCGGCGAGCGAGGCGCGTATCGCGGTCGAGCGCGCGAGGCGTTCACTTGGTCGACCTCGCGTACGGCTGCGCACGGTTGTTCACGTGGGTGAACAGTGGACGCATTCGCGAAACTATGGCGACCGGGAACTTAAAGGTCTGCACCAGGGTCGTCAAGAGGTGAAGCCAAGAAGCGTCCGAACAAGCCTGTCCGTGCGAGGAGTTGAACGCGCTGAGTTGAACGTCCCGAGTTCGCAGAGAAGAGCCGGGCCCGCTCAGTCGGTCAGGCCGGCTTGCGGCCTACGGCGCCCCGTCAGGCCAAATCGCCGGGCTCGTCCGCGCTTTGGCGCTGCTCCAGGGGAGTAACTCCCGCCACGCCGGTGGTAGGTGAGCCGCCGGGGGTGAAGCGGCGCAGCAGGAACCCGGTGGTCAGGGCCATTACGAACATCACCACCGCGTACACCGCCGAGGGAATGGCCATGCGTGTGCTGTCCAGGAGTGAGGGGCTCAGGGCGATGGCCATCGACAGTGTGGTGTTGTGCATGCCGACCTCGAAGCAGGTGGCGACGGACTGCCGGTGGTCGCCGCGGGCCAGCCGGGTCGCCCCGTAGCCCGTGGCGAGGGAGATCGTCGCGAAGAGGACGACGACGAGGCCGACGTCGGCGAGGTAGCCGACGACGTTGTTCCGCTCGGCGACGACCGCGACGACGATGATGACGACCAGTGCGGCCACCGCCGTCACCTTGACGGCGCGGGTGGAGCGTTCCGCGAAGCCCGGACGGCGGTGGCGGGTGAACATGCCGGCCGCGACGGGCACCAGGACGACGAGGAAGACCTGCAGTGTCTTGTCGAAGCGCAGACCAAGGGCCTCGTCCGTACCGGTCATGAAGTGGTCGAGGGAGAGGTTCACGACGATCGGCAGGGTGACGACGGCGATGACCGAATTGATCGCGGTCAGCGTGACGTTGAGTGCGACGTCGCCGCCGAAGAGGTGGCTGAAGATGTTGGCCATCGTGCCGCCGGGGGAGGCCGCGAGCAGCATCATGCCGACGGCGAGTTCCGGGCCGAGGTCGAAGGCCAGGACCAGGCCCAGGCAGGCGGCGGGCAGCAGCACCAATTGGCAGCAGAGGGCGACGGCGGTCGGTCGCGGGTAGGCGGCTACCCGGCGGAAGTCGGCCACGGTGAGGCCGAGTCCGAGACCGTACATGATCACGGCGAGGACGGCGGGCAGCAAATACGCGGTCAGCGGCGAGTCCATGGGCACCTCCGGAGCCGGGGACGAGTGGCCGCAGGTTCAACGGAGGGCTCCTTGGCGGAAACCGGCGGGCTCGAAAGCTGTGGGCATGATTCTCGGTTCAGGCCCGGCCGTACGACAAGGAGGAAGACGAACCCCGTCTGACGCCCGCTCAGCTCGACGCCAACTCACCTGACTGGCATCGGCGTTCACCGGACGCCCGCGTGCAGCCTGCGGACCCGGCCGCGGCGGGCTGCGGAGCCCGCTTATCCGACGCGGTTCTCCAACCCGCCCAGGATGAGGGCAAGTCCCGCCTCGAACGCCGACTCGTGCTCGATCAGCGGGATGTCGGCATGTGCCGGGCTGTCATCGGCACCCGCGTCCGCCTGTTCCTCCAGGACGCAGCCGACCGTGTACCGGCCGGCGGCCAGCATCGCCATCCGGGCATCTCCCTCGGGCACGCCGGATGCGAGCAGGAAGTTCATCTTGCGGGCGACCCGGTCGAGGTCCGCCACACCGGGGCTGCTTCCGGCGTGCAGACGCGCGCCGTCGCGGCGCATCAGCAGGGTGCGGCGGAAGCTGCGCGTGTTCTCCAGGAACCACTCACGCCAGTCGTCGGCGGGCTCCGGCAGCGGCGCCGTCGCATGCGGCGCCATGGCGGCCTCGGCCATGGCGCTGAGCAGCTCTTTCTTGTTCCGGAAGTGGTAGTAGAGCGACGGCTGCTCGACGCCGAGGCGTTTCGCGAGCCGTCTGGTGCTGACAGTGTCCAGGCCGACCTCGTCCAGCAGGTCGAGTGCCTCGCCGACGACGGTCTCGCGGTTCATCTTCACGTTGACAACCTATCGGTGATAGGTGACGCTGTAAATCTACCTATCACCGATAGAAAGAGGGCTGTGCCATGACGCGCGCCGCCACAACCGCCTCCTTGAAGGTCCTTGTCTGCGGCGGCGGGATCGCGGGGCAGGCTCTCGCCTACTGGCTGGCCCGGGGCGGTCACCGGGTGACCGTCATCGAGCGCTTCCCGGCCCTGCGGGCCACCGGCGCCCAGGTCGACCTTCGAGGCCAGGGCATCGACGCCGTACGGCGCATGGGGCTGCTCGACGTCGTCAGGAGCAAGCTCGTGGACGAAGCGGGCGTCGCCTTCGTGGACGCGCGCGGCAAGGTCAGGGCGACGATCATGGCCAACACGTCCGGACGGGGGCGGCAGACCCTGACATCCGAGTACGAGATCATGCGCGGCGACCTGGTGGGCATCCTCCACGACGCGGCGAAGGACGATGTGGATTACGTCTTCGGCGTGAGCGTGGACCGCTTCGAGCAGGACGAGAAGCGCGTGGTCGCCCACTTCTCGGACGGCTCGTCCGGCGCATTCGATCTGCTGGTCGGCGCGGACGGACAGGGATCACGCGTCCGGCGGGCCATCCTGCCGTCCGGCACTCCTGATCCGTACCGACGGGTGGGAATCCACATGGCCTACTGGTTCGTCCCCCGCACCGCGACGGACACCGATATCCGGGACACCTACAACGCCCCCGGCGCCCGAATGATCATGCGCAGGAGTCACAACCCCACCGAAACACAGGTCTATTTCGTCCTGCGGGACGACTCCGAAGAGGCATCGGCCGTCCACCGGGAGCCGATCGAGCACCAGAAACAGTTCTGGGCCGACAGGTTCCGCGACGCGGGATGGCAGACCGAGCGCTTCCTCGAAGGCATGGAGACGACCGACAGCTTCTACTCCCAGGAAGTCGTGCAGGTGCGCACGGACACCTGGTCGAAGGGGCGCGTGGTGCTGGTCGGAGACGCCGCCCACTGCGCTTCCCCCTACAGCGGCATGGGGGTCTCCGGCGGCCTGATCGGCGCGTATGTCCTGGCCGGTGAGATATCCCGGCGCGCCCGTGATCTCCCCGAAGCCCTGGCGAATTACGACACCGTGCTACGGCCCTTCGTCGACGAAATCCAGGCGGCGGTCAAGCCGCATCTCCTGCGCCTGGGCATGCCGAAGAACAAGCTGGCCATCGACGCCTTTCACTCCGTCACCGCACTGGCCTGCTTTCTGCGTATCCCCGAATTCATCGCGCAGCACGCGAAGGAAGACCGGGGCGGCGACTGGCGGCTCCCGGAATACCCGGATCTCGACGCCGGGTAGCGGAGGAGAGATCGGTCGCCGCCGGCAAGCTCCTGCATTCTGGTGATCGGACGCGTGTCGTGTGGCGGGTCGCTTCATATGCCCGGTGGCAGTCCTATGTTTCCCGCACAGCGCAGAAGTTCGGGCTCCTCCAACAAGCCCGGCGCGTCACCAAGGAGAGACGAAATAATGGTTCGTAGTGCTGTGAGCGGGTGCGCGGTGGTGGCTCTCGCCTCTGTGGCGTTCACTGGTGTCGCGCCGGCGTCGGCGTCCGATGCTCCGTCGATGGAGCCGAGGGTCACGGTCACCCCGGCCACGGTCAAGCAGAAGGCCGTGGTGACGGTGAAGGTGGTGGGTGCGCCCAAGACCTGTCGTTCGGTGCAGGCCCGGTCCGACGCCTTCGTCGGCACGGTGGCGCTGACGAAGAAGACCAAGCCCCTGATGTACACCGGCCGCGCCGCGGTGAGCGGGAAGGCCGCTCCCGGCAGTCACCAGGTCGTGGTGGGCGGAGTGGGCTGCGGCAAGTGGACGGCGAAGGCCAAGTTCACCGTCCCCGCGCCGCCCAAGCAGAAGGTGGTCAAGGGCACCGTCACCTCCAAGGTCGGGGTGTTCGTCCGCCGCCAGCCGACCTCCGCCTCGGCGGCGACCGGGACCGCCCGCTACCGGCAGACCATCGGCCTGATCTGCAAGAAGGCCGGTCAGCCGGTCGCCGGTAACCGGACCTGGTACCAGGTCAACATGCCCAAGGGCTGGGTCACCGCCCGCTTCGTCAAGGCCCAGGGCGCCGTGCCCAACTGCAAGTGATTCCAGGGGCTTTCGCCCCGGCGCCTGACGCAGGTGCCTGAAGGTGGCCCCCGGTTGCTTCATCGGCAGCCGGGGGCCACCAGGCTGAATGCCCCGGTGTGAACGCTCAGCAGACGCTGTCCGTCGGCTTCGGGTTGCCCAGGCCGAACAGCGGGCGCAGGCGCAGCCCTGCCCAGGTGCCCAGGATGGCCACGGCGCCCCAGATCCAGCCGTGCAGGGACCCGGAAGCGATGCCGGCGAGGTAGGCGCCGATGTTGCAGCCGCCCGCGAGGCGGGCGCCGACGCCCATCAGGATGCCGCCGATGACGGCGGCGAGCGCGGTACGGGCGGGGATGTTGCGGTGCAACTGCCACACGCCGCCGGCGGCAGCGGCGACGGCCGCGCCGACCATGATGCCGATGTCGGTGAGGCTGTTCTTGTCGGCGAGGACCGGACCCGACAACTGGGCCGCGTTGCCGGGCTGTTGCCAGAACGCCCAGGTCTCCGGCGCACCGCCGAGTGCGCCCACGACCTTCGAGCCCCACAGCGCGAACGCGCTGGTGACGCCCCAGGCGCCGCCCGAGACGAGCAGGACGCCGGCGCCGAGCAGCGCGAGGACCAGGGCGCCCGCGGCCAGCGGCCAGGAGCCCCGCACCGTACGACGCAGGGCGCCGCGCGCCGATGGCGGGGTGCCGACCGGTGGGGGAGTGCGGCGGGCCTGCACGGCGCGGGCGATGAACCAGATCCCGGCGAGCACCGCGATCGTCACGGCCCAGGAGCCGAACCAACCGACGTGGTCGGACAGTACGTACGGGTCGAGGGCGGGCAGATCGCTCCAGAGGCCGAACTGCCAGGCGGCCAGGGTGGAGCCGGTGATGAAGCCGAAGAGGGTGAGCACGATCGTGCCCTGGCCGCTGCCGACGGCGAAGAGGGTCCCGGAGGCGCAGGCCCCGCCGAGCTGCATGCCGATGGCGAAGAGGAAGGCGCCGACGAGCAGCGCCACCCCGATCGGCCCGGCGCTGGGAGCCGGCACCGAACCGAACAGGCCGCTGCCGGTCCCGATGATCAGGGCGAAGAGCGTCGCGGTGGTGCCGAGCAGCAGGGTGTGGGCGCGCAGCCCGGTGCCGTTGCCGACGGCCACCAGCTGGCGCCAGGCGGAGGTGAAGCCGAACCGGGAGTGGAAGAGCGCGAACCCCAGTCCGAGGCCGAGCAGCAGCAGGACGCCCGGCTTGGCCCCGTGCTCGGCGAAGACGTACCCGGCGAGCGCGACACCGATGACGCCGGCGACCGCGAGCGGCACCCGCCGGACCGGCGGCGCGGCCTCGGCCGCGGGAGCGGGGGCGGAGGTGGGGGGAGGGGTGAGCAGGGCGGTACGGGACGGCGCCCCTGCGTCGGCAGCGGTGGTCAAGGGGGTCTCCGGGAAACGGAAGGGATCGGACGGGCGGTGCTCGCGTGGGCGCGGAGCGAGGCGTCAGCGGGGACAGAGCGCGTCGTCGACGCTCCACGGCGTGGCCGCGAAGAGCGCGAGAGCGAGCTGACGTGCGGGTCCGAACATGCGCACCACCATAGGCATCCCCGCGGCGATCCCGGATCGCCGTCTCACATAGAGAACATATGAATGAGACGCCGGACGAGACGGCTGCAAGGGAGGCGTACCCCGCCCGCTTCCCCACTTGTCCCGCCAGGTATCTTGCATCGCATGGAACCAGGTGATTCGACCAAGCAAGCCCGGGCAGCCGCCCAGCTGCGCAAGGGCGTCCTGGAGTACTGCGTCCTCGCCCTGATGCGGGATCGCCCCCGCTACGGCGTGGAACTCCTGCACGCCCTGGAGGACTCCGGCGCCCTCGCCACCAGCCAGGGCACGGTCTACCCGCTGCTCTCCCGGCTCCGCCGCGACAACCTGGTCACCACCACCTGGCAGGAGTCCGCCGCCGGGCCGCCCCGCCGCTACTACGCGCTCACCGACAGCGGCCGGGCCGCACTCGACGAGTTCACCCGCGTCTGGCCCGGCTTTCGCAACGCGGTCGACGCCTTCCTGACCACCCCGCCCCCCACCACCGGAGACCTCACGTGAAGACCGCCGCCGACCCGATACGCGCCTACCTCTCCGCCGTCGAGCGCGAGGCCTCCGCACTCACCGCGGACCGCCGCCAGGAACTCCTGGCCGATCTCGCCGAACACATCGAGGTGACGCGCGCCGAACGCCCCGACGCCGCGATCGGCGAGATCCTGGCGGAGCTGGGCGATCCCCGCACCATCGCGGCGACGGCACTGGCCGAGGCGGGATACGGGACCGCCGGGGCCCCGCCCCGCGGCGACGCGGATGCGCCCGCCCGGCGCGGCAAGGTGCACCCGCTGGTCCCGCTGGTGATGCTCGTCCTCGCACTGCCCTTCGTGATGGCCTTCCCCGACAACCCCGGCCCGGTGATCGGTGCCGTGCTCCGCATCACCGGCGCGGTCCTGCTGTGCACCTCGGTGCACTGGGTCGCCGTCCAGAAGACCACCGGCGTCCTGCTCGCGGCGGTCCTGCCGATGGTCGTCATCTTCGCCTGGAACCGGTCCAGCAGCGCCCCTGCGGGCGAGACTCCGGCCCTCCTGGCCAACCTGGCGATGCTCGCGCTGCTCGTCGGCACGGCGACGTGGCTGTGGCGGGCGCGCCGCCCCTGACGTACCGGCGGACCGGCGGACCGGCTGGCTTCAGTCGCGCGCCGCGGCGCGTAGTCCGTCGATGACGATGGTGAGCATGCGTGCGGTGCGTTCCCGCCGGTCGGGGCCGTTGCCGGTCTTCCACAGGAACGACACGAGCAGCAGCACCTCGGCGGCGTCGGCATCGGACCGTACCTGCCCGGCGTCCTTGCCCGCGGTGAGCAGGTGGTCGAGGGCCGCGACGAGCGGCGGGTAGGAGTGGCTTCCCCGCTCCGCGCAGGTGGCGGCCTCCATGGCCCGGGACGCCCCGTGTTCGGCGCGGCCGTATGCGGCCAGCCGGCCCAGCCAGAGCCGCAGCGCGTCCAGGGGCTCCCGCTCCCCGAGCAGGCACGGGGCTGCTTCGGCGAGTGCCTCGATGTCACGCCGGTAGACGGCGAGGAGCAACGCCTCGCGGTTGGGGAAGTGCCGGTACATGGTCCCCTGGCCCACGCCGGCCGCCTTCGCGATCGACTGGAGGGTCGCGCCGGGGGTGTTGGTGAAGGCCGTGCTCGCGATCTCGATGATGCGACCGCGGTTGTCCTCGGCGTCCGAGCGCGGTGCGCGCGGGCGGGGCGACGCCGTCATGGTGTGGCGCGCAGCAGGACGAGTGATCCGTTGTAGGTCGGGCGGCCGCGCAGGTGGCCGAAGGCTTCGTCCCACGCGCCCGAGCCCAGGGCGCGGCGCAGGGAGGCGTCGAAGTCCTGGCGGGCGCGGTCGTCGATGAAGCTCCAGGCGGAGCAGGCCTGTCGGGCGGCGGGGTTCAGGAGCAGTTCGGGACGGCCGTAGTACGCCTCGTTGAAGCCGTCGGTGCAGTCCAGCGGGATGGGGACGGGCTCGATGGTGGTGTTGCCGCCGAGTGCGGCCGTGAGGTGGTGCAGGGGCGGGTAGCGGCGGGCTTCGGTCTCCAGGACATCGGGGGCGTACTCGTAGAGCCAGAAGTCGCGTACGCGGGCGGGGTCGCAGGTCAGGACGGCGACGGGACCGCGGGTGACGCGGCGCATCTCGCGCAGCCCGGCGTCGACGTCGGACCACTGGTGGACGCTGAAGAGGGTCATCGCCGAGTCGAACTGCCCGTCGGCGAAGGGGAGGTCTTCGGCGACCGCGTCGATGGCGGTGACGAGCCGGGCCGGGCGCTGGGCGCGCATGGCCAGGGAGGGCTCGACCGCGGTGATCGTGTGCGCCGCGCTCTCGTACGATCCGGTGCCCGCGCCGACGTTGAGGACGGTCCGGGCGTCGCCGAGGGCCCGGGCGATGTCGAGGGCGATACGGGCGTCCGGCCGGCGGTAGGAGGCGTACCGGGTGCGGTGAGTGCCGTGTCCGACGTCGTCGGTGCTGCCGTCGTATGTGCGCATGACCATGGGGGAGACCTCGCCTTGTGGGCCCGGGCCGGAGCGGCGGCATCCGCGCCCCGAACAGCACTCCCTATCTTGCATCTGCGATAGGAGTTCGCATACGTCCCTGGCGAATGCTTGGTTTATTACCCAAGGGATCTGGCAGATGCGTCAGCGGCGGGTTTGTAGGTTGTGTCGGCGGCGTGCGGGGCTCGCGTCGCCCGAAGCGACGACGCGGCCCCTCCGCGTCCCCGAGAGCGCCGCGACCGAGACCGCTGCCAGGGCGAGCGCGACGCCCGCGACGGTGGCCGCGGTGACGTGCGTGTCCCCGTGCGGCAGCAGCAGGTCGAGCGCGAGCGAGCCGACCAACTGGCCGGTGATCGTGCACAGTCCGAGCAGCAGGACGCCGAGCTTGTGGACCGCGGCGACCGCGATGGTGATGAAGGAAATGCCGACCAGGCCGCCGAGATAGAGATACGGCTCGGTCGGCAGGCGGGAGGGAATTCCGGCGGCCACGGCATGCACCAGGAAGATCACGCTCAGCGCGGCGGTACCGGCGACGAAGTTGAAGAACGTCCCCGCGTACGCGGATCCGGCGGCGTTCTTCACATGCCCGTTGACGGCCTGCTGCCAGCTCACGCACACGCCCGCCACCAGCGGCAGCAACAGCATCACGTACGGAAACCCGCCGCCCAGCTTGTCCGCCATCGACAGGCCCACGGCGGCGAGCACGAGCACCGCCCCGACGACCCTGCGCCGGGTGGGTCGCTGCGGTCCGGCCGGGCCGAGGCCCATCCGGTCGAAGAGCAGCCCTCCGGTGACCTGACCCGCCACGATCGCGACGGTGAACAGTGCGACCCCGAGCGCCCCGACGGTCAGCCCCTGCGCGAGCAGGAAGGCCGCACCTCCGAAGCCGCCGAGCACCTGCCACCACTTGAGCCGCCTGCCGCGTACGTCCGAGACCACCAGGCCGACCCCGCGGCGCGGCTTGCGCAGCACCAGGAGCCCGAGGGCCAGCATCACGAACCCCGAGCCGAAGGAGATCACCGCGGCCGCGAAGCCGTCGCCGCCGAGCCCGGCGGCGAGTTCGCCGGTGATCCGCGCCTGCAGGGATATCAGGGTGCCGGAGAAGACGGCCAGGAGCAGCCAGGGGGCTGCGGCGGCGGGCATGTGCGTACGACCTCTGGGGGGGATTGACGGCGGGTGTGCGGAGCTGTGGGGCGGCCGGGGGAACGGCGGCCGGTCCGTCCCTTTGTAACCGATCAGCCCGTCACCGGACAGGGCGGGCCGGATGACGAGACGGGAGTCAGCGGCACAGGAGCGCGGCGCGCAGGTCCAGCTTGTGGTCGAGGCGGGAGAGGTCGCGGCCGGTGAGGTCCTGCACCCGTTCGATGCGGTAGTGGACGGTGTTGACGTGCAGATGCATGGCTTCGGCTGTGCGCGCCCAGGAGCAGTTGTGGGCGAGGAAGACCTCCAGTGTCTCCAGAAGCCGGTTGTGCGAGGCCGGTTCGCCGTGGGCCAGGGGGCCCAGCGTCGTGGCGCTGAAGACGGTCCGTACGGCGGCGGGGATGCCGGCCAGGAGTGAGTCCAGGGAGGAGAGTTCCCCGACGTCGGTCACCCGGCTGCTTGTGGGCGCGTCGTGTTGTGCCGCGGCGAGGGCGTAGCGGGCCTGGGCGAGGGCGGTACGGAGCCCGGTGGGCTCGGCGGCGGGCGCGCTCACTCCGGCGTGCAGCAGGGCCTCGGGCCGGCAGCCGTGGACGAGGGGCCAGGGCGCGCGGAGTGCAGCGGTGGTCTCGCCGCCGCTTCGTACGACGGCGACGGCTTCCGTCGGGGTCGTGCCCACCGCGAAGGCCGTGGGGGAGAGGTGCTCGAGGGCTTCGGTGAGTGCTTGTGCGGCGACGCCGGCCGTGAGCTGCGCGCCGGAGGCCATGACCACGACCTGCCAGGGGCCTTCCGCGAGCGCCCCGCAGGACGTGAGGGCGTTGGTCAGAGCACCGATGTCGCCGCCGCCTCCGTCGACGCGGGCGATCAGCTCCTGCCCGGTCCGGCGCCGTGCCGCGTGCCCGTGATCGTGGTGCCTGCGGTGCTGGACCATGACCTCGGCAATCTCGTGCAGGGCCCTGGGCGGTGCTCCGCCGGCCCGGGGCACATGGAGATACCAGGCGTCGTACGGCGTCGTCTCGGCCTGGAGGCGCAGCGTCTCACCGGTGAGGCCGCGCAGGTGCTCCGCGGCGCGCGCGGCGGGAAGGGCGGGGGCGGCGGCGGTACGGGCGATGGTGCGCCCGCTGCTGGTGAGCAGGTAACCCGGCGGCGCACCGAAGGGTGCGAGGGCGCACTCCAGCAGTTCCCCGGCGTCGGCGCCGTGGTCGAGGAGACGGCCGAGTTCGCCGCGTACGTTCTCGGGCAGCGCGAAGTGGTCCGCGGGGCGGCGGCTGAGATCGCCCCACTGGCGCCGGTACACGGCTTCGGTGATCGCCCGGAAGTTGGTGTGCGCCGGGACGGCCAGGATGGCGATGCCGTGCCGGCGGCAGGAGTCGACGACATCGGCGGGGACGGTGCCGTGGGTCTCCTCGCCGGCGAGCAGGGCCCTGGCTCCGGACTCCGCGAGGGCGGAGACGAAACGCTCGGTCCTGGCCCGGTGGTCCGTCGCGGTCCACCACACGAGGCCGCTGAGCACGATGTCTCCCGGCCGGAGAAAGCGGGTGGGGTCCTCCAGGTCGGTCGCGGTCACTCCGCCGACCGCCTGGTTGAGCAGATTCTCGCCACCCCAGACGAGGGCGAGATCGAGCCCCTCGATGCGGAGGAGGTCTCCGACGTGCATGTGCTGACTCCTTGTATGGCTACCGGGTCCGCACCCCGGCTTCTCGCATCCACCAGGTGAGTGCGAGTCGGGCCATCGTAAATGCCAGGAAGAATCGGCAGTGTGCCTCTTGGTTGATTCACCAGGACGCGGCCGGCCGGGCCGGGTGATTTCCGTGCTGCGCTCCAGTCGTTTTCAGCCGGTGGCCGGGCTTCACTGGCGGGGCAAGCAACGGCCGGCAACGGGGGAGTCATGGATCTGAACACGGTTCTCGACGTGCGTGACGCACGCCGTCACGAGCCCTGGCGGCCCGGCGACGCCTGGCTGGGCGGCGGCACGTACCTCTTCTCCGAACCCCAGCCGCAGCTGCGACGCCTGGTGGATCTGAGCCGGATGGGCTGGGAACCGCTGCGCACGCTGCCCGACGGATCGCTGGAGATCGCGGCCACCTGTACCATCGCGCAGCTGTCCCGGTTCGGGCGGACGCTCGACGCGGCGGCGGCCCCTCTCTTCGAGCAGTGCTGCCGCGCCTTCCTCGCCTCGTTCAAGATCTGGAACATGGCGACCGTCGGCGGCAACCTCTGCAACGCCCTGCCCGCGGGACCGATGATCTCCCTCACCGCGGCCCTCGACGGCGAGTGCCTGCTCCAGGCCCAGGACGGCTCGCTCCGCCGGAAGAAGGCCGCCGCCTTCGTCACCGGAGCCGGCCGCAAGGACCTCGCCGAGGGAGAACTGCTGCGCTCGGTGACGATCCCCGCCCGCTCGCTGCGGTGTCGTACGGCATTCCGGCAGGCGTCGCTCTACGGCCTGGGGCGCTCCGGCGCCCTTGTCATCGGGACGCTTGACCCGCTGGACGGTTCGCTGGCCGTGACCCTCACCGCCGCGACCCGGCGGCCCGTCCGCCTCTGGTTCGCCCTGCCGCCGCACCGGGCCGGGCTGCGCGAGGCGATCACGTCGGCGGTGGGGGACTCCGACTGGTTCGACGACATCCACGGACTGCCCGAGTGGCGGCGGCACATGGCCTTCCACCTCGCCGAGCAGGTCCGCCACGAACTCACCCGGGACGGTGTGCGATGAGCTTCAGCATCCAGGTCAACGACCAGACCTCCGACTCCGAGCCCCGCGCAGGCCAGTGCCTGCGCACCTACCTGCGCGAGCGCGGCTGGTTCGGGGTGAAGAAGGGCTGCGACGCGGGCGACTGCGGGGCGTGCACCGTGCACGTGGACGGCGAGCCCGTGCACAGCTGTCTCTACCCGGCCGTGCGGGCCGCGGGCCGGTCGGTCACCACGGTGGAGGGCCTTGCCGCCAAGGACGGTGAACTCCACCCCGTACAGCAAAAGTTCCTGGACGCCCAGGGCTTCCAGTGCGGGTTCTGCACGGCGGGGTTCCTGATGACGACGGCCGCCCTCGAACAGGAGAAGGGCGGCGCCCACGACGACGGCAAACTGGACGATCTCCCGCGGGCCTTCAAGGGCAACATCTGCCGCTGCACGGGATACCGGGCCATCGAGGACGCCGTCCGCGGCGTGCGGCACACCGAACGCCCCTGCGCGGGCAAGGCGGTGGGCAAGAGCCTCGGCGCCCCGGCCGGACCCCAGGTCGTGACGGGCACCGCCCGCTACACCTTCGACGTCGAGGTACCGGGGCTCCTGCACATGAAGCTGCTGCGTTCCCCGCACCCGCACGCCCGCATCCTCGCCGTCGACACCTCCGCCGCCCTGCGGGTCCCCGGCGTCCACGCCGTCCTCACCCACGAGGACGCCCCCGCCACCCTGTACTCCAGCGCCCGGCACGAGCACCCCACCGAGGACCCCGACGACACCCGCGTCCTGGACGACACCGTCCGCTACATCGGCCAGCGTGTCGCCGCCGTCGTCGCGGAGAGCGAACAGGCGGCCGAGGAAGGGTGCCGGCGGATCGAAGTGACCTACGGGGAACTTCCCCACGTCACGGACCCGGAGGACGCCATGCGTGAGGGGGCGCCCGTCCTCCACGCCGGCAAGGGACCCGAGGCACGGATCGCCCGCGTCGAGAACAACGTGGCCGGCGAAGTGCACGGCGAGATCGGCTCCGTCGACGAGGGGTTCGCCGACGCCGCGGTCGTGTACGAGGAGACGTTCCGCACCCAGCGCGTCCAGCACGCCAGCCTGGAGACGCACGGTTGTGTCGCCTACTTCGAGCCCGCGGACGACGGCAGCGGGGAGCGGCTGACCGTGCGTTCCAGCACCCAGACCCCGTTCCTGACCCGCCGCGCGCTGTGTGCCCTCTACGGCCTCGGCGAGGACGAAGTCCGCGTGGTCGCGGGCCGGGTGGGCGGCGGCTTCGGCGGCAAGCAGGAAATGCTGACCGAGGACATCGTCGTCCTGGCCGCGCTCAAACTGCGCCGCCCGGTCAAGCTCGAATACACGCGCGCCGAACAGTTCTACGGCGCCACCACCCGCCACCCCTTCACGATCCGCATCAAACTGGGCGCCCGCCGCGACGGGACCCTGACCGCGATCCAGATGCGCGTCGTCTCCAACACCGGCGCATACGGCAACCACGGCCCGGCCGTCATGTTCCACAGCGTCGGCGAGTCCTTCGCCGTCTACCGCGCCCCGCACAAGAAGGTCGACGCCTACTCCGTCTACACCAACGGCGTCCCCGCGGGCGCCTTCCGGGGCTACGGACTCGGCCAGGTCACCTTCGCCGTCGAATCCGCCATGGACGAGATGGCCCGCCGCCTGGGCATGGACCCGCTCGCCTTCCGCGAGAAGAACATCATCGGCCCCGGCGATGCCATGGTCAGCCCGATCGGCGAGGAGGAGGACCTGCACATCGCCTCGTACGGCCTGGCCCAGTGCCTGGGCATCGTCCGCAAGGCCATCGCGGAGGACCGGAGCGCCGACGACGTGCCGCAGGGGTGGCTGACCGGCCAGGGCACGGCCATGGCGATGATCGCCACCGGCCCGCCCGGCGGCCACTACGCCGACGCGACCGTCAGCCTGCTGGGCGACGGGACGTACGACATCGCCGTCGGCACGGCCGAGTTCGGCAACGGCACCACCACCGTGCACAAACAGATCACCGCGGGAGCCCTCAACACCACCGTGGACCGGATCGCCATCCGCCAGTCCGACACCGATGTGGTCCGCCACGACACCGGTGCCTTCGGTTCGGCCGGGACGGTCGTGGCCGGCAAGGCGGTGCTGCTCGCCGCGGAAGCGCTGGCGGGGCGACTGCGGACCTTCGCGGCCCGGCACACCGGGGTGGCCCGTCACCTGTGCACGCTCGACGCGGAGAGCTTCGACTGCGCGGGCAGGACCGTCACCCTGAAAGAGCTCTACGAGGCGGCCCACGCCGAAGGGGCCCAGGACGAGCTCAGGGCGGAGGGACACTGGGGCGGCACCCCGCGCTCGGTGGCCTTCAACGCCCAGTGGTTCAGGATCGCCGTCGACCCCGACACCGGCGAAATGAAGGTCCTGCGCAGCGTCCACGCCGCCGACGCGGGCAAGGTCATGAACCCGCTGCAGTGCCGCGGCCAGATCGAGGGCGGAGTCGCCCAGGCGCTGGGCGCCACCCTCTTCGAGACCGTACGGCTCGACGAGCGCGGCGAGGTGACCACGGCTGCCTTCCGGCGCTATCGCCTTCCGCAGTACGCCGACGTGCCCCGTACCGAGGTCCACTTCATGGAGACGACCGACGCGATCGGCCCCCTGGGAGCCAAGTCGATGAGCGAGAGCCCCTTCAACCCGGTGGCCCCCGCCTTCGCCAACGCACTGCGCGAAGCAACCGGCATCCGCTTCACCGAGATGCCGGTGACCCGGGACCGCGTCTGGCTGGCGATGGACCAGCAGGCGCCGACGGGTGAGCGGTTGGCCTGAGCGGGTGACCCGACTGGTTCCTTCGGGGCACGGCTGTTATGGCGGTCGCCGGCCGGAGAACGAGTGGAGTGTTCGCTTCCACCTGAAGGAGCACAACCATGCGTGTTCGTACTGCCTTTGCCGCCGCCGCACTGGCCGCCGCCGCGATTCTCGGCGGAGCCGGGGCCGCTGCCGCCGACGCCGGCGCGGAAGGCGCCGCCACCAACTCGCCCGGCGTCCTCTCCGGCAACACCGTTCAGGTCCCCGTCCACGTCCCGGTCAACGCCTGCGGCCTGGGAGTGAATGTCCTCGGGCTGCTCAACTCGGCCTCGGGCAACACCTGCGTCAACAAGTGACCGACGGCACCGCACGGTAGGGCACTCCAGCCCCTACGTTCAGGCCGGGCACGCCGCCTCTCCCTTCTCGGCGGCGTGCCCGGCCGCGTGTATGCCTCGCCGGACGGGCCGTCGAGCGGGGCGAGGTGCGTCAGCGTTTTCCGCGGATGGCGAGGATGACGACGGCGACACCCTTCAGAACATCGGCGCGATGTGCCGAGTCGGTGCCCGTGATGGCGTGCCTGGTGACGAAGACGGCGGCCGCGGCCACCACCAGTCCGAAACCTGCGGCGATCAGTGCCGCGGCGATCAACGGATCCATGCGAAAGGTCCTTCCTGCTTGTGCCGGGCCCTGTGGCGCGGAACTGGGAACAGGTCACTGGATCGCCCGCAGGACTGTGGACACGTGCCGGACCCGCCGGACAGAATCCGTGACGTGCCTCATCGGGCCGTGCGGCAAGGGTCCGGTCACCGGACTCACCGGACAGCCGCCGGACGGGAGTTGCTCCGTGACGAACCTGGCTCCGTCGGCAGAGCACGGTGCCCTCACCGCGCACCTCCAGGCTCTGCGCGCCAAGGCTTGCAGGGGGTCCAGGACTCAGCAGAGGGCCATTGAACTGGCCAACGCACGCATCAAGACGGCGAATACGCGCGAGGGCGGCGCGGGCATCAAGCCGCTGGCCAAGCAGACCGTCAGCGACTGGCTGACGGGCAAAACCCCACCCGATGACTATCTCCGCTTATGGGCTCTCGTCCAGGTGCTGGAGGAGTGGGCCGGGGCACCCCCGGACAGCGACGGCCACGGGCGGTCCTGGTGGCATGGCAGGCGGGCCATGTGGCAGCAGTTGTGGAAGCAGGCACGGGCAGGCCGGCCAACGGACGAACCCACCGCGCGCAGGCGCACGGGCATGCCGATCGCTGATGCCGACCCGATCGAAGACCTCGAAGTGCACCCCGCCATCGATGCCGGGCACAGGAACAAGGACGCGCGCTTCGACAACGGCGGCAGGCTCCCCGTCTATGTCGAACGAGACCACGACCGGCATCTGGCGAGAGACGTGGCTTCCGCTCTGCACCGCAGCCGCCTGAGGGTCCTCGTCGCGGATTCCTCCACGGGCAAGACCCGCGCACTGTGGCACGCCATTCAGCGGCTTCCCGACCCGTGGCGCGTATGGCAACCTGCCGACCGCAGCGCGCTTCTGGCCGGACTGGCCCGGGAGCCCTCCCTCGCGCAGACCGTCGTCTGGCTCAATGATCTTCAGCGGTACCTGCTGCCCAACGGCCAGCCCGAGCCCGACGGACAGGCCGCCTCCGCGCTGCGCGGTCTGCTCAAGGAGCCCGAACGAGGCCCGGTGTTCGTCGTGGGGACGCTCTGGCACCACCACCACAAAACCCTGACCCGGCAGCCGAGCAGCCCGGCCGATCCTGATCCGCACGAACAGGCGCGCGCCCTGCTCAACGGCCGATGCCTCACCGTCCCGGAGTTGTTCGCCGACGAAACTCTCGACGCCCTGAAGGAATTGGCCCGGCACGACGCCCGTCTCGCGGAAGCCCTGCGTAACGGCGGGCAACGCATCACCCAGTACCTGGCCGGTTCCCGCGAACTCATCCGCCGCTACGAAGAAGCATCTCCCGAAGCCCGTGCGGTCCTTGAGGCGGCGATTGACGCTCGCCGCCTCGGGGCAGGCCGGGACCTCCCGCACGATTTCCTCTTCGCGTTCGCCGCGGCCTATCTCGACCCGGGGCACTGGAACGTCCAAACCGACGCGTGGCGCGCAACGTGGTTCGACCGCGCCCTTGAGGAGACATGCCCGCCCAGCCGCGGAATCCCCGGCCCCCTCGCGCCTCCGATTTCTCCGCCAGGGCAACTGGTTTCCACCGGCAGGGTCTATCGGCTCGCCGACTACCTCGAACAGCACGGGCGTCTGACGCGGCAGCGAAAAGCCCCTCCCCCTTCCTTCTGGGACGTCGCACGCTCAAGCGAAGACCCCAAAGAACTCTTTGCTCTCGCTGAATCCGCGCGCACCCGCCTACGGTTGAAAACCGCCTTTGAGATCCATGAGCGGGCCGCTGAACTCGGAAATTCCAACAGCTCGCTCCTGCTGGCACTGCTGCGCATACGTGTGGGAGACGCCGTAGAGGCCAGACGCTTCGCTGCCGAGGCGGCGGACGCCAACGCTCATGCGGCGACAGTGCTGGCTCTCCTCCAGGAGGAGAAGACGGAGGAAGCCGAGCTGTATCAAGTCGGGCCTGCCGACGGACTCATACGGCGCTACTCTCCGACCTACCTGATGTTCCTGTTGCGTGAGGTGGCGCAATCGCGCCGATTGGCCGGGAATCTGGCACGCCAGGCCGTAGAAGCGGGGCAGGGGTACGCCCACCAGCAGATGGCGCTATGGAAACTGGAGGACGGCGACTGGGACGCGGCAGTCGAACACGCCCGGTCTGCCTCGGCGATGTCCGACCCGCGGCTCGACGGAACTCGCGCCCTCGACCAGATCAGCCTCTTGCGCAAAGCCATGGGCGGATACAAAAACGTCGGGCTGTTCTACAGGGAAGTCCTCTTCTGCTGCGGCCATGAAGGGCTGCTCCATCTTGCCCTTCTGCGCCGTCAGATCGCTGACGGTCAGCGGGTACAGCATCTGGCGGAGCAGGCAAGAGACAGCGGACACACCAACCTGCTCCTGCGGCTCGTCTTCCTGGCGAAATCAAACGGCGATCCGGGACAGGCCGAGTGGATCGCGCAGCAGGCCGTCGATGCGGGAAGCCACAGAGCGCTTGTCCCGCTGGCGACTTTGAGGACGGAAGCCGGCGACCACCAGGGTGCCGAACGGCTGGTGCGCAGAGCCGTCGACGCCGGAGCGGCGATGTCCGTACAGTCGATCGCTGAACTGACAGGGAAGCGTGAATGGCAGGACGCCCTGCGCTTCGGCCTGAACCCCGACGGGACAACGGCCTCACCGTGGTGAGCCGGCCCTCCCCGCTTGCCGGTCGTCAGTGGGCGAAGCCCCAGTCGAGGATCTTGGCGGCGTCGTCGAAGGCTTCCTGGTCGGAGCCGACGATCGCGCCGACCAGGGTGCGGTTGTCGCGGTTGGCGGCGAAGACGAGGGAGTAGCCGGCCTCCGCGCCGCTGCCGGTCTTGATGCCCAGGGCGCCGTCGTACGTGCTCAGCAGGTCGTTGGTGTTGACCCAGGTGTAGTACCGGGTGCGGCCGTTGGCCGCCGGAGCCTCGGTCTCGAACTTCTTGACCTTGACGATGTCGGCGAACACCGGCTTCAGCATCGCGCGCTGGCCGAGCTTGGCCAGATCGCGGGCGGTGCTGCGGTTGTCGCCGTGCGAGATGCCGTCGAAGGAGTCGAAGTGCGTACCGGCCAGGCCCAGCTGCTGCGCTTCGGCGTTCATCTGGTTCTGGAAGTCGGCGATCCGCGCGTCCATGGTGTCCCCGGAACCGAAGCTGTCGGCCAGGGCCATCGCGGCGTCCGCGCCGGAGGGGAGCAGCATGGCGTGCAGCAACTGCTTGACGGTCAGCCTGTCGCCGAGCTGGAGGTCGGCCGTGCTGGAGCCGTTCTCTGCCACGTAGTCGCGGTACTCCTGCTTCACCGTGACCTGGCGGTCCAGGAACTCCGGGTGCTTGAGCACCACCAAGGCGGTCATGATCTTGGTCGTGCTGGCCATCGACACGCTCTCGTCGGCCTTGGCCCCGGCCCACATCTCCCGCTCCTGGCTGCCGTCGCGGGCGTCGAGGAGGAAGGCGTGGTCGGCCTTGATGCTGGGGGCGTCCGGGGCTCCCGTGTCCGGCGCGTCCGTGCTCCGGCCTGCGGGAGCGGCGGCTTCGGCGCTCGCCTGATCGCTCTCGTCGGCGGAGTGTGCGGGGCTGGTGGTGGCCGCCTGGGCGAGGCCGCCGGCGGTGATCGGCAGGACGGCGCCGACGAGGGCGACCGTCGCGAGCCGGGCGCCGGTCCGGTGCAGCCGGTTGGGGCGGGCGTGGGAACCCATGTGGCATCTCCTCCCGGCGCGGGGGCGCCGGCTTGTATCAGAAACTCGGTGCATACCGAACCTACTTTGGTGTCGGTGGCCAACTCAAGATCGGTATGTCATGGCTGGGTAACAGGCGTGACCGCCATGAAGATACGGTGCAGAAAGCCGATGGATCTATGCGGTGTCTTGCCTGCCGCGACTTTCCGACTTAAGCGGCCCACCGGTGGGCCACCACTGGGCCGGGTGCGGGGGAGTTGCCGCTCCCGGCCCAGTCGCAGTGTTCTTACTCCTTGAGGAACCCGGTGATCTGCGGGGCGATCTTTTTCGGTGCCATGACGACGGCACCATGGTTGAGTCCGGGCAACGTGCGATGGTCGGCCTGCGGCAGGATTTCGGCGATGGCCCGTGCGGCGCGCCGGAAGGCGGCCGGACTCTTGCCGCCGGTCAGTACGCGGGTGGGCACGGTCACGCCTTTCCACTCCGCGGCGTCCAGCGGCTTGCCCTGCTGCGTGTCGCCCATGATCGCGATGTCGTACGGCAGGGTGCGGGCCATGCCGGTGAGGTTCGCCCAGATCTTCGGCATCAGCCTCATGAAGAACACGGCGATGCCGGGCATGCCCTGCACCTTGGTCATGAAGTACTTGACTGCGTCGCTGTTCCTGCCGTCCGTGAGCAGCGCGGAGATCTGCTGGGCGAGATCCGCGGGCGGCCCGTCGTCGTCCTCCGCGATCACGAACGGCGGCTCGTACAGGGCGAGACGGTCGACGTTCAACCCGGCGGCAGCCGCGCGCAGGGCGAGGACCGCGCCGGAGGACGAGCCGAACAGTGACGCCGAACCACCTATGTGTTCGATCAGGGCGGCGATGTCCTCGATCTCCCGCTCAGGGGCGTAGGCGTCGGAGTCACCGCTGGTGCCCCGCCCGCGCCGGTCGTAGTTGATCACGGTGAAGTGCTGTGCGAGAAGAGCGGCGAGTTTGGTCGTGTCGGAGCGGTCGGCCAGGGCCGAGGCCACCAGGACGACGGCCGGCCCGTCGCCCGACTGCTCGAAGGCGATCTCGGTGCCGTCGGCGGAAACGATGCGGGATTCGGCGGGGGCTGACTGCTCCCGGGCTGCTGACATGGACAGATCTCTCCAGTTCGAAGGCCGTACAACTGCGTTGAGTTGCAGCCGATCAGACCCCGGCCGGGCAGAAAACTCATCGGTGCCCCGGCTGCCATGTGCCGCTCACGCGACGCTGATCGCCCCGGTGAGCAGGGCGAAGAGGATGTAGGCGAGGGATACGGGGATGCCCCAGCGCAGGGCGAACTTGTGGAAGTCACCGAGATCGGCCTTGACCAGACCGAGGAGAACCCACAGCGGGGCGGAGGTGGGGCCCATCATGTGCAGGATCTGACCGATGGCGCCGGCCCGGGCGATCTCGTTGGCGTGGATGCCGTAGTGCGAGGCGGATTCGGCCAGGACGGGGACAACGCCGAACCAGTAGGCGTCGTTCGACATGAAGAAGCCGAGCGGGAGAGCGAGGACGGCGGTGAAAAGGGGGACGAGGTTGCCCCAGGTCTCGGGGACGACGGAGAGCGCGGCGTCCGCCATCGCCTTGATCATTCCGGCGTCGGTCATGATGCCGGTGAAGACACCGGCGGCGAGGACGAGCATCATCACGGGCACGGCGTGGGCGGCCTGGCGCTTGATGAGGTCCTGCTGTGCGTCGATGCGGCGGATGTTGACGAGCAGGGCGATGACGAACGCGACCATGAACAGGACGACGAGGTCGGCGACTTCGAGGATGAGCAGGGCCAGGAGCAGGACGGTCAGGGCGGCGTTGAACCACATCCGCCAGTCGGCCTTGACCGGCTCGAAGGCTTCGCCGGAGGCGATCTCCAGCTTGTAGGCGTCGAGCTTGGCCTGGTCGATCTTGCGGCGTTCGCGCAGGCCGAGCCAGTAGGCCACGGCGATGATGGCCAGTGCGGTCAGGGCCATGGGGGCGAGCATGTGAACGAAGTACTCGGTGGCGTTCAGATGCAGGGCGCTGATGCCGCGGGTGGCGGCGCCGCCCCACGGGGTGGTGCCGGATATCGCCCCGAGGGCCATCGCCGCGATGGTGGCGACGATCAGGGGGTTCATGCCCAGGCGCTTGTAGATGGGCAGGAACGCGGAACAGACGATCATGTAGCTGGTGGTGCCGTCCCCGTCGAGCGCGACGACCAGGGCCAGGACGGCGGTGCCGACGCAGATGCGGACGGGGTCGCCCTGTGAGGCGCGGATGATCAGGGAGGAGATGGGGTCGAAGAGCTTCATCTCCATCATCAGGCCGAAGTAGAGGACGGCGAACATCAGCAGCGCGGCGGTGGGGGCGACCGTGTCCAGACCGCTGATGATCATGTCGCCGAGCTTGGCGCCCTTGCCCGCGACGAGGGCGGCGGCGATGGGCGTGAGCATGATGGCGGTGAACGCGGAGAGGTACTTCCGCATCACGAGCAGCATGAAGCTGCCCAGGGTGGCGAAGCCGAGGACGGCGAGCATCGTTGCTCCTTGAGGCAGGGCGCGAAGGCCACCGGGGCGGCGGTGACGCGGCGCTGGGCGGGGCGATGTGCGGGAAGGGTGCGATCAGCGCAGGGGCGGATCGGTGCGCGCCCCGATTCCCGGGGGCGGCGCCGGGGCGGTGCCCGGACGCTGATGGCGGCTCACTGCGTCCGTCGGGGGCAACGCCCGACACATCTGGAGTTCCGGACAACCGGTTTACCAGTTGGCCGGTAGGTAACTAGACTTCGGGCGTCTCGTCAATACGAAGTGAGGAAATCCATGGCCGAACTGTCGAGGATCACGGTCGAGCCGCGGGAGCCGCTGGCCGCCGAGGTGTCGCGGCGGTTGATCGACTACCTGATGTCCGGCGAGGTGCAGCCGGGCGACCGCATCCCCTCGGAGCGTCGGCTCACCGAGATGCTGGGCGTGAACAGGCCCACCGTCCGCGAGGCGATCAAGTCCCTCGGCTTCCTCGGTCTCCTGGAGATCCGGCAGTCCAGCGGCACCTACTTCCGCGGCGCCGACTCCGACGTGCTCTACCGCCTGTTCGAGCTGGGTCTCGTGCTCGGCGAGCGGGGGGCGAAGGACATGCTGCAGGCCCGCGCCGAACTCGAGGTCGTCGTCGCCGGCCTGGCCGCCGCGGCCCGCAGTGAATCCGACGTGAGCCTGCTGCGCTCGCGCCTTACGGTGATGCGCGAGTGCCCCGACGCCGAGTTCCCCGAGGCGGACACCGCCTTCCATGCCGCGCTCGCGGAAATCTCGGGCAACACCGTGCTGCGCGACATGCTCAAGGGGATGCGCGCCATGATCCAGCGCGGCTGGGTCGAGCGCACCGGCGAGGTGCGTCCGCGCGAAGTCGCCTACGCCGACCACGTCCCGATCTTCGAGGCCGTCGAGAAGGGGGACGCCGAGGCCGCCCGCGCGGCGATGGCGAGCCATATGCAAGGTGCCTCCCGGCGCCTGAAAGAGGCTCTGGAGCGCCAGAGCGGAGGCTGAGCGCGGGGGCCGTGCTCGGTGTGGGCGGCCCCGTGCCCATGGCCGTGCCCTTGCGTGCGGCCCCGCACATCCGCAACCGGTTTACCGGTTGACCAGTCGTCCGGATCTCTCTACAGTGGCGGCGCGGCACCGCACCCGAACGCAGCAGCCGCCCACCTACTGAAGCCGTCTCGCCGCGCCGCCACCGGCACGATGCGAGACGAGCCCCCGGCGCGGAGCCGACCAGGACCGCGCCTGTCTCCAGAGGGGAAAACTCGGTGATCGAGACCCAGCCACTCATCGCCCTGATCCACGCCGTGCCGTCCGGGGCGCGGATCGCGCAGGACGCCTTCGCCCGGGAATTCCCGGAAGCCCGGATCTGGAACCTGCTCGACGACCGGCTCCTGGACGATGCCCGCACGGCGAACGGCCTGGACGGTGCCCTGCGCCGCAGAATGCTCCGCCTCATCGCCAACGCCGTCGAGTCAGGCGCCAGGGGAGTCCTGCTGACCTGTTCCTCCTACGGCGAAGTCGTCGACACCGCCCGTACGTTGTGGACCGTGCCCATCCTCAAGTCCGACGAGTCGATGTTCCGTACGGCCCTGAGCGGACCGCACGACCGGATCGCGGTGGCCGCCTCCACCCCGCCCGCCGTGCCGGCCGCCGCGGCCCAACTCGACGCGCTCATGGCCGAGACGCGCGGCACCCGGCCGGTGCACATCACCACCGCACTGAGCGAGCAGGCCGCCGCGGCCGACGGCCCGCAGGAGACCGCACGCCACCTCGCCGACGCGCTCGCGGCCACCGGTGCGAGGGACATCCAGAGCGTCCTGCTGGCCCAGTACTCCCTCGCCTTCGCCGGACGCGCCCTCGCCGACCTGCTGCACCTGCCCGTCCTGGACGGGGCGGCCGCCGCCGCCCGCGACCTGCGCGCCCGACTGCTCGGCGATCGCAGCACGGCGGCGGTGCCCGCATGAGCGGCCGACTGCCCTGGCCGCTGGCCTACACCGTCTCCTCGGACGACTGCCGTACGCCGATGCCTCTGGGCTTCCAGGCGCCCCTTGCCGATGCCGCCGCCGAGCTGGCCGAACTCGGTTACGACGGCGTGGAAGTCCAGGTGCGCGACGTCGGCGCCCAGCACGCCGCAGGCTTGCGGGACGCCCTCGCGGGCACGGGCCTGCGCGTACTGGCCCTCGGCACCGGGCCCATCGCCGCGCAGGACTCCCTGACCCTGACCGACCCGTCGCCCGACGTACGCCGCCAGGCCCTCGACCGGCTGCTCGGCGCCGCCCGCCTGGCCGGCGCGCTCGGCGTGCCGCTCACCCTGGGACAGACCCGCGGTACCTTCCTGCCCGGCCTCGCGGACGTCCAGCGCACCTGGGCCGAGACATCCGTCGTACGCCTGGCACAGGAGGCCGCCGCCCACGGCAGCCGTCTGCTCCTGGAACCGCAGTGCCGGGACAACACCTCGCTGTGGCACACCCCGGACGAAGCCCTCCGCGCTGCACGGCAGTTGGGGATCGCTCCCGACCTGGTGCTCGACACCCACCACCTCGAACGCGAGGGCCTCGACGCCCTGAGCGCCGTCCGCGACCACGTCACGGACACCAGCTGCCTGCAACTGGCCGCACCCGCGGGACGCGGACCCCTGTCCGTGGGCGATCACCGCCTGCCCGCTCTGCTGCGGGCGCTGCGAGACGGCGGCTTCACCGGCTGGCTCACCCTGGAGCACACCCAGGACGACACCAGCCCCCTGGCCGCCGCCCGCTCCTGGACCGCCCTGCACGACGCGGCCTCCGTCCTGACCTGAGCGCCCGCCCCCACCGATCCACCCCTTCACGCAAAGGAACCGCCCCCATGAGCAAGACCTACCGCCTCGGCGTCCTGGACGGCGACGGCATCGGCCCCGAGATCGTCCCCGCCTCCGTCGAGATCGCCACCGCGGCCGCCGAGGCCGTGGGCGTCGGCATCGACTGGCTGACCCTGCCGCTGGGCAGCGACGCCATCACCACGCACGACACTCCGGTCCCCGACGAGACCAAGAAGACGCTCGCCGAACTCGACGGTTGGTATCTCGGCCCGCACGACTCCGTCAGCTACCCCGAGCCGCACAAGTCCGCACTCAACCCCTCGGGCACCCTGCGCAAGCACTTCCGGCTGTTCGCGAACATCCGCCCCGCCAAGTCCTTCCCCGGCGCCGAAGCCGTCTGCGACAACGCCGACCTGGTGATCGTCCGCGAGAACACCGAAGGCTTCTACGCCGACCGCAACACCTACGCCGGCACCGGCGAGTTCATGCCCACCCCCGACACCGCCATCATGCTCGGCATCATCACCCGCGAGGCCACCGAGCGCGTGGCCCGCGTCGCCTTCGACCTGGCTCGCGCACGCCGCAAGAAGCTCACCATCGTCCACAAGGCCAACGTCCTCAAGCTCACCACCGGACTGTTCCGCAGCGTGTGCCAGGAGGTCGCCGAGGACTACCCGGACGTGACGGTCGACGACTTCCACATCGACGCCATGACCGTCCACCTGGTGCGCCGCGCCCAGGACTTCGACGTCATCGTCACCGAGAACATGTTCGGCGACATCCTCTCCGACCTCGCCGGCGAGATCTCGGGCTCGTTGGGCACCGCCCCGTCCATCAACGCCTCCGCCGACACGGCCATGGCCCAGGCCTCGCACGGCTCCGCCCCCGACATCGCGGGGCAGGACATCGCCAACCCCGTCGCCATGATCCTCTCCGGCGCGATGCTCTTCGAGTGGCTTTCCTCCCGCCACGACGACTCCGCGATCGCCCGCGCCGCGAAGATCATCGAGGCCGGTGTGGCCACCACCATCGAACGCGGCATCTCCACCCGCGACCTCGGCGGCTCGGCCTCCACCAGCGAGTTCACCAGGGCCGTCGTCCAGGCCGTCCGCGACGGCGCCGGGCAGAGCTGACCCGCCTGCCCTCCTCCGACGGCGGCCGCGGCCCGCACGCGGCGTCTCCCCGCCCGCGCGGGCCGCGGCCGTCCACCACCCTCACCCCGCCTCACAAGGAGACCAACGCCATGCCCCTGCGCCTGGGCTGCATCGCCGACGACTTCACCGGCGGCACCGACGTCGCCGCCGCCCTGCGCAGGGCCGGGTTGCGCACCGCCCTCGTCTTCGGTGTCCCCGACGCTGCCACCGAACTGCCCGGGGACTGCGACGCCGCGGTCGTCGCCCTCAAGTCCCGCTCCACGCCCGCCGACGAAGCCGTGGCCGACTCGCTCGCCGCGCAGAAGTGGCTGTGGTCCAAGGGCGCCGCACAGATCTACTTCAAGTACTGCTCGACCTTCGACTCCACCGCCCGGGGCAACATCGGGCCGGTCACCGACGCCCTCCTGGACGCCGCAGGTGCCCGTACGACCCTGCTGTGCCCGGCTTCCCCGCCCAACGGCCGCACCGTCTACCAGGGGTACCTCTTCGTCCACGACCAACTCCTCTCGGACTCACCGCTGCGCGACCACCCGCTCAACCCGATGACCGACGCCTCGCTGCCCCGCCTGACGGCAGCCCAGACACCGCACAAGGTCGGCCTCATCGACCACGACACGGTGACGCGCGGCACCGGCGCGGTCCGCGACGCACTCCTTGCCCACGAACACGACGGCGTACGCCACGTGATCGCAGACGCCCTCACCGACGACGACCTCGCCGTACTCGGCGCCGCATCACTCGAACTCCCCGTCGTCACCGGCGCCGCAGGCCTGGCCGAAGGACTCGGCCGCGCCTACCCCACCCGTACCGGCACCACCCACGTGCCGGTGCCCCGCACCGGCCCCGCCGCCGTCCTGGCCGGCAGCTGCTCGGCCCGTACCCTCGAACAGATCGCCCGGTTCTACGCCGCGGGCCTGCCCACCCACCACCTGGACGTTCTCGCCGCGGCAGCCGGACGCGACATCGCCGCCGAAGCCCTCGCCTGGTACGACGCCCGGGAACCCGGCACACCGGCCCTCATCTACGCCTCCGCCTCACCCGAAGAACTCGCCGCCGTCCAAAATCAGTTGGGCGCCACCGCGGCGGCGGACCAGGTGGAGCAGCTCCTGGGCACACTCGCCGTCCGCCTTGTCGAACGCGGCGTGCGCCGCCTGATCGTCGCCGGGGGAGAGACCTCCGGCGCCGTGACCACTGCCCTGGGCATCCGTACCGTCCTGGTCGCCGACGAAGCCGACCCCGGCGTCCCCTGGACCCACGCCGTCACCGCATCCGGCGACCTGGCACTCATGCTCAAGTCCGGCAACTTCGGCGCCCCCGACCTCTTCACGCGCGCGCTCCAGGAGACCGAGTGAGCCCCTCCGACGACGAAGCGGCAGCACGGACAGCGCTCGTACACACCGCGCACTCCCTGTTCACCCGCGGCCTGACCCACGGCTCCACCGGCAACCTCTCCGTCCGCCTCGCCGACGGAACCCTCCTGCTCACCCCCACCGGCTCCAGCCTCGGCACCCTCACCCCTCAGGCGCTCTCGCGCACCGACGTGCACGGCGGACACCTGGACGGCCCTCGCCCGACCAAGGAAGCGTTCTTGCACGCCGCTTTCTACCGGGCCCGCCCCGGCGCCCACGCCGTCGTCCATCTGCACTCCACCTACGCCGCGGCCGTCTCGTGCCTGCCCGACACCGACCCGGCCAACGCGCTGCCACCCCTGACCGCGTACTACGCGATGCGGGTCGGAACCCTTCCGCTGCTGCCCTACCACGCACCCGGCGACGCCCGCCTGGAACCCCTCGCGGAAGAGACGGCCCGCACCCACCACGCGGTCCTGCTCGCCAACCACGGCCCGGTCATCGCCGCACCCACCCTGGAGCAGGCCGCCGACGCCATCGAGGAACTGGAGGAGACCGCCAAGATCCACCTCCTGCTCCACGGCCACCGGACCCGCCCCCTCACCCCCGAACAGGCTGCCGCGCTCGCACCCCATCCCACTGACGGCCGGACGAGGCCGAGCGCGGCAGCCCCCACCAAGGAGGCCCCATGACCCAGCCCACCACTCCCGTGCCCACCGCAGACCTCGTCGACCAGTACGGCACCCGACTGCACGTCTGCGACATCCAGTTCAACCAGTACGGCGCACACCGCTCCTTCGCGGGGCCGGTCCGCACCGTTTCCTGCCACGAGGACAACGGCCTGCTGCGCGACCTGCTGCGCACCCCCGGCGACGGCCACGTCCTGGTCGTCGACGGCGGCGGCTCCCTGCGCACGGCTCTGGCCGGCGACCTCATCGCCGCCTCGGCCCGGGACAACGGCTGGGCCGGCCTCGTCCTGCACGGCGCTGTACGCGACAGCGCCGTCCTGGCCGGACTCCGCATCGGCATCAAGGCGCTGGGCACCATCCCGCGCAAGAGCAGCAAGGAAGCGAAGGGCGCCGTCGATGTCCCCGTCACCTTCGGGGGCGTTACCTTCCGCCCCGGCGCCATCCTGCACGCCGACGACGACGGCGTCGCCCTCCTTCCGGACACCGCCTGACACGGCGAGGCGGGGGCGGGGCCTCGGCGGGCCCCGCCCCGGAGAACGCCGTTTGTTACTGCGGGCGCGGCCCCTTGTCGGTGTCGCGCGGGGCCACGGTCTCGCCAGGGATGACCCGGGGTGGCGTCGAGCCCTGGGTGCCCTGGGTGCCGTGAGTGCCGTGAGTGCCTTGAGTGCCTTGCGGGTCCTGGCTGTCCTGGTCCTTGAGGGACTTCGCCTCGGCCTTGAGGATGCGGGCCGACTTGCCCGCGCTGCGGGCCAGGTCGGGGAGCTTCTTCACGCACAGCACGAGGACGATCACGATCAGGATGACGCCTATCTCGCTGATGCCGAACACGTCAGTCCTCGCCGCCTTCGTCCTCGTCGTCACCCTCGAAGAAGTCGCCCACCTCGTCGACGACTTCGGCGGCGACCATGCCGCCGACCACGCCCACGGCGAGCCCCGCCGCGCCCGCCGCCACGACCGTTCCCATGCCGGGACCCGAGCGCTCGTGACTCCCGCTGTGGTGCTCGCCGTGGCTGTAGTCGTGGCCGTGGTTATGACCGTGCCCTGAGTCGTACGGCGCGTGGTCGGCGTAGGAGGAGGTGTGCTCGACCAGTTGGCGTACCCAGCCGTCGACCAGGGTGTTCCAGTCCTGGTGGTGGACGCCGTCGTGGCTGACGGTGAAGCGGGTGACGGCGTCGTGGCCGCCGGAGAAGGGGCCGCCTCGCTTGTCGGCCTCCAGGACCACCTCCATGCCGCCGGGGGTGGCGAGGAAGGTCACCTCGATCTCGTTGACCGCGTGGGCGTACTGAGGGGCCGGGGTCAGCTCCAGCTCCTGGTAGAAGGGGAGTTGCTGGCCGGTGCCGCCGATGCGGCCGTACTCCAGGTCGGCGGACTTGAAGCCGAAGCCGAGCTGTCCGAAGGCCTCCAGGATCGCCTCCTGCACGGGCAGCGGGCCGACGGTGAGCTGGTCGAGGTCGCCCTTGTCCTTGGCTCCGGCGACCGAGAGTTCGGTGCGCACGCCCAGGACGATGCCGAGGCCCTGTCCGTACAGTTCGGTGACCGGGGTTTCCCACGGCAGCGTCACCGTGAACGGCACGCTGTGCTCGGCGCCTTGCACGAGGCGGAAGCCGCCCCCGACCACGAACTGGTCGAAGACCACGACTCCGTGGTCCTCTCCGTCCTCGTGTTCGGCCTCGACACGAGCCACGAGTTCCATCGTGATGTGCTCGATGTCGAAGTCGCCGCTGCCGCCCTTGAGATGGACCTGACCGGACAGGGTGCCGCCGGGGGCCGTGGGCCCGGGGACGAGGACGGTGTCGACCGTGGGGCCGCCCACGCCGAGTGAGCCGAGCAGTCGTTTGAACACCATGCTGGCGTTCACTTCCTTATCTGCGTACGAGGGTTACGAGGGCCGTGCGGACACCCGGAAACAGCCGGGCAGACGTCCGCTTTCTACAGGCATGTAGAAGCATATGCGGGGCGGCGCCGCCGTGGTGGCGATGCGAGCGGCGCGGGGCGGGAAAGTCCGAAAGGCGTCCCCGATGGCGTCCGTACACGCGCTTGACGAGCGGGTTTTGCTGTGCTTTTGCCAAGACGCCGCCCGCTCTCAGGCGGGATCTCCGTAGCGGTCGGCGACCGCGGTGGCGCGCTCGCGCAGGGAGGTGCGCAGCGACGGCGGGGACAGGGCTTCCGCATCGGTGCCGAGCTGCCACAGCGCCCACTCGGCGTGCCGGGAATCCTGGAAGGTCAACTCCAGCCGCAGCCAGCTGTCCGCGGCGGGCTCTTCCGCGCGGACGGCCAGCGCGGTGTCCAGCAGTTCCTCCCGCCGCGCCGCAACCACCCGTACCTGCACGGTGATGTGGTCGCTGCCGGAGAGGAACCGCGCGGAGCGCTCCCGCCAGATCCGGTCCAGGTCGACCCCATTCGGTCGCTCTGCCGTCTCGGGCAGTTCCTCGGCGGCCGATATCCGCGAAAGGCGGTAGGTGCGGTCCTCGCCGGATCGCGTGGCCAGCAAGTAGCCCCGGTCTCGTACGGTGACCAGGCCGATGGGGTCCACCGTGCGCCACTGCGGTGTCTGGTCCGTGGCCGCGTAGTGGATGCGCAGTTTGTGTCCGGCGAGCACCGCCCGTCTGACCTCGACCATCGCGCTTTCGGGCACGTCCTCGGTGGAAAGCCGACGTGAGAGCAGATCGCTCTCCGGATCGACGAGAAACCGCCGTGCCGCGTCACTCGTGACGGCCCGGTGGCCTTCGGGCAGCGCGTCGACCACCTTCCGCATGGCGGCGGCGAGCGCCGAGCCGAGGCCGAACATCTGCTCGCCGCGTCCCGATCCGGCGGTCAGCAAGGCGAGGGCCTCGTCGTGATTCAGTCCCGTGAGCTCGGTGCGGAAGCCCGGCAGCAGCGCGAACCCGCCGTGCCTGCCGCGTTCGGCGTAGACCGGGACGCCGGACGCGGACAGCGCTTCGATGTCCCGCAGCACGGTGCGGGTGGACACCCCCAGCTCGCCGGCCAGCGTGTCCGCGGTGAGGCGGCCGCGCTGGCGCAGCAGCAGAACCAGTGAGACCAGCCGGTCGGCACGCATGCGAAAACCCTAGAGGAATACATGACTGAGGGTGTCGTGATTTGTTGGGAGGCTCGTCGAAGCGGCGTCAGGGAGGGCGGCTACCGAGCCGACGGGCGTCCATGTACCAATGAATCCAGTGGAGTTGAAGTGACGATGGAGCGCACGGCGGTCAACCCGGTGACGTGGTCGACGGAGTTGGGATTCAACCAGGGGGAGATCGTCTCCGGGCACACGAGGACCCTGTACGTCTCGGGGCAGACCGCGATGGACGGCGAAGGCAAACCGCAGCACGACGGCGACATGGCGGGGCAGTTGGCGCTGAGCATCGACAACCTGGAGGCCGTGCTCGGCGAGGCCGGCATGTCCCTTGCGAACCTGGTCCGGCTCAACGTCTACACGACCGACGTCGATCTGCTCTTCCAGCACTACGGCATGCTGGCGGCGCGGTTGGGGGCAGCCGGGGTGGCGCCGGCCTCCACACTGCTCGGCGTGACGCGCCTGGCGATCGCGGGCCAACTGGTCGAGATCGAGGGAACAGCCGTCGCGTGACATGACCTCGCTTGCCCTTGCTGCTCGCGCTGGTCTCTCCGGTGCGAGCAGCAGGCGGTCCGGGAGGGGGCCGGCCACAGGCATGACTTTCCGCCGCCCTGACGAGCGACCTCAGACGGCCAAGAGCAACACCAAGGCCGCCAGGGACAGGCCTCCCAGCAGCGCCCAGCTCAGGGCGATGGCGTTCACCGCGCGGGCGGACAGGCCGGTGCCGACCAGCGCGGCTTTGAACGCGTCCGCCCGTCCGGCCGGGTTCCACAGCACGAAGACGCCCAACGGCAAGAAGAGGACGACAGCGAGCAGAAACCCCACGACCGCTACACCTTCCCCAGAAGCAGCAGTGCCGTGTACACGACGGTCAGCGCCGCTCCGATCGTCATGAACAGGGCTCCGAAGGCCATCACTGCGCGGTACGGCAGAGAATGGTGGTGGTTCACCCTGTCAGCGGCCACGTCCGCGCCTGAGATTTGATCGGCCACACCGAAGCGATTTGTGCGCAGGCTGTGGCCGACGAGCAGGAACAAGATCCCGAAAACCAGCGCCACCCGAATCCCCCTGCTGTGCCATCGCTCGGACACTCATCATTGACCCACGCAAGATCACGCTTGAAGTCTACGAGAGCCTCGCTGTCCGCCATGAGGCGGACAGCGCAGTGGTACAGCGTTGAGGCGTAAAGGGAGTGTTGAAACGACTCATGCACGCCGCGCGGCACGGCGGCGCCTGGACCTATCTGCGTGACCAAGCGAGCAATGGGCCGGCAATTGACAGCCGTCGCCACGCGGCCGTAGCTTGCGGCGCACTGTTGTGAATCCTTTCAGTGCGACGCTCTGTCGTACTGGCTTGCTTCGCGTCGGCCGAGAGGAGCCACCGCTCGTGCAAAGGGTTTGTTTCCTGCTGAAGGTCCGGCAGGACCGGCTTGCGGAGTACCGGGAGCGCCACGAGCACGTCTGGACGGAGATGCGCGCAGCGCTCTCCGCCGCCGGTTGGCACAACTACTCGCTGTTCCTGCGAGAGGACGGCCTGCTCGTCGGTTACCTGGAGACCCCGGACTTCGCCGCCGCGCAGGAGGCCATGGCGCGCACCGATGTCAACGCACGCTGGCAGGCGGACATGGCCGGCTTCTTCGAGGACCTGGACGGGCGCGGCCCCGACGAGGCGATGCGGCCGCTCACCGAGGTCTTCCACCTCGCCTGACCGGCCGCTGACCGGCCCCGCCTGCGCCGCTGTGATCCCCGCAGTGATGTCATGGGGACCGCGGCCGCGACGAGGGCCGGAGCCAGACCGACGGCTCCCGCCACCCTCACCCGTCGTTGCCCGGTCACACCCCAGGGAGAGTCATGATCTTCATTACCGCCAAGTTCCGCGTCCTGCCCGAGTACGCCGACGCCTGGCCGGACATCACCCGCGAATTCACCCTGGCGACCCGCGCCGAGCCGGGGTGCCTCTGGTTCGACTGGTCCCGCAGCGTCGAGGACCCCACGGTGTACGTGCTCGTCGAAGCCTTCCGTGATGACGAGGCAGGCTCGGCGCACGTCACTTCCGAGCACTTCACCAAGGCCCGGGGCACCCTGCCGCCCCACCTCGTGCAGACCCCGGAGATCGTCAACGCGACGATTCCGCAGGAGGGCTGGTCCCTGCTCGGAGAGATGGAAGTTCCGGAACGGGGCTGAACGCGACGCCCGCCGGACGGGCGGAGGCCATCCCGGCCTGCCGGGGACGGCCTCCGCCACCAGCCCGGATGCCGCGCACAGCCCGGCCCGGCTGCGCTCGGACGAGACGGGCGAGCAGCCAGATGTGCCGCCCGAGCGCCGCAGGGGCCCAGCGGGACAGGTGATCGAGGACCGGCCCGCCGTGAGTGTGGCCGCAGGCCGCCGACGGCGGAACGGCGACCACGGGACACCGGGCGTGGTGCAGGGCGTGGGAGACGACCGAGCCGCGCAGCGGGCCGGCCACGCGGCCGTGACCGCGGGCGCCCAGGACGAGGGCAAGCGCGTGCGCGGACTCCCGGACGAGCACCCGCGCCGGGCGGCCGCGGAGCACCGCGTGGTGCACCTCTACGCCAGGGTGAGTGACCTGCCAGCCCGCCACCATGTCCGACAGCAGACGGCGGCACTCCCGCAGGGCCGCCCGTTCGTCCAGGACGCCGAGGGGCGGCGGGCGCCACACGTACAACACCAGCAGCACGGCACCGTGGCGGGCGGCTTCCTCGAAGGCATGGTGGACGGCGGCCGCACAGTGGCGGCGGCCGTCCCAGCCGACATCGACGCCCACGACGAAGAAGGGCGGGCGGCAGCTGCAGATCTCGTCGATGCGCGTGGCGTCACCTCCGTACGGGACCAGCCGGGATGCCGTGCGGCCGGGATCCGGAGCACTGCACACCGTAGGGCGGGCGGCGGAGCCCGGCCAGGCCCGTTCACGGTCAACCGGCACCGCTGACGTACACCATCGGGCGTACCTCCCCGGTGCGGTCCGCGGACTCAGCCGGTCCAGGTCCAGTCGGCGACCTCGGGCAGATCCGTGCCGTGGGCCCGGATCCAGTCGTGGTGCCGGGAGCGGGTGTCGGCCATGCGCTGGCGGACGGTAGCGGCGCGGACCGCGAGACCGGGCACGCGGTCTATCACGTCCATCACGAGGCGGTAGCGGTCCAGGTCGTTGCGCACCACCATGTCGAACGGCGTGGTCGTGGTGCCCGCCTCCTTGTAGCCGCGTACATGCAGATTGCGGTGGCCGGTACGGCGATAGGCGAGGCGGTGCACCAGCCAGGGATAGCCGTGGTAGGCGAAGATCACCGGTTTGTCGGCGGTGAACAGCGCGTCGTACTCGGGGGCGGTCATGCCGTGCGGGTGCTCCTCGTGCGGGAGTAGCCGGGTCATGTCCACCACGTTCACGACGCGCACGGCGAGGTCGGGCACGTGCCGGCGCAAGAGCTCTGCCGCGGCGAGGACTTCCTGAGTGGGCACGTCGCCAGCGCAGGCCAGGACCACCTCGGGCGCGCGCCCGCCGTCCTCGGATCCGGCCCACTCCCAGATGCCCGCGCCGCGCGCGCAGTGGAGGCGGGACTCCTCCAGCGACAGCCAGTCGAAGCAGGGCTGCTTCCCGGCGACGACGACGTTGACGTAATCACGGCTGTGCAGGACGTGTTCGGCCACGCAGAGCAGGGTGTTGGCGTCCGGCGGCAGGTAGACGCGCACGACCTCGGGGCTTTTGTTGAGCACGTGATCCACGAAGCCGGGGTCCTGGTGGGAGAAGCCGTTGTTGTCCTGGCGCCAGACGTGCGAGGTGAGCAGGTAGTTGAGGGACGGCACCGGCGCGCGCCACGGCAGCAGGCGCGAGGTCCTGAGCCACTTGATGTGCTGGTTGACCATCGAGTCGACGATGTGGACGAACGCTTCGTAACTGGAGAACAGGCCGTGGCGGCCGGTGAGGGTGTAGCCCTCCAGCCAGCCCTGGCAGAGGTGCTCGGAGAGCACCTCCGTGACCCGCCCGCTCGCGGTGAGGTGTTCGTCGGCGTCGAGGATCTGCCCTTGCCAGGCCTTGCCGGTGGCGTCGTAGAGCGCGCCCAGGCGGTTGGAGGCGGTCTCGTCGGGACCCACGACCCGGAAGTCCCGGCGCTGCGCGGTGTCCGCCATGATCCGGGCGAGCAGGCGGCCGAGTACCCGCGTGGGCTCGTGCAGGGTCGTGCCGGGCTTGTCGACGGGGACGGCGAAGTGTTCGAGCGGTTCCACGGGCAGATCGCGGGTGAGCAGGCCGCCGTTGGTGCGTGGGCTGGAGCCCAGGCGCCGTTGGGCCCCGGGAACGCAGTCGAGGACTTCGGCGGTGGGGCGACCGTGTGTGTCGAAGAGCTCGTGGGGCCGGTAGGAGCGCAGCCACGCCTCCAACTGCCCAAGATGCTCGGGGTTTTCGCGTACCTCGGCGAGCGGCACCTGGTGGGAGCGCCAGGTCCCTTCGACGGGCAAGCCGTCCACGGTGACCGGTCCGGTCCAGCCCTTGGGCGTACGGAGCACGATCACCGGCCAGCGGGCACGGCCGCGCGCGGCGCCGGTACGGGCGGAGCCGGTGCGGGCGGTGTGCTGGATGGCGGTGATGCGGTCCAGGGCCTGGTCCAGGGCCTTGGCCATCGCGTGGTGGACCTTGCGGGGGTCGTCGCCGACGACGTGCAGCGGTTCGTGGCCGTAGCCCTTGAGCAGGGCGTCGAGTTCGGACTCGGGGATGCGGGAGAGCACGGTCGGGTTGGCGATCTTGTAGCCGTTGAGGTGGAGGATCGGCAGGACCGCGCCGTCATGGACGGGGTCGAGGAACTTGTTGGAGTGCCAGGAGGCCGCCAGCGGTCCCGTCTCCGCCTCGCCGTCGCCGATCACGCAGGCGACGAGCAGACCGGGGTTGTCGAAGGCGGCTCCATAGGCGTGCGCGAGACAGTAGCCGAGCTCGCCGCCCTCGTGGATGGAGCCGGGCGTCTCGGGCGCCACATGGCTGGGGACGCCGCCGGGGAAGGAGAACTGCCGGAACAGCTTCGCCATGCCCTCCGCGTCCCGTGTGACGTCCGGATAGGTCTCGCTGTACGAGCCCTCCAGCCAGGAGTTGGCGAGCACGGCCGGGCCGCCGTGGCCAGGGCCCCACACGCACAGCGCGTCCAGGTCACGCTCCTTGATGACACGGTTCAGATGCGTGTGCACGAGGTTGAGGCCGGGCGAGGTGCCCCAGTGGCCCAGGAGGCGCGGTTTGATGTGCTCGGGCCGCAGCGGCTGTGCCAGCAGCGGGTTGCTCATCAAGTAGATCTGGCCCACGGTCAGGTAGTTCGCGGCGCGCCAGTGGGCGTCCAGGGGTGCCAGTCGGGCGGGTGCCACGGTGCCTCCAGCAGCTTCGGGGTCGGGGGTGTGCCCCGGTTCTCGGGGCCTGGTCAGGTGTGCGGGACGACGGCCACCGGGCAGGCCGCATGGTGCAGCACCGCATGGTTGACCGGACCGAGTTGCATGCCGACGTGGCCCTTCCTGCGGCGGGCGCCGACCACCAGGAGATCCGCCGTGCGCGATGCGTGCAGCAGCACGGTGCGCGCGTGGCCTTCGACGATCTCGCGGCGGACCTTGACGCCGGGATGGGCGGCGGTCGCCTTCCGTACGGCCTTGTCGACCTGAGCCGCGGCCCGCTCCTGGTGCTCGTCGTGGACCATCACGGGGAAGTCGGGCAGTTCGCGGGCCGGGCAGCGCCAGGCATGCACGACCGTCACCGACGAGGCGAGTGACTGCGCCTCGCGGAAGGCGAACTCCACGGCGGGGGAGACCTCTTCGGAGCCGCCTTCGGAGCCGTCTCCGGAGCCGTCTTCGAAGTCGCCGACACCGACGACGACGGTCCGGAAGCAGCCCTCCAGATTCTCCTCGCGACCGCGCACGACGATCACCGGCGACACCGCGTGCGCGGCGACGGACAGGCCGACCGAGCCCAGCAGCAGTTCGGTCAACTCGCCGCGCCCATGGCTGCCGACCACGACGGCGTCGGCTTCCCGGCTGAGCCGCACCAGTGCGAGCCCCGGATCTTCGGAGAGCACCTCGGCCGTCGCCTTCACCGAGTCCGTCCGGCGCAGCGCACGTTCGACCGCCGACGCCGCGATCCGCTCCGAAAGGTCCTGCACGGAGGACCCGTTGATGCCGAAGGACGGTTCACGCCCCTCGTACCACTCCCACCTCGACGCATGGACGACACGCAGCGGCACGCCGTGCAGCGCGGCCTCGTCCGCCGCCCAGTCCAGTGCGCGCAGGCTCGGCTCCGAGCCGTCGACGCCGACGATCAGGGGTTTGTCCACGATTCCACCACCTTCCAGCGGGCTCCTTGCAGGGGCCGCACTTCGCACCGTTCCACCGCGGAGGCGGGGCGGGGGAGGGGCGAACCGGCCCCGGCGGGGGACATTCGGCCCCTGCCGGGGCCTCGGCCCGTACCGGGACAGAGCGCGCACCGTCCCTCCGCACAGGAGCGACAAGGGGCCGATCGGCCCCCGGCCGCACCCGGCCAGCCCCTGGGGCGCCGCTCCCGAACGCGCCGATCCTCGAAGGGCCAACCTGCCGCTGGAGGCCCGAGATGACAGACGACGAGCCAAGCCGCGCCCCGGTCCACGCCCTGCTCGCCGACGGGACGACCACCTGCATCCGGGCCGTCCGCCCCGGTGATCACGCCCAACTCCGTCGCCTGTACGAGGAGATGTCGCCGCAGAACCTGCGCCTGCGGTTCTTCGCCGCAAGCAGCCGGTCCGCCGCACAGGCCGCGGACCGGGCCTGCGCCGCTCCCCGCCCCGGATACCGCGCGCTGCTCGCCGAGACCCGCGGGCAGATCATCGGTCTTGCCGAGTACGAGCGGACCGAGGAGCCCGCGACCGCCGAGATCTCGCTCGCCGTGGCCGAGGGACTGCACCACCGGGGAGTCGGCACCCTGCTCCTGGAACACCTGGTCTCCGCCGCCCGTGCGGAAGGCATCACCGCGTTCGCGGCCGACGCGCTCGCCGAGAACCACGAGGTCCTCAAGGTCTTCGCCGACCTCGGACTGCACACCGCCCGCCGCTTCGAGGGCCCCGAACTGCGCTGCACCATCCGCCTGGACGAGGACGAGACCTATCTGACGGCGGTCGAGGCACGCGGCAGCGCGGCCGACGTGGCCAGCCTCCGGCCGCTGCTGCGGCCCGACTCCATCGCCGTGGTCGGAGCGGGCCGCAGGGCCGGTTCCGTCGGGCGCGCCGTGCTGCGCAATCTGCGCACCGGGGGATTCACCCGGCAGCTCTTCGCCGTCAACCCGAGCGTGTCCTCGCTGATGAGCGTGCCCGCCTACCCCTCGGTCGCCGCCCTGCCGCAGGCCCCCGACCTGGCGGTCCTCGCGGTACCCGCGCAGGCCCTGTCCGCCACGGCCGAAGAGTGCGGCAAGGCGGGCGTACGCGCCCTGGTGGTCGTCACGGCCGGCCTGGACAGTGCACAGGCAGCCGCCCTGCTGGCCACCTGCCGGACCTACGGAATGCGTCTGGTGGGCCCCAACTGCCTGGGCATCTCCAACACCGACAAGGCGCTGTCCCTTGACTCGACCTTCGCGGCCCGGCATCCCCATCGCGGCACGGCCGGTGTCGCCGTGCAGTCCGGGGGAGTGGGCATCGCCCTGCTGGGCGGCCTGTCCCAGCTGGGCCTGGGTGTCTCCAGCTTCGTGTCGCTCGGCGACAAGTACGACGTCAGCGGCAACGACCTGCTCCAGTGGTGGGAGGGCGACGGCGTCACCGACCTCGCCCTGCTGCACCTGGAGTCCTTCGGCAACCCGCGGGCCTTCTCGCGCACCGCACGGCGGGTGACCCGGCGCATGCCGGTCATCACCGTCGACGCGGGCCGCACCGAGGCAGGCCGGCGGGCCGCTGCCTCGCGCACCGCCGCGGCCGCGCCACGGACCATGACCCGCCAGGCACTGTTCACCCAGGCGGGCATCACCGCCACCCGTACGATCGGCGAACTCCTGGAGACCGCCGCCCTGTTGCACTCCCAGGCCGTACCGGCCGGCCAGCGCGTCGTCATCGTCACCAACGCGGGCGGCGCGGGAGTCCTCGCGGCGGACGCGTGCGCCGAGGCGGGGCTCACCCTGCCGCAGCTGCCGACCGACCTGATGGACGACCTGCTGGCCGCCCTGCCCACCGGGGCATCGGCCGCCAACCCGGTCGACGCCACCGCTGCCGTCACCGAGGCGCAGCTCAAGAACGCGGTGGACCGGCTCATGCTGTCCGGCGCCATCGACGCCGTGCTTGTGGTCCTTGTCCCCACCGCGGTCACCGCGGCGACCGGCGACGATCTCGCCCGGGCCCTCACCGACGCCCCCGGCCGTCGCTCCCGAACGGTCGCCGCGGTCCTCCTCGGCCAGGCGCTGCCCGTACGGCTGCTGCCCTGCACGGAAGGCGGCTTCGTGCCCGCCTTCGCCGATCCGCAGGCCGCCGCGCGGGCCCTGGCCCACGCCGTCCGCCGCGCCCAGTGGCTGGCCCGCCCGCCCGGCACCGTGCCCGACCTCGCGGAAGCGGACACGGGGCGGGCCCGCGCGGTGGCGGACACCTGGCTGGCCGGGCACCGCGAAGGGGGCTGGCTCGACCCGCGCACCTGCGCGGAGCTGCTCGCCTGCTACCAGATCCCCCAACTGCCCTGGGCCTGGGCCGAGACCGAGGACGAAGCGGCCCTGGCCGCCGAGCGGTTGCGCGGCCCGGACGGCCGGGTCGTGATGAAGGCCCACTGGCCCGGTCTGCTGCACAAGAGCGAGCAGCGCGCCATCCACCTCGATCTGCAGGGCGACGCCCAAGTGCGCGCGGCTTTCCGGGACCTCTCGACCCGGTTCGACGGTCTGCTGACGGGTGTGGTGGTCCAGCCGCTCGCCGAGCGCGGCACCGAACTTATCGCCGGTGTCGTCCAGGACGAGGTGTTCGGTCCGCTGGTCCTGTTCGGACTCGGCGGCACGGTCACGGAACTGCTCGCGGATCACGCGGCCCGCCTTGCCCCGCTCACCGACCTCGACGTCCACGACCTGATCACCGCGCCGCGCTGCGCCCCGCTGCTCTTCGGGCACGGCGGCACCGGCCCGGTCGACCTCGAAGGCCTGGAGCAACTGCTGCACAGGCTGTCCCGGATGGCGTGCGACCTGCCGCAGCTCGCCGAGGCCGACCTCAACCCCGTCCTGGCCCGGCCGGGCGGCACCACGGCACTCGACGCGCGCGTCCGGCTGCTGCCGCGGACCGCGCCCGACCCCTACTTGCGCCGACTGCGCTGAGGAGGAGACAAGCATGAAGCACAGCAAGATCGGATCGGTGATGACCGGCGAGGTGGTCAGCGCCCGGTACGGCACCCCGTTCAAGGAGGTGGCCGAGCGCCTGTCCGAGCACCGCATCAGCGGATTGCCCGTGATCGACACCGACGACAAAGTGGTCGGAGTGGTATCCGAGACGGACCTGCTGGCACGCGAGGCGCAGACTCACGACCCCTACCGGCCGGCACGCCGCTTGCGGCTGCCCCGGATGAGCCGCGCCGCGCGGAAGGGCCGGGCCAAAGCGACCGCACGGACCGCGGGACAGCTGATGTCCACGCCGCCCGTCTGTGTCCACGCCGACAACACCATCGCCGAGGGCGCCCGGCGGATGGCCCAGCACAAGGTGGAGCGGCTGCCCGTCGTCGACGACGAGGACCGCCTGGTCGGCATCGTCACCCGGCGCGACCTGCTTCAGGTGTTCTTGCGCGCGGACGACGACATCCGTCGCGAAGTGATCGGGCAGGTCCTGGTCCGCGCCCTGTGGCTGGGTCCCCTGGCCATCAAGGTCGATGTGTACGACGGTGTGGTGACCCTTGAGGGACAGCTGGACCGCCGCAGCGAAATCCCCGTCGCGCTGCACATGACGCGCGAGATCGACGGAGTCGTCGCGGTCGTCGACAAGCTCGCCTACCGCCTGGACGACTCCCACCTCCAGCCGAACGATCAGGCCCTGCGGGGCGTGGCCGACGACTGGCTGCGCAAACTCTGAACTCCGAGGAGGGACGTACCGCCATGACCACCAAAGTGCTCGTCGTCTACGCGACGAAGAACTGGTCCACGGCCGAGATCGCCCGCACGATCACGGAGGTCCTGTGCAAGGAGGGCGTGGAGGCCGAGCTGCGGCGGGTGTCCGAGGTCGGAGATGTCCTGGCCTACGACGCCGTCGTGCTCGGCAGTCCGCTCTACGCGGGGCGCTGGCACAAGGACGCCCGCCGGTTCGTCCGACGCAACGCCCGGGCGCTGGCCGAGACACCTGTGTGGCTGTTCAGCAGCGGGCCTCTGGACGCGTCGGCGGGTGAGCGGGACATCCCGCCGGTGCCCGCCGTACGCCGTGCCCTGGTGCGACTCGACGCCAGGGAGCACGTCACCTTCGGCGGCTGCCTCACCGAGGGAGCCAAGGGCTGGGCCGCCCGCATGATCGTACGGTCCGGGAAGGGCGGCGACTTCCGCGACTTCGAACGGATCTCCGCATGGGCGCAGCACATCGGCGCCACCCTGCACGGCGAGAACGCCGTGCCGCCGGAGGGGCCCTGAGGGCATGAACCCTCTTGCGCGCCCCCGCTCCGGCCCGGCCCGACCGGGCCCGAAGAGGGCCGCTCGGCCCCTGCCCCGCCGGCCGTTTCCCGCCGAGGCTGGTGAGCAGGGAACGCACCGACACGTGGAAGGACGGACATGACGACCGGAGTCACCGCAGTCCTCGACCGGAAGGGCCGCGACGCCCTCGACATGAGTCCGCCCCCGGTGCTGAGGGGCCGTCACTTCCCGGACAGCGGCTATGGGGAAAGCCGGAGGGGAGCAATTCTCGTAGCCGCTGTCCGGGAAGCGGCGGCCCGCAAGGGCGAGGCGGACCAGAAGGAGACGGAGCGATGAGCGACACCACGACCATGATGGGCGCCCTTCCGGCCGAGCACCGCAACCGGCTGATGCGCATCGCCCGCCAGACGTTCTTCCCGGCCGGGACGCGACTCTTCGAGGAAGGAGGGCACGCCGGCCGGTTCTGGATCATCCGTACCGGATCGGTCGTCCTTGACATGCGTGTCCCCGGCCGCCGCGCCGCCGACATCGAGACCCTCGGCCACGGTGAACTGGTCGGCTGGTCCTGGATGTTCCCGCCGTACGTCTGGCAGCTCGGCGCCGTCGCGCAGAGCCCGGTGCGGGCCGACGAGTTCGACGCCCTGGCCGTCCGGCTGATGTGCGAGGACGACCCGGCCATGGGCGTGGTCGTCGGCCAGTGGGTGGGACGCGTGCTCGCCCACCGCCTGCAATCCGCAAGGACCCGACTCCTGGACCTGTACGCCCCCTACGGCAGCGGAAGCGGCGTGCGGGGGTGACTGCCCTCCTCCGGTGAACGGGCGGCCGCGGACCCGGCGCTCGGTGAGCAACATCCACGTATCCGCCGGGAGATGACCACAACAGGGCGTCAACGGGGCCCATCCGGCCCTGGTGCGCCGCGCCGCCCACCCGACACGATCTGAACGGGACCGTCGACACCCTGGGGGCAGCCATGACCGTACGTTCCTACACACCGGAACACCCGATCCGGGTCTTCCTCCTCGACGACCACGAGGTCGTACGCCGGGGCGTGCACGACCTGCTCGACTCCGAACCCGACATCGCGGTCGTCGGAGAAGCGGGCACGAGCGAGCAGGCCCTGATCCGCGGCCCCGCCCTGCGCCCGGACGTGGCCATCCTCGACATCCGCCTGCCCGACAGCGACGGCATCACGGTCTGCCGTGAACTGCGCTCGCAGATGCCGGAGGTGGCCTGCCTCATGCTGACCTCCTTCGACGACGACGACGCGCTCCTGGACGCGATCATGGCGGGGGCGGCGGGCTACGTCCTGAAACAGATCAAGGGCACCGACCTGATCGACGCGGTACGTACCGTCGCAGCGGGCCAGTCCCTGCTCGACCCGGCCACCACGACCCGCCTGATGAGCACGCTGCGCGGGCCGGACGAGCCGGCGGCCCCCAAGGACGCCAAGCTGGCCGCACTCTCCGAGCGTGAGCGCGACATCCTCGCCCTGATCGGCGAAGGCCTCACCAACCGCCAGATCGGCAAGCAGCTCTATCTCTCCGAGAAGACCGTCAAGAACCACATCTCCCGGCTCCTGGCGAAGCTCGGCGTCGAACGCCGCATCCAGGCCGCCGTGATCGCCGCCCACTTCGACCCGCACCGGCCGCGCTGATACGCCCCGGCTTACAGGCCGGGCAGCGGCACTCGCCACTCCAGGCGCGTGCCGCCACCATCCGGCCCTTCTGCGAGGGTGAGTGTGCCGCCCAGCTTCCCGGCCCGCTCGGCCAGATTGCGCAGCCCGCTGCGGCCCCCGCTCTCGCCGATGCCGACGCCGTTGTCCGTCACGGTGAAGGTCAGATGCTCCTTGCGTACGACGAGGGAGATCTCCGCGGCCGATGCCCGGGCATGGCGGATGATGTTGGCCAGCGCCTCGCTGAGCACGGCCACCGCATCGTCGGCGATGTCGGCCGGGACATCGGTGTCGATCAGGCCTTCCATGCGCAGCGCTGGCGTGAAGCCGAGCGCCGTGACGGCCTCCTCCACCGTCCGCGCGATCCGTACGCGCAACCCGGGAGCGGCCGCCCCGCCCGCGTCGTGGGCGCGCAGCCCGAAGATGGTCGAACGGATGATCTTGATGGTGGTGTCGAGATCGTCCACCGCCCGCATCAGGCGCTCGGAGGCCTCGGGGTGCTGAACGAAGCGCTGCGCGCTCTGCAGGGTCATGCCGGTCGCGAAAAGGCGCTGGATCGCCAGGTCATGGAGGTCACGGGCGATGCGGTCCCGGTCTTCGAGCAGACTCATCTGCTCGGCATCGCGGCGCCGCTCGGCCAGTTCCAGGGCCAGTGCGGCCTGACCGGCGAAGCCGGGCAGCGGAGCGATCTCGGCATCGCCGAAGACGGGGCGCCCGGCCCGGCGTGCCAGGACCAGCACCCCGCGCAACCCCTCGGCCGTCCCGATGGGGACGGCGACCGCCGGCCCTATGCCCTTCCACCGCTCCGGGCTGAACGTGACCCGCGGATCACCGGTCACATCCTCGGCGACCAGCAGACCGCCCTTTTCCAACGCGGCGCCGGCCAGGGTCCCTTGCCGGGGGATGCGGCGGCCTTGATGCGCGGCCGCGCCCTCCCCGAGCGCCAGCGCGCCCAGGAGATCATCCTTCTCCGCCACCACCAGATCCACCACACCGATGTCGGCCGAGGTGATCTCCAGGGCTCGTTCGACCATCAACTCCAGTACGCGGGCCTCGGCCGTTCCGGACAGCAGGGCGTTGGTGAACTCCGCTCCGGCCGCCAGCCACCGCTCGCGCAGCCGCGCCTCCTCGTAGAGCCGGGCGTTCTCGATGGCCACACCCGCCGCCACGGCCAGCGTCGACAGCACGGCCTCGTCCTCGGCGTCGAACTCGGCCCCGCCGCGCTTCTCGGTGAGGTAGAGATTCCCGAACACCTCTTCGCGCACCCGGATGGGCACCCCGAGGAACGTGTGCATCGGCGGATGGTGGGCCGGGAACCCGGACGATGCGGCGTGCTTGGACAACTCCCGCAGCCGCAAGGGCTCGGGGTGCCGGATCAGCTCGCCGAGCAGTCCGTGCCCCGAGGGGAGATCGCCGATCTGCGCCCGCAGCTGTTCGTTGATCCCCACCGGCAGGAACTTGTCCAGCTTGCTTCCCGCGCCGATGACGCCGAGCGCGCCGTACTCCGCGTCCACCAGGGCCACGGCGGTCTCCACGATGCGCCGCAGCACCTGCGGAAGATCCAGCTCCCGCCCGACCGAGAGCACCGCTTCCAGCAGCCCGTGCAGCCGGTCCCGGGTGCCGCGGACCGCATCGATCCGGACCTGAAGTTCTTCGAGCAGCTCATCCAGGCGCAGTCGTGGCAGCTGCCGTGACTCGCTCTGCGCGTCCCCACCCATGTCCTGCCTCCGCCGGGGTCTGTGGGCCAAGGCGTTGCGTTTCCCCAACCGTAGTCACCGGCGCCGAAGGGGAGGAGCGGTGGGTTCTGGCCGCTTCGGAGGCGCTGGTCAGTCCCGCTGGTCAGCCCTGCGTGTCAGCGCCGCTCCTCTGCGCCGCTCGTAGGGCGCCGCTCGTCGGGTGCGGGAGACGCGTCGGGTGCGGGAGACCGGAGAGCGTCCGGATCGCCGGGCGGGGTGTCCTGCGGGGAGCCGCCGTGCGCGACGGCGGGGGAGCGGCTGCCGGCGGCCGGAGCGAGGGCGATGGCGGCGGCGACGAACACCAGGACCACCACCATCGCGGACCGCAGTCCGTAGTGGTCGCCGAGGAAGCCGAGGGACGGCGGGCCCACCAGGAAGGCGACATAGCCGATGGTGGCCACCAGGCTCACTCGCGCGGTCTGGTCGGGGCCCGAGTCGCCCGCCGCGGAGAGTGCGACGGGGAACCCCAGGGACGCGCCGAGTCCCCAGAACAGGACGGCCGCTGCGGCCACGACGGCGCTGTCGGAGAAGATGACCAGTACGAGGCCGACGGCTCCGGAGATGGCGCTGGCGCGCAGGACGGTCGCCCGCCCGAAGCGGCTGAGGAAGAACGTGCCGCTGAAGCGCCCCACGGTCATCGCGGCGGCGAACCCGACGAAGACGAGCGAGCCGAGCGCGGCGTCGAGGCCGTGGCCGTCCACCATGAGCAGCGGGAGCCAGTCGTTGGCGGCGCCTTCGGCCAGGGCCATGGCCAGGACGATGCCGCCGATCAGCAGAAGCTTGCGGTCCTTCCAGACGCGGGGCCCTGCGTCCTTGGCGTCGCCCGAGGCGTGGGACGTGTCGCTGGTCCCGGTGCCGGCCGGGATGGAGCGCAGGGCGAAGACGAGGATTCCGGTGGCGACCACGGTGACGATGACCAGGTGCCAGAAGACGGGGAACTCGGCGGCGGTGGCGGCCATGCCGACCAATCCGCCGACGACGGTGGCGAGGCTGAAACAGCCGTGCAGGGTGGGCATGACGGACGTGTCGGTGAGACGCTCCACATCGGCGCCGTCCACGTTGACGGCCACTTCGCAGGCCCCCATACCCACTCCGAACAGGCACAGACCGGCGGCGACCATGGGCGCGGACGGTACGGAGCTGCCGCCTCCGATGACGACCATGCTGGCGATGATCAGACTGGTGCCGATCCCGATCACGGGCCGGGTGCCGAACCGCGAGACGAGGCGGCCCGAACACAGGATGCCGCCCATGGAGCCGACGGACAGGCCGAACAGGACCATCCCCATCTGTCCGGTGGACACGTCGAGTTGATCGCGGACGTCAGGGGTGCGCGTGACCCACGACGACATGCAGATGCCCGGCAGGAAGAAGAACAGATAGAGAGCCTGACGGCGTCTGGGCACGGCGCGGTCGATGGCGCGGTCTATCAAGGGGAAGCTCCACGGGATCCGGAAGAATGCTCGGGTCGGCGACAGGCCGACGCCACCAGGGTATGTACAAATGTACACACTCGGCTACGGGAAATAGAAGGCAGAGACGACAGCGATGACAGGCAGCACCCGAGGCCCCAACGACCCCCGGCGGCGTGAGCGCATCCTCGACGCGGCGCTCGACGTCATCGCCGAGCACGGCGCCATCAAAGTGACCTTCCGCAAGATCGCCTCGGCGGCGGGGGTGCCGCTCGGCTCGCTCACCTACTACTTCGACGACATGCAGCACCTGCTCACCGAGGCGTTCACCCGCCTCGCCGAGTCCGTGTCCGTGCGCTACGGGGCGCTCCTTGAGGCGGCGCGCACGCCCGAGGAGGCACAGGAAGCCGTCGTCGAGATCATCTGCGGCAAGGTCTGGGGCACCGACCGAAACCTGCTGCTCAGTTACGAGCTGTACGCGTTCGCCGCCCGGCATCCGGAACTGACCGAGGTGCTGCGCTCCTGGATGCAGGCCAGCCGCCACTCCCTGGCCCGGCACTTCGACCCCCTGACGGCGCGGGCGCTCGACGCGCTGGTGGAGGGCTTCTCCATCCACAACTCCGTCGACGCCCGGCCCACCGAGCGAGCGGACGTGGCGGCCGTCGTCCGCGCGGTCGCGGCGCCGCGTACTCCGCTGGACGGCGGGAGCCGGTGAGGCAAAAACCGTTGGACGCGGTCGGGACACTGTTGTCATGGCCGTCACCCAGCAGCTCGCCCGCGTATCGGCGGACTACCTCGCCGCCTGCCGACGATCAGCCGACACCTCCCCGGACGGGGACCACGGCTGGGATCCACCGGCGGCGGACGGGCTCGACCTCGACTGGGCGCCGACACTCCTGCGGCGGGTCTGCGAGCTGGCGGACCTCGACGAGGCGCACACACAGGCCCTCCGGCAGGCCACCGACGGCGACACCGCGATCGACCTCGCCTTCCTCGACGTCCCGCCCCACGACCTCGCACCCTTCGGCACGACTCCCACCGCCCTGAACGAGACGCAAGTCGCCCGCATCGCGGACCTCCTCGACCAGATCGACTTCCCCGCGATCCTCGCCGCCCTGCGCACCTTCTACCGGGCGGCGCCCGACGCGGTCTTCTGGTGGTGCTCTGGTGGGACTGAGACATGCGTCCCGCCGGCATGACGCCGATACCGAAACCGCCGTGCTGCCGTAGGGTCGGCCCATGACTCACACGCCGGGGGAGCCGGTGAACGGATGGTGGGCCTTCCTGGAGGAACAGACGCGCCGGGAGGTCGACGCGAATGTCCTGCGGGATCGTCGGCTCATGGCGGTCAAGGCCGTGTGGGAGGCCCTGAGGCCGCTGGGGCCGGGGCTGCGCGAGGCGGAACAGGTCGTTCACGCACGCTATGAGTTCCTGGGCGACCGTGTACGACGCAGGCCGCCCGACCCGCTGGACCTGCCCTCCCTCGCGGCCCGTGCCGCTGCTCTGCCGGGAGAGGTGGCCGCGGTGGAGGCCCTGTGGGACGGCGACACGGTTCACGACTGGTTCGTGCTGCTGGTCGCGGTCCTGGACGACCCGCCCGAGGACGGCCACTTGGCGACCGTCCACCACCGCCCCGGCGGCCCACCGCCGGGCACCGCCGCCGCGGAGGCCGGCCGCGCCCTGGCCGACCACCTCGGCGTACCGTTCCACTTCGCCTCCCCGGACACCCCGGACGACCAGGCACCACGCTGGCGACCGGCACAGTGCCGAACCGAACGTCCGTGACCGGAATCGGCCGGATCGGCGCCGGCGGCCGGCGTGGTCAGCTGAGGAGTGCGGCCACCAACTCGGCGAACTCGTCCGGCGTGGCCAGACGTACGCCGAGAGACTCGGCCTTGGCGCGCTTTGACCCGGCGCCCTCTCCCGCGACGACAAGGCTGGTGCGCTTGGAGACGCTGGAGGAGGCCTTGCCGCCGGCGCGTTCGATCAGTTCGTTCATCTCGTTGCGGCTGAGCTGTTCCAGCGGGCCGGTCATGGCGCCGGTGACGACCACGGTCATGCCGTGCAGCGGGCTCGCCTGATCGTCGGCCCCGGTCTCGTTCCCGGTGTCCGCCGGGTCGTCGGGGGAGGCAGGTGTGGCACCGGGCTCGACCATGTTCACCCCGCTCGCGGCGAGTTTGTCGATGACCGGGGCGAGTTCGGACAGCTCGGCGACGATGACCGGGGCCTTCTCGCTGCCGATGCCCTCGACTTGCTGCATCGCCTCCGCGTCGGCAGAGCGGATGCCGTCCATGGTGGCGAAGTGCCGGGCGATGCGGCGCGACATGGAGCGGCCCGTTCCGCGCACGCCCAGTGCGCACAGGACCCTGGACAGGGGTTGGGACTTGGCGGTCTCGATCGCGGCCAGGAGGTTGTCGGTGCTGGTCTCGCCCATCCGCTCCAGGCCCAGGAGCTGTTCGCGGTTGAGGGCGAACAGGTCGGCGACGTCGGCTACCAGCCCGGCGTCGACGAGCTGGATGACACGGCTGGCGCCCAGGCCTTCGATGTCGAGCTGGTCGCGGCCTGCCGCGTAGGACAGCGAGGCGACCACGTGACAGTCGCGGCCGCGCTCGCAGCGCCAGCGCTGCTCGCTGGCATCGATGGCTGAGCCGCACTGCGGGCACACCTCGGGGAACACGATCGGCTGTTCTTCACCGGTACGCAGGTGGGCGACCGGCGCTTCGACGCGGGGGATGATGTCGCCCGCCTTGTACACCATCACCTGATCGCCGAGGCGCAGGTCGCGCCGGGTGATGTCGGACGGGTTGTGCAGCGTGGCGTAGGTGACGGTGGAGCCGTCGATGTCGACCGGTTCCAGGACTGCGCGCGGTGCGATGATGCCGGTGCGGCCCACGTTCCACTCCACCCCGACCAGCTTGGTGATCTTCTCCACCGCGGGCAGCTTGAACGCGATCGCCCAGCGCGGGGCCCGGCTACCGGATCCGGCCGCCTGCTGGTCGGCAGCCAGATCGGCCTTGACGACGATCCCGTCGATCCCGAAGGGCAGTTCGGCCCGCAGCGCGGCGATCTCCTGCACGCGGGCCAGAACGTCCTCGACGCTCTCCAGCGTGACGCCGGGCACCTGCGTGTCGGCCGGGGTGCGCACGCCGAGATCTGCGGCGTGCTGGAGGAGATCGCCGTGCGCCATCGTCGTCAGCTGCTCAGCGGTGTCGGCTGGAGTGGCGGGCAGTGGCAGCAGACCGTAGGCGAAAAACGTCATGGGCACCGTGTAGGCGCGATCCTTGGCCCGCAGTGTGCCGGCGGCAGCGTTGCGCGGGTTGGCGAAAGGGGCGCCGCCATGTGCGGTGCGCACCGTATTGGCGTGCTCGAACTGGGCGCCGGTCATGAGTACTTCGCCGCGCACTTCCAGCGTGACCGGCTCGGCGAGCCGGTCGGGCAGACCCTCGATGGTGCCGGTGGCGTGAGAGACGTCCTCCCCGGCCAGTCCGTCTCCGCGGGTGACCAGCCGGGTCAGTCGGCCGTCGGTGTATCGGGCGGCGATGGCGAGGCCGTCCAACTTGGGCTGAACGTTCCAGCGCGTCACCTCCCGGCCGATCCGGCGGGCCACGGAGGCGGTCCAGGTCGTGAATTCCTCGGGCGTGAAGACATTGTCCAGGCTGAGCATGGCCGCCGTATGGGGCACATCGCCCTGCACGGCGCCGCCGGCGACCTTCCCGGTCGGCGAGTCGGGCAGCACCTGGTCGGGATGGTCGGCCTCGAACGCGGCGATCGCCCGCACCAGGCGGTCGTAGGAGTCGTCGTCGAGCGCCGACGTGCCGCCGGTGTAGTAGGCGGCAGCGGCCTTCGAGGCCTCCTCGACCGCCTGTACGTACGCGGCGGCATCGGCAAACACAGGAGCTGTAGTTGTCATGTGCGCCATCGTGCCCGGCGGCACTGACAATCGGGCGTGACCCGCTGTGCCGCCGCCTGCTTGCGCACGCCCCGGGGCGGCAGACCCGGCTCAGGCCCGGCGCGCTGCCCATACGTGGCGTTCCGTGCGCATTGCCAAGTCGGCGCGGTGCAGGATGCTGTGGGGGCCCTCTGTGTCGAGGAGTTGGTCGAGGGTGGTGAGGTCCTCGGTGGGGAGGGTGTGGGTGGCGCTTTCGCGTAGGCGCTGCAGGGTGGTGAGTGCGTATCGGCCGACGGTCTCGTTGTGTGAGCCGTCGATGTGCACGGGGATCGTGCGCTCGCCCTCGACGGTGAAGCCCGCGGCCGCCAGTTTGTGGCCCCAGTCGGCTCCTCGGTGCGATACGTGTTCGGCGTGGTGGTGCGCGAGGGCGGCGTGGCAGCGCTCCTCGAGGCCCGGTCGTTCCTCGGGGGCATCGGCGGGGAGGAAGCGCGGGAAGTCGGCCAGCTCGACGACGGCGAACAGGCCGCCGGGGGCGAGCAGTTCGCGCACCTTGCCCAGGGCGTGGTCGGGGTCGGTCAGGTGGTGCATCGACGCCGACGCCCACACCAGGTCGGGACGGCCGAGGTCGGGCCAGTCCGCGTCGAGGTCGGCCTGGATCGTTCGTACTCGGTCGGCCAGTCCGAGTGTTTCTGCTTTTGCGCGCAGGCGGTGGAGGTGGCTCGGCGACGCGTCGACGGCAGTCACCCGCGCTTCGGGGTAGCGCGCGAGGAGCGCGAACGTGCCGGCCCCTGTTCCGCATCCCAGGTCCACGATCTGGCGCGGTTCGTTGTCCAGGGGCAGCCATGCGGTGATCGACGCGATGTGCTCGGCGAGTACCTCCGCGTCCAGATCGAGGATCTCGGCCTGGACGTCGGAGTCCGGCGCGACCTCGCTGTCCGGTGCGACGTCGGTGGCCGATCCGTGCCGGGGGAGGTGTCCTGCGCCGTCGTGGGCTGCGTGCGAGTGAGCGTGGGTCATGAAAGCGACGCTAAGTCGATCTGGCCGGGGCGGCACCATCGATCCCGGGGTGTGCAAGAAGATGGGCGTCTTTGCTGCCGGACGCGCAACCCGGCGACCATCCGCCGGGGGAGCGACGCCCTTACGCGCCGGGTCGGCCGCTGTCGTCGTTCTTGTCCTCGCGCTGGTGGCCGCGGCGGGCGTCGCGGTCGAAGATGCCCAGGATCTCGCAGGGCCCGCCCTCGGCGCCGATCGCGTGCGGCAGCATCGTGGGGAACTCCGCGGCCTGGTTGGTCTCGATGCGCAGGCGCCGGTTGCCCAGGAGCAGGACGGCGGTGCCGGAGAGGACCACGAGCCATTCACGGCCGGGATGGGCGCGCATACGGGAGGGGCTGTCGGGCGGCGGGTTCGTCATCCGCTGGCGTACGACGGTCATGCCGGGCTCCGCCTTGAGCGGCCAGCGCATGAGCCCGTGGGCGGCGTCGATCGACGGGCTGGTGATGACGTCGTCGTCGGCCGTCTCGACGAGCTGGTCCAGGGAGGTGTCCAGCGCGCGGGCGAGCGTGACGAGCTGGTCCAGGGCCAGCCGGCGCCGGCCGTTCTCGATGCGGCTGAGCGTGGACTGGCTGACCTTGGCACGGGCGGCCAGTTCCTCCAGGGACCAGCCCTGTGCCACCCGCAGGGCCCGGATCCGTTTGCGTACCAGGCTGTCCATCTCGCTGTCTTCTTGCGTCATAGGCAACATTGTATGCCCGATCCGCAAGGCGTGCCTATCGTCGTGACCACAGCCCCCTGGGACCGCAGAGGGGATCGTCTGAGAAAGGGTGCGACGCCATGTCTGTGAACACCGCCGCGTACGCGACTGACCAGCTGCCGGGCGAGACCGTCGATGCCGTGGTGATCGGCGGTGGCGCCGCGGGCCTGAACGGCGCGCTGATGCTCGCCCGCTCCCGCCGTACGGTCGTCGTCATCGACAGCGGCGCCCCGCGCAACGCACCCGCCGAAGGCGTGCACGGCCTGCTCGGCCTGGAGGGCATCCCGCCGGGCGCACTGCTGGAGAGGGGGCGCGAAGAGGTGCGCCGCTACGGCGGCCTCGTCGTGACCGGGGAAGTGATCGCCGCGGCCCCGGCCGCACCCACCCCCGAGGGAGACCCGCGCTTCACGGTCACCCTCACCGACGGCCGCTCCCTGACGGCGCGCCGCCTGCTCGTCGCCACCGGACTGCGCGATCTCCTGCCCGACGTGCGCGGGCTCGCCGGGCACTGGGGGCACGGCGTGGTGCACTGCCCGTACTGCCACGGCTGGGAGGTGCGCGACGAGCCCATCGGGGTCCTCGCCGTGGGCCCGGCCTCCGCCCACCACGCGCTCCTCTTCCGCCAGTTGACCGACGACCTCGTCTACTTCACCCGCGGCACCGCACTTGACGAGGACACCCGTGCGCGCTTCGCTGCTCGCGGCATCCGCGTCGTCGACACCCCGGTGGCCGAGGTCGTGGCCGCTGAGGACGGCGGCATCGCGGGCGTACGCCTGAGCGACGGAGATCTGATGCCCCGGCGCGTACTCGCCGTCGCCACCACCATGCAGGCCCGCACCGAGGGCCTGGACCAACTGATGCTGCCGATGAGGGACTTGCCCGGCCGAATGGGCCGCCACTTCGCCACCGGCACGGCCGGTACCACCGAAGTACCGGGGGTGTGGGTCGCCGGCAACGCGACCGACCTGAGCGCCCAGGTCGGCGCGTCCGCCGCGGCTGGCGCCCTGGCCGGTGCCCACATGAACGCCGACCTGGCCGCCGCCGACACCGAAGCGGCCCTCTCCGCCGCCGACGCCGAAGCGGCCCTCGACACCGCACGGCTCAGCGTCACACGCGCCTGACCCGAGCCCTCACTCGAGCCCGAGCCCTCACCCAAGGCCCATCCCCCCATCAGCGCGGGCCCTCACGCCCGCCCCGGCGCCCACCGATCCACGCGGACACGGCGCCGACGTCCGCATGCCCCGCGAAAGGACCCCATGAGCACCAACCACCCTCCACGGCTGCCGAGCACCCCGAACGCAGACCTGCCGGACGCAGACCTGCCGGACGCAGACCTGCCGAACGCAGACCTGCCGGACGCGCGCCGGCGCCGCAAGATCCTGATCGCCGTCTGCATCGCCCTGATGGCCGTGATCGCCTCGGTGTCCGGGCTCAACGTCGCCCAGCCCGACCTGGCCCTGGCCTTCGGCGCCTCGCAGAGCACGATCCTGTGGATCATCAACATCTACACCCTCAGCCTGGCCGCACTGCTCCTGCCGCTCGGCGCTCTCGGCGACCGCTGGGGCCGCAAGCCCATGCTGCTCGCGGGCCTGGCCGTCTTCGGTGTCGCCAACGTGGTGGCCGGACTCGCCCCGTCGGCCGAAGTGATGCTGGCCGCACGCTTGTTCAGCGGCGTCGGAGCAGCGATGATCATGCCCATCACGCTGGCCGTCATCACCTCCACCTTTCCCGCGGAAGAACGCGGCCGGGCGATCGGGGTGTGGACGGGCGTGGCCGGCGGTGGCGGCATCCTGGGCATGTTCCTCTCCGCCGCGCTGGTCGACGCGGCGAGCTGGCGCTGGCTGTTCGTCCTGCCCGTCGCCCTGGTCGTCGTGGCCCTCGTCATGGCGCTGCGCTTCGTGCCCAACACCCGTGAGAAGCCCGGACACCGGTTCGACACCGTGGGCGCGCTGACCTCCGTCGTCGCGGTCGTCGGTCTGATCTTCGTCCTACAGGAGGGGCCGGAGCGGGGCTGGACCGCCCCTGTGACCCTGCTCAGCCTCGCGGTCGGCGCCCTGGCCGCCGTCGGCTTCGTGGCGTGGGAGTTGCGCCGCCGGGATGCCGCGCTCCTGGACGTGCGTCTCTTCGGTCAGCGCTCGCTGGCCGGCGGTTCGGTCACGCTGCTCGCGGTCTTCGGTGTGCAGGCCGGCATCTTCGTGGTCCTCTTCCCCTTCTTCCAGGCCGTGCTCGGCTGGTCGGGGCTGCTGTCCACGCTGGCGCTGATGCCCATGGCCGTGCTGATGATGATGACGTCCGGCCTTGCGCCCCGGCTGGCCGCGCGCATCGGCGCACGGCCGACCATGGCGGCAGGGATCGCGCTGGCCGCCGCCGGTCTGGCGCTCATGGCCGCTCTCGTCTCCGTCGACGGCGGCTACCTCTCCGTCCTGCCCGGCATGCTCGCCATGGGGGCCGGTATGGGTCTGTCGATGACTCCCGCGACCGAGGCCATCACCAGCTCCCTGCCGCGCGAGCGCCAGGGAGTCGCCTCCGCGCTCAACGACGTCACCCGGGAGTTCGGCACAGCGCTGGGCGTCGCCCTGCTCGGTGCGCTCCTGTCGGCCGGCTACCGCAGCGCCATCGACTCCCGGCTTCAGGGCATCCCCCGCGACGCCGCCGACACCGCCCGCGAAGGCGTCGCCAACGCCATCGGTGCCGCGGACGGAACCGGAGCCCGCGCCGGGGCGCTGATACGTGCCGCCCAGGAGTCGTTCGTCGACGGCTGGCAGCAGGCCATGTGGGCAGGCGTCGCCGTGATGACCGCCCTGTTCCTCTACATCCTGGCGCGCGGACCGCGGCGAACGGCCCAACTGATGCCGGAGGAAGCGGACATCGCAGCGGGAACGGGCTCTGCGGCAAATCCCAACTGAACGAGTGATCTAAACACTCGGACGAGTGACGCTCCTTGCTGGGTCGCCGACGGTGTTGTGACCATCGCCGGATGGACGGACAGAAGCGGAAGGCCGAGCTGGACGGCGTCGCCGAGACGACGCTGTGGACGTTGCACCACCGCGCTCTGGCCGCGAAGGACCCCGGCTCGGCACTCCTCGACCCGAAGGCGATCGAGGTGATCGACGCCGTCGACTACCCCTTCGAGAGCCGCTTCGGCACCGGCAACTGGGGCCTGGCCCAGGGAATGGCGGTACGGGCCCGCTGCTACGACCGCGAGGTGCGACGTTTCCTCAGGGACCATCCGGACGGCACGGTCGTCTCGCTGGGGGAGGGCCTGGAGACGCAGTTCTGGCGGGTGGACAACGGAAGAGTCAGCTGGCTCGGGGTCGATCTGCCCGAGGTCGCGGCGCTCCGGCAGCGGTTGCTGCCGGACGCGCCGCGTCATCGCACGCTGTCCTGCTCGGCCACCGATCCGCGGTGGATGGACGAGGTCGACGCCTCGCGCGGGGTGCTGATCCTGGCCCAGGGGATGCTGATGTATCTCCCGCGGGACACGGTCCATCGGCTGTTCGAGGCGTGCGCCGCGCGCTTTCCCGGCGCGGAGCTGGTCTTCGACACCCCGCCGGCCTGGATGGCCGCCCGTACGGCACGGGGCCGGTGGAGCTATCCCGCGGGGTATCGCCCGCCGCCGATGCTCTGGGGAATGACCCCGAAGGAACAGCGCAAGCTGCGCGCGGTGCACCCGAACATCGCCGCCGTACGAGCCGTGCGCGAACCACGGGGCCGGGGCTTCCTCTGCGGGTGGCTGCTGCCCCTGGCCAACTTTCTTCCCGCGGTCCGCGCGCGCAGGCCGCTGTGGGTCACGCGTCTGTCGTTCGGTCTGACGGAACATCACCAAGGAGTCAACAGATGACGGATCGCTTGCAAGCCGAGCGGGAGCAAGCCCACCTGTGGGCTCCGCGCGAGCCGCGCCGGGTGCGCCTCGACGAACGGCCGTCGCGCCCGCCGGAACAGCGTGCCGTGCTCGTCGAAGGCGCCACCCTGCGACTGCGGGAGTTCCTGCCCGGCGACGTCGAGGGCGTCCTGGGAATCTTCGGCGACCCGCGCACCACCCGCGAGTTCGGCATGCCGCCCTTCCGGCGCCCCGACGCCGAGGCGCTGGTCGAGCAGGCGAGGGCCGGTGCCCGGCGCACGCCTCGCACGCACTACCGCCTGGGCGTCAGCGAGATCGCCACGGGCGAGTTGATCGGCTCGGCGAAGCTGATCATGGAGGACCAGTCGGGCGAGGGCGGGATGGTCCGCGTCGGCTACCGCAGCGCGGAGGTGGGCCTTGCCCTGCGCGCAGACCGGGTCAGCGTGGGCCACAGCGTCGAGATCGGTTTCCTGCTGGGCGTCCTGGGCTTCGACCGCCTGGGACTGCACCGTGTCTGGTCGGGCTTCATGCCCTCCAACATCGCCGCGCAGCGGGCCATCGAGAAGGCCGGCATGGTGCGCGAGGGGCGGCTGCGGCACTACGGGCATGTCGACGGGGTGTGGCACGACATCGTGCAGTACTCCATGCTCGAGGACGACTGGAAGGCGCTGCACGCCCACTGAAGCGTCGCGGGCCGCGAAGGGGCGGACTTGCCCGGCAGTCGCGCCGTGCCGCACCGCTTCCCGGCGCGCCCACCCTATTTGTCTCTTACTTGCAGATATGCATGAGTCATGACCTTTTTGGTCCTGGCTCACTTCGTCGTCGCGCTCTGCGCGGCCCCGCTCGTCCGCCGTGCCGGCCCGCGCGCCTTCGTCGTCCTCGCGCTGCCGCCCGCGGCCGCGCTCGTCTGGGCGCTGTGCCAGTGGTCCACGGTCACCGGCGGCGGAGCAAGGAGCGAGGCCTGGACGTGGATCGAGGCCTACGACGTCGACGCGGCGTTCCGCCTCGACGCGCTGGCCCTGGTGATGGTGCTGCTCGCCGCCGGGATCGGGGCCCTGGTCCTGCTGTACTGCGGCAGCTACTTCGCGCCGGGGACACGGCAGTTGGGCGCGTTCGGCGGCAACCTCCTCGCCTTCGCCGGGGCGATGCTGGGCCTCGTCCTCGCCGACGACCTGATGATCCTGTATCTGTTCTGGGAACTGACGACCGTTTTGTCCTTCCTTCTGATCGGATACGACAGCGAGAAGCGGGCCAGCCGCCGCTCCGCGCTGCAGGCCCTGACGGTGACCATGGTGGGCGGCCTCGCCATGTTCGTCGGGTTCCTGATGCTGGGGCACGCGGCCGGCACCTACCGGATCTCGCGCATCCTGGAGTCGCCGCCCGCCCCCGACGCCACGCTCTCCGCCGCCCTGGTGCTGATCCTGGTCGGCGCCCTGGCCAAGTCGGCGGTGTGGCCGCTGAGCATGTGGCTGCCGAACGCGATGGCCGCTCCCACCCCGGTCAGCGCCTATCTGCACGCGGCGGCGATGGTCAAGGCCGGCGTGTACCTGGTGGCGCGCCTGGCCCCCGCGTTCGCGGACGTGACGCCGTGGCGGCCGGTGCTCCCGATCCTGGGCACGGCGACGATGCTGCTCGGCGGCTGGCGCGCGCTGCGCCTGAACGACCTCAAGCTCGTCCTCGCCTACGGGACGGTCAGCCAGCTCGGCTTCCTGATCGTCCTCGCGGGCGACGGCACGTACAACACCGGGCTCGCGGCCGTCACGATGATCCTGGGGCATGCGCTGTTCAAGGCCCCGCTGTTCCTGGTGACCGGGATCGTCGACCACGCGGCCGGGACACGCGACTTGCGGCGCCTGTCCGGTGTGGGGCGGTCGCTTCCCTGGGTGGCCGCGGTCGCCGTCCTCGCGGGCGCCTCCATGGTCGCGCTGGTGCCGCTGCTCGGCTTCGTGGCTAAGGAGGCAGCGTTCGAGGCGCTGTGGCACGGCAGCGTCGCCGAGCGGTGGGTGCTCGCGCTGATCGTGGTCGGCTCCGCGCTCACCACCGCCTACACCCTGCGCTTCCTGTGGGGCGCCTTCGCGCGCAAACCGGGAGTCGCCGACAGCGCCGTGCACCGTGTCGGCCCGCTCTTCCTCGCCCCGCCCGCCCTGCTGGCCCTGGCCTCCCTGCTTCTTGGCCCGGGCATCGGGTGGGTGGCGCCGCTCTTCGAGGCGTACGCGGCGCAGTACACCCTCCCGGCGCACCCGTACCACCTGGCCCTGTGGCACGGCTTCGGACCCGCGCTCGGTCTGTCCGCACTGGCCTGGGCGGGCGGCGCGGCCCTGTTCGCGGGCCGGGACACGGTGGCGGGATGGGGGCGGAGACTGGCCTGGCCGAAGGCGGACGAGGCCTTCGGGCGGACCGTGCTGGGTGTCGAGCGCATGGCGCTGCAGGTGACGGGCGCGGTGCAGAAGGGCTCCCTGCCCGCGTACGTGGCCACCGTCCTGGGCGTCATGCTCGCCGGTCTCCTCGCCGTCCTGGTGACCGACCGCCCCTGGCACGGCGCCCCCGCGCCCCGCGCCTGGGACACCCCCTGGCAGGCCGCGGTCGCCGCGCTGACCTGCGCGTGCGCCCTGATGTGCCTGGTGGTGCGGCGCCGCATGAAGGCGGCCGTCCTCGCGGGCCTGACCGGGTACGGCACGGCGCTGCTGTACGTCGTGCAGGGCGCACCCGACCTGGCGCTCACCCAGTTCGGCGTGGAGACCGTCTCGACCGTGGTCCTGGTCCTGGTCCTGCGGCGCCTTCCCGTGCACTTCGGCGAGACGCTGCGCTCCTGGCGCCGCGTGGCCAGCCTGCTGATCGCCCTCGCCAGCAGCCTCGTGGTCGCCTGCGCGGTGTGGCTGGCGGCGGCCGCGCGCACCGCGGATCCGGCCGGGGCCGCCATGACCGAGGAGACCGCCCACCACGGACTGAAGGATGTCGTGGCGACGATCCTGGTGGACTTCCGCGCCTGGGACACCATGGGCGAATCGGCCGTCCTCGCGGTGGCCGTCCTGGGCGTCACCAGCCTGCTGTACGTCCACCGCCGCCAGGGCCCGGCACCGGGCACGCCGCCCGCGCTGCCCGGCGGAGTCACGGCCTGGTCGCTGGCGACACCGGCCATCCAGGTGCCGCCCAAGTACCGGCAGACCGCGCCCGAGCGCAGCTGGCTGACGGCCGGTGACACCCTGGCGCCCGAGCACCGCTCGGTCGTCTTCGAGGTGATCGCCCGCCTCGTCTTCCACCCGATCCTGATGCTCTCGGTCTACCTGCTGCTGTGCGCGGAGAACCTGCCGGGCGGCGGATTCGTCGGCGGCCTCGTCGCCGGGGTGGCCCTGATGATCCGCTACCTCGCGGGCGGACGCCACGAACTGGAGGCCGCGGCGCCGCTGCATCCCGGCTTCTTCACCGGCCTCGGTCTGGCCCTGTCCACCGGCATCGCGCTCCTCGGCCTCGCCGACGGGACGGTGCTGCACGCCTGGACGTGGCACGGACACCTGCCGCTCATCGGCGACTGGCACGTGGGCACCGCCGTCCTCTTCGACCTGGGGGTCTACCTGCTGGTCCTCGGCTGCGTCCTGGACATCGTCCGCGCCCTCGGATCGAAGATCGACCAGCAGACGGAACACAGAGCCGGGCTCGCCTTCGCCAAGGAGGGGGACCGGTGACCGTCAGCCTGACCCTGCTGATCTGCGCCGTCGTCCTGACCGCCGTCGGCGCGGTCCTCCTGCACACCCGCAGCCTGACCCGCGTGCTCATCGGCGTGATCGTCTGCGGCAACGGCGTCAACCTCCTGGTCCTGGCCACCACCGGACGCGCCGGGGTCCCGCCCCTGCTCTATCCGGGCGTCGCGCACGCCCGGGTCACCGATCCGCTGCCCCAGGCCATCGTCCTGACCGCCGTCGTCATCACCCTGGCCACCACCGCGTTCGTCCTCGCGATGGTCTACCGCAGCAGCCAGCTGACCGGCACCGACTTCGTCCAGGACGACGTGGAGGACCGCCGCGTCGTCCTGCGCGCCGAGATCGCCGAGGAGCGCGCCGAACTGCGCGAGCGCCACCGCGGCGAGGGACCGCGCGCCTGGCGCGACGAGCGCCGCGAGCAGCGCCGCCGACTGCGCGAGGATCGCGCCTTCCAGGCCCGCGCCCGCGATGCCCCCGGTGACCTGTGGGACGACATCCTCGGCGCGGACCCGCCGCAACCGCCAAGCCCCGTACGGCAGGAGAACGACCCCCGTTGAACGCCCTCGTCCCGCTGCCCGTCGTACTGCCGCTGACCGCGTGCGGCCTGAGCATGTTCATCGGGCCCCGGCTGCGCATGCTGCACCGGCTGATCGGCGTCGGTGTCCTGGCCGCCGTCCTGGCCGTCGACCTCATCCTGCTCGTCGGGGCCGACCGCGGCGGCCCGCTCGTCGTCCACCTCGGCGACTTCGCCCCGCCCCTCGGCGTGACCCTGGTCGCCGACCGGCTCGCCGCGCTGATGCTGACCGTGTCCGGCGCCGTCACCCTCATCGTGCTGGTCTACGCGCTCGGCCAGGACATGGTCGACCGCGAGGAACGCGCCCCGATCGCCGTCTTCCACCCCGCTTACCTGGTCCTGGTCTCCGGGGTCTCGCTCACCTTCCTCGCCGGCGACCTGGTGACCCTCTACGTCGGCTTCGAGATCATGCTGATGGCCAGCTTCGTGCTGCTCACCCTGGGCGGCACCGAGCCGCGCCTGCGGGCCGGTTCGACCTACGTCGTCGTCTCGCTCGTCTCCTCGCTGGTCTTCCTCGCCGGGATCGCGGTCGCCTACGCCGCCTGCGGCACCGCCAACTTCGCCCAGCTCGCCGTCCGCCTGGCCGACGTGCCCGTGGGCGTCCGCACCCTGATCGAGGCACTGCTGCTTACCGTGTTCGGCGTCAAGGCCGCCGTCTTCCCGGTGGCCGCCTGGCTGCCCGACTCCTACCCGACCGCACCCGCCCCGGTCACCGCCGTCTTCGCCGGACTGCTTACCAAGGTCGGCGTCTACTCCATAATCCGCGCCGAGACCCTGCTCTTCCCCGGCAACCGGCTCTCCACCCTGCTGATGGCGGTCGCCTTCGCGTCCCTGCTGATCGGCATCCTCGGCGCCGTCGCCCAGACCGACCTCAAACGGCTGCTGTCCTTCACGCTCGTCAGCCACATCGGCTTCATGCTCTACGGCCTCGCGCTCGGCAGCCGCGGCGGCATCGGCGGCGCCATCGTCTACACGGCGCACCACATCACCGTACAGACGACGCTGTTCCTGGCCGCCGGGCTGCTCGAAAGGCGCTACGGCAGCACCGAACTGACACGCCTGGGCGGCGCGGCACGCACCGCGCCCCTGCTGGCCGCGCTGTGGTTCGTGCCCGCCATGAATCTCGCCGGCATCCCGCCGCTGTCCGGCTTCCTCGGCAAGCTGGGCCTGATGCAGGCCGGCGCGGCGGACGGCGGAAGCGAGGCGTACGTGCTGCTCGCCGCGTGCGCCGTCGCCAGCCTCCTGACGCTGTACGTGATGGTCAAGGTCTGGAACCTGGCCTTCTGGCGGGCCACGCCCGCCCATCTCCCCCTGGAAGGAACCGTGCTGGAGGCCACCGACGACACCGACGGCCCCGATGACACCGATCACGCGCCACCGGTGGTCAAGAGCACCGGCGCCGTGGCCGTCGCCCCCGCGTCCGCCTGCGTGCGCACGACGGCCCGGGTGCCGTACGTGATGATCGGCGCGACCGTCGCCGCGGTGCTGCTCGGCCTCTCCTACACCGTGCTCGCCACCCCGCTGGCCGGTCTCGCCGACCGCTCGGCCGCCGAACTCCTGGCCCGCACCCCCTACGTCACGGCGGTGCTCGGCCCGTGAGCTCTCCTGTGTCCCCCAGCCGCCCGCGCCGCCTGGACCCTTCCCTGATCGCCTGGCTCACGGTGATCTGGATGCTGCTGTGGTCGGGGCCGACCTGGGGCAACCTCGTCAGCGGCATCCTGGTCGCCGTCGCCCTGTGTCTGGTCTTCCCCCTGCCCGCCGTCGAACTTGCCCTGCGCCTGCGCCCGCTGGGCATCCTGCGCCTGGCCGGGTACCTGATCTACGACATGGTGGTCTCCAGCGCCACGGTGACCCGCCAGGCCCTGGGCGGCCGCAAGCGCCCCGCCGCCGTGATCGCCGTCCAACTGCGGTGCCGCACCGACCTGATGATCGCGGCGACCGCGGTCGCCGTGTCCTGCGTGCCGGGCGGTGCCCTGGTCGAGGTGAACGCCGCCACCGCCACCCTGTACCTGCACATGTCCGACGCGGACGACCACGATGCGGTGCGCCGCACCCGCCGCGACGTGTGGCGCCTGGAGGCCCTGGTCGTACGGGCCTTCGGCACCCGCACGGAGATCAAGCGCGTCGCCGCCGAGCCCGAACCACCGCCCGCTCCTCCCGGCTCACCCGGACCCCCCGCGGCTCCCGAACCCCCTGCTGATCCTGCTGCTCCCGCTGCTCCCGCGCGAAAGGACTCCGGGCCGTGACCGTTGCGGACGACATCCTGCTCGATACCGCCCTCGCGGTGATCCTCCTGGCGGGCGCCCTGCTGCTGATCCGTATCTGGCGCGGCCCGTCCATGCTCGACCGCGCGGTGGGCGTCGATGTCGCCGCGGCCCTGATCGTGGCCGGGATCGGGGTCCAGGCGGCCTCCACCCGGACCCGCTACTACCTGTCGATCATGCTGGTGATCGCCTTCCTCGGCTTCACCAGCTCGGTGGGCATCGCCCGCTTCATCGCCGTACGCGACCGCCCCAACTCGCCCAAGGAGGGCCCGTGAGCACCTGGCACCACGTGGCCGACCTCACCGGCGCGGCCCTGCTGCTCATCGGCGCCCTGGTCTGCCTGACCGGCGTCATCGGCCTGCTGCGCCTGCCCGACGTCCTGGCCCGCAGCAGCGCCGCCACCAACCCGCAGACCCTCGGCATCATCCTGCTCACCGCGGGCGTCGCGCTGCGGCTGCGCTCCTGGGTCGACCTGGGCACCCTCGCCCTGGTCGTCTTCTTCCAACTCCTGACCAACCCCGTCGCCGCACACCTGGTGGCCCGCGTCGCCTACCGCACGGGACAGACCGGCGACTGCGCCCTGCTCTTCGACGAACTCGGCGGCGCAGCGACGGGCGCTTCGAAGCGCGAGGAGCGGCCCTGAGCGGGGGAGGGCAGAATCCTGCACTGTGACGATCACCGAGCGCGAACTCAACCGGGCGACCCTCAGCCGCCAACTGCTGCTGCGACGCGAGCCGTTGTCCGTCCAGGAGGGCGTGCGGCGCGTCGTCGCACTGCAGGCCCAGCAGCCTGCCTCGCCCTATCTGGCCCTGTGGAACCGGCTCGCCGGATTCGCCCCGGCTGAACTCGATGCCGCGTTCGGCGGGCGCTCGGTGGTCAAGGCGACCCTGATGCGGATCACGCTGCACGCCGTGCACGCCGAGGACTACCCCGCCTTTCGCGCGGCGATGCAGCCCACGCTCTACGCCGCCCGGCTGGGCTCCCGCTTCGCCGCGGCGGGGCTGAGTCCCGCCGATGCCGACGCGCTGGTGCCGGAGGTGCTGGCCTTCGCCCGCACACCGCGGACCTCGGCAGACATGCAGGCGTGGGTCGAGGAGCGGCTTGGCGCCGACAAGAAGGACGGGGCGTGGTGGGGATTGAAGGGCTACGCACCGCTGCACCACGCCCCGACGGACGCACCCTGGTCGTTCGGCCACCGGCCGTCCTTCGTCGCAGCACCGAACGGACCCGTCCCGACGGGCAGAGCGGCGGACCCGCAGGCGCTGCGCACCTTGATCCTGCGCTATCTGGCGGGGTTCGGACCCGCGTCCGTCGCGGATGTGGCGCAGTTCGCCCTGGTGCAGAAGACGCCCGCCCGTGCGGCGCTCCTCGCCCTGGGCGACGCCGACGCCGTGGAACAGCTGCAAGGCCCGGACGGCAGCGTGCTGTTCGACGTGCCGGGCGCGCCGCGGCCGCCCGCCGACACTCCCGCGCCTGCCCGGCTGATGGCCATGTGGGACAGCGTTCTGCTGGCGTACGCCGACCGCGGCCGGGTGATACCCCCGGCCTACCGTCCCCTGGTGATCCGGCGCAACGGCGACGTACTGCCCACTCTCCTGGTGGACGGCCATGTCGCCGGCGTGTGGCGGCCGGTGAACGGCCGTATCGAGGCCACGGCCTTCCACCCGCTGACCCCCGCCGCCTGGGAGGGACTGGCTGCCGAGGCCCGGGCCCTGACGGTCTTCCTCGCGGACCGCGAGGCGGCCGTCTACAGCCGGTACCACCACTGGTGGGCCAAGCTTCCCGAGGCCGAGACGCGGATTCTGTAGCTCAGGATCCCTGGCGTGAGGTCGCGGCCAGCGAGCCCAGGAGCGCGAGTGCCTCGCTGCTGGGCGAGGCCGGTTCCGCGTGGTACACGACCAGTTCCTGGCCCGGCGCCGCCCGGACGTCGAAGGTCTGCATGGTCAGCGTCAGCGGGCCGACCTCGCGGTGCTCGAAGCGCTTGCTCTCCAGCGCCTTGCCGCGCGCGTCGTGGCGGGCCCACAGCTCGGCGAACTGCGGGCTCTGCTCGAGCAGTTCACCCAGCACCTGCCGTACTCGCGGGTCGTCGGGCGCCGCCCCGTGCCCGAGGCGGAAACCGGCCACGGAGTTGCGCGCGACGTCGTGCCAGTCGCGGTAGAAGGCGCGGGCGTCAGGGTCGGTGAACACGACGTGCAGGAGGTTGCGCGAGTGCGCCCAGGAGTGGAAGAGCGCGTCGGCGATCGTGTTGGACGCCAGGACGTCGTACGCGCGGTTGTAGACGACGGCCGGATTGTGCGGCCAGGCATCCATGAGCGCCAGCAGGCTCGGCTCGACCCGGTCGGCGACGGCGGTGGCCCTGGCGCGCGGGCCGAGCCCGGCGAGCCGGAACAGGTGCAGGCGCCCGTCCTCGTCCAGGCGCAGAGCGGCGGCCAGCGCGTCGAGGACCTGCGCGGAGGGCGTGCGCTCCCGGCCCTGCTCCAGGCGTACGTAGTAGTCGGCGCTGACCCCGGCGAGCAGCGCCACCTCTTCACGCCGCAGCCCCGGCACCCGGCGGTATCCCGTGACGGGGAGGTTCACCCGGGCCGGGGTGATGTCGGCGCGCCGGGCCGTGAGGTAGGCCCCGAGCTCTGAGCGTGGCATGCCGCCATGCTAGATCCGCGCCCGGCGCGCTTCCCGGGTGCGCTGCACCCGGGAGAACGCCGCCTCTCCCGCGGGCGCCGGGTCCGCACCAGCCTTGAGGCCATGAACACACACCACACGGACAACACCGCGCCGAGCGACCGCAAGGTCGTCCTTGTCACCGGAGCCAGCAGCGGCATCGGCGCGGCAGTCGCCGCACGACTCGTACAGGAGGGACACCAGGTGGTGGCCGGTGCGCGCCGCACCGACCGCCTGCGGGAACTGGCGGACAGCACGAAAGAGGCGGCCGCCCGCTCCGGCGGAGCACTGGAGCCGGTACAGCTGGATGTGACCGACCGTGCGGACGTCACCGCCTTCGTGCAGGGCGCCCGCGAGGCCCACGGCCGCGTGGACGTCCTCGTCGCCAACGCCGGTGTCATGCCGCTGTCGCGCCTGGATTCCCTGCTCGTCGAGGAGTGGGACCGGATGATCGACGTGAACGTCCGCGGCCTGCTGCACGGGATCGCCGCGGCCCTGCCCGTCTTCACCGCGCAGGGGTCGGGGCACTTCGTGACGGTCGCGAGCGTCGGCGCCCACGAGGTCGTGCCCACCAGCGCCGTCTACAGCGGCACGAAGCACGCCGCATGGGCGATCACCGAGGGTCTTCGCCAGGAGTCCGACCCCTCGATCCGGGTCACGACGATCTCGCCCGGCGTGGTCGAATCCGAGCTCGCCGACACCATCACCGAGCCCGGCGCCGCCGAAGCCATGCGCACCTACCGGGCCCATGTGATCAAGCCCGATGCCATCGCCGGAGCCGTCTCGTACGCCCTCGCGCAGCCGTCCGACGTCGACATCAACGAGATCATCGTGCGGCCCGTCCGCCAGCGGTAGGCGACTCAGTCCTCGAAGGGTGCGGCGAGCAGCAGGTCCTCCACGGTGGGCACCGGGAAGTCGGGAATGTGGCGGCGGCCGACCTCGGCGAAGGGATGCATGAGCACCGACGTGGGCTTGGTGCGGCACAGCGACAGGATGTTGTCGATCGCGTCCTGCTTGAAGCCCTTCCTGGGAAAGGCGGTGAGTATCTCCTCAAGAATGTCGGACGGGATCTGCTGAAGGTCGTTCCCCGCGAAATCGAGGCCGGAGCCCACGCAGATCATGGCGATCTCCGGCCTCTTGCGTGTCGCGATGCCGACGCTGGTGTGCAGGGCGATCGCATCCCAGACGACCTCGACCCGCTCGGCCGGCATACGCCTGCTCCGCAGGAACCGCCGGGCGGCATCGGCACCGTCGACTTCGAAGCGTTCGGCCTGGGTCTGGTACGTCTCGACCAGCCCCAGGTCATGCAACGCCGCCGCCAAGAAGGCGAGTTCACGGTCGTAGCGGACGCCCCGCCGGTCGAACAGCAGCGCGCTGAAGACATAGGTCCGCATGACGTGATTGAAGAGCGTCTCGGAGGACACGCGGCGCACGAATGCGGCGGTCTCCACGGCCACCTCACTGGTGGGGATGCGGACTCCGGCCACCTCCTTCGGCAGGGCATCGGCCTTCGGATCCCAAGCGCCGGCGTGCGGTGCCGGTCCTGAGGCCGCGGCAGCGGGGGAAACGGACACCGCGGAGGCCAGCGCGGAGGCCGCGCCGATCGCGGCGAAACCGGCGCCGCGCTCCAGTGCGGTGCGCCGCGTGACGTGCTTCTTCTCGCTGTTCTGGCCGGGCGTGTTGCTCTGGTCGGGCATGTGCGTCGCTCCTTCTTCGGCGGCTGTTGCCACGACCCTATGAAGGGGGATGCCGACCTAAACAGTGGCGAAAATGCCGACAATCCCCGGATTCTCGCCAGTCGGACCCGCGGGCTCTCCGGGCTCTTTGGACTCTCCGGGGTCGGCCGAAACCATGCCGTGTACCCCCGCTTTCCCGCCTCAAGACAACGAAGCGGGAACTTCAGGCACAAGGACGGCTGGCGCGGCGGCGCGGTTGCCGCCCCCAAAACCTGCGCAGCAGGTCCTCGTTGGGCGGGACATGGACGACATCAGCGGCCCGCCGGCCACCTCCCCTCAGGGGCAACTCCTCACTGGTGCCTACTGGTTGGACGCCCCCGTGCATGTGGGCGATGAATGCAAGTGGTGCATGCTGTTGGTGCCGGAACGTGCCGCGTCCGAGCAGCGGGTCGGCTTGCCGGGCGAATGACACTCGCCGGGGCGAGCGTCAGCGCGGAACCGGCAGGACGGCCAACGGCACATGATGCTGACCGGCGTGGATGTCCCGATCGCGCAGCGAACCCTGACTGACGGGGCGCGGGAAGGAGATCTTGACAACGTTCAGCTGCGGGATGCGGAAGATGTCGATCTGGTCCGCGCGCACCCCGTAGAGCCGGGCGATGGTGTTCGCGTCGAGGAAGGTTTCGTCGGCGACGATGCGATAGCCGTCCGCGTCCCGCATGAACAGCTCCAGGGTGACCCAGAACGGGCCGGCGTTCTTGGACCGGATCTCGTGGGCGAGGTCCGCGAGCGTGATGTGAGGCGTCTCAGCCATGGCGCTTGGTCTCCTCGACGACGGTGCGGAACATGGCGGTGGGCGTGGGGGAGTCGACGACGTGGTTGAGGACGAACTCATACGAGGGGCCGCGCTCCGTCTCCGCCGGTGAGGTGGCGAAGGCGAGACTGGGCAAGTAGTCCATGTCGGGCGTCGGCAGGTGCAGCATCAGGGGGTTGGCGACCTTGGCCACGGCGGTCGCGGTGTCCTGGTCGGGAGCGTTGACCAGGAGCATGACCCCCACTTCCCGTGGCGGGCCGACGGCGGGGTCGAGTTCTTCGAGGACGGCGTTGTAACCGTAGAGGCGGATGTCGAATTCGTATGACCCGAGCGGGAGTTGGAGGGTCTGCTTGACCCGCTGCTCGATGACGGTGCGCAGGAGACCGGCCCACTCTTCGATGTGCGCGAGGATGTGGGGATCGCGGATCGCGGAGAACGACATCGTCTCGTAGCCGGTGATCCGGGCGCCTTCGAGCTTGATGGTGTGCTGGTCCGCGGTGTGGAAGCGGGAGCCTTCGACGCGGACGATGCGGTCGTCCACGGCCGAGTAGCGGGCCTCGCGGACGTCGAGGGTGCCGGCGGGTTCGCGCATCCGGAACGGGTCGGCGGTCTCGTAGAGCATGTGGGCGGCGACGGAGTCCGGAGTGCAGGCCGCCGTCGGGTCCAGCGGCTCGATGGTGAAGCCTCCCGCGTCGATGGTGGCGAAGACGCCTCCGGCACGGGGGTTGGTGGTGCACTGACCGCCGCACTCGACGATCTTGGATGCGTGCCAGGTCGGTCCGGCGGGCATCCCCTTCATGAGCGGGTACGCCGCGGCGACGGCGGTGTCGGTGGCACGGCCGGCGAGCACGACCCGGGCGCCGGCTTCGAGTGCGGCGACGATGGGTTCGTGGCCCATCATGCCGACGATGTGCGTGCAGCTCTCCAGTGTTTCGGCCCGCAGAGCGCCCAGGGGAGGCAGGGGGTGGACGCGGCCTGCGTCCAGGTGCCGGGTGAGGGTGCCGGCGTCCTGCTCGCTGTAGATGCGGGCGACGTCGAGGGCGAGGCCTTCCTCTGCCTGGATGCCGGCGACGATGCCCGCGACCCAGTCGACGCCGCTGTCGGTGCCGCTGGTGCCGCACGAGCCGACGATCAGGGGGATGTCGGCGCGTGCCGCCGCCTTGAGCAGGATGCGCAGGTCGTGGGCGACTTGGGCGGTGGTGGTCTTGGGTGTGGACGCGCCGAGGTAGTAGGGGCCGGAGTCGGTGCTGCCGCCGTCGACGGCGATCACGTCGGCGCCCAGTGCGAGGCCGCGCTCGACCGTCGCCTCGGCGAAGCCGGCGCCGAGCATGCCGCTGGGCACCAGGATGCCGACCGAGTCGACCGGTTCGTGGCTCATGGTCCTCCTTGTTCGCTGCTGTGTTTGGTGAAGTGGGGTCAGAGTCAGGGGTTTTCGTCGGGAGGCGCGTCGGCGTACAACAGCCCGGCATTGACGGCGCGTTGCGGGCGTCCGGCGAGCGAGGCCAGGAGTTCGGCCGCTCCCTCCAGACCGGCGGCGGCACGGGCCTCGGCGGTCTGACCGGCGAGGTGGGAGTAGACGACGATGCCGTCGACGCCCCGCAGGGGACTGTCGGCCGGCAGCGGCTCGCGGCCGACGACGTCGAGAGCGGCTCCGGCGATCCGCCCGCCGCGCACGGCATCGGCCAGGGCCGCCTCGTCCACGACGCCTCCGCGGGCGGTGTTGATCAGGAAGGCGTCCGGTTTCATCTGGCGGAAGGCCGCGGCGTCGAGCAGTCCGCGGCTGTGCTCGGTCAGCGCGGTGTGCACCGACAAGTAGTCCGCGCCGGAGAGGAGTTCGGGCAGGTCGACGAAGCGGACGTCGGGGTCGGTCCGCTCCGTCCGCGGGACACGGCTCGTACACAGCACGCGCATGCCGAACGCCCGGGCCAGCGGTACGACGGCCCGGGCGGCCGCGCCGTAGCCGAGCAGGCCGAGCGTGGCGTCGCGCAGTTCACGGCCGTGCTCGCGCGGCCAGCCGCCCGCCGCGACCGATGTGGCGCTCTGGACCAGTCGCCGCGCCGAGGCCAGCAGCAGACCGAGGGTGTACTCGGCGACCGCGTTGGCGTTGATCCCGGGCAGGTTGCTCACGGTGATCCCCAGGCGGGCCGCGGCGGCCGCGTCGATGGCGTCGTAGCCGACGCCGGTACGCACGACGACGCGCAACCGGCCCAGGCGCACGAGGACTTCGGCGGTCAGCGGTTCGTGGCCGACGAGCGCCGCGTCGGCGTCGGCGTAGGCGGCGACGATCTGCTCGGGGTCGTGGACGCCGGCGAGCGGGGTGTGCGTGGTGGTGTGCCCGCGCGCCCGCAGGCAGCGGTCGACCTCGTCCCCGGGACGCAGGTAGTCGGTCGTGATCAGGATGCGGGACACGTGCTCCTCGTTTCTGCTCCGGCGTTCGTTGCGTACGGGCCGGGTGCGCCGGGCGGTTCGGGGGACTGGGCGTGTCTGCTCACAGCGCGGCCGCGGCGACGCGTCGCCGGAGTGTGCCGATCCTGGCGACGACGGCGATGGCGACCACCGCGAGCAGACAGATGTCGACGAGCATCAGCGTCCACCCCGTGGCGTCGACCATCGCGCCGACCAGCGCCGGACCCGCGAATCCGCCGCCGGCCCAGCAGATGCTGTACATCCCGGCGTACGTCCCGAAGACCTGCGCGGAGGGGGCGAGGTTCCACAGGACCACCGCGGCGTTGACCAGGAAGCAACTCGCGCCCGCCGCCGCGATGCACAGGGCCACGGTGACCCCGGCGGGTGTGTGCAGGAGGGTGCCGAGGAGCATGGCGGTGGCGAAGACGGCCATGCCCGCGGCGATGACGCGCAGCCGGCCGTAGGACTCGGCGAACATCGCTGCGGGGTAGGCGGCCAGGATGAAGGCGATGCCGCTGGGCAGGGTCAGTCCGCCGGCGTCGCCGCGCGTCATGTCCAGGGTTTCCATCCCGAAAGGCGTGATCAGGGAGCGCGATGCGGCCCAGGCGCTGCCGAAGAGCACGATCGCGGCAAGGAGCAGCAACCGGCTGCGGTCGGGATCCGTGGCGATCTCCGCGAGCGTGGCGCGCACCCGCCGCCGCTGGTTCACGGTGTCAGGCGCTGCCTTGCTCTCGGCGACCGCGGCCTTGTAGGCGGGGGACTCGTTGTCGCGCACCGTGGCCGCGAGGACCGCGATGGAGATCAGCATGATGGCGGCGGGGATGGCGAACGCGGTCTTGGGGTGGTCGTCGATCAGCAGGATGCTGATGAGCGCGGCGGCGATCGTCGTCAGACTTGTGGCGATCTTGACCACCGCGTTGGCGCGGCTGCGGCGCTGCGGTGGGATGAAGTCGGGGACCAGGGCCTCGGCGACCGGCTTGAAGGAGTTGGCCACCAGGGCGTAGGAGAACATCAGCGCGATCAGTAGCGGAAGCGAGGCCGCGGTGTGCGGGATGACGGCGAACAGCACCGCAGCGACGGGCATGCCGACCACGAGGTAGGGCATCCGCCGTCCCCGCGAGGTCCGGGTGTGATCCGATCTGCTGCCGATCCAGGGCTGGATGAAGACGCCCAGCAGGTTGTCCATGCCCATCAGCATGCCCACCACCGCCGCGCTGGAGATGTGCTCCCTGAGCAGGGGCGGGACCTGGGACTCGTAGAAGTTCCAGGTCGACTCCTGTGCGAACACCGCGAGAGCGGCCAGCAGCGTGATCCGCCGTAACCCCGCTCGCTGCTCTGTCGGCCCCGTCGTCATGGACGTGTCCCTTCGCGCCACCGCTGAGGGCGGCGGCTGGTGGGTGGTGGTGGGAGCGCTGTCGGCGGGCGGGATGCCGCTCGCCGGTGCGGTCAGGGCTGCGTGCTCGACGTTTCGCGTACGTCGCCCGCCGCGGGCGCGGCACTGATGCGGGCAGCGATCGCCGTCCCCAGGCCGCTGGTGGTTCCGGGGCCGCCGAGGTCGGGGGTGAGGACGTGGGGCTGCTCGTCCAGGACGTCCTCGATCGCGGCCACCACCCCTGCCGCCGCCTCGTGTTCACCCAGGTGAGCCAGCATCATCGCGCCGCTCCAGATCTGGCCGACCGGGTTGGCGACGCCGAGGCCGGCGATGTCCGGTGCCGATCCGTGGACCGGTTCGAAGAGGCTGGGAAAGGTCCGCTCGGGGTTGATGTTGGCGCTGGGCGCGATGCCGATGGTGCCGGTGCAGGCCGGCCCGAGGTCGGAGAGGATGTCCCCGAAGAGGTTGCTGGCCACGACGACGTCATAGTGCTGGGGCTGCAGCACGAACTTGGCGGACAGGATGTCGATGTGGTCCTTGTCGGCCCTCACCCGCGGGTATTGCGAGGCCATCGAGGCCGCCCGCTCGTCCCAGTAGGGCATGGTGATGGAGATGCCGTTGCTCTTCGTCGCCCAGGTCAGGCTCTTGCGGGGGCGTGAGTCGGCCAGTTCGAAGGCGTAGCGCAGGACCCGGTCCACGCCAGTCCTTGTCATCACCGTCTCCTGGACCACCGTTTCCCGGTCGGTGCCCTCGAAGATCCGACCGCCGATGCTGGAGTACTCGCCCTCGGTGTTCTCCCGCACGACGTAGAAGTCGATGTCCCCTGGCCGGTGGTCGCGCAGCGGGCTGCGTACTCCGCGCAGCAGCCGGACGGGGCGCAGATTGATGTACTGGTCGAACTCGCGGCGCATCTGCAACAGGCTGCCCCACAGGGAGACGTGGTCGGGCACGACGTCGGGCCAGCCGACCGCGCCGAAGAAGATCGCGTCGAAGCCGGCGAGCACGTGCTTCCAGTCCGGCGGGAGCATCGTGCCGTGCCGCAGCCAGTGGTCGGCGCTGGCGAAGTCGAACTCGACGACGTCGAGTTCGAATCCGTGGACTTCGGCAGCCGCCCGCAGGCACCTGAGGCCTTCGGGAACGATCTCGCGGCCGATCCCGTCGCCCGGGACGGCGGCGATGCGATAGCGGTGCGGCACGGATGGACTCCTTGGTTCTGTGTCTACGGCGCCGACGGGCGGAGCACCGGCAAAGCCAGATCCGGCCGGGCGCAATGTGCAGACCCCACCTTGGCCAGCACAGATCGACCCCACAAGGCCGTGGTCGGCAAGGTAGGCTTCCGCTGTGGAAAGCATCCGCGGCCGGGGCGACCGCGCCGAGGCGGGCCGGTCGTCCATGGACGACCTGTGGTTCTTCCAGGTCGTCGCCTCGAACGAAACCCTCACGGCCGCGTCACGGGAGCTGGGATGCTCCCTGTCCGTCGTCAGCAAGCGCCTCACGGCGCTGGAGCGACGCCTGGGCGCCCGGCTCGTGCGGCGCGGACCCAGGCGCCTGGCTCTGACCTCCGAGGGCAGGCGCTACGCGGCGCGCACGCAGACGATCCTCGACCAGATCCGTGAGCTGGAGGACTCCCTCGCCGACCGGTCGGCCGAGCTGCGCGGCACGCTGGTCGTGGAGTCGACGATCGGCCTGGGGCGCGCACATGTGGCGCCGCTGCTGGGCGAGTTCGCCGCCGATCACCCGCGGCTGCACGCCCAGCTGCACACCTCCGAGCTCCCGCTGCGCCCCCACCGCCGCGCCTTCGACGTCGCCGTGCATGTGGGCGCGCCGCCCGACTCCTCGCTGCGTATGCGCCGCCTGGCGGCGAACCGCCGTGTGCCGTGCGCGGCGCCCTCCTACCTGGCCGAGCGCGGTGAACCGGCGGGCGTCGAGGATCTGGCCGGGCACAACTGCATCGTGCTGCGCGAGAACGAGGGCGACTTCGCGCTCTGGCGTTTCGGGGATGCCTCCGGGCCGCGTCATGTGCGCGTGCACGGCCATCTGTCGAGCAACGACGGCGACGTGGTGACCGACTGGGCGCTGCGGGGACGTGGCGTGATCATGCGTTCGGAGTGGCACGTCGCGCCGTATCTAGACCGCGGTGAGCTGGTGCGGGTGCTGCCGCAGGTGCCGACGCCGGCGGCCGACATCTATGCGCTGTACGGGGGCGACGAACATGTCCCGCAGCGGGTCAGCCGCTTCGTCGACCACCTGGCATCGGGCCTGCCACGCCGGCTGGCCGCGCCGGGCGGTGCGGATGTACCGCGGTGAGGGAAGCGGTGGCGGCAGGGACTGCCGTGGTCAGAATGGTGACCGGCAGATAAGTCAGTAGTCGTTGAGCCAGTCGCCGGGGATCAGGTCGCGCACCCGGTCCAGAGCCTCTCCGGTGCGCGCCCGGGCGTACAGCACCTCGCCTCCGTCGGCCCGCAACAGGACATCGGTTGCCGCGTACCAGCGGATGCCGGGTTCCCCCTCGCCGAGCGGATAGTCCGGAAGCGGCAGGCGCGTGCAGTGCTGCTCCAGTACGTCGATGCCGTCCGCGTCGAGATCGTCCAGGAAGTCGGAGAGTTCTTCGGGGGAGTGCAGGGCTTCCGCGAGGACGATCTCGACGAACGCCAGCGAGGTCCGCTCCAGCCAGCACTCCCACTTCTCCGCGCTCTTGTCCGCCAGGTCCGCCCGGATGAACACGGCGGGATCATCCGCCCCGAGGTCGGCGAGCAGGATGCCCCAGGACGCGGCGCCCTGATTCTCCTGCCGGAAGACCAGCGCCTCCCGCGCGCCATCCACGTACAACTCGTCCGGGGCGAGCAGGACATCGTGATTGCCGGTGAGGTCCCGGCGCCGACCGCACAACGCGTATGCCTCGCGCAGTGCTTGCGGCAGCCGAAGACCCAACCTCGCCTCGGCGGCGGCCAGTTCGCCCTCGCTCCAGCCGTCGCCTTCCGCCAGCGGGGTCGTCCAGTGCGCGGCGAACCCGCGGACGAAGTCCCGGGCACCTGCCCGGCCCGCGACGCCTGCGGTCAGCGCCCGGACCATGTCGAACTCACCTGTCATGCTGCGACGATAGTGACCCGCCGGAAACGGCCGGAGCCCCGGGCCGGTCCGGTACGCCTCGCACAAGTGAAATCGGGCAGCAGCGATACCAGCCTGCTGTACCGCAGTTCCAAGCGTCCGCCCCCGCAGATCCGGGCGTCCGTCCCCGTTGATCACTCCTGCTTATCGCTGCCTTGCGGAAATCTGCGTTGCTCCGGCCGATCACCCTGAACGAGACTCACCCCTGTCCCACCGGCCACCCACCCGCACCCGGCCGGGAACAGCTGCGGCCGTTCCCGCACGCATCGCAGCCGAGCACGATCTGGAGAGACTTCTGTGACCCCGGTATTGATCGACGAACACGCTGTGGCTGACAGCGAGGCCGGACCGTACGCCATCACCACCGGGCCGGACGGCGCCCTGTGGTTCACCCTCGTCCACAGCGGCCGGATCGGCCGGCTGATCCCCGGCGGCGAAGCTGTGAGCCACCCACTCGACCCCGCGTGCGGGCCCACCATCATTGCCCACGGCCCCGACGACGCCCTGTGGTTCACCCAGTACCAGGCACACCGGATCGGGCGGATCACCACCGGCGGCGACATCGACGACTTCGCGATCCCCACCCCGGGCTGCGGGCCTTTCGGCATCGCGGCCGGACCGGACGGTGCCCTGTGGTTCACCGAGACCACCGCCGACCGCATCGGACGCATCACCGTCGACGGGCGGGTCACCGAGTTCCCGCTCCCGGTCACCGGCGGGTTCCCCTCCGCGATCACCGCCGGTGCCGACGGCGCGATGTGGTTCACCCTCAACCAGGCCAACGCCATCGGGCGGATCAGCATGGACGGCGCGGTGACCCTGCACCCGCTGGCGACCGAGGGCGCCGCGCCGGTAGGCATCGCGGCGGGACGCGACGGGGCACTGTGGTTCGTCGAGATCGCCGCGGGCCAGATCGGACGGATCACCCCCGACGGGCAGGTCGCCGAGTATCCGCTGCCCGACCGCGCCGCCCGGCCCCACGCCATCACTGTCGCCGACGACGGCACCGCGTGGTTCACCGAGTGGGGCGCCAACCGTGTCGGCTCGATCACTGCCGACGGCACCATCACCGTGCACGACCTGCCCACGCCCGGCTCCGAGCCGCACGGCATCACGCAGGGCCCCGACGGCGCCTTGTGGACCGCTCTGGAGATCGGAGCGCTGGCTCGCGTCGCCCCCGTGGACAACGCCGCCTGACCAACGAGTCCCGCACACCCGTCAACGCCGACAACGGCCGCCCGCACGGCGGCCGGAGAGGACATGCACCATGAAATACGCACTCGTGATCTTCGAGACGGACGAGTCACGTCGCCGGATCCAGGCCGACCGGGACGCCTACCGCGCGGAGTACGAGAACTGGATCGGCAAACTCGCGGCGGCCGGGAAACTGGTCGGCGGTGACGCGCTGGACACCGAGCACGACCTGCCCGCGACCGTACGCAAGAGCGCCGACGGGGCGTCGTCGGTGACCGACGGGCCGGCCCACGCCGGGGAAGAGACCCTGGGCGGCTGGTTCGTGCTTGAGGTGGCCGACCGCGCGGAGGCCGTCGAACTGGCCAAGTCCCTGCCCACTCCGGAGACGATCGAGATCCGTCCGCTCCTCGAATCCGCGTGAGTCCTGCGGCCCGTGCACCGCGCGGAGTGCGCGGCGCACGGGCCGCCGGCCGGGATCGGCGATCACCCGTAGAGCGAGCGGCCTGCCGGGCTGTCGCCCCTGAAGTGCTGGCCCGCGGCGATCTCCTCGCCGATCACCGACCAGACGGTCTCGTCGTCCTCGAAGGGAAGCGGGTCAACGCCGCTCGTCTCCGCACGGATGCGCTCGACCTCGCCCTCAAGGCGCTCGAAGTCGGCCTCCTCGTCACCGTCGTCGCCGCTGAAGGTGAACTCCTCCAGCAGGCGCTGGAACCGGAGGGCGACCTGGACGAGCGATGAGACGTCCGTGTGCAGTTCCCGCACGGTCTCCTCGTCGGGGTCGAAGGCGTACACCTTGCCGGAACCGGGGTCGAGGGCGAGATGGGCGTTGAGCAGCCAACCGAAGACGGGCCACTCGCCCGCGTCCTGCGAGGCGTCCTCGAAGTCCTCTACGTCGACGACGTCCCGGACGAGCGCCAGCCGACCAGACTCCTCGTCGGGCTCACGCAGATGGAACATCTCGGTGGGCACACCGACGGTCTGCAGGACGCGGGCACCCTCGCTCTCCGCGGCGGAGGGCGGAAAGGCGGTCGCGGCCAGGACCGCGAGCCGGTCCTCGCCGAAGATGCCGGCGAGTTCGCCGCGGGTGACGTCGAAAAGCACTGCTGAACTCCGAACTCGGCGGCGCCGGTGGCGCCGTCGGACATGTCCTCCTGAATGAACCAGTCAGGTCAACGTGAAGCCTAGACCGGCCGAAGACGCAGACGTCAGAGAGGCAGGGACCGGCGTGGGCGGCGCGCGGTCGGTGCTTTCGTCAGGTGGAGGGTTGCCAGACGCGTAAGAGGTAGGCGGCTTTCGCCGGGTGCAAGCCGGTGGTGGCGGCCACGGTGGGCACGGAGCAGCCGAGGCCGTGGTGCAGGACGACCGCGTCGTACTGCGTCGTGGAGTCGGTGTTGAGGTCCAGGGGGTGGTGGCGGCTGCGGGTGTGGTCGACCAGCCGGTCCCAGGCGTACGCGGCGGGACTGCGGCGGCTGATCACGTAGGGCCAGTGGATGACCAGATGGCCCAGGGTGCGGGCCACGGCCTCCGCGGCGTCGTCGCCGGGCAGGTGGAGGCGTGCGTAGCCGAGGTAGCAGTCGTAGTGCAGGTCCCTGAACGCTTCGAAGGCCAAGGGCAGGGTCAGCGGGACGGCACCGGCGGCGTCGAGGTGCGTCGGCTCGGGGTCGGGCGGCGGTTGGGGCCTCCTGCGCCGGGGCGTGGCCGGCTGGATGGTGTGGGTGGCGAGCATGGGAGTCACCCGAAGGATTCGGCGGGCAGAGCGGGCAGAGGCACGCTCGGGCGTGCGGCGTCCGGGAGAGCGGTCTTGGCCGCGTTCCACAGCGGACGCACCGTGTCCGGTCGGCCGTGCAGGGCGGTCACGAGCCGGTCGACGGTGTCCCACTCCGGGACCGAGGCGCCGCCGAACGCGACGGCTATCTCGGCGGCCGAGAGGGCGTATTGGGTGCGGGCGCTGAGCTGGCTGTAGCTGGGGCTTGCGTTGGCGAGCAGCAGGCCGCGCAGTGCGGCGGGCAGGGAGGACTTGGCGGGCGGCTTCTCTCCGCGCGCGGCGTCCCACAGCGGCCTGAGGTCCTCCGGTGCCGCCCCCAGAGCGAGCGTGAGGCGGTTGGCGACCTTCCAGGTGGGCAGCCGCTCGCCGCTGAAGATGCGCGAGACGTAGGACGCGGACACGCCGGCCTCCTGGCCCAGGGAGCGCTGGGATCGGTCGTGGGTCCGGTGCAGGTGGGACAGTGCCCGTCCGAGGGCTGAGGCGGGGTCCGCGGCGGCGCCGGGGGAGCCGCCCGGGTCCTGCTCGGAACTCGCGGCGGACGGGGGCCGGTGCGACGGGCGCTGGCGCGGGAGTTGCCGTGCCCCCGAGGGCTGATGGGTGGGCGGCGGGGGCTGGAGCCGGGCCAGGCGTGTCTGGCGGCGGCGGTTGTTCGTCTTGACCGACCATTTTCGGCTGACCGTGTCAGGAGTGACGCTGAGGGCGCCGGCTATGTCAGAAGCCTTCCTCTTATTGTCGCGGGCCTGTGTCACGGTGGCGGCCGTCAGGTCGGCCAGGTCGCTCTCGAGCTGCCGTAACTGGCGCAGGGCGCCCAGCGGTTGACCGTCGCGCACCAGCTTGTACACCGTTTCCATGCGCCGCGAGCAGTCGTCGGCGACCTGGACGGCGTACTCGTGGTTGGTGGCCGCCGCGGGCTCGGCGGGGTGCCGCTTGCGGTAGGCGCGGCCGCAGGAGTCGGAGCAGTAGCGACGGGGCCGACCGGCCCGGGCGCCCCCCTGTTCGACGATGTTGGGACAGGACGGGTTGGCGCATGCCGCGGGTCCCTGATCCGAAGCAGTCATGAGTGGTAGTCCCTTTCGGGGATGCATCCCCCGTGCCGTGCAAGGGGGGTGGAATTGGGGGGTTCCGCAAAGCGCGACGGGCCCCGGGGTGCGCGCCGTACCCGGCCAGGGCCCGGCGGCAGCGAGGTCGGAGACCCGGTGGTGGGCGGGTCCAGAATGCCGAGGGTCGCGCGGAGGCCTGCCTCGGGGATGACCGGGAAGATGTTCGCGTCCCGGTAGCGTTCCTCGATCTCGCTCCAGTCGTAG
>NZ_JBEYWZ010000009.1:0-355671 GCF_040644915.1 Streptomyces sp. NPDC046925 | reverse complement strand
GGGTTGGGGTGGGTGTTGTTTGGTTGGGCCCCCCCTTGGGGGGGGGGGGGGGGGCGGGGGGGGGGGGGGGGGCACAGGTGGAGCTGTCCCACCCGGCACTTTCGAGAGCCGTGGGCTCTCAGTAGCCGCGTACGTCGGGCCAGTGGCGCTGCACTCCGTCTCGGTCGAGCAGCCGGGCGAATTCCTCGAACCGCTTGTCCTCGGCTTGGACCTGGTGGGGTTCGACGCCTTCGGACACGCAGTGAGCTGCCAGGGCACCGGCGACCTCGCCGATGTTCCACTCCACGGGGTGGAGGCGGTAGCAGCCGTTGGTGATGTGGGTGGTGCCGATGTTCTTGCCCGCGGGCAGGAGATTGCGGATCCGGCGGGGCACGAGGGCGCCGAGCGGTATCTCGAACGGCACGGAGCCGATGTCGATGTAGTTGTCGCCGCCGGTGGAGGGGTGCAGGTCGATGCGGTAGTTGCCGACGCCCACGGAGTCGCGGTACTTGGTCCGTCCGTAGGGGCCGACGACGTCGATCGCGACGTCCTGTTCGGTGACGGTGGTGACGGCCTTGATGCGCCGCGACTCGCGCACGTAGGGGGCCTTGGCCAGACCGTCGGCGGTGCCGGTGATGTCGGGGCGAAGGCGCAGACCGGGGAATCCGGTGCCGCCGTCCTCGCGGGGCGCCTCGGTCTGCAGCCAGTAGAGGACCGAGAGCGAGAGCTGCCGGGCCTCGGCGAGGGCCTGCGCCGAGGTCTGTTCGCCGCCTCCGATCAGCGGCTTCAACCAGTAGTCGTTGAGGGGCCAGTTGACCAGGGTGATGTCGGAGTCGAAGGCTCCCGGCCGGTGCAGCTTGCGGGCGAGGATGCGGCGGAAGCCCCACAGTTCCTTGTCGCCCGCGTCGGCGCTCTGGTCTGCGTTGACGGCGAGGGGGTCGATCTCCGGGTTCGGCACGAACGTACGCGGGACGGCTTCGAGCGAACGCGGGTCCGGGGCGAGGAAGCCGAGGAGCGGGCCCGGCCAGAAGTCCGGCTGGTAGGAGCGCCAGAAGTCGTAGTCGACGGGGCGCTCGATGACGTGGTTCTCGCCCTCGTGGTGGGAGAGCGCGAAGCAGACGGTGATGCCCTGCTGGTTGAGGGGCTGGGCTTCCTCGGGGGCGTGCGGCTCGCCGAACTCGGCGCGCGACTCGGCGCCGACGGCGTGCTCGACGCCGCCCAGTTCGAGGAGTTCACCGGTCTCGGTGGCGTCGATGACGTAGCGGGCGTGGAGCGTGGTGCGCTCGCCGTCGCGCAGGTTCTCCAGGGTCACCGAGGTGATGACATCGTTGTCCGATCCGGCGGCGACGGCCCGGTACTCGGTGAGAAGCGTCAGCCGCCCGGACGCGAGATGCGGCGCGAGCATGCCTTCCATGGCGGCCAGGGCGACGCGGGGCTCGTGGCAGAGCTTGCTGACCCGGCCCGCGCCCGGATTGAGACGGGGCAGGGACAAGGCCTCCGAACGCAGCGGATACCACTGGCGGTAGTAGTCCCTGATGGACTCGCGCAGCTTGCGGTACGAGGCGGTCGTGCCGAACTGCTCCACCCAGGGGTGCTCGTCCGGCGGGACGGCCTGGGAGGTGAGCTGGCCGCCGATCCAGTCCGTCTCCTCGGTGAGGACGACGGTCCGGCCGGCCCGGCAGGCGGCGAGCGCGGCGGCCACGCCGCCCAGGCCGCCGCCGACGATGAGGATGTCCGGTTCAGGGATCACGGTTCTCCTAGTGCTGTGCTGTACGTGGTCGTGCCGCGGGCGTCCGGCGGGTGGCGGGGCGCGGCTGCTCGTCCCGGCCGTCATGCGCTGTCCGGCAGCGTCTTGGGCGGCGGTCCCGTGCTGGCGCCGGGCCGGAAGGTGCAGGCCACCAGCGGGTCGGGGGCGTCCTCGCCGGCGACGAGGGTGGCGAGCAGGCGTACGGCGGCCGCGCCCAGCTGCGCGCGGGGGATGTCGAAGCCGGTGGGCAGCGGCGCGTCCGCCAGGTCGGGCGGCGGGCTGCCAAGGACGGCCAGGGAGATGTCGCCGGGGCAGTCGAGACCGGCGTCGCGGGCAGCCGTGCTCAGCGCCCGCCAGGCCGCGCCGCTGTCGGTCTCCTCGGCCACGAACGCGGTGACGCCCTGCGCGACCCACTGCCGCAGTTGCTCCGCGCCGAGCGTGCGTTCCGGATCGGCGCGGCGGAACACGGCGGAGTCACCGCCGGGCAGTCCTGCCGCCTCCAGGCCTTCCTGGAAGCCCTGCTCGCGGTCGGTGGATGCGGGCGCGTCATCGTCCTCGCGTACGAGGATGACGCGGCGGTGTCCGAGATCGGCGAGCCGCCGGACGACTTCCCGGCTGGCGCTCACATAGTCGGCGCCGACCCAGGCGAGCCCCTTCGGTTCGTCCCTGCGGCCCAGGTGGACCACGGGGAACCCGTCGTCCACGAGCCTGCGCAGTTCGTCCACGGGAGCGTGGCGGCCCAGGAAGAGGCAACCGTCCGCCAGCCGCGCCCTGTTGAGCGCGTGCGGCCCGCCGGCCCCCGCTCCTCCCCTGCTCGACCCGGTGAAGAGCACCAGGTCGTATCCCTGCGCGGCGGCTTCCTGCTCCACGCCCACCAGGAACGGGTAGTACGAGTGCTGCACGTCCGTGGGGAAGGTGGCCGTGAAGCTGAACACTCCGAGCAGGCCGTTGCGCGCCGCCGCGAGACGCCGGGCGGCCGGGTCGGGCACGTAGCCGAGGCTGCCGGCCGCGTCGAGGACCTTCTGCCGGGTCTCGTCCGAGATGGCGATGCCCTGCTTCTTGCCCGCGAGCACCAGCGAGACGGTGGCCTGCGACACCCCCGCGAGCCGGGCGACCTCCGCCTGACGCGGCCGCCCGGTGCGCCCTGCCGAGCCGGACGCCCGGCCTCGTCCGGCGCGCTTCCTGGGTTCGTCCACCACTGCCCCTCCATCATTAATGCGTATTAGTTATGCGCATTAACGAGTACTGTGCGCGGCGTGGGAGCAACGGTCAAGGGGTGCGACGAAGTTTCTTCCTCTTGCCCGAGCGGGCGCGGGGACCAGGGAAAATGGCGAAGCGCCCGGCAACGCCGGTCCCGTAGGGTGCGGCAGCATGAACCAGGTTTCCCGCCATGCCGTCCGTGCGATACGCGCCGACGAGTGGCCCGAGGTGAAGAAGCTGCGGCTCCTGGCGCTCCAGGACCCGGCGGCGCCGATCGCCTTCCTCGACACGTACGAGCAGGCCGCCGCGCAGCCGGACTCCTTCTGGCAGGAGCGGGCCAAGGGTGCGGCGGGCGGACCCCCGGTGCGCCAGTTCGTGACCGAGGGCCCGGACGGCACCTGGAGCGGCACGGTGACCGTGCTCGTCGAGGACGCGGGCAGCGACGACGTGTTCGGCGGGACCATCGAGCAGCGCCAGGCACATCTCGTCGGTGTCTTCGTCCGCGCCGAGCACCGCGGAAGCGGCCTGATCGACGCGCTCTTCGAGGCGGCCATCGACTGGGCCTGGTCGGCTGCGGACGTGGCGCGCGTGCGCCTGTACGTCCACGAGGACAACGCACGGGCCGAGAGCTTCTACCGGCGCTACGGCTTCGTGCGCTCCGGCAAGACCGCCCCCATGAAGGGCGACCCCTCGAAGAGGGAGCGCGAGATGGTGCTCGACGGCCCCGGGGCGCGGCCCGTCGCCTCCGACTAGCTCAGGTGCCGCCCCGCTCCCACGACGGTGAGCGGGGCCCACGACGGTGAGCGGGGCGGCCCACGACGGTGAGCGGGGCGCATCGGCTCCCGGAAGACGCGGGCCCGTCCGGGAGTCACAGCACGATCTCGCCTGACTCCGTCACCACCTCATGGAACTTCGGCGGCCACTGCAGGAGCAGCGCCGTGACCTCGTGCACGGCATCGGCGAGCCGGGCACCCCGGGAGGGGTCGTTGCCGCGCTGCCGGAACGCCGTGTCCAGTTCGAGGACCGCTTCGGCAAGGACCTCCAGTTGCCGCAGCTGAGCTACGGGCCCGGTGATCGCCTGTAGGGGCCAACTGGATACGATCGGCGGTCACATCGGGCGGGGCGGAGAAGGGGAAGCTGCGGTGACGGGGGCAAGTCAGGCGGGGCGGTTCGGCCGGGCACGCACATGGGGGCGCGGCCTTGTCCGCACACGGCGCCGGGCCGTGGCATCGGGCGCCGTGGTGGTGGCGGTGGCGGCGGGGCTCGGAACCTGGGCGTTCCAGGGGCCCTTGGCCAGCAAGGACAGTTACTGCTGGGGCAGTTGGGAACAGGACAGCGGCTCCTGGATTCTGGGCGACGAGGCGTTCTCGGGTGACGACGCACGCGGTCGTACGTCCGAGGACTCCTCACCGACGCCGGGGAAGCCGACGGGCTCGTGCACCCTGGCCGTGCGCTCGAGCGACGGCGGCTCCGGCGGCGAGCACGCCCAGCAGACCACCGTCACGGTGAAGTTCGGCACGGCCCCGAAGGACGCGAAGGCTCGCCTGGCCTGGCTCAACGGCTATCTCGGCGACGGCGTGACACCCCTGCCCGACGGGCTGCCCGGCGCCGTCGACAGCACACACGGTCTGCTGGTGCTGCCCGAGCGGTGCGACACCCGCGACGGGCACCCCACCGCGGTCACCCTCGACGCGCAGGAGAAGAGGCAGTCCGGCGATCCGCGGCCGCCGAGCCCGGACGTCGGCGGCCCGCGCGGGGTGACCGAACTCCTGGTGAGCGCCGCCAACAAGGGGATGGAGAAGGCGGGTTGCGCCCCGGCGAAGCCGCTGCGCGTCACCTCTCCCCGGCTCACGTTGCCGGAGAACGCCGGGACCTTCTACTCCGATCCGGCGTGCCGCATCAAGGGACTCGATCTCGACCTCGACGAGAAGCAGGAGGACGAGACCTCGTACCAGGTCGGTGTGGTCACCGACGAGCAGCAGTCCTGTGCGGTGCGGATCGGCAGGTCGAACGCCGCACACCTCGACGCTCTGATGGTCGCCCACCCCCGGCTCGACGCGCTTCTCAAGGACCTGCACGGCGACGCTGCACCGGCGCGTGGCTGGCGGGGCAAGGGCGCCATCGAACCGGACCATCAGTTCGTACGGACGCAGTGCGCGGGGCGCCCGACGTCGTTCCTGATGCTGGGCGCACCGGCACATGACGCCAAGAGGCTCTTCGCCGCATTCACCAACGGCGTGTCGCACCGTCTTGGGTGCACGGCCGTCGCACCGGCCGCGGCCGCGGGAACCGAGGGAGAGCGCTGATGACCGAGACGGACGAGACGACGGCCGGCGCGGCTCCCGGGCGGCCCCGCCCCTGGTGGCACTGGGGGCAGCTCATGCGCGGGCGGCTGCGTCCCGCCCTCGCCGCCGCCGTCGCCGGGGCGCTGCTCGGCGGCACCGGGATCGCCTGGCAGGCGCAGGCGGGCCCCTTCGAGCAGGAGTCGGCGTGCTGGGGTTCGCTGAGCGGCGACGACGTGGCGGACCTCTTCGAGGGCGAGGACGACATCGAGACGTCGGCCATGCCGACCCGCGACCGCTACCTCGCGGAGAGGGCGGGCGTGTGCCGTCTGCAGACGGAGGGCGGCCCGGAGATCACGGCCCGGGTCCACAAGCTCAGCGGCCGGTTCGGCGGCGACCGCGACGCGTGGGCCGACGAGTATCTGTCCGCGCGGATGACCCCGCTGGGCGGCGGACTGCTGGGCATGGCGTCGGACTCGCGCGCGTGGCTGGCGATTCCGGAGAGCTGCGTCGGCAGGAGGACGGATTCCTTCACCCCCACCGTGATCGACATGGAGACGGGCTGGACCGACTACGCGAGCCGGGTCGACACCGGTGACCGTGCCCGGCTCACCAGCGCCCTGGTCACACTCGTCAACAGCTTCCTGACCCAGCAGGAGTGCGACGGCCAGGTGAAGGACCCCGCGGACCGGCTGCCAGCCCCCGCCCGCGCCACGAGCGAGAAGCCCGACGCGATATGCGGCATCGAGGGGCTGCACCTGGACGGCATGCGGCCGGTCGACGAGCTGCATCAGCCGCTGGTGACCGCGGGCGGGGGCCCGGTGCGGACCTGCGACCGCGATGCCGTCTTCGAGCACCCGAGTCTGCGGCTGATGACGGTCGAGGACCCGCGCCTCGCCGCGCTCTACACGCGCCTGAAGTCCGAGGGCGGCCCCAAGGTCAAGGTCCTGGACGGCGGCCGGGGGGCCGGTTTCCTCCGGGACGACTTCGGCTTCTTCCAGGCCGAGTGCCAGACCGGCGAGGTCACCTTCCTCATCCGGGCCGACGGCAGGGACCACGCCGCCGACATCCGGATGCTCCTGCCCCGCTATGTGGCCGCCGAGGCGGACCGCGTCGGCTGCGGCCCCCTGCGGATCAAGATGCCCGCGTGAAACCGGCGCCCGCATGAAACGCAGGAGGGGCGCCGCCCTCGCCGGTGATCGATGATCACGGCGGGCAGCGCCCCTCCTCCGTCGCCCCTTCCGGGGCGTGGGACCTAGCGGGCCCGCTGCTCGTACCCCACGAGCCGCACGCACGTCGTGAGCCCCTGCATGGCCTGCTCCAGTTCGTCGAGGCTCGGGTAGCTGGGCGCGACGCGGATGACGGCGTCACGCGGGTCGTCGCCGTACGGGTGGGTGGCGCCGGCCGGGGTCAGCACGATGCCCGCGTCCGCGGCACGGCGTACGACCTCCTTGGCGCAGCCGTCGGGCACTTCGAGCGTGACGAAGTAGCCGCCCTTGGGGTCGGTCCACCGGGCGAGGCCGGTGCCGCCGAGCTCCGCCTCCAGGATCCGCGCCACCGCCTCGAACTTCGGCTGGAGCAGGGCGCGCTGGCGCTCCATGTGGGCCCGCACGCCGTCGGCGTCCCGCAGGAACATCACGTGACGCAGCTGGTTGATCTTGTCGGGGCCGATCGACCGCTTGGCGTTGTTGGCGAGCAGCCACTTCAGGTTCGCGGGCGACGAGCCGAAGAAGGCGACACCCGCTCCCGCCGCGGTGATCTTCGAGGTGGAGCCGAAGACGAAGACGCGGTCCGCGTTCCCCGCGTCCGCGCAGGCGGTGAGCAGGTCGGCGATCTCGACGGGCTCGTCGGTGAGGTGGTGGGCGGCGTACGCGTTGTCCCAGAAGATCCGGAAATCGGGTGCGGCGGCCCGCATCGAGGCAAGGCGGGCCACGGTCTCATCGCTGTAGGAGACACCGTCGGGGTTGCTGTACTTCGGGACGCACCAGATGCCCTTGATCTTCGGGTTCTCGGCGACGAGCCGCTCCACGGTGTCCATGTCCGGGCCCTCGGCCGTCATCGGCACGGGGATCATGTCGATCCCGAAGCGCTGGCAGAGCCCGAAATGCCGGTCGTATCCCGGGGTCGGACACAGGAAGGCGATCCGCTCCTGGTCCACCCAGCGTGACTCGCCGCCCGGCACCACGCTCAGCAGGGCGTGCACGATGCAGTCGTGCATCAGCTCGAGGCTGGAGTTGCCGAGCGCGAGAAGCTGCTCGGCGGGCACCTGGAGTACGTCCGCGAAGATCTCCCGCAGCTCCACCAGACCCTGGAGACCGCCGTAATTGCGGACGTCCGTGCCGTCGGCGGAGGTGTGCCGCCCGCCGGGCAGGCTCAGCAGCTCCTCGGAGAGGTCGAGCTGCTCCGGGGACGGCTTGCCGCGCGTGAGGTCGAGCGAGAGCCCGCGTCCCGTGAGGTCCTGGTAGTCCTGGCGGGCCCGCTCAAGGAGCCCGGTCAGGGAGTCGGGGCTCAGCTCGGTGGTCATGATGTGTCTGTCCTTACGTTGTCGGCGCCGCCGGGGCCGGTGGGCTGCCTCGGCGGCGACGGGGGCGTCGGCGCTGCCAGCCGAGGATACAAAGCGATGACCTGCCCGTTCGTGGCAGGTGGCGCTCGTCACGCCGTGCTCGTCGCGCTCCGGGGACCTACATCGCCCGGAGGCCGAGCCCAGCGGCACCAGGATGGCCACGGTGCCAGGCGTGACTGCGGCTCGCGCCCGGCGACGGTCGGCTGCCCCGTGTCCCCGCATTCCAAACAGGTCACCGACGGCCGACGGCTAGGCGACGAGCTCGGTTGCCTTGGTCAGCGGGCCTCCGGCGTCGCCCGTGTTCATCGTCCCCGCCGGCTCGAAGAGCAGGATGGCGGTTTCCTCCTCCGCCACCGGGCAGTGTTCGACACCGCGGGGAACCACGAACAGCTCGCCGGGGGCCAGGACCACGTCGCCGTCCCTGAGCTGAATGGTCAGTCGCCCGCTGATCACCAGGAACAGTTCGTCCGTGTCCTCATGGCGGTGCCAGACGAACTCCCCTTGCAGCTTGGCCAGCTTGACCTCGTAGTCGTTGAGGACGGCCACCGTCTTCTGCGACCACAACTCACTGAACTCCGCGAGCCTGTCGGCGATGTTGACGGGGACGGGCTTCTTCGACATGCGGCACCTCTTACTGATGGCTGATGGCTGATGGCTGATGGCTGATGGCTGATGGCATGAGCCTCTCGCGCCCGGACCCCGCCGGTCTTGTACGTTCCTGGCATGCAGGAAGAGCTCCCCCGCGCGTCCATCACGGCCTGGCGCCCCGCGGTGCCCGGCATCGCGGAGGTGTTCCACGCTCACTTCACCGACCACGCGTACCCGGCGCACACCCACGACACGTGGGACCTGATGATCCTCGACGACGGAGCGGTCGACTTCGCGCTCGACCGCCGCCGCCATGACGCGACCGGCACCGCGAACGTGCTCCTGCTGCCGCCCGGCGTACCGCACGACGGGCGTACGGTCACCGCTTCGGGCTTTCGGAAGCGCGTGCTCTACCTCGATGACTCCGTGCTCCCCCGGCGCCTTGTCGGCGGCGCGGTGGACGGCCCGATACTCGACGACGCCTTGCTGCGCCACCGGATCCACCAGCTGCACACGTCGCTCGGCCACCCGGGAGACACCTTCGAAGCCGAGTCACGCCTCTCCTTCATCCGTGAGCGGCTGCACGTCCATCTCGACGCGCTGCGGCCCCGCACGCCCGGCCGCGAGGCCAACCGCCTCGCGGTCAAGCTGCGTGAACTCCTTGACTCCCGGATACCCGCCGGCCTCTCGCTGCACGAGGCCGCCGCCGCACTGCACGCGCACCCCACCCACCTCATCCGCTGCTTCAGGCAGACCTACGGGCTGCCGCCGCACACCTACCTCACCGGGAAGCGCATCGACCGCGCACGGCATCTCCTGCTCGAAGGCCTGCGCCCCGCCGATGTCGCGACCGCCGTGGGGTTTCACGACCAGGCCCATCTGAACCGGCACTTCACCCGCCATGTGGGCACCACGCCCGGACGTTACGGGCGGGGCGAGGGTTAGCCACCGCGCCCACGTCGTCACATGCGCCCGGTGAGCCGACCCGACGGCCTCGCGATTCTGACGACCCGACATATCTGACGGCCTGTCAACTCGCTTCCCGGAAGCGCCGGAGCAGTTCGAGAGCGGCAGGGCTCTGGGAGGCGAAGCCCTGGAGCCCCTGCTGCTCGGCGGGAACACCCGGACCCCACAGGCGGGCGCCGTGGCACCGGAAGCAGAAGGCTATGCGGAACAGCAGCCCGGAGGCGCCGTGGGCCCTGATTCCCCAGCCCGGCATGAAGCAGCGGTGCAGATCGTCGTCCGGAACCGAGGACATCAGGGCCAGCGCTTCGCCGGCCTCGCCCGCCGTCCACAGCGCGACGTCCTCGCCCGCCAGGTCGGCGGACGCCATGTTCACCACGGGGTCGGTGAGGCGGACGACCTCGATCAGCTCGGTCTTCTCACAGGACGGCAGCAGCATGCGCCCAGCATCGCTCACGCAGCCGTGCGTCCACTACCGCACCTCCTGTGCGCACCGCTCACTCTGGCCTACCATCGGTCGGACATGGCGACACGGAGGACGCGACCCCGGGGCAGTGCGGTGCGCACGGCCCTGCTCGCCATGGCCGTCCTCTTCCTCGTCCCCCTGCTCGGCGTCGACGGGGCGTCGGGCGCGGCCGCCGCTTCGGTCACCGAAGACCGCGGCGCGACCGCCGACGCCTTCGGCCCGTACCCGTACGCCGACAGCCGGGAAAGCGGCCCCGACCGCGCCCGTGACGGCGGCCGTGGCTGTCACGAGGGCGAGAACCGGACTCCGCGCGAGGCACTGCCCGCTCCCGAGCGGACCAACTCGCCCGCCATCGGCGCCGCGCCCGTGTCGTACGAGCCGCGGGACGACACACCCGTGCTGCCCGGAGCCGCTCCCCCGGACGCGACGTCCGTGGACCTCTACAGAACCCGGGTCATCAGAACGTAGACGGGATCTCTCCACCCGCATCCCGCCGGCCCGACCGGTCGGCATCACCGCATCGCCTCCGGCGATGAATCGACCAACAGGAGAGATCCGCATGCCCCTTTCCGCTTCCCCCAGCAGTTACCTCTCCGCTTCGGGCGGCCCCGGCTCCCCGCGCGGCTCCTCGCAGCCCGGCATCGACATCGGGCTCCTGCTGCTGCGCTGCGCGGTCGGTCTGACCATGGCCGTGCACGGCGGCCAGAAGCTGTTCGGCTGGTTCAACGGCGCGGGCCTCGACGGCACCGCCGGGTTCTTCGCGAGCGACGGCTACTCCGCTCCGAAGGCCATGGCCACGATCGCCGGTCTGACCGAGACGCTCTGCGGCCTGGGCCTGGCCATCGGTCTGCTCACCCCGCTCGCCGGGGCGGGCGTCCTCGGGATCATGCTCAACGCCATCGCCATGAAGTGGGGCAACGGCTTCTTCAACCCCTCGGGCATCGAGTACGACCTGGTCCTGCTCACGGCTGCCGTGAGCCTGGCACTGGCCGGCCCCGGAAGGTACTCCGTCGACCACGTCCTGCCCGTCCCGCGCACCCACCGCCTCTCCCACGGCGTCGCCGCGGTGGCCCTGGGCGCCGTCTCGGCCGCCATCGTCCTGCTGGCCCTGCACGACTGACACCACGAAGCCGGGTCCGAGGGTGATCACCGCACGGAGAACACCCTCGGGCCCGGCCCCGACGGCAGCGAAGGTAGCGTGCAGCCCGGGCGTCGCCGTGACCCGCCCGTCGAACAGCGGACGAGCAAGAAGGCCGGGAAACAGCACCGTGGTCAACAAGGAACTCACCTCCACCCGCCCTGTGGCCCCCACACAGCCGCGCACGGTCACCGCGGCCGTCGTCGACGCGCTCATCGCTCTGGCGTCCGGGCTTGTCGCCGGTGCCGCGGCCGGTGTGAAGGTGAGTGACGGCGTGGTCGAACTGCGGCCGCAGTCCCCCGCGGTGTGGGGCCTCGCGCTCGGCGTGGCCGTAGCCGTCTCCTTCGCCAACCATGTCCTGCTCACCCTCGCGGCCAGAGCCAGCTGCGGAAAGCTGCTCACAGGTGTGCGCGTGGTCCGTGCCGCCGACGGCGGACGACCCCGTTTCCTGCGACTCGTCGGACGGTGGCTGTTCGGCTTCTACTGGATGATCCTCTTTGTTCCGCTGCATCTGGCGACGGACAGCGATGTGGAGCAACAGGACGCGGCGGGGCTGCGTATGGTGCGTCGTCGGACGATCCGTTCCTGATCCGTCAGCTGGTGCTGCACACCTGATGCAGCACCAGGTGTGCAGCACCGGGTGTGCGGCACCGGGTGTGCGGCACCGGGTGTGCGGCACCGGGTGTGCGGCACCACTTCCTTGAGCGACGAGAGGCGATACCTTGCGCGGCTTCACATCCTGGTCCGGCAGGCGGCGCCGGGCCTTGGCCGGCGCGGGTGTCGCCATCGCGGCCATAGCCGGCTTCACCGTCTACAACGTGGCATCGGATGACGGAGGCGGCCCGCCGCAGGTCGACTTCGTCATCGGTGGCGGCGACGACCTCTACGCCAGGGGCGACAAGCAGGCGGTCCAGGGCTCGTACGCGGGTCTCGCCGCCGCTCCCGACGGGTCCGTCACCTTGTTCACCCAGGAGAACGACGGGATGGTGATGTGGCAGCGGGGTCGCTCCGGTGCCGCCGAGCGCACGACCATCACCGGCATGGACGGCGTCACCGCCGATCAGGCCGCGGTGTCCCCCGACGGGTCCTTCTACCTCGCGGCGGAAGACCTGTGGAAGGTCACTCCCGCCGGAAAGGCGACCAAGGTCGTCAGGGGTGGCTGCGAGAAGCTCGACGCGCGACCGGCGACAGACAAGTTCTGCACCGGCCGGATCACGGGCGTGGCCGTCGCCGAGGACGGCTCCGTCTACTTCGGCGACCAGGTGATCTGGGGGGACGTGGCCTCCTACGTCCACAAGGTCGAGGGCGACAGGGTCGAGCCGGTGGCGGGGCGCCCGCCCAAGGACGACGAGTCCTACAAGCGGTCCAACCCGGCGGTGCGGAACGGCATCAACCCGGCCCCCGGCACCAAGGCCGAGGACGTACTGGTCACCGACGTCTTCAACTCGGGTTGGCTCGCCCCCGGCAAGGACGGCCTGTACTGGAGGACCGGGGCGGGAATCGTGCGCATCAAGGCCGACGGCACCCTGAGCCCCCTGGTCGCGGCCTCCGCTCCCGGCAAGATCGCCGAGACGAAGGACCCCTTCGAGGGCGTGGGCAGAGCTCTCGATGCGACGATCCCACGTGCGTCCCGCGATTCGGGCGGTGATCTGACGCTCGTACCGGGACGCGACGAGGTCTACTACACCGACGCGCGTGAGGCGTACAAGCCGAGCCTGGACACTGCCTACCGCTGGCAGGGAGCCACATCGGCCGCGCAGAAGAAGCTTCTTGAGGAATCCTCGGCGGGAAAGCTCGTCCATCGCGTGGCCGACGGCGAGCTGTCCTCCGTGATCGCGGGGGTGCAGGCCATCGCGGGCTCCGACGACGCGCTGTACGCGGCCGTGGAGGGGCAGCCCGAGGGCGCCGACAGAGACCCCGAGCAGTGGAGCACGGCGGTGGTCCGGGTGGAGCTTCCGGACTGACCGACTGACCAACTGACCGGCGCCCGGCGCCCGGCGCCCCACGGCCCCTCGGGAGCGGTAGCTCGCCCGGCGCGCATCTGCCACCGCTCCCCCGCTCTTCGCACCGGCTCCGCTCAGTCCGTCTGCGGCGCCTCCAGCAGCTCGCGGACCTCTTCCGCGGAGGTCTCCCGGAGCTCTTCCCCGACGAGCAGCCAGCGGGTGATGCCGACCGACTCCAGGAACGTCAGGTCGTGGCTCGCGATCAGGAGCGCGCCCTCGTACGACGCCAGCGCGCCGGTGAGTTGGCGCACGCTGGCCAGGTCGAGGTTGTTGGTGGGTTCGTCGAGGAGCAGGAGCTGCGGGGCCGGTGCGGCCAGCATCATCGCCGCGAGCGCGGCGCGGAAGCGCTCGCCGCCCGAGAGTGTGCCCGCCGGCTGTTCGGCGCGCGCCCCCTTGAACAGGAAGCGGGCGAGCTGGGAGCGGATGTGGTTGTCGGTGAGCCCGGGTGCAAGGCGCGAGACGTTCGCGGCCACGCTCAGCGTGTCGTCGAGGACGTCGAGGCGCTGCGGCAGGAACCGCAGCGGCACGGACGTCCTCACTTCGCCGGACAGCGGGGCCAGTTCGCCGGTGAGGGTGCGCAGGAGCGTCGTCTTGCCCGCGCCGTTGCGCCCGACGAGGGCGATCCGTTCGGGTCCTTGTACGTGCAGGCTGCCTTCCTTCAACTTGCCGTACTGGGGCCGCAGTTCGCTCAGGGTCAAGACCGTGCGGCCCGCGGGGACGGCGGTGTGCGGAAGGCTGACGCGGATCTCGGCGTCGTTGCGGATCGCGTCCGCGGCTTCCTCACGCCGCTCGCGCGCCTCGCTGAGCCGCTCCTCGTGCAGGCCCCGGAGCTTGTCGCCGGACTCCTGCGCGGAGCGCTTCTTCTCGCCCGCGACGATGCGCGGGGCGCGCCGCTGGGCGTCCATCTTCTTGCTGTGCCGCGCGCGGCGGGCCACCTTGATCTGGGTCTCCTCCAGTTCGCGTTTCTGGCGTCGTACGTCGGCCTCGGCGGCCCGCAGCATGCGTCCGGCCGCTTCCTGCTCGGTGGCGAGGGCTTCCTCGTAGGCGGACCAGCCACCGCCGTACCAGTTCACCGATCCGGCGCGCAGTTCGGCGATGCGGTCCACGCGTTCGAGCAGGTCGAGGTCGTGGCTGACGACGACCAGGACTCCGGAGCGCCAGGAGTCGACGGCTTCGTAGAGCCTGCGGCGCGCGAACAGGTCGAGGTTGTTGGTCGGTTCGTCGAGCAGGAGGACGTCGGGGCGCTGGAGGAGCAGCGCGGCCAGGCGCAGCAGGACGGTCTCGCCGCCGGACATCTGGCCCACGGTGCGGTCGAGTTCGACGCCGCCCAGTCCCAGTGAACCCAGCGTGGCCAGGGCTCGCTCATCGACGTCCCAGTCGTCGCCGATCGTCTCGAAGTGCTCCTCGCGGGCGTCTCCCGACTCGATGGCCCGCAGTGCGTCGCGCCGCTCGGCGATGCCGAGCGCCTGGTCGACGCGGAGGTTCGTGTCGAGGGTGATGTTCTGCGGCAGGTAGGCGAGGCTGCCGCCGACGGTCACCGACCCCTTGGACGGGCGCAGTTGACCGGCGAGGAGCCGCAGCAGGGTGGATTTGCCGGTGCCGTTGGTGCCGACGAGCCCGGTGCGGCCCCGGCCGATGCTGAGGGAGAGGCCGTCGAAGACGCTGGTGCCGTCCGGCCACTGGAAGGACAGGGCGGAGCAGGTGAGGGACGCGCTGGGTGTGGTGGGTACTGACATGAGGGTTCTCGCAGTCGCAGGCGCGGGCAGGGGGCGTCGTATGCGAGCACCACGCGGCGACCGGCCGGGAAAGAGAGAGGTGCGGCGGTCCTGAATACAGAGGGACGGCTCATGCACCGAGGTCGCATCCACGCGGGGTCACGGGCGGCACCGGCGGGGCCGGGCGGCGGCGTGACGGGCGTACGGCGAGGGCCGTACGGCGCGATGATCGCGAACCTCAGATGCGCAACGTCCACCTCTATCGGAGACAACAGGACGTCGCAAACGATAACGACCAAGAGCGCGAAAGGCAAAGCTTTACGTCATCGTCGCAGGTCAGCGGCGCAGTTCGGCGCCGCAGGCCGCAGGCCACCGCAGCAGGTCAGCGCCGTGCCTGGATCAGGGCGAGGGTGCCGCTCGTGCGCCAGTCCCGGCCGTGCTCGGCGTCGAGCCGCGCCTCGGTCCGCGCGTCGAGACCGACGATCACGTCGGACTTCAGTGTCCGCAGTGATGCCACGGGGCCGGGGAAGTAAGCGGTGCGTTCCTCGTACGGTGTGGTGGCGGGCCACAGCCGGTCGCCGACGAGCCGCCGGTAGTTCAGGTCGCCCTTCATGACGGTCACATCGGCGTCGGCGAACTCCTGGCGCAGGTCGTCGGGCATCTTCGCGTACGGCAGCGGGGCGCAGGAGAAGGTGTGGGCGCGGACGGTGAGCCGGCCCTCTCCCATGGCCGCCCACAGGCGCTCGCCCACCTCCGCCGCGTTGCCGCGCGCGCCGCGCAGATGGCGCAGGCAGTCGATCACGTCGGCGGTGATGGCGTCCGAGACGTAGTACGGGCAGGGCTTGACGTGCAGCACGACCCGCTCGGCGCGCCGATGGCGCAGGAGGTGGTCGATGAGGATGAGGTCGGGCAGCAGTTCTCGTCCCGCGTTGTCCGCGACCAGGCACAGCGTGGCCGCGCCGCCCTCGGGCAGCAGGGACCACAGCAGCGCGGAGTCGTCGGCGACGAGGCGCGAGTCGGCGGCCCCGGCGGGGCCGCCGCCCACGGCGAAGCCCAGGTCCGCGCGGTTGCCCCACAGGGAGCCGAGGAGGAGCGCCTGGCGTTGTTCGTCGAGGGGCCGCCGGGCGAGAGCGTCGAGAGCGGCGAGTTCTTCGGCGGCCTCTTCCGTGTGGAGTTCGGCCTGCTTGAACGGGCGGAACGGATCGATGCCCTGCCAGGGGCCGGGTTCGAAGTATCCGACGGCGGCGAGGAGTTGGCGGTAGAAGTAGCTCTCGGCCCACAGGAAGGGCACGTCGAACCAGGACAGGCCGATGTACTCGCGACTCCAGGCCTCCCACATGTCATGGTCGTGCGCGTCGGGGTCCGGCGGTTCGACCACGCCTTCCGTGGCCTGTGACAGGAGGGCGTCCAGGGCACGGTGCCGGCGCGGGCCGTAGGGGAAGGCGTCCCGCACCTTCTTGATGAGCGCGGGGTGCCGCTCGGCGAGCACGCTCCGGGAGAAGGAGCCGGGTGCGTTGCTCAGGATGACGGGGGCGTCGCCTTCTTCTGCCATGGCTGAAGGGTCTCATCATTTGACGGCTCAAGGGTGGAGCGGTTTACGGTGACCGGCCCCTCTATCCCCCACGTTTCAGAGGTACATCTACATGCCTGCATTCAACCGTCGTCGCTTCCTCCAGGCGGCGGGCGGCACCATCGGCGTCGGGGCTCTGGCCGCCAGCATCACGCGGGCCGTCGACATCCCCGCCTCCGGCCGGTCGGGATCGATCGACGACGTCGAGCACATCGTGGTGCTCATGCAGGAGAACCGCTCCTTCGACCACTACTTCGGGACGCTCAACGGCGTCCGGGGATTCGGTGACCCCCGCCCGCTCATGCTGGAGAGCGGAAAGTCCGTGTGGCACCAGTCCGGTGGCGGCAAGGAAGTCCTGCCCTACCACCCGGACGCGGACGATCTGGGAATGCAGTTCATCGCCGGGTTGAGCCATGACTGGGAGACCGGCCACCAGGCCTGGAACAAAGGCAAGTACGACGACTGGATAGCGGCCAAGACGTCCGGCACGATGGCCCATCTGACCAGGGACGACATACCGTTCCACTACGCCCTGGCCGACGCCTTCACGGTCTGCGACTCCTACCACTCGTCCGTCATCGGAGCGACCGACCCCAACCGCTACTACCTCTACTCCGGGCATACGGGAAATGACGGCAAGGGCGGCGGACCGGTCCTCGGCAACGAAGAAGCCGGTTACGACTGGACCACCTATCCCGAGCGCCTGGAGAAGGCCGGAGTGTCCTGGAAGATCTATCAGGACATCGGCGACGGACTCACCGAGGAAGGCCTGTGGGGCGTCCTGGAGGACGCCTATCGCGGAAACTACGGCGACAACTCGCTGATGTTCTTCAACAAGTACCGCGACTCCCGGCCAGGCGACCCCCTCTACGAAAAGGCGCGCAAGGGAACGACGGTCAAGAAGGGCGGCGATCTCCTCGATGACCTGCGCGCGGACGTCAAGGCCGGGAAACTCCCGCAGATTTCGTGGATCGCGGCTCCGGAAGCATTCTGCGAACATCCCAACTGGCCCGCGAATTACGGCGCCTGGTACATCTCTCAGGTCCTGGACGCCCTGACGTCCGACCCGGAGGTGTGGAGCAAGACCGCCCTGTTCATCACGTACGACGAGAACGACGGCTACTTCGACCACGTGCCGCCGCCCTACCCGCCGGCCGACCCCTCTTGGGGAGCGTCCACCGTCGACACCGACCTCGATCTCTTCCCCGGCGACAGCACCTACGGCGCGGGCCCCTACGGACTCGGCATGCGCGTGCCCACCCTTGTCGTCTCCCCGTGGTCGACCGGCGGCTACGTCTGCTCCGAGGTCTTCGACCACACCTCCGTCATCCAGTTCATGGAGCGCCGCTTCGGCGTCCGCGAACCGCACATCTCCCCCTGGCGCCGCGCCATCTGCGGCGACCTCACCTCGGCCTTCGACTTCAGCCTCAAGCACACCGAGCGCGCGGACCTGCCGAGCACCGACGCCTACGAACCGCCGGACAAGGAGCGGCACGACAGCTACACGCCCTCGCCGCCCGCCGCCCCTGCCCTGCTCCGCCAGGAGAAGGGCGCGAGGCCCACCCGGCCCCTGCCCTACACGCCCCTGGTCACCGCCGCCGTCAAGCCCTCCGCCGGCACGGTCGAGCTCACCTTCACCCCGGGTGACGAGACAGGCGCCTGTTTCCTCGTCACCTCCGGCAACCGCGACGACGGGCCCTGGACCTACACCGCCGCAGCGGGCAGGAAGCTCTCCGACACCTGGAGCACCGGCCCCTCCGACGGAACGTACGAGCTGACCGTGCACGGCCCGGGCGGCTATCTGCGCACCTACGAGGGCACCGCCGCGACCGTGAGCCCGGAAGTCACCGGCCACCACGACCGGGAGAGCGGCCGCGTCAGACTCACCTTCACCAACCCCGCAAGGACGGCCTGCCGCCTCACCGTCACCAACGCCTACGGCGGCAGGAGCAGCGAGGTCACCGTCCCGGCGGGCGGCCGCAGGACACGCTGGGTCGACCTCGGCCACAGCAAGCGCTGGTACGACCTGCGCGTCAGGGCCGACAGCGACAGCGCCTACCTGCGCAGGTTCGCCGGCCATGTGGAGACCGGCGAACCCGGCACCAGCGACCCGGCGCTGCGCACCGTCTGACCCCGCTAGGCTCCCCCGCCCCTCTCCTCGCCGCCGGCCCTGACGCGGACGTGCATGCGCTCGCCCTGCGCCCCGAACAGGACGAGGAACTCCACCGGGATGTCACCGGCGTTGGCGAAGCCGTGCGGGGTGCGGGTGTCGAACTCGGCGGCCTCGCCCGCGGTGAGGACGAGGTCGTGCTCGCCCAGGGCCAGGAGCAGGCGGCCGGAGAGGACGTAGAGCCACTCGTACCCCTCGTGCGTGCCCTGCTCGGGGCACGCGCTCTGCCGGGTGCCGCTCTTGGCGACCGGCATGACCTGCTTGTAGGCGTGCATTCCGCCGAGATACCGGGTCAGGGGGACCCAGGTGTTGCCGTGGCGCAGGAAGGGCCGGGGATGGATGCGCGGGTCGCCCGTCTGGGGCGCGCCGACCAGTTCGTCGAGCGGCACGCCGTACGCCCTGGCCAGCGGCAGAAGGAGCTTCAGGGTCGGCTCGCGCTGCCCGGCCTCGAGGCGCGAGAGCGTGCTCAGGGAGATGCCCGTCTCCTCGCTCAGCCGGGCCAGGGTGGCGCCCCGCGCCTTGCGCAGTGCCCGCAGCCGGGGACCGACGGCGGTCAGCACGTCCGTGAGGTCGGTGTCGTCGCTCATCGCTCCATTTGCCGATGCGGCAAATATCTTTGTCAAGCCGCCGTGGCCGCGCGCAGGGTTGCCGCAGAGCCGCCGAGCAGGCAGAAGGAGCCCTCATGAGCGATCAGCACACCGACACCCGCGATGCTTCCGACACCCACAGCGCCCCCGCCGCCGGATCGGCCGAGGCGTTCTGGGACGAGCGCTACGACCAGAGCGACCGCCTGTGGAGCGGCGAGCCCAATGCCGCGCTCGTCCGCGAGACCGAGGGTCTGACGCCGGGCAGCGCCCTGGACCTGGGCTGCGGCGAGGGGGGCGACGCGATCTGGCTCGCGCGGCAGGGCTGGCGCGTCACCGCATCCGACATCTCGCGCGTCGCCCTCGGCCGTGCGGCCGGGCACGCGGACCGGGCGCGGGTCGCCGACCGCGTCGAGTGGCAGCACCACGATCTCGGCGTGTCCTTCCCGGCCGGCCGTTACGACCTGGTCTGCGCCCAGTTCCTGCACTCCCTCCACGAGATGCCGCGCGAGCAGATCCTGCGGAACGCCGCAGCGGCCGTCTCCGAGGGCGGCACTCTCCTGATCGTGGGCCACATGGGCTTTCCGGCCTGGGAGACCGCACCGCACTCCGGCCTGGACTTCCCCACTCCGCAGAAAGTCCTGGCTTCTCTCGACCTGCCGGCCGGGCAGTGGGAGGTGCTCGTCTGCGACACGCACGAGCACCCCCTGACGGCTCCCGACGGAGGGCCCTCCACGCGGACCAACTACACCGTCAAGCTGCGGCGCCGCGTCGGGCAGGCCTGATCGCACGGGCCGTCCCGGTCAGCCGCACGGGCCCTCCCTGTCAGCGGGGCAGGCGCACGGTCAGGGTCACCCTGCTCCCGCCGGGCCCCGCCGAGATGTTGAGCTCGTCGGTGAACAGGTCGGCGAGCCACAGTCCCCGCCCGCTCTCGTCGCCGTCGAGAGCGGGAGCCCGCACAGGGATGACGTCGGCGCTGAAGCCGGGGCCCACGTCATCGATGTGGCAGTCCAGATGGCCGTTGTTGCGCTGCAGGATCAGCTTGCCGCCGCCGCCCGCGTGCTCGACCGCGTTGACCGCCACGGCGTCCAAGGCGGCGATGAACTCGCTGCGCCGTGGCTCGGTCAGCCCCTGCTGGTCCGCGTACTGTTCGACGAGCATCCGGAGCCTTGGCAGGCCGTCCCGGTCGAAACGTGATTCCAGCAGGGTGACGGGCGGGACCTCACGGCCCCCTGACGCTGTCGACATCAACGGCCCACCTCATTGATCGCCAGATGGGGCACTTGGTCCGCGCCTGCCCGGTGCAATATGCGGGCCGGTGTCGACGCGCAGTCGACCCGGACCGGGCCGTGCGCATCCTCCAGAACCAGCCGCAGCAGATCCACCGCGCAGACCACGGCGAGGAAGACGAGACCGGAAAGGTCCACGGTCAGCGACCGGGAATCCCCGCTGCGCCTGAGCCCCTCGCGCACGGCGCCGATGAACTCATCCCTGGTGGCCAGGTCCGCCTCGCCGACCATGTGCACCACGCCGTCCGCGTGTTCCACGCGCAGGACACCCAGGCGGGGCAGCAGCCGGCAGGGGTGGGCCTCGTGCATGGCCCTCACGACGTCGGGGTCGAACCACCGGGTGTCGTAGGCGCAGATCTCGGTGTAGGGCCGGTCGGTGAACAGATGCTGGGCGTGGGACTCGCGGTGCATCATCACCTCGACATCGGCGCCCAGGTCACGCACCCAGTGCATGTCGATATAGGTGCGAAGCCCGCTGTAGCCCTCGTCCAGTGCCTTGTCCGTCTCTTCGGTGATGCGCTCCCACTGGCGGTGCGGGGTGAACGCGTCCTGGGGCTGGATGAGGGAGCGCATGCTGCTGAGCACCAACTGGCCGTGTCGGCGAGCGGCCCCCAGAAGCACTCCCGGCGCGTCAAGGCGGTTCCACACGTGTTCGTCCTTCATGTGCGGAGCGGCGAAGACCATGACCTTCTCGCGCTTCAGGAGCCCCGCCCACGCGAATACGGAGACCACGTCGCGGCCCGCGTCGTCGTCGGCGTAACTGACGAAAGCGTGGTCACCCGCACGCAGGCGCTGAACCGGGATCGTTCCGACCGACGCCGAGCCGGCATCCGCCATCTCTCACCTCCGGGGCCCCGCAGGGCCCGACGGGGAAACAAGTGCGGGGCAAACGCTAACGCTCCGTACTCGACGGAGGCGGACCCCGCGCATAGTGACCGCCAACTGACGGCGCGGCCCTTCTCGGCGATCGAGAGCGAGCGAGGCTGATGGAAGATGACGCGCTCCGCACTGGCTCTGCTCGGCACGTCACCTTCGGAGCAGCCGAGTTCAGGACTCCGTGAGGGCGTGCTCCACGAGTGCGCGCGCGTAGGCGGCGTCCAGGGAGTTGGGGCGGAAGAGGATGCGGTACATCATCGGCGCCACGACCTGGTCGATGACCCGTTCCGCGTCCGGAGCGGCCTCGCCCCGTTCCGCCGCACGGGCCAGGACGACGCCGATCTGGTCGGCGGCGTAGGCGGAGCACTGGCCGGCGTTGCTCCCGTCCGGGTCGCCGAGGAGTGCGTCCCTGATGTACGCACGCCCCGGCGGGGACGCCATCTCGTCGAGGAACTGCTCCGCCCAGGCCCCGAGGTCCGCACGCAGGCTGCCGAGGTCGGCCGGCTGCGTATCGGGGCGCAGGTGCTCGACGGCGACGTCCGACAGGAGCTCCTGCAAGTCCCCCCACCGGCGATAGACGGTCGAGGGGGTCACCCCCGCGCGAGCCGCGACCAGCGGGACGGTCAGCGCCTCGCGTCCCAGCTCGGCCTGCAGCTCGCGGACTGCCGCGTGGACTGACTCCTGGACCCGGGCGCTGCGCCCTCCCGGCCGGACCATGGGCTTGGGACTCATGGCTCCACCTTAACGCCTTAATGCAAATTTATTGCTTCTAGGTGATGGAAGGGTGCACCCTCAAGCCGCGACGGGAGCGAGCCGCCCCACTGCCGCTGCCGGCCCGAACTCCTCCGCCGCTCCGGCCACCTCATAGGCGCGCCCGACCCGCAGGACGGTCGCTTCGTCCAGGGGGCGACCCATCAGCTGCATCCCGATCGGCAGGCCCGCGTGATCCTGGCCGACGGGCAGCGTCAGCGCCGGAACGCCCGTGATGTTGGCCGGTGCTGAGAGGCGGACGTAGCTGTCGGAGACGGCCTCCACGGTGCCGTCGGCCCACTCCACACTGTCCTGACCGGACTTGACCGCCGTCATCGGCACCGCCGGGGCGGCGATCACGTCGACTTGGCCGAGCAGCTTCGCCCAAGCGTCGCGCATCAGTGTCCTGGCGCGCTGGGCCCGGAGATAGTCACCGGCGGTCACGAACTCGCCCGCCTCCAGCAGGACTCGGACGTCCGCCGCGTACAGATCGGGCGTCGAGCGGAGCGTTCGCTCGTGGTACGAGGTCGCTTCGGGGACCATGTGGCCCCACTGGACGGCCTGGATGTAGCGCGTCATCGGGATCTCGACCTCGACGAGTTCGGCTCCCAGCTCCCGGAGCCGCCCGATGGCCTCGCGCACACTGGCCTCGACCTCCGGGCTGACGCGCTCGAAGTAGTAGTTGCGCGGCACGCCCACCCGCAGCCCCGTCAGGTCACCGGCCTCCGCGGCGGCGCCATCTCCCGGTGCGTGCCGCCGCGGTCCCTCCAGTGCCGCGAGGACGAGCGCCGCGTCCCGCACCGTGCGGGTGACGGGGCCGACGTGGTCCAGGGACCAGGAAAGGGAGGTCACACCCTGCCGGGAGATCAGGTCGTACGTCGGCTTGAGGCCGACCACGCCGTTCAGCGCCGCGGGCACGCGGATCGAACCGCCGGTGTCGGTCCCCAGGGCGAACGTGGCCTCTCCCGCCGCGACGGCGACGGCCGAGCCTCCGCTCGACCCACCGGCGACGCGGCCGTGGTCCCAGGCGTTGTGCGTCTGAGGGGTGGTGAGGCCGTAGGCGAACTCGTGGGTGTGGGTCTTGCCGAGCAGCACCGCACCGGCCGCGGACAGGTGCGCGGCGACGGCGCTGTCGCTTTCGGCGACATGGTCCGCCCTGACGCGGGAGCTCGCCGTGGTGGGCATGCCCTCGGCATCGATCAGGTCTTTCAGGCCCATGGGGATGCCGTGCAGCGGACCGCGCGACCGACCCCGGGCGATCTCCTTCTCGGCCGCGGCGGCGGATGTCCGGGCGGAGTCGGCGGCGACGGTGACGTAGGCGTGCAGGCGCGATTCCACCGCGTCGATGCGATCGAGGACGGAATCGGTCAGTTCGACCGGCGACAGCTCACCCGCGGACACCGCGCGGGCGGCATCGGCGAGCGACAGCTCATACGGCTGCATCGACGGCCTCCTGTCCCGCTGCGTCCGCCGTGCGCGCCGTGTAGGCCATCGCCGGCGGCGTGTCCCCGAAGTCCAGCTCCCGCAGGGTGGCGATGACGGAGTGGATGTGGTTGGCCGTCGCCGCCACCGCCTCGTGACGGTCGTCTTCCAGCGGCAGGCCCGCCCGGAGGGCCCCGCGGGCGGCCTCCTGCGGGGTGAGTTCGGCGGTGTTCATGGGCGCCCTCTCGACTCGGTTCGTCGCGCTGCGCGGGGCGGCGGCCCGCTCTCGGCAGCACTCAAAAGCTAACGGTTTGCTTTAGCGGCACGATAGGCCCTACGTTCGACTTAACGCAAACGCGTTGCTTTTAGACGCGGTAACGCACCACCCGGAGGAGCCCGCATGCCCAGCAACCCCCAGCACGCCAATACCGCCCCGACCTGGGCCGTGGGAGACCTCACCGTCGCCCGCATCGACGAGGTGCACCTGCCCCCGCAGACGGGCCCCTGGCTGCTGCCCGGAGCCACCCCGGAGGTCGTGGCCCGATCCCCCTGGCTGCAACCGGACTTCGCGGACGAGCAGCGCGTCCTGCGACTGGCGAGCCACAGCTTCGCGATCGAGGCCGACGGCTTGCGTGTGCTCGTCGACACCGGCATCGGCAACGGCAAGCAACGGGCCAACCCCGCGTGGCACAACCTGAACACCGACTACCTGACGCGCCTGACGGAGGCCGGCTTCGCACCCGAGACGGTGGACCTCGTCGTCCTCACCCACCTGCACACCGACCACGTCGGCTGGAACACCAGCGTGCAGGACGGCAGTTGGGTGCCCACCTTCCCCAACGCCCGCTACGTCACGACCCGCACCGAGTGGGACTACTGGGCCGGCGCCGACATGGACGAGGCCCGCCGCCAGATGTTCCGGGACTCCGTGCACCCCATCAAGGACGCGGGGCTGCTCGACCTCGTCGACGTGGCTTCCGAGGGCACCGACATCGCCCCCGGTGTCCGCCTGCGTCCCGCTCCGGGCCACACACCCGGCCAGGTGGCGGTGGAACTGACCAGTCGCGGCGAGAGCGCGCTCATCACCGGTGACTGCATCCACCACCCCGTCCAGTTGACCCACCCGGACCTGGGCAGCTGCGTGGACATCGACCCCGCGGCCGCGGCCGGGACCCGCCATGCGCTCCTCGCCTCGCTCTCCGGCACCCGGACCCTGCTCCTCGGCAGCCACTTCCCGCCGCCCACCGCGGGCCACGTGATCCCCGACGGCACCTCCTACCGACTCGTTCCTGCCGCCCCGGGGGCGGCAGTTGCCTAAGCTGAGAGGCGGAGTGCGGATACGGAGAACAGCGGGGAGCTCGTGGATCCTGAGATCGTGACCATGGCCGGAGCGGCCGGCTCTGCCGTGGTGGGCGCACTGGCCGGCGACACCTGGCAGCAGGCCGTCGACGGCGTGATCGCCCTGTGGCGCCGGTTCCGTCCGGAGAACGTCGACGCGGTGGGGCGGGACCTGGAATCGGCCCGCTCGACTCTGCTGCTTGCGGGCGACGGACCGGAGGCCGACAGGACGGCGGAGGCGCTGCGCGTGGCGTGGCAGGGGCAGCTGATGACCGTACTGCTTTCGGACCCGTCCGCCGTGCGGGAGCTGCGCGTCCTGCTCGACGAGCTCTCCCCGCCCGGGACGCCGGGCGCGGAAGTGCACCTGCGGGCGAAGGCCACCGGTCACGGCCGGGTCTACCAGGCGGGCCGGGACCAGCACATCACCGAGGGATGAGCTCCGTGAGCCCGGCCGGTGAGGGCGGTGCACCGCAGATGCGCGCGCAGGCAAGCGACGAGGGGCGGGTCTACCAAGCGGGGCGCGACCAGTACGTGACGGAGAACCACTTCCACTTCGCGGCGCCGGGGACGGGCCCGACGGACGACCCACCGGGCGGAGGAGGAACGGACCGCAGGGGATTCATCCAGCGGGTGGGCGGCCTCGCCGGCGTTCTGATGTCGGACGGAGTCAGCAGGAGCGGCAGCCAGGTCAGGGTCGACCCCGGGCTCATCGGCTCGCTGGCCATGCTGCGCCGGAACCTGGTCACCTCCGAGCGGTCCATGGGCCCCGCCCAGGTGCTGCCGCTGGCCCGCCAGCAGATATCGGTTCTCTCCCTCATGCGCAGGGACACCAGCGACCGGGCCCTCGGCAGGGACATCCTGAAATTGCAGGCCACCTGGATGGATTTCCTGGGCTGGCTCTGGCAGAGCAGCGGCGACTTCGAGACGGCAGGAACGTACGCGGAGAAGTCCGCCACGCTGGCCATGGCGGCCGGTGATCAGGTCCTCGCCGGGTACTTCCACGCCCGCAGGTCGCAGATGGCCACCGACGATTTCGACGCCCACGTCGGGCTCGGTCTCGCCGAGCAGTCCGTCGGCGGCGATCGACCGCCGAGCCGCATGCGGGCCTTCGGACACCAGCAGTGTGCCCATGCCTGGGCGCTGCTCGGAGACGAACGCAGGGCCCTGGCCGCCCTGGACACCGCGCAGCACATGATTCACGAGCCGGAGGCACCACGGGACCCGCTGGGGGTCTCTGCCGGCTTCATGACCGACAACTACCTGCGCGCCCAGCGGGCGGTGATTCTCCTCCGGGTGGGGCGCCTGGAGCAGGCGACGGACGAGATGCGCTCCAGCCTCGACGCCTGGGACACCGGCTTCAACCACGAGATGGGCCTGCACCAGGCCAACCTGGCCCACGCCTACGCCCTCGCCGGGGACACCACCACATCCTTCGAGTACGCCGAGGCAGCGCTGCGCAACGCGCTGGAGACGGGGTCGGGGCGGACCCTGCACGTCCTTGCGGCGGTCGTCCGCGAGCTCTACGACAAGGTGCGCTGGAGCGCGGAGTTCGAGTCGTTCGCACGCCGCGTGGAGTTCGCTCTGCGGCCGCCCGGCACCGTGGACGGTTGAGATGAGCGAAGCGATCTCCTGTGCGGCCTGGGCTGGGTGGGGGCCCGTGACGGTGCCGGTGTCCTGGTCGGCTTCGTGAACGTGGCGTGGGACGGCGCGGCCCACGCCTTCCTGATCGACACGAAAACCCGGGGCTCGAGCCCCACCTGCGCGGCTTCTACTTCGAGGCCTGCGGATTCCGGCCGACGGAAGCAGGTCTGATCCACCTGCCGTCCACGCCGTGACATGGCGGGGCCCCGAAGGCAAGGTGTTGCCTCCGGGGCCCCGGTTGTTCAGCTCAGCTCGTGGTCGGGCCTCACCTCACGGTGGTGAACCTGGCCACGTTCCCTTCGGTGGACTGCCGGTGGAAGCCCGCCTTCTCCAGCACGCGGACCGAGGGCGGGTTCGACAGTTCCACCCCGGCGGACACCGTGTGGACACCCGGTGCGGTCAGGGCGAACTCCACCAGGGCCCTGGTGGCCTCGGAGGCATAGCCCAGACCGCGGCGCGAGGCCACGATCCCGTACCCGATCTCCAGGACGCCCTCGCTGGGCGGCCAGAACAGGCCGATCGAGCCCACCACCAGGCCGCTCTCCCGCTCGATGACCAGACGGTGGCCGTAGACACCGAGCCAGTCGGGGTTCTGCTCGAAGAGGCTCGCGATCACACGGTCGCCTTCGGCGGGAAAGTCGTCCGCCCAGTGCGTGGACCTGGTGTCGCCGAGGACCGCGGCGGCCTCGCCCGGGGTCCAGGGCCGCAGGACGAGACGCTCGGTGCTCACGTCGGCGTGGGCAGGGGTGGATGCGGGTGTGGATGAAGAAGAGGAAGACATGTGTCTCTCCTGGTCGTTCGAAGTGACGACCCGGTCCGCGCTCGGCTAACGCGCGGCCCGGACGAGGGCATGCTGATGACGGCCTGCGGCAGCCATATTCATCAACCTCCCGGTCCGGTGACAGCGCGTCTCTCGCGCCTGCGGGACGATAACAACCGCCCCGCAGGCCGGGCAACACATTTAAAGAGCGCCTGCTCAGAAAGTGACTGCTCGATGAGCGGCTACTTCAGGTACGGGCCGTCCGCGCCGACCTTGCCCGGAGCCGGATTGCCCGGCAGGTCGAGCACATAGGCGCGCAGATTGCCCTTGCCCGGAGCGGCGACGGAGAGCTTGCCGTCGGTGACGGTCTTCGTCTCGCCGGTGACGGCGTCGGTGTAGGTGCCGTCGGGGATGCCGCTGTAGCTCGCCTCGCCGGAGACGGTGACGAGGGCGAAGCTGTCGACGGAGCCCGAGGTGTAGCGGCGCTTGTAGGCCATCGGTCCGGTGATGCCCTCGGTGGAGTACTGGCCCGACTGGAGCGCCGGCACGGCCCTGCGGATCCGGTTGAGTCGCTGCACATGCTTGACCAGAGGCTGGTCCAGGGTCTCGGCGACCTCGCCGCTCGCGCTGTCGACCGTGCCGAACTCCGTGGCGGTGACGCTGCCTTCGAGGTGGTCGCCGTAGTAGGCGCGCCCTGTACCGGCCAGCGGGCACTTGGGGCCGCAGTCGATCTGCTTGCCCTTCTGGAACTCGATCTCCGAGCCGTAGTACAGGGTCGGGATGCCGCGGAAGGTCCACATCAGGGCCATGTTCTCGGCCCAGGCGTCGGTGCCGCCCGCATAACGGGTGGAGGACTTGTTCGGTCCGTAGTCATGACTGTCGACATACACCGCGTTGTACGTGGCGTCGTTGACGGAGTCGTCGGAGTCCTTGCCGTTGTTGTAGGCGTTCGGGGCGTCGCCGAAGTTCATGTGCATGCGCATGTCGATGATGTTCATGCCGGAGAACTTCGTGCGGTCCGGCGCGTGGTAGGTGTTTCCGTCCAGGAAGGCGTTGTTGCTGGTGGGCTGGTTGCCGGTGCCCTGCGCCTGCTCGTACTCATACATTTCGAGGGCGGCCGTCGCGTCGTCGGCGCTGTACTCCTTGCGTTCCTTCCACGTGTAGAACTGTGCGGAGTGGTTGACCGAGCCGCGGTTCCACTTGTCGTTGACGAAGGCCGCGACCTCGCCGAACACATAGAAGTCGTCGGCCTTGTCCGCGCCGTACTTCGCCACCAGCTTGTCGTGCAGCGCGGGCAGGAAGCGGCGGTTCCAGGTGGTGCGCGGGATGTGCACGGCGGTGTCGACGCGGAAGCCGTCCACGCCCATGTCGATGTACTTGTTGTAGGCGTCGATCAGGTATTGCTGCACATCGGCGTTCTCGGTGTTGAAGTCCGCCAGGTCGTCGTGGAGCCAGCAGCTTCGTGAGTCCTCGCCCTCCCAGTTGCCGATCCAGCACTGGTGGTACGTGGCCTTGGGGAACATGCCCGAAGTAGGGCTCGGCCACTGGCAGTTGTAGATCTTCCGGCCGTCCGAGCCGGTGCCCGACTGCTTGCCCCAGTCCTTGCAGGTGTTGCCCGCCGGTTCCGCGGTGGACCAGCGGTCGCCGTTGTAGGGGTTGCCCTGCGCGTCCTCGTCGAGCGGGTCGTACTGCTTGCCCTCGACCTTGTCGTCGTAGTAGTCGCCCCACTCCTCGTCCTGGACGCCGAACGCGGTCGGGGTGAACAGGCCCTTGGCGCCCCAGCGCGAGCTGTGGTTGTAGACGACGTCCTGGTAGATCTTGATGCCCTTGGCGTGGGCCCGGTCGATGAGCTGCTGGTAGGAGACGCCGTCGGACTCCAGGCGCGGGTCGATCTCGTAGAAGTCGTATCCGTGGTAGCCGTGGTAGTCGTAGTCCGACCGGTTCATGACCACCGGGGTGATCCAGATCGCCGAGAAGCCGAGGCCTTTGATGTAGTCCAGCTTCTCGGCGAGTCCCTTGAAGTCGCCGCGGACCATGGGGTCGTCGTTGGCCGCGTTCCCCGACGACGTGTGCTGGTTGCCGCCGCGGTTGTTGGTCGCGTCGCCGTCGCTGAAGCGCGCGGTCATGGCGAAGTAGACGGTGTCCGCGCGCGGGTCCCCGCCGAGCATGCTCGCGGGCTCCGCCTCGGCGGCCACGCTTCGGGTGTCCTCCCCCGCCGCCCTGTCCGCGCCGCTGACGCCGGGGAGCAGTGTCAGGAACAGCGCGGCCAGGACGCCGGCCAGAAGCGCTCTGGGTTCTCCGGTGGCGCTGAGGTGCGTCATGGATCCTCCTGTACGTAGTGGGGTACGCGGGAGGGCCGACGCGCCATCAGCCCGGACGGGTGGAGGGGCCGGTCAGGCCCGTGCTCGCAGTCCCGTGACTCAGCCTCGCTCGAAGACGGCGACGCTCCGTGCGGGGACGTCGAAGGTGCCTGAACTCCTCTCGTACGAGGACGACTTGACCACGGGGTCGCCGCCCTTGGCCTGGACGGGGTGCAGCTTGTACGCGGCGCCCTTGAGGGCCGCGACGCTCTGCTTCTGCGCCTGTGGGGTCGCGTTGAAGACGACCACCAGGTCACCCACCTCCATGGTGATGACGCCGGGGGTCTCCGCGGAGGTGCCCGAGAGCGGGAAGGAGAGCCGGGACTGGACACGCCCGGCCGTGGCCAGGGAGAACGCGGGCTCGGTCGCGCGCAGCTTCACCAGGTCCCGGTAGGCGGCCGAGGTGCCGTTGATCTCCGCGCAGCCGGGGGTCAGGGACGCGGACGTCAGCAGCGGCTTTCCGTACGACCACTTGTCCTTGTTGTCGGCGGCCGGGGGCAGGCCGCGGCCGAAGCCGTTGCCCTCACGGCAGTCCCAGTGCAGGGCGTTGAACCAGTCGCCGCTGTCGTAGGAGTTGCGGTCCAGGGACTTGGAGCGCAGCAGGTCGCTGCCCGCCTGGGAGAGGGACGGGCCCTGCGCCAGGGTGGCGGTCGCCATGGCGAGCACCTGCATGCGGGAGCGCTCGGCGGCCGTGGTGTCCGCGGGCAGCTTGAAGGCGAGCGCGTCGTACAGCGCTTCGTTGTCGTGGGCGTCGGCGTAGGAGAGGGCGTCGCCGGGGGCGGCGGCGTATCCGGCCGGGGCGCCGTTGTAGTCGACCTCGGAGCCCTTGACCTTCTTTCCCGCGGAGTCGGTGAACGTGTAGTCGGCGAGGTTGCCGGTCAGGGCGACCTTGATCAGGTCCTGGTAGTGCAGGAGCCGGGCCTTCTGCTCGGCCGGGGTGCCGTTGGCCTTCGAGGCGTTGGGGTCGGTGAACAGGCCGCTGGCGAAGCCCTGGACGCCGGGGTCCTCGTCGAAGGGGCCGCCGCCGCGCACCGCGTCGCGGCCCCGGTCGGAGAAGGTGGCGATGCCCGTGCCCGCCATGTTCTTCTGGGTGGCCTGGACGAAGCGGGCGTCGTCCGCGATCTCGCCGAAGTTCCAGCCCTCGCCGTACAGGACGATGTTCTTGCCGTCGACGCCGTCCTTCTTGAGGGTCAGCGCGTCCAGCGCCTTGCGGACGGCCAGGATGTTGGCCTTGGGGTGGTGTCCCATCAGGTCGAAGCGGAAGCCGTCGACCTTGTACTCCCTGGCCCAGGTGACCAGGGAGTCCACCACGAGCTTGCCCATCATGGCGTTCTCGGGGGCGGTGTTGGCACAGCAGGTGGAGGTGGCCACCGTGCCGTCGGCGAGCAGCCGCTGGTAGTAACCGGGCACGATCTTGTCGAGGACGGACTTGTCGGCCTGACCGCTGGCGACGGTGTGGTTGTAGACGACGTCCATCACGGTGCGAAGCCCGGAGCCGTTGAGACCCTGGACCATCTCCCGGAACTCGACCGTACGACGGGTCCCGGCCGGGTCGCTCGCGTAGCTGCCCTCGGGCACGGTGTAGTGCAGGGGGTCGTATCCCCAGTTGTAGGCGTCCTTGGCCGCGGTCTTCGTGACGCAGGCCTGCTGCTCGTCGGAGTCCGGGGCGGACGCCGTCAGGTCGCAGTCGGGCTTCGACTGGTCGGCGGCGCGCTCGGGGATGGTGCCGATGTCGAACGCGGGCAGCAGATGCATGTAGGAGGTGCCGGCTTTGGCCAGCTCGCGCAGGTGCTTCATGCCGTCGGACGCCGTGTCGGTGAAGGCCAGGTACTGGCCGGGGTGCTTGGCGGTGCGGTCCTCGACGGAGAAGTCGCGGATGTGCAGTTCCTGGATCTGTGCGTCGCGCAGGGGTGTCGCCCCGGGCTTCCTCAGCTGCCCCCAGCCCTTGGGCGCGAGCTTCGGGTCGTCGAGGTCGACGGCGATGCTGCGCTGCGAGTCGGCGGTGAGCGCGGTGGAGTAGGGGTCGGTGACCTTGTTGGTGACGACCTTCTGGACGCTGGGCGCCCACACCTTCACGACGTACCGGTACTGCTTGCCCGACCAGCTTCTGGCGCCGGTGACGGACCACACGCCGCTGGCGTCGTCGCGCCGCATCGCCACGCGCTTGCCGTCCAGTTCGAGGCTGACGGACTGGGCGGTGGGCGCCCACACGGCCAGGGTGGGGCGGCCGCCGCGGAACTGCGGGCCGAGGGCGGCCTTGGTGGCCCTGGCGCCGTAGAGGTCGTCGAGTATGCCCTGCGTCTGGACGCCGGTGGCGCCGAGCAGGGTGCCGTCGGCGCCGCTGCGGGTGGCGACGAGCTGACCGGTGAGGGCGGTGCGGACGCGGTCCCGGTCGCGTGGGTCGACGGTGAAGGCCGCGTAGCTCTTGAGGTGCGGGTACTTCTTGCGCTGGGCGTCGGTGAGGCCGCCCCCGGCGGGGGTGAGGCGGATGCGCCGTCCCTCGCCGGCGAGTTCGCCGTCCTTGACGGTCAGCTGTCCGTCGCGGGCGTAGACCAGCTCCTGCGACGCGGCGTCGCCCTTGACGTCCCAGGCGAGGGTGTTCTTGTCGATCCACTGCGCCGCGGACTTGGACAGGTCTAGGTCGGCGGGAGCGTCGGCGGCGGCCGGTGCCCGGGGCGCCGCGGTGGCCGAGGACGTCAGGGGCGCGACGGCGGCGAGCAGGGCGAGGGCCGTGGTGACGAGGGTACGGCGGGGGGAGCCGGTCAAGGGGAGCTTCTCCTTGTGTAGTGCGGGGTCAGGGGGTGCGCGCCGGAGGGACAAGAAACAGCCCCTCCGGCGTTCGAGGAGCGGGGTCCGGGGCGGAGCCCCGAGTCGGGTGGGCCGCCCGGCGGCGGGGAAGCGGATGCCGGGCGGCCGGTCAGGCAGGGCGGGGTCTTCGCTCAGCAGCTCCTGGCACCCGCGTGCAGAGCGAGCGCGGTGTTCGGTGCCACGGCGGCCGTGAACTGGCCCGAGCCGTTGACGGTGACGCTCCTGCCGCTCTGGACGTCGCAGTAGCCGCCCGCGGCGAGGGAGGTCTGGAAGGTGCGGTCGACCGTGGAGCCCTCGTGGTTGATGACCACGTAGGCCTTGTCGCCGCGGCCGAACGCGATGGCATCGTTGCCGTTGTCCCACCAGTTGGTCATGCCGGTCCCGCGGGCGGTGTTGCGGAACTTGACCATGCTTCTGATCTCGGGCCAGGCGTGCTGGCACTTCCAGCCGTCGCTGTAGCAGGCGTTCACCTGACCGCCGTTGGGCGGTCCGGCGTCGATGTTGCTGAACTCGTAGCCCGATTGCACGTCGGGGGCGCCGTAGGGCAGGGCCAGCATGAAGACATGGGCGAGGGTGTAGTTCGCGCCGTCCTTGTAGTTGAGGGTCTGGCCGTGCCGCTCGGTGTCGTGGTTGGCGACGAACACGGCGGCCGAGGCGCCGGGCATGTAGCCCCAGCCCTCGCCGTAGTTCTTCAGATAGGCGAGCTTCTCGTCGTTGAAGACGCGCTTGAGGTCCCAGCCGTAGCGGAACTCCTGGGCGTCGCCGGTGGCGGTGTACTCGCTCGGCGATACCGCCTCGCCCGAGCCGTAGATCGTCTCCTGCTTGAAGTAGGCATTGGGGTTGGTCAGCCGGGACTTGATGTTCTTCAGGTCGTCCACGGCGATGTGCTTGGCCGCGTCGACCCGGAAGCCGTCGACGCCGAGGGACAGCAGGTCGTTGAGGTAGGCGGCGATCCTCCCCCGCACGTACTCCTCGCCGGTGTCGAGATCGGCGAGGCCGCCCAGCTCGCAGTTCTGGACGTTCCAGCGGTCCTGGTAGTTGCTGATGCTCGACCGGCAGTTGTCCATGTCGGCGCCCGAGTAGGTGCCCGGGTAGTCGTACTTGGTGAACGTGGAGCCGGCCGAGCCGGTGCCGGAGGCGTTGGTCATGTGGTTGATGACCGCGTCCGCGACGACCTTCACCCCGGCCTTGTGGCAGGTGTCGACCATGTTCTTGAACGCGGTCCGGTCGCCGAGCCGGCTGCCTATCTTGTAGCTGACGGGCTGGTAGGCGGTCCACCATGCCTCGCCCTGGATGCGTTCCTGGGGCGGGGAGACCTGCACGTAGCCGTAACCGTCGGGGCCGAGCTGCTGCGTGCAGGCCTTGGCCACCGAGTCGAACTTCCACTCGAAGAGCACGGCGGTGACGTCCTTGGCTCCGGGCGGGGCCGCCTGCGCCTGCGGGGCTCCGGCGACGATGCTGCCCGCGGCGCCCGCCACCAGGGCGAGGGCGCCGGCGACGGGTCTGCGGACTCTGGTCTTTCGGCCAGCCATGAGGGCCTCCTGCATGAGTGAGGTGTGACCTTGAATGGCAACGCGCCGTGCCCGTCAGGCCGTTGAAGGATGTTGCAGAAACATTTCAACGCCGATTTCAGCCGAGACCGTACGACCCCCGGGAACCGCGGTCAACCCTCCGCGCACACTCTCGCGTCAGATGCGGATTCCCGGGAGTTCATGCGCCGCAAAACCTTTCGCAAGACATTGCGACGGTGTTACGTTCAACCACAACTCCGGTCCGGACGGCCGGGGGACCCGGATAACGGGCCCCACGCGCCCGGCCGTTCGGGCCGGAGGACGGACGGAGAGGCCCCGGAGCCACATCAAGACCCCGCTGCCCCGAACAGGGCCGGCACCGGGCGCCTCTCTCCCGGCCCGGCGACTGCGCGGGCGTGCCTCAGCGCGGCGGCTGCGCCGTCGAGCCGCGCACCACGAGCTCGGGCTGGAAGACGAACTCCGTGTGCTGTACGGGGTTGCCGTGCAGCTCCTCGAGCAGCGCGCCCACCGCGGCGCTCGCCATGGCCTGCACCGGCTGGCGCACCGTGGTCAGCGGCGGGTCCGTGAACGCGATGAGGGGCGAGTCGTCGAAGCCGACCACCGAGACGTCGCCGGGCACCGAGAGGCCGCGCTCGCGCACCGCCCGTACGGCACCGAGCGCCATCATGTCGCTGCCGCAGACCATCGCCGTGCACCCCTGGTCGAGCAGGGCGCTGGCCGCCGCGTGACCGCCCTCGACCGTGAACAGCGTGCGCTGCACGAGCTGTTCGGCCTCCTCCTGCTCCACGCCGAGCAGCGCGTGCAGAGCGGCCTTGAACCCCTCCGCCTTGCGCAGCGAGGGGACATAGCGGGTGGGCCCGATGGCCAGGCCGATCCGCCGGTGGCCCAGGTCGACGAGGTGACGCACCGCCATCCGCGCCGCCGCGCGGTCGTCGGGCGAGACGAAGGACACCGGGATGTGCTCGTTGTAGCCGTTGATGAGCACGAACGGCACACCACGGGCGTGCAGTTCGAGATACCGCGCGGGATCGGCCGTGGTGTCGGCGTGCAGCCCCGAGAGGAAGACGATGCCGCTGACCCGGCGTTCCTCCAACTGCTCGACCAGCTCGTCCTCGCTGGCCCCGTCCGGCATCTGGGTGCACAGCATCGGCGTGTAGCCGTGCCCGGACAGGACCTGCTCGACGACCTGCGCGAAGGCGGGGAAGATCGGGTTGCTGAGCTCGGGGATGACCAGGCCGACCAGACCGGCGCTGTGCCGCTTGATCCGCATCGGCCGTTCGTAGCCGAGCACGTCCAGAGCGGCGAGCACCCGGCGCCGGGTGCCCGCGGCCACCCCCGGTTTGCCGTTGAGCACCCGGCTCGCGGTGGCCTCGCTGACGCCGGCCTGGGCCGCGATGTCCGCGAGGCGCGGGGCTCCCCGGTCCGGCCGGTCCCCCGCGCCTCCCCGGTCGGCGGACCGCGGCAGGGACAGGGTCACACCGCCCACCAGACGGTGGTGTCGGCGGGCAGCTCGACCTTGCCGTCCGCCGTCTCCACCCCGGCGTTGGCGAGCAGGAACCGGCCGGGGGCCGGGATCGTTACCGCCGCGCCCGTGGTGTTGGCCGTGCACACGAAACCCTCGCGACGGAAGGCCAGAACGCCCTCAGGGGCCTCCAGCCACTCCAGCGAGTCGCCCGCGCCGAGCCCGGGCTGCTCCCGTCGTACGGCGAGCGCGCTGCGGTACAGCTCCAGGGTCGAGTCGGGGTCGCCGGTCTGCGCCTCGACACTGAGCTTGCCCCAGCCCGCCGGCTGCGGCAGCCAGCTGCCGCCCGCGCCGAATCCGTAACTGGAGCCCTCGGTGGTCCACGGGATGGGCACCCGGCAGCCGTCGCGGAAGCCGTCCTGGCCGCTCGCGCGGTGGAACGAGGGGTCCTGGCGCACCTCGTCGGGCAGGTCGGTGACGTCGGGCAGGCCCAGTTCCTCGCCCTGGTAGACATACGCGGAGCCGGGCAGCGCCAGCATCAGGAGCGTCGCCGCGCGGGCGCGGCGCAGGCCGAGCTCGCGGTCGCCCGCGGTGCGCAGCTGGGTGCCGAGCCCTGCCGGGTTGGCGAACCGCGTGGCGTGCCGTGTGACGTCGTGGTTGGAGAGCACCCAGGTGGCCGGGGCGCCGACGGGGCGCATGGCGGCCAGCGACACGTCGATGACCTCGCGCAGCTCCGCGGCGTCCCAGTGGGTGCCCAGGTACTGGAAGTTGAAGGCCTGGTGCATCTCGTCCGGGCGGACGTAGGCGGCGGCGCGCTCGACGGTGGGCGTCCACGCCTCGGCGACGAGGATCTTGTCGCCCGCGTACTCGGTGAGGACCTTGCGCCAGCTGCGGTAGATCTCGTGCACGCCGTCCTGGTCGAAGAACGGCATGACATCGTTGCCCAGGAGCTTGAGCTGGTCGTGCATGCCGATGTCGGGCAGACCTTCGGCCTTGACCAGGCCGTGGGCGACGTCGACGCGGAAGCCGTCGACGCCCATGTCGAGCCAGAAGCGCAGGATGGAGCGGAACTCGTCGTGGACGGCGGGGTGTTCCCAGTTGAAGTCGGGCTGCTCGGGCGCGAAGAGGTGCAGGTACCACTCGCCGTCCTCGACCCGGGTCCAGGCGGGGCCGCCGAAGACGGACTCCCAGTCGTTGGGCGGCAGTTCGCCGTTCTCGCCCTTGCCGGCCTTGAAGTGGTAGCGCTCGCGCAGGGGGGAGCCGGGGCCCTCGCGCAGGGCGCGCTGGAACCAGTCGTGCCGGTCCGAGGAGTGGTTGGGCACCAGGTCGACGATGACGCGCAGGCCCAGGTCGTGGGCGTCCCGCAGCAGGGCGTCGGCGTCGAGGAGGTTGCCGAACATCGGGTCGATCGCGCGGTAGTCGGCGACGTCGTAGCCGGCGTCGGCCTGCGGCGAGGAGTAGAAGGGGCTGAGCCAGACGGCGTCGACGCCCAGGTCCCTGAGGTAGGGAAGGCGGGCGCGGATGCCGTCCAGGTCGCCCATTCCGTCACCGTTGCCGTCGGCGAAGCTGCGCGGATAGACCTGGTAGATCACCGCGCCACGCCACCAGTCCGTGTGGGTGCCGGAGGCGGGGGCTGCAGGGGCGGCGAGATGCTGGGTCATGTCTTCCCTGAGATCGAGAGGTCGAGTGCGAGGGGGGTGTGTGCCGCGAACGACGCGGATGTGCGCCGTGTCAGGACTTCGTCGCGCCGGCCGTGAGGCCGCCGACGAGGTGGCGCTGGACGAAGCCGAAGATCACCGCGGCGGGCACCGCGACGATGACGGCGGCGGCCGTCAGCGAGCCCCAGTCGCTGGTGTACTGATTGACGAAGGTCTGCAGGCCGCCCGCCAGGGTGAGGTTCTCCTCGCCGGTCATGAAAGCGGAGGCGTAGGCGACTTCGGCCCAGCCGGTGATGAAGCTGTAGAAGCCGGTGACGGCGAGACCGGGCTTGGCGAGCGGCACGATGAGCCGCCAGAAGGTGCCGAACGGGTTGAGCCCGTCCACGCGCCCCGCTTCGTCGATCTCCACCGGGATGGTGTCGAAGTACCCCTTCATCATCCAGGCGCAGAACGGCACGGCGATCGTCAGATAGGTGACGACCAGGCCGATGGGCTGGTTGAGCAGGCCCAGGCTCGCCAGGAGGTTGTAGAGCGGCACGATGAGCACCGCGACGGGGAACATCTGCGTGATCAGCAGGAGCCACATCAGCGGCCGCATGCCGGGGAACTTGAAGCGGCTGACGGCATAGCCGGTGGTCGCGGAGATGAAGACGCCGATGACGGTGGTCAGTCCCACGACGAGCAGGGAGTTGCCGAGCCAGCTCAGGAACTCGGTGTCGTTGACGACGTGGTCGTAGTTGCGGAACGTGAAGTCCTTGACCAGGTCGGTGGAGAACGCCTCGCTCGTCGGCTTGAACGAGGTGATCAGGAGCCACAGCGGCGGGAGCACCGCGGTGGCGGAGGCGACGAGGAGGCCCACGTGCAGCGCGACGGAGGCGAGCGGCCCGCGTTCGCCGCGCTCCCTGACCTTCTTGGGCCGGGCCGGGGACACGGTCTTCCCCGTCGCCGTCGGGGTGTTCTCGTTGGTCATGGTGGTCACCACACTTCTCCCTGCTTGCGGAGCGCGCGGCGGTAGACGACCGCGAAGAGCGAAAGGAGGGCCAGGATGATGACGCCCCAGGCCGCGGATCCCGCGAAGTCGCGCGGGCTGACGACGAACGAGAGCCGGTAGGCGTACGTCACCAGGATCTCGGTGGCGTCTCCGGGACCGCCCCGGGTGAGCAGGAAGATCACCGGGAACATGTTGAAGGTCCAGATGCTGCTGATCAGGATCACGGTGCTGCTGACGGTGCGCAGGCCGGGCAGGGTGATGTGCCGGAAGCGCTGCCAGGCGTTCGCGCCGTCCATCTCCGCGGCTTCGTAGAGCTCGCCGGGGATGGACTGGAGTCCGCCGAGCATGGCGACCAGCATGAAGGGGACGCCGAGCCAGACGTTGACCGTGATCACCGAGAGCTTGGCCCAGGTGGGGTCGTTGAGCCACGGGATCGCGTCGATGCCGCCGCCGGCGAGGATCTTGTTGAGGATGCCGTTCTTCTCGTTGAAGAGCAGGCGCCAGGTGAAGACGGAGACGAAGGCCGGCACGGCCCAGGGCAGGATCAGTGCCATCCGGTAGAGGGAGCGTCCCGCCAGCTTGCGGTTGAGCATGTTCGCCAGGGCGAGGCCGAGGGCGAAGGAGATGGCGACACAGGAGACGGTCCAGACGATCGTCCAGGTCAGCCGGTCCCAGAAGACGCCGTCGGAGAGGACGGCGGTGTAGTTGTCCAGGCCGACGGACTTGTAGGTCGCCGGGATGTGGTTCATGCCGATGGTGCGCTCGACGTTCGCCTCGTTGGCATCCGTCGTCGACAGGTACAGGCCCCGCACCAGCGGATAGCCGATGATCACGCCGATCACGACCACCACGGGGGCGACCATGCTCCAGGCGTACCAGTGGGTGGACAGCGACCTGCGCAGCCGTCCGGGGGTCTTGCCGGAGTCGCCGGTCCGCCGGCCGCGGCCGCGGGCGCCCGGGGCGTCCGCGGCCTTGGCCAGTGACTGGCTGCTGTCAACAGCCATTTACTTGTAGTCCTTCAGGAGCTTGCGGTAGGCGTCGCCGACACCCTTCGCCCCGCTGTCGGGCGAGGTCTTGCCGCTGAGCACCTTCTCCATCTGCAGCCGGATGGGCTCGAACAGGGCGTTGGCCTCGGGGATCCAGGGCCGCTCGACGGACTTGTCCACGGCCGGCTTGAAGAACTGCACCATCTGGTTGTCCTTGACGGACTTCACGTCGTAGACGGAGGTGCGGGTGGGCAGCAGGCTCAGCTTCTCGGTGGTCTGCTGCTGCACCTTGGCCGAGCTCATGTACTTGATGAACTCGTAGCTCGCGTCGAGGTTCTTGGAGCCCGCGTAGGCCGCGAGGTTCCAGCCGCCCTGCGGCGATGCCTGCCGGTCGCTGCCGCCGGGGACCGGGGCGATGCCGAGGTTGTCCTTGTCGCCCTTGAACTGCTTGCCCTGGAGGGCGCCTTCGATGGACCAGGGTCCGTCGAGGGCCATCGCGACGTCGCCGTCCTTGAAGGCGTTCAGTTGGTTGTTGTAGCCGTCGCTCGCGTCGGTGGTGGCCGCCTTGGAGTCGACCAGGTCCTTCATGACCTTGAAGGCCGCCGCGCCCTCGGGGTCGTCGACGGTGACCTTCTTGCTCTTGGTGTCGAGGAGGTCGCCGCCCTCGCCGTACAGGTACGGGAGGTAGTAGTACGGGTCGTCGCCGCGCAGGTAGAGGCCGGTCTTGCCGGACTTCGACTTGATCTTCTTCGCGGCGCTCTTGACCTCGTCGAAGGACGTGGGCACCTCGACACCGGCCTGCTCGAGCATCTTCTTGTTGTAGAAGAGCGCCAGGGTGTCGATGGTCTGCGGGGCGGCGTAGGTCTTGCCCTTGAACTTGGTACTGGCCGCGGCCTGCGGGAGGTAGTCGTCCGCCTTGTCGAGGGCGGGGGTGCCCTCCAGCGGGGCGAGGTAGCCCAGGTTGGCGAAGTCCGCGACCCAGGCGACCTCGGTGCGCATGACGTCGGGGGCGCCGGAGTTGCCGCCCGCGGCGTTCTTGAACTTGGCGTTGGCCTCGCCGAACGCGACGCTCACGTAGTTGACCTTGACGTCCGGGTGGAGCTTCTCGAAGCCCTTGGCGAGCTTCTCGTAGGTCCCCTTCTCCGCGTCGTTCGAGGTGTCCCAGAAGGTGACGGTGCCGGACAGCTTGCCCGAGCTGTTCTTGCCGCTGTCACCGTCGTCGCCACCGCACGCTGCCGCTGTCAAAACCAGGGCCCCGACCATTGCGGTGGCCGCTATGCCACGCCGCATGTGCACTCCTTCAACTGATCCCGGAACAAGGGGAGGCGAAACCCCCGACAGAGCTGCCTCCTGCGAGCCGCACCGACGCGGCACCGGGTTGCCAGGGAACGTAACAGGATTGAAAAGCGCCCGAAAGACCTTGCGAGAAATTTCTGCAAGGGCTGCTGATCGTTACCGCCGTGTGTCCTTACGGTTGCTCTTGCCGCGCTTGACAGGCGCCTCAGGTGGCGGGCTCACTCCCCTGTCACCACACCGATCCCCCGCAAGGAGCTTGCAAGGCCGGAGCTTTCTGCAAGCTTTCGCAACCGGTGTGCAATCCGGCAGATCACCGGTACAGTCCCTGCATGACCGCACGGCTCGTCGACATCGCAGCGCAGGCGGGGGTGAGCGAAGCCACCGTCAGCCGTGTGCTCAACGGCAAGCCCGGCGTCGCCGCGGCCACCCGCGAATCCGTCCTCGCCGCCCTGGACATGCTCGGCTTCGAACGTCCCACGCGGCTGCGGCAGCGCAGCAGCGCGGGCCTGATCGGCCTGATCACGCCCGAGCTGGACAACCCGATCTTCCCCGCGCTCGCCCAGGTCATCGCCCAGGCCCTGACCCGCCAGGGCTACACACCGGTCCTGGCCACCCAGACGCCCGGCGGCTCCACCGAGGACGAGCTGACCGAGATGCTGGTGGACCGCGGCGTCTCCGGGATCATCTTCGTCTCGGGGCTGCACGCCGACACCACCGCCGACATGGAGCGCTACGAAGTGCTGCGCGGCAAGGGCGTGCCCTTCGTCCTGGTCAACGGCTTCTCCCCCAAGGTGCAGGCCCCCTTCGTCTCCACCGACGACCGGGCCGCGGCGCGCCTCGCCGTCACGCATCTGGCCTCGCTCGGCCACACCCGCATCGGGCTAGCGGTAGGCCCCAAGCGCTTCGTGCCCGTGCTGCGCAAGATCGAGGGCTTCCAGATCGGCATGCGCGAACGCCTGGGGATGTCGCCCGCGGACTCCGAGGAGCTCATCGAGCACTCCCTCTACACCCTGGAGGGCGGCCAGGCCGCGGCGGGCACACTGATCGGCCGGGGCTGCACGGCGATCGTGTGCGCCAGCGACATGATGGCGCTCGGCGCCGTCCGGGCCGCCCGCGAGAGGGACTTGCAGGTCCCGCGCGACATCTCGGTGGTCGGCTACGACGACTCGCCGCTCATCGCCTTCACCGATCCCCCGCTGACCACCATCCGCCAGCCGGTCCAGGCGATGGGCCAGGCCTCGGTCCGCACCCTCCTGGAGGAGATCGGCGGAACCCCCGCCCCGCACAGCGAGTTCCTCTTCATGCCGGAACTGGTGGTCCGCGACTCGACCGCCTCCGGCCGCCCGGAGCAGCGCTCGGCCTAGCCGGGACCCGAGGAGTATCCGTGCCCACTGCCGAGACCGAGATCGACGTCCTGGTGCTCGGCGGCGCCGGTGTGGACTCGATCGTGTACGTCCCCGAGCTTCCGCTCCCCTACGCCGACAGCTACATGGTGCCCGCGATCGACATGCGGGCCGGTCAGACCGGCGACTTCGTGGCGATGGGGGTGCAGGCCCTGGGGCTTCGCACCCATCACGTCGACCTGATCGGCGACGACCACGAGGGCGACCTGGTCCGCGCGCTGCACCGCGAGCGGGGCATCCCGTTCACCGAAGTGCCCCAGCGCGGCGGCACCAAGCGCGCGGTGAACCTCGTCGGCCCCGACGGGCGGCGCCTGTCGCTGTACGACAACAGCCGCTCCCTGGAAGCCGACCGGCTGCCCCCGGCGTTGATCGAATCCCTCGCCGCGGTCAGCCGGCACGCCCATGTGTCCCTGACCTACCCGTGCGCCTACGCCCTGCCCGTGCTCCGCGCGAAGGGCGTGACCATCTCGACCGACCTGCACGACTGGGACGGCGTGGAGACCTACCACGAGGCCTTCGCGTACGAGGCCGACCTCGTCTTCCTCTCCGCCACCGCCCTGAAGGACCCGGAGAAGACCATGCGGCAGATCGCCGCGCGGGGCCGGGCCGGGGCGGTCGTCGCGACGGCCGGAGCCGAAGGGGCCCACCTCCTCGCCGGGGGCGAGCTGACCCACGTGCCGACCGTCACGCCCCCCGCACCGGTGGTGGACTCCAACGGCGCCGGGGACGCCTTCGCGTCGGGCTACCTCTTCGGCTGGCTGGCCGGCGAGTCCCCTCGTACGTGCACCCGCTACGGCGCGATCGCCGGTACGTACGCCTGCACCGTCCCGTCCACCCGCACCGACGTCATCAGCAGGGACCAACTCCTCGCCATGGCCGCCGACACACAACGAGGATGACCGGGTTCGGCACGGCCCGACACATCAGCAGGGCCCGACACGAAGGAGGAGACATGGCATCGCACACCGACGTACAGCCCAGCCGTGTGCTGTACGGGTGCATGGGACTCGGCGGCGCCTGGGACACCTCTCCCCACACCGCCGAGGACATCGCCGCCGCCGAGGCGGCCGTGGAAGCGGCCCTCGACGCGGGCATCACGGTGTTCGACCACGCCGACATCTACCGCCACGGCAAGGCGGAGGCGGTCTTCGGCGAAGTCCTCGCCAGAACACCCGGGCTGCGCGAGCGCATCATCCTTCAGACCAAGTGCGGCATCCGCCTCGCCGAAGGCGAGCGGCCCGGTCTGTACGACCTGCGGGGGCCGAGCATCGTCCGGCGCGTCGAGGAGAGCCTCACGCGGCTGCGGACCGACGTGATCGACGTACTGCTCCTGCACCGGCCCGATCCGCTGACCGGGCCCGAGGAGATCGCCAAGGCCCTGGCCTCGCTGCACGGGCAGGGCCTGGTGCGGCGGTTCGGCGTGTCGAACATGAGCGGCGCGCAGATCGCACACCTCCGGGCGCACCTCGACGTACCGCTGGTCGCCAACCAGCTGGAGATGAGCCTGGAGCGCCGCGACTGGGTCGAGTCCGGCGTCCTGGTGAACACTCCGGCCGCGGCCGACAGCGGCTTCCCGCACGGAACACTGGAGTACTGCACGGCCCACGGCATCCAGGTGCAGGCCTGGGGTTCCCTCGCCCAGGGCCGCTTCACCGACGGCGGCGACTCCCCGGCCGCACGGCTCGTCACCGACCTCGCCGCCCGCAAGCAGACGACACCGGAGACGATCCTGCTGTGGTGGCTGCAACGCCACCCGGCCCGCATCGCCCCGGTCATCGGCACCAGCCGCCCCGAACGCATCCTCGCCTGCCGGGACGCCGTGCACCGCGAACCCGAACTGACCCACGAGGAGTGGTACGACCTGTGGATCACGGCGCGCGGGGCGCCACTGCCCTAGGCGTCCCTACAGCCGCCGGACGATCTGCGCCGCCACCCTCTCCACCGGCGTACGGCTGTAGGTCCTTCAGCCGGGCGTAGTAATGGGCGCTCCACGCTTGTCGATGTCCAAGACGAAGGCGAGGAGTTCGAGCGAGTACTCGTGCGGTTCGACGGCCAGTTCCTCGCGCATGCCGCGTGCGGAGCGTGTGCGCAGCCGGTACAGGCCGTTCTGTAACGGCTGCTGGAACAGCACCGCGAACAGCATCCCCAGTACGGCGCCGACGACTCCGTTGGCCACATCTATCCCGCCCATGTCAGGCAGCCTAGAGGGATGTTGATCACGCCGGGGGCCGATCCCGCCCGTTCCCGGAGCCATAATCGACGCCGTGACCAAAGCGGCCGTCGAAGTGCAGCCCCTCGTACGCCAGAAGGCCCTGAGTCTGGGTGCCGCCGGGGAGCGGTGGCTCGCGGGGCTGCCCGGTCTCGTCGGGGATCTGGAGCGGCGGTGGTCCATTGTTGTCGGGCGGCCGTTGCCCGGCGGGTCCTCCTCGTACGTGGCCCGGGCGCGGACCGGTGACGGCAGGGACGCGGTGCTCAAACTCTCCCTGCCCGCACCGGACTTCGCGGGCCAGGTGCAGACCCTGCGCCTCGCGGAAGGGCGCGGATACGCGCGACTGCTCGCCCACGACCTCCAGCGCCACGCCATGCTCCAGGAGGCCCTCGGGCCGTCCCTCGACCGGCTCGGCCTCACACCGCGGCAGCAGATCGAGACGCTGTGCGCCATGCTGCGCAGTGCCTGGCGCGTGCCCCGCGCTCCGGGGATGGCCGTCGATCCGGCCCGGGAGAAGGCCCGCGCCCTGGGCGAGATGGTCGGGCGGCTGTGGCAGAGCCTCGGCCGGCCCTGCTCGGAGCGGGTCGTGAGCCGGGCGCTGGCGTACGCCGAGCGCCGCGCCGCCGCGTTCGATCCCGGCCGTTGCGTCGTGGTGCACGGCGACCCCCACCCCGGCAACGCGCTGCGGGTCACCGCACCGCGGGCCGGGGCAGGGGCGGGCTTCGTCTTCGTGGATCCCGACGGCTTCCTCGCCGATCCCGCGTATGACGCGGGTGTCGTACTGCGCGACTGGTGCACGGAGTTGCGGGGCCTGGACGCGGCGGCGGGCCGTCGGCTCATCCACTCGTACTGCGCGCTGCTCGCGGAGCTGACCGGGCTGGATCAGCGGGCGATCTGGGAGTGGGGCTTCCTGGAGCGGGTGTCCACCGGGCTGTATGTGCTCGACTTCGGCGCGGAGGAACTGGGCCGGCCGTTCCTGGACACCGCGGAGTTGCTGGCCTGAGGGGGTGGAGGACCCGCTCTAGTCGCAGTACATGTCCTGGTCCGGCCGCTCCCCTGTCGCCAGGTAGTGGGAGACGGTCCGGTCGCCGCACGCGTTGCCGTTGGCGAGGTAGGCGTCGTGGCCGGTCGAGTTCACCGTCACCATGACGGCTCGCCCGCCCAGGGCCGCGCGGAGCCCCCGGGCTCCGGCGAGCGGGGTGGCCGGGTCGCGCTCGTTCTGGACGAGGAGGACGTTGGACGGGCCGTCGTCGGTGATCCGCACGGGGGCCTCCTTCGGCCGGAACGGCCAGGCCGCGCACAGCATCGCGTTCCTCGGCATGCCCGCGGTCAGCGGGTACTTGGCGCGGCTCTCGGCGACCGCCTTCTCGTACGCGTCCGCCGACCCGGGCCACTCGATGTCGTTGCAGAGAACCGCGGAGCCCACCGCGACGGCGTTCTGCAGCGCCGGCTCCGGCGGTGCCTGCGGCGCGGGCGGGACCGTGCCCTTCTGCGCGGCCAGGATCAGCTTCGCCAGGCCGGGGAAGCCGTCGGGGTCGTAGAGCGTGTTCAGGAGGGTCTGGCGCAGGACGTTGCCGTTGAGCTCCTCCGGGTTGGCGCCGGGCCACGGGACCGGCTCGCGGTCGAGCTCAGCGGCCAGCTTCAGGAACAGCGGGCGCACCTCGGCGGCCGTCTCGGCCAGGCGATCCGGATTGCCGGGCGCCGAGGCCCACTCGGCGAACTCCGGGAAGGTGTCCTCGACACCCTGCTCGTGCCCGGCGATCCAGGCGCGCGAGACCCGCGAGGGGTCGGGGTCGTCGTTGCTGTCCAGGACGATGCGGTCGGTGCGGTGCGGGAAGAGTTGGCTGTAGACGGCTCCGACGTACGTTCCGTAGGAGACACCCCACGCGGAGACCTTCCGCTCGCCGAGCGCCGCCCGGATGCGGTCGAGGTCGCGGGCCTGGTTGGCGGTGGTGATGTGGCGGAGCAGGTCGCCGCCGTTGCGTGCGCAGGCGTCCGACGTCCGCCGCGCGGTGGTCATGTTCCCGGTGATGGAGCCGTCGGCGGCGGGCCAGGGGCGCAGTGCGGACGTGGCGAGGTCGCCGTGTTCCAAGCCGCAGCTGACCGGCGACGAGCGGCCGAGGCCGCGGGGGTCGAACCCGATCAGATCATAGGTGTCACGGACGGCCTGCGGCAGCTTCTGGCCCTTGCCCGAGGGGTTGTTGATGCCGGAGCCGCCGGGCCCGCCGGGAATCAGGAGCAGTGCGCCGCGGCGTGCCGCGGGGTTCTCACCGGGAATGCGTGAGACGGCGATGCCGATCTGCTTGCCGCGGGGATGGGCGTAGTCCATCGGGACCTCGACGGTCGCGCACTCCTGGCGGGGGTCGACTCCGCTGCCCTCGCACGGTTTCCAGTCGAGCGGTCGGGCGGTGGACGCAGCCCCGGGGGCGGCGGAAGCCGAGGCCGTGGCGGCCACCGGGGCGGTGAGGGTGAGGACGGCGGCGGAGGCGGCGAGCAGGGCTGCGTTTCGCTTGATCTTCGTCATGGGGAAGAGCTTCGCCGATCTCCTCCGGCGGCCACATCCGGCCAACTGGCCTTTGGCAGAGGGGGTTTGCCCCCCTCTTCCCCCTAGGGGTCATAGAGTCGGATGTGGCGGGCGCCACACAATTAAAGGTGTGTGAGTTAGGTAAGCCTAAGCTAAGTTAGCGAGTGATCGCCTCTCCTGGAGGCGCCTCAGTCAAGGAGATTGACGCAGCATGACCTCACTCACCTGCCGCATCCGCCGTACCGCCGCAGTCGCCGTGGCCCTCGCCGCGGGCAGTGCGCTGGCCCTGACCGGTACCGCGTCCGCGCAGCCCGGCCAGAGCACCGGCAAAGGCTCCGGTTCGACCGTCGAGTCCGCGCCGCTCGTGAAGGGGCTCTACCAGTCCGCGTACTCCGAGCGGAACAACGTGCTGTGGGCCACCTCCGCGGTGGGCCGGCCCCCGGTCACCACGTCCAGCCTCGTGAAGGTCGACCCGCGCACGCTCAAGGTGAAGGCCAGCTATACGCCTCCGGTCACCAACGCCGAGACCGGCGCCGTCGAGGCCGTCTACGGAGTCGCCGTCGACGACGAGCACAACACCGTCTGGACGACGAACACCCGCGACAACTCCGTCGCCGTCTACGACCAGCGCACCGGCAAGCACCTCACCTCGCTGCCCGGCGTGAACCATGCCCGCGAGATCGTCGTGGACGCCAAGCACAACACGGCGTGGGCGAGCAGCTTCGGCGACGGCACCGTCGTCGGCTTCGACACCCGCACCCTCAAGGAGAAGAAGCGCGTCACGGTCGAGGGATCGAGCCCGGCCGGCCTCGCCGTGAACGCCCGGACCGGCGCCGTCTACGCCGCCGACCTGAACGGCGACCGGATCATCGAGATCACCCGCAAAAGCGAGAGCCCCCGCCTGATTCCCACCGGTGACGGCCCCATCTCCGTCGCGCTCTCCAAGGACGGCCGCACCGCCTACACCGCCGACCAGGCGGCAGGCGGCCTCTCGGTCGTCGACCTCAAAAAGGGTGCGGTCACCAAGTCCGTGCCGACCGGCGCGGGCGCCCTGTCCGTCGCCGCAGACCGGCGTTCGGGCAGCGTCCTGGTCGCCAACCGCACCCCCGGCACCGTCACGGTCGTCGACCCCGCCAAGGGCGCCGTCGTCGAGACCCTGGCCACCGGCGCCAACCCCAACCACGTCCAGGTGACGGGCGGCACGGCGTTCGTGGTCGACAAGTCCGGCACCGGACCCGAGGGCCAGGACCAGGCGCACCGCATCCGCATCGGCCGCTGACGCACTGAAGAACTGACGCCCTGAAGAACTGACGCGCTGACGCACCGACGCCTTAACGCCTCCCCGCGTACCGCCCGCCGCGCATCCGTGGCGGGCGGTACTTTGTCGCGGGCCGCAGCCGCCCCCGTACGAGATGGCTCTGCGCCGCGACCGTCGCGATCACGCCCGCGCCGAGCAGCGGCCAGGCGAAGGCGCCCGCAGTGATGACGGCGGTGACCAGGAGCGGCCCTCCGCTGCGCTGGGCGGACGAGGACAGGCCGTGCACGCCGAGGTAGGCGCCCTGGGCGTCGTCGGGGGCGAGCGCGATGGAGAGCTCCCAGGAGGCGATGGCGTGCAGGATCTCCGCGAAGGTGAATCCGATCGCCGCCACCACGAGGGCACCGACGGCGAGCCACGTGCCGCCGGCCACCGAGACGGTCATGGCGGCGCAGCCGACGACGAAGCACGCGGCGAGCGGTACGAGGAGCCTGCGGGCGCCGTCCGGCGTGGCTCCGAAGCGGGACAGCGGGACCTGGCAGCAGACGACGAGCACGCAGTTGAGGACCATAAGGAGCGGCGCGAGGCCGTGCGGGGCATCGGTGGCGTGGACGATCCACAGGGGGAGGCCGACCTGGAGCACCGCGTCGTCCAGGAAGAGCGCCGCCTCGGTGGCGGTGAACAGCAGGTAGGGCCGGTCGCGCCACGGATTGGAGGGCTGCGTCGGGAGGGCGGGAGTCTTCGAATCGGCGATCACCCGCGAGGGGGACGGTGGTTCCGCGCAGCGCAGGGTGAGGAGCGAGGCGACGAGGAAGCTGACCACGTTGCCGATGAGCAGGGCCTGGTAGGCGTGGGCGGTGCCGACGGCGAGCGCGAGCGCACCGGCGAGGCCGCCGATGGCCCAGCCCGCGTTGGAGACGGAGCGCTGCACGGCCTGGTACCTGGTGCGGTCCGGGCCCGCGATGCGGGCGGCGTACAGCTTGGTGAGGACGTTGGCACCGCGGTCGGCGAGGCTGTTGACGGCCGAGTACAGCAGGAGCAGGGAGAAGTTGTCCGTCGTCAGCAGGGCCAACAGGGCGATGGCCTGCTGGAGTTGGGAGCCGATGATGACGCGCGTGACGGGGAAGCGGTCGGCGAGGTGGCCCGCGAGCGGCGCACCCGCGATGCCGACGGCTCCCGAGACCCCCATGAGGATGCCGACCTCGGCGACGGAGAGCCCGGTGACCAGGGTGAAGTAGAGGGCGGCCGCCCCCATCCAGAGTCCCGTGCCCACCTTGTTGATCAGGGCGATCCAGAGCATGCGCCGGCCGTCGAGGCCCCCTGGTATCCGTGCGTACAGTGCGGCCCGCCTGCGACTGAGGCTCACCACTCCCCCTTGCTCCGTGATGCGTCTTCCCGGTATCCCGCTTGACTCTCGAATTTGTACTGATACATACTTGATTACGTGGCAGCACAATATGCGATCAGTGGGACGACCGCCAAGGGCATTACCGCCTCGGTCGAACAGGGCGTGGCCGAGGGCGACTTGGGACCGGGCGACGCGCTGCCTCCGGTGCGCCGCCTCGCCGATGAGCTCGGCGTCAGCGCGGGCACGGTCGCGACGGCCTACAAAGAACTCCGGCAGCGCGGGATCGTCGTGACGCGCGGCCGCGGCGGGACGGTGGTGGCCAGCGCCCCTGCGGTCGGGGCACGCCGCCCCGCGAAGGTGCCGCCGGGAGTGCGCGACCTGGCGGGCGGACACCCGGACCCGGCGCTCCTTCCGGTGCTGCTGCCGCCCGAGCGCGTTGACCCCGTCGGCGGTTCGCACCGCGGCTCACCGCGCCGCGCGGCACTTCAGGAGCTGGCGCGGCAGTGGTTCGCGCGGGACGGGGTGCCGGACGACCGGGTGACCTTCTCGCACGGCGCCCTCGACTGCATGGCACGGCTGCTGTCCACGGAGCTGAAGCCCGGCGACACGGTGGCCGTCGAGGACCCGGGATTCCATCATCTCCTCGATCTGGTACCGGCGTTGGGTCTGCGCATGGTGCCGGTGACGGTGGACGAGGAGGGCATCAGGCCGGAGGCGCTGCGCGGCGCGCTGCGGGCCGGGGCCAGGGCCGTGGTGTGCAGCCCGCGGGCGCAGAACCCGGTGGGCGGCAGCTTCTCGAAGGCCCGGCGCGATGCGTTGCTCGACGTCCTCGGCGGCTTCCCGGAGGTGCTTGTCATCGAGGACGACCACAACGCGGACATCGCGGGGACGCCCTCGTACTCACTGGCGGCCGGCGGACTCGAACGCTGGGCCCAGGTGCGGACCGTGTCCAAGCATCTGGGCATCGACCTGCGATGGGCGGCTCTGGCGTGCGACGCCACCACGCTGGCCCGGCACGAGGGGCGGATGCTGCTCACTTCGGGGTGGGTCAGTCACGTACTGCAGGAGACGCTGGAGCGCACGATGACCGATCCCGCGGCGCGAGCCCTGGTGGGACGGGCCGAGCGGGTCTACACCGAGCGGCGCGAGGCGTTGACCGGGGAGCTCGTGCGGCTCGGGATCGCGGCACACGGCGCGAGCGGGATGAACGTGTGGGTGCCGGTGCGGGACGAGTCCGCGGTGGTCAACGGGCTGCGCTCGCGCGGGTGGTGGGTGGCTGCGGGGTCCCGCTTCCGTATCGCCGCGCCCACGGCGGTGCGGGTCACCACGGCCACGCTCGAGGTGCCGGACGCGGCGGGGTTCGCGGCGGACTTCGCCGCGGTGCTCGGTGAGTCCGAGGCTACGTATGGGGGTTGAGTCCGATGCCAGGTACGGGTGTTGAGTCCGCGCTCGGGGCCTCGTAGGGCGGGACAATGGAGGCAGCTGTCTCCCTCCCCCCGTCCCGCACCGAAGTGAACTCCCCCGATTTGCAGCGAGGTTCATGATGATCAGCTGGCGTCGGCTCACCGAAGCGGACTTCCCCCTGCTCCGGCGGTGGCTGGAGCAGCCGCACGTCGCCCGCTGGTGGAACCACGAGACATCACCCGAGGCGGTGGCCCGCGACTTCGGCCGGGCGGCCCGCGGCGAGGAGCCGTCGGAGGACCTGCTCATGCTGCTTGACGGCGAACCGTTCGGCCTCGTCCAGCGCTCCCGCTTCGCCGACTACCCCGAGTACGGGGACGAGTTGGCCGACCAGGCGGAGATCCCGCGGGGCGCGGTGACCATCGACTACCTGATCGGGGATCCCCTCCGGGTGGGCCGGGGGCTCGGTACCCGCATGATCCGGGCGATCGTCCGGGCCACGTGGGCCGACTATCCCGAGGCCACCGCGATCCTGGTCCCCGTGCACGTGGGCAATCCGGCCTCCTGGCGCGCCCTGGAGAAGGCGGGGCTGCGGCGGGTCGCCGAGGTGTCGCTCGAACCCGACAATCCCCTCGACGACCGCGCCCACTACCTCCTCCGGATCGACCGCCCGGAGGCGGACTGAGGTCAGGCCTCAGCGGCCGGCCGGAACTCCGTGACGGGTCAGGCCTCAGCGGCCCGCCGGGATCCCGTGCTGGGTCAGGCCTCCGCGATCCGGTCCAGACGCCCGCGCTGCTCGTCGCTCAGCCGCAGGCCCGCCGCGGCGACGTTCTCCGCCAGGTGGTCGAGCGAGGCGGTGCCCGGGATCGGCAGCACGACCGGGGAGCGGTCCAGCAGCCAGGCAAGGGCGATCTGCGCTGCGGTGGCGTCGAGCTCGGCCGCCACGGCCGCGATCTCGGCGGTCGCCGTGGAAGCCGCGGGGTGGACCGGACGCCAGGGCAGGAAGGCGATCCCCGCGGCGTCGCAGGCGTCGAGCACGGCCTCGTGCTCGCGGTCGAGCAGGCTGTAGCGGTTCTGCACGCTCGCCACGTCGACGATCTGCCGCGCCTGCGCGAGTTCGTCGACGGTGACCTCGGACAGGCCGATGTGTCCGATCTTCCCGTCGAGCTGGAACTCCCGCAACGTGCCGAGCTGGTCGGCGAGCGGCACCTTCGGGTCGAGCCGGTGCATCTGCAGCAGCCCGATCCGCTCGACGCGCAGCCGCCTCAGCGCCTGCTCGACCTGCTCGCGCAGAAACTCCGGGCGTCCGTTGACCGACGCCTCTTCGCCGGGGGCCGGCTGCTCGATCGCCACCTTCGTCGCGATGAGCAGGTCGTCCGGGTACGGATACAACGCCTCCACGAGGAGTTCCTCGTTGGCGCCCCAGCCGTACATGAACGCCGTGTCGATCAGTGTGATGCCCAGTTCGACGGCTCGCCGGGCCACCGCGACGGAGGCCTCCCTGGGCGCTCCGGCCTCGGTCGGAAGGCGCATCGCCCCGAACCCGATGCGGCGCACCTCGAATTCACCGCCGATACGGAAGGTGCCCGACGTGTTTGGTGTGCTCGATGTCATGTGTTGCGTCCACCCCTCGGTCGACGCGTCACGTTACCGGCGAAGCCGGGGCCTGACACGGAATCGAATTGCGCACCTCCGTGCATTGACGACTCCGCCTGCCCGGTTCAGGGTGTTGACCCCGAAAAGACCGCACGGAACACCTCGAGAAGGGATCCCTTCATGCGAAGACGCGCCTTTGTCCGCGGACTGGCCGTCACCGGGGCCGGGTTGGCCCTGCCCGTACCGTTAGCCAGCGCCGCCACCGCAACCTCAGCCACCACCACCGCCCGGCCCGGGTCAGCCGCCGCCGCGGGTTGGCAGCAAGTCGCGGCACCGGACGGCCTGGCAGCTGCTCACCTGGTCGCGGTCGCCGCCGCGGGCCCCGAACGCGCCTGGGCCGTGGGGGAACAAGGGCGCAGCGGAAGCACCGTCGGCACTCCCCTCGCGCTCAGCTGGAACGGCTCCGCCTGGTCCCTGACCGACGTCTCCCATCTGGCGTACAGCGGCGGCCTGCGTGCGGTCGCCGCCGGTCCGGGCGGCGCGGCCTGGGCCATCGGCACGAACACCGCAGGCCACGACCAGCTGCTCCGGTGGAACGGCACGACCTGGAGTGAGGCCGACTTCCCCGGCCGGGGCGAGCCGGGCACACGGCTGACCGGTGTCGCGTCCGCCCCCGGCGGCCGGTTCTGGGTGTCGGGGCGCCGCGGTGACCGCGCCGGGCTGATGCACGGCAACGACAAGGCGTGGCGCTGGTGCCGGCCGCTGCCCGACGAGGCCGCGCCGACACCGTCCGGCGTACGGGTGACCCCCGGCGGCGAGGTGTGGGTCTACGGCGACATCATCGCCCGCTGGGACGGCGCCTGGACGGTGATCCCCCGCACCCTCGGCATCCGCGCTTCGGTGACCGGACTGCTCCCGGTCGCGCACGACGACATCTGGCTCACCGGATTCGCGTACGGCGTCGGCGGGCCGCCCGGCAAACCCCCCGGTGTCACGCTGCAGCACTGGGACGGCGCCGAGTGGGCCCACGTCCAACCCCCCTTCACCGTAGGGTCGTTGAACGGCATCACGGCCGACGCCACGGGCCGGCCCGACCGGATCGCCGGCTGGGACTTCTGGGACCAGAAACGCGCCCACTATCTGCGCTGGGACGGCGCGGCCTGGGTCAGTGAACGCGGTCCGGAGACACCGTCGACGTATCTGCCCGAGGCCATCGCCCCGATCCCCGGCACGGACGGCGGCTACTGGTCGGTGGGCACGACGTCGTTCTCGCCCTACCCGCCCGCGCAGCTCCGTGTGGAACGCTTCGGCTGACCCATCGGCCGTGCCCTGACACCTGCGGCCTGACACCTACGACACTTACGCGCGCGGTGTGATCCCGAAGCTGAACGCGGACGTTCCGGGGTCCACCGCCGTGACCCCGCCGTCGACGGTCAGCGTCGCGCCGTTGACGAAGGACGCGGCGGGCGAGAGCAGCCAGGCGATCGCCTCCGCGACCTCCCCGGGCTCGCCCGGCCGGCCCGCGGGGACGAGCCGCGTCGCTTCCTCGTACGCCGCGTCGGCGCCGCCGTCCCCGAGGCCGGCCTCCTCGGCGAACCGGGTCATCCGCCGGTCGGCCATCTCGGTCCGCACCCAGCTGGGGCACACGGTGTTGGCGCGAAGCCCCGCCTTGCCGTAGTCGACGGCGAGGGAGCGGCACAGCTGGAGGAGCGCCGCCTTGGACGTGGCGTACGCGGCGTTCGCCACGCCGTTGCGCAGTGCGGCGACCGAGGCGACCGCGACCACCGAGCCGCGCGCCTCGAGGAGATGGGGAAGCGCGGCCCGCAGCAGCAGGAAGGGGCCCGTGAGGTTGGTGCGCAGCACCGCGTCCCAGTCCTCGTCCGAGAGGTCGCCGACTGCTCCGCTGCGCCCGATCCCGGCGTTGAGCACGAGCCCGTCGATGCGGCCGTAGGCCTCGGTGGCCGCCTCGACGAGCCCGGCGACCTCTGCGGGGTCTCCCGTGTCGGCGGGATGGGCAAGGGCCCCGGTCTCCTCGGCGACGCGGCGCAGCGGCTCGGGTCGCCGCCCCGACACGACGACGCGGTGCCCGGCCGCGCGCAACTGGCGGGCCGTGGCGGCGCCGATGCCCGTTCCGCCGCCCGTGACGACGACAACTCGGCTCTCTGTCATGCCTGTTCAGCCTCCGAACGCGGTCGTGAGCACATGGCCGCGATCATACGTAGCCACCCGCGAACCGCTCACGACCGCATCCGGAGGTCCGGCGAAAGGCCCCTCGGGGGCCTGCGCCGGGTTCTACTCGTCGATCGCCGCGCCGAACGCCGCGCCCTTGCCCGGCGCGCCCAGCGACTCCGCGCCGTACGTCCAGGACCCCGAAGCGGTGATGCCGCTCGCTCCCGCCGAGAGGACCCACACGACGCCGTCACCGGCGTTCTCGCCGGGCGCCGCGGCCAGGAGACCGAAGCGGCCGTCGCGGTTGGGGTCCGTCAGGCGCACCTGGCCGCCCCACTTGTCGCCCTTCTCGGGGACGCCGGGGATGTCCGCGGAGTCCTGGTCCCAGGACTTGGCGCCGACCCCGGTCAGACCGGCGTGCGAGCCGCGCAGCACCCAGACCGCTCCGGCGTCGGCGACCGTGCCGATGTCCTCGCCCGGTGCGCCGATCGCGACGTCCGCGTAGCCGTCGCCGTTCGTGTCCGCCACGGACAGATCGGCGCCCCAGCCGTCACCGCGCTCGGCGACACCGGGCACGTCCACGCTGTCCTGCGTCCACCACTTGGCTTCGTCCTTGAGGCCGTCCGCGCCGCCGTAGCGGACGCCCACCAGGCCGCCGGTCAGTGTTTCGCCGCCGTCGTCCGGGGAGTTGGGCTCGCCGGTCACCAGGTCGTCGTAGCCGTCGTGGTCGATGTCGCCGGACGCGGCCACGGGCCCGCCGCGCAGGTCGTGCTCGTACTTGAGTCCGTCGGCGTTGCCCGAGAAGTACGCGGACCAGCCGTGCCCCGGCTCGTCGCCCACGGTCACGCCGGACACGACGAGGTCGGCGTAGCCGTTGTCGTCGTAGTCGCCGGTGGTGAGCGACTTCGGTGTGATGTCGCGCTCCTCGGCCGCCGCGGAAAGCCGCTCGGTGGCCTGTCGGCGCAGCGGCGCCTGCCCGTCGGCCTGCGGTGCGGCGTCGTAGGCGAAGAGTTCCAGGTCGTCCCGGTCGAGTACGGCGAGGATGTCGCCCGGCGTCTCGCCGGTGAGGTGCGCGGCGGCGAGATTCAGGCCGAACTGCTCGCCCTTGGTGGGCTCCTGGGTCTCCAGCCAGTCGCTGTTGGCGCCGCTGAGGCCCTGCTTGGAGCCCCACAGGATCGCGACACCACCGGCGTCGGCGGTGTCGCCGATGTCCTCGCCGGGGATGCCGACGATCGCGTCGTCGAATCCGTCGGCGTCCAGGTCGCCGGTGGCGACGGCCTTGCCGAAGCCGTCGCCCGCCTCGGCGGCGCCCGCGACACCGGCCGTCGACTGGCTGAACCGGGCGACGGAGGTGGTGTTCATGCCTCTGGACGAGCCGTACTGCGCCGTGACGAGACCGGCGCCCTTCTGACCGCTGACCGTCGCCCCCGGGGCTCCGACCAGCACGTCCTCGTATCCGTCGCCGTTGAAGTCACTGTTGCGGTCATCGGCGTGCGTACCCCCGGGGGTGCCGGCGACAGCGGACGGGGCGGCGGCGATGCCCGCCCCGGTCAGAAGGAGGAATGAGGCCGCGGCGAGGGCGGCCGAACGGTTCTTGCGCACGAGCGGCTCCTGTAAAGGAAAGTGGCCGGGCAAGCGCGAGGGTGTCCGGAAAGGGCCCGTTCCTTGTCCGGCGCCCTGTTCGACACCGGATGGGTCACAAGGGTTGTACGCGCCCTTCGTTTCTCTGGTTTTCGATCCTCTGCCTGTCGGTGACTGGCGGGCTCTCCCGCACGCCGGCCCGGCAACTCAGGTGCTCTGCGCGGGCAGTTGATATGGCCCCCGGCGCCCGGCGATTAGCGCATTCGGGTGGCTCGGCGGTCCCGGTGCAACCGGCGGAGGGCCCGCCCGCCTCCTGACCGACACAGGCATTGCCCGCACGTCGTGAGGAAGCCGCCATGACCGCACCTGCCACCATCTCGCCGGCCGTCGACTGGGACGCGGAGGCGGACGTCATGCTTCCGCCGCCCGACCCGACACAGCGCCTCGACATGGCGCCCCCGGCTCTCCTCACGCCCCGCGACCGCCACCGTCTGAGCCTGTACGCCACGCTCACCACGGCCGGTATTCCGCCCCACCCCGACGACGCCCGGGCCATCGACGCGCTGAGCACGCTCGACGACACGGTCGCCCTCGCGATCTGCCGCTGGCTCAGCACCCATGCCCACCCCGCGATGCCGCTCACGTGACGCGACGCGGACGCGCGCCGCGCTTCTCCGCACGGCGACGGCATCCGGTCAGCCCCGGTGGAACAGGTCCTGCGGGTCGACACGTTCCCAGCGCGAGCGTGAGCGCGGGGCGGGCGGGCGCGGCACCTCCCGGTCCTGCTCGAGCCACTCGCGCACCAGCGCGTCGTAAATGGGGGATTGCGAAGGAGCGCCCCCGCCACCGGCCCGTGTCTCGGCACGGGGCGGCCGCGGTGAAGGAACCCCGCTCCCCGCATCGCTCATGCCCAGTACAACGATCCTCTCTGATCTCGGCAACGCCGCTTTACGGCATGAAGCCCGTGGCATGCGCATGCCACGGGCTTTATGGCCCAGCAAATGCAGGCTACTGACTCGGTGGATCGCCTGCGGGCAATCTGCGAATTCGTACCCAAACGAGAGAATCCGGGCGGCAGTCCTGGTATCACCCCCGCCCGGAGATGCCTCGCTCAGGCGCCGACGTACGCCGAAAGATGCTCGCCGGTGAGAGTGGAGCGGTCCGCCACGAGGTCTGCGGGAGTGCCCTCGAAGACGATCTTTCCGCCGTCGTGACCCGCGCCGGGACCGAGGTCGATGATCCAGTCCGCGTGCGCCATGACCGCCTGGTGGTGCTCGATGACGATGACCGACTTGCCGGAGTCCACGAGCCGGTCGAGCAGGCCGAGCAGCTGCTCGACGTCGGCCAGGTGCAGGCCGGTGGTCGGCTCGTCCAGGACGTAGACACCGCCCTTGTCTCCCATGTGGGTGGCCAGCTTGAGCCGTTGGCGCTCGCCGCCGGACAGCGTGGTCAGGGGCTGGCCGAGGCTGATGTAGCCGAGCCCGACGTCGGAGAGCCGGTCGAGGATCTTGTGCGCGGCCGGCGTGTGCGCCTCGCCCACGCCGAAGAACTCCGCGGCCTCGGCCACCGACATCGCGAGGACCTCGCTGATGTCGCGGCCCCCGAAGGTGTATTCGAGGACCGAGGGCTGGAACCGCTTCCCCTCGCAGTCCTCGCAGGTGCTCTCGACCCCGGCCATCATCCCCAGGTCGCTGTAGATGACACCGGCGCCGTTGCACTCGGGGCATGCACCCTCGGAATTCGCGCTGAACAGCGCCGGCTTCACGTCGTTGGCCTTGGCGAACGCCTTGCGGATCGGGTCGAGCAGTCCGGTGTACGTCGCCGGGTTGCTGCGCCGCGAGCCCTTGATCGGCGCCTGGTCGACCGCGATGACGCCCTCGGACGCGGGGACGGAGCCGTGGATCAGCGAGCTCTTGCCGGAGCCCGCGACGCCGGTGACGACGCAGAGCACTCCCAGCGGGACGTCGACGTCGACACCCCGCAGGTTGTGGCGGGTGGCCCCGCGGATCTCCAGCGTGCCGGTGGACTCGCGCACCTTCTCCTTGAGCGCGGCCCGGTCGTCGAGGTGGCGCCCCGTGACGGTGTCGCTGCCCCGCAGTCCTTCGACGGTGCCCTCGAAGCAGACGGCGCCGCCCGCCGTACCGGCGCCGGGGCCCAGGTCGACGACGTGATCGGCGATCGCGATGGCCTCGGGCTTGTGCTCGACGACCAGGACGGTGTTGCCCTTGTCGCGCAGCCGCAGCAGGAGGTTGTTCATGCGCTCGATGTCGTGGGGGTGCAGCCCGATGGTGGGCTCGTCGAAGACGTACGTGACATCGGTGAGGGAGGAGCCGAGGTGGCGGATCATCTTGACGCGCTGCGCCTCGCCGCCCGACAGCGTGCCCGCGGGGCGGTCGAGCGAGAGGTAGCCGAGGCCGATCTCCACGAACGAGTCGAGGGTCTGCTGAAGCGCGGTCAGGAGCGGCGCCACCGACGGCTCCTCGATGCCGCGGACCCACTCGGCGAGGTCGCGGATCTCCATCGCGCAGGCGTCGGCGATGCTGATCCGCTTGATCTTCGAGGTCCTGGCGCCTTCGCTGAGGCGGGTGCCCTCGCACTCGGGGCAGGTGGTGAAGGTGACCGCACGCTCCACGAAGGCCCGGATGTGCGGCTGCATCGCCTCCTTGTCCTTGGACAGGAACGACTTCTGGATCTTGGGGATCAGCCCCTCATAGGTGAGGTTGACGCCGTTGACCTTGACCTTGACCGGCTCTCCGTAGAGGAAGCTCTGCAGTTCCTTCTTGGTGTAGCGGCGGATCGGCTTGTCGGGGTCGACGAAACCGGACTGGGCGTAGACCTGCACGGTCCACTGGCTGTCGGACTTCCAGCCAGGGATGGTGAACGCGCCCTCGGCGAGCGACTTGGAGTCGTCGTAGAGCTGGGTGAGGTCGATGTCGGAGACCGAGCCGCGGCCCTCGCAGCGATTACACATGCCGCCGGTGCGGTTGAAGGTCGCCTTCTGTGCCTTGGTCTTGTTGCCGCGCTCGACGGTGATCGCGCCGCTCGCCCTGACCGACGCGGTGTTGAAGGAGTACGCGCTGGGCGGGCCGATGTGCGGCTTGCCGAGCCGGCTGAAGAGGATGCGCAGCATCGCGTTGGCGTCGGTGGCGGTGCCGACCGTGGAGCGCGGGTCGGCTCCCATCCGCTGCTGGTCGACGATGATCGCGGTCGTCAGACCGTCGAGTACGTCGACCTCGGGGCGCGCCAGCGTCGGCATGAAGCCCTGCACGAAGGCGCTGTACGTTTCGTTGATCATCCGCTGGGACTCCGCGGCGATCGTGCTGAACACCAGCGAGCTCTTGCCCGACCCGGAGACACCGGTGAACACCGTCAGACGGCGCTTGGGAATCTCGATGCTGACGTCCTTGAGGTTGTTCACGCGCGCGCCGTGCACGCGGATCAAGTCGTGGCTGTCGGCGGCGTGGAGCACAGGCGACTGCGTGGTCTTCCTCTTGGCCGTACTCATGGTCTCTCCATCTGTCGGGCGGAGCCGTCTGCGCGGTCTCCGTCGTTGTCGCCTGGCCCGATGTGATCAGCATCGAGCGGTACGTCAGGTTTTACTTCGTTCGGCGCGCATACGGCAACGCTTCGCCGATATCCGTGGCCGCGGGCCGCTGGAGTGGCCGCGGCCGGCGGCTCAGCGCAGTTCCTGGATGCGGAGCAGGTTGCCCGCGGGGTCGCGGACGGCGCAGTCGCGCACGCCGTACGGCTGCTCGGTCGGCTGCTGGACGATCTCGGCGTCCTTGGCCCGGAGGCGTTCGAAGGTGCCGTCGAGGTCGGCGGTGGCCAGCAGGATCCCGGCGTAGGTGCCCTTGGCCATCATCTCGGTGATGGTGCGGCGCTCGGCGTCGGTGATGCCGGGGTCCACGGCGGGCGGCTGCAGGACGAGGGAGAAGCCGGGCCGGTCGGCGGGGCCGACCGTGATCCAGCGCATCCCGTCGTATCCGACGTCGGCGCGGACCTCGAAGCCGAGGGTGTCGCGGTAGAAGGCCAGGGAGGCGTCGGGGTCGCTGTGCGGCAGGAAGCTCGCGTAAAGGGTGACGTCCATGGCCATCACGCTAGAACCGGCCCCGGGGCTTGCGCTTCTCGATTCCTGACCGGTCCCGCCTCGGCACCGGCGGCACGATGAGCGGACGCTCGGCTTAGGCTCGGCGCATGACGGAGCCGCCTCTCTGTGAGGCCGACATAGCCGAGGCCGAGCGGGAACTCGGCGTGTCCTTCCCCAAGGGGTACCGGACCTATCTGCGCACGGTGAGCGCAGGCGGGGCGCTGGCCCGGCTGCGGCGGACCGAACGCGGGTGGTGGTGGGAAGGGAACGACGAGGAGCGGCGCGCGCTGCTGACCGTGCCGTTTCCGCATCCCGATTCGTACGTCGAGGCCGACGACGCGCTGGCGGACCGCGAACCGCGGCGGGAGGCGTTCGCCGATGAGGCCGCCTACCGTGCCGCGTGGCAGGTCTGGGACGACGAGGCGGGTCGGTTCGAGGACTGGAAGACGGCCGGCGCTGTCGTCGTCCAGGACCAGGGCTGCGGCTTCTACACCCTGCTGGTGCTCACCGGCCCGCTGGCCGACACGGTGTGGTGGGACGGACGGGCGACCTGCGAACTGATCGTCCCGCTCTCCGGCACGGAAGCCCCCGTGGAACGCCTCGGGGGCGGCACCGCATGGTGCCGCCCCCGATTGCCACGCCCGTCCTCAGGACTGGGGGCGGCTGCCGTGGTTCGCGCCGTTCTTGCGGCGGGCCTTCTTCTTGCGACGTCGCTTCGAGGACATGGATACCTCCGTTGTTCCGGTGTTGCTTCCCGGGCACTGACCCAGGCGATCATGCCGCGCTTACCCAGAACAAACCCTCGCCATGACGTGTCCTACGTCACCATGAGCGCCGCCCGTGGCATCCCGCGCCCCGGGAGCCGGGCTCAGGCAGGTAGCGCGTCGACGGTGGGGACGACGATGCCGAACAGGTCGATGATGCTGGTCAGAGCGGCGGACTGGAGCGCGGCCGCGGGCAGGACGGTGCCGTCGGGAGCAGTGAGGGCACGGGTGGCGGTGGCTTCGGCGACGACCGTCGGCCGGTAGCCCAAATTGAAGGCACCCTGCGTCGTGTAGTTGACGCACATGTGTGTCATAAAGCCCGCGACGATCAGATCCTTTCCGCTCCCGGAGGCAAAGCCCAGGTCACCCAGCGTCTTCTCCAGGTCGGTGGCGTGGAAGGCGTTGGGGAACTGCTTGACCACGACCGCCTCGCCGTCCACCGGGGCGACCTCGTCGCTGATGGCCCCGATGTGGGCGCGGATGTCGTACGGAGTGTTCTCGCCGCCGTCGTTGAGGATGTGGACGACCGGGATGCCCGCCGTACGGGCGCGCTCCAGGAGGCGGGCGCCCGCCTCGAGCGCCGGCTCGGCGCCGTCCAGGGCCATGACGCCGCTGCGGTAGGTGTTCTGGAAGTCGATCATGATCAAGGCGGATTCGCTCAGCCGGGGCGGCCGGCTGTCCAGGCCGATCACGTCTCGCAGGGTCGTGGAGGGCTGGTCCGAGGTGTGGGTGTGCGTGCTCATGGTGTGCCTTTCGTGATTCCTGATGGATGACGGCATGCGGCATGGCGAAGCCGCGGGGCTCGCCCGCATGCCGGGAGGTGTGGAAGGAGGTGAAGGGTCAGGGAGTCTGGATGCGGAAGCGGCGGCGGTAGGCCGCGGGGGTGGTGGCGAGCTGCCGGTTGAAGGCCCGGTGGAGTGTTTCGACCGAGCCGAGCCCGGCGGCACGCGCGACCTGGTCGAGCGGGCTGTCGGTGGTCTCGAGGAGGCGGCGGGCCGCCTCGACGCGGGCGGCTTCGACGTAATCGGCCGGGCTGGTGCCGGTCTCCTGCTTGAACACCCGGGCGAAATGCCGCTCGCTCAGGCACATCCGTGCCGCCAGTGCCGCCGCCGACAGGTCGTCGTCGAGATGCTCGGCGATCCACAGCCGCAGTTCGTCGATGTCGCGGCGGGCGGAGGCGGGGCGGCTGAGCGGCACCGAGAACTGGCTCTGGCCGCCCTGGCGCTTGAGGTACATCACCAGATGCCGGGCCACCGAAAGGGCCACGTCCTCGCCCTGGTCCTCGGCCACGAGCGCCAGGGCGAGATCCAGGCAGGCGCTGATCCCGGCCCCGGTCCACAACCGGCCCCGGTCGGTGCGTACGAAGATGGGGTCCGGGTCGACCGTGACGGTCGGGTGCTCGGCCGCGAGCTGGGCGGCGGTCGACCAGTGGGTGGTCGCCGTCTTCCCGTCGAGGAGTCCGGCCGCGGCAAGGACGTGCGCGCCCACGCACACCGACGCCACACGGCGGGCCTGCGGAGCCGTGGACCTCACCCACTCCACGACGTCGGTGTCGATGCGGGCGACGGGGCCCTCCTCGGTCATGTCGACCGCGCCGGGCACCAGCAGGGTGTCCACCTGGCCGCCGACCTCGTCGAAGCCCAGATCGGCCATGATCCGCACCCCCGCCGAGGTACGGACCTCACCGGCGACCGGTCCGGCGAGGCGGACCCGGTAGCCGGCGCGGCCCGCGGTCTCGCGGTTGGCCAGCGCGAAGACCTCGGCCGGTCCTGTGACGTCGAGGAGGTCGACATCGGGGAAGACCGCGATGACGACACGGTGCGGAGTGGGCATGCACCCATCCTCGGCGCCGCCGCCGATGGCCGCAATGACGATTCCCTGTCACATCCAGACACGCGCACACGGGGTCCTGTGGCCCGGCGAGCGACTCCTCTCCACCTCGCGGAGAACATTCGTCCAAGGTGACCCCGCTGCCGCGGGCGGAGCCGTTCTGCCTCATCGAGGCAACAGCGGGATGAGGGCGCCCTCTTGGCTCTGATCCATCACAACCTGATCACACATTCCATTATTCAACCGCATGTGGCTTAGCGTGTTCCGCCTAGCTCAACCTTAGGGGGACATATGCGCGTTCGCGTGACTACGGCCACGACTACGGCTGTGGCGGCCGTGCTGCTGGCCGCTCTGACCGCTTGCGGCGGCAGCGGCGACAACGGCGGCGACAAGACCGACGCGAAGTCGTCGGGCGGCTCGAAGGGCTCGGCGTCGAAAGAGGTCGACTGCGGCGACAGCGACATCAGTCAGGCCGACTGGATGAAGCACTGCTCCGACGAGGGCGCCGAAAGCGACGCGGACGGGGCCGAGAAGAAGGCCACGGGCCTGAAGTTCGGCGGGTCCTACACCTGGCCGGACGGCCTGAAGGTGTCCGTCACCGAGGCGAAGGTGTTCACGGACTACGACTCCGAGCTCCTGGAGTCCGCCAAGCCCGGCAACACCGACTTCCGCGTGAAACTGAAGCTGACGAACTCCGGCAAGTCCGCCGTCGCGCTCGATGACCTCTCCCTCATCATCGAGGGCGCGACGAACGGCGGCGAGGCCGCGCAGACCGCGTTCGAGAAGGGGGCCTCACCGCTCGAAGGGCGCCTGGCTCCCGGCGTGTCCGCGACGAAGACCAACGACAACGTGCTCGAGACGAAGTACGGCAAGAAGATCGTCGTCACGGTGCAGCGCGGCAGCGAGAACTTCGACCTGGACTTCCCGGAGTTCACCGGAGCCATCACCAAGTGACGCATCCTCACCGGTGACTTTCCGGCGCCGTCCCGGCCGGGGCGCCGGGGCTGGCCGCACAGGGCCCCGGCGGTCCGGCGGCCGGGGCCCGGCGCATACACCTCGCCCGACAGGGCACCCGGCTGTCACGCCTCGACACAGGGAGCTCTCGTGATCATTGTCGGCATAGTCGCTGTCTGCATAGTCCTGGCCGTCCTCGCCTTTTTCGTGCCCCGTCTTTCGCGGCACCCCGAGCGCGGCACCCAGCGAACCCTCGGCGCCGGTTCGCGCGCCGGCAGCAAGGCCCCCGGCATTCTGGGCCGGATCTTCAGCAAGCCCTTCCGCAGCAGCTCGAAGGCCGTGAGCCGCAGCGGCTCGGCCGGTCGGCGCACGCGCGCCCGCATGCCCTTCTGATACGGGCCGTTCCCGTACGGGCCTTTCCCGTACGGGCCTTTCCCGTTTCCGGTTCCCCAGCGAACCCTTGTGAGCCCGCCGAGGCTCCCGGACTCCGAAGCGGGGAGCCCTCCCCGCTTCATGTTAGGGTCGCCCCTTGACGCGTAAACGGGGAGTGATCCCCACTTATGTCCGGGAGCCGTCCATGCGCACGCAGCACGCCACCGTCCAACTCGCCGATCACACCGACGACTTCACCGTCGACCCTTACTCCGCCTTTGCCGCCCTGCGCTCCCGCGGGTCGGTTCATTTCGCGCGCTTCCCCACCGGCGACGAGTCGTGGCTGGTCATCGGGCACGAGGAGGTGCGCGCCGCGTTCGCCGATCCGCGGCTGCGCAACGACGTGCGGCACTCTGCCGAATTCGACGACGACGGGCTGTACGCCGTGGGCAGCAACATGCTCCAGGTCGACCCGCCCGATCACACCCGCCTGCGGACGCTGGTGGCCCGCGAGTTCACCGCCCGCCGCGTCCAGGCGCTGCGGCCCCGCATCCAGGAGGCGGCCGACACGCTCCTGGACGCCGTGGCCGCCGACGGCCGTGCCGACCTCGTGGCCTCGTACGCCTATCCGTTGCCGCTGACCATCATCTGCGAGCTGCTCGGCGTGCCGGAAGCGGACCGGGCCGCGTTCCGGACGTGGTCCACGCAGGTCGTGTCCCTCGATGACCCGGAGCAGTCCGCCCGCGCCTCGCAGGAGATGGCCGTCTACCTCGCGGGCCTCGCGGAGGAGAAGCGGCAGCTGCCGGACGCGGCGGAGAGCGACCTGCTGCACGCCCTGGTCCGCGCCCATGACGGGGACGGCGACCGGCTCGCACCGGAGGAACTGATCGGCATGGCCTTCCTGTTGCTGGTCGCGGGGCACGAGACCACCGTCAACCTCATCGCCAGCGCCGTACACCTGCTGCTCCGCCATCCCGAGCAGCTTGCCGCCCTCCGCGCCGCCCCCGGGCTGGTGCAGGGCGCCGTGGAGGAGACGCTGCGCTTCGAGTCGCCCGCGCCCGCGGGTACGTACCGCTACGCCGCCGAACCGGTCGAACTCGGCGGTGTGCGGATACCGGCGGGCGCGCGCGTCGTGCTCTCCATCGCCGCCGCGAACCGCGACCCCGCCCGCTTCCCCGACCCCGAACGGTTCGACATCCGCCGCGATCCAGCCGTGACCCGCGCCCATCTCGCCTTCGGGCACGGGCTGCACCACTGCCTGGGCGCCCCGCTGGCCCGCCTGGAGGCGACCCTGGCCCTGGGCATCCTGCTGGACCGCTTCCCCCGCCTGGACTTCGAGGGAGACGGCACACCACAGTGGCGCACCAGTCTCATGCGGAGCCTGCGCGAGCTGCCGGTGCGGTGGTAGTCACAGGCTCGCGAGGAGGTCGTCGAGCGGGGCCGGGGTCAGGGAGGGGTCGAGAGCCTCGACGAGGAGATGGCCGTAGCGGATCTTGCGGCCCTTCTTCGTGCCGAGGAAGCGGCGCAGCTGCTGCTGCCGGGGTCTGCCGTGCTGTGCGGGCTGGCGCAGGAAGGTCTGCCAGGCCCGCAGATCGCCCTCGGCCCGTACGGCCTCCTCGACCCTGGCGGTGCCGAGCGCGCGGATGAGTTCGTCCTCCAGGTCCGACACGCACACGAAGAAGTCCCGGTGCGGTGCCCGTGCCCGCTCCAGGCCGCGGTCGTAGAAACGCTGCTCGCTCTCGTCGCAGAGTCCCGCCAGGCGCAAGCCGAGGCCGGGCGGCCCGAGGAGTTCGGCGTAGCGGGCGATGCTCATCGCGCCGCCCATCGACACGACGCACACGCCCTCGGCGGCCAGGTCCCGGCCGCGGCGTGCGGCCAGCGTCTCGACGGCCGCGAGGTCGCTGGGGCCTTCGAGAAGCACCACCGTGCGCACCCCCACCCGTTCGGCCAGCTCGCTCGCCGGTCCGCCGGGGCCGCCGGCCGCCCAGCCGGTGACCGCGTCCCGGAACGCCCGCATGTCCGCCATGCAGCGAGTCTGCACTTTCGGCGACGGCAGGGCACGGCATTATTCGACGACCCCGCTCGACACGCCTGTGCGCGGCTGCCGGCTCAGGGGCGGTAGGCGGCGATCGCGGTCCGGACGAACGAGCGGATCAGCGGATTCATGTCGCCTTCCCTCCATGCCGCCACCACACGGCTCGCGGGCATGTCGAGCAACGGCACCACCCGGAGCCCGTCTCCCGGCTCGTGGTCCAGGAGGGTCATGCCGACGGTGCCGTTCCAGAGCACTGCTTGCCGGCACTCCACGACGGCGCGCACCACCGGGCCCTCGCGGGACGCTCCGCCGTTCCAGTACGACTGCCACAGCGGGTCGGTCCCTTCGGGGAAGACGAACCAGCGGCGGTCGGCCAGGTCCGCCAGCTTCAGGGTGTCGCGGCGCGCCAGCGGATCGTCGGTGCGCAGCAGCGCGCCCACGGGATCGGTGCGCAGTTCTCGCACGGTCAGGCCCGTCTCGTCGAACGGCCCCCGAGTCAGGGCGACATCGACGAGGCCGGCGTGCAGTCCGCAGGTCGGGTCGGTCAGGTCGGTCTCGCGGACGCGGATCTCGACCCGGGGGTGCTGACGGCGGAAGGCATCCGCGAGGCGCGTCGCGCCCGGATCAGCGCTGTCGCCCAGGATGCCGACCGTGAGGGTCGCGGCGCCGGCCGCGGCTCTTACGCGCTCGCGCACCCGGTCGGCGTGGTCGAGCAGGGCGCGCGCCTCGTCGAGGAGCACCGCGCCCACCGCGGTAAGCGCGACGCCCGTCGGCGACCGGTCGAAGAGCGTGGCGCCGATCCCGGTCTCCAGCTGCTTGATCGCCCGGCTCAGCGGCGGCTGGCTCATGTGCAGCCGGGCCGCGGCCCGCCCGAAGTGGAGTTCCTCGGCCACCGCCACGAAATAGCGCAGCGCACGTAGCTCCATGCTGCGACGATACCCGTTCGGTATCGGGGTCGCGGAACAGGTCTTGGACGGTTGTGGTGCCCCGGCGGTGGGATCGGAGCATGAGTGACAAACCAATGACGGGTGAGCCGATCACCCACCCCGCCGTATCAGTGGTCGCGCCCGTCACCGACTTCGCCGGTGGGCGCACGTCATGACCATCGCCTACTGGATTCTCGCGGGCCCGCTGTCCCTGTTCTACCTCTACGGCGGCGGGGTCAAGCTGGTGCGGAGCCGTGAGCGGCTGCGGCCCATGATGGCCTGGGTGGACAGCACGCCGATGCCCGCCGTCAGGACGATCGGGCTGATCGAAGTGCTCGGGGCGGCCGGTCTGGTCCTGCCGCCGCTGACCGGCATCGCGCCCTGGCTGGCCCTGGTCGCCGCCGTCGGGTTCGTGGCCTTGCAGATCGGCGCGACCAGGGTTCACCTCCGCCGGGGCGACCGTCAGATCGCCCTCAACATCACGCTCCTCCTCGCCGCGTGCGTGACCGTCTGGCCGGCGACAACATGGCTTTGAGCGGGGTCACTTGTGCCAGAACAGGTGATGCGTCACGCCGCTCGGGCTGGGCACGACGTCGAGGTGGAACCGGTCGAGCAGTTCGTCGGGAGACTCCCAGAGCCGCAGCCCGGACCCGAGCTTCACCGGCGAGACCGCCACATGCAGGGTGTCGACCAGATCGGCGTCGAGGAACTCCCGCACGGTGCTGACCCCGCCGCCGAGGCGCACGTCCTTGCCCTGCGCCGCCTCGCGGGCCTGCCCCAGGACCGTGGCGGGGTCGGCGTCGACGAAGTGGAACGTGGTGTCGGCAAGCGTGAACGACGGCCGCGTGTGGTGCGTCATGACGAACACCGGAGTACGGAACGGGGGCTCGTCGCCCCACCAGCCGCGCCACTCGTGGTCGTTCCAGGGCCCGCGCTGGTAGCCGAACTTGTTGCGGCCCATGATCTCGGCGCCGATGTTGCGGGGGTAGTCCCGCGTCAGATAGTCGTCCAGGCCCCGGCTGCCCCCGGGGTCGGTGCGCATGGGCCAGCTCGCCGTGGCTCCGGCCCAGGCGAACAGCCTCCCGGCGTCGGCGATTCCGAAGGGGTTCTCGAAGCTCTGGTCCTGGTCCGCGCCGGCGCCGATTCCGTCGCTCGAGACATTGAAGTTCTGGACCCGCAGCAGTTGAGTCATGTCGTCCTCCTGTGTCGTCGACAACGAAGGAGAAGACTCTGCGGGCCCGGAAAACTCATCGCTGCCCGCCGCCGGCCGTCCTCCGGCGGTGCCAGTACACCACGCCCGCGCCGGCGGCGAGGACCGCTGCTCCGGCGGCCAGTTCGACGGGGTCGGAGCTGCCCTGCGATCCGCCCGAACCGGCGTGCACACCGCCCCTGACGGCCGGGTCCGTGGAGTCGCAGATCCGCTGTGCGGTGGAGGCGGCCATGTTGGCCTCGTCCTCGGCGGCCTTCTTCTCCTCCGGGGTGGCGTTCGGGTCGGCCTTGACCGTGTCGGCGTTCTTCTGCGTGATCTCCGCGTCGTCCAGGGCCCGCTGGCAACCCGGCGTCACGGCCTGCGCGTTGGGGGCGGTGATCGCCAGCGCGGCGCCCGCAACGGCAAGACCGGTCAGCACTCGGATGGAACGCATGTGTGTACCTCCAGAACGGACACGGCCCCCCGAAGCTCTCGCGCTCCGGAATGTGTTGCCGGCGTCGACCGCGCCCGTACCAAAAGGCCTGCCGCCCTGCGGCGTGCGGCTACCGGCGACACGCCGCATGTCCCCCGCACGGCCCACACACACCCACCCGTCCGGCCGGGCGGCGGGGCCGTGCCCGGTGCGGTTCAGTCCTGCCAGGACCAGTCCCGTACCTCCGGCAGGTCGACGCCGTGGGTACGCACATAGGCGTGGTGTCGCAGCCGCTTGTCCTCCATTGCCTGACGCACCTCGACCGCGCGGACGCCCAGGCCCGGCACCCGGTCGACGACGTCCATGACGAGGCGGAAGCGATCCAGGTCGTTGGCGACCACCATGTCGAAGGGCGTGGTGGTCGTGCCGCGTTCCTTGTATCCGCGGACATGGATGTGCGGGTGGACCGCGCGCCGGTAGGCGAGGCGGTGCACCAGCCACGGGTAGCCGTGGAAGCCGAAGATGACCGGCTTGTCGCGGGTGAACAGCGCGTCGAACTCGGCGTCGGGCATGCCGTGCGGGTGCTCCCCCTCCGGCATAAGGCGCGCGATGTCCACGACGTTGACCACGCGCACCGCGAGCTCCGGCAGGTAGGTGCGCAGCAGGAGTGCGGCGGCGAGCACTTCCAGGGTGGGCACGTCACCGGCGCAGGCCAGTACGACGTCCGGTTCCCGTTCGCGGGTCTCGCTGCCCGCCCACGTCCACACCCCGGCGCCCCGCGCGCAGTGCTCGCGTGCCTCGTCCAGGCTCAGCCAGTCGAAGCCGGGTTGTTTGCCGGCCACGATCACATTGACGTAGTCGCGTGAGGCGAGGCAGTGCTCGGCGGTGGAGAGCAGCGTGTTGGTGTCCGGCGGCAGGTAGACCCGTACGGCCTCGGGGCTCTTGTTGAGGACGTGTCCGATGAAGCCGGGGTCCTGGTGGGAGAAGCCGTTGTGGTCCTGCCGCCACACATGGGAGGTCAGCAGGTAGTTCAGGGAGGCGATCGGCGCGCGCCAGGGCAGTTCGCGGGTGGTGCGCAGCCATTTGATGTGCTGGTTGACCATGGAGTCGACGATGTGCACGAACGCCTCGTAGCAGGAGAAGAACCCGTGACGCCCCGTCAGGAGATAGCCCTCGAGCCAGCCCTGGCAGGTGTGTTCGGAGAGGATCTCCATCACACGGCCGTGCCGGGAGAGGTGTTCGTCCACGTCGTGGATGTCCTCCTGCCAGGCTTTCCCGGAGGCTCCGTAGACCGCGTCGAGCCGGTTGGAGGCGGTCTCGTCCGGGCCCACGAGCCGGAAGTCGCGCCGTTCGGCGGTGTCGGCCATCACCTGTCGCAGGTAGCCGCCGAGGACCCGGGTCGGCTCGTTGACGCTGCCGCCGGGCTTGTCCACGTCGACCGCGAACTCCTCCAGCGGCCGCAGCGGCAGCGAGCGCAGCAGCAGCCCGCCGTTGGCGTGCGGGTTGGCGCCCAGGCGCAGGGTGCCCTGCGGGGCGATGTCGAGGAGCCCGGGCACCGGACGGCCCTGCTCGTCGAAGAGTTCGTCGGGCCGGTAGGAGCGCAGCCAGTCCTCCAGCTGGCGCCGGTGTTCGGCGCTCTCGCGGACGTTGGCGAGCGGCACCTGGTGGGACCGCCATGTGCCCTCCACCGGTTTGCCGTCGACCGTCTTGGGGCCGGTCCAGCCCTTGGGGGTGCGCAGCACGATCATGGGCCAGCGCGGTGCGGGGGCGTCCTTGCCGCGCTCTGCGTCCCCGGCGGCCGCGTCGGCCCTGGCCGTGCGCTGGATCTCGGCGATGGCGTCGAGGCAGCGGTCGAGGGCGAGGGCGAAGTCCCGGTGAACCGTCATGGGGTCGTCGCCGGTGACATGCACGGGCTCGTAGCCGTATCCGCGCATCAGCTCGTCCAGCTGGCTCTCGGGCAGCCGGGCCGGGATCGTCGGGTTGGCGATCTTGTAGCCGTTCAGGTGCAGGACGGGAAGGACCGCGCCGTCGTGCACCGGGTCCAGGAAGGTGTTGGAGTGCCAGGAGGCGGCCAGCGGCCCGGTCTCGGACTCTCCGTCGCCGATGACGCACACCGAGAGCAGATCCGGGTTGTCGAAGGCGGCGCCGTACGCGTGCGAGAGGGAGTAGCCGAGCTCGCCGCCCTCGTGGATCGAGCCGGGTGTCTCGGGGGCGACATGGCTGGGCACTCCGCCGGGGAACGAGAACCGGCGGAACAGCCGGGCCATTCCCTCGCCGTCACGGGTGACGTCGGGATAGGTCTCGGTGTACGTGCCGTCCAGCCAGGAGTTGGCCAGGACCGCGGGCCCGCCATGGCCGGGGCCCCAGATGCAGATCGTGTCCAGGTTCCGCGCCTTGATGACCCGGTTGAGGTGTGCGTGCACCAGGTTGAGTCCGGGTGAGGTGCCGAAGTGGCCGAGCAGCCGCGGCTTGATGTCCTCGACTTCCAGGGGCCGCCGCAGCAGGGCGTTGTCCATGAGGTAGATCTGGCCCACGGAGAGATAGTTGGCCGCCCGCCAATACCGTTCGAGGGCCTGGAGCTCGGCATCGGAGGGTGGTTCGGCGGCTGCGGCCGGGGTCACCGCGGGGTCGCCCATGGCTGCTCCTTACGAGGGGGACGGCCGGCCCGGAGGCGCACGGCACCAGCGGACGAATGACGGATCACGTTCAACGTAAAGGCGCACCGGATCACCCGCCTCCCGGGTCGGCCGGACGCATGGTTCGCGTCACCGGGTGCCCGCCGGGAGCCCGCCGAACCGCGAAGACGGCAGCAGACACTCAAGGCCCTGTGAGCCCGTCAGACCGCCGTCACCTCGGGCGTCCCGGCATCGTCCTGGCGGTGGCGCGGCGCGGGGGCGTTGACCAGCAGGAAGGCGACCGCGGAGGCCGCGAGCATGATCAGGGCCGCCCATCCGATGGCCACGGTGAAGCCGTGCACCACTCCGGAGTCGACGATCTGGGCCTTGCGCTCGGGCGTCAGCCGGCCGGTACGGGCCGGTCCCGCCAGGTGCGACGTGAGGTACGTGGCGGTGCTCGTCGTCGCGATGGTGTTCAGGAGCGCCGTACCGATGGAACCGCCCACCTGCTGGGCGGTGTTGACCGTCGCGGAGGTGACGCCCGCGTCCCTGGGCGCGACCCCGGCGGTGGCGGTCGCCATCACCGGCATGAAGGTGAGACCGAGGCCGAGACCCAGCATCAGCAGGCCGGGCAGGATGTGCCCGGCGTAGCTGGATTCCGTGCCGAGGAACGTCAGCGTGAACAGACCCGCCGCGCCGAGCAGCAGGCCGGGCCCCATCAGGAGCCGCGGAGGGACGTGGTGCAGCAGCCGGGCCGAGATCTGCGTCGAACCGATGATGATGGCGAGCGACATGGGGAAGAAGGCGAAGCCGGTCTTCACCGGTGAATAGCCGAGGATGCTCTGCAGGTAGTACGTCATGAAGAGGAACACGCCGAACATGCCGATCGTGGCGAGCCCCATGGTCAGCATCGAGCCGCCGCGGTTGCGGTCCTTCACGATGTGCAGCGGCAGCAGGGGGCGCGTCGTCCGCGTCTGCCACCATGCGAACACCGCGAGGAGCGCGACGCCGCCGATCAGCAGGCCGAGGACCATCGCGGAGGTCCAGCCGCGGGATTCGGCCTCGCTCAGGCCGTACACGACGGCGATGAGCCCTCCGCATCCCAGGATCACACCGGGGACGTCCAGGCGGGCTTCCTTGTGTCCCACGCGGTCCTCGAGCAGGGAGACCGCGCCGAAGACGGCGAGCACGGCGATGGGAACGTTGACGTACAGGCACCAGCGCCAGTCCAGGTACTCCGTCAGGATGCCGCCGAGGAGAAGGCCGAGCGCGCCGCCCGCGCCGGCGATGGCGCCGTAGATCCCGAACGCCTTGGCGCGCTCCTTGCCGTCGGTGAAGGTGGTGGTCAGCAGGGAGAGCGCGGAGGGGGCGAGGACCGCGGCGAAGATGCCCTGCAGCGCGCGGGACGCGAAGAGCATGGCCGGTCCGGTGGCGGCGCCGCCGAGCGCCGAGGCCAGGGCGAATCCGACGAGCCCGATGATGAAGGTGCGCTTGCGGCCGAGGAGGTCGGCGATGCGGCCGCCGAGGAGCAGCAGACCGCCGAAGGCCAGGGTGTAGGCGGTGATGACCCATTGGCGGTTGCCGTTGGTCAGGCCCAGCTCGCGCTGTGCGGACGGCAGCGCGATGTTCACGATGGTCGCGTCAAGGACCACCATGAGCTGGGCGAGCGCGATCACGGCCAGGGCCCACCAGCGACGGCTGGAGTGGGGCTCGGCCGCGGGAGCGCCGCGGCTCGCCCCGCTCAGGTCTGTCTGCTCCTCGGGACTGCTCATAGGAACCAGAACACCACGCATCGCGTGCTCCCGCCGCCGGGAAATGGCCGAGATGCGGGCGCCGGGCGCCGGTGTCAGGTGCGGGCGGTGTCCCCGGGCGCCGACGCCTTCTCCTGCGCTTCCTGCGAGGGCTCGGACAGCAGGGCCGCCTCGTCCGCCAGGTGGTCCCTCTCCCCCTCCGGGTCCATGAGCCGGTTGAGCCGGGCCGGGACGTCGAAGCCCACGAGCAGCACCACGATCACCGTGCCCGCGAACGTCAGCACGGCAAGGGACTGGCCCAGGTCCATGCCGGAGGCGAGATGCGCCCCGAGGACCGGCGCGACGGCGCCGCCCAGCGCGCCCACGTTGTAGGTGAAGCCGAGCGCCGCGCCCCGGCTCTCCGTGGGGAAGTGGCCGCCGATGTAGCGCGGGAGCAGACCGGAGATGCCGAAGCTGGTCGCCTGGAGCAGGAACAGCAGAATGCCGAGGAGCAGCAGGTTGTCGTCCACGGCGAACACGGGGTAGACGAAGGCGAGCGAGGCAAGGAGCGTCAGCGCGTACGCCTTCTTCGCGCCGATCCGGTCGCCGAGGAATCCCGCGGTCCAGCAGCCCACCATGGTGCCGAAGCCGGCGAAGTAGAGGACGTCGGTGACCTGGTCGGTGCTGTAGCCGAGGTCGGTCTTGAGATACGTGGGCAGCAGCGCCTGGATGGGCCAGGAGTAGAGGAACGCGAAGAACAGCGTGACGATCATCGACAGGTACAGGGCCCAGCCGCGCTTGCCGCCGAGCTGGACGGCGAAGGCGGCCAGCGAGAGGCCCGCGACCACGGAGAGCACCGGCACCATGCCCGCACCGCCGGGCGTGAAGACCAGGAAGAGGGAGAGCGTCGCGACCACGGTCAGGGCCGTGTTGGCGGCCGCCTTGCCGCGGGTCGCGAAGAGCGGGCGGAACGGGTTGGGCTTGGCGCCCTTCTCGGCGACCGTCTCGCTCCACTCCGCCGCTTCCGGCAGCGCGCGCCGCATCCACAGCGCGACGACGATCGGGATCAGACCGAGGTAGAACATCCACCGCCAGCCGAGCGAGGGCACCACCCAGTTGTAGACCTGCGCGGCGAGCACCGAACCGACCGAGAAGCCGGAGATGAGGAAGCCGCTGGCCCGGCTGCGCAGCTTCGCCGGCCAGCTCTCCATGACGTACGTGGCGCTTGCGCTGTACTCCCCGGCCATGCCCATGCCGATGGCGAGCCGCGCGGCGAAGAGGCTGTGGTAGTTCCAGGCGAATCCGCAGGCGAACGTGCCCAGGGAGTAGAGCAGGATGCTCAGCACCATGGAGGCCTTGCGGCCGTACCGGTCGCCGAGGGCGCCCAGGACCGCGCCGCCCAGCCAGCGCGTGATGAACGCGCCGGAGATGAGGCTGGCCGCCTGCACGGTGCTCAGGTCGAACTCGTCGCTGATCTCGGTGAGGACCAGCGTGATCAGGACGAAGTCGAAGCCGTCGAGGACGTATCCGATCCAGGCGGCGAAGAACGACTTCCACTGGCTGCCGCTGATCTCGCGGTACCAGCGGGGCTTGGCGGGTGATGAGGTCTGCACGGTGACTCCATGATGCGGGGCGGTGCTCGTCCTTGAGCGGCCGGTCGCCTAGAGGGACAGGTCAGTGCTGGGTGAGGGCCGCGACGAAGCGGGCGGTCAGGGCCGTGGGCGCGGTGATGGCGGTGCCGACGACGACGCAGTGCGCGCCGTGTTCCAGGGCCGCGGCGGCGTCCTCGGGGGTGTTGATGCGGCCTTCGGCGACGACCGGGACGTCGATCGCGGCGGCGAGGGCGGCGACCAGATCGAGGTCGGGGCCGCTGTGCCGCGGCGTTCCGGGGACATAGCCGGACAGGGTGGTGGAGACGAAGTCGGCGCCCTGCGCGGCGGCGGCGATGCCTTCGTCGAGCGTGGAGACGTCGGCCATGACGAGCGCGCCTGCCGCGTGGACCGCGGTGACGAGTTCGGCGAAGGCGGAGCCGTCGGGGCGCGGCCGGTCGGTGGCGTCGGCGGCGACGACGGCCGCTCCGGCCTCCGCGATCGCCAGGGCGTGCCGGACGGTCGGGGTGATGTAGACGCCGGTGTCGCCGTCCTTCCACAGGCCGATGACGGGCAGGTCGACGGCGGCGGCGATCGCGGCGACGACGTCGGGTTCATTGGCGCGGATGGCGGCGCCGCCCCCGGCCGCTCCCGACCGCGCGAGCCGTACGAGGGTGCCGGTCTCCCGCATCGGGTCACCGGGCGGCGCCTGGCAGGAGACGATCAGGCTGCCCCGGAGCGCGGCGGCCAGTTCGGGCGCGGTCCATATCTGCTGCGTGGTCATCGCAGGGCTCCTTGTGTGGTCATCGGAGGGCTCCGGGGTGGTGGAGGGGCAGGCTTGCGGTGAGGGCGACGGCGCCGAGCACCGCCGCGTCGGCGCCGAACAGCGGGGCCCGTGGGGTCAGGCCGCGCAGGGGCGGCATCAGTTCCGCGGCGAAGGCGGCGGCCAGGGCGTCCGTGTACAGGGCGCCGATGCGGGGGACGCCGCCGCCGACGACGACCCGGTCGGGGCCGAGCGTGTTGGCGAGTCCGCCGAGCGCCTGTCCGGCCGCGACGGCGCCGGTGGTGATCGCGTGGACGGCGTCCGCGTCGCCCTGCGCGGCCCGCACGGCGACGGTCTCCAGGCGGTCCGCCGCGGTGCCGGTGAGCCGCTCGTAGTGGGCGGTGATCGCGGGCCCCGACGCGATGACTTCGAGGTGTCCGGTGGCGCCGCAGGTGCAGGGAAGACCGGCCGCCTGCGGGCTCGGCACATGGCCGAGGTGGCCCGCGATGCCGGCGGCGCCGTGCAGCATGCGCCCGTCGACGGCGACGGCGCCTCCGACGCCGGTGCCGATCGCGGCGAACAGCAGCGAACCGTGCTCCGCGTTTAGCGCCGCGAGCTCCGGGCCTGCCGTGGCCCGTACGTCGTTGTCGCAGGCCACCGGCAGTCCGGTGCGGTCCGCGAGCCCGGCGCCCAGAGCCGTGCCCGTCCAGCCGCCGATGGAGTCGGTGGCGCTGGTGACCCGCCCGGTGCGGGGGTCGATGACCCCGGCGGCCGCGATGCCGAGGGCCGAGGCGCGGCGGCCGGGGTCGACCTCGGCGGCGGCCGCGGCCAGCGCGTCGAGCACGGCATCGGCGCCGCTGCCGGCCGGCGTGGGCCGGGTGTGCCGGGCCAGCACACCGCCGTCGGCGCCGACCAGCGCGGCAGCGATCTTCGTGCCGCCGAGGTCGAGGCCTATGAGCGGGTCGCCGGCGGAGCCCGGCAGGGAGGCGGAGTTCATCGGACCGGCGGCAGGCCGGCGGCGCACAGCCGCTGTGCGACCAGGGCGACCGACTCGGCGGACAGCTGGATCTGCGGGAAGGCGGTGTCCCCGCACTCGATGATGCCGAGCAGCCGGAGGGCGGCCTTGAAGGAGCCGAGCGCGGAGGAGCTGCGGCCCATGTCCGCCTCGGGACCGACGTCGACCATGCCGAACAGCTCGACGAGCTGCTCCTGCTCCTTGGCGGCGAGCGCCCAGTCCCCGGCCCGCGCGGCCTCGTACAGGCGCACGTATCCGGCGGGGTCGACGTTGCCGATGCCCGGCACGACGCCGTCGACACCGGCCAGGAGGACGGCGTCCACGGTCAGTTCGGACCCGGTGAGCACGCTGAAGAGCGGGGCGGGGCCCTGTGCGCGTCCTTCGCGGCCGCCGAGTTCGACGATCAGGCGGCGCAGTCCGCCCTCGTCGCCGCTGCTGTCCTTGAGCCCGGCCAGCGTGCCGTCCTCGGCCAGGGCGCGCACCAGGCCGGTCGAGAGCTTGCTGTGGACGGCCACGGGGATGTCGTAGGCGAACAGCGGCAGGTCCACGCTCGCGCGCAGGCGGCGGAAGTGCCCGGCGATCTCCTTCTCGTGGGTGCGGGTGTAGAAGGGCGCGGTCGCGACGAGGCCGTCCGCCCCGAGGGCGGCGGCTGCCTTGGCGTGTTCGACGACGCGTGCGGTCGTCGTGTCGATGACTCCGGCGAGGACCGGGACCCGGCCGTCGGCGGCGTTGACCACGGTCTCAAGGACGGTGGCGCGCTGCTCGTCGGTGAGGTAGGCGACCTCGCTGGTGGATCCGAGGGCGAACAGGCCGTGCACTCCCCCGTCGACGAGGTGGTCGACGAGCCGGGCGAGGGACGTGGTGTCGACCTCTCCGCGGGTGTCGAGCGGGGTGCAGACCGGCGGGACGACGCCGCGCAGCGGTGCGGACAGAGACATGGTGAGGGCTCCAGCTCGGGTGAAGACATCGGTCCGCCGCTCGTGGCGATGGCCACGGCGACAGGACCGGAAGATGGGACGTAAGATGTCCTACGTCTTGCCTCACCTTAAACAGATGCTCCCGCCACCGGTCAAGGGGCAATCGCACCTCAGGAGGATGTTGTGGCTCGCCCGACCACGGCCCAGGACACCGAGCGCCAGCTGAAGGAGCTGATCCTGGAACGCAGGCTGGCCCCCGGCGACCCGCTGCCCACGGAGACCGAGCTGACCGAGCTCTTCGGGGTCGGCCGGGTCTCCGTGCGCGAGGCGCTCAAGGCGCTCCAGGCCGTCAACGTCGTCGAGATCCGCCGGGGCTCCGGCACCTTCGTCGGCTCGCTCTCCCTGACGCCCTTCGCCGAGGGCCTGGCCTTCCGGGCCGCCGTCCGGCACCGCCTGGGCGAGCCGGGGCTCCTTGAGCTGATGAAGGTGCGCGAGGCCCTGGAGGCGGGCCTGGTCGGCGCGGTCTCCGCCGGGATACCGGCGGAGGACCTCGCCGTGCTGCGCGCCCTCGTCGGCGAGATGGAGAGCGAGGCGCGCGAGGGCCGGGTGGCGCGCGCCACCGACCGCGCCTTCCATCTCGCGCTCTACGCCTCGCTCGACAGCCATCTGCTCAGCGAGGTCCTCGACGCGTTCTGGGCCGCCATGGACCGCGTACGCGAAGACCTCGACGACGGCCACCAGGACCCGGCCGTCACCTGCGCGCAGCACCGCGAGATCGTCGACGCGGTCGCGGCGGGCGACGGCGAGCGCGCGGTGCGGGCCATGCGGACCCACTTCGACGGCATCCGCACCCGCCTGGAACCGGCTACGAAGTGATCGCCACCGTCGCACTGCCCGAGGCCCGCTTGCCGCCCGTCTGGTAGGTGGCGGTGAGTTTGACGCTGCCCGAGGCGTCCGGCGCCACGGTGACCGGGACCCTGACGGTGGCCCCCTCGCCCGGATCGAGCGCGGGCACGGTGACCTGACGCGTCGTCCACCCGTCGGGCACGGCGAGATCGACGGTGCCCTGAGCGCGGCGCTTGTCCATCCGGTTGACCACCCGGACCTCGGCTTCCGCGCTCGCGCCCGCCTTCAGGGCCGTGGGCGGCGCGATCGTGATGTCGGCGCAGGTGCCGCCGAGCCAGTCCAGGTCGAAGGAGGCGTACGTGATGTGGGCGTAGTCGCCGCGCTCGTAGAGCAGTCCGACGCGTCCGTCCGGCAGCTTCGTCAGGGTCGAGTAGGCCGCGCTGCCGGGGTCGACGACCTTCCTGATCGGCCAGGTCTCGCCGTTGTCGCAGGACATCTTCACCGTGAGGTTGCGCCGCGTCGCCGCGTCCTCGGTGTTGCTGAAGAGCAGCCACGAGGACTGCGGGTTCGAGGCGGGGGCCCCGGGGTTGTACCGCATGACCGAGGCGTTGTTGGCGGGGTCGGTGAGCTCGGTGTCCTGCTTGAACGGGGTGTAGGTGACCCCGCCGTCGGACGAGTACGCGATCGTCCGGTAGGGCTTCGAGCGGTTGTTGAGCATGACCGTGCCGTCGGACAGCTCGACGGTCTTGTTCTCGTCGCCGCCGGGGCCTACCGGCTTGCCCATCTTCCAGGTGGCGCCGTGGTCGTCGCTGTAGGCGCTGGCCGCGTAGTTGGCGCCGTTGATGCGGACCGCGTACTGCTGGATCAGCCGGCCCTTGTGCGGGCCGTGCCGCAGCTGGATGCCCTCGCCCGACGCCGCGAACATGCCTGCCCAGGCGGGGTCCTTGATCTGCTTGGTGATGCGGCGGTGGGTCCAGGTGACCCCGTCGTCGTCCGAGTAGCTGTAGTCGGCCTGGAGGATGTCCGGGTCGTTCTCGTCGTTGCCGGTGCCCGAGCCCGCGAAGCCCTGGTTCACCGAGGAGGCGTAGAACACGAAGATCCGGCCGGTCGTGCGGTCGACGAGCAGGCTCGGGTCGCCGTGGCCCTTGGGCGCGGCGTCCTTGCGCACCACCTGCTGTTCCTTCCACGTCTTGCCGCCGTCGGTGCTCCGGCGCAGTACGACGCCGAGGTTGCCCGGCAGGTCGCCGAGGGTGGGCCTGGCGTCGTAGGCGGCGAGCAGCGTGCCCTTGGTCGAGGTGGTCAGCGCGGGGATGCGGTAGTAGGGCGAGCCCACTCCGTTGGCGGTGAGGTCCTGCGTGGTCAGGTCGCCCGTGGCGGCGGGGGCGCCGTGGGCGGTGCCGGTCGCGGTGATGACGAGGGCGGCGACAGAAAGCAGGGCGAAAGGGACTCTTCGCTGCATGGAGGATCTCTCTCTTCTCGGAGGACTCGTAGATCAGGGGGGATCGGTATGGCGCCGGTCAGGCGCGGTCGGCCCGTCCCGCGAGCAGGGAACGCACCCGTGCCAGCTGCTCTCGCTGGTGGAATGCCGCGTCGCCCTCGTGCCCGTTGAAGGCGTAGACCCGCACGTCCTTGGGGCCCGCGTAGTGGTTGTAGGCGGTGAAGCAGGTGGAGGGCGGACAGATCTCGTCCATCATCGCGATCGAGAACAGCGCGGGAGCGGTGGCGCGAGCGGCGAACAGGGCGGCGTCGAAGTACGACAGGGTCGCGAACACCTCATCGGTGCGGTCACGGTGGAGCCGCAGATACTCGGCGATCTCCGTGTACGGGGGCACCCCCGCCGTCTCCGCGCCCCGCCGGATGTTGCAGAGGAAGGGCACGTCGGGCAGCACGCCCGCGAGCCCGGGCACGAGCCCCGCCACGGCCAGCGCGATGCCGCCGCCCTGGCTGACCCCGGTGACGACGATCCGGTCCGCGTCGATCTCGGGATGCTCGCGGATCGCCTCGACGCAGCGCACCGCGTCGGTGAACACCCGCCGGTAGTAGTACGTTTCGGGGCTCTCGATGCCACGGGTGAGGAAGCCCGGCACGGCGCCCGCCGCACCGGCGTCGGTGTCGGGGGTGGCGCCGCCCGCGGCCGACCAGCCCTGGCCGCGGGTGTCCATGACCAGGTGGGCGTATCCGGCGGATGCCCAGAACAGATGCTCGTGGGGCAGCCCGCGGCCCCGGCCGTAGCCGACGAACTCCACGACACAGCCGAGCAGTTCGTCGGCTCCGACCGGCAGTTGCAGCCAGCCGCGGACCGGCGCTCCACCGAAGCCGGGCACGGTCGCCTCATACGTACGGAGCTGCGTGAGCCCGGTGTCGACTGCGGTGAACACGGGCTTGTCCGGCGGACTTCCGCCCGCCGCGGGGGCCTCACCCAGGGTGCGGGCCCAGAAGGCGTCGAAGTCGGGGGGCTGAGGCAGTTCGGGCCGGTAGGCGCGGCAGTCCGCGAGCGAGAGGTCCGTCAGCGGCATGGAGGTGCCCTCCTGGGATGGGACCGGGACGGTGAACACCGGACGACCAGACAGAAGACGTCTGATGTCCTGGCGGCAGACGGGACCCTAGGCAGCGCCCGCGACGGCCGTCAAGGGCCCCGCTCCGCCGGTGCGGCGCCCCGGCGGAGTCATCAGGAGGAGGGAAGGCCAGGTCAGGCCTGTGCGGCGTCGCGGGCGCGGGCCTCGGAGATCCGGCGCCGCACCGGCGCGTAGTGCTCGCTCAGCGACTGCATGAAGGCGGCGGCGTCACCGGCCCGCGCGGCGTCCACGATGTTCTGGTGCGCGGTGATGGTCTCGGCCTCGTCGGCGTGCGTGAATCCGTCCAGGTGCGGCGCGACGATCGCGTACACGTCCCAGAAGGCCATCGAGAGCTGCTCGACGAGCTCATTGCCGAGCGGCTGAACGAGCAGGGCGTGAAAGGCCCGGTCCGCCTCCACGAAGCCGCGCCCCTCCCCCGCGCCCTGCTCGCGCATGTCGGCCACGAGGCTCTGCAGCGTGTCGAGTTGACCGGAGTCGAGCGCCGTGACGATGCGGTCGGCCATCCCGCGCTCGACGAGCTCACGCACGTCCACGAGATCGGCGAGCACCTGGAAGTCGTCGCCCGGCGAGAGCAGACCGCGGAAGGTCAGGCTCTCCACCAGGGCCGACAGGCTCAGCCTGCCGACGTAGGTGCCGTGGCCGTGGCGGACCTCGACGATGTCCAGGGCGTTGAGGATCTTGACGGCCTCGCGGACGCTGGAGCGGCTCGCGCCCAGCGCCTCGCACAGGGCCGGCTCGGTGGGCAGCGGGTCCCCGGGGCGCAGCCGCTCCTCCAGGATGTAGCGCTTGATGCCCTCGACGACTTCCTGCCGCAGCAGTTGCCGTCCGGGTTTCGCACCGGACGCTGGCATCGCGCCGGGCATGGGTGAACTCCCCACCTCTTGACCCCTTTCGATTGTCAAGCTACGTTCCCACGCTATCAAGGCATCAGACATCTGACGTCTTATGCCTGAGGTTGCACGGTCCTCGTGATCCTGCGTTTCCCTCGGCTGTTTCCCCGCCCCGAGTTCCCCCTTTACCGAGCTTTGTCGACGTCCCTGGAGGACCCGTGCCCGAGCTGAGATCAGCCGGTGTCGAACGCCGCACCTTCCTGCGCTACACCACCGCCATCGGTACCGCGGCGGCCATCACGACGAGTCTTTCCGCCTGCGGCGGGCCCTCGTCGAACACCGACGGCGGGGCGGACGAGACAAGCGGCAGCGGCCTGATCGAGGCCGGCCTCTCCTATCCGCTGTCGACCGGCTTCGACCCGATGATCACCTCGGGTGCGACGCCGTACGCGGCCAACATGCACATCTTCGAGGGCCTGGTGGACCTCGATCCGGCCACGCTCCAGGCGCGGCCCGCGCTCGCCACCGAGATGCCGAAGAAGATCAACGCCACCACCTATCGGGCCACCCTGCGCAAGGGGGCGACCTTCCACGACGGTTCGGCGGTCACCGCCGAGGACGTGGTGTTCAGCTTCGAACGCATCCTGGATCCGGCGAACGCCTCGCTGATGGCGCAGTTCGTGCCCTTCATCGACACGGTGAAGGCGGTGGACGCCCGTACGGTCGAGTTCAAGCTCAAGCACCCCTTCGCGCTCTTCCCCTCCCGCATCGCGGTGGCCCGCGTCGTCCCGAAGAAGATCGTCGAGCCGGACCCCAAGGCGTTCGACGCCAAGCCGGTCGGCTCCGGTCCCTACAAGTTCGTCGAGGCGGTCCGCGAGGACAAGATCGTCTTCGAGGCGTACGAGAAGTACAACGGCGAGCACCCGGCCAAGGCCAAGAAGATGGTCTGGCGCCTGATGTCGGACCCCTCGGCCCGCGTCAGCGCCATGGAGTCCGGCCGCGTCCAGGCGATCGAGGACGTCCCCTATATCGACGTCAAGCGCCTGGCGGGCTCGGCGAAGACGCAGTCCGTGCAGTCCTTCGGCCTGCTCTTCCTGATGTTCAACACCGCCGACGAACGCTTCGCCGACAAGCGCGTGCGCCAGGCCCTGCACTACGCCCTGGACACCAAGAAGATCATCTCGACCGCGATGGTCGGCAACGCCGAACCGGCCACCGGATACGTCCCCGCCACGCACCCGGACTACCACCGCGCCGCCACCGTCTACACCCACGACACCGCCGAGGCGAAGAAGCTGCTCGCCGCGGCCGGGGTCAAGAACCTCTCCTTCACCGTCCTGACCACCGACACGGGCTGGGTCAAGGACATCGCCCCGCTGCTCAAGGAGAGCTGGGAGGCCGCCGGCGTCAAGGTCACCCTCAGCATCGCCCAGTCCCCGGCGCAGTACGCGAAGATCGACAAGGGTGACTTCGACGTCCTGGTGGCCCCCGGCGACCCGTCCGTCTTCGGCAACGACGCCGACCTCCTGCTGCGCTGGTTCTACTACGGGTTCTGGCCCGAGAAGCGCTACGGCTGGGCCAAGTCCGCCGCGTACAAGAAGGTCAGGCAGACCCTGGACAAGGCCGCGAGCACCGCGGGCGAACAGCGGCGCAAGGAGCTGTGGGGCGAGGTCACCGACCTGGTGGCCGACGAGGCCGCGCTCTACCCGATCCTGCACCGCAAGCTGCCCACGGCCTGGACCGACAAGGCGCTGCCGGGCTTCGCGCCGCTGCCCACCACCGGTCTGTCCTTCCTGGACGTCGGCCGCGCCTGACGCCGCCGAGCCCGTGTTCAGCGGGCCGGGGCCCGCGCAAGGAGCCCCGGCCCCGTCCGCCCGACCGCAAGGAACCCGACGATGGTTGCTTTTCTCCGGCTCGCGCTGCGTCGCGTCGCGATGATGCCGGTGATGATCCTCGGCATCGCGCTGCTGGTCTTCGTGGTGCTGCAGTTCTCGCCGGCCGACCCGGCCTTCAACGCGCTCGGGGAGAGCGCGAGTCCCGAGGCCCGCGCGGCCTTCGCCGAAGCCAATGGCCTCAATGACCCGCTGCCCGTGCGGTACTTCGACTTCCTCGGCCAATTGCTCCGCTTCGACCTCGGAGTGACGGTCCCGCCGAGCCAGCCCGTCGCCGACCGGATCAGCACCGCCTTCCCGCTCACCCTCCAGCTGACCTTCCTGGGTCTGCTCCTCGCCGTCGTCCTCGCCGTCGTCTCCGGTGTCCTGGGTGCGATGTACCGGGACCGCTGGCCCGACCAGCTCTTCCGGGTGTTCTCCATGGCGGGCGTGGCCATCCCCTCGTTCTGGCTCGGGGTGCTGCTCATCCAGCAGTTCGCGCTGAACGTGCGGATCTTCCCGACCGGCGGATACACCAACCCCGCCGACTCGTTCGGCGGGTGGCTCACCAGCATGGCGCTGCCCGCGTTCTCGCTCGCCGTGCCGGTCGCGGCCTCGCTGGCCCGCCTCGTGCGGACCTCGATGGTCGCCGAACTCGACCGGGACTACGTCCGCACCGCGCGCGGCAACGGCCTGCCGGTGTTCCTCGTGATCCGCTCGGTGCTTCGCAACGCCCTCGTCACGCCGCTCACCGTGCTCGGCGTCAAGGTCGGCTACCTGCTCAGCGGCGCCGTCGTCATCGAAGCGATCTTCGACCTGCCCGGCATGGGCAAGCTCATCCTCGAAGGTGTCACCGGCGGCGATGTCGCCCTGGTCCAGGGCACCGTACTGACCATCGCCATCGCATTCCTGGTGGTCAACGTCATCGTCGACCTGCTCTATCTGCTGGTCAACCCGCGCATCAGGACGGTGTGACATGTTCGCCACCGGCACCCTCGCCAAGAAGCTCTCCCGGCCCGGCATCGCGTTCCGCGCCCTCCCGCTCACCTCCCGCATCGCGCTCGGCGTACTGATCGCCGTCATCCTCGCGGCCGTTCTCGCCCCGCTGATCGCCCGGGACCCGCTGGCCACCGGCACACCGGTCCAAGGCCCGAGCGGCGCCCACTGGTTCGGCACCGACCGGGCCGGACGCGACGTCTTCGCCCGGGTCGTGCACGGCTCGCGCTACTCCCTGCTCATCGGGCTCGGCGCGACCGCCGTCGCCCTGGTCGCCGGCGCGCTGCTCGGAGCGCTCGCCGCCACCTCGCGCAAGCTGGGCGACGAGTCCGTGATGCGCACCCTCGACGTCGTGATGTCCTTCCCGCCGATCGCGCTGGCCGCCGTGCTCGTCGCGGTCTTCGGCACCAGCGTCCCGGTCATCATCTTCACCATCGCCTTCGTCTACACCCCGTCCCTGGCCCGCGTGGTGCGCGCCAACGTCCTCTCCCAGTACGGCGAGGACTACGTGGCTGCCGAGAAGGTCATCGGCGCCCGGCGCGCCTACATCGTGCTGCGCCATGTCGCCGTCAACTGCATGGCCCCGGTCATGGTGTTCGCCACCGTCATGGTCGCCGAGGCGATCATCTTCGAGGCCAGCCTCTCCTTCATCGGCGCCGGAGTGCAGGACCCCGACCCCAGCTGGGGCAGCGTCCTGGCCTACGGGCGCCAGATCCTCCTCGCGGGCGGCTGGTGGGCCACCTTCTTCCCCGGCCTCGCCCTGCTGATCACCGTCCTCGCGCTGAACATCCTCTCCGAGGGCCTGACCGACGCCTCCGCAGCACCGAAGAACGCACGGACCGCGGGCGATACGGCGCCGGCCGACGCCCCCGAGCCCGTCGAGGCCCACTCCCCCGTGGACATCGACGCCGCCCTGGCCAAGCTCGCCCGCCGCATCCACGCCACCGAGCCCGCCATCACGCCGGTACGCGACGACGACGCCGAACTCCTCGTCGTACGTGACCTCGCGATCCGCTTCCCCGACCGCTACGGGAACATCCCCGTCGTCGACGCCCTGGACTTCACCGTCCACGAGGGCGAGACCCTGGGCCTGGTCGGCGAGTCCGGCTGCGGCAAGTCCATCACCAGCCTCGCCGTCATGGGCCTGCTCGCCCGCAACGCCGAGGTCAGCGGCGAGATCCGCTACCGCGGCCGGGACCTGCTCACACTCCCGCCCAAGGAACGCCGTGCCCTGATGGGCCCGGAGATCGCGATGGTCTACCAGGACGCGCTGTCCTCCCTCAATCCGTCCGTCCTCGTCGGCACCCAGCTGAAGCAACTCACCTCGCGCGGCGGCACGAAGAGCCCGGCCGAGCTCCTGGAACTCGTCGGGCTCTCCCCCGAACGCACCCTGCGCAGCTACCCCCACGAGCTCTCCGGCGGCCAGCGCCAGCGCGTCCTCATCGCCATGGCGCTCTCCCGCGACCCGCGCCTGCTGATCGCGGACGAGCCGACCACCGCCCTCGACGTCACCGTGCAGGCCCAGGTCGTCGAACTCCTCGTCCGGCTGCGCGACGAACTCGGCTTCGCGATGGTCCTCGTCTCGCACGACCTGGCCCTCGTCGGCGACCTCTCGCACCGCGTCGCCGTGATGTACGCGGGCCGCCTCGCCGAGATCGGCGGCACCCGTTCCGTGCTCACCGACCCCACCCACCACTACAGCCGCGGTCTGCTCGGCTCGGTGGTCTCCCTGGAGGCCGGCGCCGACCGGCTGCACCAGATCCGCGGCGTCGTCCCCGCGCCGCAGGGCTTCGGTGCGGGCTGCCGGTTCGCCTCGCGCTGCGCCGCGGCCGACGAACTGTGCCGCACCACCGCGCCCGCACTCACCGCCCGCACCGCCGCGCAGGACCACGGCTTCGCCTGCCACCACCCGGCGCGGACCGCACAGTTGGAAGGGAGCGCCCTGTGATCAGGCTCGACGGCGTCCACGTACGCCACAAGGCACGCAGCGGAGGCGTCTTCCGGCGCGACGCCGTGCACGCGCTCACCGACGCGACACTGGAGATCGGACGCGGCGAGATCGTCGGCCTGGTCGGCGAGTCGGGCTGCGGCAAATCCACCCTCGCCCGCGTCCTGACCGGGCTCCAAAAACCCACCGAGGGCCGGGTCAGCTTCCACGGCACCGACCTGTGGGAGATGTCGGCGACGCAGCGGCGTGACGACTTCGGCTCGGCGGTCGGTGTCGTCTTCCAGGATCCGTCCACCGCGCTCAACCCGCGACTGACCGTCCGCCAGATCCTGCGCGACCCGCTCGACGTGCACCGGCGCGGCACCCGTACGCAGCGGGAGGCCCGCGTCAGGGAACTCATCGACCTGGTCGGCCTGCCGGGCCACACCCTGGCCGCCCTGCCGGGACAGCTCTCCGGCGGCCAGCGCCAGCGCGTGGCCATCGCCCGCGCGCTCGCCCTCGAACCGGAGCTGATCGTCGCCGACGAACCGACCTCCGCGCTCGACGTCTCCGTACGCGCCCAGGTCCTCAACCTCCTCGTCGACCTGCGCGAACGCCTCGGCCTCGCCATGGTGTTCATCTCGCACGACATCCAGACCGTGCGCTATCTCGCCGACCGTATCGCCGTGCTGTATCTGGGCCGCGTCGTCGAGGAGGGCCGGGCCGCCGATGTGGCGGGCTCCCCCGCCCACCCGTACACCGAGGCACTGCTCTCGGCGACCCCGGGGCTCCTTGAGGCGACCGAGCGCATCGTGCTGACGGGACCGGTCCCCTCGGCCACCAACCCGCCCTCCGGCTGTCCCTTCCGCACCCGGTGCTGGAAGGCCGACGACGCCTGCGCCACCGCCTTCCCCGCCCGGAGCACGGGCGCGCAGGACCACCGCTGGCACTGCGTCCACCCGCAGACACCCCTCGCCCCCGCCGGTGACCCGGCCCCCGTACCGTCCGCAAGGAGCACCGCGTGACCGCCCGCACCCCCCGCTACTGCGGTGTGATCCCGCCCGTCGTCACCCCGCTCGGCGCCGACGGAGAGATCGACCGGCCCTCCCTCGAGCGGGTCGTCGACCACCTCCTCGACGCGGGCATCAGCGGGCTTTTCGCCCTGGGCAGCTCGGGCGAGACCGCGTATCTGACGCCCGCGCAGCAGGACGAGGTCATCAAGGTGATCACGGCCGCGTCGGCGGGCCAGGTGCCCGTCCTCGTCGGAGCGATCGAGACCACCACCAACCGGGCGATCGAGCGGGCCCGCGCCGCGGCCGGTCTCGGCGCCGCAGCGATCGTGGCCACCGCTCCCTTCTACACGCGCACCCACGCCTCGGAGATCGACCGGCACTTCCGGGACATCGCCGCCGCGGTCGACCTGCCGCTCCTGGCGTACGACGTACCGGTCTGCGTGCACAGCAAGCTGGACCCGGAGCTGCTGCTGCCGCTGGCCGCGGACGGCGTGCTCGCCGGGGTGAAGGACTCGAGCGGCGACGACGGCTCGTTCCGCCGTCTTGCCCTGGGGGCAACAGAGCTGGCGGAGTTCTCCGTGCTCACCGGCCATGAGCTGGTCGTCGACGCGATGATGCTGGCCGGCGCCGACGGCTCGGTGCCCGGCCTCGCCAACGTCGACCCGCACGGCTATGTGCGCCTGCACGAGGCGGCCGTACGCGGTGACTGGGCCGCGGCGAAGTCCGAGCAGGACCGCCTGGTGGCGCTCTTCGACATCGTGCGCGCCGTCCGGCCCGGCACGGCGTCCGCGACGGCCGCCGGACTCGGCGCGTTCAAGACGGCCCTGATGTTGCGCGGCATCATCACCACGCAGGTCATGAGCCCTCCGATGCGGTCCCTCGACACGGCCGAGACAGCGGCTGTCGCGCACAGCCTGGACCGTGCGGGGCTGTCCCGGACCCGGTGATCTCGCGGGGCGCCGTCCGGGCCGGTCCGTCGGGGAGTCCGGCCGGGGCGGCCCGCCCGATCAGGTCCGATCCGGCCAGGCTGGTGATCCAGCCCACCACCGTCAGCAGAGAGGCCGGCACCGGCGCCGCCGAGTGCGACGAGCAGCCAGAAGCCCGGGACCACCGGGAGCGCGGCGCTGAAGAGGAGGGCGGGGAATTACGCCACGGAGCGGAGAAATTCCCCCACCCCGCCACCCCCTTCGCCCCCCGCAGCGGCTCGGGTCCCGGTGCCGGAGCCCGCTCGCGCGGCCCGGCACCGGAACCTCGCCCCCCCGTTCCTGCCACGACCATCCTGGTTCGCGGGCCGGTCCCGGCGCACTGCCGCACTCCGGCAGTCTTGACGCGTTGTTGATGCCGGGCGCCCCGCGCCGGCGGAGCGGGATCGCCGCCCGGGAGGGCGCGGCCCGCCCGCCGCGGGCTCCCGGCGGTCTCGAATCCCCGACCGGTCGGCGAAGACCGGACCGGTTTCCACTATGCTTCCTGCCACCACCGTCGGCGCCGAGATGCGATCCGGTGTTGCGTGCACCATCTGCGCTCTCGTCGCACCGTGCCCCGTCAGCGGAGAGAAGTCCGGCGGGGTCGCCTCGCGTTCTCGGGGCTGCCGCACGTCGTAAGCACGGTCTTCGCTCCCCGCGACCCGCGTGTCCTTGTCGGCCGACCGGGTCTCGGTGTGTGGATCGTGCCCCGGTGGCAAGATGTACGAGAGAGACGACGTCGATCGGAGTGTCATCGATATGGGTCTGAGTCCCGAACCCGATCGCAGGTCCCGGGATGCGGCCCAGGCGGGATCCGAGTTCGTCGAGCTGCTCGAGGTCATGTGGGAGCAGGGACGTGAGGCCGTTCCGACCGGACCCGTGTCCCCGTCCCAGTTGCGCGTCCTGTACGCACTGGACCGCGAGGAGGGCATCAACCTGCGGATGCTCGCCGAGGCCCTGAAGTCGGCGCCGCCATCGGTGAGCCGCCTGTGCGACCGGCTGCAGGCCACGGGCCTGATCGAGCGCACGCCCAGTCCGGTCAGCAGACGAGAGCTGGAGCTGCGCCTGACCAGCCTCGGCCGGGCCTACCTCACCGACCTGCGCAAGCGCCGCGAGGGCATTCTGATGGCCACCATCGACGCCATGCCGCCCAAGGCGCGGCGCGCGCTGCTCGAAGGGCTCAGAGCCTTTCGTGACGTCGCCTCCGCGTCCGGGCAGGACGGCGACAGCGCCAGAACCTGGCGCTCGGTGGGCTAGCGGGACCGCCGCCGAGCGCCGGTCCCACCCTCCCCCGCCAGGCCCGTCACCGACGCGTCATACCCGCCCGAACCAGTCGAGGCAGACCACCAGGGCGTCGTCCTCCAGCGGCACCTCGCCCCGGTACTCCCCGAGATCGCGCAGTACCGCCTGCGGCACCTGCGAGGCCGGAAGGAGGCGGTGCGCGGAGAGGGACCGGGCGAGGGCCCGCTCGCCGTACCGCTCCCCCGCCCCCGAGACGGCGTCGAAGACCCCGTCGCTGCCGATCAGGAGGCGGTCGCCCGGTTCGATCCGAAGGCGCTCGGCGACGTAGGCCGTCTCCTCGAACATCCCGAGGGGAAGCTGCGCGTCGAAGTCGACGGACTCGACCGACCGGCCCCGGAGCCTCCACATACGGGGGGACCCGGCATCGACGGCCTCCACCTCGCCGGTGGCGAGATCGAAGCGCAGCAGCAGGACGGAGGCGTGCAGCTCACCGCGGTACTGCGCGTAGACGGCCTGGTCGGCCAGGCTCGCCTGGCCGGGCAGGTCGAGTCCGGCGCGGCGGGCGTTGCGCAGCGCGTTCACCAGGAGGTTGCTGAGGAGCGCCGCTTCCATCCCCTGCCCCATGCCGTTGGTGACGGTGAGCGTGAGGTGGTGGGCCGAGACCGACCAGTCGAAGTTGTCGCCGTAGATCGCGTACGCGGGTTCCAGCTGGGCGCCGAGGGAGAACTCGGGACGCGACACCGAGCGCCCCGGCAGCAGCTGCCACTGCATCTCGGCGGCGAGTGTCAGGCGGTTGGCCCGGCGCGCGAGGAGGTACAGGTCGGTGTCGCGTTCGGCGACCAGGATCTCGTGGCCAAGGGCCTCGCAGATGCCCTGCATGTCCGCGAGGTGCGCGCGGGAGCAGTGCTCCTCGGGGAGGGTGACGGTGAGAACGCCCATCCGGTCTCCCCGGACCGTCACGGGCAGGTGCACGGTCGCCGTGCCCTGTACGGCCTTCGGCTCGACGTAGGGCTCCTGGGAACCGAAGGCCCGGCCCTGCGGGCTGTCGTGCAGCGACACCGGTTCGGTGGTGAACGGCACGTCCTCTACCCTCTGAAGGGTGGTCAAGCCGTAGTCGGCGAGCCGCAGTTCCACCCGCTCGACCTCGTACTGTTCCCGCAACGCCCCCGTCACGACATCGAGCAGCAAATGGGGAGCCGCGTTGCGCAGCGCCCGCCCGACGGCAGCGAATCTGTCCACGTGATCCTGCTTCTCGTTAAGCCACACCGAAGTTGGAGCCCGGCCGACGGCCCCCGGTCGGCCGTTTTCCGGCGTAGGGGGCCTGCACCCAGTCCAACACGAGGCGCTCGAGTAGTCACACCGGCGGCTGGAGCTGTCAGGCAAGGGCGAATGCCTGGCTCAAGCCGGGCAACCTCCCACATCGTACGATGCAGTGAGACAACTATTTCCCCGCAGCAAGAAAATTTGGGTCAACGCACATGCCTGCCATATGCCGGGGCAGGGGCGGTACGAGGAAGCGATGAACCACCAGGGGAGGTAGAGACATGACACTGATCTCTGAACAGGCAGTCGGCACCGCCGAGGAAGCACTGCCTTGGATCGAGGACACGGACAAGGTGGCACCCAAGGATGCCCGGGCCCTGTCGAAGATGTTCTTCGACAGGCTCCAGACCTTGGAAGAGGGCACGCACGAATATCAGTACGCACGTAACACCCTTATCGAGATGAACCTGACCCTCGTGCAGTTCGCGGCCCGCCGCTTCCGCAACCGGGGCAACGGCGACATGGAAGAGATCGTTCAGGTCGGCACGATCGGCCTGATCAAGGCCATCGACCGGTTCGACCTCAGCCGTGAGGTCGAATTCGCCACCTTTGCCATCCCGTACATCGTCGGCGAGATCAAGCGGTTCTTCCGGGACACCACCTGGGCCGTGCACGTTCCGCGACGGCTCCAGGAGCTGCGCGTGGAGCTCGCCAGGGCGAAGGAGGAGCTGTCCGGCCGTCTGGACCACGAGCCGACCGTCAAGGAGCTCGCCGATCATCTGTCCATCACCGAGGACGAGGTCATAGACGGTCTCGTCGCCTCGAACGGTTACACCGCCGGTTCCCTGGAGTCGCCCACCGACGGCGGCGAGAGCGCGGCCGCGCCGACGCGCACCCTTGCCGATGTGATGGGCGGTCCGGACCCGGCGATGGAGGCGGTGGAGAACCTGCATGCCCTGGCGCCGCTCCTCGACGAGCTCGACGAGCGGGAGCGCCGCATTCTCGAGCTGCGCTTCGGCCAGGAGATGACACAGTCGCAGATCGGCGCCGAGCTGGGCGTCTCACAGATGCATATCTCGCGCCTTCTCACCGGCACCCTGACCAAGCTGCGCCACGGCATGCTGGCCTGACCCCGGCTCCCCCGGCGGTCTGCCGGAACAACCTCCCCGGCGCGGCGAGCGCGGGCCCACGGCCCCGGCGCTCGCCGCGCCGACGCATGCCGGCGCCACCCACCGCACGAGGCCCAGCTCCTCGCCGAGGACCAGTACGCCCACGAGCCCCGCGCTCGCGGGTTCCAGGCTGGTCAGGACGGACACCGTCCGTACGGGCAGCCTCCGCAGGGCCGCCAGCTCCAGGGAGTAGGGAACGACCGCCGACAGCACGGCGAGGGCGGTGCCGAGCATCGGCACCGGGGGGCGAGGAGCCCGGTGCCGCGGTCCGCCAGGCCCAGCGGGAGGCCGACGCGCTGCGGGTGCAGTGGGAGGCGGCCCGCGCGGAGTTGGCCCTCCAGGGGTCGGGCGCCCGGGGCACGCTGCGGCTGTGCGGGGTGTCATCGGCCCTTGCCGTCCTCGGCGCTCCGGCCGCCGCCCGGCTGCGGGAAACCCACCCGCTGGCGGAGTCCTGAACGAGCCGGCGTGAGCGTTGTCTCACCGCGGATTGATCTTCGTCGCCAGGGGCACTCGGGCGAAGCGATGGCCGCATCGCACGACCCGAAGGGATTCTCAATGCTGCTGGCCCACCCCGTGGTCCTGGACGACCTGATGGAGCGTTACAAGGCCCTGGCCGTCCTGCGGGCCGACCAGGGAAGCCCCGAGAGCCGTCAGGAGTACGAGGACGTCGCCTACAGCCTGTGCCTGGCCACCGGCACCAGCGACATAGACGCCGCCCTGGTGGCCGCGAGCCACCAGCTGCCCGGCGCCCGCCCCGCCGACGACTCGCTCCTTTCGGGCGACGCCCTCGCCACGAGTGGCGGCCGCGGAGGAGTCGACGGAGTGTGAGGAGCGTGGCCAACAACGAAGCCCGCAGCACCCAGGACCCGACCACCGCCCATCCCCGCCCGGACTTCCCCGACCAGAGCCAGGACCATCCGGGGTGGACGGGCCCGATGGACCCGCCGCCCGACCACGGCGAGGACTCCTACCGGGGCAGCGGCCTCCTGAAGGACGCCAAGGCGGTGCTGACCGGCGGCGACTCCGGGATCGGCCGCGCGGTGGCGCTCGCCTACGCCCGTGAGGGCGCCGACGTGCTCTTCACCCATCTGCCCGAAGAGGCGGACGACGCCCGTGAGACGGTCCGCCTCGTCGAAGAGGCGGGGCGCACCGCGATCGCCTTCCCCTGCGACATCCGCGAGGAGGAGCGGTGCCGCGAGGTGGTGGGCCGCGCGGTGAACGAGTTCGGGCGCATCGACGTCCTGGTCAACAACGCCGCGTACCAGATGTCCCAACCGGACGGGATCGGCGCCATCACCACCGAGCAGTTCGACCGCGTCATGCGCACCAACCTGTACGCCATGTTCTGGCTCTGCAAACTGGCGGCGCCGCACATCCCGGCGGGCGGCTCGATCATCAACACCACGTCGGTGCAGGCCTATAAGCCGAGCCCTCATCTGCTCGACTACGCCATGACCAAGGGGGCCATCGTCACCTTCACGCAGGGGCTCGCCCAGATGCTGGTGGACGACGGGATCCGGGTCAACGCCGTGGCGCCGGGGCCCGTATGGACGCCCCTGATCCCGGCGACGCTGCCGGACACCGCGGAGTTCGGCAAGCAGGCGCCGATGGGGCGCCCTGCCCAGCCCGCCGAGATGGCGCCCGCGTACGTGTTCCTGGCGTCACGGCACGCCAGTTTCATCACCGCCGAGATCATGAATGCCACGGGCGGCACTCCCCTGCCGTAGCGACGCGAGCGGCGTGAGCGACGTGACAGCGGCCTGACAGCAGCCTCACGGAGAAGGCGTCGGCCGACCGCACCCCAATGCGGCCGGCCGACGAAGCCAAGCGCCTGAAGCCGTTCCGACGCTTCGCTCCGCACCCCGCGCCACGGGTGCCCCATCCGTATCCCGGCATGCACACCCCATCGGGTGAATCGCCGGATCAGCCTGTGCGGCGCTTCAGCGACATGCGAGCCACATGCGAGCCACAGATCAGCGGCCGAGAGCCTTCTTGAGTTCCTGCTTGTTCATGGACGAGCGGCCGTCGATGTTCTTCTTCTTGGCCTCCGCGTACAGCTGGTCCTTGGTCGGTCCCTGCGCGCCGCTGTGCGAGCGCTCACCGCCCCGCTCGTACGCCGACTTCTTGTCCCGCGTGGAGGTCTTGCTGGCCGTCTTCGACTCCCCCGAACGGGCCCGTTCCTTGTTGACCGTCCGGGAGGCGATCTCCTTGGCGCGCTTGGTCGAGCCCCCGCGGTCCTCGACGCTCTCCTTGATGTGCTCGTACTGGCGTTCACGCTTCTTGTTCGATCCGGCAGGCATGTGCTGCCCCTTCCTCGTCGGTGGGTCGATCTCATGATTCGTGGTGGTCGCGGGGGTCGCACGTCGGAGACTCGGCACCGCTCTTCGCCCGTTGCGGGACCACCGTGTACTTCGGGTCCTCGGCCGAAGCGATACCGGCCGCGAAGATGCCGAAGCGCGTGCAGGCCGATCCGGCGAGCATCGCAAGACCGCCGGCCACCGCCACCGGTCGGCTGCGCCCGCCGAGCACCGCGGCCCCCGCGGCACCGGCCGCCGTCAACCACCGCGCGCAGCGCATCAGTTGTCCGGCGCGGCCCTGCCGGTAGGTCTCGGCGACCATGCCGAGCCGTTCCTCCGCCGCCCGCACCGCCGCGGCCTCGGCCGTCGCCGCCACCACCGCGGCACAGCGGGCCGGAGCAGATTCGTGCAGGGGGCCTGTCACCAGGGCCATGCCCGCGGCGGCGGCCGTGGCGGACGCGGTGAAGACGTAGGGCAGTTCGCGGTGGGCCCCGTGCCAGGCGGGCACCGCGGTGTCGGCAGCCAGAACGGCGGTGTAGGACGCCACGGCCGGGCCGAACACGGCAGCCGCGCCGGTCGCCGCCGCGCCGATACGGGGCAGGCGGCCGGTGGTCGCACAGACGGCCGCCGCTCCGGCGGCGGGACCGTAGGCGGCCAGGAGCCAGGACCCGACGCTCATCGGTGATGTCGGCTTGAGGACCCGCAGCATGTTCGGGAAGCGGCTCGGCACGCCGAGATCGTGGATGAGGGCCGCCGCGGCAAGGGACACGGCGCCCAGCGAGGACACCTTCATGGCGGTGGCCGTGCTCGCACGGCCCGTCAGGTGGGCGCCGGCCGCGAGGACGGAGCCCGCGCCCGCGAGACCGCCCAGGAAGAAGTATCCGGCGATGTCCGTGGCGGACCAGGACGGTGCCTTGATGATCGGCCGTCCGTAGTACGAGGCGAACTCGGCTTCCGGCACCATGAGTTGTTCGCCCCGGCGTCCGCGGCGCCCCCGTCGCCCCTGGCGTCCTCGTCGCTCGCTCATCGCGTCCCCCTCCTTCGCGCGAGAGCGGGCAGGGCGAAGGACAAGGCGAATCCGCCGAGCAGGGACGCGGCGGCCGCTCCCGCGTGCTTCCACATGGCGGGCAGGTCGCGGGTGGTCACCACGGGGTCGGGCGGCAGCCCGTACACCTCGGGTTTGTCGAGGAGCAGGAAGAACGCGCCGTCGCCGCCGACTCCGTCCTCGGGGTCGTCGCCGTAGAGGTGGGCGCCGCTCACGCCCGCCTCGTGCAGTTGGCCGACGCGCAGCGCGGCCCGCTCCCGCAGCTCGTCCAGGGGCCCGAACTGGATGGATTCGGTGGGGCATGCCTTGGCGCAGGCGGGTTCCTGCCCGGCGCCGAGCCGGTCGTAACACATGGTGCACTTGAACGCCCGCCCGTCCGAGGGGCGCTGTTCGATGACGCCGTAGGGGCAGGCGGGCACGCAGTAGCCGCAGCCGTTGCAGATGTCCTCCTGGACGACGACCGTGCCGAACTCCGTACGGAAGAGCGAGCCGGTGGGGCAGACGTCCAGGCATGCCGCGTGGGTGCAGTGTTTGCACACGTCGGACGACATCAGCCAGCGGGTGCTCTCCCCCGCTTCCTGCGGCGGGGCCGCCTGCGCCGCGCCGTCCACGAGCGGGAGCCGGGTGCGCCCCTGCGGCTCGGGCACCGTCTGTTCGATGAAGGCGACGTGCCGCCAGGTGGAGGCGCCGAGCCCTTGGGTGTTGTCGTAGCTCATCCCGGTGAGGGAGAGCCCGTCCTCCGGGATCGCGTTCCACTCCTTGCACGCCACCTCGCAGGCCTTGCAGCCGATGCATACGGAGGTGTCGGTGAAGAAACCGACCCGCGGGGGCGGCTCGGGGTGACCGGCGTCGCGGGCCGGGTCGGGCTCGGCCCCGCTCAGCAGATGGCGCTCCGTCATGTCTTGGTCTCCGTACCCGTGGTCTCGGTGATGCCCGCGCGCCGTCGGTAGTCGGCGACCAGCTCGGGCAGGTCGGGGCCGCGGGGGCGCCGGCCCGGCCGGATGTCCGCGGTGAGGGCCTTGTCCTCCTGGATGTGGGCGTTGGGGTCGAGGGCGATGGCCATCAGCTCGTTGGCCGCGTCGCCGGTGGTCACGCCGTTGGGGCCCCAGTGGAAGGGCAGGCCGATCTGATGGACGGTGCGCCCGTGCACGGTGAGGGGCTTGATCCGTGCGGTGACCATGACGCGGGCCTCGACGGCGTTGCGGGCCGTGATGATGGTGGCCCAGCCGGTGTGCTCGAGGCCGCACTCCTCGGCGAGCTGCGGCGAGACCTCGCAGAAGAACTCCGGCTGCAGTTCGGAGAGGTAGGGCGACCAGCGGCTCATGCCGCCCGCCGTGAAGTGCTCGGTGAGGCGGTGGGTGGTGACGATGTACGGATAGACCTCGCTGCCGGGCTCGTCGCCGCTGGGGTGGTAGCGGTTGCCCTCGCGCGGCATCAGCTTGCGGACGGGAGAGCGCGACCTCGACGGGTAGAGGGCGTTGGGGAAGGGCGAGTCCTGGGGTTCGTAGTGCGTGGGCAGCGGACCGTCCTCCAGGCCCGCGGGTGCGTACAGCCATCCCTTGCCGTCGGCCTGCATGATGAAGGCGTCGTCGCCGCGCAGCGCGTCGGGCCCGGTCGCGCCCTTGGGCGGCACATGGTCCGGGGCGCGGTCCGGCACGAAGTCCGGCACGTCGTGCCCGGTCCATCTGCCGGCGCTCTCGTCCCACCACACATAGGCCTTGCGGTCGCTCCACGGGGTGCCGTCGGGGGCGGCCGATGCCCGGTTGTAGAGGATGCGGCGGTTGGCGGGCCATGCCCAGGCCCACTCGGCGGCCACCCAGTCCTGCTCCTTGCCGGGTTTGCGGCGGGCGGCCTGGTTGACGCCGTCCGCGTACACCCCGCAGTAGATCCAGCAGCCGCACCGCGTCGAACCGTCGTCCTTCAGCTCGGTGTAGGCCGAGAGCGGGCCCCCGTCGGCGCCATGGCCGTTGATCTCGGCGAGCACCGCGTCCGCCACCGGCTCCCGCAGCGGCCCCTCCTCCGGGTAGTCCCAGGTCAGGTCGTGCACGGGCTGGTCCATCGGGTCGTCGGAGGCGGCCAGCTTCTCCTTGATGCGCCGGCCCAGGTGGTAGGTGAACCACAGGTCGCTGCGCGCGTCGCCGCGGGGCTCGACGGCCGCGTGGTGCCACTGCACCCAGCGGTTGGTGTTGGTGAACGAACCGGACTTCTCCGTGTGCGCGGCGGCGGGGAAGAAGAACACCTCGGTGGCGATGTCCTCGGTGCTCATCTCGCCCGTCTCGATCTCCGGGCCGTCCTGCCACCAGGTGGCCGACTCGATCAGCGAGAAGTCACGTACGACCAGCCATTCGAGGTTGGCCATGCCCAGGCGCTGCAACCGGGTGTTGGCGGAGCCGACCGCCGGGTTCTCCCCCATCAGGAAGTAGCCCTTGCACACGCCGTCCAGCTGCGCCATGACCGTCTCGTACGTCGAGTGCGAGCCCGTGAGGCGTGGCAGGTGGTCGAAGCAGAAGTCGTTGTCGGCGGTGGCCGCCTCGCCGTAATAGGCCTTGAGCAGGCTCACGAAGTAGGCCCGCATGTTCGCCCAGAAGCCCTTGTCCGTGCGGCTGGCCTCGATGAACGCGTCCAGGGTCTCGTGCGCGTGGGCGTTGGGCATCGGCAGGTAGCCGGGCAGCAGGTTGAACAGCGTGGGGATGTCGCTGGAGCCCTGGATGGAGGCGTGCCCGCGCAGCGCCTGGATGCCGCCTCCGGGCCGGCCGATGTTGCCCAGGAGCAGCTGCAGGACGCTGGCCGCGCGGATGTACTGCGAGCCGACCGAGTGCTGGGTCCAGCCCACCGCGTAGGCGAAGGCGCTGGTCCGCTCCGGGCCCGAGTTCGAGGTCAGCGCCTCGCACACCTCGAGGAACGTCTCGCGGGGCACTCCGCAGCTCTCCTCGACCAGCTCAGGGGTGTAGCGCGCGTAGTGCCGTTTGAGGACCTGGTACACGCACCGCGGGTGGGTCAGGGTCTCGTCGCGGGGCGGCGCGCTCTCCGTCTGCGCCCCTCCGGAACCGTGTGTCTCCGCCTCGCCGGTCTCGCGTGCGCGCTGCTCGTACTGTTCGTCGACGTCACCGGCGGGCGCCTGCACGTCGACGCCCTCGTACTGCCAGCTGCGCTGGTCGTAGTGGTGCTTCTCCTCGTCCAGGCCGGAGAAGACGCCGTCGAGGTCCTCGGTGTCGCGGAAGTCCTCGCCGACGAGCGTGGCGGCATTGGTGTAGGCGAGGACGTACTCCCTGAAGTCCTTCTCCTCGCTCAGGACGTGGTTGATGATCCCGCCGAGGAAGGCGATGTCGCTGCCGGCCCGGATCGGTACGTGCAGGTCGGCGAGGGCGCTGGTGCGGGTGTAGCGCGGGTCGACGTGGATGATGCGGGCGCCGCGTGCCTTGGCCTCCATCACCCACTGGAAGCCCACCGGGTGGGCCTCGGCGAAGTTGGACCCCTGGATGACGATGCAGTCCGCGTGCTGGAGGTCCTGCATGAAGGTGGTCGCGCCGCCGCGTCCGAACGAGGTACCGAGGCCCGCGACCGTGGAGCTGTGGCAGACGCGGGCCTGGTTCTCCACCTGCACCACGCCGAGCCCCGTGAGGAGCTTCTTGATGAGGTAGTTCTCCTCGTTGTCCAGGGTCGCGCCGCCGAGGCTGGCGATGCCCAGGGTGCGCGCGGTGCGCAGTCCCTCCTCGTTCTGCCACTCCCAGGTGCCGCGCCGCGTCTCGATCACCCGGTCGGCGACCATGTCCATGGCCGTTTCGAGGTCGAGCGGCTCCCAGTCATCGGCGTAGGGGCGCCGGTAGAGCACCTGGTGGTGGCGGGCGTCTCCGGTGGTGAGCTGCAGGGTCGCCGAGCCCTTGGGGCACAACCGGCCTCGGCTGACGGGCGAGTTCGGGTCGCCCTCGATCTGGACCACCGCCTCGTCCTTGACGTAGATCTCCTGTCCGCAGCCGACCGCGCAGTAGGGGCACACCGAGGAGACGACCCGATCAGCCGAATCGGTACGCGGCCGCAGGCCTGCCGTGTGCCCGGACATCGCGGCCCGTCCCCGGCCCAGCGGGTCTCCCTCGGTGAACTGCCGGTACGCGGGCCACCGGCTGATCCGCCTGCGCATGCCCATGGCACGTCCTTCCCTGCGTCCGCGGGGCCCGCCCTCGGCGGCGGGCACCTCCTCCAGGCTCACCCGGGCGGGCTTGCGCAGCGAGCGGGGCGGCTTGGCGGTGCGGCGGCCAGGTACCCGGGAAGTGGCGGGTGATGCGTCGGCCGCACGGTGTGCGATCGGCGCTCCTCTGATCTTGCTGATCGGGCGCTCCGGGAAATCCACCCGGCCGATCGTTGTTTCCCCTCCGAGTCGAGGGGCAGGCGTACATCGTGCTTCGGACCGGAGGCGCATCCGCGGGGAGCGGTGTATCCACTCCCGCTGGATGTCCGGCTCCGGGCCATCCCGTTTCTCGCGGTCATCTGTTCGCCCACCGTTGAGGAGCGTTTTTCGATGCTTACCGATGCCACCGCACCTTCCGCCCGTCGCCGCAAGGGACGCCCCCACGACGACGCCCCCGACACCAAGGCGGCTGCCGCCCATCTCGCCACGCTCGACAGCGGCCCCGAGCACGACCTGCTCTGCGAGGAGATCGTGACGGCGTGGCTGCCCATGGCGAACCGCCTCGCCGGCCGGTTCCGCAACAAGGGCGAGAACCTCGAGGACCTGCGGCAGGTCGCCGCGATGGGCCTGATCAAGGCGGTCAACCGGTACGAGCCGGAGCGCGGGGCCTTCGAGAGCTACGCCGTGCCCACCATCACCGGGGAACTGCGCAGGCATTTCCGCGACCGCATGTGGGACGTTCGGGTGCCCCGGCGCGTGCAGGAGCTGCGCAACAAGGTGCGGGTCGCGCGCCGCGACATCATGGAACAGCCGGGCAGGGACGCCGAGCCGACCATCGCGGACCTGGCCGAGCACACCGGCCTCACCGAGGCCGAGGTCCATGACGGTCTTGAGGCCCTGACCAGCTACAGCGCCCTGTCGCTCGATGCGGAGATCTCCGCGGACCCCGACGGATTCAGCCTTGCGGACACCCTGGGCGCGTCCGATCCCGCCTACGACTTCATCACCGACCGGGAGGCCGCCAAGGACGGTCTGCGGCGGCTGCCGGAGCGTGAGCGCACCATCTTGTACCTGCGTTTCTTCGAGGACATGACGCAGAGCAAGATCGCCGAGGAGCTCGGCATCTCGCAGATGCACGTGTCCCGTCTGATCACCACCAGCTGTGCCCGGGTCCGCGCGGAGGCCGTCCGCGGCGACGAGAGCGCGGAGCGCGACAGCGGGCACGTCAAGGCGGCGTGATCGACGGCAGGTCTCGTGTGCGCCTCGTGCGCACGCGGCTGATCGGCCCCTGGGGCACCAGGGCGGCTCCAGGGGCTCCGACGTGGTGTCCGCGGCGAACCAGGCTGCGGGCACTGCTGCTTACCGCCGAGTAGTATCGCGGGGCAGAGCAGGCGCTGATGCCGGCCGATGCCGGTGTCAGCGCCCGTGCTCGTGCCCGTCGCTCGTGCCTTGTTCCGCCGCGCCCCGAGGAGACCCCGTGCCCGTCCACCCCCCTCGTCCGCCTCTCGCTTCCGCTCCGCCTGTCGGCGTCATCCGCCCCGGCCGAGGAGTGAAGCGATGACCCGCATCCAAGTCGGCTCCCTCGTGGAGGACTTCACGCTGCCCGACGAGACGGGCACGCCCACGACTCTCTCGTCGCTGCTGTCCGAGGGCCCGGTGGTGGTGTTCTTCTACCCGGCGGCGATGACACCGGGCTGCACCGCCGAGGCGTGCCACTTCCGGGATCTGGCAGCGGAGTTCGCGGCGGTGGGCGCCCGGCCGGTGGGGATCAGCTCGGACCCCGTCGAGCGCCAGCGCGAGTTCGCGGGACGGAACACACTCGGCTTCCCGCTCCTGTCGGACCCGGAGGGCGTGGTGCGCGGTCAGTTCGGCGTGGCCCGCGGCTTCGGTCCCCTGCCGACCAAGCGGGCCACCTTCGTCATCGGACCCGACCGGCGCGTCCTGGAGGTGGTGCGCAGCGAGTTCCGCATGAGCGCCCACGCGGACCGCGCCCTGGCGGCCCTACGGTCCACCGCCGGCTAGAGCCCGCCGTGACAGCCGCTGGCCGGATCGGCGATGAAGCGCGGCGATGGGGCGCGCAGGATCAGGCCGGCGAAGGTCTCCGGCTGCCGGGGTCGCGGCGAAGGGCGCCCGTCATCGCGTTCACCGCGTGCCCGACGAACGTCGCCGGGCCGAGGTCCAGCTGACGGCAGAGCTCCAGCACGTCCTGCGTGTAGCCCCGTCCAGCGGCGCATCGTGCCCCTCGCTCCACGCCGGGCAGGTCCGAGCGCCCGGCACCCACCTGGTCGAACGGCGCCACGGTGAAGTCGTTCTCCGGAAGCGGCACCGCCAGGCGCCAGAGGTACTGGTCACAGCCGAACCCGGGCGCCGGTATCACCGCGCCTGCCGTATGGGCGGTCGCTCCGGGCGAAGGTCTGACACCATGTTCTCGACTGGACCCGTCGGCGCGGTACGGGGCGGGCAGACACCGCGGACCTGCCCTACGTGACGGACGGGTTCACTCGAACGGATTATCGATACGAGCCAGACCTGTATGTACCGCGCCCAGCAGGGTAGGGGAGCGCAGACAACGGGGATGAAGGTGGAGAGGAAATGGAGTCAGCCGGCATTGACGGCGACGGGCCGTCAGTAACTCACACCATGAGTGTCGCCGTCCCATTGAACGGCGGGGACTCCTCCATCGCTGAGGCACGCCACCTCGCGGTCGACTTCCTCACGCGCGCCCGGGCGGACCAGGATGTCCATGTCTCCGCCCGCGCGATGGACCTCACCCAGCTGGTGGTCAGCGAGCTGGTCACCAACGCCTGCAAGTACGCGCCCGGGCCGATGCTGATGGAGCTGTGCATCGTGGACGCCACGGTGGCGGTGACCGTGCACGACAGCGCCGCTGCCCGGCCCGTCGCCCGCTCCGAGGACCCGCTCAGGATCGGCGGGCACGGTCTGGAGATCGTCATGGCCGTCGCCCAGAATTTCGACGTCCACCCCGAACCGGCCGGCAAACGCATCACCGCCCGCATCGCCCTGTCCGGCGAACCCGGCAGCGCCCGCTGAGCGCGCTCCGGTCATACGTACGCCGCGCTTCGGTAGGCCGCAGGAGTGACACACGCGACGGCCGGGTACCCGGCGCACCGCGTGGGAGCGGTGCGCACGTTACGTATCTGTACGGAGGCGCTCACCGCACCGCGCCCCTGTGCCCCCTGCCGAGAAGGAGCCCCAGCATGCCGGAGAAGGCAGCGTCGACCGACGTCGTAGAGCTGATCCTCGACGATCACCGGCGGATGGAGGAGCTGTTCCGCCGGATGCGCAGCGTGGAAGCCGAACGGGCCGAGGCGCTGCGGGAGTTCGCCGGCCTGCTCATCGCGCACGCGCTCGCGGAGGAGAGGGACGTCTATCCCTCGCTCAAGCGTTACCGGGACATCGACAACGACGAGGTCGAACACGGCGTCGAGGAGCACGAGGAGGGCAACAAGGCTCTGCTGGCCCTCCTGGAGGTCGAGGACGTCGGCTCCGACGACTGGGACGACAAGCTGGAGAAGCTCGTCGAGGCGGTGACCCACCACACCGACGAGGAGGAGCGGACGATCCTCAACAGCGCACGCGAGAACGTGGCCATGGAGCGCCGCGAGGAACTGGGCACCGCTTTCACCGAGGAGCGCGCCAAGCAGCTCGGGGCGGGCTGCGGAGACATCGACAACGTCCGCCGTATCGTGCGGGCCTGACCGTCTTTCATTCGCGTGGCGGCCAAGCCCGGCAGCGCGAACGGTTAAAGACATGGCATGGAAGATTCTGCGGCTGAGCACTGCGTGCGTGTCCTGGGCGCCAACGAGCACAACCTGAGCAACGTGGACGTGGACATTCCACGCAACGCGCTGGTCGCCTTCACCGGCATCTCCGGTTCGGGCAAGTCCTCCCTCGCCTTCGGCACGCTCTACGCCGAGGCCCAGCGCCGCTACTTCGAGTCCGTGGCGCCGTACGCCCGCCGGCTGCTGCAACAGGTCGGCGCCCCGCACGTGCAGGAGATCACCGGGCTGCCGCCCGCCGTGGCCCTGCAACAGCGGCGCGGGGCGCCCAGTTCACGCTCGACGGTCGGCACCCTCACCACGCTGTCCAACCTGCTGCGCATCCTCTACTCACGCGCCGGGACCTATCCGCCGAATGCCGAACGCCTTGAGGCGGAGGCGTTCTCGCCCAACACCTCGGCCGGCGCCTGCCCCCTGTGCCACGGCCTGGGCGCCGTGCTCGACGTCGCCGGGGAACTGCTCGTCCCGGACCCTTCGCTGAGCATCCGGGACGGCGCGATCGCGGCCTGGCCCGGTGCCTGGCAGGGCGCCAACCTGCGCAGCATCGTGAGCGGTCTCGGCATCGACATCGACCGACCGTGGCGCAGGCTCAGGAAGAAGGACAGGGAGTGGCTGCTCTACACCGACGAACAGCCCTCCGTGCTCATCGAGCCCGAGCCGGGCCGTGTCGACTACGGCTACGAAGGCAAGTTCTGGAGCGCCCGTGCGCACGTCATGCACGTTCTCGCCGACTCCAAGAGCCAGCGGATGCGCGAGCGCGCGCTGCGGTTCGTGCGGAGCGTGCCGTGCCGCGCGTGCCAGGGCAGCGGCCTGCGGCCCGAAGCGCTCGCGGTCACCTTCGCGGGCCGCTCCCTCGCCGAGGTCAACGCGCTGCCGCTGACCGGGGTAGCGGCCCTGCTGCGGCCCGTGGCGGAGCTGCCGGACGCGTCGGCCGCCACGTCGACGGCCCGGTCCGGGGAGAGCACCGAGGTGGCGGTGCGGATCTGCGCCGACGTGGTCGCTCGTATCGAGGTACTGCTCGGCCTGGGCCTCGGCTACCTCAGTCTCGGCCGCCGCTCGACGACGCTCTCGCCCGGCGAGGCACAGCGCCTGCGGATCGCCACCCAGCTGCGCTCCGGGCTCTTCGGCGTGGTCTACGTGCTCGACGAACCGTCCGCCGGCCTGCACCCCGCCGACGCGGAGCCCCTGCTCGACGTCCTCGACCAGCTCAAGGCGTCGGGCAACTCGCTGTTCGTCGTGGAGCACGACATGGACGTCGTACGCCGGGCCGACTGGGTCGTCGACATCGGACCCGGCGCCGGGGAAACAGGCGGGCGGGTGTTGTACAGCGGTCCGGTCGCCGGCCTCGAAGCGGTCGAGGAGTCGGCCACCGGCCGCCATCTGTTCGGACGTGCCCGGCCCGCCGCCCGCCGCCCCCGCAAGCCGCAGGGCTGGCTGCACCTGAGCGGCGTCTCGCGCCACAATCTGCGCGACGTGTCCGTCGACGTGCCGCTGGGCGTACTGACGGCGGTGACCGGAGTGTCCGGCTCCGGGAAGTCGACCCTGGTGACGCAGGTGCTCGCCGAGGTCGTACGCGGCCACCTCGGGCTTGAGCCGGAAGAGCCCTCCGAGGAGGACGAGGGAACGGAGTTCGAGATCGAGGTGCGGGACACGGCCGGGGTCGAATCCTTCGACCGGCTCGTACGAGTCGACCAGCGGCCCATCGGCCGCACCCCCCGCTCCAATCTGGCCACCTACACAGGGATGTTCGACGCCGTACGCAAGCTGTACGCGGCGACGGACGAGGCGAAGGCGCGCGGCTACACGCCCGGCCGCTTCTCCTTCAACGTGCCCGACGGGCGGTGCGAGACGTGCCAGGGCGAGGGGTTCGTCGCGGTCGAACTGCTGTTCCTGCCCGGCACCTACGCCCCGTGCCCGACGTGCGGGGGCGCGCGGTACAACGCCGAGACCCTCGAAGTGACGTATCGCGGCAAGACCATCGCGGAGGTTCTCGGGATGTCCGTCGACGAGGCCGCGACGTTCCTCGCCGAGGTCCCCGCCGCGTCCCGAAGCCTCGAAACGCTCCGGGAGGTGGGGCTCGGATACCTGCGCCTCGGCCAGCCCGCGACGGAACTCAGCGGCGGCGAGGCCCAGCGCATCAAGCTCGCCACCGAACTGCAGCGAGCCCGGCGCGGCCACGCGCTCTACCTCCTCGACGAGCCGACGGCGGGCCTGCACCCCGCGGACATCGCACTGCTGCTGCGACAGCTGCACCAACTCGTCGACGCCGACAACACGGTCGTCCTGGTCGAGCACGACCTGGACACGATCGCCACCGCCGACTGGGTCATCGACCTCGGCCCCGGCGGCGGCGACGCGGGCGGCCGGGTGGTCGCCACCGGCACACCCGCGAAGGTCGCCCGATCGAAGCGCAGCGCCACCGCGCCCTATCTGGCGCCGCGCCTCGCGGGGTCCTGAGCCGGACCCGCCCGCTCAGCGTGCGAGGGAGACGGCGAACGGCCGGAAGCCGCCCCGGCGCAGCACGTGCGGGACGAGCAGGACAAGTGCTTCGGTGGCACGGGCCGTGGTGACGTCGCCGAGGTCTTCGATCCATCCGGGTTGCCAGCCGAGGTCGTCGAGGAGTCCCGCGGCGACGGACTTGGCGTGTGCGTCGTCGCCGGACAGGTAGGCGGTGGGAGGGGTGGACAGGGAAGCGGGGGCGGTCACGACCGGGAAGAGCATGGTGTTGAGCGTCTTGACGACCCGGGTCGCGGGCAGGGCCTGCTGGAGTTGCTCGGCGAGGCTGCTGCCGGGGTAGCAGAGGTCCGCGGGCAGCCCGTCGGGGCTGTGTCGGGTGGCGTTGGAGACGTCGATGAGGATCTTGCCGGTCAGTTCGGTGGCCAGGGCGGACAGGCGTGCCAGGGCGGTGTCGCCCGGGGTCGCGTTGATCACGATGTCCGCGGTGGCGGCGGTGAGGCGCTGGTCGGCGAGGCGGATCTGATGCTCGGCCGGGCTGTTCGCGCCGGTCTCTGCCTGTTCCGGTGCCGGTTCCGATGCCGGTTCGGAGGCCTGCTCGGGCGGCTGTCGGTGGCCGAGGGTGACGTCGTGGCCGGCGGCGGCCAGTGCGCGGGCGAGGCTGCTGCCGACGCGGCCGGTGCCGAGGATGCCGATGCTGGTCATGCTGCTGTGCTCCTTGCGGACAGGAAGAGGAGACGGGTGATCAGGCGATCGGGGACAGGACCGAGACGGCCGCGGCGTGGATGCCGGGGGCGGCTGCCAGGAAGTCGGGGCTGGCCAGGCTCCACGGGTTGCCGTTGATGTCGGTGACCGTGCCTCCCGCCTCGGCGGCAAGGAGCGCGCCGGCCACCAGACCCGAACGCACGTCGGAGAACTGCCAGAAGGCGTCCATACGGCCCGCGGCGACCTGGATCAACTGAAGGGTGGCGGGCACGGAGACGCGTACGACGAGGCCGTTGATCAGCATCTGTGTGACGGACGAGCCGATCCGGCGGAACGTGTGCTCGTCCTCGCCGGGCCGCGCCTGGCCCGTGCCGGTCAGCGCCGCGCCCAGATCGGTCTTGGCGGACACGCGCAGCGGAGCGCCGTTCAGGTGGGCTCCGCGTCCGGCCACCGCGGTGTAGTCGTCACCGGTCAGCGGAAGATGGACCACCGTGAGAACCGGCTTGTCGTCCCGTACGAGGGTGGCGGTCACGGCCCAGTCGGGCATGCCGTGGACGTGGTTGATGTTGCCCTCGGCCGGGTCGACGATCCACCACTCCCCCGGCGGCAGCGCGCCGCCGTCGAGTTCGTCCTCGGCCCACCCGGCGCCCGGCCGGGCAGCGAGCAGGGGCGCCTTCAGGATGTCGAGCACGGCCTCGTCGTTGGCGTGGATCTCCGTGACGATCTCCTCGCCACTGGTGCCGCGGGCCTGCGGTGTGAAGCGCTCGCGCAGCCGGTCACCCGCCGCGCGGACGGCGGCGGTGACCTGGTCGAGCAGGGCGTCGTCGAAGTCGGAGCCCGTGCTGGTGACGGTGGGCCGGCTGGTGTCAGCGGACATGAAGCGCTCCCGGAGGTCTCAGCGAAGTGGAGGACGGCGAGAGGGCGAGAGGTATCGCGCCGATGCTCTGCCGCGCCGTCGTTGATGCGGTCGGCATGCGGTGCGTCGCCGTCCGTTGATGCGGTCGGCATGCGGTGCGTCGCCGTCCGTGACTCGAAGGTAGGCAGCCCGCGAATTAACAGCAAGTGCATGTTTGTAAGCTCTAGGATTACTCTCATGCAACTGGACCTGAATCTGCTCACCGCCCTGGACGCACTCCTGGAGGAAGGCAGCGTGGCCGGCGCGGCCGCCCGTCTGCACGTCACGTCCCCGGCGATGAGCCGGACCCTCGGACGGATCCGCCAGACCACCGGCGACCAGATCCTGGTCCGCACCGGCCGGACGATGGTCCCCACCCCGCACGCCCTCGAGATCCGCGCGCAGGTCCACGACCTGGTCCACCAGGCTCACCAACTCCTCAGCCGGGAAAGGGAACTGGACCTGGCCACCCTGGAGCGGACCTTCACCGTCCGCTGGCACGACGCGCTGGCTTCGGCGTGCGGCCCCGCCCTGCTCGCCGCCGTCCACCGGCAGGCTCCGGGCGTACGGTTGCGCCTGGTCGCGGAGTCGAACTCCGACACCCCGGAGCTGCGCCGCGGCGAGGTCGACCTGGAATCGAGTTCCGCCGAGCCTTCGGTGCCCGACATCCGCCACCAACTCGTCGGCGAGGACCGCCTCGTCGCGGCGGTCCGCCCCGGGCACCCCCTGACCGACGGGCCCCTCACCCCCGAGCGTTACGCCGCGGCCGGACATCTCACCGTCTCCCGGCGCGGGCGCCTGCGCGACCCGGTCGACGACGCCCTGGCCGCCCTCGGTCTCGAACGCCGGGTCATCGCCGCGACACCGAGCGCCTCAGCAGCGCTTCCGCTCGTCCTCGACACCGACCTCGTCGTCACCGTGCCGGAAGCCGTCACCGACTCCGCCCTGCGCGGTCTCGGCCTGCGGACGCTGCCCCTGCCGTTCGCGATGCCGCCGATCCCCCTGTACCTGGTCTGGCACCAACGCCACGACAACGACCGCGCCCACGCCTGGCTGCGCACACAGGCCGGTTCGGCCCTGGAGGCTCTGCTCGACGGCAGCAGGTCCGACTGAAATCGCCCCCCTGAACTCGCTCCGTGCCGCGATGAGTTCCTAGGGGCGCAGGCGGGCCGCGATGCCCTCGATGAAGGTGTCCAGGGAGAAGTCGAACAGCGTGTCCGGAGTACTGGGCTCCAGGTCGCTGACGCGGCTCAGGTGCGGCAGTTCCGCCTCCGTCGCCGACTGGAGCCAGGGCGGGGGCAGTCGGTCGAGGTCGGCGGGGTCCAGGTGTGCCGGTGGCCGGTCGTACAGGGCGTCCTGGAACTCCACGAAGCCCACGACGAGCCGGATCGCCTCCATGCAGGCGCGGTAGGCGTCCGCCAGGGGCAGCCCCACGCCCTCGAAGAACCCGATCATCGTGTCCACGTTCCGCAGCATCGCCGGATGCCGCGCCATGGTGACGTTCTCGCGCAGGGCCAGCGTCGTCATGCCGGGGTGGCGCCGGTAGTGCGCGCGCAGGTCGCGGCAGAGGCCCCGCAGGCTCCCCCGCCACCGGTCCGGGTCCGCGTCCAACTCCGGCGGACGCCAGTCGGCCTCGAACAACTCGGCGGCCAGCGTGATCAGATCGCGCCGGTCCTCGACGTAGTTGTAGAGCGCGCGGGGCGAGACGCCCAGGTCGAGGGCGAGCGAGCGCATCGTCAGCTCGGCAGGACCCCGGCTTCCCAGGAAGTCCAGTGCCGCCCGCCCGACCGACTCGCGGGTGAGCGTGGCGCGGCCCTTGCGGTGGGTCGGCCGCCGCCGGGCCGGAGTGTCGCTGCTCATCGCCCTGAAGGCTAGCAAGCACCGAGCGCCCGTGAACCGGTCGGGCGCACTGAACTTCACACATGTTGACTTTAAGGATTCCGGACGCCAGGGTTTCCCCGGTAAGGCTCGCCTAACTCCCCCCTGGAGTCGCCCGTGCGCCCGTCCCGTATCGCCATGGACCTCACCCCGCTCCGCGACAGCCGCGACTTCCGTCTGCTCTTCGCGGGATTCATCGCCGCCCTGTTCGGCACGCTCATGACCAGCGTGGCGGTGGCCGTGCAGATCTACGACCTCACCGGTTCGGCATCCCACATCGGCCTGGTCAGCCTCGCCCGTGCGTTACCGATGGTGGTCGGCGTCCTTGCGGGCGGCGTACTGGCGGACCGCTGCGACCGGCGGCTGCTGATGCTGGCGACCCGGCTCCCGCTGCCGCTCGTCGCGGCCTCGCTGGCCCTCAACGCACTGCTGCCGCAGCCGCATCTGTGGCTCATCTACGTTGCCGCCGGCCTGACCGGTCTCCTTGCGGGCCTCGGCGGCCCGGCCCTCCTCGCGGCCATCCCGGCCCTCGTCGGCACCGAACGCCTGGCCTCCGCGGGCGCGTTGACCTCCGCCGCCGCCCAGCTGTCGGCCCTCCTCGCGCCGGCCGTCGGCGGCGTGCTCGTCGCGGGTCCGGGGCTCGCCGCCTGCTTCGCGGTCGACGCGGTCGGCCTGTCGGTCTTCTCCGTGGCCCTGGTGTTCGTACGGCCGCTGCCGCCCGCCAACTCCCCCGGCACCCAGGGCGTCCGTCAGGCCTTCACCGCGGTCACCGACGGGATGCGCTACGTCCGGGGCCACCGGCTCGTCGTCGGCCTGCTGCTCATCGACGCCGCGGCCATGGTCTTCACCATGCCGCAGGCCCTCTACCCCGTCCTGGCGGACCAGCAGTTCGGGGGCGGCCCCGGCGTGGTGGGGCTGCTCTACGCGGCCCCCGCGCTCGGCGCCCTCATCGGTGCGCTGACCAGCGGCTGGACGGGCCGGGCCGGCGGTCACGCCCTGATCGGCGCGGTCCTGCTGTGGGGTCTTTCGCTGACCGGCTTCGGCGCGACGTCACTGCTGCCGGTGGCCCTGGTGCTGCTCGCCCTCGCCGGGCTGGGCGACCTGATCTCCGAGACCCTGCGCTCGGCCCTCCTCCAGCACGGCACGCCCGACGAACTGCGCGGCCGGGTCAGCAGCCTGTGGATGGTCCAGGCGACCGTCTCACCGGCCCTGGGCAACGCCGCGGTCGGGTTCCTGGCCGAACTCACCAGCGCCCGTACGGCAGTGATCACCGGTGGTCTCGTCTGCGTCGCCGCCACCCTCGCGGTCGCCGCCGCGTTCCCCGCCCTGCGCCGCGCCCGTCTGCCCGGACCGCAGGACTCGCCCGCTCCCGCGCCTGCGGACGCGCGGGTCCACGAGCGATGAGTCCGGCCGCGGCCGGCGGTCTGTATCTCCGACGGCCGGCACACCGGCACCCGCGTACGAGGAGAGCATCATGACCGCCACTTACACCTTCGACGTCTTCTCCAGCCTCGACGGCTTCGGCGCCGCCGGCGGGAAGTGGACCGGCTACTGGGGCAAGCAGGGCCCCGAGCTCCTCGACCACCGTCTCGCCCTGTACGACGAGGAGCAGCGGATGGTGTTCGGAGCCCACACCTATCGGGCGTTCGCGCGGATGCTGGCGTCGAGCACCGAGACGTCCGATGTGCGTGACCCGTGGGTCACACGGATGAGGAACCTGCCGGCGACGGTGGTGTCGAACACGCTGGTGGGCCCCATCGACTGGCCGCACGGGACCGTCGCGAAGGGCGATGCCGTGGACGTCGTCGCCCGGCTCAAGGAGGAGTCGGAAGTGCCGTTGCGCTCGCACGGCAGTCTGTCGATGAACCGGGCGCTGATGGCCGCCGGTCTGGTCGACCGGGTCCAGGTGACGCTCTTCCCGGTGATCACCGGTGAGACCGGCCTCGACCCGATCTTCAAGGGCGCGGCCGACTTCGACCTCGAACTGATCGAACAGACGACGCTGGACGGCCACATCCAGGAGCTCGTCTACCGGCCCGCCCTGCACGTCTGAGCCGCCACGCCGTCAGGCGCGTGGGAAGCCGCCGGGCGCCCTCGCCGGTGATGCGGGCGAGTTCCTTCGCGGGTAGCTGGTGCACTTCCTTCCCGTCCAGGACGACACGGCCCGCGCGCGGCGCGAGCAGCCGGCTGACCTCCCTGCTCACGTCGCGCCTCTCTCCTGGCTGTTCACGACAGGAACTCGATGTACCCGTCGGTTCCGTGCACGCGGATCCGCTGCCCGTCCTGGATCAGGCGGGTCGCCTCCGCCACTCCTACGACGGCGGGCAAGCCGTACTCCCGTGCGATCACCGCGCCATGGGTCATCAGGCCGCCCACCTCCGTGACCAGGCCCGTGATGCCGACGAACAGGGGTGACCAGCTGGGGTCGGTGTAGGCCGTGACCAGGATGTCACCCTCCTCGAGGTCGGCCTCCGCCATGTCGAGGATGACGCGGGCCCTGCCCTCGATCGTCCCGGCGGAGACCGGGAGGCCGACCAGGGCACTTTCCGGCACGTCCTCGCGCCGGTACGACCCGGCGACGGCCTCGCCGTCCGACGTGAGGACCCGGGGCACCGTGAGCGCCTGGTACGAGCGGAACGCTTCCTTGCGCCGCTGGATGAGCCCGGCGTCCGCCTGCTCCGAGCGCACGACGTCGTGGAACTCCTGGAACGTGAGGTAGAAGACGTCCTCCTTCTCCGGCAGCACACCGGCCCGCACGAGGCGCTCGGCCTCCCGCATCAAGGCCTGCTTGTAGACGAAGGAGCGGCTGACGATGCCGTACTTCGGGTACTCGCGGTAGCCGACGAAGGTCCGCAGCCGGTCGATCGTCTCCTTGGTCTCGGCGGCCTTGCGCTCCCCGTCCGGCAGGGCCCGCAGGCGGGTCAGCACGTCCTGTTCCTTCTTCCGCGCCTCCTGCCGCCCTTCCTCGAAACGCCGTGCGGCGGCGCCCGGTTCGAAGATCCTGACGTTGTCGAGGATCACCGGCAGCAGCGTGCCGGGGCGCTCGCGCCAGCGCGGCCTCGTGATGTCGATCTCGCCGACGCAGCGCATGCCGTAGCGGTCGAGGTAGGCCTCGATGGCCTCGCGCGCCTCGGTGCCGCCCGCGAGTTTGGGCAGCTCGTCCAGGAAGCTGTCGTCCTCGACGCCCTGGAGGAACGCGACCACCTCCGGATGCGGGCGGATCACGTCAGCGACATCGAGGAGCGCGAGCCCCATCTCCGAGGTGATGTTGTCGGGGGCGCTCAGCGTGAGCGTGTCGGCGGCGTTCTTCTCGCCCAGCCATTCCTGGAGGTTGTCGTTGAGCCACCACGTGGCCTCCATCCCCGCCATGATCGCCTGCATGCTCAGCCGGTCACCGAGGACCCTCTTGTGCTCCGCGAAGGCCTCGAGGAGGAAGTCGAACAGCTCCGGTCCGGTCTTCGTCCGGATGTCGCGTTCCAGGGCGGCGATCGACGTCCGGCTGCGCTCGATCAGCTCGGTGACGATGGCCGGATCGGTGGCGATCGGGGCGGGTGCGCCACCGGCAGGAGCGCCACCGGCAGATGTGCCGCCGGCCGGTGCCCCGCCCGGCGGCGGGCCGGTGGGAGCCGCGTCCGGGAGCGCCGGGACGAAGTCGCTGCGGTCGAGGACGGTCTCGAGCGCGTCCCTGAACAGCGGATCGCCCTTCCCCACCATGTCCAGGAGACCGGCGCGGCTCGCGGGCGAGGCCAGGCGCCGGGTGACGTCGACGAACAGCCTCCCGCCCGCCTCGTGCATCTCCACCATGGCCGTCAGCTGCCACACGGAGATCCCGAGGGGCTTCATGGCGTCGGTCATCATCTGCTGATGGCCGACGGAGAGGTAGACGTGGTTCTCCTGGTCGTCGGCCGCGGGGACGGGGAACAGCGTCGTGATCGGGCGGCTCTGCACGATCCGGAAGTCGTCGTCGACCAGACACCATTCGATGTCCTGCGGGCGGCCGAAGTGCGCTTCGATCTGCCGCCCGAGCTGCACAAGCCGTACGACCTGGGCGTGCGTCAGCGCCGGCTGCTCCTGCCGCTCCGGGTCGACGGTCACTTGCCGCGTGCCGCCCGCGGGCAGGGCGTGAATGGCGCGCTGCTTGGCGGCGATCACCTCGGCGATGATCTCGCCGTCGCGCACCTTGAAGACGTCCGGGTTCACCAGGCCCGAGACCAGGGCCTCGCCGAGTCCGAAGCCCGCGTCCACGGTGGCGACCTTCCGGTTGCCGGTGACGGGGTCGGCCGTGAACAGGATGCCGGACGCGTACGGGAGGACCATCTGCTGCACCACCACGGCCATGTGGATCGCGCGGTGGTCGAAGCCGTTGCGCAGCCGGTAGGTCACGGCCCGCTCGGTGAACAGCGAGGCCCAGCAGCGGCTGACGTGCCTGAGGACCTCCTGCGGCCCCACGACGTTCAGGTACGTGTCCTGCTGGCCGGCGAAGGAGGCCGTCGGCAGGTCCTCCGCCGTCGCGCTGGACCGGACGGCGTAGGCGGCCTGCTCGCCGAGCCGGGTGACCGCCCCGGTGACCGCGGCCGCGAGATCGCCGGGGACGGTGATCTCTTCGATGCTCCGGCGGACCTCCGCGCTGAGCGTGCGGATCCCCTCGCGGTCATCGGGGTTCAGGCGCGACAGCTCGAGGAGCCGGTCGTCGATCGAGGGCTCTTGCGCCATGACCCGCCGGAAGGCGTCCGTCGTCACGCAGAATCCGCCCGGCACGCGGACACCCTCGATCCGCGACAGCTCCCCCAGGTGTGCGCCCTTGCCGCCGACGACGGCAGACTGCGTCCCGTCGACCTCGTGGAGATCCAACACGTACTGCTCGCTCACTGCGCTACCTCCGTGGCCTCCGGCCGGGCGCGTCGTGCGCCCCGTTTCCGCAGGTTGTGGCCTCGGCCGAAGATTCTGCGCCACCCCCCGGGCCTTGCCGCAAGCCCCCAAGTGAGCTATAGGTTAGGAGTGGCGAGGAGAGCGATCTCCTTGCCTTTTCCTTTTGGCGGCCATTTTCGCCACGGCACCTGCACTGAACCGGCAGGCGCAGGCTCCGTCTACCCGACGCGCTCGATGCGTGCCTTGCGGATCAGGAACTTTCCGGGCTCGCGGACTTCCTCGAACGCTTCGTTGTTGAGGAGTACGCAGCTGCCCGACGTCGAGGTGACCTCCACCGTGGTGGACTTGGCGTTGTCCAGGTTCGTCACCTTCAGCTGCGTACCGACGGGGAACTCGTTGCTGGAGGCGGCCGGTGCTCCGCCCTCGCCGGACAGCGTGACGGTGGAACCGGCGCAGACGACCTCGCCTTCCGCTCCCGCGTCCGAGCCGCCGTCCGCGGGCGGGGCCGTGGTGGGGGCCATGGTCGTGGCTTCGTCGCCCGGTTCCTCGGCCGGGGGCTGCGCAACGTCCCCACCGGCGCCCGGCCCGGCCTCCGCGTCCCCACCCCCCTCGCAGCCCGACGCCGCCTGCTTCCGCCTGATCTCCTCGATCACCGCTTCCCGGTTGGCGATCCGCGCCGCCGACTGCGCATCGGGGTTCGCCCGCTGGCCCGCGATGAATTCCTCGTTGTTGGTCAGCGCGGTGGCCAGGCCGTCACACGCCACCGAGGCCTGGCTCGTGCCGGTCATCACCACGGCGGTGCCCGCCACCAGGGCGGCGGCTCCCACCAGGAGAGCAACCTTTTTCCTGCGGCTGAGGGTCTTCTTGCGCGACACGTGCGACTCCTGTCCCCGGCGGTGTACGCCGGCGCCGGATGGGTTTCCGTGTGCCGTCACGTACGCGCAGCAGTCCCATTCGTCTCAACCGCCCCATCGACAACTGCGGAGCTACCTCAATGGCATGATCGACCTCGCGACGGGGGCGCCCCATCACCTTCCTTCACCGGAAACCACGTCACGCAACACGAAGGGGCATCTATCTGAACATCACCTACCAAATCGGTTAAGTAATTGATACCTACAGCTTCGCGGGTGTTCTCACGCATAGACCGCACCATCAAGTCCGGCGCATGGCGTCAGCCACGGGTGATCCTGTGGACCGCGGCGTGCCTGGTGGCCCTCGGTTTCCTCGTCGCACTGGAGATCGCCGCGCGCCGCTACGGCGGCATGCCGGGCCCGATCACCAACCAGGCGCGGGAGGTGCTGCTCCCGCCCAAACCGGGCCCGCTGTACGGCGGCCTGGCGCTGATGATGGTGGTGCTCACCTGGCGGCAGCGGTTCATCGCGGCCGGTGCCGCGATCGCCATCGACCTCGTCTTCGTGCTGGTGCGGTGGGCGATCGACGCTGACGTGCCCGAGGGCCAGTTCTTCGGCAACGGCGCGTTGTGGGTGATGCTGGGCTGCGCGTTCATCGCGATCACGCGCCGCACCGGCAAGGAACGGACCCTGCTCCTCAAGGGCGTCGGCCTGGGGCTGCTCCTCGTGGCAGGACGCAAGACCGGTGACACCTGGCTGCTCATCACGGCGAAGACCCGCCCGACCGTGCTCGACCCGTACGTGGCGATCGCCGATCACGCCCTGGGCAGCCCGTCATGGCTGGCGGGCCGACTGCTCAGGGCCAGCGGCCCGGTCACCACCCATGTCCTCGACCTGGTCTACGCCCAGCTCGCGGTGGCCGCGATCGCCGTCGCCCTCTACCAACTGCGCAACGTGGCGTCCGAGGGCCGCTTCCCGCGCCACCACCTGGTGCGTACGTTCCTGGTGATCGGCCTCATCGGACCGGCCTTCTACATGATCTTCCCGGTGGTCGGGCCGATCTTCGCCTACGGCCCCGGCACCTCGGGCACCGGCGGCGTGGAGTGGGCGACGGCCAACCTGTGGCCGCACACACCTCTGCCGATCACCGTCCCGCACCCGGTGCCGTACGACGGACTGACCCCGCGCAACTGCATGCCCAGCCTGCACACGGCGTGGGCCACCGCGATCTTCATCCACTCCCGCAAGGGCCCGCGTCTTCTGCGGTACGCGGGTACGTTCTGGCTCGTCGCCACACTCAGCGCGACCCTGGGCTTCGGCTACCACTACGGCGTGGATCTCCTGGCCGGCATCGTGTTCACGCTCACCGTCGAGGCGGCGCTGCGCTCACTGGACCGCGGCTGGAACCGGCAGAGCATTCAGCTGGTCGCCTACGGCTCGACGGTGTTCGCCGCGCTCCTGGTCTCGTACCGCTATCTCCCGATGGAGATGGCCGCGCACCCCGCGATATTCGGCCCGCTGCTCATCCTGGTGACCGCCTCGGTGATCTACGGCTACGTACGCACCACCAGACAATGGGACCCGAAAACCGCACCGGCACTACGGCCGGAGCCACAACCCGAACCGGTGTGAGCCGTTACGAAGCCGCCATGAGCTTGTCATAGACGAGCCGGAATGGCGGGCGCGCGACCGGCGGTTGCCGTGAGTATGACCATTGGAGTAGCGCTCTCACTTCAGGACCGAGTCGACGGCACGGTGCACCTCGCGCGGGAGGCCCACGAGGCCGGACTGCGCTCCGCGTGGTTCGGCCAGACCTTCTCGTACGACTCCCCCACGCTCGCCGCGATCGTCGGCCGGGAGGTGCCGGGACTGCATGTCGGCACCTCGGCGATCCCGGTCTTCGGCCGTCACCCCCTGCTTGTCTCCAGCCAGGCCCAGACGGCGCAGGCCGCGACCGGCGGCCGCTACCACCTGGGCCTCGCGCTCGGCACGAAGAAGCTGACCGAAGAGGCCTTCGGCATCCCCCACGAGCGTCCCATCGGCCGCCTGCGCGAATTCCTCACCGCCATCCGCCAGTTGCTGGAGACGGGCACCTCCGACTTCCATGGCGAGCTGCTCACCGCCACCACGCCCCTGCCCGCGCGGGTGCCCGGCGCCGAGCCGCAGGTGCCGCTCCTGGTGGCCGCGATGGCTCCGCAGGCACTGCGCGTCTCGGGTGAACTCGCGGACGGCATCCTGCCGTTGCTGGCCGGTCCGCGCGCGCTGTCCGAGCACATCGTCCCGGCCGTCACCGCCGCGGCCGAGGCGGCGGGCCGCCCCGCGCCCCGGATCGTGGCCTTCGTGCCCGGCGTCGTCACGGCCGACGCCGAGAGGGTACGGGAGACCGCGACCGAGGCCCTCGCGTTCTACGAGCAGTTCCCCTCCTACCAGCGCGTCATCGCCCTCTCCGGCGCCACCCGGGCCGCCGACCTGGCCGTCATCGGCGACGAGGAGACCGTCGCCGCCGAGGTACGCCGGTATCAGGAAGCCGGGGCGACGGAGGTGGTGTTCACCTCGACGGAACTCGCCGGCGACGCGGACCGCCGCCGCACCTGGAAACTGCTCGGAGAGCTGGCGAACGGCTGAGCTGATGTGATGTGCACCGGGTCGCCCCGCGAAGGCGTGTGACAGGGAACGGGGCGGCCCGGCGCTGCGGGTGGTGGTCAGCCGGCGACGGTGGCGAGGTTGCCGGGCTCGTAGGCGCCGCCCTGGTTGTTGAGGATGACGCCGAGGCGGTTGGTCGCGTTGATCATGGCGATCAGGGCGACAAGGGCGATGGTCTGGTCCTCGTCGTAGTGCTTGCGGACGCGGGCCCAGGTCTCGTCACGGACGCCTTCGTGGCCGTCGTTGATGCGGGTGCCCTCTTCCGTGAGGGCCAGCGCGGCCTGCTCGGGCTCGGTGAACACGGTGGAGTGGCGCCAGGTGGCGACCAGGTTCAGGCGGGCCGCGCTCTCGCCTGCCGCTGCGGCGTCCTTGCCGTGGATGTCGACGCAGAAGCCGCAGCCGTTGATCTGGCTGGCGCGCAGCTGCACCAGCTCCCGGGTGGCCTTGGGCAGCGTCGACTCGTGGATCACCTGGCTGACGGCGTAGATCCGCTTGCCGATCTTGGCGCCGGTCTCGTTCGCGAACAGGTTCATACGGGGTTCCATCAGAATGTCCTCGCTCGTGGGATCGTGTGCCGCGCGGATCGTCCGTGCGGCGTCCTGATGCCCATGAGTCGCCGGCGGCCCCGGCCCTGTGACAGCACCCCGATGTGACGCACGCCACCTGGCCCGGGTGTCACAGGAGGGCGGCGAGCGGCGACTTGTGGGTGACACGCACATGAGGCGCGACGGGCGGGAGCCGACGATGGACGAGCGCACGGAGCAGGAGCAGCGCACCCGGCAGGAGACCGGCGTGGGCGGGCACGACTCCCGCGCCGGGGGCACGGACGCGGCCACCGAGGCGTTCGTCGCCCATCGCAACCTGCTGTTCACCGTCGCCTACGAGATGCTCGGCTCCGCGTCCGACGCCGAGGACGTGCTCCAGGAGACGTGGCTGCGCTGGGCGGACATCGACCAGGAAACGGTGCGCGACCGGCGTGCCTTCCTGGTGCGCATCACCACGCGCCAGGCCCTGACCCGGCTGCGCACGCTGCGTCGGCGCAAGGAGACCTACGTCGGCCCCTGGCTGCCCGAACCCCTGCTCACCGCGCCCGATGTCGCCGAGGACATCGAGCTGGCCGACAGCGTCTCCATGGCGATGCTGCTCGTCCTGGAAACCCTCGCCCCGACCGAACGGGCCGTGTTCGTGCTGCGCGACGTCTTCGATCTCGGGTACGACGAGATCGCGCAGGCCGTCGACAAGACCCCCGCCGCGGTCCGCCAGATCGCCCACCGCGCACGAACCCACGTCGCGGCGCGCCGCCCCCGCGAGGTCGTCTCACCGGCCCAGTCACGCAGTGCGCTCACCGCCTTCCAACAGGCCGTCGAGACGGGCGACTTGCGGCGCCTGCTCGACTTGATCGCCCCGGACGTCGTCCTGCTGACCGACGGCGGCGGAGTCGTACGGGCCGCGCTGGAGCCCGTCGTGGGCGCCGAGAAGGTGACCGCCGTACTCGGCAGGCTCGCCTCCGCGAGCCTGCACCCGGCGCAGGTCAACGGCTGCCCCGCGTTGATCCTGCGCACGGGCGGCGCGATCGACTCCGTGTTGGCGGTCCGCCTGGAAGGCGGCCTCATCACCGGGCTCTACGCCGTCCGCAACCCGCAGAAGCTGTCCCGCGTCGATCGGGAGACGGCGGTGGGCCGCTGATTCCGGGAGGACAGACCACCGAACGTGGGCGACCCCGCATCGGGGGCGCGCCACCGCCGACCGCGCACGAGCACGTACGAGCACGTCAGAAGTTGCTTCGTGAGTACTGTTCCAGGGACCTCTTGGCGACGTCCCACTGGCCTGCTCGGATCGTGTACACGGCGAAACTCTGGTCGTTCACGTCCCCGTACGGGTCGAAGGAGATGCGGCCCATCGCCCCGGTGAGGGAGACCCCTTGCAGGGCCTCGACGACTTTGGCGCGCGGGTTCTCCGGCAGCTTGCCGCCTCTCTCCGCCACCTTGCCGACCGCGTGGATGATCGCCCGGGTCGCGTCGTAGGAGTAGCCGCCCAGGAGGCCGTAGCTCTCCTTGTAGTCGGCTTTCTTGTAGTCCTTCACGAACTTCTTGCCGTGGACCAGGCCATCCGGGCTCGGCCGGACGGTGATGTAGGCGCCCTCGGCGCCTTTGCGGGCGGTCGTCCTGAACTCGTCGCCGAAGAGGAGATCGCCCCCGGCGAGCACCACATCGGCTCCCTCCTTTTCCAGCTGGGCCCCCAGCCGCCCCGCCGCGGGTGCCTCGCCCCCGTAATAGACGACGTCGGCACCGGAGTTCTTCACCCTGGCCACGACGGCGGAGAAGTCCTCGTCCTGCGCGTGGACGTGGTCGGCGCCGACCACTTTGCCGCCCAGCTTTCTGAACTCGGTCTCGAATCCGGCCGCGAGGCTGGCTCCGTAGTTCCCCGTGTCGTGGATGACGTAGGCCTTGGACTTCTTGGCCTCACGGTGCAGGAAGCGCGCGCCGACGTACCCCTGGACGGCGTTCGTGGGCACCGTCCGGAAGAAGGACCCGGCGGGACGGTCCGGCTCGGCGCTCTGCCACTTGACTCCCCGTGTCAGCGACTCGGCGGTGGCGCCGGGGGACACGAGCGCCAGATGCGCCGCGTCCAGCGGCTTCTGCATCGCTGCGGCGGTCTTGTCCCCCATCGGACCGACGACTCCGATGATGTCCTTGTCCTTCACCAGATCAGCGGCGTTCCGCCGTCCTTCGGAGGACTGGCTCTTGCTGTCGTACACCTTGATCTTGAAGGTGACGCCGTCCACGGCTTCGTCCTTGTTGGCCTGTCTGACGGCAAGGTCGGCGGAGTTCTTGATGCCGCTCGCGTAGGGGGCGAATTTTCCGGTGATGGGGACGTCCACGCCGATGGTGACGACCGTCTTTGCTCCCGCTCCGCCCGAGGAAGAGTCGTTCGACCCGTTGGCGTCCTTGTCGCGGAGGCTGAGCGCGGCCGCCACGGATGTCGTGGCGACGACAGCTCCAAGTACCGCAAGGGACACGGCCGTACGTTTCCTGCTGATGCGGCGGCGCATTGGGGCGGGCGGGCTCCCCCGCGTGGCTTCCGGGGCGGTCGGGGCGGCCGGGGCTTCCGGGGAGGGCTCCTCCGGTGGAGCGGGGGCCACGTTGCGGGCCAGGGCGATCAGGCCGCCGGTGTTGCGGTTGCGCTGCTGGGGCAGCGGCCGGGACTTCTGCGCCAGCTCACGGCGCAGATGCCGGTACAGGCTCTCCATGTCGAGCGGATCGGGCGCCCCGGGCACGCCCTCGGTAAGGGCGGTGATCAGCTCGCCCGTGAACGCCGTGTACTTCTCGCCCGGCGGCGAGAGCGCCACGCTGGTTTCGGCGGAGGCCGTCAGCAGGCAGCTGCCCTCGACCAGTGCCTGGTCGGCGAGGTGCCCGCTCGCGCTCATCCGGCCGATCAGCGCGCGCCCGCTGTAGCAGCAGTCCAGGATCACCACGGTGCGGCGGGCCCGGGACTGCGGGGCGAGGACCGCACGGCGCAGGTACTCGTAGCGCAGTGATGTGTACTCGCGTTCGACGTCGGAGTCGGGCAGCGCGAGGTAGAGCTCGTCGGTGTGGGGGTCGGTCAGGCCGTGGCCCGCGAAGTAGACGACCAGGGTGTCCTCGGCCCGGCGGGCGGCCCGCTGCACGGTGTCGAGGACCGTCTGGGCGCTGTCCGGCTGGTCGAGCACGGTACAGCGGTCGCCGGGCAGGCCCCAGATCCCGGGGTCCTTCAGTGCCCGCGCCAGACCCTTGAGGTTCTGCTTGACCGCCGGGAGCGGAGGGAGCGTCGTGTACGCGTGTACGCCCACAAGGACCGCCACCGAGCGGCTCGGGTCGGCGAGTTCGGCCACGCGCTACTCCGTGTCTCTGTGGTCGTCCCCTGCTCCCAACGCCCGCAGAACCCGCTCCACCGTCTCCGCCGAGCCGTCCTCCACGGTGACCGTCACTCCGTCGCGTTCCACCCGCACCTGCGGCGCCCGCGGGCGTGAGCCGCGCCAGGCGGCCACCGCGACCAGCAGGTTGCCCAGGGCGATGGTGTTGGCGAGGACGACCTCGATCACGTCCTGGGCGCCGCCCATGTGCCCGCGCCCCGGCACGGCGGCCGCCAACGAGACCTCGGCACGCCCGCGCAGTTCCCCGTCCGCGATCAGCCAGCGGTACAGCGAAGACGCGCGGTCGCCGCCACCGCCGTCCCCGTCCCCGTCCCCGTCCCCGTCCCCGAAGGCGAGCCGGACTTGCATCCGCCCCATTTCCCCCCCGCCTCTCCCTCTGCCTCTACCTCTACCGGCACAGATCCGCAGTGCTGCACATGGTAGAGATCCGGCGACGCCCCCGTGGCCTATCCGCACGAAGCACACCGACCCTGCGCACTTCCCCGGCACGCACACAGAATCGGGGCCTCACTCGGAAGAGTGCGACCCCAACTCACGCGTACATGAGCCTAGTTAGGTGTGGCGCGCTAGAAGAGCCGCTTCACGTTGTCGCCGAACAGAGACATCACCGGGTCCGGAGCAGCATGGCCCGCCCCTCACGGGCGCCGATGTACGCGACGCCCAATTCCGAGAGCACCGCGCGGCGAGATCACCGGGCGGTGTGGGCGACGAATACGGTGCTGCGGACGCGTTGGTTGCGCGGGTCGTGGGACTGGTCGACCCGGTCGACGCGGTACCCGTCTTCGGTCAAAATCCGTAGCCAGCCCTGGATCGAGTACATCCATCGCACAACGGGGACGCGGCCGGTGGCCGGGGTGTAGACGATCATCTGGCGGCGGCCTTCGGGAGCGCCGGGGGCTCGGGTCATGCAGGAGAAGACGAGCCGCCCGCCGGGCTTGAGTCGTTGGCGCAGGGCGGGCAGGAGTTGGTGGGGGTCGGCGAACCAGAGTCCGCCGAACACGGAGAACACGGCATCCAACGGCGGCAGGTGGGGGGTGATGCGGATGGCGTCCCCGAGCCACCACTCCAGCCGTTCTTGGCCGGCGTACTGGGTGGCGGCCTGGTGGATGCGCACGGGCGAGACGTCGTTACCGATCCCGCGAGCGACCCCGTGCTGGGCAATGTGGGCGAGGTGGCTGCCGTTGCCGCACCCCAGTTCCGCGATGGTCGCGCCCGCCAGGGAGCCCAGGAGCTCGACGCCTGGCCCCGGCGCGTCGCGAAAGTGCCAGTACAGGAACGGTTCTTGGCCGGTGCGGGTGGCGGCGAGGGTGTCCCAGGCTTTGCGGTTGAACGCGGCGTCCTGCTCGGTGACGGTGCTGGGCATACGTGCGGCTCCCGGGGAGTCAGGTGAAGGTGCCGGCGGAGTCGGTGGTGACGGGCAGGTGGTTGAGCTCTTCGGCCTTGCGGGCCAGGAGGTAGGCAGGGTGGCCTCCTCGCTCGGTTTCGTGGATGAGGTCGAAGCCCTGGTGGTCGCGGTAGTAGCGCACGAGTCCCGGGTGTCCGCAGCCGCGCCGCACCCAGAGCTTCCCGGCGCGGGCTGCATGAGCCAGAGCCCACCAGGCCATCAGGGTGCCCGGCTTGGCGGCCCGGTGGTCGGGATGGGTAAAGGTGGTGGCCAGGAAGAGCGCGGGCTCGGCGCGCTCGCTATCGGTCCATCCCCATGCGGGGGTCTGGTCGTAGAGGCTGGTGAAGCCGATGCTCTCTCCCTCGGGGGCGAGCAGGGCCCAGACAGGGGTGTGGCCGTTCCCGGCCTGCGCGGCGATCTGTTCAGCCCGGCCGTCTTCGAGGAGGTCCGCACCGCCGATCTTGCCCGTGCGCAGCATCCAGGCGGCGCGGGCGCGGATCAGGTCGGCGTAGGCGGTGCGGTCGTGGGCGGTGGCGGGGCGCATCACGTACATGTCTTTGAGGCTCTCAGTGGTGGGCGGCGCGGTGGGCGAGGTCGGCGGCGACGACGTCGGCGAGGCGATCGTCCGTGGCGCGGATGTCGCCGGATTCGATGCGCGTCAGGGCTTGGGTGAGGGTGTCGGCGTCGACGAGCTTGGCGTCGATGAGGGGAGATCCCTGATCGAGAAGGCGCCACACCTGTGCGGGCAGAGTGGTGCGGATCGCAGTGTTCATGACGTCGGTGAAGTTCTCCGGCAGGGGTGGCTCGACGACCAGTTCGGACAGGCCCAGGGCGGCCAGCCTGCGGCGGTGCAGGCTCTTGCGGGAGCGCCAGGAGCGGGGCAGCCACTCGCCGAAGCGGATCATGTCCGGATCAGCGAAGGGGTGCAGCGGCCAGATCCCGGCCTCCAGCAGCAGCGGCGCGGCAGATGCCATGGCGAGCAGGGTCATTTCGTTGACGACGGCGGGCGGACAGGTGTCCCCGTCCACGTCCATCAGAGCCTCGCGGGCGGCGGGGCCCAGCCACTCGGTCATCGCGTGCCCCGGGCCCACGGGTTGGTGCGGGGCTTCCTGCGGAGTGAGGGCGACCATCTCGTCTCCACCGATCCCGGTGACCACGGTACGGATGCCGGCCCCGGCCAGTTGGTAGACGAGGGCGGCGGTGGACTCGTGGTAGGGCTCCTCGTAGGGGTAGACGTATCCGCTCAGGGCGCGGCGTCCATCTGGGTGCAGGGGTGGCAGGGCCGGCGTGGTGATGTCTGTGCCAAAGCGCCCGGTGCGGAGCATCTCGGCGCGACGTGTGCGCTGTTGCCTTCCCATGGGTCCCGGGAGCAGCATGGCCGAAGCGGTGATCCTTCCGGGGTGGCACAGGGACAGGTGGGTGCCGGTGATGGCCGAGTCGAAGCCGCCTGAAAGGTGCGCGCTGGTGGTGTCCGGGTCGTAAAGGTGCCGGTCGAGCACCGCATCGAGCATCCTGCCGTAGGCGGTCAGTACATCGGCATCGTCGGCGAGAGTGCGAGCCTTAGAGTGCAGCGCCGGGGCAGGCTGTTCGAAGCGGATCGGTCCATGGCCGTCGTAGCGGGCGGTTGTGCGCTCGGTCAGCCGGTACAGGCCGGTGAAACAGGTGTGGTGGCTGTAGCGGAACCACAGGCTGAGCAGTCGCGCCGTCTCGGCGACATGGAAGTCCACGCGAGGCATGCGCTTGACGAGGTCGGCGGTGGTCCACGACCCGTGCAGCACACCGTCGGCGGCGGTCAGATACAGCGGGGCGGTGCCGCGTTCACCGGCCCTGACGCTGACCGTGCCGTCGGGCGCAAGATCGATGGCGATGAAGTTCAGGGGCCAGGCCAAGAGCTCCGCGCGAAGCTGGCGGAAGGTGGTTGTGGTCAGCTCCACGACGGCACGTCGGGCATCGCCCGCGCGGTGGGCGTCTCGCTCGCGGACATGGACAAGCGCCTGCCCGGTGTCGCGGTCGGTAAGGGCGATCGCATCCAGGGACGGATGATCGAGCGGGGCGACCCACGACGGGCCGCACTGAAGGCGGGTGTTGTTCCACGCCCAGCCGTCGGCCTGGCGGCTCATCGGGGCGGGTTGGATGCGCAGTTTGAGCACGGGTCCTCCAAGAGGCGCGGTGCAGGGCCCGGCCGGGCGAGGTCTGGGCCTGACCGGGCCCTGCAAGCACGGGCGCTGGGGCGGGTCAGACCTTGAGGCTGTCGTACTCGTGGTTGGTGTCCGAGGAACCTGCTTCCTTCTTGTAGGCGAAGCGGGTTGCAAGATCAGGGATGTCGAACTGGGCGCGGTCGGTGAACATCTGACCCAGATCGATGCCGCCGAGGGTGGTGGCCTGCAGGCTGGTGGACTGGTCCAGGCGTTGCTTCACGGTGGGTTCCTTTCGTCGGTGGTGCTTCGGTGGCGGGCGGATCTGCCCGCAGGACCCCGTACCGGGCCGCCTCGCAGCAGAGCGAGGGCGGCTGGTCAGGCCCGGCACGGGAGTTGGAGAAGGCGTCAGGCGCCCGCCACGGTGTGGATGAGGAGCATGCTGAAGGCGATCACGACCATCGAGGCCAGCGCTGTGGTGATGACCGTCTCGGCCACCGTCGAGCGCACCGGGCGCCGAGATCGGTAGGCCTCCCAGTGGTTCACCACGTCGGCACCATCGCGTTCTTGAGCAGACGGCACGCTCCGGCGAGGAGGTAGAGCCGGGCGGCGGGGTTGGTGAAGGCGCCGGTCTGCTGGTCGTGATGAACGGATCTGGCGTGGCTGATGCTGTCGGCGAGGACATCGCGAGCGCGTTGCTCGGCAGGGCTGCGCCCCGGCATGCGGCCCAGGTGGTACTCGGCGGGCGTGATCAACGCGGCCAGGTAGATGGCCAGTTCGGCGGCCACGGCGTCGGCGAGGCGGCTGCTGGGGTCAGCGACGGCGAGTCCTTCGGCGCGGTGGACGGCGTTGTCGACGAGAGCCAGGTCCACGGGGTCGCTGGTCTGGTGGTGAGGGGTGGTCATGGCGGTCACCGTGGGCTCCCTGGGGTGGACGAGATGGTTCCGTCTGGTTCCTGACGTACAGCCAACTACCGGTCACGCTGCGCGGGTACCGTGAAGGAATAGCGCGGACGTAAACGCCGTAAAAGCTGTCGGAGCTGGCGGGAGAATCACTCATGGCAGGCACCACGCGTACGCCGAACACCAGGCTGGCCAACCTTCTTGACCAGGGGCAATGCCAGCGCGAGGAGCTCGCCCGCGCCGTGAACCGCATCGGCGCCCTCGCCGGGATGCCGCTGACCTACAGCGGCCAGTCCGTTTCGATGTGGCTGCGCGGGCACCAGCCAAAACAACAGGTCAGGGCGATTGTGGTGGCCGCCCTGGCTGAGAAACTCGGCAGGCCCATCACGCACGAGGAAGCGGGCATGGCCCTCCCCACGTCCGCCGACGGCTCGCAACGCCTCGACACTGTGGAGGAGTTGATCGACCTGGGAAGGGCGGACATGGATCCCTCTCGACGCGGCGTTCTCGCCGCGGGTGTATTCAGCGCGGCGCTGGCCGTGCCCGTCTTCGGCACGGCGGCGGCGCACGCCAGCGATCCGGTCTCACCGGGCAAGGCCACCACCCGGATCGGCGGCTCGCAGGTCGCCTCGGTGCGGCGCACCACCGTCAGGATCGCCGACATCCTGGACGAGGACGGTGCAGGCCACGCACGGCCGATGGCGGCCGCATTTCTGGTGAATACAGTCGGGCCGTGGATGAAGGCCCAGGCCTCGGGCCCCGTCGCAGCCGACATGAAGGCCGCAGCCTCGGACCTGACGTACCTGACCGGCTGGATGGCTATGTACGAAAAGGACCACGCCGCCGCCCAGCGCTGGTATCTCAAAGCCCTCTCACTCGCCGACGAGGCCGGGGATCACGTGACGTACTGCCGCACACTGCGGGGCATGTCGTTGCAGATGACGAGCCTTCGGCACGGCCGCAAGGGGCTGGAATTCGCCGACAGCGCCGCCGAGGCCGCACCGCAGGCCGGCCCCCGCCTGGTGGCCTTCCTGCGCGGCCAGCAGGCCCACGCCGCATCCATGGTCAAGGACCGCAAACAGGCCCACACCCGGCTGAGCGAGGCCGAGGCCGCGCTGTCGAAGGCCGACAACCGGCGTGACGCGGTGGGCGGATACGACCGCACTGCCTGGCTCTTCCACCTCTCGCACGTCCTGTACGAAGAGCGGGACCTGCCCGGAAGCATCAAAGCACTGCAGGACTCCATCAAGGTCCAACCGGCCCAGGAGCGGCAGGGCCGCGTGCACTCCTACGCCTTGCTGGCCCAGCGGCAGCTCGCCCACGGACATCTGGATGCGGCGTGCGCCTCCTGGAATCGATTCCTGGACGAATACGAACTCGTCTCCTCCGCACGCGGCGACGAGCATTTCGGGACGATGCGCCGGGAGATGCGGGCTCATGCCGGGGCTCGGCCGGTGAAGGAACTGGGGGGGCGGGCGCGGCAAGTCGCAGCCCTCAAAGCTTAGAGACTGGAAGACGAGAAACGGACGCATTGCCACTAGGAAGCTGGAAACCGAGGCGCAGATCCTGAAGCCGATCTCACGCTTCTCGCCGAGCAGTGTGAGAACAGCTTAATGAGCCAGGCCGCCGACTTCACCGACCCGAATTCCGGGACACCCTCGCGTCGGCGGGGAGGACCCGAGCCGGTCGGTGAGCTGCTCGCGCAGCTGCGGAACACCCCCGCGTCCGTGGGGCGGTTCACCTCCACCCGCTCGCCCAGAACTCCGAGCAGTACCTCGTGCCGCGCCTCGCCGAGGCCGTCGCCGCGGATCCACCGCCCTCGGACCGGTACGCCGGCGAGCATGCCATGCCGAGCTGGTGCTCCTCGCGGCTGAAAGCACGATCCATCGCCTTCTCGGCCGCAGGCCCCACCCGGCTGGCAGCCCCCTAACCCCTGAACTCCAGGAACGGAAGGTCGACCACGAATCCCCCTTCCGGGGCCGGGTCGGCCACGCGGCGCGGTTCGGGCCGGGGGACACGGAATTGCCCAGGGCCTCGCGTCTCCTGGCACATCGATCTATCTCGCGGGTCCACCACCACACCCTCGACCCCAGATGGCCAGTGTCCGGGCAGCCAAGCATCTGCCCCGTCCAGTCCCGCTCGCCCCCAATCGCTCGCACTGCAGCCGCAGCATGCCCCGAATCGGCGCCGCCAGACCAAGATCCGGACCATTTCCGGACCAGCCCTCGACCGAAGGCTGCACCAACTACCCTTTTGCCTGATCAGCGTGGGTTCTACTGCTGTACCGCCAGCAGACGAAGAACACGCTGCCCCCGTTTGCCCGAGGGGGCACGATGTCGGTGGGCCCTCATTCTTCGGATTCAGCGCAGGGCCGCGGCCCGTGCCGTGAACCCCCATGGCCCACCCGGCAGCGCTCCCGCGAACAACACCCCTAACCGGGCTGTTCGGTGAACAGCCGCCCACTCCCCTTCCAACCCCCATCCAGCACGGTACGGATAACCAGGGTTGATGACGGGTGACGACAGGTCAGAAAATCCAGCACCAATCCAGCACGGCCACAGATTCGGGGTCGCACCCCGAAGGGCACGACCCCAACTGACCTGCAAGTAAGCCTAGTTCGAAAAACTAAGCTATAGCAGCCGCTTCACATTGTCCCCGAACGTCCACCCCTTCGAGCCGTCCCAGTTGATGGACCAGGTCATCAGGCCCTTCAGTGCGCCGTTGTAGTGGTTCCAGGCCTGGGTCACCAGGCTCGGGGGCATGTGGCCGCCGCCCGCGCCCGGTTGGGCGGGGAGGCCGGGGACCTGTTTGTCGTAGGGGACCTTGATCGTGGTGCCCTGGATGACCAGGCCCTTGTTCAGGCAGTCCGTCTGCGCGACGAAGCCCTGGACGGTTCCGGCGGAGTAGGAGTCGCCGGAGCAGCCGTACATGGACCCGTTGTAGTACTGCATGTTCAGCCACCACAGGCGGCCGTTGTCCGCGTACTTCTTCACGATGGGAAGGTACGCGCCCCAGATCGAGCCGTAGGTCACGCTGCCTCCGGTGACGTACGCCGTCTCGGGTGCCATCGTCAGGCCGAAGTTGGACGGCATGCGGGCGAGGACGCCGTCGATGATGCGGATGAGGTTGGCCTGCGAGGCGGAGAGCTGGTTGATGTTTCCGCTGCCCACGAGGCCGGTCTCGATGTCGATGTCTATGCCGTCGAAGTTGTACTTCTTCAGGATCGGCACGATGGTCTCGACGAAGCGGTCGGCGACCGTGCTGGAGTTGAGGTCGATGCCCGCGGTCGCGCCGCCGATGGACATCAGGATCGTGGCGCCGTTCGCCTTCGCCTGGCACATCTCGGCCGGAGTGGCGACCTTCACCGTCGAGTCCATGCCGTCCTCCCACAGGACGGTGCCGTCGGAGCGGATGACGGGGAACGCGGCGTTGATGACGTTGTAGCCGTGGTCGCGGATGCGGGTGTCGGTGATCGGGGTCCAACCGAACGGCGGATGAACGCCGTTGGCGGCTCCGTCCCAGTTCTCCCAGTAGCCCTGGAGCACCTTGCCGGCGGGCTTCGACTTGACCGCGCAGGTCTCGGCGGCCGGGGCCGCCGGGGCGCCGGCGGCTGCCGAGGCGGCCCGGGTGATGTCCTGGCGGTCCGGCGACGACGCCCGGTCGGGCGCGGCCCCGACGAGCAGCGGCACGGCGAAGGCCATCGCCAGACCGACCGCCAGAAGACGGGAGGGGGCGCGGCGCGATGCGGGGGCGTGGGGAGAGGTTCGGGATGACACGCTTACCTCCTGGACTGTGGTGCCTGGAGACGTAAGGGGTGCGACGGCCCACACCGTAAAGTGGTCCAGACCTGCCGTCAATAGGTCTGGACCAGACCGATCGAGCAGGAGGCCTCGCCCGCATGGACATCCTCGACTCCCGCGATCCGCTGGCCCTTTCGGTGACCGCGGCGATCCGGACGGGTGACCTCCCCGCTCTCCGTCAGCTCCTGGCCGACCACCCCGCTCTGGCCACCGGCGCCATCAGCCAGGACGGTCCCGCCGCGGGTCGGCGCAGCCTCCTGCACATCGCGACCGACTGGCCCGGGCATTACCCCCGCGCCGAAGAGGTCATCGCCGCCCTCGTCGCGGCAGGCGCCGACCCCGACGCCCGCTTCATCGGCGCCCATTCCGAGACGCCTCTGCACTGGGCCGCCAGCAATGACGATGTCACCGCGCTCGATGCCCTCATCGAGGCGGGCGCCGACATCGAGGCGCCTGGAGCCGTCATCGGCGGCGGCACCCCGCTCGCCGACGCGCGCGGCTTCGGCCAGTGGCGGGCCGCCCGCAGGCTCCTGGAGCACGGAGCCCGCGCGGACTTGCAGGACGCGGCCACCCTCGGCCTGCTCGAACAAGTCGAAGGCTTCCTCGCCTCGCCTGACTCCCCCGCCGAGTCCGAGATCACCAGCGCCTTCTGGGGTGCCTGCCACGGCGGCCAACTGTCGGTAGTAAAGCGCCTGTTGGAGCATGGTGCGGACGTGAACTGGATCGGCTACGACGACCTGCCGCCTCTGGACATCGCCCGCGCGCAGAACGCCGACGACGTCGTGGAGTGGCTGCTTGCCCAAGGCGCGAAGGGTCGCGCGGACTTGGGGTGACGCACGTGCGAGGGGGCCTCCGTCTCAGGAGTCCCGGTCCGCGAAGGCGCCCTCTTCCGTGAAGGCCAGCTTCGCGAAGCGTTCGCCCATACGGCGGTGAGCGGCGGCGTCCGGATGGATCTGGTCCGGCAGCGGCAGCTCGGCGAAGTCCGAACCCCCGTACAGCTCACGGCCGTCCAGGTAGGAGAGGTGCGGATCCTCGGCCGACCGCTGCTCCACGATCCGGGCCAGCTCCTCGCGGATGATGCTCAGGGTCAGCTTGCCGCCCGCGCGCTCCGCCGGGTCGCCCATGGCGATGAACTGCAGCCGTCCGGAACTCAGATCGCCGAAGTCCGGCGCGCTCGGTCCCGGCGTGTCCTCATGGATCGGGCACAGGACGGGCGAGACGACGAGGAGCGGCGTGGTGGGGTGACCTTCGCGGATCGTGTCGAGAAAGCCGTGGACGGCGGGGCCGAAGGCACGCAGGCGCATCAGGTCCGCGTTGACGACGTTGATGCCGATCTTGACGCTGATCAGGTCGGCGGGTGTGTCCCGCATGGCGCGGGCGGTGAACGGGTCGAGCAGGGCGCCGCCGCCGAAGCCGAGGTTGATCAGCTCCACACCGCCGAGGGAGGCGGCGAGTACGGGCCAGGTGGTGGTGGGGCTCGCCGCGTCGGAGCCGTGGCTGATCGAACTGCCGTGGTGCAGCCACACCTTGCGGCCGCTGCCCGGTGCGGGCTCGACGGGAGCGTCGGTGCGCAGCGCGACGAGTTCGGTGGTCTCGTTGTGCGGCAGCCAGATCTCGATGTCCTTGGCGCGGTCCGGCAGATCGGTGAACCGCAGGGTGCCGATCGGGCCGGACCGGCGCTCGAAGGTTCCTGCGGTCATGTCGATGGTCAGGACGTTGCCGCCGCTCACCGCGGCCTGACCGGCCAGGCGGCCGTCGACGAGCAGGTCGTACAGGCCCTCCGGCCGGGGCGGGGCGCCGACGTAGTCGCGTTTGGTGGGCAGTGTGTCCAGCTCGATGACGGTGGCCCGGGTGCGAAAGGCAAGGCGTACGCCGGAGGGCTGGGACTCTGCCATGGCCAGCTGGCCGTCGGAGCACTGGGCGCGGGCCCGTGCGGGCAGCCGGTGCGGCAGGACGCCGTGCTCGGTCTGCTCCAGGTCGAGGGCGCCGCGCAGGATGTCCGCGGTGATGGGCGTGGTGATCCAGCCCTGCCCGGCGTCGGGGGTGGTGTCTGTGTCGGTGTGCATGGTCGGTCTCCGCCTGCTGATCAAGAGGTCTGTTGGGGCGCGGGCCAGTTCCGCAGCAGCGCGTCGAGGGCGTCCAGGACGCGCGACCACGATTCCTGCGAGTCGGGTCGGCTGTGGCTGAAGCCTCCCGCCATCTCCAGGCTGACGTAGCCGTGGAAGACGCTGCCCAGCATCCGGACCGCGTGGGTCTGGTCGGGCTCGGTCAGGTCGTAGCCGCGCAGGATCGCCCGCGTCATCTGCGCGTGCCGGACGCCGGCGCTGGCGGCGGCGGTCTGCGGGTCGAGCCGCAGCTGGGCCGCGGCGTAGCGGCCCGGGTGCTCGCGGGCATAGTCGCGGTAGACGTCGGCGAACGCGGTCAGGGCGTCCTTCCCGGCCCGTCCGGCGAGAGCGGCGGCACCGCGGTCGGCGAGCTCCTCCAGGGCGAGGAGAGCGATCCTCGTCTTGAGGTCGTGGGAGTTCTTCAGGTGCGAGTAGAGACTCGCGACCTTGACGTCGAACCGCCGGGCGAGCGCCGAGACGGTCACGTGCTCGAAGCCGACCTCATCGGCGAGCTCGGCCCCGGCACGCGTCAGGCGCTCCGCGGTCAGTCCTGCGCGAACCATGCCCTTCCCTTCCGTTGGCATAACCGATTCTGCACTTACCTAAAGCCTTTAGGCAAATCGACATGCCCTGAAGGATGCGAGCGCGATCCAGATCCGCGATTTTGGAACGTACGGTTCAGAAATTGGGCAGACCTCGGCCTGGCCGTCGCGGCGGCGTCACGCTCGCTCGGACAGACCAGGCCGTTCCTGACCCTCGAACAGAAGACTCAGGCAGACTCAGGCCGCGCGACGCACCCGCGCCGCCTTGCGCGCCTCTGCCATCTCACGCGACTCGGCGCTGCGGCGCGAGCCTCCGCCGGAGCGGCCGGGCTGGCCCGGGCGTGTGCCCATTCCGCGGAAGGGGGCGCCGCCGCGCTTGGGGCGCTCCGTGCTGGGCGCGCTGCCGGCGATCGGCACGCCGGAGGGCGCCTTCGCACCGGTGATGCGGCTCAGCTCGGCCTCGCCGGAGCGGACCTGGGTGATCGTCGGCCGGATTCCGGCGGCGGACATGAGGCGGCTCATGTCGCGCCGCTGGTTGGGCGTCACCAGGGTGACGACGCTGCCGGACTCACCGGCGCGGGCCGTACGGCCGCCGCGGTGGAGGTAGTCCTTGTGGTCGGTGGGCGGGTCGACGTTCACGACCAGGTCGAGGTTGTCGACGTGAATGCCGCGGGCCGCGACGTTGGTCGCCACCAGGACCGTCACCGCGCCGGTCTTGAACTGGGCGAGGGTGCGGGTGCGCTGGGGCTGGGACTTTCCGCCGTGCAGCGCGGCGGCGCGGACGCCGCTGCCCATCAGGTGTTTGGTGAACTGGTCGACGGCGTGCTTGGTGTCCAGGAACATGATCACCCGGCCCTCGCGCGCCGCGATCTCGGTGGCGGTCGCCATCTTGTCGGCGCCGTGCACGTGCAGTTCGTGGTGCTCCATCGTGGTGACGGCGCCCTTGGAGGGGTCGACCGAGTGGACCACCGGGTCGTGGAGGTAGCTGCGGACCAGGAGGTCGACGTTGCGGTCGAGCGTGGCGGAGAACAGCATCCGCTGGCCGTCGGGGCGCACCTGGTCGAGCAGTTCGGTGACCTGGGGCATGAAGCCCATGTCGGCCATCTGGTCGGCCTCGTCGAGGACGGTGATGCTCACCCGGTCCAGGCGGCAGTCCTTGCGCTCTATGAGGTCCTTGAGGCGCCCGGGCGTCGCGACGAGCACTTCGGCCCCGGAGCGCAGCGCACCGGCCTGCCGGCCGATGGACATGCCGCCGACCACCGTGGCGATCTTCAGCTTCAGGGCGCGGGCGTACGGCGTGAGGGCCTCGGTCACCTGCTGGGCGAGCTCGCGCGTGGGAACCAGGACCAGGGCCAGGGGCCGCTTCGACTCGGCGCGCTGACCTGCGGTGCGCACGAGGAGCGGGAGCCCGAAGGCGAGGGTCTTGCCGGATCCGGTGCGGCCGCGGCCCAGTACGTCCCGGCCCGCGAGGGCGTTCGGCAGGGTGGCCGCCTGGATCGGGAACGGCTCGGTCACGCCGAGACCGGTGAGCGTCTTGAGCAGCACGGCGGGCATGTCGAGCTCGGCGAAGGTCTCCACCGCCGGGAGGCCCGGAGTGATGGTGACCGGCAGTGCGAACTCGCCCTGCGGTGCGGAAGGACGACGTCCCTGGCCGCCGGAGCGGTAGCCGGGACGGGGTCCGCCGCCCTTGCGGGCGCCGGCGCCGCGGGGGCCGCCGCTGTTACGGGGATTGGAATAGCGGTCATTCGTGCGAGCTGAACGGTTCATGGAGAACCTTCCTCGATATGGCACGCATCGAGGAATTCTCGGTGAATTTCAACCGAACGAATTGCAAGCACGAGCCGAAAAAAGAAAAACTTCTGCAAACAGCAACGAGCTGGTGCCCGCGCCGTGAGGCGCGGACACCAGCGTCGTCTTACGCTTCAGCGTCAGGCGGGAACGATGTTCTCGGCCTGCGGGCCCTTCTGGCCCTGCGTGACGTCGAAGTTCACCTTCTGGCCTTCCTGAAGCTCACGGAAGCCCGAGGTGGCGATGTTCGAGTAGTGGGCGAAGACGTCGGGGCCGCCACCCTCCTGCTCGATGAAGCCGAAGCCCTTTTCCGAGTTGAACCACTTCACGGTGCCAGTAGCCATACTTAAATCTCCATTCGGGGCAAGCCCGGGATCCACACTGTGCGAAACCCGGCGTCGCCACGTTGATTGCCCCGTCCGGAAAACTTCTCCGGAAATACAAAAGTGCCCGGCAGGAATAAACCTGCCAAAGGCACTTGAAGTCTTATGGGAACCACAACTGCAACTACGATCAACAGTAGCACGAGACGAGCATCACGGCACGGGCAAGCTCTACATATTTCGCCCGACCGGCCGCGTGTCCGCACCACATTGCGGAAATTTTCGGACCTCTGGTCTCACCGGGGGCGGGAAATGGCGCGCTGGAGCAGGTCCCGCAGGGCCTCCTGCTCTTTTTCCGTGAGGCCGGCGAGGGGCGAATCCTCGCCGAGGAGCTCCAGAAGCCGCTCCCGCAGCGCGACGCCCTCGGGAGTGAGCACCAGCTGCTTGGCGCGGCGGTCCGAGGGGTGCGGGCGGCGTTCGATCAGGGCCTGCTTCTCCAGCTTGTCCACGACGAAGGTGGCGTTGGAGGGCTCGCAGCTCATGCGCTCGGCCAGTTCGCGCATGGTCATGGGCCCCGCGAGTTCCCGCAGCGCGGTCGCCTGCGGCGCGGTGAGCCCCAGCCTGACGGCCCGCTGTCGCACATGCTCCGCGATCTGGTCCGCCATCCCGTTCACCAGGCCGCACAGCTGCCGCTCGGCGATGACCTGCGCTTCGGGGTTCGTCATGCGGCCCAGCCTAGCTGGTACATCCAGTCTGGATATTGCGAGCTTGAATGATTCAAGCTTGATGCATATGGTTGCCCCCATGACCACCGACACCCGGCTCCACTCCACGTCCGCACGGCTGCACCGGCCGTCCGGCATCCGTTCCCTGCAACTCGGCGAGACGAAGGTGACGTACGTACCCGACGGAGCCGTCCAGCTCACGCCGCGCGGCTGGCTGCCGGGCACCACCGACGAGGACTGGGCCGCCCGTCCCGAATATCTGGACGACACCGGCCACCTCGCGGCGGGCATCGGCGGCCTGCTCGTCGAACACGGCGACCGCGCGCTCCTGATCGACGCCGGTTTCGGACCGCAGTCCTTCCCGGCCGAGCCGGGCAGCGCGATCGGCGCCATCCGGGGCGGCGCGCTCCTGGACAACCTCGCCGCGCTCGGCCGCAGCCCCGAGGAGATCGAAGCGGTCGCCTTCACCCACCTGCACACCGACCACATCGGCTGGGCCTGGCACCCCGCACCCGACAGCGACGCCCCGCCCTTCACCCGGGCCGACTATCTGGTGGCCGAGCCCGAATGGTCACGGCGGCACCTCCTCGAGGCGCACGGCACCAGCAAGGAGCAACTCGCCGCGCTGGCGCCGAAGGTGCGGACCACGACGGACGGCCAGGAGATCTTCCCCGGCGTACGCGTCCGCTTCGTCCCCGGCCACACGCCGGGGCACGCCGCCTACGTCATCACGTCCGGCGGGCGCGACTCCGGCGGACAGCGCCTGATCGCCTTCGGCGACGCGCTCCACTCCCCCGTCCAGATCGCCCGCCCCGAGTGGTCGGCGGCGCCCGACCACGACTCCGTGCAGTCCGCGGACTTCCGCCGCCGTCTCATCGGGGAACTGCGGGAGCCCGGCACGATCGGCTTCGGCATCCACTTCGCCGACGTGGTGTTCGGGCGGGTGGGCACGGAAGAGGGCCGGGCCGTGTGGCAGCCGGTCGACGCCTCCTGAGACAGGGGCCGCCGAGAACAAGTACGGAAGGCATGCGCCCCGCCGGCAAGGGGTCCGGGGCCGTCGCTTCTGCCACGAGGCGGCCCCCGGCCGATCCGCCGGAAGCGGGCGCGGGGGCCCCGGCCGGCCTCCGAGCAGGCGAGAGCCGTGCCCCGCGAACCCATCCGGAACTCCCATCGCGCCGCCTTGCGGACACAGCAGTTGTCACGTGTAAATGCAGGACAGTTCAAGACTGAAACGCACATTCCATTGCAATCTCGTTATGTATTGACTCCTTGACGCCGGGAACACTGAGGGGTTGGCTTTCAGCCATCTCGGACCACAACGCAGCGGTCCGATCGAGGAAGTGGGCGAATGAGAACCCGTACGCGAGAAGCCGCCGTAGCCGTTTCCGTGAGCGCTCTGGCGCTCTCGCTCGCCGCCTGCGGCAGCATCCTGGGCTCCGACGACGACGGGAAGGCGACCGAGAAGAAGGGTGACGACGTCACCGTCGGTCTGCTCCTGCCCGAGGCAGAGACCGCTCGCTACGAGAAGTTCGACCACCCCATCATCGAGAAGCAGGTCAAGAAGCTCACCAACGACAAGGGCAAGGTCGTCTACGCCAACGCCGGCGAGGACGCAGCCAAGCAGAGCAGCCAGCTCGACCAGATGGTCGCCGACCAGGTCGACGTGATCCTGGTGAGCGCGGTGGACGCCAAGAAGATCGCACCGGCGGTCAAGAAGGCGAAGGAAGCGGACATACCCGTCATCGCCTATGACCGGCTCGCGGAGGGGCCCGTCTCCGGGTACGTGGCCTTCGACAACGAACTGGTCGGCCAGGTCCAGGGCCAGGCGATCCTGAAGGCGCTGGGCAGCGAACGCAAGAACAGCAAGATCGTCATGATCAACGGTTCGCCCACCGACCCGAACGCCGCCGTCTTCAAGGAAGGCGCGCTCTCCCAGCTCCAGAACCAGGTGAAGATCGCCAAGTCGTACGACACCGTCGGCTGGAAGCCGAAGACGGCCGGCGCCCACATGACCGACGCGATCACCGAGATCGGCAAGGACAACATCGCCGCCGTCTACTCCGCCAACGACGGCATGGCGAGCGGTGCCATCAAGGCCCTCAAGGCCGCCGGTCTCACCGACCTGCCTCCGGTCACCGGCCAGGACGCGGAGCTGTCGGCCGTGCAGCGCGTCGTCACGGGCGAGCAGTACATGACCGTCTACAAGCCCTACCCCGAAGAGGCCGTCGGCGCCGCGCAGATGGCCGTCCGGATCGCCCAGGGCCGCATGGTCGAGTTCGACGCGCTGGCCGGGGACAAGTCCGACAACGCCACCACGAAGAACATCCCCTCCCTGCTGGTCTCGGTGCGCCCCCTGACGCGGGACACCATCAAGTCCACGGTCATCCAGGACGGCATCTACAAGACCGGCGAGATCTGCACCGCCGAGTTCAAGGCGGCGTGCGCCACGGTCGGCCTCAAGGGCTGAGGGCCCGGAGCTCTCGTTTTCCCCGGCGTCGCGACGCAGGGGAGATCCGTCAGAAGGGCCCTAGAGTGCGGCTGTGCCGTCGTACAGCATTGGGCAGGCAGCCGGGCTGCTGGGCGTGAGTTCGGAGACCGTTCGCCGGTGGGCGGACGGTGGCCGGCTGCGTATGGACCGGGACGGCGCGGGCAACCGCTCGATCGACGGGGTGAGCCTGGCGGCGTTCGCCGCCGGGCGTGCCGCGGGGACGCATCCGGTACCGCCGGGTGCGTCCGCCTCCGTTTCCACCTCCGTGCGGAACTCGTTCGCCGGGATCGTCACCGCGGTGAGGGTCGACGACGTGGCGGCGCAGGTGGAGATCCAGTCCGGGCCGCACCGCCTTGTCTCGTTGGTGACGCGCGAGACCGTGGAGGAACTGGGCATCGAGGTCGGCGTGACGGTGACGGCGCGCGTGAAGTCGACCCACGTCCACGTCGATCTGTCGTGAAGCCGCGCCGCCCGGCGCTCGGAGCTCGGAGCTCTTGGACGAAGGGCCGGGATTCGCTAGCCCAGTCTTCGTATCAAGCTCACAAAAGCAAGGCGAAAGCGGCCTGACGGGTCGCATCTACGATTCCTCCGAGCGGCGGCCGGGTATGACTGGCGGCAGCCATGACCGTCCGGAGGGGGAATCCGATGAGCCGACCCGGCACGTCCACCCGCACGATCCCCGTGCGTACGGGGGCCTTCGCCATGTGCGGGGACATCGAACGCCCCGTCACGCTGACCGTGGCGGACCTGCGGGAACGCTGGGAGCAGCACGAGACGGACGTGACCTTCGACTGCGCCACGAACGGGCCGCAGCGCCACACCTTCGCCGGGCCCCTGCTCCGGGAGGTCGTCGGTGACGCGGGCCCGGCGTTCGATCCCCGGCGCCGCAAGGACCGTTCGCGTTTCCTGCTGGCCGTCAGCGGCGGGGACGGTCACCACACCGTCCTGTCCTGGGCGGAGATCGACGCGGACTTCGGGGATTCGCCCGTCCTGCTCGCCACCCGCCTGGACGGTCAGGAGCTGGACGCCGTGGGGAGCCAGCTCGTGGTTCCGTCGGACCGCTGCGGGGCGCGCTACATCAGCGCGATCAGCAGCATTTGGATCGGCGCGAGCCGCGTGCTCACGGGCGGTCGTCGCTGACCGTGTCGGCAAACGCCCTGGCCAGGGGCGACAGGGCCTCCCAGCGGCGTACCGCCCAGCCGGTCCACAGCGTGGGCAGTTCCGGGATGGGGATCAGGTGCAGGTCGGGGTGGCCGGGACCGCGCCATCCCGGCAGGTCGGGGACGATCGCGTGGCCCAGGCCCAGTTCGGCGAGCAGGAGAGCGGTGTCCCAGTCGGCGACGCTGGTGTCGGAGGCCGGGCTGATGCCGCGCTCGGTGAACCAGGCGTCCAGGCGCGCGCGGGACGTGGTGCTCTCCGGGAGCCCGATGAGCTGGATTCCGGCCAGCTCGGCGGTGGTGATCAGCGGCTTCGCGGCGAGCGGGTCGTCGCGGTGGACGGCGAGGACCCAGGGAAGTTCGATGACGGGACGCTGCTCGATGCCCTTCACCGGTGTGCCCAGGGTGATCCACGCCAGGTCGAGCCCGCCCGCGATGAGGGCGTCGAAGCAGCTGCGGCTGGAGTGCGCGGTCTCGAATTCGAGGCTCACCCGGGGGTGGCGCCGGCGGAAGGCCACGATCGCGTCGGAGAGGAAGTGGCGCACGGTGGTGGCGCCGGTGGTGATCCGCACCGATCCGCCCTCGCCTCGCACCAGGTCGCTCAGCCGGCGCAGGGCGTGGTCGATGTCGCCGAGGCCGCCCGCCGCCGCGTTCTGCAGGAGCTGTCCGGCCGGTGTGGGCACGACTCCGCGCGGGTGGCGTTCGAGGAGGCTGAGCCCCAACTCCCGCTCCAGGCGCCTGATGTGCTGGCTGACCGCGGGTTGTGTGCAGGACAGTTCGCGGGCGACGGCGCTGAGGCTGCCCGTGCGGCAGACGGCGACAAAGACGCGCAGGTCGTCGAGGGTCATGAAGGGTGAAGCTACAGCTTGGGGGCCTGCAAGGAAATCCCAGGATTGACTTGGGTGTTGGGCGGGCGGGACGATCTTCTCGGGCCCAGGGCGGCAACCTGGCCGGGTCCGTCCGCCCTCCGGAGGGCGGGCGGACCCGACCGGGTGCCGACCCGTCCCCCGCGCACCTGTCTCCTCCGTCCCGGGCTGTCCGCACTCCGGTACGCCGACCGTCCCGGAAAGGCGCTCCATGCAGGCACTCGAGACAGCGGCGATAGCGGCCGCGGCCGTCGCGGCCGGCGGCATCAACGCGGTGGTCGGCTCCGGCACCCTGATCACCTTCCCCACCCTGCTCGCCTTCGGCTACCCGCCCGTCCTTGCCAACGTCTCCAACACCATCGGACTCGTACCGGGCGTGCTCAGCGCGGCCTACGGATACCGCGCCGAGCTCAAGGGCCAGCGATCCCGTCTCGTCAAGCTCGGCCTGGCCTCGCTGTTGGGCGGTGTCGTGGGAGCGGTGCTGCTCCTGAAGCTGCCCGCCGACACCTTCAGCTCGGCGGTGCCGGTGCTGATCCTGATCGCCTGCGTACTGGTGCTGTTGCAGCCGCGGCTGCAGAAGTGGCTCGCGCGGCGCGACTCCCCCGGCCGTGCGGACGGCGGCATGCCGCTGTGGGCCGGTGTCATGGGTACCGGCGTCTACGGCGGCTACTTCGGAGCGGCCCAGGGGGTGCTGCTCATGGGCCTTTTCGGGACGTTCCTCCGCGACGACCTCCAGCGTCTGAACGCCGTCAAGAACGTCCTCGCGTGCATCGTGAACGGTGTCGCCGCGGTCCTCTTCATCGCGGTGACGAGCGTCGACTGGACGGTGGCCGGTGTGATCGCCGTCGGTTCGACGCTGGGCGGCCTGATCGGCGCGCGGGTGGGCCGCCGCCTCTCACCCGCCGTGCTGCGCGGGCTCATTGTCGCCGTCGGTGTCACCGCGGCGGTCGCCGTGGCCGTGTGAGGGCGGGTATCGCGCATCGCGGGAGGCCCGGGCGGCTCTGCTCTGGCGCCGGTAGCCGCCCGGTGCCAGGCCGTACTCCCGTTTGAAGGCTTTGGCGAAGGCGAACTCCGAGCCGTATCCGGTGCGGGCGGCGACCGTCGTCAGCGGGGCGTCGGACTCGCGCAGCATGCGGGCGGCGGTCGTCATGCGCCAGCGGGTCAGATAGGCCACGGGCGGTTCGCCGACCAGCAGGGCGAACCGCCGGGCGAACGCGGCGCGGGACAGACCGGCCCACTCGGCGAGGGATTCGACCGTCCACGAGGCCGCGGGGTCGTCGTGCATGGCCGACAGGGCGGGTGCGACCGCCGAGTCGCTCAGGGCGGCGGCCCAGCCCTGCGCGGCGGCCGGGGGCTGATCGTCGAGCCAGGCCCGCAGGATGTAGAGCAGCAGCGAGTCGATCAGCGGGGGCACGATGCCGTCCGAGCCGATGCGCGGGTTCTCCAGCTCGGCGCCGAGGAGTTGTACGGCGGCGCTCAGCTCCGGATGGCGTCCGTGCCCGGTCGGCAGGTGGATGACCTCGGGCAGCCGGCGCACAAGGGGGTGCGGTCGCGCCTGGTCCAGGGGATAGCTGCCGCACAGCAGGCTGGTCTCGGCGCCCTCTCCGCCGAGCGTGAGCGAGCCGATCGGTGCGCTCCGGCGGAACTGCTCGCTCTTGCACTCCTCGGCCGGGGTCGAGGAGTGGTCGGCGAGGATGTGACCGTGCCCGCCCCGCAGGAAGATCACATCGCCGGGGTTGAGCGGAATCGGCTTCAGGTGCGGCGGCGCGTCGGGCGGCGGGACCAGCCAGCAGGTGCCGTGGAGCACCACGTGGAAGGCTGCGCCCGCGGCAGGTGGCAGGCGCAGGCCCCAGGGGGCGCGGCCGTTGGCGCGTACGAACGCCGGGTTACCGGTGCGCATCGAGGCCAGCGCCTCGGTGAGGATGTCCATCCGGCCTCGCCCTCCTGGTGCCGCGTACTGCGTACTGCGTGCCGCTTGCGGCTTGTCGCTCGTGGTGCCGCGTGTCGCCCGTCGCGGTCGGTTCGTTCAGACCGTCAGGACAATCTTGCCTGGTACGTCTCCCCCGGCGATGCGGCTGCTCTCCCTGATTCTGCCGCTCGATGACCTCGGCCCCGGGGAGATCGAATGAGTCGCATGATGACTTTCCGCCCCGGCTGCATGTCCCGTCGTCTTGCCGCGCGACCCCCTCAGCCATGCGCGCCCGGAGCCTCGCCGCGCGGCCCCATTCACAACTTCCGCACCACGCGCCTTACTTGAAGGGTTGACTGCGCTCCGACAATCAGTATGGTCTAGGCCAATGAGTCGACCGAGGCGCCCGGTTGTCTCTCGCCCCTCCTCCCCCCCCCACTCAGAGGGAACAGAGATGAACAAGAAGCAGAAGCTGGCAGCCGCTCTGGGCGCAGGATTCGCGCCCATACTCGTCCTGGCCTCCGTGACCCCGGCCAGTGCGCACGGCTACGTCAACTCGCCCCCGAGCCGCCAGGCACAGTGCGCGGACGGCACCGTGTCCTGCGGCGAGATCACCCACGAACCGCAGAGCGTCGAAGGCCCCAAGGGGCAGACGACGTGCAGCGGCGGCAACTCACGGTTCTCCGAACTGGACGACGACAGCAAGGGCTGGAAGGCCACCGACGTCGGCTCCTCCCAGGACTTCAGCTGGAAGCTGACGGCACGTCACAGCACCAGCACCTGGCAGTACTTCGTCGGCGGCAACAAGATCGCCGAGGTCGACGACGGCGGTGCCCAGCCGGGTGAGACCGTCACGCACAAGGTCGACTTCGGCGGGCTCAGCGGAAAGCAGAAGGTGCTCGCGGTGTGGAACATCGCCGACACCAGCAACGCCTTCTACGCCTGCATCGACGTGAACATCACGGGCTGAGCCATCGCGCGGGTGGTTCCCCCACACCACCCACGTCCGGTCTGCCGGGCCGCGGCGCCATCGCGCCGACGGTTCGGCGGGCCGGGCTTTTGCGTACCAAATGACGCTCGGAGCGGGGTGCGGGCTGAGAGGGTGGGCGCATGGCCGATCTGCGCAAGACTCTGGAGACGCACGTCAGCAACAGCTCCGTGGCGGGAGCGGTGGGCCTGGTCGCCCGCGGTGACCGGAGCGAGGAGGTCGCGGCCGTCGGGTCCGTCGACGTCGAGGGCACCGCACCGATGGCCAGGGACTCCATCTTCCGTATCGCGTCGCTGACCAAACCCATCGTCGCCGCCGGCGTCATGATGCTGGTCGACGAAGGCCGGATCGCCCTTGACGACCCGGTCGGGCGCTGGCTTCCCGAACTGGCGTCACCGAGCGTCGTACGCACTCCGTCCTCGCCGGTGGACGACGTGGTCCCGGCGCTGCGCCCCATCACCGTCTCCCATCTGCTCACCTCCCGTACGGGATACGGGTTTCCGTCCGACTTCTCGCTGCCCGCGCTCGCACCGCTGTTCAGCGAGCTGAAGCAAGGGCCTCCCCAGCCGCAGGCCGTCCCGGACCCGGACGTGTGGATGGCCGCGCTGTCCCGCATCCCGCTCCTGCACCAGCCCGGCGACGGCTGGCTGTACAACCTCAGCTCCGACCTCCAGGGCGTGCTGATCTCCCGGGTCACCGGAGTGCCGCTGCCCCAGTACCTGGCCGAGCGGATCTTCGAACCGCTCGGGATGACCGACACCGCGTTCTCGGTGCCGCCGGGCAAGCTCGACCGGTTCACCAGCTACTACGCGGCCGGTGCCGAGGCCGGACCCGAACGCGATCCCCGCAGCGGGCTCGAACTGCTCGACCCCGCCGACGGACAGTGGAGCACCGCGCCCGCGTTCCCGTCCGGCGCCGGCGGTCTCGTCTCGACCCTCGACGACTGGCTCGCCTTCGGCCGCATGCTGCTGGCCGCCGGAACGGCGGCGGACGGGCGCCGGCTGCTCACGCCCGAGTCGGTGCGGCAAATGACCACCAATCACCTCACCACGCCCGAGCGGGAGTCCGCCGGTCTCTTCCTCGAAGGGATGGGATGGGGCTTCGGCGGCTCGGTCGACGTCGAGGTCGTGGAACCGTGGAACGTCCCGGGACGCTACGGCTGGGTGGGCGGCACCGGTACGACCGCGCACATCATCCCGTCCACCGGCACGGTCACCCTCATGTTCAGCCAGCTGCAGATGGGCGGGCCCAGCTTCCCCGAACTGATGCGGGACTTCTGGCGGTACGCGGCCGGGTCCTGAGCCGCTTCCATCCTTTCCCGGCTCAGGTCTGGCGCTCGGGGTCATAGGCGTCCGGGTGCAGCCCGAACGTCCACGCCACACCCTCCTTGGCCGTCCTCGTGGCGGGCGGTACGCGCAACCAGTACGTACGACTCGTGCCGTCCGGCTCCGGGGTGGAGTTGACCACCTCGACCATCACCACGTCCTCGTCACCGTCGAGCCGGATCCGCCAGAGCACACCCGTCTCGTCGCGGTGCACGGGGACCGCGCCCGACTCGTCCAGATAGCGGTCGTAGCCGTAGTGCTCCAGCATCACGCGGCGCAGTTCGGCGTTGTCCTCGGCGCGGATCCGCTCGGGGGTCAGCGCGGAGAGTTCTTGCAGGAACTCGGCAGGAACCGGCATACCGCGCCACGCGTGCAGGGCGAAGCCGTCGGGGAAGGCCAGTGCGGGGCCGTCCGCGCGGTCCAGACGGCCGGCCTCGTCGCGGTGCAGTTCGGTCGGGCGCTCGCAGAGGATCGCCTCACGCTCGTAGGGCCACCACCAGCCCGCCGCGCGGGCGACCCCCGCGACGCCGTCCAGTGGACCGCCCTGTGAGGTGTCGAAGGCGCACAGCCAGGCCGCCTCGTGCTGGCCGAGCACGGCGTCGAGGAGAACGAGACGAAGGGACTGTTCGTCCTTGCGCCTGCCACCCGCCAGTTCTTCCAGCACTCCGGTGCGGATGCGGGAAGCCAGGGCCTGTGTGATGTCCCAGAGCCGGGCGCCCGTGGCGTTCCAGTGCTCGCCCCAGCCGTCCGGACCCAACTCCCCGTGCAGAGCTTCCCGTTCGGCTGCCCAGGGGCGGTTGCGCACCGCGTCGCGCACGCTGGACCCCAGAGTGTCCTTCTCCGCGGCCACCAGTCGCACGGCCTCCAGCGGAGAAGCAGTCCACCGAATGCGCTCGGGCTCGCGAAGCCCTGCCCTGCGGTAGGCGAGCCGCACCCCTGCCTCGGCCGCCGCGCGGTCGGCGGGACCGGTGGCCGCCGCCACCTGCCGCCACTCCGTCACGTCGCTCTCCACCGGTCGTACGTACTCAGCCGTCGTCATCTCGTCCGCTCCCATGTCGCTCTCTCCCGCTTCCCGTTCCCCATGCCCCGCGTCTGTCTCACCGGCGGGGCATCAGTCGGCCACCAGACGCACGGAACCCGGTACGTACTCGCGCTGGCGCACCACCCGGTACCAGCCCTTCGGCAGCGGAATCACCGCGTGCTCCTCGTGCACCACGCGTCCGCCGTCCGGCAGGTGGAGCAGCATCGGACCGAACGGGCCCGATTCGCGGATCAGTTGGCCCGGCCCCACCACGGCGTGCGCATGTCCGGTCACTTCGCCGAGGGCCAGCACGAGCCTGCCGCGGGCGTCCCGCGGCTCCTTCGGACCGTCGCCGACGTGCGGCGGCAGCGCCGACTCGGCGACGGGCACGATGAGTACATCTCCCTGCCGGTACATGGGTGTCCCCTCCCCGCGGCACGCTCTGCACCGCTCAATGAATCCGACGGTACGGCGAGGGTCTGACAACGGCCGTCGGGCAACGGCCGCACCCCGCTTTCGCGGCCCCGCGGCGGGCGTTGTCAGTGGCGCTTGGTAGAAATTCTGCACATCGTCGATCACCGCGGACACGGGATCGCCGCAGTTGGGCGCCGGTTCGGCGCCATGGCCAGGGGAGCGGGCGGACATGACCATCGGAGACAACCAGCAGCACTGGCACGAACTGCCCATCCATGAATTCCCGCAGTTCGACGAGAAGATCACGGACGAACTGCCGGCGGCCGACTCCGTGGCCTGGCGCATCGCCGTCGACTCGTACGAAAGCGAGGAGGAGTGGGAGGCCGCGTTCGCGCGGTTCGCCGAGGCCGTCGACATCACGCGGGTGCGGGCGATCATCGTGGGCGCGTGGAGCGATGTCTACGAGAACGGGCCGGACGAGGTGATCGCCGCTCTCGTCGGGGCGAAGGAGCGCATGCCCGCGCTGCGGGCCCTGTTCCTGGGCGACATCGACTCGGAGGAGTGTGAGATCTCCTGGATCACCCAGGGCTGTGTGACCCCGCTCCTCGACGCGTTCCCCGGCTTGGAGGAGTTCGCCGTGCGCGGCGCCGACGGCCTGGCGTTTCCCGCGGTGCGCCACGAGCGGCTGCGGTCGCTGACCTTCGAATCCGGCGGTCTGCCGGCCGAGGTGGTGCGCGGGATAGCCGCGAGCGACTTCCCCGCCCTGGAGCATCTGGACCTCTGGCTCGGCACCTCCGGGTACGGCGGCGACGCGGCGGTCTCGGACCTCGAGCCCTTCTTCGCGGGGACGCGTCTGCCCCGGCTTCGGCACCTCGCCCTGCGCAACAGCGAGATCCAGGACGAGATCGCCGGGGCCATGGCGTCCGCGCCGGTCGTGGCCCGTCTCGAAGTTCTCGACCTCTCCATGGGTGTGCTGACGGACGAGGGGGCGACGGCGCTGTTGTCCGGCCAGCCGCTGACGCATCTCAAGAAGCTCGACCTGCATCACCACTTCCTCGGTCAGGCGCTGAGCCTGCGCGTGCGCGAGACCTTGCAGTCCGCGGGCGTCGAGGTCGACCTCGACCCGGACGACGCGGACGAGGACGAGGAGGAGGACGGCACGGTGTGGCGCTACGTGGCCGTGGGCGAATAGCGGTCGGCGGAGAGGGGGGAACGCCATGGGGCAGGCGCCAACGCGTCCTGAACCGGGTCCCGAACCGGGTCCCGGGCTGCCGTGTCCCGGGCTGCCCGGTCCGCGGTTCGCGGTGGTCGGCAACCCGGAGAACCGCCGGGTGGAGCTGTTCACGGCGGCCGTACGGGAGGCCGGGCTGCCCGCGCCGCGTGTCGTGCCGTGGCTGGATGTGCTGCGCGACGGCGGTGCCGCCTTCGGCGCGGACGAGGTGGTGCGGCTCGAATCGCCCGGTGAGAACGCCGACGTCGACCTGGCGCTGCGCGCGATGGACGACCCCACACGGGTGGAGGGCAGCGCGCGTTGGTACGGGCGGTTCATGGCGTCCGTACGGACGTTGAGCGGGGGGAGGCGCCTCGACGATCCGGACGAACTCGGAGTGCTGTTCGACAAGCGGCTCTGCCATGACGTACTCACCCGCGCGGGCGTTCCCGTTCCGCCGTCGCCGACGTCCGGGGCGCAGGCAGCGGTGCGGGGCTGGGACGACGTACGGGCGCTGATGCGGGAGCACCGCATGCCGCGACTCTTCGTCAAGCTCGCGCACGGGTCGTCCGCCTCCGGGGTGCTCGCCGTCGAGACGGCGGGCCCCGGGCGCATCCGGGCGACCACATCCGTGGAGATGTCGGACGGGCGGCTGCACAACTCCCTTCGGGTGCGCCGCTACCGGGACGAGCGGGAGATCGCCGCGATCGTCGACGGACTCGCGCCCGACGGGCTGCACGTCGAACGCTGGATGCCCAAGGCGTCGCTGCACGCGCACGTGGCCGATCTGCGGATCGTCGTGACCGGCGGGCGGGCCACCCACGCCGTCGTACGGACCAGCAAGTCACCCCTGACCAACCTCCACCTGGGCGGGGCACGCGGCGAGTTGGCCGCCGCGATCGAGGCGGCGGGGGCTCGCTGGGGCGAGGCCCTGGACATCTGCGAGCGGGCCGCCGCCTGTTTTCCCGGCACGCTCTGCGTCGGTGTCGACCTCCTTCCCGCCATCGGCTGGCAGCGCTTCGCCGTCGGCGAGGTCAACGCCTTCGGTGATCTGCTGCCACGCCTGACGGGGCTGCCGGGCAGCGGGGCGGAGGGGCTCGACACGTACGCGGCGCAGATCGCCGCCGTACGACGACGCCCGCCGGCCCCTGCCACACCGCCCCGGGCTTCCTCCGCCCGGCACCGGGCTGTCTCCGCCGCCCCGCCCCGCTCGCCGAACCACCCCGCAAGGAACCACCATGCCCACGCCTGACACCACGAGCCCGCCCGAGCCGTCAATCGCTCCCGACATGAACGAGGTCGTCGGCCGGGACGACCTGCTCCTCGTCACCCTCGACACCCTGCGGTACGACGTCGCCGTCGAACTCGCCGCCGCGGGCCGCATCCCGCATCTGGCCCGTCATCTGCCGGGCGGCGTCTGGGAGAAGCGGCACGCGCCCGGCAGCTTCACCTACGCCTCGCACCAGGCGATGTTCGCCGGTTTCCTGCCCACGCCCGCCGCTCCGGGGCCGCATCCACGGCTGTTCGCCGCACGGTTCGCGGGCAGCGAGACGACCGCGGGGCGCACGTTCGTCTTCGACACCCCCGACCTGGTGTCCGGCCTCGCACAGGCCGGGTACCGCACGGTGTGCATCGGCGGGGTCGGCTTCTTCAACAAGCAGGGCGCCCTCGGGGACGTCCTGCCCGGGCTCTTCCAGGAGAGCCACTGGGAGCCCGGGTTCGGCGTGGCCTCGCCCACGTCCTTCGAGTCGCAGGTGGCACGGGCCGAGAAAGTGGTGGCCGAACTCCCCCACGAACAGCGCCTGTTCCTCTTCCTGAACGCCTCGGCCCTGCATCAGCCCAACTGGTTCCACACGACCGGCGCCACCCGCGAGGCAGGCGACAGCCGCGCGACGCACGCCGCCGCCCTGGAGTACATCGACCGGCACATAGGGCGCCTGTTCACCGCCCTGAGCTCGCGCCGCCGCTGCTTCGCCATCGTCTGCTCCGACCACGGCACGGCCTACGGAGACGACGGCTATACGGGCCACCGTCTCGGGCACGAAGCCGTGTGGACGGTCCCCTACGCCCACTTCTTCCTGGAGCCGTCCGCATGAGCACACCCCAGCTTCTCGACCCCACCGCCACCCGCCCGTACCAGAGCTACGTCTACGCCTACCCGCACAAGACCGCCTACCGCCCGCTGGCCGACCGACCCGAGCTGCGCACCCTGTGGGCAGCCGAGCCCAAGGACGCGCTCTCCCTCTATCTGCACATACCGTTCTGCGAGGTCCGCTGCGGCTTCTGCAACCTCTTCACCCGCATCGGTGCGCCCGGCGAGCTGACCACCCGCTATCTCGACGCGCTCGACCGGCAGGCCACAGCGGTGCGGGACGCCCTGGCGCAAGGCGAGGACGCGGCGCGGATCCGGTTCGCCAACGCGGCGTTCGGCGGCGGCACCCCCACCTATCTGGAGGCGGCGGAGCTGGAGCGGCTCTGCGACATCGCCGAGCGGCGCATGGGGGCCGACCTGCGGGCGATACCGCTCTCCGTCGAGGCATCGCCCGCCACCGCCACCGCCGACCGGCTCGCGGTCCTGGCCGGGCGCGGGGCGACGCGGCTCAGCCTGGGCGTGCAGAGTTTCGTCGATGCCGAGGCGCGGGCGGCGGTGCGGCCCCAGCGCCGGGCGGACGTCGAGGCGGCGCTCGGACGGATACGCGACGCCCGCATCCCGGTCCTCAACATCGACCTCATCTACGGGATCGACGGCCAGACGGAGCGCACCTGGCGCACGTCCCTGGATGCCGCGCTGGCCTGGCGGCCCGAGGAGCTCTATCTCTACCCGCTGTACGTGCGGCCGTTGACCGGCCTGGGCAAGCACGGCACGGCGCTGTCCGACGCGGACTGGGACGCACAGCGGCTGCGGCTCTACCGGCAGGGCCGCGACCATCTCCTGGCCGCGGGGTACGTCCAGGTGTCGATGCGGATGTTCCGCCGGGCGGACGCGCCCCCGCAGGGCGCCGACGACTACGCCTGCCAGACCGACGGCATGATCGGCCTGGGCTGCGGCGCCCGTTCGTACACCTCCTCGCTGCACTACTCCTTCGACTACGCGGTCGACCTGCGCGAGATACGCACGATCATCGACGAGTACACCGCCACCGAGGACTTCGGCCGTGCCGTGCACGGCCGCCGGGTCGACGGCGCCGAGGCCCGCCGGCGCCACCTCCTGCAGTCGCTGCTTCAAGCGGACGGCATGCCGCGGGCCGACTACCGCAAACAGTTCGGCACGGACCCCTACGAGGACTTCCCCGCCGAACTCGAACGGTTCGCGGACCGCGGCTGGCTGGAGCGGGAGGCGACGGCGGAAGTCCTGCGCCTGACACCGGAAGGCCTCGCGCACTCCGACGCGATCGGCCCCGAGCTGTTCTCCGCCGAGGTGCGGGCCGCCATGGCCGCATACGAACTGAAGTGAGCCCGCAGACCGTGTCCCTGCCCCCGCCCCTGCCCCTGATCCCGCCGGCCATGGACCTGACGATCCTCTACCGCGGCCCGCTGGCGTCGTGCGACTACGCCTGCCCGTACTGCCCCTTCGCCAAGCGCCGCGACACCCCCGAGCAGTTGCGCGCCGACCGGGCTGCCCTCGAACGCTTCACGGACTGGGCCCGGCACCAGACCGGCGACCGCCTCTCCCTCCTCTTCACGCCCTGGGGCGAGGGCCTGGTCCGCTCCTGGTACCGGCGGGCGCTGGTCGAGCTCTCCCACCAGACGCACATCGACCGCGTCGCGATCCAGACGAACCTCAGCTGCCGCACGGACTGGCTCGCGCAGGCCGACCTCGACACCGTCGCCCTGTGGTGCACGTACCACCCGGGCCAGACGCCGTACGACCGGTTCCTCACCAAGACACGCCAACTCGCCGATCGCGGCGTGCGATTCAGCGTGGGCGTCGTGGGCCTGCCCGACCACCTCGACGACGCACGACGTCTGCGGGCCGCGCTGTCGCCGGAGGTCTACCTGTGGGTGAACGCAGCGGAGGGCCACACGTACACCGACGACGAGGCGGCCCTGTGGACCGCCCTCGACCCCCTGTTCCCCTACAGCCGCCACCCGCACCGCTCAGCGGGCCTGCCCTGCCGCACGGGCGAGTCCGTCATCTCGGTCGACGGCGAGGGCACGGTCCGCCGCTGCCACTTCGTCCGCGGCGAACTGGGCAACCTGTACGACGGCTCGTACAGGCAGGCCCTGCAGCCCCGCGCCTGTCCCCTGGCGGTCTGCGACTGCCACATCGGCTACGTCCATCTGGAGACACTGCCGCTGTACGACGTATTCGCGGGCGGAGTCCTGGAACGGATCCCCGCACACCTCACTGCATCTGCCGCCGCACCATCCGGCCGCCCCACATCAACATGACGCCGCGGGTATTCGCCCCCTCCTGCTTGTCACTTCGGCGTCGTTCCATCGGCCAGACGTTGGCGGAGTTGACCGGCGACAGTCTCCTTGCCCGCCTCTGAGAGTTCGGTGGTGCCGTCAGTCGGCGGCGGTGGGACCGGCGGCTGACGTTGTTCCTCCAGAGCGGAAAGCAGGGTGTCGCGGGTAACGGTACCCAGGCCACGTCGTGCCGTGCCGACCGCAGCAAGGATGACCGCCATCTTGATGTCCCGGCCCGAGACCTCCGCGACGTCGGCGAGTTCGTCGAGCGAGACATCCTCGTGCACCGGCAGTTCGGCCGGCAGGTGAGTTCGCCAGATCAGCCGGCGGGCGGGGCGATCAGGCAAGGCGAAGTCGACGTGCAGCAGGCGGGACTCGACCGCCGCGTCGTAACTGTGCGGCAGGTTGCTGGCGAAGATCACCAACCCCTGGAAGGTGTCGAGCGCCATCAACAGCTCCGTCCGCATGGAGTTGATGGCGCTCTCCGCTGCCTGCTGGGGCTGCGCAAACCGGCGCGAGAGCAGAGACTCGGCCTCGTCGATGAAGAGCACCGCGTTCTGTTCTCTGGCCGTGGCGAACAACGCGGCGAGGTTCTTGGGGCCCTCGCCGTGATATTTGCTCTCCAGGTCCGACAGTCGGCAGGACAGGATGCGCCGCCCCAGCCGTTGCGCGATCGCATGGGCCGCCATGGTCTTCCCCGTCCCGGGCGGTCCACGGAAGTTGACCGCCGTCGAGGGGTTGGGCTCGATCGACCGCATGTTCCAGGTGTCGAAAACGAGAGGTGCTACCTCGACCAGCGAGACGCAGTCGAGCAGGCGGTTGACCGTCGCTTCCGGGAGCACGAGCTGATCGAAGGTGTAGAGCGGTTCGACCGTCGAGAAGGCCGGCCCGCGCGCCTCCGCATCTACCGAAGGATCCGACGGATCCGACGGGAACTGTGCCTGTTGGGAAGGCACTTGGCCATATCCGGCGCTGATACTGAACGCACCGGGCCTGTACCGGTCGATGACGTCACCGAGCATGGCGAACAGACGCACCCTGAACTTCACCATCTCCGCTTCCGGGACACCCGCAGGGAAGCCACTCAGGAAGAGACGCGGCGCGGACCAGGGCCTCTCGGCCTTGGCCCGCTCTCGCCGGCCGGGTTCATGTGTAGACACGGATCACACCCCCCCGACGTCCCCAGCCTGCGAACGAGTTCAGGGTCGAGTGCGTGCCCGTCCCACGTCTGGGAGGCCGTCTTCGTGCCGTACGACGTGAAGACCCCGCCGACGACGTGATAGTCCCCGGTGGCCAAGCGGCTGGAAAGGATCTCCGCATAGCCGCCTGGCACGGCCCGCGTCGAGATCCAGCTGTCCACCATGTCCCAGGTCACCTGAGCCAGTACGGCTCCGGCTGCGAAGCTGCCCGCCATCACGAGCAGGATGAGGCTGATGGGGTCCACCTGGCACCCCTCAGGTGTAGACGACGAGCCCGCGGCCCGCCGTGTGATTCTGTACGACCCCCGCGCTGGGCTGGCGCATGCTGGCGAGCGCACGCGCCTCGATCACACGGCCTGTGCCCTCGTCGAAGAAGCCTTGGACTATCCGAGTGGTCGCGGTCGCGGGGGTCTTGTCGAAGACCCCGCCGACCTTCGCGTAGTCCTTGTTGGCGATGCGCTCCGCCAGCGAGAAGGCGATCGCCCTGGCGTTCGTCGCCTTGATCCGTCCGCGCGCCTGGAACCATTCCGTGATGATTTCCACGGTGATGAATACGATCGCTACAGCGATGTACCCGAAAAAGGCGATCGCTGCGATGAGTGAGATTGGATCCATTTCCCTCTGTCCCCCGATTTTGTTCGTTCCTTTTGCTCTTTTGTTCACTTACGGCGCCGGAACCATTGGTTCAGCTCCTCTTCGTCGATCCTCAAGTCCGTACGACGCCTCGCGCGCATCCGGAGAGCCGCGATAAGCACAGCCGACGCGACAGCCAACCCTGCAACGAGACCCGCCCATCCCCACATTGATTCCTCCGACGCCGACCTGCTGGAGAACGCGGCGATCTACTCAAAGATGATGAGTTCCCGCCCGCCGAGCAGACTCTTGAGCTCCTCGTCCAGTTGCTTCGCCACCATGAACCTGCCATACGGTTCCCCGGACGGCGTCAGGCACGGCTCGTTCCCGTGGTCGACGAACAACTGGAGGCAAGGAGTCCCATAGGGAAGCCCTCGACGCACCAGGAGGGCGCCATGGTGCACCTGAGGCACGGCCGGACGCTCCTCCACGAAATAGCGAACAATCTCGTCGAAGGTGAGCGTATTGACGTGCAAGGGTCGCGGCACTTGCGCCTTTTTGATCGCTACCCTGCCGAGGAGTTGGAGAACTCCCACGATGGCCTCAGCAGCGTCCGGCGTCATCTCATCCGCTACACGGCGACGCCGCTTCGCTCGCCAAGAATGTGGATCATCAGTCATGCGCCATCATCCCCCGGAACCTGATATCCAGATGAGGAGTGTAGCGGCGAAAGCCGTTGCCTGTATCGCATTTTCCAGGCAGCTTTTAAGTACGTTCCCTATGCGGTTATTGGAGTGTGCTGGTGTGGCTCAGCTCAACTGCCGCCGCACCAGCTCGTGCAACCGACCGCCCGTGTCCGCGAGGAGCTGGGCCGGTGGTCCCTGTTGGACGACTCGGCCCTCCGACATGACGATGACGCGGTCCGCGTCGAGGACCGTGGAGAGGCGGTGGGCGATGACGACGCGGGTGGCGTTCAGGGCGCGGGTGCTGTCGATGACCGTGCGCTGGGTCTCGTTGTCCAGGGCGCTGGTCGCCTCGTCGAAGAAGAGGACGCGGGGGCGGCGGATCAGGGCCTGGGCGATCATCAGGCGCTGGCGCTGGCCGCCGGAGACCGCGCCGCCGCCGGAGATCATCGTGTGCAGGCCCATCGGCATGCGCTTGATGTCCTCGGCGAGGCCCGCCATCGCGGCGGCCTCCCACGCCTCCTCCTGCGTGAACGTCTCGGCGCCGCAGATGCAGTCCAGGATCGAGCCGGTGAGCGGCTGCGCGTTCTGCAGGACGACGCCGCACTGGCGGCGCACGGCCGCCTGGTCGAGTGCCGAGAGGTCCTGGCCGTCGTAGAGGACGTTGCCGGAGACCGGCTTGTCGAAGCCGATCAGGAGGCGGAGGAGCGTCGACTTGCCGCAGCCGCTGGGGCCGACGACCGCGACGAACTCGCCCGGCCGGATGGACAGGGACACGTCGTCCAGGACCAGGGGGCCGTCGTCCGCGTAGCGGAAGGAGAGACCGCGGGCCTCGATCTCGCCCTGCAATTCGCCCGGCTGGGTGCTCGCGCCCCGTACCTCCGGCTCCTCGTCGAGCACCGGCTTGATCTGCTCGAACATCGGCAGGACCGCGGCGGCAGAGATCAGCGCACCGGTGAGCTGGGTGACGGAGGTCAGGAGCATCGTCACGGCGGTGCTGAAGGTGAGGAACTCCCCCGCCGTGAGGCTGCCGCGGGCCGGGCCCGCGAGGAGGATGAACATGACGAGCGTGCAGAGCGGCAGATAGACGGAGTTGAGGACCGTCGTCACGTTCTTGATGCGGCCCGCGCGCTGCTGGAGCTCCCGGCTGCGCGCGAACTCCCCCGCCCAGGCCGCGTAGGCGAAGCTCTCCGCCCCGGCGACGCGGAGTTTGGGCAGTCCGCGCAGGGTCTGGAATGCCTGGTTGTTGAGCTTGTTGCTCAGTTCGACCAGGCGGCGCTGCCAGCGCAGTTCCCACAGGCCCAGGGTGAGGAACACTGCGGCGATGACGACGAGCATCCCCAGTGCGGCCAGGGCGAGCGGCACGCTGTAGAGCAGCAGCAGGACCAGGTTCATCGCGCCGATCGTGCCCGATTGCAGCGCGACGGGGCCGATGCCCGACAGGACCCGGCGGATCGCGCTGACGCCCATGGCCGCGCTGGCCAGTTCACCGGTGGAGCGCGAGGCGAAGAAGCGTGTGGGCAGCCGCAGCAGCCGGTCCCAGACCGCTGGTTGCAGTGTGCTCTCCATGCGGCCCTCCATGCGGAGGATGGTGAGGTTCTGGAGCAGCATGAACGCCGCGGAGACGATGCTGGTGATCATCACCGCCAGGGACACCTGGACGATGAGGCTCTTCTCGCCGTTCGGGACGAACACGCCGAGCACCTGTCCCGTCGCGATCGGCACGAGCGCGCCGATCGCGACCGTCACCAGACCGGCGATCGCCAGATTGCGTACGTCTGCGCCGGTGCCCCGCAGGCCGAAGAGGAACAGGCGCCACGGCGTCAGTGTCCGCTCCGGCAGCGGGCGGTAGAACATGATGCCCTGCGGTTCGAACTCGTCCGCGTTGCTCTCGTCGATGCGCATGCGCCGCCCGGACGTGGGGTGCACCGACTCGTAGCGTCCGCGCCGCCACAGCAGCGCGACCGGCTGCCCGCTGGCCGCGCGGTGCCCCACCAGCGGTCCTGTGTTCTCGCGCCACCAGCGTCCGTCGAGTCGGACGGCACGGGTGCGGATCCGCGAGGCCACCGCGACCTGTTCCACCGGGTCGATCCGGTCGCTGACCGCACCGCCCTCCGCGGCGCCGGACAGGGTGATCCCGGCTGCCTCGGCGACCAGACGGCAGGCCGCGTACGTCGCGTCGTCCCCGCCCCGTGCGTCGCTGCGGCGTGCGCCGCCCCTGCCGGAGCGGCCGATGGAGGCGATCAGCGTGCGGTCGGCCTGCTCGCGGACCGTCTCGCCCGCCTTGATGCCGGCCGCGGTGCGGTCCTCGTGGGCCCGCTCCAGGCGTTCGATCCAGCGGTCGAGCGTGGCGAGGAGGCGGTACTGCTGGTTGACCATGCGCTGCCACATGGCCGGGTCGACGAGGAGATCACCCGCCGCTTCCGCGCTGTAGGCCGAGCCGTACTGCACGCTGCCCGGCGCGACCGGCATCCACAGGATGTCGTCGTCGGTCACCACATCGTCGGCCATGGTGCGGCCGTCGAGCGGCGCCTCGAAGAGGACCCGGTGGCTGCGTCCGATGCCGAGCGCGAAGGCGTGCTCCAGGAGGCTCAGGGCCTGGTCCCCGGTGTCGTACTGGCTGGGGAACTGCTGCTCGTAGGCCCAGGTGTCGCCGTAGTCGGGGCGGTAGAGCTCGCGCAGCGGGATGCGGCGCAGCTCGCAGCCCTGGAGCGGGCGTCCGACCAGGGTGTGCTGGGGGCCTTCGACGGGGCCGAGGAGCAGGGTGCCCGGTTCGAGTCGGCCCAGGAAGTGCCAGTGGCCCTGCTGGACGGCGTCGACGGCGAACAGGTCGAGCGCGCCGGCCACGACGAGCCAGAGCACCTGCGGGCCTTCGAGGTGCACGCTGCGCAGGCCCGTGCAGTCGGCCGGGGTGCCGAGCGCGCCGAAGGCGGCGGCCACGGCGTCGTCGGTGTACGGGGTGTACTGCTCCGGTACCGAGGTCACCTCAGTGCTCCTTGACCAGGTCGGCGTAGGCTCCGCCGGCGGCGACGAGGTGTTCGTGGCGTCCGCGTTCCACGACCGAGCCGTGGTCGAGGACGACGATCTCGTCGCTGTCGCGCACGGTGCTCAGGCGGTGCGCGATGACGACGCAGGCGCAACCGCGGCGGCGCAGGTTGTCGATGATGACCTGCTCGGTCTCGGCGTCCAGGGCGCTGGTGACTTCGTCGAGCACGAGGATGCTGGGGCGCCGGACCAGGGCCCTGGCGATCTCCAGGCGCTGGCGCTGGCCGCCGGAGAAGTTGCGGCCGTCCTGCTCGACGCGGCCGTGGATGCCGCCGGGCCTGCGGGCCACGACCTCGTAGAGGCAGGCGTCCTTGAGGGCGGCGATGACGGCGTCGTCGGGGATGGAGGGGTCCCACAGGGCGACGTTGTCGCGGATGGTCCCCTCGAAGAGGAAGACGTCCTGGTCGACGAAGGAGACGGAGGCGGCGAGCGCGCCGCGCGGGATGTCTTCCAGGCGCTGTCCGTCGATGCGGATCGTGCCTTCCCAGGGGCTGTAGAGCCCCGAGATCAGCCGGGAGACGGTCGACTTGCCGCTGCCGGAGCCGCCGACGAGCGCGACCTGCTGCCCCGGTCCCACGGACACCGAGAAGCCGGTCAGGAGCGGCTTGTCGAGCGGGCTGTAGCCGAAGGTGATGTCTTCCAGGGTGACGTGCCCCTTGAGGCGCCGGGTGCTCGCCTCCGGTTCGGGACGGGAGTAGAGCGTGTCGACGGGGAAGTTCTCGACGTCCTTGAGGCGTGCGACGTCGGCGCCGAAGTCCTGGATGCGGCCCGCGACGCCGTTGAGCCGGGTGATGGGCGCGGTGAAGCGGGTGACCAGGGCCTGGAACGCGACGAGCAGGCCGATCGACAGATGTCCTTCCACCGCGCGCAGGCCGCCGATCCACAGGATCAGCGCGCTGTTGAGCGTCGCGAGGGTGGGCGCGGCGACGCCGAGCCAGGCGCTGGGCACACCCAGGCGCTGCTGCTGCTCCAGGGTGGTGGCGTGCTGGCCCGCCCACCGCCGGAAGTAGCCGTTCTCGCCGCCGGTGGCCTTCATGGTCTCGATCAACTGCAGGCCGGTGTACGAGGTGTTGGTGAGCTTGGCGCTGTCGGCGCGCAGCTTCTGGGTGCCGGTGGCGCGCAGCCGGATGACGATGCGCATCGCGACGATGTTCAGGAGGGCGATGCCGACGCCGACCATCGTGAGCTGGGGGTCGTACGTCCACAGCAGCGCCGCGTAGAGGAGGACGACGATGCCGTCGACGCCCGCGGCGGTGAGGTCGCGGGCCAGCGTCTCGGCGACCGCGTCGTTGGACGCGAGCCGCTGGACGAGGTCGGCGGGGCTGCGCTGGGCGTAGAAGGTGACGGGAAGGCGCAGCAGATGGCGCAGGAAGCGGGCGCTGCTCAGCGTGGAGGAGATGATGCGCCCGCGCAGCAGGTTCGCCTGTTGCAGCCAGGTCAGGACCACGGTGAGCGCCACCATCGCGCCCATCGACGCGAACAGGGCACCCAGCAAAGAGGTCTGATGGCCGATCAGGAACAGATCGATGTACGTGCGGCTGAGCGCGGGCAGCGCGGCGCCGACCGCGACGAGCAGCAGGCTGGCGAAGAGCGCGGCGAGCATGGTGCCCGTGGTGCCGCGCAGGCGTGCGGGCAGCGCCCGCATGACGCCGGGCCTGCGCCCTCCGCGGCGGAAGTTCTCGCCCGGCTCCAGGACCAGGACGACACCGGTGAAGCTGGTGTCGAAGTCCTCCGAGGGCACGAAGCGGCGGCCCTTGTCCGGGTCGTTGATGTGCACGCCCTTGCGGCCCAGGCGGCGCCCCGTGCCGTCGTAGACGACGTAGTGGTTGAACTCCCAGAAGAGGATCGCGGGTGCCTTCACCTCGGCGAGGGCGGCCGGTTCCATCTGCATGCCCTTGGCCGTGAGGCCGTAACTGCGCGCCGCCTTCAGGAGGTTGCTGGCCCGCGAGCCGTCGCGGGAGACGCCGCACGCGATGCGCAGCTCCTCCAGCGGGACGTGCCGTCCGTAGTGGGCGAGGACCATCGCGAGGGCAGCGGCGCCGCACTCCACGGCTTCCATCTGCAGGACGGTGGGCGTACGGACGGATCGCTGCGGCTTGCCCTTGGACGCGGGGCGCGGCGCGTTGCGGCGGCGGCCGCGCTGGGGCTCGGGGCGGTGCCTGCGACGGCCGCCGGGGGGCGGCAGCTGCTGCTGGTGCTCCGGGGAGGGGTGCGGTGCGGTCACGGAAGCAGCCAATCGATCGGGCGCTGCTCGGCGAGGTGGAAGGCGCCGGTGGCCGGGGTCATGGAGTCGAGCGCGAAGGGCGGGCCGCCGGCCGTGGACCACTTGTAGCCGGACTTGGTGCCGGCGGAGTTCTCCAACCGGACCAGGACGGCCACGGGCGGCCCTTCCTTGGTGAACTGCCCGGCCAGTTCCTTGTCGCCGAGGAACCCGCTGATCTTCTGTTCGCTCTGGGCGGCGCGTCCGATCGCCTTCACGCGGCCGCGCAGTGTGCCGTACTCCTCCGTGGGCACGGACTGGACCGTGAGGTCCACCGAGGCGCCGACGGGCACGGTGGCCGCGCTGTCCGCGGGGACGTAGAGCATCGCGAGGAGCGGGTCGTCGCTGCCCGAGACACGCTCGACGGTCGCGACGTCGGCGCCGGTGGTGACGACGGTGCCGATCCTGGCGACCAGCGTGCTCACCCGCCCGGCGGCGATGGAACGTACGACCTTGTCGCCTTGGTCCGTACGGACCTTGAGCACGGGTGCGCCCGCGGCGACGCGCTTTCCCTCTTCGGCAAGGACGCGGGTCACCTGTCCGGTGACGGGGCTCTGCAGGACGTAACTGCCCTGGCCGTGGGTGAGGATGCCGGGCGCCTTGAGTGTGGAGGAGATCGAACCGGTCACGGCCCAGACGCTCGCGGCGGCCATGACGACGACGGTGACGGCGAGGACGAGCAGGCCCTGGGGTCGGGCGTAGCGCACCGGAAGGTCGAGTTCCTCGGGCGACTGCAGCTTGGACAGGGCCTGTTGGCGGAACTGCACGGAACGCTTCCCTTACTTTGCCTGTGGCGACTGTGCCTGTGGCGACTTTGCCTGCGGCGTCCGTGAGCCCCGGAACCAATGGTTCCGGGGCTCACGAATCATGGCGTCTCAGTGAGCTGGATGCTCAGAGACCGGCGGTCAGGCCGCCGGCGAGGCCGGTGACGGCGCCGGTGTTGAGGCCGGTGACACCCTCGACGGTGCCCACGACGCCGCCGACGACGCCCGAGACCGGGGCGATGGAGTCAACGGTGTCCGTGACGTTGCCCGCGACACCGGCGACGAGGCCACCGGAGACGTTGTCGAGGTCGGCGTCGGAAATCTCGAGGGTCTCGACCTGGGGGGTGTAGTTCATGGTGTGAGCTGCCCTTCTCATGAATGGTGCAAAGGTGTTTCCAACACTGCGGAACCTGAGGTGCGAATTCCGCGGTGGCCAGGATCAAAGCACGTTCGCACGTCGCACATCCAATCGACGGAGCGGCGCCCCGCAGCACTTGCGACGACGAATCACCGCTGCGTGCAGGCATGTTCACCGCTCAGGGGCGACTCCTTCACAAGATTCACAGACGGAAATCCCGTGAGCGGAAGGACTCCTTCCAACAAAGCGGACACACGCGCATCAAAACGCGAGTTCTGTGGTCAATACACAAGAGCGCTGCGTGCAGCGGACGCCGAATAGCGTGACTGGGCTGCGCATTCGATGTGCAGGTTTATTGAAGGCGTGCTGAATCGTCGCCGAAGGGGACAGGGCGATCGCCCTCCGCGACCACACCGTCGGTGGAGGCACCGGAGGCGATCCCGTGGCCGGGCTCCGGCACCGACTCCGGGGCGAGCAGGACCGAGCGGCGGCCGTCGACGCCGACCGGCACGTCACCGTCGATGGTGACGCGGCGCAGGGTGCGCTCGTGGTCGTCGGAGTCGTCCACTCCGTAGTGCTGTGTGGCACGGTTGTCCCAGATGGCGACGTCGCCCGCGCGCCACTGCCAGCGGACCGTGTTCTCCGGACGCTCCACGTGCGACTGGAGTACGCCGATCAGGGCGCGGGAGTCGGCGCCCGTGAACCCGCTGAGCTTCTGCAGGAAGTTGCCCAGGATCAGGGTGCGTTCACCGGTCTCGGGGTGGACGCGGACCACGGGGTGCTCGGTCTGGAACTTGACCGCGGTGAAGACCTCGCGGTGCTGTTCGAGCGCCGCGGACGAGGCGCCGGGACGGGTGGCGGCGTAGTCGTAGTCGTTGGTGTGCACGCCGCGCACACTGTCGGCGAGGATCCGCAGCGGCTCGGGCAGGTCCTTGTACGCGGCCGCGGTGTTGGACCACAGGGTGTTGCCGCCGTACGGCGGGATGACCTCGGCGCGGAGGATGGAGAACGCCGGGTAGGCGGGCACGAAGGTGACGTCGGTGTGCCACTGGTTGGCGCGGCCGCCGCGTTCGTTGTCGATGCCGAGGGCGTAACGGCCGTCCACGGACGGCACGGTGGGGTGGGCGACGGGGGTGCCGAGCAGGCGGGCGAAGGCCTCGTGGCTCTCCGCGTCGAGGTGCTGCTGGTCGCGGAAGAAGACGACCTTGTGCGCGAGCAGCGCGGCGCGCACGGCAGCCACGGTCGCCTCGTCCAGGTCGCCGCCGAGGCGGACGCCGGACAGGACGGCACCGATACGGCCGCCTACTTTCTGGACGGTGAGGGCGGGGGGCGTCGGGGCGGAGGCGGGTGCGGGTGCGGGTGCGGTGGTCATGAGGGGGTCCCTTCGGTTGCGCGCGCCGCGGCGCAGCGCGCAGGGCATCGCCGTCCGGCCGGGGCCGGGCCCGGGAGGACGCGAAGACGTGGAGCGGGAACGGGAAAAGATCAACGGCCCGAGCGGCAGCCGCAGGAGCAGATGGAGATGGAGATAGAGATGAAGGCGGCGGTCAGGCCACGCGCAGACGACACGCCGCGGAAGCGAGGCGGCCCAGGTCTACGTGGAGCCGCGGGACGAGAAAGGTCATCGCGGTCATGTCCAGGAGCATGGTCGCCCGCCGAAAGCGTGGCAATACCTTCCCCGCCCGCTTCACGACCCTGCAATGAGCCCGGCGCCGGGCAACTGCTCGACGGCTGATCGGCGGCTGCTCGACCCGGCGCGACTGGCTGAGATCCGCATCGCCCGACCGGCGGGCCCACGGGTCGACCCCCGGCGACATCACCCCATGACCAGGGGCGATACGTTCCGTTCCGGGCGGTGCAGCATAATGCGGCCATGCGGATCTCAGCCAGGGCGGACTACGCGGTACGTGCCGCGCTGCAACTCGCCGCGTGCCAGGACGACGGGCCGCTGAAGGCCGAGGCCATCGCGGACGCCCAGGAGATCCCGCACAAGTTCCTCGAAGGCATCCTCAACGACATGCGGCGCGGCGGCCTCGTCCTCAGCCAGCGCGGCGGCAACGGCGGCTACCGTCTGGCCCGGCCCGCCGCCGGGATCAGCATCGCGGACGTCATCCGCGTCGTGGAGGGCCCCCTGGTGTCGGTACGCGGAGTGCGTCCGCCGGAGCTGGCCTACAGCGGGCCCGCGGAATCACTCCTTCCGCTCTGGATCGCGCTGCGGGCCAACGTCCGCCAGATCCTCGAGGGCGTGTCCCTGGCCGACGTCGCGTGCGCCGAACTGCCGCACCCCGTCACGGAACTCGCCGCCGACCCCGCGGCCTGGACGAACCCCTAGGTCCCTTCGGCCGCCGCCCACCCCCGCGCGATCAACCCCGGTTGCGCGGGTGATTGCGGGCGGTGCGTTCGTTGCCGTGTTTGTACGCGCCCGTCCAGCGGGCCATCACCAGCTGGGCATCGCCCGACTCCACCTCGGCGAGGAACTTCTCGGCCCGCGCGCCGCGCAGCGTCCCGGCCGCGCGGCCGTGATGGGTGATGGTCACGCTGCCGTCGGGGCGCTGCTCGTAGGTGAATCCAGAAGGTCTCGGCATGGTCGGATGCTAGGCATCAAGGCCGTGGTTCCGGAACCGAATTTCGGTGCGGCGCCTGGCCGGTCGGCGCAGAAGACCCTCGTTCGGCCACCCTTTGGGATCCCCTACCGAATCCCATACGGCGAGACACGCCCGTCCGCCCCTTGAACACCCACTTGTCGCGCCGGGAGTTCGTGACCAGTATTCCTATCAATCAGGTAGGGAAACTAGGAATCTGTGAGGCGTCCCGTGACAACGCTGTCCTCTTCCGCCTCGCCGCGCGTCGTCCGGGAACTCGCCGACGACCTCGCGGTCGACGCGGACCTGCGCGACCGGGCGGGCAAGCCCCCGTTCGACGAGGTCTCGCGGCTGCGCGAGGCCGGATTGCCCGCGCTCCTGACCCCGTGCCCGCAGGACGGACCCGACGCCCCGCAGGACGGATCCGACGCGGCGGACGCGAGTGGCAGCGACTGGCGCACGGCCTGTACGGCGGTCAGGGACATCGCGGCGGCGGACAGTTCCATCGCCGAACTCCTGGCGCACCACCACGCCCTGTCGTGGAGCCCGCGCCTCTTCGCCGCGCCGAAGAGCGCCGCCGCACTCGAACTGCGCGCCGTGCACGAGCAGTGGCTCTGGGGCGGCGACATCGAACTGCCGGACGCCCAGACGGGCACCGATCTGGCGCTCACCCCGACCGCCGACGGCTATGTCCTGCACGGCCGCCGCCCCCTGACCGCGGGCGTCGCCGTCGCGGACCGGCTCGTGCACCTGGCGCGGCGCACGGACAACGGGGAATGGGTGGCCGTCCACGTGAACCCGGCCCACCCCGGCGTCTCCACCGAACCCGCGCACGACCTGCTGGGCCAGCGCCTCAGCGGTGCGGGCGCCGTCAGCTACGACGACGTACCGATCGCCGCCCATCAGGTGCTCGGCGCGGTCCCCGTCGACGAGCACGAGATCTCGCCGTTCACCGCACTGGCCCCGCTGACCCGCCGCCTCCTGCTGGTCCACGTCGGCCTGGGCAACGCGGAGGGCGCCCTGTCCGAGGCCCGCGACATCAGCCGCGCTCTGCCGCGCCCCGCCCTTGTGGGGGCTCTCGACACCGGCGCGGACTGCGGGCCGCCGCCCACGGACCCCTATCTGCTGCTCGCCTACGGGGAGTTGGCGACGGCGGCGCACACGGCCGCGGCAGTGGTCGAGCGTGCCACGGAGGCGTTGGCCCATGGGCTGGAGACGGGGCCCGCGCTCGGCGCCGACGAGCGGGCCGAGATCGCGTTCCTCGTGGGCGCGGCCGAAGCGGTCACCGCCAAGGCCGCCCTGCACATCACCACCCGCATCCTCGAACTCACCGCCGACACGCCATCGCCCTCCCCTTCGGCCGACCCCGGCCTCGACAGGTTCTGGCGCAACGCCCGCGCCCTGACGGCCCACAGCTCCGCCGAGCACCGCCTGCGCGACATCGGGGAGCACTACCTCAACGGCCTGCACTAGGACCCTGGCCGTCCGTCCGCCCTCCACCCTGGCCAGTACGATCTTCGGATACCGGGACCCCGGACAGCTCAGCAGCCCGTGGCCGCCCCGTTCCGCACCCGCAAGGCCGAGAGGGGCCCCGTTGAACACCGGCAGCTACTACGAGCCCATCGACGAGCGGCGCTACAAGCCCACGCCCCACGCCGGCGGCGCCTGGGACACGGACGAGATGCACTTCAGCCCGCTCGGCGGTCTCATCGTGCACGCCATCGACCGCTACCTGGCCGACCGGCCGGACAACGGTCTCGTCATGGCCCGGATCAGCTTCGACATCCTCGGGCGCCTCGCTCTGGACGAGTGCGAGATCCGCGTGGAGAGCATCCGGCCCGGCCGCACCATCGAACTGCTCGAAGCCGTCGTGCTCATGGCCGACCGTCCGGTGGTAAGGGCCAGGGCCTGGCTCCTCGCCTCCCATGACACCGGCGCGGTCGAGGGCGGCGGCGCGGACAAGCTCACCGCGCCCGAGGAGCTCGCGCCCTGGCACATGGCCTCCGTCTGGCCGGGCGGATACATCGCCTCCGTGGACGTCCGCCCGCTGGCTCCCCCGCAGCCGGGCCGCACGACGGCCTGGATCTCCACCCCTCTCGACCTCGTCGCCGGGCAGAGCGCGAGCCCCCTGGCGTCCTTCGTCGCGCTCGTCGACACCGCCAACGGAATCGCCGTACGCCAGTCCCCCACCGAGTGGATGTTCCCCAACGTCGACCTGACCGTGCACCTGCACCGGCAGCCCGAGGGCCGGTGGACCGGGCTCGACACCACGGTGACGTTCGGCCCCACCGGACAGGGCATCACCAGCACGGTCCTGCACGACGTCAACGGCCCGGTCGGACACGCCCAGCAGATCCTCACGGTCCGGCCCCTGTAGAGCGCCCGCCCGTAAGCGCGTCCGCAGATCGACCCATTCGCCGCGCATGTCGTGTCCACGACATCGTCACAGAGTCGATGCACAACGTTCATACAGTGATGCGCCCACCCGTGCCACTCTCCCGTTGACCCACTTGTCAACTCGCGTAGAACGCGGGTCCTTTCGCAAGGATCCGCAGTGCGCGGGAAATCCGGGAGAGGACACCCCCACATGCCCGTCCCTCACATACGTCGCTGGAAACCGCTGGCCCTGACGGCCGCAGCGGTCCTCGTCGGGATCACCGTCCCGGCCGCCGCCGATGCCGCGACCACGGACCCCACTCCGTCCGCGGCGACCGCCGGCGCCTATGACGACACGTACTACAAGGACGCGCTCGGCAAGACCGGTCCGGAGCTGAAGAGCGCCCTGCACACGATAATCAGCGACCAGACCAAGCTGTCGTACGACCAGGTCTGGGACGCGCTCAAGGTCACCGACCAGGACCCGGACAACAGCAGCAACGTGATCCTGCTGTACACCGGCCGCTCGCAGAGCAAGGACAGCAACGGCGGCGACCCGGACCAGTGGAACCGCGAGCACACATGGGCCAAGTCCCACGGCGACTTCGGCACCTCGACCGGTCCCGGCACCGACATCCACCACCTGCGCCCGACGGACGTCTCGGTCAACAGCACCCGCGGCAACAAGGACTTCGACAACGGCGGCAGCGAGGTCGGCGAGGCGCCGGGCAACTACACCGACTCCGATTCCTTCGAGCCGCGTGACGCCGTCAAGGGCGACGTGGCCCGCATGATCCTCTACATGGCCGTGCGCTACGACGGCGACGACGGCTTCGCCGACCTCGAACCCAACGACAAGGTCGACAACGGCAGCGCCCCCGCCATCGGCCGCCTCTCCGTGCTGAAGCAGTGGAGCGACGAGGACCCGCCGGACGCGTTCGAGAAGAACCGCAACGACGTCATCTACGACAAGTTCCAGCACAACCGCAACCCGTTCGTCGACCACCCCGAGTGGGTCGGGGAGATCTGGTAGATCACGGCCATCGGTTGTGGCAGCGACGGCCTCCGGTCCGCTGCCACAACCCCGGGCTGACGCCGGGTCAGGACACCACGTCGCCCAGCGGCTTGCCCTCCAGGTGGCCTGCGACGTTCTGGATCGCGGCGAGGCCGATGCGTACCAGCGTCTCGCGGGTGACACCCGCGACATGCGGGGAGAGCACCACGTTCGGCGCCTTGAGCAGACGCAGGGCCGCGGTGGGCGGCTCGGGATCGAAGACGTCGATGCCCGCACCGGCCAGCGTGCCGGCTGTCAGCGCGTCGGCGAGGGCGTCCTGGTCGATGAGCGCGCCCCGCGAGGTGTTGACGACGAAGGCCGTCGGCTTCAGGAGGGCCAGCCGTTCGGCGTCCAGGAGGTGGCGGGTGTCCTGCGTGAGGGGCGCGTGCAGGGACACGTAATCGGACGTACGCAGCAGCTCTTCGAGTGGGACGTGGCGCGCGCCGCCCAGGCGGGCCTCCGTCTCCGCAGTCACCGGCCGCGGACCGGCGTACACGACGGTCATGTCGAACACGACCGCGCGGCGGGCGACTTCCTCGCCGATGTGTCCGAGGCCGATGATGCCGAGCGTCTTGCCGGACAGTTCCGTGATGGACTGCTGGAGACGGGGCAGCGCCCAGTCCGCCTCGGTGAGAGCGGTGTGCGCCGGGATCAGCTGCTTGGCGAGGGCCAGCATGAGAGCGAAGGTCTGCTCGGCGACGTTCTGCTTCTCGGCGCCGCTGGAGCCGATCGAGCAGACCTGGATGCCGCGTGCGCGGGCCGCGTCCAGGTCGACGTAGTCGAAGCCGTGGCTCGCGCACTGGACGACTTCCAGGTCCGGCGCGGCGGCGATGTGCTCGGCGGTGACGGGCGCGAGGCCGGTGACGATGACGTGCGCCGCGCGCAGGGCCGCGGGGTCCTCGTCGGCCGACTCGACGACGGTGACGTGCGCCGAGCCGGGAAGCAGCCCGGCGAGGGCACCTCCCGCCGCGCGGCCGCCCACGTGGGGCGAGACGATGGCGAGGACGTTCTTCACGGCGGTCATGCGGACTCCTCGATCAGGTCGTCGGGGGTGAGGCCGGCGGGTCCGGCGTGGCCGGACAGGGCCAGGGTGAGGTCGAGTTCGGCGAGCAGACAGCGGATCACGTGGTCGACGCCCGCCTGGCCGTCGAGGCCGAGGCCGTAGGCGTAGGGCCGCCCCACGAGGACGGCCTCGGCGCCGAGCGCGAGCGCCTTGAAGATGTCGTCACCGGTGCGGATGCCGCTGTCGAACAGGACGCTGAGCCGGTCGCCGACCGCCTCCACCACGCGGGGCAGGGCGTCGGCCGCGGCGACGGAGCCCGCGACCTGGCGCCCTCCGTGGTTGGAGACCACCACGCCGTCCATGCCCGCGTCGGCGGCGCGGCGCGCGTCGTCCGGGTGCAGGATGCCCTTGAGCACGATCGGGCCGTCCCAGTTCTCGCGCAGGAACGCCAGGTCCGGCCAGGTCTTCGCGGGGTCGGCGAACATGCCGACGAAGTGCATCACCGCCGCGTTCGGGTCCTCGTGCACCGGCTTGGCGAGACCGGCCCGGAACGCCGGGTCGCTGAAGTAGTTGGCGGTGCCCACCCCGTGCAGGAACGGCAGATAGGCCTGGTCGAGGTCGCGCGGGCGCCAGGCGAGGAGCGGGGTGTCGAGGGTGACGACGAGGGCGGTGAAGCCGGAGGCCTTGGCCCGGTCGAGGAAGCTCTTGGTGACGTCGCGGTCCTTGGCCCAGTACAGCTGGAACCAGCGCTGCCCGTCCCCCATCTCCTCGGCGACCTGCTCCATGGGGGTGCTGGAGGCCGAGGACAGGATGTACGGGACGCCGCGGGCAGCCGCCGCGCGGGCTGCGGCGGACTCGCCTTCCGGGTGCATGATCGACAGGACGCCGACGGGGGCCAGGGCGAGCGGCGCGGGCAGCCGGTGGCCGAGCACCTCCACGGACAGATCGCGTTCGTGTACGTCGCGCAGCATGCGCGGCACGATCCGGCGCCGCTCCAGTGCCTCGCGGTTGGCGCGGGCGGTGCTGCCGTTGCCCGCGCTTCCCGCGACATAGCCGACCGGGCCCGGGCCCAGCCGCTGCTCGGTCAGCTCCTCGAGGCGGGTCAGGTCGGTGGGCAGGCGGGGTACGGCGCCAGTCATGCCGTTGAGGTAGATCTCGTACTGGAAGTCCGCCCAGTTCGGCGTCGTCGTCATATGGAGGATCCCGTCCGGTGGCCGTGAGACTGCGTGCGACAGCGGGAGAGCACTGTCTACCCGACGATCCTTGCCACAGTGACAAGCCCCGTCCATGGTCGTACGCACTCTTTTCCGATGGGACTATCACCCTGTGACAAACAAGCGGGAGCACGTCCGGCAGGAACTCCTGGCCGACCCCCGTCTCGTCGAGGCGATCGTCGACGCGGTGCACGAACAGGTTCCGGCCTATACGGCGCTCGACGGCAGCAGGTTCCCCGAGGTGCGGGCCATCGCCGCCTGGGCGACGGACCGCCTCCTTGACCACTGGGCCACGGACGGCTCGATCGGCCCTGCCGATCTGCGGCGCTTCCGCGGGATCGCGGCGGCGCGGGCGGCGGACGGCCGCCCCCTTCAGGCCGTCCTGCGCGCCTACCGGGTCGCGGCCGCCGTCCTGGCGGACGAGGTCGCCGCCCGTGCGCCGCGGCTGTCCGCCGAGGACGCCTTTGCCCTCGCACAGCTCCTGCTGACCGCCATGGACACCATCTCCGAGGAGATGACGACGGCGTACGCGGCCACCAGCGAGCGTCTCTCGGGCGACCGCGACCGATCGCTCCAGCTGCTCCTGGACGACCTGATCGCGGGCCGGCACGCCTCGCTGGGCGCGCTCGGCGCGCGGGCCGCACGGCTGGGCGTGCAACTCCCCGAGCGCTACAGCCTCCTGGTGGCCGAGCCGGCGGACGCCACCGCCCTGGACGGCGCCGCGTCCGACATCTCCCTCACCACGTCGACGGCGCTGCTCTCGGCGCTCGGCGGGGGCGGGGCGCGGGGCACGTCCCTGGCGACGACGCACGGCTCGCGTGCCGTGCTGCTCGTACCGGCCGTGTCCGTCGACTCCGTGCCGGAGATCCTGCGCCGCCATGCCTGGCGCGGCTGCGTGATCTCGGGCGAGAGCCTGGACCGTGTGGCGGTCGCCCACCGGCTTGCGGCGGGCGCCCTGGACACCGCTCCCCCGCACGCCCACCACCCCGACCGGGTCCTCACCGACGCCGACGCACATGTCCTCGCGCTGCTCGCGGGCCACCCCGTGGTGAGCCCCGACCAGATCGGCCGCATCGTGCTCGGCCCCCTCGTCGACGACGCCCGGCGCCACCTCCTGGAAGCCCTCACCGCGTACATCGACACCGGTTCCGCCAATGCCGCGGCCCGCGAACTGCACCTCCACCCCCAGTCCGTGCGCTACCGCCTGCGCCGGGTCCGCGCCCTCACGTCCCGCGACCCCCAGGACCCCTGGCAGCGCCTCACCCTGGACATCGCCCGCACGATCGCGCTCGGCGGCCGGAGCGGATGAGGCCCTACCGGGGGCCGGAGCGCCAAGGCGCTAGGCGGTCGCCGCCTGCCGCGTGGCCTCCGCGAGTTCCGCGCGCAGGGCGGCGAACCGAGGGGTGCCTCGCAGGGCGGCCACGTCGGTCGTCGCCTCGCGCGGCAGCGGGACCGCCACCTCGCCGATCACACGCCCCGGCCCCGCCGCCATCACCAGGACCCGGGAGCCCAGCAGGACGGCCTCCTCCGCGGAGTGCGTGACGAACAGAACGGTGGTGCCCGTGACGGCGGCCAGGGTCCTGACCTCTTCCTGGAGGCGTTCGCGGGTGAGCGCGTCCAGCGCGGCGAAGGGTTCGTCCATGAGGAGGACCTGCGGTTCGGCGGCAAGCGCCCGGGCTATGGCCACGCGCTGCTGCTGTCCGCCGGACAGCTCCCAGGTGCGGCGCCCCGCCATGCCGGGCAGCCCCACCAGGGCGAGCAACTCCGCGACACGGGCGGCCCGTTCGGCCCGTACGACACCGTGCCGGGCCAGCGCGAAGGAGAGGTTGCCGCCCACCGTGCGCCAGGGGAAGAGGCGGGGCTGCTGGAAGACGACACCCACCTTCCGGCGCACCTCCACCGTGCCGGTGGCAGGATTCTCGAAGCCCGCCACCAGACGCAGGAGCGTGGTCTTGCCGCACCCGGACGGGCCGACCAGGACCACGAACTCGCCGGGCTCCACGGTCAGGGACACGTCCGACACCGCCGTCACCCTGGCCTTGGCCGGACCGTAACGGACGCTCACGCCCGCCACCTCGATGTCGGCGCCAGTCAGTTCACCGTCGGGAGCCGCCTCGGCCGTCTCAGCGTCCTTGGCCGTCTCAGCCCTCTCAGTCCTCTCAGTCCTCTCAGTCCGCGACACGGGACAGCTCCTTCACCGCGAGGTCCTTCTCGAACGCCGACCGGGCGGGCACCGCGTCGATGGCCTTCTGCGCCTTGAGGAAGCCGGCCGCGTCGTGCAGGCTCCCGGCCAGCTTGCCGGGGGCGCCGGGCTTGCCGAGATAGTCGGCACCCCGCTGCTGCTCCGCGGTGAGCAGCACCAGTTGGGCGAGCTGCTTCTTCGCGTCGGCGGGGCTCAGGTTCAGTTCGGCGCCGATGGCGGTGGCCGCCTTGTCCGGGTCGCTCTTGGCGAGCTTGACGGCCTGGTCCTCCGCCGTGAGCCAAGCGTCCACGATCTTGGGGTGCTTGGCCGCGAAGTCCTCGGTCACCACGCCGAGGTCGGCGGTCGGCTTGCCCTGCTCGGCGATCTCACGGCTGGTGACAAGGACCTTCCCGTCCTTCTTCAACTCGGTGAGCGAGGGCGTCCACACATACGCGGCGTCGATGTCTCCGCGCTGCCACGCGGAGAACGCGTCCTGCGGCTGCAGGTCGACGAGGCGCACGTCGGACGGCTTGAGGCCGGCCGACTCAAGCGCCGCGAGGAGCGAGTAGTGGGAGGTGGACCCGAAGGGCGTGGCGATCTTCTTGCCCTTGAGTGCCTTGACGGACCCGATGCCCTTCTTGGCGACGAGCGCCTCGTTCTCGCCGATCAGATCGTGGATCCACAGCACCTTGTACGGGATGTCCAGCGGCTCGGAGAGTCCCTTCGTGACGGGGCTGGAGCCGGCCAGTGCGAAGTCCACCGACCCGGCGATCACCGCCGTGTTGACGTCGGCGCCCGAGTCGAACTTCACCCACTTCACGTCGGCGTCCGGAAGCGCCTTCTCCAGCAGCCGGTGGTTCTTCACCACCAGGTCGGCGTTGGGTATCGACTGGTAGGCGATGCGCACCGGGGTCTTTCCGCCCCCGGTGGCGGCGTCGGCACCGTCACCGCAGGCCGTCGCGGTGAGGGCGACCAGGGCGGTCGCGGCGGCGGGCAGGGCGATGCGGCGGAGGCGAGAGGGCACGGCGGTTCCTTCGTAGGGAGACGGGGGGAAGCAAGGGGGCGGGTGTCAGACGCGGCCGCGCCACGGCACGGCGAGCCGCTCCACGCCCTTGAACAGGGCGTCGAGGACGATCCCGGAGATACCGATGGCGATGATCCCGGCGATGACGACGTCGGTCTGGTTGTAGCGCTGGGCGTCGCGGATCATGCCGCCGATGCCGGGCACGCCGTTGACCGTCTCCGCGGCGACGACCGAGGTGTAGGCGATGCCGACCGCGATCCGCACGCCGGTGAGGATCTCCGGCAGGGCGGCGGGCAGCCTTACGGAGAGCAGCAGGGCGACGGGCCCGGCGCCCAGTGCCCGCGCGGCCTCCACCAGATCGCCGGGCACCCCGCGGACGGCCGCGGCGGTCGCGGCGGCGATGGGCGGCAGCGCGGCGATGACGAGCAGCCAGATCTTCGGGGTCTCGTCGATGCCGAACCAGATGACGAGCAGGGAGAGATACGCGAGCGGCGGCAGCGTCCTGAGGAAGGTGACCGCCGGTTCCAGGACCACGGCGAGCGGTTTGACCACGCCGATGAGCAGGCCGAGCGGGATACCGGCGAGGGCCGCGTACGCGGTGCCGATGCCGATGCGGCGCAGGGAGACGCCCAGGTGCTCCAGGAGGAGGTGGCCGCTGAAGCCGCGCACGCCGTCGTGGACGGTCGACGCCTGGACGAACGCGTGCCACACGTCGCCCGGCGACGGGACCAGGACGCGCGGCCAGACCCCTGCCGCGACCACCGCCTGCCAGGCCGCGACGAGGACGGCGAGGGCCAGGAGCCGCAGGGCCGTCCAGCGCAGGGCGGCGGCGGTGACCCAGGTGTGCCGGGCGCGATGCGGTTCCGCCGCGGGCAGGGGCGCGGTGAGTGTCCCGGTGTTCTTGAGGAGGGTCATGCCGCCGCCTCCGTGAGAGCCCTGAGGCGGGGAGCGACTTCTTCGCCGATCCGGTAGGCCTCTTCGAGGTGCGGATAGCCGGACAGGACGAACTCGTCGATGCCGAGTTGCCGGTACTCGTGGAGCCGCGCGGCGACCTCGTCGTGCGAGCCGACCAGGGCGGTGCCCGCGCCTTCGCGTACGAGGCCGATGCCCGCCCAGAGATTGGGCGCGACGGTGAGGTGGTCGGCCGAGCCGCCGTGGAGGGCGGTCATCCGGGCCTGGCCGGTGGAGTCCATGCGGGCGAAACGCTCCTGGGAGGCGCGGACCGCGTCGGGGTCGAGCCCGGCGAGGATGCGGTCGGCCTCCGCCCATGCCTCGGCGGCGGTGTCGCGGGTGATGACGTGCAGCCGCAGGCCGAAGCGCGGGGTGCGACCAAGGCGTGCGGCCTTGTCCCGCACCCTGGTGATGCGTTCCGCGAGCGCGGCCGGGGGCTCGCCCCACAGGAGCTGCACCTCGGCGTGGCGTGCCGCGACGTCCTCCGCGTCCGCTGACGCGCCGCCGAAGTAGAGGGGTACGTGCGCAGCCGTGGCGGGTTTGTCGAGACGGGCGCCCTCCACCCGTACGTGGCGCCCGTCGAGGTCGACCGGTTTCCCGTCGAGCAACTCAGCTACGACCTGCATGAGTTCACCGGTCCTGACGTACCGTTCGCTCTTGGGCAGGTGGTCGCCGTACGCCCGCTGTTCGGCCGGGTCCCCGCCGGTGACCACGTTCAGGGCGATGCGATCGCCGAACAGGCGGCGGAAGGTGTCCGCCTGCTGGGCGACGAGCGTCGGCCGGGCCAGACCCGCACGGAAGGCCACGAGGAAGCCGATCCGTTCGGTGACGGCGGCGAGGGCCGGGGTCAGCACCCAGGGGTCCACGCAGCCGAGCCCCACGGGGGTGAGGAGCTTGGAGAATCCCGACTGCTCGGCGGCGCGCGCGACTTGGGCGAGATAGCCGAGGTCGGCGCCGCGTCGGGTGGCGGTGGCGGTACGGCCCTGGACGGCGGTGACGCCGCCGGGGTCGCGGCCGTCGCCGCCGGTGGGCAGGAACCAGTGCAGCACGGGGGCGGCAGGGGAGGACATGCTGGGGCACCTCGGAGGGGAGCGGACACGGGCGGCCCCGCCCCTCGTGCCGGGCACGGGGGCATGGCCGGATACCCCGGGAGTCCAGGGATGTGTCCGGAAGGAAGAGATCAGGAGCGGCGACGGCCGACGGCCACCCGGAGGGCGTCGTCAGCGGCGGGAGATGTCGTCAGCGGGGGCTCAGGCTCGGTGGAGCACTCAGCAACAGGCCGCGCGACAACAGGAGATGGCCCGACACAGCATCCCCGAGACACGCAGAAGGTCCACGTGGCGGCGGGATACGAGGGCGGGGTTCATGCGTGCATCCTGACCGGGACGCAGTGCCACCGACAAGCGGGTTCCGCCATGTGGACAGCAAGGTCTCGCATCCCGGCATGTCTGTCCGGCCTGCGCGTCGCTGGTGTCCGCCGGGCGTGGGGGCGCCCGGCGGACGGTCCTGTCACCTGCGGCGCCGCCACTCCTGTGCGAGCAGTTCGTAGGAGCGCACCCGCTCGGCGTGGCCGTGGGTGATGGTGGTGATGAGCAACTCGTCGGCCCCGGTGGCCTCTTGGAGCTGTTCCAGGAGGTCCGCCACGCGTCCGGGGGAGCCGGTGAACTGGGTTTCGGTGCGGTCGTCCACCAAGGCGCGGTCCGCGTCGGTCCAGACATGCGCGCGTGCCTGGGCCGGCGTGGGGTACTGGATGGCGCCCTCGGCCGTACGGATGCTGCGGACCCAGGGTCCGTAGCCCGCGGCGAGTTCACGGGCGGTCTCGTCGTCCTCGGCGACCACGACGTCCGCGGAAACGCTGACGTAGGGCTTGTCGAGCACGTCGGAGGGCTTGAACGCGGCACGGTAGCCGTCCACGGCTTCGAGCACCGTGCCCGGACTGACGTGGTAGTTCGCGGCGAAGGGCAGGCCGCCCCGGCCCGCGACGTCCGCGCTCTGGCCGCCGCTGCTGCCCAGGATCCACACCTGGATGTCGGCGCCCTCGCCGGGGACGACATGTGCCTCGATGCCGTCCGCCGATCGGTACGTGCCCGCCAGGAGCGCCAGGATGTCGTCGACCTGCTCCCCGTAATCCTGCGACGTGGCGTTCGGCTGCTGGAGCAGCTTGCGCTGGAGGGCGACGCGGGGCGATCCGAGCAGATGCTCGTAGGAGAACCGGGGCGGGATGCGCAGGCCGTTGGGAGCGCGGCCGTCGACGACCGGCGTCGCGGGGGGCGGCGCGGCGGCGGGTGTGGCGGGGGGCTTGCCGCCGGAGCGGCCGAGGCCCAGGTCCAGGCGTCCGGGATGCAGCGCGTCGATCAGGCCGAACTCCTCGACCGTGGCGAGGGCGGTGCGGTGACCGAGCTGTACGGCACCTGCACCGAGCCGGATCGTCGAGGTCGCGGCGGCGGTCAAAGCGAGGACGACCGCGGGGGACGTACCGGCCACGCCGGGGTTGAGGTGGTGTTCGGCGAACCAGTAGCGGGCGTAACCGAATTGCTCGGTCTGCCGGGCCAGGTCGACGGAGTTGTGCAGCGCCTCGGCCGCGGTGGAGCCGGACGAGATCGGGACCAGGTCGAGGACGCCGAGAGGGATGGCAGGCATGTGGGTGATCTCCTCCTCAGCGGTGGGCGGACGCGGGCTCGGGCGCGGGCAGGGACTCGGGGCCGGGGATGCTCGCCCCGGCGTCGGGGTGAGCGAGCCCGAGGTGGTCGCGCAGGGTCGTGCCCTCGTACTCCGTACGGAACACGCCGCGCTCCTGGAGCAGCGGGACCACGGTGTCGGCGAAGGCGTCGAGGCCGCCGGGGGTGATGTGCGGGACGAGGATGAAGCCGTCGGACGCGTCGGCCTGGACGAAGGAGTTGATCGTCTCGGCGACGGTGGCCGGGGAGCCGACGAAGGACTGGCGGTTGCCGGTCTCGATGACGAGGTCGCGGATGGACCACTTGTTCGCTGCCGCGAGCTCACGCCATTCGCGCGCGGTGGCCAGCGGGTCGCGGTACATGCGCACTTGGGCGCGCCCGCGGGCGACGGTGTGCTCGCCGAGGTCGGGGTCGATGTCGGGCAGCGGTCCGTCCGGGTCGTACGCGGACAGGTCGCGGTTCCAGACGAACTCCAGGTGCTTGATCGCCGTTGCGCCGCTGACCTGCTTGCGCCGCACCTCGCGGGAGAGTTCCTCCGCCTCGGCGTCCGTGTCCCCGAGGACGAAGGTCGCGGCGGGCAGGATGAGCAGCTGGTCGTGGGTGCGGCCGTGGCGCGCGAGGCGTCCCTTGACGTCCGCGTAGAACGCCTGGCCTTCCTTGAGCGTGCTGTACCGGCTGAAGATCGCGTCGGCGCCCGCGGCCGCGAACTCGCGCCCCTCCTCGGAGTCACCGGCCTGGAAGATGACGGGTCGCCCCTGCGGGCTGCGCGGGACGTTGAACTGCCCCTGGATGTCGAAGTGCTGTCCCTGGTGGACGAAGGCGCCCGCCTTGGCGTCGCGCAGGAAGGTGCCGCTCTCCCGGTCGGCGGCGATCTCGTCGCCGCGCCAGGAGTCGAAGAGCTCGTTCGCCGTGCTGAGGAATTCCTTCGCCCTGGAGTACCGCTCCTCCTGCGGGAGGAATCCGCCGCGGCGGAAGTTCTCGCCGGTGAAGGCGTCCCAGGAGGTCACGACGTTCCAGGCGGCGCGCCCGCCGGAGAGGTGGTCGAGGCTGGCGAACTGGCGGGCCACCTCGTACGGCTCGTTGAAGGTGGAGTTGATGGTGCCGGTCAGGCCGAGGTGTTCGGTGACGGCGGCGAGCGCGGTGAGGACGGTGAAGGTGTCGGGCCGCCCGACGACGTCCAAGTCGTAGATCTCCCCGCCCTGTTCGCGAAGGCGCAGCCCTTCGGCGAGGAACAGGAAGTCGAACTTGGCGCGCTCGGCGGTGCGGGCGAAGTGCGCGAAGGAGCTGAACTCGATGTGGCTTCCGGCTTCGGGATCGCTCCATACGGTGGTGTTGTTGACGCCGGGGAAGTGCGCCGCGAGGTGGATCTGCTTGAGCGGCTTGTCCGGTGACTTGCTCATGTCGGGGTTCCTTCCGGCTCAGGCGGTGGCGGCGTAGCGGCTTGCGGGGCGGGCGAGGCCGAGCAGGCCGCGCAGGGTGTCGGCCTCGTACGCGTGCCGGAAGGCGCCGCGGCGCTGGAGTTCGGGCACCAGGCCCCGGGTGATCGCCGGGAGGTCGTGACCGGCGACGGCGGGGCGCAGCCGGAATCCGGTGAGACCGGCCTGCTGCAACTCCAATAGCAGATCGGCCAGTTGAGCGGGAGTGCCCGCGAAGATGCGGGCGTCGCTGGTGTACGGGTGACCGGCGAGGGCGTCCAGACGCTCGCGGCGGGCCGCGGCGGCGGCCGGGTCGTCGTCGAGGAACACCACCAGGTCGCCGAAGAGGTGCAGGGGCTCGTCGGTGCGCCCGGCGGCGTCCTGCTCGGCACGGACCGCGGTGACGATGGCACGCGCGTGCCCGGCGTCACGCGGGGTGACGTATCCGATGTCGGCGGAGCGGCCGAGGAGCCGGAAGGGGGCGTCGGTGGGGCCCTCGTGGGCGAGCGCGCTGACGACGGGCCTGCCCTGCGGCGGCCGGGGTGTGATCGAGGGGCCCTTGACGCTGAAGTGCTTGCCCTCGAAGTCGATGTAGTGCAGCTTGTCGCGGTCGATGAAGCGGCCGGTGGCGACGTCCCGGATCTCCGCGTCGTCCTCCCAGCTGTCCCAGAGGCGGCGCACGACCTCGACGTAGTCGGCCACCTCGTCGAAGAGGTCGAGGGTCAGCTCCCGTACGTCCGCTCGGCCGAGGTCCTCGACGCCGTCGAGGGCGGGAAACGTACGGCGCCCGAAGTGCGCGGCGTCGTTGCGGCGCGCGGACACCTGCACCCGCAGGCCCGCGCGGCCCGTGCTCACGTAGTCGAGCGTGGCGATCGCCTTGGATATGTGGAAGGGCTCCGTGTGGGTGGTCACCACGGTCGGCACAAGGCCGATGTGGCGGGTCAGCGGCGCGACACGGGCGGCGACGAGGACGGCGTCGAGGCGCCCTCGCACCTGGTCCGTGCGTCCGTCGGGTTCGGTGAAGTGCGAGGACTGGAGCCCGAGCGCGTCCTCGATGGTCACGAAGTCGAGCAGGCCGCGTTCGGCCTCGGTGATCAGATCGGTCCAGTACCGGGCGGTGAGCAACTCCCCCGGCCGGGCTACCGGTTCACGCCAGGCGGCGGGGTGCCAGCCCGCGCCGTCGAGCGCGACGGCGAGGTGCAGCGGGGCACCGGAGGGTGAAGAAGAAGACGGGGAGGAAACGGATTGAGCGGATGAATGGGGCAGCGCAGATGATGACGACACGAAAGGTGTGCCTTCCTGATCGACCGTACGAGATCACCGGCCCCTCGGCTCCGAGGGTGCGGCGGCGGGGTGACGGGGTCAGGAACAACAGAGCGCGCCGGCGACGCGCTGCAGATCGATATGCGGCCGGGAGTACAGGTGGACCCGCGGGCTCGGGGCGATCGCCTTGACGCGCGGGGCGGCTGAGGCGGACCACGGCCGGGGCATCGCGGGCGACACATGCGAAACGTGCGACACGTGCGGCACCATCGGCACGTCCCCCACCTCCGCCCTTCCGGCCCGGCGGGCCAGGGGCCTCGCCGGTCTCGCGCTTGCGGACCCTGATCGGGCCCGCCTGGTCCTCACCTGGAGCACCCCGCCGCGTGGGAGGGTTGCCGGTCAGCAAGCCAGGGCTTGACGCTGACACTCGTAACCTGCTCGGGACGTTACGTGAGGCCGGAGCGGTGCGCAATGCCCGTGGATCATGGGCGTGCGCACATCTTTGTCCGTGCCTCGGTGGCCGTCCTTCTCAGGCACAACCGTCGGGCTCCTGCTTCTGTTCCGCTTTCCGGCCGCGAGTTCTCAGGCCGCGAGTTCTCAGGTCACGTGAGCTCTCCGGCCTTCTTGACGGCACCGGGCACCCGCACTCAGACTTCCCGGGACGGTAACGGGCCTCGACGGCAGGGCTGGTGGACATGTCCAGGGCGGTCGGTGAGAGGAACAGCAGCCGGCGGCCTCTTCTGTCCGCGCCCCGGCCCCGCCCCCGCGTTCTGACCAGACGCCTGCACATCGACCTGCTGCGCGTGTGCAGCGCCTCGGTGCCAGCCTTCTGACGTCCGCGCGTACGAGACGTACCAGACACACAAGACGTACGCGGTGACGAAGCGTCATCTCTGCGGCCCTCTGCGGCCCCACCTCACCCTCTCCCCCGCTGTGCCACCGGCGCCGAGCGCGCGGTCGGCGCCCCTTCGCCTGTCTGGAGAGCCATGCCCGAGATCACGTCACAACGCCCCCGCCACGTCGTCCTTGAGGAGCCCCGCTCCCCGCACGGCACGCGCCCCGCTCCCATCCGCAGCCGCATCGGCGCCGATCTCGCCGGCGGCTTCTACCCGGCGCCCCACCGCTATCACCTGTACCTCTCGGCAGGGTGTCCGCACTCCTTGCGCGTCTCGATCACGCTCGACCTGCTCGGGCTCAGGGACTCGGTCACCACGACGCTTCTGGCACCGGACGCCCCGGAAAGCAGCGCCGCGCTCGACGCCCTGCACCGCTGCTACGAAGCCACCGAGCACCACTTCGACGGCCCGCTGACCGTTCCCGCCCTGTGCGACCGCTGGAGCGGGCACGTCGTCAGCAATCACACGCCGGACATCCTGCGCGACCTCGCCTGCCGCCTGGCCGCACACGGCAGCGGCCCGCTCCATCCCCTGCGCCCGCCGTCCCAGGCGACCCGGATCGACTCCTGGCACGACCTGCTCGCAGGCCCTCTCTCCCCCGCGACGCTGGACCGCCTCGACAGCCGCCTGGCCGCCCACCTCTACCTCGCGGGCGACGAACTGAGCGCGGCGGACGTGGACGTGTGGGCGAAGCTGGTCCACCCCGCCCCGGACGAAGTCGGGGCCGAGCCCACTCACGCGTACCCGCACCTGCGCGCGTACGTCCGCCGCCTGCACGACCACCCGGCCTTCCGCACCCACCACCCTCGTACCGTCGCCCCGGACCGGCGGTGGTCGGACGCCCCCGCCTGAGACGCGAAACCCCTTTCTCAAGCCGAGCGCCCCTGTGCCAGGGTCACCTGATGAACGATTCCCGAGGCGTCCTGCTGCGCCGGCAGTTCGATCTGACCTGGTCCCTCTTCGAGTACCACCTGGAGCGTCTCGAGCCCGGGGACTTCCTGTGGGAGCCCGCGCCGCTCTGCTGGACGGTGCGGCCCGACGGCGACGGAGGGTGGGTGCCGGACTTCGCGGAGACCGAGCCGGACCCCGTTCCCGTACCCACGATCGGCTGGATCAGCTGGCACATCGGCTGGTGGTGGGGCGTGACGATCGACCACGCGCGGGGGCACGTGCCGCGGGAGCGGACCGAGGTCGCCTGGCCGGGCGAGGGCGAGGCGAGCGTCGACTGGCTGCGGGACCTGCGTACGGACTGGCTGGCGGTGCTCGACCGGCTCGACGACGTCGACCTGGACGCCACCGCCCCGTTTCCCTGGCAGAACGACCCCGAACACACCGTCGCCGACATGCTCGGCTGGGTGAACTCCGAGCTGATGAAGAACGCCGCCGAGATCGGTCAGCTCCGCATGCTGCACGCCGCACGGTAGGGGCGCTCGCACGGCGCCCCACGACGCCCACGGGCCCCACGCCCACAGGCCCCGCGCCTACGGCAGGATCGGGCGTGGCCGCGGCACGCGCTCCGCGGCCACGCCTGAGTTCACCAGATCCGGACGCGCTCCGCGCGGTCCAGCCAGAGGCCGTCGCCCTGCGTCGTCTCGAACGCCTCGTGGAACTCTTCGAGGTTGCGGACGATGTTGGCGCGGAACTCGGGCGGCGAGTGCGGGTCGATGGTGAGGTACTGCTGCTCCTGCTCCTTGCGGCGCTTGGTGCGCCAGCAGTAGGCCCAGCTCATGAAGAGCCGCTGCGAGCCGGTCAGGCCGCCGCTCGTGGGCATCGGGGCGCCGTCGAGCGCGATGCGGTACGCCGTGTGCCCGATCGTCAGGCCGCCCAGGTCGCCGATGTTCTCGCCGACCGTCAGCGAGCCGTTGACGAACTCGTCCGGCAGGTTGCGCGGCGAGAAGGCGTCGTACTGCTTGACCAGCGCCTTCGACTTCGCCTCGAACGCGGTCTTGTCGGCCGCGGTCCACCAGTCGTTGAGGTTGCCCGCGCCGTCGTACTGCGCGCCCTGGTCGTCGAAGCCGTGGCCGATCTCGTGGCCGATGACCGAGCCGATGCCGCCGTAGTTCTCGGCCGGGTCGGCGTCGGGCGAGAAGAAGGGCTTCTGCAGGATGCCCGCGGGGAAGCAGATCTCGTTGGTGCCCGGGTTGTAGTAGGCGTTGACCGTCTGCGGCAGCATGAACCACTCGTCGCGGTCGACCGGCGCGCCGATCTTGGCGAGCTGCCGGTCGGACTCGAAGGCGTCCGCCGCCTGCGCGTTGCCGAGCAGGTCGCCCTCGGTGACCTCGAGGGCCGAGTAGTCGCGGAAGGTGTCGGGGTAGCCGATCTTGGGGCGGAAGGTGGCGAGCTTCTCGTAGGCGCGCTCCTTCGTCTCGTCCGTCATCCAGTCCAGGCGGGCGATCGACTGGCGGTAGGCCTCCAGGAGGTTGGCGACGAGGTCGTCCATCATCGCCTTGGAGCTCGGCGGGAAGTGCCGCGCCACGTACTCCTTGCCGACGGCCTCGCCGATGGACCCCTCGACGAAGGCGACCGCCCGCTTCCACCGGGCGCGCAGTTCGGGGGTGCCGTTGAGGGTGCGGCCGTAGAACTCGAAGTTGTTCCGCACGAACGCGTCCGTGAGGTAGGGCGCGCACGAGCGGAGCACCCGCACCAGCGTCCAGTCGCGCCACTGCTCGATCGGCACCTCGGCCAGGGCCGTGGACAGGTGGGCGAGGTAGGACGGCTGGCGGACGCAGGTCTCGGCGATGGTGGCGTCCGAGCCGCCGAGCCCCTCGGCGTAGCCGCGCCAGTCGAACTCCGGTGCAAGCTCGATCAGTTCGTCCAGCGTGGTGAGGTTGTAGGTCTTCTGCACGTCGCGCGTCTCGGCGCGCTCCCAGTGGCCCGCGGCGAGACGGGTCTCCAGGTCGAGGACCGTCTGCGCGGCCTCGGCGGGAGAGGCGTGCTGGCCGAGCGTGAGCAGTTCGGTGAGGTAGCCGAGGTACTTCTCGCGGATCTCGGCGAACTTCTCCTCGCGGTAGTACGACTCGTCGGGCAGGCCGAGCCCGCCCTGGAGGACGTTGAAGAGGTAGCGGTCGGAGTTGCGGTCGTCGGAGTCGATGTAGGAACCGAACAGACCGGAGCCGCCGGTCCGCTCGAAACGGCCGAGGAACGCCGCGAGCTGCCGGGTGTCCCGCAGCCCCGCGACGGCGTCGATCAGGGGTTGCGCGGGGGCGAGCCCGCGGGCGGCGATCGTCTCCTCGTCCATGAACGAGGCGTACAGCGCGGCGATCTTGCGCGCGTCATCCGAGCCGGCGCCGTCCGCCGCCAGCTCCTGGATGATCACCTTCACTTGTTCCTCGGCCGTGTCGACCAGCTGCACGAAGGGGCCCCAGCTGGAGCGGTCCTCGGGGATCGGCTCGGTCTCGAGCCAGTGGCCGTTGACGTGGCCGAACAGGTCGTCCTGGGGTCGGATCTCGGGGTTCATGCCCGCGCGGGCGTCATCCAGCATGCTCATTCACGCACCCTACGCGGACACCGTGCCCGAGCACGATCGGCTTACGGCTCCGGCCTGCCTCAGCCGGCGACGTACTCCCGCAGATGCCGCGCCGTCACGGTCCGCGCCTCGGCCACCAGGGTCGCGGGCGTGCCGGTGAACACCACCTGCCCGCCGTCGTGCCCGCCGCCGGGCCCCAGGTCGATGATCCAGTCGGCGTGTGCCATCACCGCCTGGTGGTGCTCGATGACGACCACCGAGTTGCCGTCGTCGACGAGCCGGTCGAGCAGCGCGAGCAGCTTGTCCACGTCGGCCAGGTGCAGTCCGGTCGTCGGTTCGTCCAGGACGTACGTCGACGACTTCTCGGCCATGTGGATGGCGAGCTTGAGGCGCTGGCGCTCACCGCCGGAGAGGGTGTTCAGGGGCTGTCCGAGCCGCAGATAGCCGAGCCCGACGTCACTGAGGCGGCCGAGGATGGTGTGCGCCTGGCCCGCGGGGAAGAAGGCGAGCGCCTCGGCGACGGACATACCGAGGACCTCGCTGATGTTCTTGCCGCGCAGCCGGTAGGCCAGGACCTCCGCGGTGAACCGCTCGCCCTCGCACGCCTCGCAGACCGACGCCACCCCGGGCATCATCGCCAGGTCGGTGTAGATGAGCCCGATGCCGTTGCACTTGGGGCAGGCGCCCTCGGAGTTCGCGCTGAACAGGGCCGCCTTGACGCCGTTGGCCTTGGCGAACGCGGTACGGATCGGGCCGAGCAGCCCGGTGTAGGTCGCCGGGTTCGAGCGGCGCGAGCCGCGGATCGGCGACTGGTCGGCGACGACCACGCCCTCCTGCCCGGAGAGGTAGCCGTGGATCAGCGAGCTCTTGCCGGAGCCCGCGACGCCGGTGACCACGGCGAGCACCCCGAGCGGGACGTCGACCTCGACGTCCTTGAGGTTGTGCCGGTCGGCGCCTTTGATGGACAGCTGCCCCTTGGGCACGCGCACCTGCTCGCGCAGCCGGGCCCGGTGTTCCAGATGCCGTCCGGTCAGCGTGCCCGACGCGCGCAGCCCCGCCACGTCGCCGGTGAAGCAGATCTGCCCGCCCGCCGTACCGGCCGCGGGGCCGAGGTCCACCACGTGGTCGGCGATCGCGATGACCTCGGGCTTGTGCTCCACGACGAGCACCGTGTTGCCCTTGTCGCGAAGGCGAAGGAGCAGGTCGTTCATGCGCCGGATGTCGTGCGGGTGCAGGCCGATGGTCGGTTCGTCGAAGACGTATGTCACGTCGGTGATGCTGGAGCCGAGGTGGCGCACCATCTTCACGCGCTGTGCCTCGCCGCCGGAGAGCGAGCCCGATGTGCGGTCCAGGCTCAGATAGCCGAGGCCGATCTCGACAAGGGATTCGAGCAGTTCGCGCAGGCTCGCGATCAGCGGCGCGACGGCCGGGTCGTCGAGGCCGCGCACGAACGCGGCGAGATCGCTGATCTGCATCGACGAGCAGTCGGCGATGTTTTGGCCGTCGATCCTCGACGACAGCGCTGCGGCGGTCAGGCGGGTGCCCTCGCAGAGCGGGCACCGGGCGAAGACCACGGCCCGGTCCACGAAGGCCTTGATGTGGGATTGCAGGGAGTCGCGGTCCTTGGCGAGCCAGGTCCGCTGCATCTTGGCTATCAGGCCCTCGTACGTGAAGCCGTTCGAGCCCACCTTCACCTTGGTCGGGGCCTTGTGCAGGAGGTCGGCCCACTCCTGCTCGGTGTAGTCCTTCAGCTTCTTGTCCGGGTCGTGGAAGCCGGAGTTGACCATGATCTGCCAGCTCCAGGAGTCCACCGCGTAGTACGGCACGGTGATCGCCCCCTCGTTCAGCGAGAGCTCGCGGTCCACGAGCCGGTCGACGTCGACCGTGGAGGCCTCGCCGGTGCCCTCGCACTGGGGGCACATGCCTTCGGGCAGGTTGAAGCTGAAGGCGCCCGACGTCCCGACGGACGGTACCCCGAGGCGGCTGAAGATGATCCTGAGCATGGTGGAGGCGTCGGTGGCGGTGCCCACCGTGGAGCGTGAGTTGGCGCCCATCCGCTCCTGGTCGACGACGATCGCCGCGCTGAGATTGCGCAGCCCGTCCACGTCGGGGCGGCCCTGACTCGGCATGAACGACTGGATGAACGCGGTGTACGTCTCGTTGATGAGCCGCTGCGACTCGGCGGCGATGGTGCCGAAGACGAGCGAGGACTTCCCGGAGCCCGAGACCCCGGTGAAGACGGTGAGCCGCCGCTTGGGGATGTCGAGCGAGACGTTCCGCAAGTTGTTCTCGCGGGCGCCTCGTACCTGAATCACGTGGTGGCTGTCGGCGGGTGTGACCGTCACTGATGCTCCTTGGCCTGAACCGGACTGAAACCGGACTGAACCGGACCGAAGGAAAAGCGTACACCGTACCCAGTCGTACGCGTACACCGTACCCAGTCCCGGACCGGCATCAATTTTCCGACACCAATTGCCTGCCGTTGGCGCTTAGTTGGTATGGACATGACCGCCGGGCCGCTCTTATGCTCCGCCTGAACTCAACGTGAGAGCGCTCTCATCACCCTGTTCCTCCCCACCCCGATGGAACGACAGAAAGGGCACTGCCATGAGACGCAGAACCGGAGTCCGCATCGCCTTCTCCTCGATGCTCCTGGTCGGCACCTGGGCAAGCGCCTCGCTCACCTCCACCGCCGGCGCCGCCCCCGCACCCACCCCCGCCCCTGCCTCCGCGGGCATGCTCACCGCCATGCAGGACGACTTCGGGCTCACCGAGGGCCAGGCACGCGAGCGCCTCGCCTCCGAGAAGACCGCGATACGCGTCGACCGCGCGGCACAGCGGGCCGCCGGATCGACGTACGCCGGCTCCTGGTACGACGCGAAGACCGGCAAGCTGACCGTCGCCACCACCAGCGCGGCCAAGTCCGAGGCCCTGCGCGAGACCGGCGCCACCGTCCGCGTGGTCCGCCACAGCGAGAAGGAACTGAACGCGGTCAAGGCACGCATCGACGATCTGTCCGCGCCCAAGGGCGTCAGCAGCTGGCACGTCGCGCCGCGCAGCAACAAGGTCGTGGTGAACGTCGTCGCTGCTCAGCAGAACGACAACGATGTCCAACGCTTCGTCGACCGCGCCCGTAAGGCGGGCCCCGTCCAGGTCGCGACGGTCGACAAGGCCCCCAGCACCTTCGCCGCCGGAACCGTCGGCGGCGACCCCTACTACACCGGCAACGTCCGCTGTTCCATCGGCTTCTCGGTGCACGGAGGGTTCGTCACCGCGGGCCACTGCGGGCAGACCGGCGCCGCCGTGCGCGGCTGGGACAACTCGGCCATCGGCAACTTCCGGGGCTCTTCGTTCCCCGACAACGACTACGCCTGGGTCAGCGTGGGCAACGGCTGGTGGACCGTCCCGGTGGTCCTCGGCTGGGGCACCGTCTCCGACCAGCTCGTCCGCGGCTCCAACGAGGCACCGATCGGCGCCTCGATCTGCCGCTCCGGTTCCACCACGCACTGGCACTGCGGCAACGTGCTCGCCAAGAACGAGACCGTGAACTACAGCCAGGGCGCCGTCCACCAGATGACCAAGACCAGCGTGTGCGCCGAAGGCGGCGACTCCGGCGGCTCGTTCATCAGCGGTGACCAGGCCCAGGGCGTCACCTCCGGCGGCTGGGGCAACTGCAGCGGCGGCGGCGAGACCTGGTACCAGCCGATCAACGAGATCCTCAACCGCTACGGCCTCACCCTGCACACCGCCTGATCGCCACGGAATGCGCGCCGGACCCGCGGGAGGGCCCGGCGCGTACGCCGCCGTGGTGAGTCCTGGCGGCTGGATGGCCCTATGGCGGTTCACCGCCGGCGCACCGGAGGAAGGACTGCGGCTGCCACTGCCAGGAACGACTGGTCCCGCAACCGCGTGTTCGGGACGAACGGAGCACCGCGATGACAGCAGGGTCTGCCGGAACCAGGCGCCGCACCCGCATCGGCACCAGACTCCTCGCCACGCTCGCCGTGGGCGCGCTCACCATGGGGGCCGCGCATGAAAGCACACCGGCGGACACCGCACCACCGGGCGACCGGTCACCCTTCACCGGCCGCGCGGCACAGAAGGGCCCGGTGCTCGCGGTGAAGTTCGACAACGCGCCGAGGGCTCGCCCGCACCACGGTCTCGCGCAGGCGGACATCGTCTATGTGGAGAAGGTCGAGGGCGGCATGAGCCGCCTGATGGGGGTGTATTCGAGCCGCCTGCCCCGGGCCGTCGGCCCGGTGCGCAGCGCACGGGAGTCCGACATCGAACTGCTGCGCCAGTTCGGGCGCCCGGCCCTCGCCTACTCGGGTGTGCGCACCTCGCTCAACAAGGTGCTCAAGGAAGCACCGCTGTACGCGCGCCCGTTCGGCCGCTTCCCCGGCGCCTACTTCCGCAGCGGCAACCGCCCCGCCCCGCACAATCTCTTCGTCCGCCCCGAGTCCGCCCTGCGCACGGCCCCCAAGGCCAGCCACCCCGGCGACATCGGCTTCCGCTTCGGCCCGGCCCCGGCCGGCGGCACCCCCACCGCGGCGCGGACCGTCCGCTACTCCGGGGCCAGCCACACCTTCCGCTGGTCGTCCGGCGAGCGCCGCTGGCTCGTGTCCTTCGACGGGGCCCCGGCCCGCAGCTCCTCGGGGGCGCGGCTCGGCGCGCGGACGGTCGTGATCCAGCACGTGGACATGCCGCCGTCGCGCTACAAGGACGTCAACGGCGCGGCGACCCCGTACATCAAGACGGTCGGCAGCGGACGGGCGACCGTGCTGCGGGGCGGCAAGGCGTACAAGACCCGCTGGAAGCGGTCGAGCGCCGAGGACGGCACGACTTTCACGCGCGCCGACGGCCGGCCGATGCCCTTCGCGCCCGGCCAGGTCTGGATGGTCTTCGCGGACCGCTGAGCCGCCCCGGCGACAGCCGCGACAGCTGGCCGGACAGGCGTCAGCCCGGTGACCATGGTCGGTCACCGGGCTGACGGGGTTCATGCCTGACGGAGCATCATGCCTGACGTAGCGTCAGGGGCTCAGCCGCGTACGGGCTCCAGCTCCCGGTCCGTGTCTTGGTCGTCCCGGTCGTCCTGGCGAGCCGTCGGGAAGTCGCCGAGCTGCTTGTGCAGCTTCTCGCCCTCCACGTCGACGTTCGGCAGCGCGCGGTCCAGCCACTTCGGCAGCCACCACGCCTTCTTGCCGAGCAGGGCGAGCACGGCCGGGACGATCGCCATGCGGACGACGAAGGCGTCGAAGAGGACGGCGATGGCCAGACCGAAGCCCATCATCTTGATCATGTCGTCGTTCTCCATGATGAAGCCGGAGAAGACGCTGATCATGATGACCGCCGCGGCGGCGACGACCCGTCCGCCGTGCGTGAAGCCGGTGACGACGGCCTCGCCGGGGCGCGCCCCGTGGACGTAGGCCTCACGCATGCGGGTCACGAGGAAGACCTCGTAGTCCATCGCGAGACCGAAGACCACGCCGATCATGAAGATCGGCATCATGCTCATGATCGGGCCCGGCTGGTCCACGCCGACGATGTCGGCGAGCCAGCCCCACTGGAAGACCGCGACGACGGCGCCGAGCGCGGCGGCCACCGAAAGGAGGAAGCCGAGCGCCGCCTTGAGCGGGACGAGGACCGAGCGGAAGACCAGCATCAGGAGCAGGAAGGCCAGGCCGACGACGAGTCCCAGGTAGGGCAGGAGCGCGTCGTCCAGGGTCTGCGAGAAGTCGATGGTCATGGCGGTCGCACCGGTGACCAGGACTTCGGAGCCCGTCTTGTCGCCCAGACCGTCGACCGTGGAGCGGATCTCCTTGACCACGCCCTCGGTCTTGTGGTCGCTGGGACCGGTCTTCGGTACGACGTTGAAGATCGCGGTGTCGTCGGACTTGTTGCCGTTCGCCGGTGTGACCGCGGCGACGCCGTCGATCTTGGCGATCTCCTCGCCGACCGTGCCGGCCGCCGCGGCGGCGCCCTTGTCCTTGTCGGTGTCGACGGTGACCATCAGCGGGCCGTTGAAGCCGGCGCCGAAGGACTCGGACAGCATGTCGTACGCCTTGCGCTGCGTGGTGTCCGGCGCCGACGTGCCCTCGTCGGGCAGGCCGAGCTCCAGGCTGGTGGCCGGTACGGCGACCGCGCCCAGGCCCACCACGGCGAGCAGCAGGACCGGGACCGGGCGGCGCAGCACGAAGCGTGCCCAGCGGGTGCCCAGCTTCGGCTTGGCATTCTCGTCCCGCAGCTCGCTGACGGGCTTCTTGCGGTCCTTGCGGCGCAGCACCTTCTTGCCCGCGAAGCCGAGCAGCGCGGGGATCATGGTGAGGGCGATGAGCACGGCTATCGCGACCGTGCCGGCCGCGGCCAGGCCCATCTTGGTGAGGATCGGGATGTTGACGATCGCGAGGCCCGAGAGCGCGACGATGACGGTGAGTCCGGCGAACACCACGGCGGATCCGGCGGTCCCGGTGGCGCGGCCCGCCGCCTCCTCCGGCTCCCGGCCGTCGGCGATCTCCGCCCGGTAGCGGGAGACGATGAACAGGGCGTAGTCGATGCCGACGGCGAGGCCGATCATCATCGCGAGCGTGGAGGTCGTGCCGGAGAGGTCGAGGAGGCTGCCGAGGGCCGCGATGCCCGAGACGCCGATGCCCACGCCGATGATGGCGGTCAGGAGCGGCATGCCCGCGGCGACCATCGAACCGAAGGTGATGATCAGGACGACCGCGGAGACCGCGATGCCGATGAGTTCGGCGGAGCCGCCCATCTCCTGCTCGGCCATGACGGCGTCGCCGCCGGTCTCGACGGTGTAGCCATCCTTGCGGGTGTCGTCGGTGGCCTTGGTCAGCGCGTCACGTGACTTGTCGGTCAGCTCCTGGGCGGCGACCTTGTACGTGACGGACGCGTACGCGGTGGTGCCGTCCTTGCTGACCGCCTTGGCCTTGAAGGGGTCGGCGACCTCGGCGACCTGCGAGCCCGCGCCCAGCGTCTTGACCAGCTTCTCGACGTCGGCCTTGGGGCCTGATTCCGTCAGCTTGTCGCCCTCGGGGGCGCGGATGACGACCCGGGCCGTGGCGCCCTCGGCGCTGGCCGCCGGGAACTTCTCGTCGAGGAGGTCGAAGGCCTTCTGGGACTCCGTGCCCGGCATGGAGAAGGAGTCTTCCGGCGGTGCGGGGGCGGCCGACGCGGAGAAGCCGACGCCGGCCAGCAGCACCACCCACATCAGTGCCACATAGCGGCGTCGCCGGAAGGCGAGGCGGCCCAGTTTGTAGAGGAACGTAGCCACGGCGAAGGGGCTCCCGTCGGTTTCGGCAGGCAGGGTGACACCCCCCGCGGCACGATCAGCGCACGTCAGGGCGGTCAGCAGATTTCCTTTCAATAGTCCGGGGCCCCGCCGTCCCGGAAGTCAGACTCAGAGCCGGACTCTGAACCCACGGGCGCTGTACTGCCGCGCGCGCCGGGTCATCCTCCGGGAGGAGATGTGGTCAGGATGTGTAGACCCCACATCGCGCCCTTGATCACCGGAGGCTTCACCTCCGTACCGTGGGGCACCTGTTCACCGCAGAACAACTCGCCCTCATATCACCTCAATAGGAGAGATAAGGTGTCGAGTCAGCTCTCAGATACTTGTCATCACCATCCAGGAGAACCTTCGTGACTCTTGCCACCGCGCCGTCTGAAGCCGCCGAATCGCCCGAGGCCGCCGACCCGTCCGAGGCCACCCCGGCGGACGCCCCCTCGGCGGTTCCGACGGACGCCGACGCCTCGGATGCCCCCGTCTCGGACGCCGGCGCCTCGGACAGCCCCGCGCCGGTCCCGTCGGACGGCGTGCCCGAGTCGGTGGCCCGCGACGCCCGCGACTTCGGTGCGTACGCCCGCACCGGCGGCTGGACCTTCGCCCTGATGGTCGCGCGCAGCGTGCGCCCCGGCGGGCAGGGCGCCGAGGAGACGCCGAAGGTCTCGGCGAAGGAGTTCAGCGAGTTGGCGGGCTGCTCGGCCGAGCGCGTCATGCGGTACTACAAGGCGTGGGACAAGGCCGCCGACGACGGTCTTGTGCCCCACTTCGAGGCCCTGGCGCCCGGCGAGGACATCGAGCTGCCCGACTCCGACGTCTGGCTGACGTACTACGCCTCGCGCTCCAGCGCCCTCACTCCCCGCGGCACCGCGATCACGGAGGCCGCCGAGGCCGAGGGCATCCGCCCGACCAAGGCCCTCGAGGTCGCCGAGAACCCCACCGCGCTGCGGGCCGCGATCCTCGCCGACCCCACGACCGCCGAGGCGGCGCGGCGCGCGCTGATGGACCGGCTCGACGAGGACCCGGCGCTGCGCACCGGGCTCGTGCGCGACATCGTCCGCACCGACGACCTCAAGAAGGCGGTCGCGGCCGAGGCCAAGGCGGGCGACCGCGTCGACTACGTACGCCAGATCGTCGACAAGGGGCAGGTCAAGACGCCCGCGGGCCAACTCATCGAGGCTTCGGCGGAGCTGAAGGAGGAGGCCGAGCGCCATCTGTCCCTCATCGACGAGCTGGACGAGGGCGAGGACTCCGGCGAGTGGGCCCGCGAGGCGTACGACACCGTGAAGGACCTGGTCGCCCAGACCGTCCAGAGCGACCCGCAGCTGCGGGTGCAGGAGCGGCGCGCGAAGTTCTACAGCAGTCTGCAGAAGGCGACGAAGGTCTTCGAGGAGCTGACCTTCGACGACGCCGACGACGCCGACTTCTACGAGGACGACATGGTGCGGCGCCTGGAGGATCTGCAGCAGTCGATCGCCGCGTGCATCACGGCGCTCCAGGCGGCGACCGCGGGCTCCACCGGTTCCGAGGCCACCGCCCCGGAGCGCGGCTGACGATCGCCGGGTCTCCCTCCCCGTACATCCCGATGATGACCATGGACTCGTCCGTAGCCCTTGAGTCGTACGGAATGACCCATACGCGGAGGGATTCGCCGCACCCCGCCCCGCTCGTAACTTCTTGATCAACGTACGGAGACCGGCGTACGGAGTTGATCGAGAGGTCATGGATCTATGCACGGCAAGGCATTCGCGCCCGAATACCAGGGCGAGCTGGGGGCGGCACTCGGGGTGAACTCCTCCTACGAGGAGGTGCTTTCGGCGGCGGGCCGCGCCCTTTCCGAGGCGGACACCGCACTGGAGAGGGCGCGGGCCGGGCTCGCCCTGGCCGAGGCCAACCGGCGGCTCGGCCAGGTGGACGACGCGGGCACCGCCTGGCGGCAGAGCTATCGCAGCGCACGCGTCGCGGGGGAAGCGGGCGCCATGGCCTGGGCGCTGTGGAGCGGCGGTACGCTCGCCCGCCAGTGCGGCCAGCTGCGGCTCGCCCGGCGGCTGCTCTCCTGGGGAGTGGAGCTGGCCGCCGGCAGCGGGGAACGGCTCGCGCACGGCTACGCGCTCGCCGGGCTCGCCGAGACCGGCCGCATCCAGGGGGACTACGCGGCGGTGGCCGCACTCCACGAGCAGCTGCTCGAACAGGGCCGCGAGCACGGGGAAGCGCGGCACATGGTGTGGGCGATGTCCGGCATCGCCCAGATGCGGCGGAACACCGGGGACTACGCCGAGGCGCTCGAGCTGTTCGAGGAGTGCGTCCGGATCGCGACCGACGCACACGACGCACGGGGGCGTGCCTGGTCGCTGCGCGGGGTCGCCGACGTCCGCTCGCTGCGGGGCGAGGCGGAACAGGCGCTCGCGCTGCTCACGGAGGCGGAGGTCATCTGCCGGGCCATGGACCTGGCCGGTGCGCTCGCCTACAACCACAAGATGCGCGGCAACGTCCTGTACCGGGACGGGCGTTACGAGGCGGCGCGCGAGATGTACGCCGTCGCCCTGGAGGAGTTCGACGGCATGCGGGAGCCGCGCGGTGTGGCCCTGTCCCGGCTCGGCCTTGCCAAATCGCGCGCCCGCCTGGGCCGCGACCGCAGCGAGACGCTGGCCGAACTGGCCGAGCTGGAAGAGGACTTCGCGCGCATCGGACTGCGGGGCGCACGGGACGGGGTCATCGCGTTCCGGCAGGAGATGGATGCCGAGCCGAGCATGACGTGACGTGACGTCATGTGACGTGACGCGGGGGCGTCACCCGGCCGTCGGTGTGATGCGGATGCCCACGGTCCCGCCGGTGCCGCGCCGGAGCTTGCTGCCGAACAGGGTGAGACGGCCGACCACGCCGTACTTGCGCGCGATGAGGGTGCGGTATCGCGCCGTCGTCTGCGGATCGCAGATCTCGGCGGTGGCGGGGATCTGCTCGCCGGTCGGGTTGCCCCGCACGTCGCAGGGGCCGACCAGGACGTCGGCGCGGTTGCGGATCCGCTTGACCTTCCAGGAGTCCGCGGGCGTCCAGACACCGAGCGCGGCGCCGTCCTCGACGACCCAGACAGGGGTCGGCACCGGGGTGCCGCTCTTGCGGTAGCTGGTGACCAGCAGATACTTTCCGGCGCCGAGCTCCGCTTGCGCTGCCTCGTCCACCTGACTGCTCCAGACGTCGTCCTGATGCGTGCTGACTCGAATTCGATCAGCCTACGGTGCGGACGCTACTGGTGACGGCCGGCCACGGCCTCGAACAGGTCCCAGCCGTCCGTCTCCCGCACCGCGGGGTCATCGGGACGCCACCCGCGGGCCGTCGCCGCGTCGAGCAGGGCCCGCGCGGTGCCGGGCTCGTGCAGGTTCAAAAAGCGACTGCCCTCCGCGATGCCCACCGCCCCGGAGTGGAGGAAGCCGTCGGGCACGAGCTTGCCCGCGCCCTCCCGGAAGAGGATGCGCAACCGCCCCCGTGTTCCGGACAGCCGGATCGAGAGGACCTCGCAGCAGTCTTCGTAACCTCCCTCGACCGGTACGCGGTGGGAATGGCCCACGGACCAGAGGAAGACCTGCCCGTCGACGACGAGGCGCCGGGGCTTCTTGTCATTGCGGGGCATCAGCAGACCGTAACGCCTCCGGGGCCCGTAAAGCCTCCGGGGCCCGGAAGGATCCGGGCCCCGGAGGCTTGGGCCGTGCGGGGGTGTGCCGGTCAGGCGCCCCACGTGCCCTGGTTCACGGCGCAGTTCCAGCCGTTGCCGTGGACCTTGAACTTCACCTTGTAGGACCTGGTGTTCAGCAGCCGCGACTCGACCCGGACCCCGAGGCTGGCCTTGCCCGCCAGGCTCTTGTCGTAGACGGAGACGGTCTTCGAGGTCTTGTGCGTGACCTTGCCGCCCTTCGCCTTCGCCGTGCCGAAGCGGACGTTCTTGACGTTGCTGACGGTGAAGGTGACCTTCTTGAACGTCTTGGTGCTCTTGTTCTTGAGGCCGAAGTAGAGGCCGTCGCCCGTCACCCAGCCGCCCGATCCGATGTGGAAACGGGAGGTGTAGACGATGTCGATCGGGCAGCCGGAGCTCTGCGCCGACGCGGTCGACGCCTTGGGCGCCTTCGGTCCGTCCGCGGCGGAAGCGGAGCCGGCGAGGCCGAGCTGAGCGGCGGTGAGCGCCCCTGCCGTGGCCAGTACTGCGGTGGTCATGCGTGCGTGCTTCATCAGGCTGTTGCCTTTCCCCCTGCGGCCCTGCCGGGCCAACTTTCGACATGGTGCGATGCGTTCGCACAAGGCGGTACTCGTCCCTGTGACGCCCGTATTTTTAGCAGGCGGAGGGACATGAGATGACATCAGTTGCGTGAGTGCACGGCACCGTGACAAAAGCCGGACAATCGCTCAGTCGAACGGAATTAGGACTTCCGCGCTCGGCCTTGTGACCAGGTCATCGGCGTCCTTCACATCGGCGGCGGCGCGGGCGCGGGTCCCAGCGTCGTCGTGCCCGGGGTGGTCCGGTGGGCGAGGCCGGTGCGGTAGGCGTCGAGCGCGGCCTCCGTCCGGCCCGTGCGCCGGAGCAGATCACCGAGGAGGCAGCACAGGCCGGCCACGTCCCCGGCCGCACCCGCGCGTTCGAGCAGCGGCAGCCCGGCGCGGTAGTGCTCCTCGGCGGCCTTGGTGTCACCGCACTCCTCCGCGATGAGACCGAGCAGCCGGTGCGCGGCGCCCACGTGCACCGCACCGCGCCCGGCCCGCAGCGCCGGGGCCCCCGCGGGACCTTCGAGTCCTGCGGGTCCGGCGGGTCCGGCAGGTCCGGCTGCCTCGTCGGCCAGCAGTGGTCTCAGGAGGGCCTCGGCCTCCCCGGCCCTGCCGCGCCGGCGCAGCACGTCCGCCAGTTCCACCTCGACCTGCGCGGCGAACAGCGCGGCCCGCTTGGCCGTGAGCATGTCGTGTGCGGTGCGCAGTTCGCTCTCGGCGCGTTCCAGGTCGCCGTTCTGCGCGTGCACATAGCCGCGCATCCAGTGGCAGTGGGCGAGTTCGGTGCGGATGTGCAGCTGCCGGTAGAGCTCCTGGGCTCTGGCGAGCGACGCGTCGGCCTCGGCGATACGCCCGCGGGCGATGAGTGTGCGGGCCACCCCGCGGTGCATCCCGGCGAGCAGCGCCGGATCGTCCACGCGGGGCGCGAGCGCGAGGGCGAGTTCGGCGGCGTGCGCGGCGCGCTCCGGTGCGCCCATGTCCATGTACGGGGCGATGGACGCCGAGTACAGCAGGAGCAGCGCGTCGGGGTCGTGCAGGCCCGAGGCGTTGAGCTGGTCGAGAGCGGTCTCCAGGAGATGGCAGGCGTAACGGAGTTCACCCGTGAGGCGGTGCGCGTTGGCGCGGCCGCGGATGGCGGGTACACGGCGGGGCAGCGGCTCGTCGGCGAGCAGCCGCTCCACCGAGGCGAAGCACTCGTGCGCCTCGTCGAGATCACCGGACTCCAGGAGGCATTCGCCGAGCCCGAGGAGCGCGGCAGCCTGCTCCCCGGGCAGCGCGTGCTCGACGGCTTCGGCGCACAGGGCGCGGAAGAGAGCGGCGGCATCTTCGGGGTCTCCGGTGGCCAGGGCGCGCCGTGCGTCGGTCAGACGCAGGCGCAGCTCGGCGGCGAGCCGGGCGGGGCGGCCCGTCGCAAGCTCTTCGGGAGTGACGCCGAGGCGGTCGGCCAGGTGCCGCAGGGCGGCCTCGGAGGGTCTCACCTTGCCCGACTCCAGGGTGGAGACGTACGCGGGGGTGTACGCGGGTTCGGCCAACTGCCGCTGCGTCAGGCCGCGTTCCGTGCGCAGCCGCAGGACGCGGCGTCCGATCGCCGCGGGATCGTCGAGCCGCCCGGTCCCAGATCCGCTCTCCGTCATCTCTTCCTCTCCCGGTCCGAGCCGAGCCCAACAGGCCGTCCAGGCGCGGTCGTTGGCAGTCGAATGGCCTGAACCCGGCTTTCTCTGCTTCCCCTTGCGCCTCGGGCATTGCCTGGCTTCCCCGCAGCCCCTACATTGAACCGCGCCTTAAGCTCCCTTAACCCCCCACTTATGTCGCGGACTTGCCGTCCCCTCCGGCCCTCCGCGCAGACCTCCGGGAGATCTTCCATGCGTAGACACGCATCCCACATATCCCGCACGCGTCTCACCGTGGCCATCGGTGTCGTCCTGACGGCGGCGCTCGCCGCCACCGCGCCGATCGCCGCGGGCCAGGGCCTCGACGGTCACGCCCCGGCCGCCCCGAACGCCGGGAGCGCCGGCTCCGCCGACCACGTCGAGGTCGAGTACTTCACCGGACCCGGCAGCCACCCCCGCCGTACGGAGGTCCCCGCCTCCTCGCCGCTCACCAGGAAGGAGCAGTCCACGATCAAGAACGACGGGGACGTCCTGCCGATCGTGGAGGCCGGAGCGAGCGACACCAAGGTCGACGTCGTCTTCATCGGCGACGGGTACACCGCGTCGCAGCAGGAGGACTTCCACGCCGACGTGCGCACGAAGTGGAAGGAGATGGCCGCAGTCCAGCCGTACGCCGAGTACGAGGACCTCTTCAACGTCTGGGCCGTCGACGCGCACTCGCAGCAGTCCGGCGTCTCGGGCGACCCGACGAGCGACGTCCGCAAGAACACCGCCCTGAACTCGGCGTTCTTCTGCGACGGCATCGAGCGGCTGCTGTGCGTCGACACCAACAAGGTCGAGGCGTACGCGAGCAAGGCCGCCGACCCCGATCTCGTCATCGTGCTCGGCAACTCCACCAAGTACGGCGGCGCGGGCTACAACGGCATCAGCTCGCCGTCCGGGTACGACGGCATAGGCACCGCCTCTTCCGACCATCCCGACTCCGACCAGGTCGCCGTCCACGAGACCGGCCACTCCTTCGGCAAGCTCGCCGACGAGTACTGGTACGACGAGAGCACCTACACCGGCCCCGAGCCCGGCGAGTCCAACCTCAGCAAGCTCAGCGCCGCCGACATGGCCGCGCAGAAGACGAAGTGGCACCGCTGGCTCGGCCAGGACTCGCCCGACGGCGGCAAGGTCGGCGCGTACGAGGGCGGCGGCTACCACGGGCACGGACTCAACCGCCCCACCGAGGACTCGATCATGCGGACGCTCGGCCGCGAGTTCAATCTGCCCGGACGTGAGGCGATGATCGCGGGCTTCCACCAGCACGCCCCCGTCCTCACCGGCGTCACACCCACCGACCGGAAGGTGAGCGGCACCGAGCGGATGCGCGTGCGGGCGTCTTCCCACGCGCGGGTGCGCTGGTACGTCGACGGCCGCGAGGTACGCGGCGCGCGGGACGCGAGCAGCGTGACCCCCGGCTCGCTCGGTGTACCCGCGGACGGCCGCGCGCACACCGTCACCGCACGCGCCACCGACCCGAGCAAGGCGGTCCGCGACCCGGAGCTGCGGAAGCTGATGACCGGCTCGCTCAGCTGGCAGGTCACGCGCTGACGCAGCGAAGGACCCGCCCCGCACCGCCCGGCGGTGACCAGGGGATACTTCGGCCATGACCACGCACGTGAACCAGTCGCGCCGGGCCGCGGCGCCCCTCCCCGGATGGGCGCTGCGGGCCGCGCGGCACGCCGATCTGGAGACCATCGTCGAGCTGCGGGCGATCGTGATGCGGCCGGATCTGGAGCGGCTCGGCCGGTTCGACGAGCACCGGGTGCGCCAGAGACTGCGGGACGCCTACATACCCGGCGACACCTGGGTCATCGTCGTCGACGGCGCCTTCGCGGGGTGCGTCGCCCTGCGGTCGGCGCAGGACGGGCAGTGGCTCGAGCACTTCTTCCTCGATCCCGCTCTCCAGGGCCGGGGCCTGGGCTCGGCCGTGCTGCGTGAGCTGCTCGACCGGACCGACGCCGAGGGAGCCGTCGTGCGCCTGAACGTCCTCCAGGGCAGCCAGGCCCAACGCCTCTACGCGCGCCACGGTTTCACCGTCGAGAGCGAAGACCCGGTCGATGTCTTCATGGTGCGCCGGCCGGGAGATTGGCCCACACTCACGAGCCGCTAACGGCCCACGGGCCGGACCACTTGCCTCGTTAGCCTCCCCTCATCCGCGAAGAAGCGGCCCGCCGGCCGCACGATGAGGGGGCATTGTGCCGATCGAGATCCTGCCGCGCTCCGGAGCACCGCGCGTGCTCGCCCTCGCCCAGCTGAGCAACTCACTGGGCGACAGCGCCTACTACGTCACGTCGGCCCTGTACTTCACCCGCGTCGTCGGCCTCTCCCCCACCCAGATCGGGCTCGCGCTCACGATCGCCTGGGCCATCGGCTCCGTGGCGGGTGTGCCGCTGGGCGCGCTCGCCGACCGGAGGGGGCCGCGCGGCGCGGCGGTGCTGCTCGCCCTGGCCACCAGCGCGTCGGTCGCCTCCTTCTTGTTCATCCGCTCCTTCGTCGCGTTCCTCCTCGCGGTCTGCCTGTACGCCGTCGCCCAGTGCGGGCTCGCCGCGGCACGGCAGGCGCTGCTCGCGGGACTCGTGACACCCGCGGCGCGTACCGGAGTACTGGCCCACCTGCAGTCCACGCTCAATGCCGGGCTCGCCGTCGGTGCCGCGCTCGGCGGCCTCGCCCTGCACCACGACACGCCCGCGGCCTACCTGGGCGTCTTCGCGCTGGACGCGGTCAGTTTCCTGCTCTGCGCCGTGGTGCTGCTGCGGCTGCCGGCGGTGGCGAAGTCGGCGGCCCGCGGGAAGGGCGAGCCGCGTCTTGCCGTGCTCCGCGACCGGCCGTACGCCGTCATCACCGCGCTCAACGCGGTCCTGCTGCTGCGGATGCCGCTGCTGAGCCTCGCCGTTCCGCTGTGGGTGGTGGACCGGACGAACGCGCCGGGGTGGCTTGTCTCGGCGCTCTTCGTCCTCAACACCCTTGCGGTGATGGCCTTCCAGGTCCGCATGGCCCGCGGCGTCAGCGGACCGCGCACGGCCACGCGTGCGGTCCGCGCCTCCGGCATCGTCATGCTCGCCTCGTGCGCGGTCTTCGCCTTCTCGGCCGCGGGCCTCGAACCGTGGTTGACGGTGGCGGTCCTGGTGGCGGGGGCGGTGCTCCAGGTCGTCGCGGAGATGCAGCAGTCCGCGGGCTCCTGGCAGATCGGCTTCGACCTGGCGCCCGCCCATCAAGTGGGCCAGTATCAGGGCTTCTTCGGCACCGGGATCCCCGTCGCCCGCACCCTCGGCCCGCTCCTGCTCACCTCGCTGCTCGTGGTGTGGGGCGTTCCGGGCTGGCTGCTGCTGGGCGGGATGTTCCTCGCGGCGGCCCTGGCGACGGGTCCCGCGGTGCGGTGGGCCGAGCGCACGCGCGAGGCAGCCCACCACCGTGTTCCGGCGGACGCCTGAGGGCTCACGCACCCGCCCGTGTCGTGCGGAAGCGTGCCGCGTACGCGGACGGTGTCGTCCCCAGGTGGCGGGCGAAGGCCCTGCGCAGCGTCTCGTCGCTGCCCAGGCCGCTGCGTCCGGCCGCGTCGGTGACGCTCGCGCCGCTTTCGAGGAGCATGCGGGCGGCTTCGAGCCTGAGGGACTCCACGTACGCGGCCGGGGTGGTGCCGAGCTGCCGCGTGAACAGGCGGGTCAGATGCCGGGGGCTCACGGCGGCCCGCCCCGAGAGGACCGCGAGCCGGTGGTCGGCCGCCGGGTCGGCGGCGATGGCGTCCAGGAGCGGGCGCAGCACCGGATGGCTGGTCGCCGGGGTGCGTGAGGCGGCCGAGAACTGGGACTGTCCGCCGGGCCGCTGCAGGAAGACCACGAGGTCACGGGCGACCCGCCGGGCGGTGTCGGGGCCGTGGTCCTGCTCCACGAGCGCCAGGCAGACGTCGATACCCGCGGTGACCCCGGCCGAGGTGAGGACGGGACCGTCCTGGACGTGGATGGCGTCGGGCGTGACGGTGATCTCGGGGTACAGCCGGGCAAGGCGCGCCGCGTGCTCCCAGTGCGTCGTCGCCCGGCGCCCGCGCAGCAGGCCCGCCGCGGCGAGGGCGAACGCGCCGGTGCAGACGGCGGCCACCCGCCCCGACCCGCCGGCCAGTTCGGCCACGAGGGCGACGAGGTCGGGCCGTTCGGCGAACGTGACGAGCTCGGCGTGGCCGGGGACGACGAGCGTGTCGGCGCCGCCCGCGTCGGCCGCCGGCAGGTCGGCCGCGATCCGCAGCCCTGTGGAGGTCCTGACGTCCCGCCCGTCGGGGGTGCAGACCCGCACGGTGTAACGGCCGCCGGTGTAGCGGGCCGCGGTGTCGAAGACCTCCAGGGGCGCCGCGACATCGAGGAGGCGTACGCCGTCGAAGGCGAGGACGCAGACGTGGTGGGGGCGGGGTCCGTCCGGCTGTTCGGGCACGGGACCACGGTAGCGGCAGCGCGTGTCCTGATGTGTGGGGTGCCTGTCCACAGGGACATGGCCGCGGGCACGTGGATCGAGCAGGCTGGTGCCAGCAGCAGACAGGGGTCCGCATCCCTGCCCCTCCTCCGCCACGACAGGAGCCACGCCATGACCGTCCACGCGTCGTCCGCCGCCGGAGTGTCCGTGCCGGACACGAAGCTGGCCGCCGCGGCCACCGAGCTGGTGCGGGACACGACGAGCGAGCTGATCTACCACCACTCCCGCCGTGTCTTCTGGTTCGGCAGCCTCCAGGGCGGCCGGCGGGGGCTGAGCTTCGATCCCGAGCTGCTCTACATCGGCGCGATGTTCCACGACCTGGGCCTGGACGAGCGGTTCCACGACAGCGGTCGCCGCTTCGAGGTGGACAGCGCCGACGAGGCCCGCGGCTTCCTGCACGCGCACGGCGTGCCGGAGGACAGCGTGCGCCGGGTGTGGACCGCCATCGCCCTGCACACCACTCCGGGCATCCCCGAATTCATGGAGCCGGAGGTCGCCCTCGTGACCGCCGGGGTGGAGTACGACGTGCTCGGCATCGGCTACGACGACCTGACCGCCGAGGAGCGCGCGGAGATCACCGCGCTGCACCCCCGCCCCGACTTCAAGCGGCGGATCCTCGAGGCCTTCACCGAGGGCATCGCGCCCAAGCCGGAGACCACCTTCGGAAACGTGAAGGCCGACGTCCTGGAGCACTTCGTTCCCGGCTTCACCCGCGGCGACTTCGTCGAGGTCATCCAGAAGTCCCCCTGGTCGGAGTAGACCGGGGAGCCGCACCGGAAACCGAGTGTCAACTCGGGGTTGACGACCTCTCGCCTGTCAACCTACCGTTGACACATGACGCAGCCCACCCACCCCATCCGCCTTGACGACCTGATCCAGGCCATCAAGAAGGCCCACCCCGAAGAAGCACTCGACCAGCTCTCCGACGCCGTGATCGCAGCCGATCACCTCGGTGATGTCGCCGACCACCTGATCGGCCACTTCGTGGACCAGGCGCGCCGCTCGGGCGCCTCGTGGACGGAGATCGGCAAGAGCATGGGGGTCACCCGGCAGGCCGCCCAGAAGCGGTTCGTGCCCAAGGACCCCGGCGAGATGTCGGACCTCGACCCCCGGCAGGGCTTCAGCCGCTACACCGAACGGGCGAGGAAGGTGGTCATGGCCTCGCAGGAGGAGGCCCGCGCCGCGGGCAACGACCAGATCGGCCCCGGCCATCTGACGCTCGCCCTCCTGACCGAGCCGGACGCGCTCGCCGCCAAGGCCCTTGTCGCACAGGGCCGTTCGCTCGACGCGATCCGCGAGAGCGTCACCGATTCGCTGCCGCCCGCGGTCGGCGACGTACCCGACCTCATCCCGTACGACGCCGGGGGCAAGAAGGTCCTGGAGCTCACCTTCCGCGAGGCGCTCCGGCTCGGCCACAACTACGTCGGGACCGAGCACATCCTGCTCTCGCTCCTGGAGGCGGAGGACGGCAAGGGCACGCTCACCGCGCTCGGAATCGACAAGGCCGCAGCGGAAGCGCACATCACCGAGGCCCTGGAGGCGATCCGCGCCTCCGTCAACCAGGGGTGACCGAGGCGGACCCGTCCGCGGGACCGCCCTCACCCACCCCGTACCCCGCGGCCGCGCGCACCCGCGCCGCCTCCCGGACGGCCGCCGCGTTCGCCTTGCCCTGCCGGGACCCGGCCAGCTTCGCCTTGATGTGGTCGCGTACGAGAATCGGTTCGTAGGCGAGTTCGTCGTCGCCACCGAGATGGCCGGGCAGCGTGGCGATGACCGCGTCGACGTTGCCGTCGTGGAAGTACGCGGCGGACCGGCGCCGGACGATGCCGCCGTCGACGATCGGCGGCTTGACCCGGTGCAGCGTGGACATCCAGCGATCGTTGGTGAGCCGGGCGGTGAGGTCGCCGAGGTTGACCAGGAGCGCGCCGTCGACGGGCGACACGTCGTGCCAGGCCCTGTCGGTGCCAAGGACCTGCAACCCGGCGACCTGGTCCGCCCACAACACGGTGACCAGGCCGAAGTCGGTGTGCTCCCCCATCCCCGTCAACTCGCCGTCGAGCCGGACGGAGCCCTCCGGCAGGGCGTAGTTGTTCATGCGCAGTACGTCGATGGAGTGATCGGTCAGCGACTCGAAGAAGCCGGGAGGCTGCCCGAGCGCGTCCGCGAAGATGCGGGTCAGGGTCCGTGCCACCCGGCCGGCCTCGGCGAAGTAGCCGAGCACCGCCGGTTCGAAGCCCGCCACCTGCGCGGGCCAGACGTTGAGGCCGTAGTCGTCCTCGGACAGATCGAGCCCGGGGAACGAGCGGGCTTCGGTGCCGATGTTGAAAGCCTCGAAGAAGTCGTTCATGTGTCCGGCGGACTCCACGCCCAGGCTCAGGCTGAGGGATTCGCTGCGGGGCGGGCTGTAGCCGCGGTTGGCCCCGGTCACCCGGTAGCTCCTCTTCGTCTCCAGGGGCAGGCCGAAGAACCCGTCCACGGCAGCGCTCAGGCCCCGCAGCGTCGTGTCGGGAATCCCGTGGCCGAGGATCTGGACGAAGCCGACGCGTGCACACGCATCGTCCATCTCCCCGGCCACACGGGCCCGTTCGCTCTCCGGGCCGTCGTCGACGTATGACCTGATGTCGACGACGGGAACCTCGAAGGGGGCGGCCGGTGAGGACGGCTCGGTCGTGGACGGGGACATGGGCGTCTCCTGACGTGAGCTGGGGCTACGCCAGATTCCCTATCACGGATTCACTGCGCGGTTTCCGACGGCGCATCGGCCGGCGTCATGTCCGCCTCCAGCCTGCGCAGCCGCTCCGCGTCGCAGACGCGCGGGCAGGTGCCGCACGCCTCGGCGGCGGGCAGCGTGTAGTACAGGCAGCACCCGAGGCGGGTACGGGTCGGGTGCCGCTCGCCGTCACGGGTCGTCAGATGGCGGAAGGCGGCGCCGCCGGGGAAGGGCGCGACGGGGCCCGGAAGGAGCGCGTCGACCGCGCGCAGCGCCTCGTCCTCCTGCCCGAGCATGCGTCCCAGGTACCAGATGCCGGAGACGAGATCGTCTCCGGCCATGCCCCACAACACGCGCCGTCCGCGCCGCGCTTGGGGTCCGATGGCGGTGAGCAGGGGGCGTATGTGCGCGACGACCGCGGCGCGCAGTTCGGCGCGCAGCGACTCCTCGTCGGGGAAGACCCGCGTTCCGGGCAGTCCGGCCGCCGGGTCGTCCGGGAAGCAGGCGAAGGAACCCGGCACGATCTCGAAGGCGCCGGTCTCCAGGTGGACGCGGACGTCCTGCGGGCGGATGCGCGGCACGCGCCGCTCCAGGTACCAGGCTCCGCTCATCAGCAGCGAGACCGACCAGAGGTAGCCGTGCAGGGCGCGGGACGCGGCGACGTCCGGGCGGGGGGTGTGGTCGTGGCCGGAGCGGATGCGGGCGGCCTCCGCCGCGACGAAGGCTTCCAGGGCAGGTTGATGTGCCGTCAGCTCGGCGCCGGTGACCCACCCTTGCCCCGCGCTCGAACCGGGTTGCGCCACGGTGACGTCGAGCGTCGCGCAGTGCGCGGCAAGACGCCGGTAGGTCGTGGCGAGCAGGGCGGCGGGGCTCAGGGCGGTGGCGGTCGGCGCCAGGTCCGGGGCCACGGTCAGCGGCACTCGTAACTCCTTGGAAGGCAGGTCCATAGATCGTTCGCCGGTGGAGCCATCCACCGGGAACTAGGTAAGGCTTACCTTATTTTTCTTCAATTTGCCGCATCGGGAACGGCGCGTCGCGCGTCACGATTTCGCGAGTGACCCCGCCCTCACGGCGAGTTGACATCGTTAGGCATACCTAACCTAAACTCTCGTCCCGTGTCCAAGATCGCCCGGGCCGTCCCGCCAGACAGCCTCTTCACGCGACGGACCCCTCTCTGTGCCCTGCATCCGACGCGGCCCGTGGAACGCGTCCCACCCCGGCAGGACCCGGCAGAAGGGCGCCCCGTCCGGCCGCGGAGCACGTCCTCGCCGACGTGGCCGGGGCGCCGGACGCCGAACCGGCCGCGCGGCGAGCGTCCCCGCATGGGTCTGTTGCGGGCAAGTCCTTCCTGAGGTCCGCCCCTACGCTCCTCCTCCACACATCCACCTCCGCTCGCACCCGGAAGTGAACGCACCATGCGGCTGTACGTCCTTGCCCGCAACCCCACCGACTCGGTCACCGAAGGCTTTCTGCCCGCCGCGGGCAGGCTCGGCCTCGACGTCACCCTCCTCACCGATCAGCCCGATGCCCACCGGCGCGCTCCCGCACCGCGGTCCCTGAGCACCCTGGAGATCCTTGACTGCGACGTGCGCGACTTCCGCGCCGTCATCAGCCGGATCTCCGCGCACCACTCCCCCGGCGCGGTCTTCACCAACAGCGACCACCTGCAGACCCAAGCCGCCCTGGCAGCGGAGTACTTCGGGCTGCCGGGCAAGGACTGGCGTACGGCGCTGCGCACCAAGGACAAGGCGCAGATGAGGCGCCACCTCGCGGCCGCGGGCGCCGACGCCGTCTGGTCGGCGGAACTCCCCGCGGGGCAGGATCCGTCCGTGCTCACCGCGCTCGACGTGCCGTTCCCCTGTGTGGTCAAGCCGCGCGAGGGCGTGGCGAGCGAGGACGTGGTCCTGGTCGAAGGGCCCGGTCAGCTGGCGCGGCGGTGCGCTGAGATACAGGCACGGCGACCGGGAGCGGCGCTGGTGATCGAGGAGTACCTGGCCGGGGAGTTGTGCACCCTGGAGACGCTCGGCGACGGCCGGGTCCGGCATGTCCTGGGCGGATTCCGTACGGAGGTGTCGCCGCCGCCCCACTTCATCGAGGAGCGGATGACGTTCGTCCCGGCGCATCCGGAACCGGTGACGGCGCAGGTGCTTGCACAACTGGACGCATTGGGTGTGGGCTTCGGCGCCTGTCACACGGAGTTCGTGGTGGCGGCGGGACGAGCACGGCTCATCGAGGTCAACTACCGCGCCATCGGCGACCAGTGCGACCTTCTCCTCGCCCAGCTCCTGGACATCCCGCTCTTCGAACACATTCTGCGTACGCATATGGGCCAGCCGCTCCCGGCGGATCTGGGCGCGAGGACCGACGGCCGGGCGCGGCTCGACTACCCCTGTGCGCGGAGTGCCGGAACCCTGACGGCCGCGCCGCCCTCATCCGAAGAGACGGTCGACGGCGTACGGCTGACGTACCGTCCGCTGCGCGAGATCGGCGAGCGGCACGAACTCCACGGGACCAACCGCGACTTCCTCGGCGTGGTGCGCGCCACCGGCACCGATCAGGCCGCGGTGGACCGGGCCGTGGCGGACTTCGTGGCGGGGCATCACTGGGAGATCACACCGTGACGGACCTCGCGGTCGGCGTCGAGGGCGGGCTCCTGTTACGCGTACTCAGTGCGCTTCTGCGCGAGGACGTGGTGGGCTGGCGCACCCGGAGCAGCGTGGTGCGGGAGGCGGACGGCTCGTGGCTGAGGCTGCCGGTGCCTGTGCCGGGGCCTGTGCCGGTGCCTGTGCCGGGCTCGCACGGCGACGCCCTGCTCATGCCCGTATGCCCGGACGGCTACCAGGGGACGTACGCAGCAAGGCTCCCCCTGCTGCGGAGGGAGTCGGACGGGGCGGAACTCACCGACGCGGGCGGCATCCTCCGCGCCCTGCGTGATCTCGCCGACCCCGTCGACCGCGGCGGCTTCGACGCCTTCGCCGCGGAGTGCGGGCAGGCGCTCGACGCCATGCGGCTGCACGCCGGGACGAGGAGCGAGACGGACGCCCTGCTCACCAGGTGCTACGGCGGTGATCCCGGCACCTGGACCGGGCTCGGCGGCGGGCTCGCCCACGACACGCTCGCCGCGCGCGCGGATCACCCCGTGTATCCGACCTCGCGCGGCCGCTCCGGGCTGTCCGCCGACCAACTGCGCGCGTACGCACCCGAGTTCCACCCGACCTTCACGGTGCGGCAGCTCGCCCTGCCCCGCGAGGCCGTCGCCGTCGTCGGCGGCAGCAGCGACAGCGACGCATGGCTGTCGCCCGCCGCAGCGGGCGTGCCCGGACTCGAAGGCAGCCATCTCGTACTCCCCGTGCACCCCTTGACCGCGGACGGACCCCTGCGGGACGCGCTGCGGGAAGCGGGGCTCGGCGGGCGGGCCCGGCTCGTCGAGGGACCCGGGCCTGATGTCGTACCGACCCTGTCGATGCGTACCGTCGCCCTCTCCTCCCGCCCCGCGGACCACCTCAAGCTGCCCCTCGCCACCGCCACACTGGGCCTGCGCAATCGCCGCACCATCAAGCCGGGCACGCTCGTCGACGGTGCCGCGGGCCAGCGTCTTGTCGAAGCCGTCATCGCCCGCGAGGCCCGGTTCAGGGACGTCGTCCTGCACGCGGACGAGACCCGTTTCGCCCACGCCGGGCATGAACTCATCGCCGTGCTCCTGCGCCGCTACCCCGCCGGCCTCGACGGTTCCGCCGTCGTGCCGATGGCCGCCCTGCTGTGCCCGGCACCCGGCACAGACCGCCTGGTGATCGACCACCTCGCCGAACGTTTCTACGACGGCGACCCCCTCGCACTCCTGGATGCCGTGCTCGCCCTCCTCTTCGACTGGCAGACCACCCTCTTCGCCCACGGGATCGCCCTGGAGTCGCACCAACAGAACATCTCGCTGGTCCTGGACAAGCCCGCCCGCGGGGGCGGCGACCGCCGGACCCGGCTGCGACTGCTGCTCAAGGACAACGACGGACCGCGCGTCAACCTCGCCCGTCTGCACGATGTCATGGGTCAACAGGCCCTGGACGGTGCAGAGTTCGATGATGCGAGGATCTTCGTCGACGGAGACCGGCCCGTGCTCGATCTCTTCACCACCATCACCCTCCACCTCTGCGCGGGCTCCTACGCCTTCGGTCTCGCCCGGCACGGCCGCGCCCCGCTGCCGCGACTGCTCGATCTCGTGCGCGACCGGCTCGCCGAGGCCGTCGAGCGGCTCGGCACAGGCCCCGGGGAGCCCGGCGCGCTCCTGCGCACGCACGTCCTGGACGCGGCGGAGCTGCCGGTCAAGGCGATGGTCACCGCGGGCACCCTGCTCTCCAAGGAACGTTCCGGGGCCGCCGACATCAACAAGCACTACACGACGGGCCCCAACTACCTGCGGCGCACGGGGCCTTCATGACGGCCACCACCGCACCGTCGGGGAACACACTCGCCCGACCCGGCCTCGCCGCCCCCTGTGCCCCCTTGGCCGCCGCCGTTCCTCCCGCCCTGTTCCGCCGCTCGCCCCGCATCCGCTGGAGCCGTTGATGTCCCTGCCGACCGGCACGTTCGCCGCACCGTCCGCCCTGCCCGCCGAGCCCGCCGCCCTGCCCGGCGCCGACCGGGCGGTGACGCACACCCTCCTCAACTGCCTGCTGCGCGAGGTCTCGGGGCCCGAGCACCAGACCGCCGTCGTCGACGGCGCTCTTCTGCTCCGGCTGCCGCGCCGCGGGGTGCTGCTGCGCGTCGCGCTGCGCCGTGCGTCGCTCCTGGGCGCCCATCGCTTCACCGGCCCGGTGACCGAGCAGCGGAACGGCCGCTGGGCGGAGGTGGACTGGCCGCGCCTCGCCGAGTACACGCATGCCGAGCTCTCGCTGCGTACCGGCGTGCGCAACGAGGAGTTCCTGGCGCAGATCGCCTCCAGCCATGAAGGCGTGAGCGCCGGACTCGCCGCCCGTCGGGCGCACACCACAAGAACAACCCACGCCGCGCCTTCGGCCCCCGCCACGGAATCGGGCCCGAAGTGGCTCGCGGACTACCTCGCCTCCGAGCAGTCCCTGCTCTTCGGCCACCGCTTCCACCCCACCCCCAAGGCGCGCGGCGGCGACCTCGCCGACTGGTCCGCGTACGCCCCCGAGACCGCGTCCGTCTTCCCGCTGCGCCACCTCGCCGTACGGGACCACCTCATCGCCGAGGAGTCGGCGCGGCCGGACGCCACTGCCCCGCTCGACCGCCTCGGGAGCGTGCCGCACGGCTATCGCCTCCTTCCCCTGCACCCCTGGCAGTACGACCTGCTGCGGGGACATCCGGGACTGCGCGCCGCTTTGGGCCGCGAGGACGTGATCGACCTGGGGCCCGGCACCTCCCCCTTCGCGGCCACCGCCTCCGTGCGCACGCTGTACGACGGCGACACCTTCCTGAAGTTCAGCCTCAACGTCCGCATCACCAACTGCCTGCGCAAGAACGCCAGTTACGAGCTTTCGGGCGCCGTGGCGCTCACCCGCGTCCTCGAAGGCGCCCTGGACGACCTGGCCGCCCGCTTCCCCGGCAGCGCCGTGCTCCGCGAACCCGCCTACCGCAGCCTGGCCCTGCCGGGACCGGACGGCCGACCCGACCTCGCCCTCCTGGAGGGCTTCGGCGTCATCGTCCGCGAAGGCCTGGCAGCACGCCTCCTGCCCGGCACGACACCGCTGCTCGCCGCGGCCGTCGCGGACGAGTATCCGACGGGGCCGGGTCATATCTCCCGTCTCCTCGAAGGCGCGGGGCCGAAGCGGGCCCTCCAATGGTGGCGTACCTACCTGCGGCTCCTGCTGCCGCCGGTGCTCGCCGCGTACTTCGACCACGGCCTGGTGCTCGAACCGCATCTGCAGAACGTCCTCGTCTGCGTCGACGACGACGGCATGCCCGCCCGGGTGCTCTTCCGTGACCTGGAGGGCACCAAGCTCGTGCCCGAGCGCCACGCGAAGACCCTGGCCGCGCTCCCGCCCGAGGTCGCGGGGCCGCTGACGTACGACGCGCAGCGCGGCTGGGACCGCGTCGTCTACTGCCTCCTCGTCAATCACGTGGCCGAACTGCTCGCCGCCCTCGCCGATCTCCACCCGCACACCGAGCCCGCCCTGTGGTCCGAGGTCCGGGCTGCGGTGCAGGAGTTCGCCGACCGGCACGGCTGTCCGCCCCGGCTCAGCGCCCTGCTCGCCGGAGTGCCGCTGCCCGCCAAGGCCAACCTGCTCACCCGCTGGGAGCGCAAGGCCGACCGGGACGCGGGTTACGTCCGTCTCACCTCACCCTTCACGCTCGCCGAGCACGTACGGGACCTGGGTCCGCGTACCGAAGCACCCTGGAGCGCCGCCGGATGACCGACCCCACCCCCGCCGTACGTGACCGCGCCCTCGGCCTGCCTCCCGAGGAGCTGCCCGCCTACCTCTACGACCTCGCGGCCCTTGACGCGCATGCCGCCGCCGTGCGCGCCGCGCTGCCCCGCCAGGTCGAGCTCTACTACGCCGCCAAGGCCAACCCGGAGCCGGAGATCCTGGCCGCGCTCGGCCCGCACGTGCAGGGCTACGAGGTCTCGTCGGGCGGCGAACTCGCCCATGTGGCCAAGGCGGTGACCGGACACCCGCTGGCCTTCGGCGGACCCGGCAAGACACCGGACGAGATCACGGCCGCCCTTGAGCTGGGCGTGGCCCGCTTCCACGTGGAAAGCGCCTACGAACTGCGGATGCTGGGCGCGCTCGCCGCCCGCGTCGTGCCGCACACCCGGGTCGGCGTGCTCCTGCGGTTCAATCTCGCCCTCGACGACGCCTCCCTGACGGGCAGTTCCCTCACGATGGGCGGTCGCCCCACGCCTTTCGGCATCGATCCGGCCGAAGCCGACTCCGTGGTCACCTCGTTCACCGACGGCAGCCTGCCCCAGCTCGATCTGCTCGGCGTCCACGCCCACTTGGCCAGCGGCCTCGACGCACCACGGCAACTGGCGGTCGCCGAGACCATGGTGACCTGGTCGCAGGCGCTGGCCCTACGGCACGGCATCCGGCTCGCGGAGGTGAACGTCGGCGGCGGGATGAGCGTGGACTACACCGCCCCCGGCGCGCTCTTCGACTGGGCCCGGTACGGCGAAGGCCTCGCCCGGCTCTGCTGGGCGCACCCCGGACTGACGCTCCGCATCGAGCCGGGGCGGGCACTGAGCGCGTACTGCGGCTGGTACGCCACCGAGGTCCTGGACGTGAAGCAGAGCCACGGCGAGGAGTTCGCGGTGGTGCGCGGCGGCACCCACCATCTGCGCACCCCCGCCGCCAAGGGCCACGACCAGCCCTGCACCGTGCTTCCGGCGCGCGAGCCGTGGCCGCACCCCTGGCCGCGTTCCGAGGCGCGACAGGACCGGGTGACGTTCGCCGGACAGTTGTGCACCCCGAAGGACGTCCTGTCCCGGCGGGTTCCGGTGGCGGGGCTGCGGGCCGGGGACCGGGTGGTGTTCTCGATGGCGGGCGCGTACGCGTGGAACATCTCGCACCACGACTTCCTCATGCACCCCCGGCCGGGCTTCCACTTCCTCTGACTCCGGCTACGGCTCCGGCTCCGACTCTGGCTACGGCTACGGCTCCACGTCTGCTTGCGCCATGGGACCCGGCCCCCTAGTAACCCCGGGACCACCGCACGACGTTGCGCAGCGGCTCTCCGGTGGTGAGCCGCTGCCAGTTGTCCGCGAACAGGTCGATGATCCGCTCCGCCTCGTCGCGTGAGCCGCCCGCGGTGTGCTGGGTGAGGATGACGTTCGGGCAGCTCCACAGCGGGTGCCCGGCGGACAGCGGCTCCTCGCGGGTGACGTCGAGGACCGCGCCGCCGAGGCGGCCCGAGGCGAGGGCGGCGACCAGGGCGTCCTCGTCGGCCAGGGTGCCGCGTCCCGCGTTCACGAAGACCGCGCCGGGTCGCAGTTGCCCGATGCGCCGCCGGTCGAAGAGGTCGGCGGTCTCGTCGGTGCCCGGCAGCAGCCCCACGACGATGTCGAACCCGGGCAGCGCGGCGTCGAGTTCCTGCGGAGTGCGGATGTCGCCGTCGCCCCGTGCGAAGTGCGCGACGGTACAGCCGAAGGGCGCGAGGAGTTGGGCGAGGCGCAGGGCGATGGTTCCCCTGCCCAGGATGAGGACGTTCGCGCCGCTCAGGAGCCGCAGGCCGGGCCGGACGTCGAGCTTCGACCAGGACTCGTCGGCGCGGAGCCCGGCCAGCACGTCGACACCGCGGTAGAGCGCGAGGATGCCCGCGAGGCAGGTCTCGGCGACGGGGTCGGCGAAGAGGCCGCCGAGGTTGGTCACGGCGAGGCGCTGGCCGAGGACGGGCCAGTCGAGGCGTGCGTAGCGGTCGATGCCCACGGACGCGAGTTGCAGCCAGCGCAGGTTCGGCGCGTTCTCCAGCCAGTCCGCCCGGGGGTTGCCGAGGGCGAAGTGGGAATCGGAGAGGACGCGGGCGTCGTCGGGCGAGCCGGAGTCCGGTTCGGTGAACCAGACCGGGCCCGGTGCGATGTCGCGGATCCGCGCCTGTTCGTCGGTGTCGAGCGCGAGCTCCACGTACAGGAGGGCGTCCGGTGGCATACCGGCCCGGTCTAAGGCCTGCTGAGCGTGTGGTGCACGGACCATTCCTGATACCCCCGTGGTAAGGAAAGCGCTGGTGAACGCACGTTCACCGAACTTAGGGCTTGTGCCGCACGAGGGTCAACAGTGATCTGTGCGCCGCGAGCGGGCGCCGGGAGGTCAGGCCCCCGTCGTGGAGCCGGGCCTGATGATCATGAGGACGGTGACGGTGGCCCAGAGGAGGTTGAAAATGCCGGTGTACATCGCCAGCCGGGCGCCGGCGCGCTCCCCCACGGCCACCGCGCCCGTCCCGACGGCCAGTTGACCGCCTGCGCCGCCGTCTCCCTCCCGGCCCCCCTCGCCATCCCCCGTCCCGGTCACCGCTTCGAGCGCCGCCTCCTGGCGCGGCAGGACGAGCACGATGAGCACCGCGGCCGCGGCCATCGTGAGGATGATCGAGGCGATCAGCCAGGCACTGCCGAGCACGCCCAGGCTGCTGGCGGTCACGAGCCCGGTGACGGGGACGGCGACGCCGACGAACGCGTACACCGAGCAGATGCGCTGCAGCAGGCGCAGCGAGGCGACGGCCGCCCCGTCCTGCGGATCGGCCTGTGCCCGGCGCAGGGCTGCGGGGAACATGCTGGCGGCCACGGTGACCGGGCCGACGGCGAGGATGGCGGCCAGTACATGGAGCGTCAGGAAGAACTTGGTCACGGCAGGGGTCCTCGGACTTTCGGAGATCGGTTTCCCGGGGAACGGCGGAGATCTGGCGGCTCCCGACCGGGACCCGGCCGCCGAGATTAGTCAGCGCTCGGGCCTCCCGACAGTGGCATTAGTGACAGGCTTCGCACAGATACCGCCATGGGCTCTTCGTCCAGCTCGTGCGGTACGGAGAAGCCGTAGCCCCTGCATTCGCGCTTGGCGGGATGACGACACTGCCGTACGTTTCCGCCATGCATACCGTGGCCGTCCTGGCGCTGGACACCGTCATCCCGTTCGACCTGTCCACGCCCATCGAGGTCTTCAGCCGCACCCGGCTGCCGGGCGGGCGCCCCGGCTACCGCGTGCGTGTCTGCGCCGCGGCGCCGCAGACCGACGCCGGTCTGTTCACGATCCAGGCGCCATGGGGTCTTGAGGGGCTCGCGGACGCGGACACGATCATCGTGCCCGGCACCTCCGACGTGTCCGGACCCGTCCCGGACGCGGTGCTCGACGCGCTGCGGGACGCGGCGGCCGACGGCACCCGGATCGCCTCGATCTGCGTGGGCACCTTCACGCTGGCCGCGGCCGGCCTCCTGTCCGGGCTGCGCGCCACCACGCACTGGATGGCCGCGAGCAGGCTCGCCGAGTGCTACCCCGACATCGACGTCGACCCCGATGTCCTCTACGTCGACAACGGGCAGATCCTGACGTCCGCCGGGGCCGCCGCCGGACTCGACCTGTGTCTGCACCTGATCCGCCGGGACTACGGGTCCGCCGTCGCCGCGGACGCGGCCCGGCTCTCGGTGATGCCCCTGGAACGCGAGGGCGGCCAGGCCCAGTTCATCGTCTCCGAGGCGCCGCCCACACCGCAGGGCTCCGAGCTCGAACCGCTCCTGCTGTGGCTGGAGGAGAACGCGAAGCGCGAGCTCACCCTGGAGGAGATCGCGGGGCGGGCGGGCATGAGCACCCGCACGCTGCTGCGCCGCTTCCGCGAGCAGACGGGCAGCACGCCGTTGCAGTGGCTGCACCGCACCCGTATCCGGCAGGCCCAGCATCTGCTCGAAACGACGGGGCACTCCGTCGAACGCATCGCCGACCAGGTCGGCTTCGGCTCACCCACCGCCTTCCGCGACCGCTTCAAGCGCGTCGCCGGTGTCAGCCCGCAGGCCTACCGCAGGGCGTTCCAGTGACCCGGGACGCCGTCCGTCGCGTCGCTCAGAGCGCCGCTCAGAGCGTCGCTCAGACCTTGCGTGCCTCGACGAGGCACCAGTGGGGGCTGCCGTCACCGCGGCGGCCCAACTCCTCCAGCGGACGCAGCCGCATCGTGAACCCGGCCCGGAGCAGGTCCTCGAGCACACCGCGCAGCGGGAAGGTCCGGTAGTACATGACGAACGACGGTTTCCACAGCAGATTCCGCACCCGCATCACCCCGTCGAAGCCGAGCAGCGCCCAGTACAGCGGCGACGTCATGCGCTGCGGCGCGCCGACCGGGAAGGCGAAGACCCCGCCGGGCCGCAGCGCCCCGTGAACCTCCGCGAACAGCCGCGGCCGTTCGGCGGGCAGGAAGTGCCCGAACGCCCCGAAGCTCACCGCCAGGTCGAAGGCCCCCGTAAAGGGCAGCGCACGGGCGTCGGCCCGCACCCACTCCACCGCGGGCCCGCCGTCCCGTGGCTCGACGGCGGCCTGCGCCCGGGCCAGCATCCCCGCGCTGAAGTCGACGCCGGTGACCCGCTCACGGCACAGCGGCAGCAGCGTCTCGACGCCCGCGCCGGTGCCGCAGCAGACATCGAGGCCCGCGTCGAACGGTCCGAGGCCACGCAGGGTGTCCGCGACCGCGTGCAGCATGCGGTCGGGCGTACGGAACGGGGTGTGGTCGAACTTCGGGGCCAGCAGGTCGTAGCCGTCCTCGATGGAGGAGAGAGCCTGCACGGCCAGTTCGCGGAGCGTGGGTCCCTGGGAGGTGAACACCGTGCCCACCCTAGTCAGGGGCGGGACGACAGGGGCTCGACCATGGACAAACCGGGGCATATCTTGGTAATGGCAGGGCGTGACCACCGAGAGGGACTCCACCTGAGCTTCGCCCTCGTGCCGCCCTTCCTGGTGCGGGCCGATCCCGGAACGACCGGCCGCGGCATGGGCCTGGTCCCAGCCGTTCGGGCTTGAACCAGCGTCGGAGGTGTTCCTGACCGGCAGCGGATCAGCGGGCTTCGACCAGCGTTCAAACATGGAGGGCCCGGACGGTTCCACGGACTTCCGACCGCCGCTGTGGCCGGTTACCGCCAGGAGGTCTACCGGGTTGAGCCAGGGGTCGTATAGACGTATCGCGGCCGTAGATCCCGCCACTCAGCACGAGGAGGCATGCTCATGACCGGTGCCCGGACCACCACCGCGGCAGGCAAGACCCGGTTCGACGACATATACGACGAGGACGATCCCCGCGCGTACTTCCGCACGCTGGCCCCCTTGCGGTACGAGATACCGCAGCAGGCCCGCGACGTCTTCCGGCGCACGCTCGCCCAGCGGTCCGCGGTGCGCGGCACCCGCCTCCCCGTCACGGTCCTCGACGTCTGCTGCTCCTACGGGATCAACGCGGCGCTGCTCAACCACGACCTCACGCTCGCCGACCTCTACGCGCGCTACACCAGCGCCGAGACGGCCGCCCTCACGCGCGGTGAACTCATCGAGTCCGACAAAAAGTTCTACGCCTCGCGGCGGCTGGCGGACGCGGTGCCGGTCATCGGTCTCGACACGGCGGGCAACGCCGTCCGCTACGCCCTGGAGGTGGGGTTGCTCGACGAGGCCTATGCCGAGAACCTCGAGCGTCACCCGCCCAGCGACGCACTGCGCCACGCCGTGGGGCGCGTCGGCCTGATCACGGTCACCGGAGGCATCGGTTACATCACCCACCACACCTTCGACGCGCTCCTCGACGCGACGCGCATCCCGGTGTGGGTGAGCGCGTTCGTCCTGCGCACGGTCCCCTACACGGAGATCCTCGCCGTCCTGGACGCCCACGGCCTCGCCACCGACACCGATCCCGAACGGACCTATCCGCAGCGGCTGTTCAGCGACCCCGCCGAGCAGGCCAGTGCCGTGGAACTGGTGCTTGAGGCCGGTGACGACCCCACCGGCCTCGAGGCCGACGGCCGCTATTACACCCGCCTGCACCAGTCACGGCCCCGGCCCGCATAACCGCCGGCGGACGCGGCGCGGGGGCGTGGCCGAAAGCCAGGCCCCCGCACCACGGCGTCGGACGCTCGGGACGGACGCCCGGGTCTCGGCGTAGCCGCTCAGCTCGTGAAGAACTCGCTGACCCGCGCCGCGAACTTCTGCGGGCTCCCCTCGTGCACCAAGTGCCCGACCGGCATCGTGATCACCCGGCAGTCGGGGATCGCGGTGGCCATGTCCGGGATACGCTCCTGCGGCATGGTGCTGTCCGGGCCGCCCGCCACGATCAGGGTCGGCGCGACGATCTCGCCGAGCCGCTCGGCCCACTCCGGGTCGGGGTCGAAGATCTGGGCGCGGACCGCCGGGGAGACGGGCCAGTCGAAGTCGATGGCCCCATCGGGGCCCGGCGCTTCGACCCAGTCGCGCGGATAGGGCGGCGGCGTCTCCTCCAGGACGAGGCGTTCCACGCGGTCGGGGTGCTCCTCGGCGAGCAGGTACGCCACGACCCCGCCCATGGAGTGCCCGACGACGCCGACGCGGTCGAGGCCCAGTTCGTCGAGGAAGCCGAGCACGTCGTCCCGCATCAGCTCGACCGAGTACTCGTCGGGCCAGTCGCTCTCCCCGTGTCCGCGCAGGTCGAGCGCGTACACCCGCCACTCCTGGCCGAGCGCCTGCCCGACCTGCTCCCAGGTCTCCGATGAACCGCCGAGCCCGTGCAGCAGCACGACAGGCGCTCCGTACGAGTCGCCCCAGGTCCGATAGGCCAGGCGTACGTCGCCCACATCCACCACTGCGTGATCGCTCATGCCCCTGACGCTACAGCGCGTCGACCGAACCATTGAGCAGTGGCCTGGACCCATGCTAGAAAGCGCTTGCTCTCCTCGCCTCCGCCCCCTCACGCGCCCCTCAAATCACTCCCCTCCCCTCCCTCCACCATCGGAGACCCCATGCACTCTCCTTGGTCCCGCCGTGCCTTCCTGCTCAGCACCGGCGGCTCCGCGCTCGCCCTGACGGCCTCGGGGATGCTGCCCTCCGAAGAGGCGGCAGCGGCGGTGGCCGCCGACGCGTACGCGGCGCTGCGCACCAAGTGGGCCGCCTTGATACTCGGCGAGGGTTTCTCCCCCACGGCCGAGCCCTTCAAGAGCCGCCTCGCCGCACTCGGCGCCACCGCACGGGAGTTGCGCGGCACCATGGCCCCCGCCGCGGGGTCTCTGTGGCCCGACGCCTCGTACGCCGACCCCGATCCGGACACCGACCAGGAGTCGTACGGCTACTCGGCGAACGTGGTGACCGGCTACAGCAGGCTGAGCACCATGGCACAGGCCTACCGCCAGGAGGGCACGGGCCTGACCGGCGACGCGGGCCTGAAGGCCGACATCCTCACCGGCCTCGACCACCTCTACACGCAGGTCTACAACGAGAACCAGGCGCGGTTCGGCAACTGGTACAGCTGGCAGATCGGCGCCCCGCAGCACCTCCTCGACGTCTGCGTGCTGATGTACGACCAGCTTTCGGCGACCCAAGTGGACAACTACTGCAAGGCCGTCGACCACTTCGTGCCCGACTCGGCGGTGGGCAGCTACACCGGTACGAGCACCGGCGCGAACCGCGTCGACCTGTGCCGGGTGCTCGCGCTGCGCGGGGTCGTCGGCGACTCCGCCGCGAAGATCGCCCTTGCCAGGGACGCCCTCTCCCCCGTCTTCCCGTACGTGACGAGCGGGGACGGTCTCTACACCGACGGCTCGTTCATCCAGCACACCACCGTGCCGTACACGGGGTCGTACGGATCGGTGATGCTCGGCGGGCTCGGGATGCTCTTCGCCCTGTTGCGCGGATCCGGTTGGGAGGTCACGGACGCCAAGAAGCAGATCGTCTTCGATGCCGTGGAGAAGGCGTGGGCACCGTTCCTCTACAACGGCCTCGTCATGGACGGCGTGGCGGGGCGGGCGATCAGCCGCGGCCTCTCCGCCTCCGACGCCACCAGGACGCAGGCCGACGACCACCGGCGCGGCCACCCGATCATGTCCGCCGTGGTGCTCCTCGGCCAGGGCGCGAGCGCCGCCGAGAACGCGCGCTGGCGCGGCCTGGTCAAGGGCTGGATGCGGCGCGACTACTACAGCCCGCCGCTGAGCGATTCCTCGCTCGGCCTGACGGGCCTGGCCCGGCTGCAGGACGTCGAGGACGACGCTTCGGTGACCGCGATCGCCGAGCCCACGGGCCATCGCCTCTTCCCCGACATGGCCCGCGCGACGCACCGACGCCCCGGCTGGGCGGCTTCGATCAGCATGGCCGATCCGCGCATCACGTACTACGAGACAGGCAACGGCGAGAACCTGCGCGGCTGGCACACCGGCTCCGGAATGCTCTACTGGTGGGGCGACACCTACGCCAACGGCCAGTACAGCGACGCCTTCTGGCCCACCGTCGATCCCGGCCGGCTGCCCGGCATCACGGCCTCGCGCAAGGTGCTCGCGGACGCGGCGGGCGGCGACTGGGGCGCGTCGATGCCGGACGTGAAGTGGGTGGGCGGCGCGACTGACGGCGGGCGCGCCTCCATCGGTCAGTACTTGAAGGGCTTGCAGAGCACCCTGCGGGCGAAGAAGTCGTGGTTCTGCCTGGACGACGCGATCGTGTGCCTGGGCGCGGGCATCGTCTGCACGGACGGCGCGGCGGTCGAGACGACCGTCGAGAACCGCAACCTCGGCCCGACGGGCACCACGTCCTTCCAGGTGGACGGCGCCGCCAAGCCGACGACGACGCCCTGGTCGGCGACCCTCACCGGAGCCAAGTGGGCGCACATCGGGGGCCACGGCGGCTATGTCTTCCCCGGCGGCGCGACGGTCAAGGCACTGCGCGAGGCGCGTACGGGCAAGTGGAGCGACATCAACAAGGGCGGCGCCACGACCGCGATCACCCGCAAGTACCTCACGTTGTACGTCGACCACGGCACCGCCCCGACGAACGGGACGTACGCCTACGCCCTGATGCCGGGCGCGAGCGCGGCACAGACGGCGGCGCGCTCGGCGGACACCGGATGGCTCCGGGTCCTGGCCAACTCCGATGACCAGCAGGGGGTTTCCGTGCCCTCGCTCGGCTTCACCGGGGTCAACTTCTGGTTCGGCGGCACGGTGGGCGAGCTCACCGCGAGCGCGCCCTGCTCGGTGCAGATCAGCGAGAAGAGTGACGGCACCGCGGTCATCTGCGTCAGTGACCCGATGCGCGCGCAGACCTCCCTGACCCTCACCTGGCGGCGCGCCGTCTCCGCGGTGACGGCCAAGCCCGCCACGGTCACGTCTGCGGTCACGGGCGCGTCCCTGAAGCTGACCTTCGGGAATCTGAGCGGCACGAGGGGCGCCAGTCAGCGGATCACCGTGAAGCTGGGCAGCTCTTAGCACCGATGCTTTCCGGTCGACCCTGGATTCCGGTAGAAAATCAAAAAATCTGTTGCCGCAGGTCAGACGGTTGTTCTGGGTTGCACCACCACCTCCGGTCCACATGTTGGACAGCGCGAGCGCCCTGTCCACCTTCCCCCTTCGCGCACGCTGAGCTGCTCGAACATCATTTGAGTGACCGCTGAGCGGACACAGGCATCCGGAAATCGACCATACATTTGGTGCTCACTCTCCGCACCGGCAAGACTCCCGTACGCAATCAGGAACACCCCCCGCATCAAAGGAGAGTTGACGTGCGTTTCTTCCTCAAGACGGTGGGCGCCACCGCTGTCGTGGCCGCCTGTGTGATGTCCGGAACCGCCGGCACGGCGCAGGCCCAGCCGAAGGCCGCCGCCGCCGGCCTCTACGCGCCCTCGTCACTGGTCCTCGCCGTCGGCCAGGGCGAAGAGGCGGACACCGCGACCATGCAGCGCGCCGTGACCCTGACCTGTACGTCCAAGGAGGCCTCGGGCAGCCACCCCTCGGCGTCCGCAGCCTGCGCCGAACTCCAGTCGGCCAACGGCGAGTTCGCCCGCCTGGTCGGCAAGACGCCCGGCATGGCCTGCACGAAGGAGTGGAAGCCCGTCGTGGTCACCGTGGACGGCGTCTGGCAGGGCAGACGAGTCGCGTGGTCCGCGACCTTCGGCAACACCTGCGAAATGCAGGCACGCCTGACGGGCGGCGCGACCCTCACGTTCTGATCCCGCCCGCCGCACGCCTTGGACGCCGCCCCGAGCGACGTCCAAGGCACTGCCCGTGGCGCGCCCGGCTACCCTGACGCATGACCAAGATCCACGCCCGGGACATCAGCACCGCCCGCCTCGCCCTCGTACCTCTTCAGGTCGAGCATGCCGACGAGATGGCCGATGTGCTCTCCGATCCCGCCCTGCATTCCTTTATCGGCGGAGCTCCGGACGATGCGCAGGCCCTTCGTGCCCGTTACCGGCGGATGATCGGCGGGGCGCCCGATCCGGCGGTCTCCTGGTGCAACTGGGTGCTGCGGCTGCGTGACGAGGGGGCTCTGGCCGGGACGGTGCAGGCCACGATCGGGCCCGGTGGTGACGGCGGGGCACTCGTCGCCGAGATCGCCTGGGTGGTGGGAACTCCCTGGCAGGGGCGGGGTTTTGCCGTGGAGGCGGCCCGCGGTCTCGTCGGGTGGCTGGCGGAGCAGCCGGACGTGCGCGGCGTCATCGCGCACGTCCACCCTGATCACCGGGCCTCGGCCGCCGTCGCCACCGCCGCGGGACTTGTCCGCACGGATCAGTGGCACGACGGCGAGGTCAAGTGGCAGCGGGAATTCGGGAGTTGACTGCGTTGCCTCAGCGGCGGACGCGGAACGTGCCGCGGCGGACGCCGCAGTACCCGTCGTCGTTGCCCGTGTCGTCGGGCCACCTCGTCAGCCGCAGTCGCGCCCCGAGGCCTTCGAGCACCGCGTCGGGGACGTGGATCGGCTCGGGAGTCGAGGGGAAGCGCGCTGCGGCTGACATGAGGGTCCGTCCGCGAAAGGGTCAGTACGGGCGGTCGCCCGCGATCGCGACCCGCTCGGCCACGCGACGCTGCGGGGCGTAGTCGTCGACCGCGTAGTGCTGGGTGGAGCGGTTGTCCCAGAAGGCGACGTCACCCGCCTGCCAGGTGAACCGCACCTGGTACTCGGGGACCTGCGCCTGGCGCACCAGGTAGCCCAGCAGCCGGTCGCTCTCGGCGCGCTCCATGCCCACGATGTGCGTGGTGAAGGAGGTGTTCACGAAGAGCATCTTGCGCCCGGTCTCCGGGTGCCTGCGCACGACGGGGTGGGTGACCGGCGGGAACTGCTCCTGGAGCGGGATCAGCTTCTCGGGTCCGTAGAAGCGGACGAAGCCGGGGATGAAGTCGTGCACCGCCTGCGCTCCGTCGATGCGCGCCTTCACCTCGTCGGAGAGGTTGTCGTACGCGGCCGCCATGTCCGCCCACATGGTGTCGCCGCCCACCGGCGGCACCTCGCGCAGCTGCAGGACGGCGCCCAGCGCGGGCTTCTCGCGGAAGGTGACGTCGGCGTGCCAGACGTTCTCGTACGTGGGGGTGGCGCTGCCGCCCTTGTCGAACCGGACGACGTCCTCGGCCGAGCCGCGCGCGAGCAGCGGATTGGTCTCCAGCTCGCCCCAGTTGAGGGCGAAGGCACGCTGCTGCTCGGAGGTGATGTTCGCGCCCCGGAAGAAGAGCACCTTCCACTCCAGGAGGGCGCGGTTGAGCTCCTCGCGCAGCGCCGGGGTCAGCGGCCGCGCGAGGTCGACGCCGCGTATCTCGGCGCCGATGATGCGTCCCTGCGGGACGACGTCGATCAGTTCGTAGGGGCGCTCTTCCCAGCCCTCGGGGACGCGGCGCAGGGTGCGGCGGCCCTCGTACATGCCGTCGGCGGGAACGCGCGCGTCACGGAGCGCGGGAGACGCGGCGGACTCGGGAGACGCGGACGGGACGGCAGGGGTAATCACAGCCATGGTGATCCTTCGGTCGTGAGTGAACGGGTGGCGTCACGGAGTGGGAACTCCGGACGGCTTGAGCCGGATTCCCGGGCAGCTAGCGACCCGATCGCTCGCACCCGCGCCGCCACGGGACCATGAAGGTCCGCTCGGCTGCGGTCAGGTGCTGGATCATGCAGGCCATTGTGTATGGCTATGCCTTGCGGAGCAAACCCCCGTACTCGTAGATCCCCTTGTTGTGCTCGGTGGCTCCCAGATAGGGGGCCAGGTCCTCGTGGACGGGGGCGAGCGGCGGCTGGTCCTCGTCGGGGCGCCAGTCGACCAGATTCACCAGGCCGGGCTCGACCGGCACCAGCCCGTCGAGGAGGGCGTCGACCTCGGCCGGGGTCCGCGTCTGCCAGGGCACTCCGCCGCCGGAGATGTGCGCGCTCATCGCGGCGCCGCGGGCCGGGTCGTCGGCCACGACCTGCGAAAGGCCGAGGTAGCTGCCGGGCACGGCCCGGTCGATGATCGTGCGCAGCACGCTGCGGGGGCCGTCGGCATCGGTGAGGTGGTGGACCACCGACAGGAAGAGCACCGCGACCGGCTCGTCGAAGTCGATGAGGCGCAGCACGTCGGGATGGCCGAGGATCGCGTCCTGTTCCCGCATGTCGCCGTGGATGACGGTGGTGGTGGAGTCGTCGGCGAGCAGCGCCCTGCCGTGCGCGAGGACGATCGGGTCGATGTCCACGTAGACGACACGGGTGTCCGGTGCGAAGCGCCGTGCGACCTGATGGACGTTGTCGTCGGTCGGCAGTCCGCAGCCCATGTCGACGAACTGGCGGATCCCCGCCTCCGTCAGATGCCGTACGACGCGGAACAGGAACTCGCGGTTCTGCCGGGCGATGTCCACGCACTCGGGGAAGTCGGGCAGTGTCCGGAGCAGGAATTCGCGGTCGACCGCGTAGTTGTCCTTGCCGCCGAGCATCCAGCCGTAGGCACGTGCCGACGTCGGCACGTCGAAGGGTATGGACGATCTTGTCGACAGGTCTTCTGCGGCCACAGCGCGTTCTCCGCCTCTCCCGGGGGACGTGGTTCCTGCTTCGTCACGGCGACACTATCCCCCGGACCACGGCCGGGTGAACCCGGTACCGATCACCAACACCCCTGCCCACGGGGGCGGTTGGGGAAAAGGCCCGGAACGGCCGGCATGACATCCGACACCCACCCGCCCGGGAGGCGTCCGGATGGCGCATGATCGGACGTGCGCGCGTCACGTACCACCCGATACGCACCACCGGACGTACCACCAGAGAGGACCTCCCCATGGAAGACCGCTTCGACGTCGTCGTGCTCGGAGCAGGACCCGGCGGCTATGTGGCCGCCATCCGTGCCGCCCAGCTGGGCAAGCGGGTAGCGGTCGTCGAGGAGAAGTACTGGGGAGGTGTCTGCCTCAACGTCGGCTGTATCCCGACCAAGGCGCTGCTGCGCAACGCCGAGCTGGCGCATCTGTTCACGCACGAGCAGAAGACGTACGGCATCAAGGTCGACGGGAACGTGTCCTTCGACTACGGCGAGGCGTTCAACCGCAGCCGCACGGTCGCGGACGGCCGGGTCAAGGGCGTCCACTTCCTGATGAAGAAGAACAAGATCACGGAGTTCGACGGCCGGGGCACGTTCCTCGACGCGAACACCCTCCAGGTCGCCAAGTCGGACGGCAGCACGGACACGATCACGTTCGACAACTGCATCATCGCCACCGGCGCCACGCCGAAGCTGCTGCCCGGCACGCGGCGCTCCGAGCGCGTCGTGACGTACGAGGAGCAGATCCTCGCCGACAGCGTGCCGCAGTCCATCGTGATCGCGGGCGCCGGCGCCATCGGCATCGAGTTCGCCTATGTCCTGCACAACTACGGCGTGAAGGTCACCATCGTCGAGTTCCTGGACCGCATCGCACCCCTGGAGGACGCGGACGTCTCGACGGAGCTGGCCAAGCAGTACCGCAAGCTCGGCATCGACGTGAAGACCTCCACGCGCGTCGAGTCGATCGACGAGTCGGGCCCGCAGGTCAAGGTCACGGTGACCGGCAAGGACGGCAAGCAGGAGGTCCTGGAGGCGGACAAGGTCCTGCAGGCCATCGGCTTCGCCCCGAACGTCGAGGGCTTCGGCCTGGAGGCGACGGGCGTGGCGCTGACCGAGCGCGGCGCCATCGACATCGACGGGCGCGGGCGGACGAACGTCCCGCACATCTACGCCATCGGCGACGTCACCGCGAAGCTGATGCTCGCGCACACCGCCGAGGCCATGGGCGTCGTGGCCGCCGAGACCCTCTCCGGCGCCGAGACGATGGAACTCGACTACCCGATGATCCCGCGCGCCACCTACTCCCAGCCGCAGATCGCCAGCTTCGGCTGGACCGAGGCGCAGGCCAAGGAGAAGGGCTTCGACGTCAAGGTCGCCAAGTTCCCGTTCATGGCGAACGGCAAGGCGCACGGCCTCGGCGACACCACCGGCTTCGTGAAGATCATCAGCGATGCACGGTACGGCGAGATCATCGGCGCCCACCTGATCGGCCCGGATGTCACCGAGCTGCTTCCCGAGCTGACCCTGGCCCAGCAGTGGGACCTGACCGTGCACGAGGTCGCGCGCAACGTCCACGCGCACCCGACGCTCGGCGAGGCCGTCAAGGAAGCGGTGCACGGCCTGGCCGGGCACATGATCAACTTCTGACGGCAGCCGGGCGCCCCCGGCCCTCCCCGGCACGCCCCGGCCCGCCCCGCCCTTGCGCCGAACGGCTCAAGTGGCGGGGCCGCCCCGTCCGGAAGATCCTTGGTCAGAACGCGCCGTTACGCCTCGGGGGCGAGGGAGGCAGCAGCCGATGTTCTCTGGCCTGGGTCGATTCGTGGTCCGTCGCCCGTGGTGGATCATCCTGGCGTGGATCGTGGCGGCCGGCGCCGTGATCTCCCTGGCGCCGAAACTCACCTCAAGCAGCGACGAGGCGAGCTTCCTGCCGGACCACTACGAGTCCATCCGCGCGGCGGACGTGCAGGAATCGGAGTTCCCCAAACAGCAGAACGTCGGCGCGATCATCGTCTTCCAGCGCTCCGACGGCGGAACGCTGACGGCGGCCGACTCCGCGGACGTCGCCCGTATCTCCAAGGACCTGCAGGCCAGGAAGATCTCCCAGGTGCAGGCGGTCGTACCGGGCGCGGTCTCGCCCAACAAGCTCGTGCAGACGTCCGTCGTCGCGATGCCGAAGATCACCGACCCCGAGGACACCGCTCAGCAGGACGCGGTCAAGGACCTGCGGTCCGATCTGGGGCCCGAGCTGAAGGGCACGGACCTGTCCGCCGGGATCACCGGCTCCGCCGCCCAGGCGCTCGACGAGAGCGACGCCTCGGAGCGCGCCGGACTGCTCGTCGGGGTCGGCACGATCGTGATCATCATCGTGCTGCTCCTGGTGATCTTCCGGAGCCCGATCATCGCGCTGCTTCCCGTGGTCCTGATCGGCCTCATCTCGCCGATGGCGACCGGTCTGATCGCCTCCGCGAACAAGGCCTTCGACATGAAGGCCGACTCCTCCATCCAGGAACTGCTCACCGTCGTCCTGTTCGGCGTCGGCACGGACTACATCCTCTTCCTGCTCTTCCGCTACCGAGAGGCGCTGCGGGCGGGCGAGGACCCCAAGGGCGGCATGGTGCACGCCGTCGAGCGGGTCGGCGAGGCGATCACCTCGGCGGCCGGCGCCGTCATCGTCGCGTTCGCCGCCCTGACGCTCTCCTCGCTCGGCATGCTGCGCTCCATGGGCCCCGCCCTGGCCATCGCGGTCTTCGTGACGCTCCTTGCCGGGCTCACACTGGTCCCCGCCGTCGTCTCGCTGCTCGGCACGAAGGTGTTCTGGCCCTCGAAGTCGTGGCAGAAGGAGCCGCAGGGCACCGGTTTCGCACGGCTCGGCACCTCCATTGCCCGCAAGCCCGCCGTCTGGGCCCTGGTGTCGGCGCTGTTCATGGGCGCGCTCGCCCTCGGCGCCCTCGGCTACCGCGCCAACTTCGACCTCGCGGGCTCCTCGCTGCCCAAGGACAAGGAATCGATGGTCGCCCTGGACAACCTCCAGAAGGGCTTCCCCGCGGGCTCCACCGACCCGACCTCCGTCTACCTCACCTCCAAGGACGACGGCCCGCTCCCCGAAGCGCGCACGGCCGCCTTCCGGGCACAGCTGGCCGACGTCAAGGGCGTGGGCAAGGTCTCCGCCGCCCAGCCGAGCAAGGACGGTACGACGGCGTCGTTCTCCGTGATCCTCTCGGACCCTCCGGCCTCCGACCGGGCCCTGGAGACGGTCAAGGACCGGCTGCGCCCCACCGCCCACCAGGACGCGCCGCCTGGCACCGAGGCACTGGTCGGCGGCACGACGGCGGTGTACGTCGACATCAACAAGGCCGTGGACCGCGACTACTCGGTGGTCTTCCCGGTCGCCGCGCTCGCCATCATGGTCATCCTCGGCCTGCTGCTGCGCAGCTTCGTGGCTCCCTGGTACCTGATGCTCTCCGTCGCCCTCGGCTTCGGCGCGACCCTGGGCGCGACCTCGCTGCTCTTCCAGCAGATCGGCAGCCAGCCGGGCCTGATGTTCATGCTGCCCGTGATCATGTATCTGTTCGTCGTCGCCCTGGGCACGGACTACAACATCCTGATGGTGTCGCGCCTGCGCGAGGAGGCCCGCGAGGGCCGCACCCCGCACGACGCCGCGGGCACGGCGGTGCGCCACTCGGGCCCGACGATCGGCTCGGCGGGCGTGATCCTCGCGGGCACGTTCGCGACCCTCATGCTCGCGGGCAACTCGACGCTCTCCCAGATGGGCTTCTCCCTCTCCTTCGGCATCCTCATCGCCGCCTTCGTCATGGCGATGATCTTCACGCCCGCGCTGACGGCCCTCATCGGGCACGCGGCGTGGTGGCCGGGGCACGGGGACGAGAAGCGCGAGCCAGGCGAACGGCGGGACGAGAGCGGCCCGTCGGGTGCGGGCAGCACGCGAAGCTAGCGCGCCATGGACACCGCCCTACGCCCCTTCGCCGTACGCCGCGGAGAGTGCCTGAGCGTCCGCGTACGAAGGCAGGTCGTCCGGCACGGCGCCGCCCCCGCCGATCGAGTGTGCCGCCTCGACGGCGGCGTGCAGTGCGGCGCGGAAGAGCAGCGAGCCGCTGCTGACCCGGCGCACGCCGAGCTCCGCGAGGCGCCGGTAGGTCAGGGCGCCGGGCGCGAAGAGGATGTTCAGCGGGACGTCGAGCACGCCGTCGACGAGTGCCGCGATGGCCTTGCCGTCCTGGAGGCCGGGGACGAACAGGCCGTCGGCGCCCGCCTGTTGGTAGGCGGCGGCCCGGCGTTCGGTCTCCTCCGCTCCCCCGGCGCGCAGCCAGTAGGTGTCCGTGCGCGCGTTGACGAACAGGTCGGGGGCGCTCTCCTTGACGGCGCTGATCAGCTCGCACTGCGGTGCCGTGCCGGCCAGCGTCCCGTCCGGGCGCCCGTCCTCGATGTTCACGCCCACGACGCCCGCGCGGGCCAGTTCCGCCGCGAGCTCCGCGACCTCGTCGGGCCGCTCGCTGAAACCGCCCTCGATGTCCACGGTGATCAGCGCGGGCAGCCGGGCCAGGCCGCGGGCCAGGCGCAGGGTCTCCTCGCGTGTGCCGCCGGTGGCGTCCGCCTTGCCCGCGGCTGCCGCCACGCCGAGGCTGGTGGTGCCGATCGCCGAGAACCCCGCGCCCACGAGCGCGGCGGCGGACGCGTGGTCCCAGGCGTTGGGCAGGAGGAGGGGTTCGCCGGTGCGGTGCAGGGCGCGGAACTGGTCGGCTCGATCTGCGTGGGTCATGCCCGGACGGTAGCCCCGCGACGGTTCGTCGACCACCGAAACGTCCTGCTGGAAGGGGGTGCGCGGCAGCCCCCTCAGGCCCCTCGAAAAATTGCCGGGAAATTCTTCCGGCGTGATGTCGAGAACAGGTGGCCGGCCCCGACGTCCCCTGTGAGAGTTGCCCACAAGGGGTGACCACCGCACAAGTCGAGGAGAAACGTCATGAAGTACCTGGTGATGGTCCAGGGCACGCAGGCGGACTACGAGGCGCAGAGCGGCAAGGCGAACGCGACCAGTCCGGCGTGGGGGGAGAAGGACCTGCAGGCGATGTTCGAGTTCATGGGTGCGCTCAACAACGACCTGGCCGAGTCCGGTGAGCTGGTCGACGGACAGGGCCTGTCCGAGCCCGCGCAGACCCGCCTGGTCGACGTCGACAAGGAAGGCCGCCCGGTCATCACGGACGGTCCCTACGGCGAGACGAAGGAAGTACTCGCCGGTTACTGGGTCCTGGAGTGCGAGAGCCTGGACCGCGTCACCGACATCGCCAACCGGATCCAGCAGTGTCCGGTCCCCGCGGGCTCGCCCCTCTACCCCGTGGTGATCCGCCCCATCATGGGCGGCCCCGAAGACGCGTCCTGAACGCCACATCCGCGACCGAGGACCTGCTGCGCCTGCACGCGCCGCAGGTCCTCGGCGCGCTCGTACGCCGGTACGGGCACTTCGGCGAGGCCGAGGACGCCGTGCAGGAGGCGCTGCTCGCCGCCGCCCGGCAGTGGCCCGCGCAGGGCGTGCCCGACAACCCGCGCGGCTGGCTGATCAGGGTGGCGTCGCGGCGGCTCATGGATCAGCTGCGCAGCGACGAGGCGCGGCGCAGGCGCGAGGAGGAGGCCGCGCAGCTGTCGCCGCGGGACGCCTTCACCGCGCCGCCGCCGGGCGAGAGCCGTGCCCCCTCCGAGGACGACACCCTGACCCTGCTCTTCCTGTGCTCCCATCCCGCGCTGAGCCCGGCCGCGCAGGTCGCGCTGACGCTGCGCGCGGTCGGCGGCCTGACCACGGCCGAGATCGCCCGCGCCCACTTCGTGCCCGAGGCGACGATGGCGCAGCGGATCAGCCGGGCGAAGGCGAAGGTCAAGGGGGTGCCCTTCGAGCAGCCGCGCCGAAAAGACCGTGACCAGCGGCTCGCGGTGGTGCTCCAGGTGCTCTACCTCATCTTCAACGAGGGCTATACGGCGACCTCCGGCGACGCCCTGCACCGCGCCGACCTGGCGCGTGAGGCGATCCGTCTCGTCCGGTCCGTGCGCGGGCTGCTGCCCGAGGACGGCGCGGTGACCGGGCTGCTCGCGCTGATGCTGCTCACCGAGGCCCGCAGCGCGGCCCGCACCGGCCCCCACGGGGAGCTGATCCCGCTGGACGAGCAGGACCGCGCGCGCTGGGACCGGCGCGCGATCGAGGAGGGCTCCGCCTTGGTCGAGAAGGCCCTGTCCCAAGGCCCCGCGGGCGCCTACCAGTTGCAGGCGGCGATCGCCGCGCTGCACGACGAGGCGCCGCGCGCCGAGGACACGGACTGGCCGCAGATCCTCGCCCTCTACGACATCCTCGTGCGCCGCGCTCCCGAGCCCATGGCCGAGCTGAGCCGGGCCGTGGCCTTCGCCATGGTGCACGGGCCGCGTGCCGGGCTCGCCGAAGTGGCTTCGCTGGAGGACCGGTTGGCGGGCCATCACCGGCTCGACGCGGTGCGCGCCCATCTCCTGGAGCGTGCGGGCGACACCGAGGCGGCCCGCACCGCGTACCAGTTGGCGGCCAAGCGTACGCTGAGCATCCCCGAGACGCGTTACCTGCAGATGCGTGCGGCCCGCCTGCTGTCCACTTGAGTACGGAGAACGAGATGATCGGCGTCCCGGCGGGAAAGGTGACGCTGACGGACCGGCGTACGCAGCGCAGCTGGACGGTCGACGTCGCGGCATACGACCTGGCGCCGTTCCCGGTCACGCAGGAGCAGTACGAGCGCGTCACCGGTGCGCGGCCGAGCAGCGCGACCGGCGCGCGGCTGCCCGTGGAGGGCGTTTCCTGGCTGGACGCGGTGCGGTTCTGCAACGCCCTGTCCCTGCGGGAGGGCCTTTCGCCCGCCTACCGGCTCGGACCTGATGCCGAGGGTGCCGAGGGTGCCGAATGGGACACGGCCGCCGACGGCTACCGGCTGCCGACCGAGGCCGAGTGGGAGCACGCCTGCCGGGCCGGTACGGGCGGTGCGCGGTACGGGCCGCTCGACGCGATCGCCTGGTACGGCTCCAACGGCTCCGGGCGGATCCACGAGGTGGGCGGCAAGCAGGCCAACGCGTGGGGCCTGCACGACATGCTGGGCAACGTGTGGGAGTGGTGCTGGGATCTCTACGACCCCGAGGTCTACGGCACCTATCGGGTCCTGCGGGGCGGCGGGTGGTTCGACGAGCACTGGAGCTGCCGGGCCTCGGTGCGGCGCCGCAGCCACCCGACGTTCCGGATCGACGATGTCGGGTTCCGTGTCGCGCGCTCCCGGGGCGCCGACGGGGCACCCGTGAACGACTCCGGCACGCCGTCAGGCACGTAACGCAGCTCACATGAACAGGGCCCCGACCTGGGAACACCGAGGGTTGGTTCATCGTTGAACAGTACGTAGGTCCCGACCGCGATTCCCCCGTCCGGCCGGGGCCTACATTTATTTCCGACCGTTCATGTCCATTCCGTTCCGTTTCACGCCTTCGAGCGCGAATATGCCAACCGCACCGCACGGCGCACCTCCGGACGGCATCATGCGCTCATGGACGGTGCCAAGCCTGTGCAGGTCTTGTTCACGCCCGACGAGTACGAAACGGTCCTGCGGAACGCGGACCAGCTCGGCCTCCCGGTCGATGAGTTCATACGCCGGGCCGTGATCGTCGACGCCACGCAGCCCCCCTGCCCCGCCGACGCCGCACAGCCGCCCTGCCCCACCACCGGTGCCCGGCGCGGCTCCGGAGCGCCGGCGCCCGTGCCGCCCGTCCGCCGGAGCCCCGGCGCCGGCGGCACTCCCGCACTCCAGCGCTTCCTGGACACGCTCGCGGCCACGGTGGAACCCGGCGCCGACGAGCAGGTGCCACCGCAGCCGACGGTCCGCAGCTGCTCCGGGCAGTGACACCCGCAGCAGCGGCCCTCAGGCCAGGGAGATCTCCGGCTTGTAGAGCTCGAGCCAGATCGCCAGATCGAGCGTGCGCTCGAGGCCGCGCCGGGACGCCTGGGTGATCTGCGGTACGTCGCGTCCCGCCGCCCGCGCCACCCGGTCCCGGTCGACGAGGTCGAAGACCGGGTGGGCGGGCTGGCCGAGCAGGTCCTTGACGTGCTCCTGGAGGGCGACGGCGTACTTGGGGTCCTGCGTGGAGGGATAGGGGCTCTTGACGCGGTCGTACACCGAGCGCGGCAGGACGTCCGCCGTCGCTTCCCGCAGGAGGGTCTTCTCCCTGCCGTCGAAGGACTTCAGGGACCAGGGCGCGTTGTAGACGTACTCGACCAGGCGGTGGTCGCAGAAGGGCACCCGCACCTCGAGGCCGACGGCCATGCTCGCGCGGTCCTTGCGGTCGAGCAGGATGCGCACGAACCGGGTCAGGTGCAGATGGCAGACCTTCCGCATCCGGAACTCGAAGTCGCTCTCGCCGTCGAGGCGCCGGATCCCGGCGACCGCCGTGTCGTAGCCGCTTTGGATGTACGCGGGCAGGTCGAGGGCGTCAGTCAGGTCCGGGCGCAGGACGTCCGCGTCGTCGCCGAAGTGCTCGGCGAACCGCACCAGCCAGGGAAAGGTGTCGGCGTTGCGGGCGTCTTCGTCGAAGAACTGCAGGTAGCCGCCGAAGACCTCGTCCGCCGACTCCCCCGAGAGCGCGACCGTCGAGTGTTCCCGGATGGCCCGGAAGAGGAGGTAGAGCGAGGCGTCCATGTCGCCGAAGCCCATGGGCAGATCGCGGGCGCGGATCATCTTGGCCCGTACCTCGGGGTCGGCGAGGGCGTGCGAGTCCAGGACGATGTCGCGGTGATCGGTGCCGGAGGCCTTGGCCACGTCGTGCACGTAGGGCGTGTCCGGGGTGGGGCGCAGCTCGTCGGCGACGAAGTTCTCGCTCTGGCCGACGAAGTCGACGGCGAAGCTGCGTACGGTCTCGCCCGTCTCGCCCAGTTGACGCGCGGCGATCGCGGTCATCGCCGAGGAGTCGAGGCCGCCGGAGAGCAGGGTGCAGCGCGGCACGTCCGAGACGAGCTGGCGGCGCACGATGTCGTCGAGGAGCTCGCGCACCTTGGCGACCGACTCCTCGCGGCCGTCGGGGTGCGGGCGCGTCTCGAGGCGCCAGTAGGCGTGGCGGCGCAGGCCGCCGCGGTCGACGGTGACGACGGTGCCGGGCTCGACCTCGTTCATGCCGTCCCACACGGCGTGACCGGGCGTCTTGACCATGGTGAAGAGTTCCCGCAGACCGTCGGTGGTCACCCGGGCGCGGGCCAGCGGGTTGGCGAGGATCGCCTTGGGTTCGGAGCCGAACAGGACGCCGTCCGGGGTCTCGTAGTAGTAGAAGGGCTTGATGCCCATCCGGTCGCGGATCATGACGAGCTTGTCGTGCCGTCCGTCCCACACCGCGAACGCGTACATGCCGTTGAGCCGTTCGGCGACCGCCTCGCCCCACTCCAGATAGCCGCGCAGGACGACTTCGGTGTCGGATTCGGTGGTGAACCGGTGGCCGCGCCCGGTCAGTTCGCGGCGCAGTTCGGTGAAGTTGTACGTCTCTCCCGAGTAGACGAGGGCGACGGTGCCGCGCGGCGTCCGCGCGGTCATGGGCTGGCGCCCTCCGGGCAGGTCGATGATGGCGAGCCTGCGGTGCCCGAGTCCGGCGGGGCCTTCGATCCAGGTACCGCGGTCGTCGGGGCCGCGGCAGGACATCGTCTCGGTCATCGCGTCCAGGGTGCCGGACACGGACCGCAGATCACGGTCGAAGGAGACCCAGCCAGTAATGCCACACATGCGCAACCTCCTGCTTCACGCCGCCTGCGAGCCGTCACCCCGAGAAGTAGGTGTAGCTAGCAGCTATGTGGTGAGCGTGCGCCTCCCTGTTGCGTACGGTCAATGGGCCGGTAACACGGAACGGCACATTCCGGCCAACGGCAAAGACTTCCCAAAAGGGGCTCTCACCTGCGCTTTTAGGCTCGCTTTAGGAAGTGCTCTCGACCGGTCCTTGCCCGTGCGCGCCGGCTCGGTCCGCCAGCCGGAAGTCCGCGTAGTCGAAGCCGGGTGCGACGACGCAGCTCACCAGGACCGGCTCGTCGCCGGTCGGGCGCGCCGCCTGCCATACGCCGCCCGGCACCAGGATCTGCGGGCGCTCGCCGTGCTCGATACCGGGACCCAGGCGCATCGGGGCCGCGCCCTCCACGGGAAGGTCGCCGTCGCCGCCCAGGCGCAGGTCCAGGGGGCCGCCGCGGTGCCAGAGCCAGATCTCGTCGGAGCGCACCACGTGCCAGCGGGACTCCTCGCCCGGGCAGAGCAGGAAGTAGATGGCGGTGGCCGCCTTGCGCGTGCCGGGGTAGCCCGTGGGCGTGAAGGAGTGGTCCGGGGCCCAGGTCTCCACGAACCAGCCCCCTTCCGGGTGCGGCTCCATGCCCAGCTCGCGCGCCAGGTACGGGGGTTCCTTCGCCTCGCTCATGCGTGCTCTCCGTTCCGTCGGCGGCTCGGCCCTCGGCTCTCGGCTTCGGCGCACACGGCGCGACCGCACGGCCGACGATACGCAGCCGCGGCGACGCGTGCGCCGTACGCGCCCCGAGAGGTAAGTGCCGAGAGGTACGGGCTCGCGGCGCACGGAGCATCACTGAGGCGTGAGGAAACCCTGCACCACGGGCGCGTACCGCGCGGTGATCTCGTCGATGGGCGTGTCCCGCACCCGGGGTCCGCGGGCTATCCCGTACATCACGCCCAGACCGAGCAGCGTGCTCACCGCGAGTTCGGCACGCACGCCCGCGTCCGGCCCCGTGAGGCGTTCACCGAGGCGGTCGACCACCTGGGCGCGGAAGTTGGCGCGCAGGGTGTCGCCCTGTTCGCGGTGGAGCGGGGCGAAGACGATCCGCAGGATGGGGTCGGCGCCGTGCTCGGCCTGCCCGGTCAGCAGATGACGGACCATGTGGTGGCCGAGTCCGGCCAGGGGCGCGTCGAGCAGGGCCTCGGCGTCGGCCTCGAAGGACATGACGCGCGCGAAGAGGGCGTCCTTGTTGCCGAAGTACTTGAGGATCAGCGGGGCGCTCACACCGGCCCGTTCGGCCACCGCCTTGAGCGTGATGTCGGCGTGTGCGTGCCGGGCGAGGAGATGGCGGGCGGCGCGGATGATGGCGGCCTTCGTCGCCTCGGCGTCGCGGCGGGCGGGCCCGGTGTCGCCTGCCCGGGGTTGCGGTGCTTGAGGTTGCGGTGCCCGGGATTGCGGTGCCGTGCCGGAGGCCGGTGCGGTCATGGCGTCAGAGGTGTTCAAGGCGTTCAGCTTCTCCCTTCCATGGCCGTCTCCTGCGCGGGTCCCGGCCGCCCGGCGGTCGGCGCCGGGCCGTCGGATGCCTCGTCCGAGGGTATGGCGAGGGCCGTGGCACAGGCGACGAGTGCGATGGTCCCGGCCATCGCGAAGGCCAGTTGATAACCGGGCAGGGTCGGTACCGGCACCCCGTCGAGCGTGCTGGTGTGCCGGACGAGCACGGCGGCGACCGCGGCGCTGCACACGCTCTGCCCGATGGTGCGCATCAGGACGTTGACGCCGTTCGCGGACGCGGTCTGCGCGAGGGGCACGGCCCGCAGGATCAGGGTGGGCAGGGCCGAGTACACGAACGTCGTCCCCGTCGAGACCACCGCGGCCCCCAGCACGATCACCCACAGGTCACGGCTGTCGACGATGCGCACGACGTAGCCGAGCGCCATGACGGCGGCCCCGATGGCCAGCGTCACGCGGGCCCCGTGGGCGGTGGAGACGCGGGCCGAGACGGGCGAGAGCACCAGCATGATCAAGCCGTTGGGCAGCAGGCAGAGGCCGGTCGCCACGATCGACAGGCCGAGGCCGTAGCCGCTGGCGACGGGCGCCTGCACCAGTTGGGCGGTGACCAGCGAGTTGGCGTAGAAGGCGAATCCGGCCAGGAGCGCCGCCACATGCGGCAGCGCCACCCGCCGGCCGGAGGCCAGGCGCAGGTCCACCAGGGGCTGCTTCGACCGGAGTTGCTGGCGCCACCACACGGCGAGGACGACGGCGGCCCCGGCGAACAGACCGAGCACGGGAGCGCTGCCCCACCCCCACTGCCCGCCCTGCGACACCGCGAGCAGCAGACAGACGAGCCCGGCGGCGAGGCCCAGCGCACCTCCTGTGTCGAAGCGCCCCGGCGAGCGGACCGGCGACTCCCGTACGGTCCACCAGGCGAGGGCGAGCCCGGCGGCGCCCAGCGCGCTCGTCGCCCAGAACATGGCGTGCCAGTCCGCGTACTGCACGATCAGCGCGGCCAGCGGCAGGCCGAGCGCGGCCCCGATCCCGACGGTCGAGCTCATCAGGGCCACCGCCGAACCGGTCCGTTCCGGGGGGAGTTCGTCCCGCAGGATGCTGATCGACAGCGGTACGACGGCCGCCGCCGCGCCCTGCAGCGCGCGGGCCGCGATCAGCAGCCGGATGTCCGAGGTGAGCGCGCAGAGCGTCGAGCCCACGGTCATCAGGCCGAGCGCGGCGAGCAGCACCCGTCGTTTGCCGTACATGTCGCCCGCACGGCCGAGCACCGGCGTGAGGACGGCGCCGGCCAGCAGGGTGGCGGTGACCAGCCAGGACACGGCGCCCGGTGAGCTGCCGGTCAGGCGCGGCAGGTCGGGGAGCAGCGGCACGACCACGGTCTGCATGACCGCCATGAGAATGCCGCCGAAGGCCAGGACCGGAACCGTCAGGCGGGAGCGTATGCCCGCGCCGTCCGCGGAAGATATCGGGACGAGCTTCATGATCTCTCCAGCACCGGCGCAAAGTCCAGAGAAGTGAAGGAAGGGCGAAGCGAAGTGAATATGAATTCACCATAGCGGGTGAATGGGCTTTCACCACCCCCTTGTTCGGAATCGAGATCCAGCCATGCATGACGCGGACTCCACGGCGAAGTGCGGCCAACTGCCTTGCGCGCACTGGGCGTCGCCATCCCCGGCGGTATGGAGTCAGCCATAATGCCGTTCATGAAGAGACTGCGAATTGGGCTGGTCGGCACGGGCTCCTGGGCCTCGTCCACGCACGCTCCGGCGCTCGCCGCGCACCCGGACGTGGAGTTCAGCGGGGTGTGGGGGCGGCGCTCCGAGGCGGCGTCCGCGCTCGCGGCGGCGCACGTGACCACGGCGTACGCGGACGTGGACGACCTGTTCGCCGCGAGCGACGCCGTGGCGTTCGCCGTGCCGCCGGACGTGCAGGCGCCGCTGGCCGCGCGGGCCGCGGCGGCGGGCTGCCATCTGCTCCTGGACAAGCCGGTGGCCACGAGCGTGGCCGCGGCACGTGACCTCGCGGCGGCGGCGGAGGCGGCCGGCGTGGCGTCCGTCGTCTTCTTCACGCTGCGCTTCGCCGGGCCGACGTCGGCCTGGGTGGCGGAGCAGGCGGCCACGGACGACTGGTTCGCGGGGCGCGCCGACTGGTACAGCTCGTTCTACGCGCCGGACGGGTCGAGCCCGTTCTCCTCGCCGTGGCGGGCGCAGCGGGGCGGCTTGTGGGACGTCGGCCCGCACGCCCTGTCCGTCCTGATGCCGGTGCTCGGCGATGTCACGGCGGTGACGGCGGCGGCAGGCCGCGCGGACCTGGTGCATCTGATCCTGCGGCACGGCAAGGGGGCTTCGAGCACGGCGACACTGAGTCTGACCACGCCGCCGAAGGCGTCGGGAGTGACGGTGGAGTTTCGCGGCGAGACGGGAACGGCCTCGATGCCGTCAGGGGGCGGGGCGCTCGACGCGTTCCGCTCGGCGGTCGACGCGCTCGTCGAATCGGCACGATCCGGCCAACCGCACGCATGTGACGTGCGATTCGGGCTGCGCGTGACGGAGATCCTGGCGTTGGCGGAGAAGCAGCTCTCCGCGGGCTGATACTCGCGGGTCCGCCCGGTATGACTGCGGGCGGCCGGTACCGTGGCCGCTACGTAATGGCGAGTGACGGCACCGGCCGCAGCCAGTGGGCCCAGGAACCGGTTCGGGAAGTCGCGCCGTACGTGCCGAGTGCGACGTTTCCGACCACACACATCGGAATACGAACAACCGATCCATACTCTTCCCGCAACGGCCCAGTAGGCCTAGGGGGTACCCGGCGCCGAGGAATTTCAGCCAATTTCCAGCTCCCCGGACAAGATGCCCCACACTTGTGTCCGCGTGCCCACCGACGAGGTAACTCCCAGGTCGGCGGTCCCGCTTCGTCCATGATGCAGCATCGACTGATCGTTTTTCTTCGGGCAATCTTTACTACCAAAGCTGGTGAGAATATTTAGACTGCTGATGCTCAACTCGGCGTGCACCAAGAGGGATTACCCACCATGAACAAGACGGCGCTCCGCGCTCTGCTCCGCGAACGACGCGCCCTCATTGCCCCCGAATCACATGGCTTCAGCCGCCCCACGGGCCAGGGGCGACGGGCCCGCGGCCTCTCCCAACATCAGGTCGACCAGCTGTTGCACCGGGCTATCGGGACGTATCACCGCCTGGAATCTGGCAGTTATCCCAATCCGCCCGCCTCGCTTTTGCGTGATGTCGCGCTGTTGTTCGGGCTCAATGAGCAGGAGTGGGTCTCCCTCTGTCGTTTCGCTCTGCTGCAGGAGCCTCCGGGGCCACTCCATCAGTCCTCCGGCAAGGAAATCCCGGGAGTCTGGCAGGAGGCGGTCGAGAGCATCGGGCACATGGCCTACGTCACCGACGCGTCCTGGGACATGCTCGCCTACAACGAACCGTTCGCCGAGTTGTTCGCCCACGGGGCCGTGCCCGGCAACACCATGCGATGGATGCTCCTCGACCCCGACGGACGCCGGTCCCTGACGAACTGGCACACGGCCTGGGCCCCCATGGTCCTGCCACAGCTGCGTGCCGCGCTCGCGGCACGGCCGGACGACGAGGTCCTGCGCCAGATAGAGAAGGAAGTCCTCGAAGACCCCGAAGCCGCTCCTCTCTACGGGGCCGGCTCCCTCGTCTCGCACCCGGACGGCGACGAGCGCCCCCTCTACCACGCCCAGCAGGGGCCCGGCTGGCTGACCATGTGCGCGGCGCAGCCCATGACGGCGCCCGGCGCCCGGCTGATCATCATGGTGTTCCATCCCGGCGAGAAGCGCGCCCACACGCGCGCCCCCATGTTGCGGGCTCGCTGACCGGCCGTCACGCCCTCACAGACTCCGGCTGCCGGAGGGGGATCAATCCAGCGCGGTGAAGTACGTTGTGCCGCACGCCCCCCACCTCCGACCAGCAGTGGGAGTAGCCTCGTGCCCGCCTACGTCTCAAGACCCAAGACCGTCTTCGGCGACCACAAGGTCACCACCGCTGAGATCGCGGACGACATACGTGCGCACCATCCCGACCATCCGCGGCTCGCCGCCATTCTCCGTGTCGTGGGCAACTGCGGCGTCCACACCCGCTACTTCACACGCCCCCTCGACACCCCTTGCATCACGGGCACTGCCGGTATCACCGAGCGGGCCGAGACCGCGTTCCGGGACGCCGTCGACATGGCCGAGCGTGCGGCCCATGCCGCCCTGGATGCCGCGGGCCTCGCCCCGGCGGACATCGACGCGATCGTCACCGCGCATGTCACCGGCTGGGCCGTGCCCAACCTGGACGTGCATGTCTCCGCCCGCCTGGGACTGCGCCCCACCGTCCGGCGCATCGCCCTGACAACGTTGGCCTGCGCCGGTGGCGCCCAGGCACTGCTCCGTGCCGCCGACCTCGTGGCCGCCCGCCCCGGCAGCAAGGTCCTGGTGGTCGCCTCCGAGGTCATCTCCACGATCTACAACCACGCCGACTCGACGATCGAATCGATGATCTACAAGGCGCTGTTCGGAGACGCCGCGGCCGCGGCCATCGTCACCGACGAACCCTCAGGGCCCGGGATCGCGATCGACGACAGCTTCGAGTACGTCCTGCCGGACAGTCTCGACCGCTACCAGGGGCGGATCGCCACCGACGGATTTCACTTCGACTCGACCAAGAAGGCCCTCACCGCCGCCGACGACGTGCTGCCCGCCGTCATGAACTGGCACGGCCCCCGGGCCCCCGACTTCGCCGTCATCCACCCCGGCAGTCCCCGCATCATCGCCGACACCACCGAGGCCCTCGGTCTCGCCCCCCACGATGCGCGCCACTCCACCGAAACCCTTGCCGACGAGGGCAACCTCGGCGGCGTCAGCGTCCTGAGGGTGCTCGAACGCACCCACGCCGCCGCCCCCGCCGACGGCGCCCGCGGCATGATGGTCGCCTTCGGGCCCGGCTTCGCCACCGCGGCGCTGCGCTGCCACTGGCAGAGCTGACCCCCGCCCGGTAAATCAGTTGCCGCGCACCACCCCCGCTGCTGAAGTGCCCGCATGGATCACGAAGCGGTATGGGCGGCGTACGACCGGCAGATCCGGCGCGAGGCGCGGACGGACAGTCCGGGCGCGCGCGTCGAGCGGGCCGGGGCCGTCGTCCGGCAGACCGGCGCCGAGCACGACTGGAACGGCGTCCACTGGGCGGACATCGACGAGACCACAGCGGACGGCGTCATCGCCGAGCAGGTGCGGTACTACACCTCTCTGGGGCGCGAATTCGAGTGGAAGCTGCACTCGCACGACCACCCTGCCGACCTCGCCGACCGGCTGCGGGCGGCCGGATTCGTCCCCGAGCCGCCGGAGACCGTGATGGTGGCCGAGGTCGCGGGACTGTCCACGGAGCCCGAACTGCCCGAGGGAATCACCCTGCTGCCGGTGACGGACGCGGCCGGCGCGCGGCTGATGGGCGACGCCCACGACGCGGCGTTCGGCCAGGACGGCGCGGGACTCGGCGAACGGCTCGCCACGCGGGTCCTCACCCAGCTGACCGAGACCCCCGATGCCGTCGTCGCGGTGGTCGCGATGGCGGGCGACGTGCCCGTGTGCGGGGCACGCATCGAGTTCTGCCCCGGCACCGACTTCGCGGGCCTCTGGGGCGGTGGCACCGCACCGCAGTGGCGGGGCAAGGGCATCTACCGCGCCCTGATCGCGTACCGCACCCGCATCGCCGCCGAACGCGGCTACCGCTACCTCCAGGTCGACGCCACCGACGACAGCCGCCCGATCCTGCAACGCCTGGGCTTCGCACCGCTGAGCGTGACCACGCCGTACGTCTACCGGCCCTGAGGGGCGCCGGCAAACGTACGGCCACGGCCGCGGCTTCAGCGGATCAGCGCATCAACGCATCAGCGCTTCAACGTGAAGGTGAAGTCGCCGGAGAGCTTGCCGCCCAGGCGGACCGCCGACACGAGATTCCCCTCGGCCAGCAGTCTTTCGACCTCCGCCCGCGGGAGTCCGAACCCTTCGGCGATCAGCCGAACCGGCCGGACAGGGACCCGCGCCGCGAAACGGACCGAGACCTCGATCGCCTCGCCCTCCCCCGGTTGGTCCGGGCCGCCGCCGGTATCCAGGCGCCAGGCGCCGTCCCAGTCGAGGGCGATGCGGTTGCGGCGCCGCAGGGCCGGGTCCTGGAGCAACTCGGCCGCCAGAGCGGGGTCGTTGTCGTGCATCCGGTCCAGGAGCGCGGGCCGTACGGAGCGCACGTTCGCCCGCTCCAGGACCGTGACCTTGGTGGTGTCACCGCAGACGGTGCACAGCGCGAGGAGCCAGGCATCGATGAGCTTGTGATGGGCGTTGACACGGAATTTTCCGTTCGCCTCGAAGCGCCCGGAGCCGCAGCCGTGGCAGCGGCGCAGGACGATCGGCAGGCAGGTGGGCATGACCACCCAGATTTTGAGCACAGAAGTACACCGGTTCCAGTGAGAAGTCCGCAGCAGGAAGAAGCGCGGCGCACAGGCGCGACGCGCGACACATCAGCACTCGGGAGGTCTCACTTGGTGTACAACGGCACGTCCTTGCCTCGGCGGTGTGGCTCGGCAGCACCGTAACGGGGCACGGACGCGTGCTTCCACCGGATTTCCGCGTGCGTGATCAGCGGGTGGTGATCAGCGGGTGGTCAGTGGCCCCGCTCGGCCAACCGGCCCTCCAGCTGCGCCAGTTCCCTGTCGATCCGGTGGTTCTCGAAGGCACGGATGTCCGTGAAGATCCGCACCGCCTGTCGCAGATCCACCGCGGCTTCGGCCTCGCTGCCGTTGATCAGGAGGCAGTGTGCGGCGCCGTGGTGGGCGCGCCCCTGCTCCAGCGGGCTCTGCACCTGCCGCGCCGCCCTGAGGGCCGACCGGTGCCGGGCGAGACCGCCGATCGGGTCGGACGTGGACAGCAGCAGCTCGCCGAGGTGGTTGAGCACCTCGGCCTGGCCCAGCCGGTCACCGAGGTCCCTGAACCGCTGCAAGGAGTCCTCCAGGCCGCGCTGCGCTCCGGCCGGATCACCGAGAGCGTCCTTGACCAGGGCGCGTCCGGCCTTCACGTTGGCCTGGCCCAGCGGATGGCCGATGCGTACGAAGATCTCCTCGGCCCTTTCGAATCGCTCGTCGGCCGCCTTGTAATCCGTGCGGTCGTGCGCGGTCAGCCGAAGAATCGTGCCCAGCTGCTGGAGGGCGTTGGCCTGGCCGAAGGGGTGATGGACCTGCCTGAATTCCCTGAGCGCCTCGCGGAGCAGCTCCGCCGCGCGCTCGAACTCACCGGTCAGCCGCAGCACCACGCCGAGGTGGCTCAGTGCCTCGGCCTTGCCGAAGGGCCGCCGGTGCCGGCCGTACAGTGCGGCCGACTCCTCGAGGTGCCCGGCGGCCTCCCCGTACTTGCCCTTCAGGCGCAGCGCGATGCCGAGCCCGTCCAGGGCCTCGGCCTTGCCCAGGCTCTCGCCGAGCTCGCCGTAGATCTCCACGGCCTTCTTGGAGTGCCGTGCCGCCAGGGACAGCTGGCCCGTCACGCGCAGGACCGAGCTGTACACCTCCAGGGCGTTCGCCTGCCCCTGGCGCACCCCCAGTTCCTCATAGACGGCCAGGCCCTCGCAGGCGGCGTCGCGCGCGAGTCGGTACCGTCCGATCAGGCGCAGGGCCCTGGCCAGGTGCAGCTGGCTGTTGGCCTCGCCGATCCTCGATCCGAGTCCGCGATAGCGGGCGAGGCAGTCCCTGAACTGCCCCTCCGCACTTGCCGCCTCGCCCTTGAACAGCTCGACGAGGCCCAGCGAGTCCAGTGCGTTGGTCTCGCCCAGTTCGTCGTGCATCTCGGAGCAGAGTTCCACGGCGCGCTTCGCCAGCGCCTCCGCCTCCTCCGGCCGTGTCATCCGCAGCAGATCGCTCAGCTGTTTGCAGACATCGGCCTCGCCCAACTGGTCCTTGGCCGCCCGGAAGGCACTCAATGCGACGCGGATCTGGTCCTCGGTGCCCGCGTCGTCCGTCATCCACTTGGCGTGCCCGCGCAGGGAGTGCGCCTCCGCCTCGATGATCCTGGCGGTCTCCGGGTCCGCCCTCGGCGAAGGGTGCCGCGACGTCTCGTCGCAGAGTGCGAGCACCGCGCGCAGCAGCTCGTCCACCGCCTCGTAGTCCGGCAGCCGTTCGGCGCGCCGGAAGTGCAGGTTCGCCTTGTTGAACAGCGCCCTGGCCTGCCCGAGGGCGTCTCCGGACGCGCGGGCCGAAGCCACCGCACGGTCGTGCAGTGCGATCCCCCGGTCCCAGGGCCCCCGCTGGCGCAGGAACTCCGCCATGGCCGCGGCCAGGCGTACGACACGTTCGTACTCCGCCGTCTCGCCCTTCTCGTAGGCGTATTCGGCGCAGGACAGCAGATTGGGGCACTCGGAGCGCAGCCAGGCCGCGGCGTCGGCCCGGCTCGTGAGGGGCGGGTGGCCGTACGCCGGGGCGGGGACCGGGCCTGCCGGGCGCGCCCGGCGGTCGAAGTGGCGTCCGGCCATGTCCGCCGTGTACTCGTAGAGATCGAGCAGCCGGGCCGTCGCCGCGTCCCGGACCTCGGGCGGGTCGACCTCGAGGGCCCGCGCGTACACGTGATCGCGGACGAGCTTGTGCATCCGGTAGCGGTCGGCGGCGCGTTCCGTCAGGAGGTGGCCGCGGTAGAGGTGGTCGAGGCGTTCGTCGGCCTCCTCCGCGGGGATGCCGCCCAGCGCCGCCGCGGCGTAGCGGTCGCACTCCACTCCGGGGTGCAGCGCCAGACGGCGCAGGAAGTACTTGGATTCCGGGGGCAGTTGGTCGTACCAGAACAGCAGGGTCTGATCCACGCGCCTGGCCCAGTCGCCGCCCTTGACCATGCCGGGCCGCGAGACGAAGTCGTCCCGCAGCTTCGCGATCGTCCAGGTCCTGCGCTGCTTGAGCACATTGGCGAGGACGGCGAGGGCCAGCGGCAGCCGGCCGCACAACTCCACCAGTTCGGCCACGGCGGCGGCGTCCGTCCGAGCGGGCCTGCGGTCGGCGAGGGCGAGGAACAGCCGTGCCGCCTCCTGCGGTCCCGGCACGTCGAGGAAGACGAAATCGTCGACCAGGTCTCCGCCGAGCTGCTTGCGGCTGGTGATCAGGACCAGGCAGTCGTCGGAGTTCGGTGCGATCGCTTCGACCTGCTCCTCGTCCGCGTCGCCGAGGATCAGGAGCAGCCGCTTGCCGGACACGTGCACACGCCACTGCTCGACGAGGCCCGCCAGGTCCCTGGCTACGTCCCCCTGGTCCATTCCGCAGGCCCTGAGCAGCCCGGCCACGGCGTCGTAGGGATGGACCGGCCAGGGGCACGAGGCGCGCAGGTCGATGTAGAGGCATTCGTCGAAGTCGTGCACGAGGTTCCGGGCGGCCTCCGCGACGAGGGTGCTCTTGCCGACGCCGAGCATTCCGTAGACCGCGCGGACGGGGCAGCTGCGCGTGGCGCCTCCGGCGTCCATCAGCCTGCGCAGCTCTTCCTCGCGGCCGATGAACCTGCTGACGCCTTTCGGCGCGGACTTCTGCACGGTGAGGGGCGGGGACTGCTGCACGACGAGAATCGGCTCAGAGGACATGGATCCCTCCCTCGGCAGACACCCCATACCGGGGTAAGCCACGCTACGCCGGGCGGTGGCCGGACCGGCGGGCTCCGCGGTGTGCACTCCGCTCGCATTCGCGGACGAGGCAGGTGCGGACGTCCGTACGAAGCCGGGTACGCGCCGGACGGGCCGCCGGACGCCCCTGCCGGGAGCGCCGCGGCGCTAGACGGAGAGGGCCTTGGAGGCGTCGACGACGAAGGTGTCGAGTGCCTCGGTCACCGCGTCCGCCCTGGCGTTCCACGACGCCTCGCTCGCCGCTCCGGTCGGCCGGTGTCCCGCGGCGGCGAGCCGGTCAGGGCCCTCGATCCGGACGCTCCGCTGGGCCTCCCTCGTGCGCGCATCGAGGTGCCGCACGTGATCTTCCAGGTCCGACAGGTGATGCAGGCTCGTCGGCCGTCCGGCCCACAGGTGTCCCTCGAGGCCGGCCTGCACCGCATCGGCCGCTCCCAGCACCCTCTCGACCGCCTGCAGGCAGTCCGCGTACGCCTCGCGGCGTGATTCGCGGCTCTCCCTGCTCCACCCAGGCCACCGTGGCCGCCGGGCGCGGTCGCGGCGATCGTCAGCGGGCCCTGCATGAGGGGCAGTGTCGTGCGGGGACGGCAGGACGTCAGGGGTGATTGCCGGCCACATCCGCAGCGGCTAGAGCAGCTTCGCGATCGCCTCCGCGGTGTCCGTCTCGCCGAGCCTGGGGAAGATCTTCTCGATGCTGTTGCGGTGTGCGTCGGCGTCCATGTCGGTCACGGCGTCGACGGCGACCGTCACGTGATAGCCGTGCTCGTGCGCCGAGCGGGCCGTCGACTCGACACCGATGCTCGTCGCGATGCCGGTGACCACGATCTGCGTGACCCCGCGGCGGCGCAGCTGAAGGTCGAGGTCGGTGCCGTAGAAGGCGCCCCACTGCTGCTTGGTGACGACGATGTCGCTGTCCCGGCGGCCGAGTTCGGGCACCAGGTCCGCCCAGTCGGCGGGCACCTCACCGCGGCGGGCGGGGCCCTCGGTGCGTCCGGGGGCGGGAGTGTCGCCGGTGACGCGGACCAGGACGACGGGCAGACCGCGCTCGCGGAAGGCGTCGGCGAGGTACGCCGACCGCTCGACGATCTCCGCGGACGGGTGGGCCGTGGGCAGGGCGGTGATGCCCTTCTGGAGGTCGACGACGACGAGGGCCGTGGTGGGGTCGAGGGTGGTGGCAGTCATGGCTGGGTTCTCTTTCTTGCGTGGGTCTTGCGTGGGTCGTACGGGGATGGGGCCGGGGAGTCGCTCAGGTGCGGGCGCGCAGGGCCCGGTCGGTGAGGGTCAGGGCGACCAAGGCGAGCGCGAGGACGGCGCCCACCGCGCCCATGAGGTGCAGTCCGGCGTCGTCGGCGCGCTGCCCGTAGGCGAGGCCGATCAGGCCGGACGCGGCGATGGCGCCGATGTACTGGGCCGTGCGCTGCAGCCCCGCGGCGGAGCCGATCGCGTCGGCGGGGGCGAAGCTCTGCACGGCGGCCTGGTTGCCGGTGCCCATCAGGCCCTGCGGGATGCCGAAGCAGGCGCCGGCCAGGAGCAGCACGGCGAGCGGTGTGCCGCCGGAGGTGAAGAAGAGCAGGGTGCTGCCCACGACGAGCAGGACGGCGGCGACGGACAGCGGGGCGCGGATGCCCTTCGTGCGGGCGCCGAGCAGCGAACAGGCCAGCGCGGCCAGGGACATGGGCAGCATGACGAGCCCGGTGTGCAGGGAGGAGAGGCCGCGGGCCTCTTCCAGCCACTGGGTGAAGCCGTACATCACGCAGTACACGACGAGGTAGCTCAGGCCGTGCCGCAGGTAGGTGCGGGCCAGTGCGTGGTTGCGGCCGAGCATGCGCAGGTCGATGAAGGGGCGCGGGTGGCGCAGCTGCCACCAGGTCAGCACGGCGGAGAGCACCGCCACGGGGGCGAGCAGCCACCACAGGGGGTGCGCCAGGTCGAGCAGGAAGACGACGAGGCAGGTCAGCGCGGAGCTGAAGAGCAGTATCCCGAGCGGGTCGAGCGTGCTGGCGGCGCGGCCCTTCTCGCGCGCGGCGCGTGGTCCGTCCGCCGGTATCCAGCGCAGCGCGCAGCCGAAGGCGACGAGTGCGACGGGGATGTTGACCGCGAAGATGCCGCGCCAGCCCGCGGTCGCGACGAGCAGCCCGCCGAGGGTGGGGCCGATGGCCGCGCTGCCGAGCCCGGCGAAGGAGAGCCGGCCCAGGACGGTGCGCGGCGTGGGCGAGCCGAGCCTGCGGGACTCGTCGCGCAGGACGGCCATGGCGGCGGGGTAGGCCGCCGATGTGCCGATGCCGAGCAGCAGGCGCGAGACGAGGAGCCAGAGAAATCCGGGGGCGAGCGCGCCCACCAGGCCGGAGGCGACGACGACCACGAGTCCGCCGAGGAAGACCCGGCGCGGCCCGATGCCGTCGGCGAGTTTGCCGAGCACCGGCTGGGAGACGGCGCTGGCGAGGTAGAGGACGGACACGAGCCAGGCGGTGTCGGCGGCGCCGACGCCGAACTCGTGGCCGATCGCCACCAGGGCGGTGGAGATCATCGTGGTGTTGAGCGGGTTGAGCAGCGAGCCGAGGAGGAGGGGCGCGGTGAGCCGTGCCCCGAAGGCGGGACGCTCGCCCGCCGCGGGGCGGGCCGGGGCGTCCGGCTTCGTCCTCACTTCTGCACCAGCCGCTCCAACAGCACGATGGCATCGGCCAGTTGGCGGCGCTCGGCCGGGTCGAGCCCGTCGGCCAGGACCGTCGAGAGCCAGTCGTGCTTGGCGGCCCGCATCTCGGCGAGGGTGCGGTGCCCCTCGTCGGTCACGGAGACCACGGACTGCCGCCCGTCGTCGGGGTCGGGGGCCCGCTCGACGAGCCCCATCTCCTCCAGGGCGCCCACGGTCAGCCGCATGGACTGGGGCCTGACCAGTTCCTCGCGGGCCAGGGCCGCGGTGGTGGCGGGGCCTCCCCGGTCGAGGCGGGCGAGCACGGAACGCTGGGTGGGGCTGAGTCCGGTCGCCGGTGTCACGCCGCGCAGGCGCCGCACGAGCCGCCGGACGACGTTCGACAGATCGGCGGCGATCTGCTCGGGTGCCGCGTCGCCCTGTCCGGGGGTCGCGTCGTCAGAGGGTGCGCTCATGTGGGCCACCGTACGAGATAGACAGGCAACCTTGCAAGGCTGCCTGTCTATCTCCTCTGTCGCGTACTACACCGCGCTAGCGGATCGGCATCCCCGACAGCGTGCGGGCGATCACCAGACGCTGGATCTCGCTCGTGCCCTCGAAGATCGTGTAGATCGCGGCGTCGCGGTGCATGCGCTCCACCGGGTACTCACGCGTGAAGCCGTTGCCGCCGAAGATCTGCAGCGCCTGGGCGGTGACCTTCTTGGCGACCTCGCTCGCGTAGAGCTTCGACATGGAGCCCTCGGCGGACTCGAACTTCTTGCCCGTGCTCGCCATCCACGAGGCGCGCCAGACGAGCAGACGCGCTGCGTCGATCTGCGTACGCATGTCGGCGAGCTGGAAGGCGATGCCCTGGTTGTCGATGATCGGGCGACCGAACTGCGTACGCGTCTTGGCGTACTCCAGGGCCTCCTCGTACGCGGCGCGGGCCGTGCCCACGGCCATGGCGCCGACCGCCGGGCGGGACGCCTCGAAGGTGGCCATCGCGGCGTTCTTCACGCGCTCGCCGCCCTTCTTCGCGCGCTCGCGCGACCGTGCGAGGCGCTCGTCCAGCTTCTCCTTGCCGCCGAGCAGGCAGTGGCCGGGAATGCGCACGTCCTCCAGGACGACCTCGGCGGTGTGCGAGGCGCGGATGCCGTGCTTCTTGAACTTCTGGCCCTGGGAGAGGCCGGGAGTGTTCGGCGGGACGATGAAGGAGGCGTGGCCCTTGGAGCCGAGTTCGGCGTCGACGACGGCCACGACGACGTGGACGTTGGCGATGCCGCCGTTGGTCGCCCAGGTCTTGGTGCCGTTGAGCACCCACTCGTCCTTGGCCTCGTCGTAGACGGCGCGGGTGCGCATGGCCGCCACGTCCGAGCCCGCGTCGGGCTCGGAGGAGCAGAAGGCGGCGACCTTGACGTCGTTCACGTCGCCGTACATCTGCGGGATCCAGGTGCCTATCTGCTCCTCGGTGCCGTTGGCCAGCACGCCGACGGCGGCCAGGCCCGTGCCCATGATGGACAGGGCGATGCCCGCGTCGCCCCAGAAGAGCTCCTCGGTCGCCATCACGATGCCCAGGCCCGTGGGGTCGAAGAACTGCTGGGCGTAGAAGTCGAGGGAGTAGATCCCCAGCTTCGACGCCTCCTGGATGATGGGCCAAGGAGTCTCTTCGCGCTCGTCCCACTCGGCGGCCGCAGGCCGGATCACGTCAGCGGCGAACCCGTGGAGCCAGTCCCGGACCTCCTTCTGTTCGTCGTTGAGCTCCATGGTGAACTCGGCCATGACCCCTCCAGGACCTGCGATGCAGACATACGTTACTTGCGGTAACTGGAGTCTGTTACCGGCCGGTAGCCGATGTCAACTCCCGGCCGCCCGTTCGATGGCCACCGACCGCGGGGTGTTACGTTGCGCGTGCGTCACGCAATCGCCTGGGCGGGGAGAGAATCGCTATGGAGACCACCACACAGCAGACCGATCAGCAACGGTCTGCCGAGCGCCGGCGGCGCGAGCTACTGGAGGCCGCCGACCGTGTGGTCCTGCGCGACGGGCCCGGCGCCTCGATGAACGCCATCGCCGCCGAGGCCGGCATCACCAAGCCGATCCTCTACCGCCACTTCGGCGACAAGGGCGGCCTGTACGCCGCCCTTGCCAAGCGGCACACCGACGCCCTCCTGGACTCCCTGCGCGCCGCCCTGGACGCCCCGGCCGAGCGCAGGGAGCGGGTCGAGCAGACCCTGGACACCTACCTCGCCGCGATCGAGGCCCGCCCGCAGGTCTACCGCTTCCTCATGCACCCCTCGGACGGCGCCACCTCCGGCGAGCAGGGCTTCGACGTGGGGCTGCACTCCGCCCCGGTCCTGCGCCGCATGGGCGAGGAGCTCGCGCAGGTCATCGAGGAGCGCGTCGACCTCGGTCCCGGCAGCGCCCAGCTCGCGCGCGTGTGGGGCCACGGCATCGTCGGCATGATGCACGCCGCCGGTGACTGGTGGCTGGGCGAACGTCCCTGCCCACGCGCCGAGTTGGTCAGCAGCCTGGCCGACCTGCTGTGGGGACGCCTCGCCGCCGCGGGCGACCGCATCGGCGGCCCCGGCTTCTGACTTCTGAGGACCTACCGGGGAGGTCAGCTGCTCCAGGGCGCCCTGGCGGCGGCCCGCAGCACCCTGCGCCGCCGCCAGCCCGTGACGCGATCGGTGTAGACGCCGCCCTCCAGGTGATCGCACTCGTGCTGCAGGCAGCGCGCGAACCAGCCGGTCCCGTGCACCCGCACCGGCTCCCCCAGCATGTCGACCCCCTCCACCACGGTGTGATCGAAACGCGGCGTGACGGCTTCCAGGCCCGGCAGCGACAGACAGCCCTCCGGGCCGCGCACGGTGAGGCCGTCCGTCTCGACGAGGCGCGGGTTCACCACGTACCCGAGGTGACGCACATCGTCGTCGTCCGGGCAGTCGTACACGAAGACCCGCTGGTTCACGCCGATCTGGTTGGCGGCAAGACCCACGCCCTCGGCGGCATACATCGTGGCGTACATGTCCTCGATGAGCCGGGCCAGTTCGGAGCCGAAGTCGGTGACCTCCTCACAGGGCTTGTGCAGCACGGGATCACCGAGCAGTGTCAGAGGTCGTACGCGCCCCGAGGCGCCCGGGATCGAGCCGTGTCGCATGGCCGCAAGGGTACGGTCCTTAACAAAGCCCCGGGGTCGGGGTGGTGCCGCGGTTCGGGCTTGGGAGTGGATCTCGATAGGCTGAGGTTCATCGCGTTGCCGGGGGCAGGCGCGGCGCCGTACGCAAGGAGGATCCAGAACTGATGGCAGGCAACACGGACCCGCTGTCGCCGCGGGCCAAGCTGGCCGTGACGGCGGGCAAGGCGGCCGCGGCGGTGTCGCGCGCGGCGGGCCGCGGCAGCGGATCGGTGATCGGCGGCCGCGTATCGCTCAAGCTCGACCCCGACCTGCTCGGGCGTCTGGCCACGCACCTGGACGTGGTGCTCGTCTCCGCCACGAACGGCAAGACGACCACGACCCGGCTGCTCGCCGAGGCGCTTCGCGCCAGCGGGCCCGTGGTCTCGAACGCCCTGGGCGCGAACATGCCGGCCGGGATCACCTCGGCCCTCGCGGGCGGTTCGGACGCCAGGTTCGGCGTGATCGAGGTCGACGAGAAGTACCTCGCCGGCGTCGCCCGTGACGTGGAGCCGAAGGCGATCGCGCTCCTGAACCTCTCGCGCGACCAGCTCGACCGCGCCGCCGAGACCCGCATGATGGCGGAGAACTGGCGCGAGGGCCTGGCCGGTTCCAAGGCCGTCGTGATCGCGAACGCGGACGACCCGCTGGTCGTCTGGGCCGCGTCCTCGTCACCGAACGTCGTGTGGGTGGCCGCGGGCCAGGAGTGGAAGGACGACGCCTGGTCGTGCCCCTCCTGCGGCGGCGTCATGCAGCGCCCCGGCGACGACTGGTTCTGCGGCGAGTGCGGCTTCCGCCGCCCCGCGCCCAGCTGGGTGCTCTCCGGCGACCACGTCCTCGACCCGCACGGCTCGGCCTGGCCGATCCACCTTCAGCTACCGGGCCGCGCGAACAAGGCGAACGCCACCACCTCGGCGGCCGTCGCCGCCGTCTTCGGCGTGCCCCCGCAGGTCGCCCTGGAGCGGATGTACCAGGTGCAGGCCGTCGCGGGACGCTATGACGTCGTGCAGTTCCAGGGCCGCGACCTGCGTCTGCTGCTCGCGAAGAACCCCGCGGGCTGGCTCGAGACGTTCTCGCTGATCGACCCGCCGCCCACCCCGGTGGTCCTGTCCGTGAACGCCCGCGGCGCCGACGGCACCGACACCTCCTGGCTGTGGGACGTCGACTACACCCGCCTGGCCGGTCACCCGATCTTCGTGCTCGGCGACCGCAAGCTCGACCTCGCCGTGCGTCTCGAAGTCGCGGGCCTGGACTTCCGGGTCTGCGAGTCCCTCGACGAGGCCGTGCAGCTCGCGCCGCCCGGACGCATCGAGACGATCGCGAACTACACCGCGTTCCAGGACCTGCGCCGCCGCGTCGGCAACTGACCCCACCGGACCCTCTAGACCCTCGTAGGGACGAATGAGCATGAGCGACAACAGCCTGCGGCTGGTGTGGGTCTACCCCGACCTGCTCAGCACGTACGGAGACCAGGGCAACGCCCTGGTCGTGGAGCGCCGCGCCCACCAGCGCGGCCTCCAGGTCGAGCGCTACGACGTGCGCAGCGACCAGCCGGTGCCCACCTCCGGCGACATCTACCTGATCGGCGGCGGCGAGGACCGTCCGCAGCGCCTGGCGGCCGAGCGGCTGCGCCGCGACGGCGGACTCCAGCGCGCCGTGGGCAACGGCGCGATCGTCTTCTCGGTGTGCGCGGGCTACCAGATCCTGGGCCAGGAGTTCATCAACGACCTCGGCCAGCGCGAGCCGGGCCTCGGCCTGCTCGACGTGATCTCCACCCGCGGCGAGGGCGACCGCTGCGTCGGCGACGTCCTGGGCGACATCGACCCGCAGCTGGGCCTGCCCCCGCTGACCGGCTTCGAGAACCACCAGGGCATCACCCACATCGGCCCCTCCGCGCGCCCCTTCGCCCGCGTCTCGCTCGGCCGGGGCAACGGCACGGGCGACGGCACCGAGGGCGCGTACAACGGCACCGTCTTCGGCACGTACATGCACGGTCCCGTCCTCGCCCGCAACCCGCTGATCGCGGACCTGCTCCTCAAGCTGGCCCTGGACGTGAACGCGCTGCCGCCCACGGACGACCGCTGGTACGAGGCGCTGCGCGCCGAGCGCATGAACGCCGCGCAGCAGCCCGCCTGAAGCCCCCGCCGCACAGGTGAGCGGCACCGTCCAGCAGTCGGACGCCCGGTACGGCCCCGCCCCCTCTCGCCTATAGGGTGGCGGGGTTCCAGCCGGACGACGTGGTCCGGACTTCGGCCCACGTTGCAAAGGTATTCCGGGCTATGCGCATTGGTGTCCTCACCTCCGGCGGCGACTGCCCCGGTCTGAACGCCGTCATCCGTTCGGTCGTGCACCGTGCCGTCGTCGACCACGGCGACGAGGTCATCGGCTTCCACGACGGCTGGCGCGGCCTCCTCGAATGCGACTACCGCAAGCTCGACCTGGACGCGGTGGGCGGCATCCTGGCCCGTGGCGGAACGATTCTCGGCTCATCCCGTGTCCAGCCCGCGCATCTGCGCGACGGCGTCGAGCGGGCCAAGGGCCACCTCGCCGACCTGGGCCTCGACGCGGTCATCCCGATCGGCGGCGAAGGCACCCTGAAGGCCGCCCGCCTCCTGTCGGACGCGGGTCTGCCGATCGTCGGCGTACCCAAGACCATCGACAACGACATCGCGGTCACCGACGTGACGTTCGGCTTCGACACCGCGGTCGGCGTGGCCACCGAAGCCCTCGACCGCCTCAAGACGACCGCCGAGTCGCACCAGCGGGTCCTGATCGTCGAGGTCATGGGCCGGCACACCGGCTGGATCGCGCTGCACTCGGGCATGGCCGCGGGCGCGCACGCCATCGTCGTGCCGGAGCGCCCCTTCGACATCGAGGAACTGGCGGCCAAGGTCGGCGAGCGGTTCTCCGCGGGCAAGAAGTTCGCCATCGTCGTGGCCGCCGAGGGCGCCAAGCCCCGTGAGGGCTCGATGAAGTTCGACGAGGGCATCAAGGACATGTACGGCCACGAGCGCTTCGCCGGCATCGCCCGCCAGCTCTCCATCGAGCTGGAGCAGCGCCTGGGCAAGGAGGCACGCCCGGTGATCCTCGGGCACGTCCAGCGCGGCGGCACCCCCACCGCGTACGACCGGGTCCTCGCCACCCGCTTCGGCTGGCACGCCGTGGAGGCGGTGCACCGCGGCGAGTTCGGCAAGATGACGGCGCTGCACGGCACGGACATCACGATGGTCCCGCTCGCCGAGGCCGTCGAGACCCTCAAGACGGTCCCGGACGAGCGCTACGCCGAGGCGGAGTGCGTGCTCTAGGCACCGGCCCTGCTCTCTGGAGACAGGCTCTGTTTCAAGGCTCAAGGAACGGCCCCCGGACGCGTCGGCGTCCGGGGGCCGTTCTAGTCTGGTGCGGACACACAGCGCACAACCGCACGAATCAGGAGCCAGTGGATGGATCACAGCGGGCACGGCATGAACATGGATCTGCCGCCGTTCACGCTGGGGCGCGGGCTCGAACTCTCGGCCGACCCCTTCTTCCTCATCGGCTCCCTCGTGGCTCTGGCCCTCTACGGCTGGGGCGTGGTCCGGCTCGTGCGGCGCGGCGACAAGTGGCCGGTCGGGCGCACCGTCTCCTTCGTGGCGGGCGTGCTGACCATCCTGCTCGTGATGTGCACCCAGCTGAACGACTACGGCATGGTCATGTTCAGCGTGCACATGGTGCAGCACATGGTCATCAGCATGCTCTCGCCGATCCTGCTCCTGATGGGCGCCCCCATCACGCTCGCCCTGCGCGCACTGCCGGTCGCGGCCCGCGGCAGCAAGGGCCCGCGCGAGTGGCTGCTGTGGATCCTGCACAGCCGCTACATGAAGATCATCACGCACCCCGCGTTCACCATCCCGCTGTTCATCGCGAGCCTGTACGCGCTCTACTTCACCCCGCTCTTCGACACCCTGATGGGCTCCAAGCCGGGCCACATCGGGATGATGGTCCACTTCCTCGCGGTCGGCCTCGTCTTCTTCTGGCCGATCATGGGCGTCGACCCGGGGCCGCACCGGCCCGGCTACATCATGCGGATGCTGGAGCTGTTCGCCGGCATGCCCTTCCACGCGTTCTTCGGCATCGCGCTGATGATGGCCTCCGAGCCGATGGTCGGCACCTACAAGAACCCGCCCGCCTCCCTCGGCATCGACGCGCTCGCCGACCAGACCGCCGCCGGCGGCATCGCCTGGGCGTTCAGCGAGGTGCCCTCGGTCCTCGTGCTGCTCGCGCTGCTCTTCCAGTGGTACCGCTCCGATCAGCGCCAGGCACGGCGCACGGACCGGGCCGCGGACCGCGACGGCGACAAGGAGCTCGAGGCGTACAACGCCTATCTCGCCTCACTGGCCGCGCGCGGGCGCTAGCGGCAAAGGGTCTTCGCGGGCGAGGATGGTCCCAGGCCGCGGTCCTGGCATCAAGGTGTCGGGGCTGCCGGGAGGAGGCAGGGCGATGCCTGATTCTACGAAGACGATGGGTGTGTTCACCATCGGAGGCTTGGTCGCGGTGACCGCGTACACGGTCGCGCTCGGGAGCAACGGCTGGCTGTGGTTCGGCTGGGTCGTCATCGGCATGCTCACGCTGGCGATGGTGCTCTCGCGCAGCACCCCCTGAGGGGTGCCGCGCGGCAGCGAGGAAAGGCGCGGACGGCGCGGGACGGCGCCGGTCAGAAGCGGAAGACGGCGCCCGTCGAGTAGCCCATCTCGCAGGCGTTGCCGTAGGTCTTGTGCCAGCTGACCGGCTTGCCGCGGTGGGTGCCCGTGGCGCTCACGGTGACCGGGGCGTACTGCTTGGTGCAGATCCCCTTCTTCGCCGGCAGCTTGTCGAAGTCACCCTTCGCCGCGTCGATGGCCGCACAGGCCTCGGCCGCGTGCGGATGGTGGGCGGGCCGCTCGGTCCTGCAGTCGAGCAGCACACCGCGGACCCAGGCGTTGTCGTCGCCGGTGACGGTGAGGAAGACGCCGGTCGCCCGCGCGGGGGCCGCCTCGTCATCGGCGTGGGCGGGTGCGGCGGCGTGGGCGGGTGCGGCGGCGTGGGCGGGTGCGGCGGCGTGGGCGGGTGCGGCCACGGCAAGGGAGATCAGCGCGGCGGCGGTGGCCGCGATCGGGCTCAGGCGGGACGTGGGACGGGGACTCATGGGGCCTCCTGGAGCGGTGACGGAGCGGTGACGTGCTGCGTCCGGGACAGTCCAGGCCACCCCGCACGGCCGCCGCCCGCCCGGCCGACACGCCGGGCGGTCACCCGTACGGGGCCGGGGCGGGGGCGTACGGGTGTGCCGCCTTGGTGCGGGGCAGGGATCGCGTACGGGTGTGCCGCCGTCGTGCAGGGCCGGGGTCGGGGCCGCTCGGGTTCGATCCCCTCTCCCGCCAGGGTCTCGCCCTTCTCCCGCCGAGGTCTCGCCCTTCTATCGCCGGGGTCTCGCACCTAAAATGACCGCTGCGCGCGAGGACCCGTGACCTGCGACGACGCAGCACCGGGCTGGTCCACCTACGTCAAGGAGCAACGGGTGTTCTACTACCTGCTCAAGTACGTCGTCCTGGGGCCGCTGCTGCGGCTCATGTTCCGGCCGCGCATCGAGGGGCTCGAGCACATACCGGAGACCGGTGCGGCGATCGTGGCGGGCAACCACCTCTCGTTCTCGGACCACTTCCTGATGCCCGCCATCATCAAACGGCGGATCACCTTCCTCGCGAAGGCCGAGTACTTCACGGGCCCCGGCCTCAGGGGCCGCCTCACCGCCACGTTCTTCCGCAGCGCGGGCCAGATCCCGGTGGACCGCTCCGGCAAGGAGGCGGGCCAGGCCGCGATCCGCGAGGGCCTGGGCGTACTGCGCAAGGGAGAGCTGCTCGGGATCTACCCGGAGGGCACCCGCTCGCACGACGGACGCCTCTACAAGGGGAAGGTCGGCGTCGCCGCGATGGCGCTCAAGGCGCAGGCACCGGTGATCCCGTGCGCGATGATCGGCACGTTCGAGGCGCAGCCGCCGGGCCAGAAGATGCCGAACTTCCAGAAGGTCTCCATCCGCTTCGGCGCCCCGCTGGACTTCTCGCGCTACGCGGGCATGGAGAACGAGAAGGCGGTCCTGCGCGCGGTCACCGACGAGATCATGTACGCCATCCTCGGGCTCTCCGGACAGGAGTACGTCGACAAGTACGCCGCGGTCGTCAAGGCGGAGGAGGCGGAACGGGCCGCCGCGGCCAGCAGGCGGAAGTTCCCCCGGATGCCGCTGAGTTGACCGCCTGGCGTACGGTCCTGCTGATGGGCGGTGCCGCACGGGCGGGGCCGCCTCGACAGCACTCGGGAGACGCGGATGAGCGACGAGCACGGCCTGTACACGAAGCTGATCGGGCTGCTTGAGGAGCGGGGCGCGGCGTTCCGTGTCATCGAGCACGAGGCCGAGGGCGCCACGGAGGCGGTCAGCGCGCTGCGGGGCAACACCCTCCAGCAGGCCGCGAAGTGCATCGTGGTGATGGTGAAGACCGGCAAGAAGACGAAGCGGTACGTGCTCGCGGTGGTGCCCGGTGACCGGCGCGTCGATCTGAACGCGGTCAAGCAGCTGCTGGGCGGGACGTACGCCGGTTTCGCCACGCAGGAGGCCGCCGAGCGGCTCGCGGGCAGTGTGAGCGGCACGATCCTGCCGTTCTCCTTCGACCCCGATCTTGAGCTGGTCGTGGACCCGGCGCTGCTCGCCCACGAGGAGCTCTTCTTCAACGCGGCGCGCCTGGACCGCTCGCTGGCGCTGCGGACCGCGGACTACACGGCGATCGCGGAGCCGCGTACGGCCGGGATCGCGCAGGCGGCGGCAGCGTAGAAGGCGGAAGGCAGAAGACAGAAGAAGAGGGCGCCGGATCTCTCCGGCGCCCCCTTCCGTGCCTAACGGCTGGTTGTCACGGCTTGGGCGTGGCGTGCGGGGTGCAGGTCACGTCCTTGCTGTCCACCTTGCCGGTCAGCAGGTAGGCGTCGACACGGTCGTTGAGGCACGGGTTGACCAGGTTCGTGATGCCGTGCGAGCCGGCGTCCTTCTCCGTGATCAGTCGCGAGCCCTTGAACCGCTTGTGCAGCTCGACGGCGCCCTCGTACGGCGTGGCGGCGTCGCGGGTCGACTGCGCGATGAGGACGGGCGGCAGACCCTTGCCCGTCTTGACCTCGACCGGCTCGTGCTGCTTGCTCTTCCAGGTGGCGCAGGGCAGGTTCATCCAGGCGTTGGACCACGTCATGAACGGGTTGTCACGGTGGATGCGGGTGTTGTCCCGGTCCCACTTCTTCCAGCTGGTGGGCCACTTGGCGTCGGCGCACTCGACGGCCGTGTAGACGGCGTTGCCGTTCTCCGAGGCGATGTTGCCCGCGGTGTCCGACAGGTCGGGGCTGGCTGCCTCGATCAGCGGCTTGGCGTCACCGGCGACGTACTTGCTGAAGTTCGTCGCGATCCCCACCCAGGCGGAGTCGTAGTACGGAGCGCTCTGGAAGTAGGCGATGAGCTCGGCGGGGCCGACCACTCCGCCCAGGGGCTCCTTCTTCGCGGCGGCGCGCAGCTTGTCCCAGTTCTTGGCGACCTTCGCCGCCGTGTCCCCGAGGTGGAAGGTGGCGTCGTACTTGGCGACCCACTTCATCCAGTCCTTGAGGCGGATCTCGAAGGCGATGTCCTGGTCGAGGTTGGCCTCGTACCAGATCTTCTTCTTCGAGGGGTTGACCACCGAGTCGACGACCATGCGGCGCACGTGCGACGGGAACAGCGTCCCGTAGACCGCGCCGAGGTAGGTGCCGTAGGAGACGCCGAGGAAGTTCAGCTTCTTCTCGCCGAGCGCGGCCCGGATGACGTCCAGGTCACGTGCGGTGTTCGGGGTCGTCATGTGCGGCAACATGTCGCCGCTGCGCTCGGCACAGCCGTCCGCGTACTCGGCGGCCAGCTTGCGCTGGGCGCGCTTGTCCGCCTCGGAGTCCGGCACGGGGTCGGCCTTGGGGGCCTTGACGAACTCCTGCGGGTCCACGCAGGAGATGGGCGCCGAGTGGCCGACGCCGCGCGGGTCGAAGCCCACGAAGTCGTAGGCCTTGGCCGTCTTCTCCCAGAGCTTGGCCTTGGTGGCCACGCGGTTGGGGAAGCGGAGCCCGGAACCGCCGGGGCCGCCGGGGTTGTAGACGAGCGCGCCCTGGCGCTCCTTCTTCGTCCCGGTGTTGCCGATGTGGTCCACGGCGAGCTTGATCTTCTTGCCGTTGGGCTTGGCGTAGTCGACCGGGACGGTCACCCAGCCGCACGTGACGGCCTTCTCCAGACCCCAGTCGGCGGGGCACGCCTGCCAGTCGATGCCGGCCTTGGCGGCACGCTGCGCGGCGAGCGCGACACCGCGCGCCTCGGAGCTGGTCCGCTGCCGGGCGTCAGCGCTGCCGCTGCCCTGGCGGGCGTCGGCATTGGCGACCGGCGCCATGATCGCGCCCGCTATGAGCGAGCCCGTGATCAGCGTGCCGGCTGCGCCGAATGCTGTGGTGCGTCTCAACTGGTTCCTCCCCCTGTCGATTTCCCTGTCGATTTTCGAACAGTAGGAGGATCCTGTCGGTCAACGGGTTCAGTCGACAGACCGGGCAGGTATTTCTTTACCAATCCGATAACCGGGTCGGGGGAACCGGTGAGCGGTTTGTCCAGGTGAGGAGGCCTGGTCCCGCGGGGTACCAGGCCTCGGCCACTGCGTGCGTCTCAGGCGGACAGCCAAGCGCGCCGATGCCGTGCAACCGCGTACAGCGCATCGATCTGGGCGGCATCGAGCACCCCGCTGAGCGGGCCGAGCGCCGACACCTCCCGCTCGCGGTACACGCGGACGGTGAACTGCGTGGCCGCCTTGGTCAGTTCCGTCACGCCGACGAACACAATGACCGGCTGCACTTGAACCGGGACGTCGGAGTATCGCTCCAACACCGCCTGGACACGACCGGCCTCCGCCTTGCTCTTGCGTGCGTACGGCTGCGGCCGACCGTGACTGACCTTCGCCATCTCATCGCCGACCCATACGGGCTTCCCGAAGTGGCGCTTGGTGTTGATGCTGAACACCCCGCCGGGGCCGATCAGAAGATGGTCGATGTCCACGTTCCGAGGCAGCGGCACGGAATGCAGCACGCGCCAGCCGGATCGCGACAGTCTCTGTAACTCGCCCCCGACCCGACGCTCACCGGCGAGCCCCATGCGCCATGAATCCCATTCGGATTCACGCCGTAACAGCCACGAGAGCACCCGCTGCACAGGACTGGGCCCCTCCTCGGCAAGCAAGCGCCTCAGCCCCTCCCCCGGCCGATGCAAGGCGAGATCGTCCGGCGGCGTCAGCGGAGGCAACTCCGGGACGACTTCCCGCCCAGCCGCAGTTCGGGGCTTGGGCTTCGCGGCGGGGTTCGATCTCGATGTGGGCGAAGGGCGCGTGAGGAGCGGACGCAACAGCCTGAGTGCCTCGTGCCGATACGGCTCGACCAGGATCGTGACCTTGCCCGTCCGGCAGTCGGCCCATGCCACGGCGGAGCCGTCAGGAAGGTTCACGTAGAGCCGATCCTGGCCGTGCCGCTTCCACCGAACGACCTTGAGATCACTCATGTTCGCCCCCCATGCCAGTACAGACCCCAGAAACATGGGAGCAGCCGAGAGGCACCGCCACAAGAACGCCAACCGGCCGCGGGCCGCACTTCCCGGTCGTGTCCGTGTGTGATGTCGGGGCTCGGGTGAGGCTTGACGGCTGGGTCGGGCGTCGTGGCTTACTGGCTGTCATGACGGACCGCTTCCCCGAGATCACCTCTGTCGAGGAGTTCATCCGGCTGCGTGAGAGCGAGGATCCGGCGGAGTACGAGCGCTCGGCGTGGGCGGCCATGCCGTTGTCCGTCTGGTGGGAGCTGGTGCGTGATCATCCCGGTATGCGTTTCTGGGCCGCGCATAACAGGACGGTGCCGGCGGAGATTGTGGCCGAGCTGATCAAGGATCCGGACTGGCGGGTTCGGCACCGGGTGGCCAGTAAGCGCAAGTGCCCGCCTGAGCTGCTGGAACGGCTGGTGGACGATCCGGATGACGCCGTGCGGAGGCTCGTCGCGGGCCATCCGCACTCGCCGCGGTCGGCGGTTGCGCGCTTGGTCGATGACCCGTGGCCTGTCATCGCGCAGGAAGCCCGCGCCCGGCTGGCCGACTGGCCTGTGTTCAGGTGAGTGTGCGCAGCGCCTCGTCCAAGGTGCGTCGGACGCGTAGTGCGTCGGGGGCGATCGCGGTGACCAGTACGGCGGGGCCGGCGAGGGGCGTGAGTGATGCCGCTTCGCCGAGCATCGCGGGGCCGGGGCGGGTCCGGTCGAACTCCGGGCGTACGATCACCAGTTGGCCGATCGCGCGGTTTCCCGCAAGGCCCGCCGGGCCGTCCCAGCCGCCCGGGGCGCCGGGGCCGCAGGAGAGTTCCTGGTCCAGGAGGAGGCGGCCGGCGCGGCGGACCGTGAGGCGGCTGGTGAGGCGGCCCGCTTCCTCGCCGGTCCGCCCGAGCACCTGCTCCTCGCGCAGCACGAGGCTCGCGCTCGCGGCGAGTTCGGCCCGCGTCGTGACCCGCAGATCACTGTCGCGTACGGAGATCAACTGCTCCGGCAGCCAGACCAGTTCCGACGCGTCGCCGACCGTGAGGCGTACGTCGTAGCGCGCCGCCTCCTTCGACTGCCCGGGCAGGGCGAGGGTGGCGGCGGCCGAGCCGATGTGCAGCCTGGCCCCCTCCACGGCGGCACCCTCGACGGTGAGGTGATCGCCCCCGAGAGGGCCGCTCATCGCCCCGACGAGGGTGACGCGGGCGCCCGCTCCGGCCGACCGGGTGCGGCGCGGCACGATCGGCCCCTCGCCGTCGAGCACGGGCAGGACGGTGCCGCCCCGCCCGTCACCCCGCGCGGTGATGCGGGCCGTGCCGCGCACCCCGGACGCCACGACGGTGTGCACGGTCATACGGACGCGGTCCAGGCGGCGTACTGGGCACGCGCCCAGGCGGCGACGGGGCCGATACCCACGTCCGACCGCAGCGACTGGAAGATCACGGGCAGCTCGGCACGCTGCGCCTTGGCGTCCGCCGCCATCCCCGCGAGGTCGGAGCCGACGTACGGCGCGAGGTCGGTCTTGTTGACGACGAGCAGATCGGCGGTGGTGACGCCGGGGCCGCCCTTGCGCGGGATGTCGTCGCCGCCCGCGACGTCGATCACGAAGATCTGGGCGTCGACGAGGCCCTTGGAGAAGGTGGCGGTGAGGTTGTCCCCGCCGGACTCGACAAGGATCAGGTCGAGCGGCCCGACCTCGTCCTCCAGGTCCTCCACGGCCTCCAGATTGGCGGAGATGTCGTCGCGGATCGCGGTGTGCGGGCAGGCCCCGGTCTCCACGGCGGTGATCCGCTCGGGCGGCAGTACGGCCTCGCGCAGCAGGAACTCGGCGTCCTCACGGGTGTAGATGTCGTTCGTGACGACGGCGAGGGAGAGCTCGTCGCGCAGCTCCTTGCAGAGCGCGGCGACGGTCGCGGTCTTGCCGGAGCCGACGGGCCCGCCGAGGCCGATCCGCAGGGCGCGCCGACGCCCGTCGGGACGGTGCGCGTCGGCGCTGACGGCGGTGGATTCATCGTGGGAGTGGTCGAGATGCATGGTGCGACTCCAAGGTTCAGCAGTTCGTTTGGCCCTGCATGAGAGGGCGTTGGGGCGGCGAGTGCGAGGAGGGCGAAGCGCCCTTACGACGCGAACAGCCGCGCGGGCCACGCGGCATGGGCCTCCGCCCCGATCTCGAGGAGCGGCGCGGACGCCGCGGGCAGCGCGTCGACCCCCTCGGCGACCGCGCACCGCGCCGCGTCCGCGGCGGACCTGGCGACCAGGTCGAGCTCGGGCGCGAGGCGGGCCAGGACACCCGTCGCGTCGAACGGGTCCAGGCTCAGCAACCGCACGGTCGCCGTCGCGGGCCCGCTGACACTCTCGTACGCGGAGCAGTACGCGGCGTCCTGCGCCCCGAGGCCCGCGGCCCTGGCGGCGAGCCCGAGAACGACGGGCTGGTGCGCGCCCTTGGGCCGGGCGGTGGCCAGCCGGTCCAGGGAGGGATCGGGCCAGGCTGCCCGCGCCGCCCGCATCATCTGCCGCCCGAGCCGCCGCCCGGCGACCCGCAGCGCGGCCGACGGCGTCCGTGCGTCGGCGGCCTCGTCGAGCTCCAGCGGATCGAGCCCGAGCGCGGCTGCCGCCGCCAGCGACGCCGACACGAGCCCCGTGGTGTGCAGGCGGCCCCGGCAGAACTCCTCCAGGTCGGCGGCCCCGGTGATGCGCCCCGCCTTGACGGCTTCCTCGGCCCCGCCGGAGTGCGCGTGTCCTCCGGCGGGAAACCGGCCGTCGGCCAGGACGAGTAGTGCGGCTTGGGACATGACAGCGCCCGTCAGAACAGGAAGTACCGCTGCGCGAGCGGCAGTTCGGCGGCGGGGGCCGGCTCGACGAGCTCGCCGTCGATGGTGACGGCGAAACTGTCGGGGGCGACCTCCACCCTCGGCAGGGCGTCGTTCTCGCGCATGTCCGCCTTGGTGCGCCCGCGCGTGGAGCGGATCGCGGTGAACTCCTTGGCCAGGCCGAGCCGTTCGGGCAGCCCGTCGTCAAGCGCCGACTGGGTGACGAAGTTGAAGGAGTTGAGCCCCGGAGCGGTGCCGTGCGCACCGAACATGGGGCGCGGCAGGACCGGCTGCGGCGTGGGGATGGAGGCGTTGGCGTCGCCCATCTGCGCGTACGCGATCTGGCCGCCCTTGATGACCAGCTGTGGCTTGACGCCGAAGAACACCGGGTCCCACAGCACCAGGTCGGCGAGCTTGCCGCTCTCGACCGAGCCGATCACGTGGTCGACGCCCTGCGCGACCGCCGCGTTGATCGTGTACTTGGCGACATATCGACGCGCGCGCCGGTTGTCCGCGCGGGTGTCCCCCGGCAGGAAGCCGCGCCGCCGCTTCATCACGTGCGCGGTCTGCCAGGTCCGCATGACGACCTCGCCGATGCGCCCCATGGCCTGCGAGTCCGACGACATGATCGAGATGGCGCCGATGTCGTGCAGGATGTCCTCGGCCCCGATGGTGGTGGGGCGGATGCGCGACTCGGCGAAGGCGAGGTCCTCGGGGACGGCCGCGTTGAGGTGGTGGCAGACCATCAGCATGTCGAGGTGTTCCTCGATGGTGTTGACGGTGTGCGGCCGGGTCGGGTTGGTGGAGCTGGGCAGCATGTTCGGCAGGGACACCGCCGTGATCATGTCCGGGGCGTGCCCGCCGCCCGCGCCCTCGACGTGGAAGGCGTGCAGTGTGCGGCCCGCGACGGCGCCGAACGTGTCGCCGACGAAGCCCGCTTCGTTGAGCGTGTCGGTGTGGACGGCGAGCTGGGCTCCGGTGTCCTCGCAGACGTTCAGGCAGGCGTCGATGGTGGCAGGGGTCGCGCCCCAGTCCTCGTGGATCTTGAAGCTGACGGCGCCGGCGCGCAGTTGGGCGTGCATGGACTCGGCGGAGACCGTGTTGCCCTTGCCGAGGAAGCCGATGTTGACCGGGCTCGACTCCATCGCCGCGAACATCCGGGCCAGGTGCCACGCGCCGGGCGTGATGGTGGTGGCCTTGCTGCCTTCGGCAGGGCCGGTGCCGCCGCCGATGAGGGTGGTGACCCCGGAGGCGAGCGCCTCGTCGACGATGGTCGGCGAGATGAAGTGGATGTGGGTGTCGATGCCGCCGGCGGTGAGGATCTTGCCGTTGCCGGCGAGGATTTCGGTCTCCGGGCCGATGACGAGCTCGGGGTGCACACCGTCCATCGTGTCCGGGTTGCCGGACTTGCCGATGCCGGTGATGCGGCCGTCGCGTATGCCGACGTCGGCCTTGACGATGCCCCAGTGGTCGATGATCACGGCGCCGGTGATGACGGTGTCGGGGGCTCCCTCGGCGCGCGTCGTGCGCGACTGGCCCATCGACTCGCGGATGACCTTGCCGCCGCCGAAGACCGACTCGTCGCCGGAGAGTCCGGGGCCGCCGGAGCGGTCCTCCTCGATCTCGACGAGGAGGTCGGTGTCGGCGAGCCGGATCCGGTCGCCCGTGGTGGGGCCGAACAGGTCGGCGTACGCGGCGCGGGACAGCTCAGGCATCGAGGGGACCTCCGGTCTCGCCGCGAAGGCCCGGCACTACGCGCAGACCGGCCAGGGGGACGAGTTCGACGTCGACGGGGATTCCGGGCTCGAAGCGCACCGCGGTGCCGGCGGGGATGTTGAGCCGCTTGCCGTGCGCGGCGGCACGGTCGAAGTCGAGACCGGGGTTGGCCTCGGCGAAGTGGTAGTGGGAGCCGACCTGGACGGGGCGGTCGGCGGCGTTGAGGACGGTGAGGGGGGTGACCTCTCGGCCCGTGTTGTAGGCGACGGGCTCGTCGGCGAAGAGGATCTCGCCGGGGACGACGGGCTGCGCGGGACTCATCTGGCAGGCCCCCGTCAGACGATCGGGTCGTGGACGGTGACGAGCTTGGTGCCGTCCGGGAAGGTGGCCTCGACCTGGACGTCGTGGATCATCTCGGGGATGCCGCTCATGACGTCGTCGCGCGTGAGCACCTTGCGCCCCGACGACATGAGTTCGGCGACGGTACGGCCGTCGCGGGCGCCTTCGAGAATGTGGGACGTGATGAGCGCGATCGCCTCGGGGTGATTGAGCCGGAGCCCCCGCGCCCTTCGCTTCTCGGCCACGTCCGCGGCCACATGGATGAGCAGTCTCTCCTGCTCGTGCGGGGTCAGTTGCACGCGTCCCACCTCACAGTCCTCGCTCCGGACCGTGCGGGGTCCGGCTGCCGCGGCCACCGCGACGGATATAGATGTAACACACAGGAAGTACGCTCGATCTTGCGCACCCCGGTTACGAAAACCCCTGGTGGCGTGGCATTGCAGGCTAGTTGGGAGGAGTTTCAACGAGGTTAACCAGCGCTTGACCCCTTCATGACCATCAGCTGGGCTCCCCCATACCTGACACCCGAACCGCCCGCCCCTTCTGGCGGACCCCGACGACCGGACCCGCCCACTCCTTCCGGCGGATCCCGACGACCGGACCCGCCCGCTCCTTCCGGTGGACTCTCGGTCCCGTCAGGCGGGCTTACCCATGCTCATCAGGCCGCGCAGTCCGTCCTGCAGCGCCTCGACCGGAACCTCGTCGAACAAGGCGAGCTGAGCGGCGAATCCCTGAGCCGCGGCGACCATCACCCGCGCGACATGGTCGGCAGGCACGTCGGCGCGCATCATGCCCGCAGCCTGATACCCCTCGACGATCCTCACCCAGGCCACCCGCACCTTCGCGTACCCCTGGTTGAGCACGGTGGCGAGCTCTTCGTTGCGCAGGGTCTCCGCCCACACCTGGACGATCAGACGCGGGAAGTAGGACACCTCGCCCTCCTGGACGCCGGGCCTGCGGGCGAGCACCTGGGACAGCGCGCGGCCGACCAGCTCGTCCGGCGGGGGCGGCGGGGTCTCCTTGGCGGCCGCCTCGAACGTCGCCTGGATCCACTCGAGGACCTCGCCGACGATCGCCCCGATCAGCTCCTCCTTGCCGCGGAAGTAGCGGTAGACCGCTCCGGCGGAGAGGCCGACCTCCTTGAGCACGTCCTGCATCGATGTGGCGTGGAAGCCATTGCGGGCGAAGCAGAGGGCGGCGCCGTCGATGATCTGGCGGCGGCGTGCGTCGAGGTGCTCCTGGGATACGCGGGCCATACCTCCAAAGTAAAACGAACATTCATTCTTGACAAGCGGCCGCACCGGGCGGACAGTGAGGGCATCCCGTAAAACGAACGATCCTTCTCTTTAGGGAAACCCCTTCCGAGACCCCGAATCTCAAGCCTCAAACCCCAAAGCCCCAAGCCCCAAGCCCCAAGCCCCAAGCCCCAAGCCCCAAGGAGCTCAGCTCATGTCCACGCCGGTCACCACCCCGCCTCCGCAGGGCCGCCGCATGGTGGCGGTGGCCATCCTGGTCTCCGCGCTCGTGGCCCTCGCCCTGTGGGCCTTCGCCTGGCCCGCCACCAGGACCGCCCCTCGCGACCTGCCGCTCGGCGTCGCGGGCCCCGCCGCGGCGACGGCTCCCCTCCAGGCCCAACTCAAGGAGAAGGAGGGCGCGTTCGAGGTCCATCGGTACGCCGGTGAAGCAGAGGCCCGCGACGCAATCGAGGACCGGGAGGTGTACGGGGCGGTCGTCGTCACCCCGCAGGGGATGAAGCTCCTGACCGCGACGGCGGCGAGCCCGGTGGTCGCCCAGCTCCTGGAGCAGGCGGTGGCCGGTCAGGCCCCGGAGGGAACCCGGGTGACCACCACCGATGTCGTGTCCGCTCCGGCGGCCGACCCACGGGGAGCCGCCCTCGGCGCCGGCGTCCTGCCGCTCGCCATCGCGGGCGTCGCGGCCGGTGCGATCGTGACGCTGCTCGGCCTGCGCGGCATCCGCGCGGTGGCATCCCTCGTCCTGGCCGCCGCCCTGGTCGGCATGGTCGCCGCCGCCCTGACGCACAGCTGGCTCGGCGTCCTCACGGGCAACTGGTGGGCGGAAGCAGGAGTCCTCGGCCTCTCGACGCTCGCGGTCGGCGCCACCGTCGCCGGGTGCGCCGCGCTGCTCGGTTCCGCGGGCATCGGGGTCGGCGCGCTGGCCATGGTCCTGCTCGGAAACCCCTTCTCCGGCGTGACGTCGGCGCCGCAGCTGCTGCCCGAACCGGTCGGATTCATCGGCCAGTTGCTGCCGCCCGGCGCCGGAGGCACCCTGCTGCGCTCGGTGTCCTTCTTCGACGGAGCGCGCATCACGGCTCCCCTGGTCACCCTCGCCGTCTGGGGCCTGCTCGGCCTGACGGCGGTGCTGCTCGGCACGCTCCGCCGCCGCCCCGCTCCGGCGCACGACGAGGCGCCGGCCGCGAGGGAAGCGGTGCCGGTCGCCTGACCCGGCGGCACACACAGACGGCCGTACGCCTCCGCCGTAGCGGACGGGGGCGTACGGCCTTTTCCACGCGCAACTGCTCTACGGCTACGACGGGTTGGGGCCCCGGTGCTCGGCGGCGATACCGAAACGCTGCCGCTCCCCCGCACCCGACGAGGGGGACGACGTGGAGCGCAGCGACGAGACGGAGCTGACCACCTGCTCCTCGTCCGCTTCCGCGTCCGGCGTTTGTTCGAGGCGTTCCAGGTCGGCGGCGGAGACCAGGGCCACGAGTGGCTTGCCGTGCCGGGTGACGACCACCCGCTCACCGCCGTAGACGACGCGGTTGATCAGCTCGGCGAGCTCTGCGCGGGCTTGCGTCACCGGAATCTCGTAGGCCATGCTTCCCAGCTTAACCGCCGCCCCGTACGGCCATCCGGGCTCGCGCGACAGGGAAGCGTACGGATACGCCGCAGGTCAGAGGGGAGCGGCCGGGGTCATGACGCCGGACTCCCCCGCATGTCACGCGCCGGTTTCCCGGTCGACCGCGTGCTCCGCCTCCTGAAACAGCCGGGGCGCATCGCCTTCCTGCAACCGCCGGGGCGTATCACCGCGTTCGACGTCGTGCTGGGCCAGGAGCGTGAGCAGTTCCGCCACGGCGAGTCCCGAGTCGGCGGGGTGGCGCAGGATCGTGCCCGCTTCGATGCGATACGTGTTGGAGCGGCCCTGGCGCGTATGGGAGAGGTACCCGTCCCCCTCCAGGTCGGCGACGATCTTCTGCACGGCGCGCTCGGTGAGGCGGCAGCGCGCGGCGATGTCCCGGATGCGGGTGGCGGGGTCGTGGGCGATCGCGGCCAGCACACGGGCGTGGTTGGTGAGGAACGTCCACCCGGTGTGTGGTTCAGGTACTGCACCCATCACTCCACGATAGGGCGTTTGATTCAGGCATTCAAAAGGACGAACGACGTTTCCGGTATCCCTTGACGGGTGAGCCTCGTCGGCCCGACGCTGAGTGAGGTGATGACGCACGCTTGCCTACGGAGTGGCCGCCATGACAGACCGTGCACTTCCTGCGCAGCTCGCGCAGGACAGCGAGGCCACCCCCACCGCAGGCCCCACCAGTGACGTCGGGCGGGACTCCTACTCCCGGGCCGAGCAGGAACCCCACTCCCGGGCCGGGCAGGACCCGGACGACGAACTCGTCCAGCTGCGGCGGGCCATGGAGACTCGGCCCGTCATCGACATGGCGCGCGGAGTCCTGATGGCTTCCTTCGGACTGAGCGCCGATGACGCGTGGAGCGTCCTCGTCTCCGTATCGCAGAACACGAACACCAAGCTGCACACCGTGGCCGACGAGCTGATCGGCGCCGTCGCGGGAGGGGAGATCCCACAGTCTTTCCGCCGGGAACTGTCCGCGACGGTCGCCCGCCTCCAGACCCCCTCGCCGGCGTCCGGCACCGACGAGGAATGAGCCCGGCACCACCCGCACGCCTCACCTCGCGCGGCCTCGACGGCCCGCAGCGCCCCGGTTCAGTTCCGCGGCACCGCGGTTCAGTTCTGCAGCGCCGCAAGCCTCAGCGCCATCGGCTCCAACGCGGGCTGGAGCACCGCCTCCGGACCGCTGACCTCCGCCCACCACGCCCCGCCGTCCTCCATGTGCCGCAGCAGCACGCCTTCGCGGATGGCCCAGGGGCAGATGGTGACCGTCTTGACTCCCGTCAGCTTCATCGCCGTATGTCCCACGATCGCTCCGGCCAGGCTCTGCACGGCCCGCGGCGCCGACACTCCGGGCAGCCGGGCGCGCTCGGACGCCGGAAGCGCGGCGAGCCGGTCGCGGCAGGCGCGCAGTTCGGACCGGCTCAGCTGCCGGGTCATGAAGGGGCCGTGGCGGCCGGGCGCCGCGCCCCCGAGCCGCGCCAGTTGCTGGAACGTGCGGGACGTCGCCACGGCGGTGCGCGGCCCCTCCCAGCGGATCCGCGCGGCGACGTCCCGCAGCTGGTGGCGCACCTTGCGCCGCAGCTCCTTGACGCTCTGCTCGCTCGGCGGATCCTCGCCGTCGAAGAACTCACTGGTGAGCCGGCGTGCGCCGAGGGGCAGCGAGGCCACGTAGTCCGGCAGCCGTCCGCGTCCGAAGGCCACTTCGAGCGAGCCGCCGCCGATGTCGAACAGCGCGAGAGGCCCGGCCCGCCAGCCCATCCATCTGCGGGCCCCGAGGAAGGTGAGTTCGGCCTCCACCTCGCCGGGCAGCGTGCACAGCCGTACACCGGTCTCCTCGCCGATCGCGCGCAGCACGTCGAGGCGGTTGGGCGCGCTGCGTACGACCGTCGTCGCGAAGGCCAGCGGTTCGGCCGAGCCCCATCGCCGTGCGGTCGCGGCGGCGGCGGAGACGGCGGACGCGAGCTGCCCCACGGACTCTTCGGGGATCACCCCGCTCTCCCCGACCTGCTCGGAGAGTCTCACCTTCCACTTGGCGGTGTGGACCGGCAAGGGCACACCGCCCTCCGCGTCCACGACAACCAGCCGGATCGCATTGGCGCCCACATCCATCACACTCATTCGCATGTGACTCTGAGTACCCATCAGGCCACGGGGAAGTCAATCTGATTGACCTTCGCAGGGCACGGGAACTCGTGATCCATGACCGTCGACCACTCCTGGGCCCCCGTACTCGAAGCGCTGGCGGAGCACCGCAGGAAGGGCCGCATCTCCTTCACCCCGCCGGGCCACAAGCAGGCCAGGGGCGCCGATCCGCTGGTACGGCAGGTGCTGGGCGACGCCGTCTTCCACGGCGATCTCCTCGCCTCGGGAAGTCTGGACGACCGGCGCTCCCGCGGCCGGGTCCTCGAACGGGCCGAGCGGCTGATGGCCGACGCCGTGCACGCCTCGCACACCTTCTTCTCGACCTGCGGCAGCTCCCTGTCGGTCAAGGCGGCGATACTGTCGGCGGCGGGACCGCACGACAAGCTGCTCATCGGGCGTGACGCGCACAAGTCGGTCGTCTCGGCCCTGATCCTCTCCGGGATCCGCCCGGTCTGGGTCGACCCCTCCTGGGACGCCGAACGGCATCTGGCGCACCCTCCGTCGACCGAGGCCTTCGCGGAGGCGTTCGCCGCCCATCCCGACGCGAGGGGCGCCCTGGTCACCAGCCCCACTCCGTACGGGAGCTGCGCCGACCTGCGGGGCATCGCCGAGGTCTGCCACCGCCGCTCCCTGCCCCTGATCGTGGACGAGGCCTGGGGCGCGCATCTTCCGTTCCACCCCGAACTGCCGTCCTGGGCGATGGACGCGGGCGCCGACATCTGTGTGACGAGCATCCACAAGATGGGCAGCGGCCTGGAGCAGGGTTCCGTCTTCCATCTCCAGGGCGATCTGATCGATCCGACCGTGCTGAAGTCCCGCGCGGACCTCTTCGGCACCACGAGCCCGTCCGTCCTCATCTACGCGGGGCTCGACGGCTGGCGCCGCCAGATGGCCCTGCGGGGCAAGGAACTGATGGGCGGCGCCCTGGCTCTGGCCGCCGACGTCCGGGCGGCGATCGAGGGGATCGACGGACTGCACGTGAACGACCGCGCCGATTTCTGCGGTCCGGCCGCCGACTTCGATCCACTGCCGGTCGTCATCGACGTGAGCGGACTGGGCACGTCGGGCTACCGGGCGGCGGACTGGCTGCGCGAGCACCGCTCGATCGAGGCCCATCTGTCCGACCACCGCCGCATCAGCACCCAGCTCACCCACGCCGACGACCGCGTGAGCACCGACCAGCTCCTGTCCGCGCTGCGGGCCCTGTCCGACACCGCTCCCGCGCTGCGCCCGGTACCGGAGGTCGACGTCCCCTCCCCTGCCGCGCTGCGCCTCACCCAGGTGGAGCTGCCCCGCGACGCCTACTTCGCGACGACCGTGGATGTCCCGTTGGCCGAGGCCGCGGGGCGCGTCGTGGCCGAGATGCTGACGCCGTACCCGCCGGGCATTCCCGCGGCGCTGCCCGGTGAACGCCTCACCGAGCCGGTTCTGCGCTACCTGCGCACGGGAAAGGCGGCCGGGATGAATGTGCCGGACGCGGCGGACCCCGGCCTGGACACCGTGCGCGTGGTGCGGGCACCCGCTCGCCCACCGGCGGGCGGGGCTGCTTAGTCCCTCGGCAGCAGGGGGCCCAGCGGTCCGAGGTCCAGGTTCAGATCCTCGGGCTTGAGGCCGTACCGTTCGCGCAGTTCGGTCATGCGGTCGTCCAGGAGCATCAGGGTCAGGCCGATGCGCTCCTCCTGGTCCTCGTCGAGCTCCCCGGTGTCGAACCGGCGCACGGCCTGGCGCTCCATGAGCTGACGCAGCAATTCCACGACGGTCAGGACGAGTTTGATCAGGTCGCGTTCCACCGTGTCCGGTTCGAGTTCGAGCCGGTTCTTCTTTCCCGCCGCCCGCTCGCTCATGATCCGCTCATCTGGCGTCTGCTCGCCCGCCGCCCGCTCGCTCACAGCAACTCCTCGAAGGGGGAGGGTACTTGCTCGTTCACCGAGCTGATCAGGGCGTTCAGGTCGATACGGACGAGATCGACGTCTGCGATGCGCAAGGTGAGGTCGCCGGTGATGACGACCCCGCCCGCGAGCAACCGGTCGAGCAGGTCGACCAGGGCGACCTCCCTGCGTTCGACGACTGTCACGGTCCCGCCTCTCCCGCCGCGCCGTCCGCGGCGTCGTCACCGTCGCCCTCCAAGCCCGCGAAGGAGTAGGCGGCCCACGGCCCGGTGAGTTCCACGCGCAGGACGGACTCCTCGCCCTTGACTCCTTCCACCAGTTCCGCGAAGGCCTCCGACTCCGAACGCGGCACCAGATAGGACGCGTTGAGCACGTTGCGGCCCGATTGCTTGGAGAGCGCGGAGTTCTGGGGCGGGTGCAGCCGCGCGTCCTCCGCGTTCTCGCAGAGCAGGCCGTGCAGCCGGTGCGCGAACTTCTCGGCGCTCTCCCACATCTCTTCGTGGGCCCTGTTGCGCCGGCGCCGCTGGCGCAGGTAGTCCCGGCCGCTAGCCGCCTTCTCCGGCTCCTGTGCGGGGCCGGCGGGCTCCGCTTCGACATGGATCTTGACGCCCCATTCCACCCGGCCGTCGAGCCGGTCGAGCGTCCGCCTGAAGGAGTTCTCCCGCTCCTCCATCATCGCGCGCACCCCCGCGTCGTCCCGGAACACGGTGGCGAGCCGCAGCGGCAGCGGCGTGGTGACCGCGGTGAGCGCGTCGATCACGGCCTGGTGGGCGCGTGCCGTCGCGCTCAGCCAGTCCAGGTCCTCCAGATGGCGCCGGAGCGGCTCCTCGGCGAAATCCTGTTCCGGCACCGTGCCGACCACGGCGATCAGGCCGTGGTGCGACAGCTGACCGGGGGGCGCACCGTCCACCCCGGTCACCTGCGCCTGGAGCGCGGCGTCGAAGGGACGGCAGATGGCGTAGACGTACCGCAGTCCGCTCATGTGCTTTCCTCCGCCTTGCTCTGCTCCGTCTTGCTGTGCGCCGTCTTGCTCTGTTCCGCCTTGCTCTGCTTGGCCTTGCCTGGCTCTGTGCTGCTCCGCTCGCTCTTGCCACGCTCCACCGCGCGCCGCTCGGTCGCGCCTTGCTCCAGTTCGGCGACCTGAGCACGCAACTCGGCGTTCTCACGCGCCAGTTCATTGCGACGCGCGCCGGAGGACAGCGCCGGGTCGTCCTCCCACCAGTCGATCCCCATCTCCTTCGCCTTGTCGACGGAGGCGACGATGAGCCGCAGCTTGATGGTCAGGAGTTCTATGTCGAGCAGGTTGATCCGGATGTCCCCGGCGATCACGACACCCTTGTCGAGCACGCGCTCCAGGATGTCGGCGAGGTTCGCACCGCCGCCCTGCCCATACGGTTCGGGCATCCGGCTGGGCATCGTCATCGGCGACTCCCGCTCGCCGCGGGCTCTTCGTCGTACTTGGCGTCCTCTTCCTCTTCGCCCTCGCCTACGTCCTCGTCGTACTTGGCCTCTTCCTCGCCCTCGTCCTCCTCGTACTCGTAGGAGTCCTCGGGCTGCTGCTCCTCGCCCTCGTCTTCCTCGTCCTCGTAGGACTCTTCGGGCTGTTCCTCGTCCTCGTGCTCTTCGTCCTCGTAGGACTCCTCGGGCTGTTCCTCGCCCTCGTGCTCTTCGTCCTCGTACTCGTCGTCGGCGACGTCCTGCGGTTCGCCCTCCTGCTCGCTCTGCTCTTCCTCGCTCTGCTCCTCTTCGAGGGCGTCCTCATGGCTGCGGACGACCTCGCCGTCGCGGATCTCACCGCGCCAGCCGTCATCCGCCTCGCCCTTGATGGTGATGAACCGCGAGAAGTTCTTCAGGTCGAGCCGGGCCCTGCGGCCCTGCGCGCGCCAGATGTTGCCGGTCTTCTCGAAGAGTCCCTTGGGGTAGTACTCCAGGACCAGCAGCACGCGCGTGAGGTTCGGCGCCAGCGAGTGGAAGGAGACGACGCCCTTCGTCGTGCCCTTCGCGCCCTCCGAGGTCCAGGCGACCCGGTCGTCCGCCACCTGCTCGGTGGTGTGGGCCTTCCAGCTCCGGTTGGACCAGAAGATCTTGGCCTGCCAGTCGGAGGTGGTGTCGTCGGCGCGGTTCGCGCTCTTGACGCCCTTGGCGAAGGTGCTGAAGTCCTGGTACTGGGTCCACTGGTCGTACGCCGTGCGCAGCGGCACACCGACGTCGATGAACTCCATGATGACCGTGGGCTTCTTGCCCGCCCCGCCCTTCTTGCGGCCCTTGCCGCCGGTCAGGTTCTTGAAGGCGCCGACCACGTTGTCCTTGGCCCGGCCCGCGCCGACCTCGATGGCGGAGCGCAGCGGCCCCTTGCCCTCGGCCATCTTGCGTCCGCCGTCGAGGGCCAGTTTGGCGAAGCCCGGGCTGTTGCCCTCGGCGATGTCGTTGAGCTTGTTCGTCGTCGCGCCGAGCTTGTGGCCCACTCCGGTCAGGAGCCGCTGGGCCTGGGCCCCGAGGTAGTCCTGCACCTCCGACTTGAGCCGGTCGGCGGCCTCGCTCTGGGCGAGGCCGGTGAGCGGATTCTCCTTCGCCCCGTCCTTCGCGGACTTCAGGGTGTCACTCATCACGACCGCCCTCCTTCGGCAACCGGGCTCCCGTGGTGCGGCGCGCGGAGGTCTTCGCCGCGGCCCTGGCCGGAGCCTTCTTCGCCGTCTTCTTCGCAGGGCTCTTCTGCGCCGACTTCTGGGGCGCCGGTTTCCTGGCGGGGCTCTTCTTGGCCGCCGCCTTCTTGGGGGCGGGCTTGCGCTCGGGGGCCCGCTTCCTGGGCCGGGGCTTCTCCTCGGGCTCCGAATCCGCCTCGGCGGACTCTTCGCCTTCCCGGTCGTCCCGGTCGCCTCGGTTCTGCCGGTCGTCCCGGCCCCGGTCGCGTTCGTCGTCGTACTCCGCGTCCGCATCGGCTGCGTCGTCAGCGTCGTCCTCGCGGCCGCGTCCCGGTATGTCCGGTGTCACGCCCGCGAGTTGGTCGCGCACATCCGCCGTACGTCCGTGCAGCCGGTCGGCGAGACCCGAGATCTGCCGCTCGAGCAGCGCGCCGGTGGCGGCCTTGCCGACTCCTTGCAGGTCGCCGCGCAGCTGGTCGCCGATCTCCTTGAACTGCGGGTTGTTCTGCAGCTGCTGGGAGAGCAGGTCACCGATGGCGCGCGGGCTGAGGTTCATCCGCTTGCCGGCCACCATCGTGCCGACCGCGAACGCCAGTTTCATCTTCTTCGTACGTCCGAGGACGTATCCGGCCCCTACGGCGAGGCCCATGCCAAGTCGATTCATCGTGTGGTCCCGTTGTCGGTTCCCGCACCGGGGTGCAGGCCTGTTTCCAGGCGGTCGAGCAACTCGTCCTCCTGGCGGTCGAATTCCTCCTCGCTGATCTCGCCCGACTCCAACTGCTGCTCAAGCTGGGCGAGTTCGGCGCGGACGGTGGCCGGGTCGTAGTAGAGGCGCTCCGCCTCGGCGAGTACCTGGTTCACCGCCCAGAAGCTGCCGCGCACGGGTGCGAACGGAAGCATCAGCACTTCGCCGATCAGTCCCATGACGCCTACTCCCGGCCTGTCTGCGAGCCCATTGCCTCCGGAGCGGCACCCGCGGGCTCGGAGGGTCCGGGCTCGACGAAGCTGTAGGGCGGCAGCGGGCCGTTCATGCGCAGTTCGATGTGCGGGTGCCCCTTGCGGGCCTCCTCGACGGCGGCGAGGAACACCTCGGCCGAGTCGCGCTCCACCAGGAACGACAGGTTGGCGAGCCATCCCGTGGATTCGGGGCCCACGCTGACGGCGAACGCCGCCGGTTCCAGGATGCGGTGCAGTTCCACCGCGTCCTCGGCCTCGCGGCCCTGGAGGGCGGTCACGACCATTTCGCCGAGCTGCAGCTTCTGCTCGTAACTGCCGCCGCCCGCCTGCCGGTTGGCCTCGGCCAGGGCCTGCACCTCGGGGTTGTCTGCCATCACGCGATGCAGGGCGGCCTGCTCGTCGTGGCTGGCCTTGACGTTGTACTCGACCTTGCCCTCCAGCGTGGCGAGCCGTTCGCGGTAGTGCTCGGCGCGTTCCGCGAGCACGCCCGTGACGGCCGCGTCGTCGGGGGCGACGTTGCCGAACCGCATGGGAAGGACCGGTCCGGCGGCGCCCGCCTCGCTCAGCACGTTCTGGTGGGCGAGGAGGTCGTTGCGCTTGGGGCGCAGTCCCTCGGGCGCGTCGCTGACGATGGCCGCCAGGTCGCCTTCCTCGAGGATGCGTACGAGGCGCGCGGGCTTTCCCACGCCTTCCATGCCCTCGGGGAGCGAGGGGTGAGAACTGGCGGTGATGCCATAGACGTACGTGCTCATTCCTGCTCCTCCTTCCGGCGCGCGGACGTGCTCTTGCGTGCGCGCGGACGGGACTCGGACTGGCCCTCTTCGCGGGACTGCTTGAACGCGTCCGAGATGGTCTCGGCGGCGCCGGACAGAGCGCCCTTGGACTTGCCGCGCGCACCGGACTCGGTCATCTCGCCGACCAGGTCGGGGAGGCCCGGATCCTTCTTCTGGCCCGACTCCAGGTCGAGGCGGTTGCACGCCTCGGCGAAGCGCAGATAGGTGTCGACGCTGGCGACGACGACACGTACGTCGATCTTCAGGATCTCGATGCCGACGAGCGAGACACGCACGAAGGCGTCGATGACGAGGCCGCGGTCGAGGACGAGCTCCAGGACGTCGTACAGGCCACTGGAGCCGCCCGATCCGCCGGTTTGCTGTGCAGGAACTACGGTCATGCCGACCGGCCCTCCTTGTCTGGGAAGTCTGGGGAATGAACTGCGGAATCCCGCGCGCAGGGCGATGTGCTCCCGGAGGCTCTACCGGCCGCCGCCCTTCTGGGAGTCGGCGCGACCGCGTTCGTAGCGGCGGGTGCGCCGGTAGCCGAGGAGCTCGCCCTGCGGGTCGCACTCCACCTGGTAGCTCGCGAGGAGACTCATCGTGTCCGGCACCCTGGTGAGTTCCAGGACCTCGATCTCCAACGTCCAGCCGTCTTCGGTCTGCGAGAAGGACGACACGGACTCGGTCGTCATACCGGTGAGCTCGGCGAGCTGGGTGCGCGCCGTGCGCAGCACTTCCATCGGGCCAGGACGGCGTTTCGCCCTGCTGTTGTCCGCGTGTTCGGTGGGTTCGGTGGGTTCGGTTGAATTCTTCGAGGATGAGTTCGCGTTCGAATGCGACGGTGCCTTTGAGTTCGACCGCGGTGAACTCGTCCTCTTCCTTGCTGGATCTGACGATGTGTTCAATATGGCCACCTCGCCTTCACGAGTGGCCCGTAATCCGTTGGCCAAACATCCACATCGAGGCGGCTCGACTCACCGTCCGGGGCGGTGCGGCACATCAGGATCCAGGCCCTTCGAACGCGTCGCGTCCACGGTCGGCGGCGACACCGGACGCTCCGGTACGACCGGCGTGGACCCGGGTGCGGAAGCCGTGGAGGGCGTGTCGACGGAAGGACCGCCGACGGAGGGGCGGTCGACGGAGGGGCGGGCCGCTTCACGCAGCAGATACGCCACGACGCCGAGCACCACCGCGGTGATCAGCGCGGCCGCCCAGCCCGGCAGGCCGAGTGCGAGCGCGAGGCCGAAGGCGAGCGCGAGCGCGGCGCCCGCGTAGAGACCGGCGGCGCCCGCCCCCGCGTACAGCGCGGCCTTGCGCCGCTGTTTTCGTGTCTGCTCTCTCAGTTCGTCGCGCAGTTGGTCGCGCAGTTCTTCGCGTACGGCCTGGCGGGCGGCACGCGTCAGCTCATCGACGATGTTCTTGTCCAGATGCTCCAAACGATTCATGGCGCCCGAGTACCCGGCCGTCCGGACGCGTAACGCCGGGCTCCGGCCGCCGCTCCCCGTGGCGGGTGGCTTGTTCGAAGGCGTGACCGATCTGCAGAACGTGTAGATCGGCACGGTGCGGCCCGACGATCTGCAGCCCGACCGGCAGCCCCGCCGGGGTGAACCCGGCGGGCACCGAGAGCGCCGGACTGCCGGTCGCGGACACCAGATACGCCGAGCGCATCCACTCCAGATAGTCGGTCATCGCCACCCCGCCGACCGTGTCCGGATATTCCGATTCGACGGGGAACGGTACGACTTGACTGGTGGGCAGAATCAGGGCGTCGTACCGCTCGAAGAACTCCCGCACCCGGTGGAACAGCTGGCCGTGCAGCACGGTGGCGCGCTCCAGGTCGATGCCGGTGAGTGCGCGCCCCTGTTGTACGTTCCGCACCAGGCTGGGTTTGATCCGGTCGGCCGCTGTCCGCGTGAGCGCACCGAGCGCCAGATGGAACTGCCAGGCACGGAAGGTCCGGAACACCTCGTCGGCGCCGGAGAGATCCGGGCACGCCTCCTCGACCGTGCACCCGAGACCGGCGAAGGCCGTGACCGCGGGCGCGAGCACATCGGTGACCTCGCGGTCGACCGGCACCGCTCCTCCCAGGTCCGGCGACCAGGCGATCCGCAGTCCCGTCAGATCGCGTTCCAGCGACCCGGCGAACGCACTCCCCGGCGTCTCCAGGGAGATCGGCGAACGCGGGTCGGGACCGGCGACGACGGAGAGCAGCAGGGCCGCGTCGGCGACGTTTCGCGCCATCGGCCCCTGCACGGCCATCGTCGACCACGGGGTGGCGTCCGGCCAGGTCGGCACCCGGCCCGGCGAGGGGCGCAGCCCCACCACGTTGCAGAACGAGGCGGGGTTGCGCAGCGAACCGCCCATGTCGCTGCCGTCCGCCAGGGGATGCATGCCGCATGCGAGCGCGGCCGCCGCTCCCCCGCTGCTGCCGCCCGCCGACCGCGTGAGGTCGTAGGGGTTGCGGGTGGCGCCGAAGACCGGGTTGACGGTGTGCGAACCGGCCGCGAACTCGGGCACGTTGGTCTTGCCGATGGTGATCGCGCCGGCGCCGCGGATCCGCTCGACGATGAGCTCGTCGCGGTCCGGAACGTTGTCGGCCAGGAGCGGGGTCCCGTAGGTGGTGCGGATGCCGCGGGTGTCGTGCGTGTCCTTATGGGCGACGGGCAGGCCGTGCAGCGGACCGAGCGGTGCGCCGCGCACCGTTCGCTCGTCGGCGGCGCGCGCCTCGTCGAGCGCGCGCTCGGCCGTGAGGGTCACCACGGCGTTCACGGCGCCGTTGACCTGCTCGATCCGGTCCAGGTGCGCCTGGACGACTTCACGCGCGGAGAGTTCGCGGGCCCGGATCGCCGCGGCGAGTTCACGGGCGGTGAGGTGAACCAGACCGCCACCGGCGTCGGCGGTCCGGCGGGCGTCGGGGGCTTGGTGGACTTCCGGGTTCATACGGCGCTTTCGGCTCGGGGCGACTGACGGCGGACGACCGGCAGCGGGCGACCGGCGGCCGACGACTGACGACCGGCCGCCGGGTGCGCGACGAGCCGGAGTATGCCCATGCCGCCGCACCCGTCATCCGGCCCCGCGCACCGTCGCCCCGGCTTTCAGCGGGCGGCTGAAACACGGCACGTCTGTTGACTCCGGCGGGATCACCGGAACATGCTCCTCCCCACGACGTTACGTACGTCCTGTACATTTTTTACAGAAGCCTTGGGGAGCAGCCAACCCCCGGCAGAGGAGAGACGTGCCATGAACCGACCGTTCAACCGCTATGTCCTGCCCGAGTTCACCGAACGCACCAGTACGGGGCAGCGGACCCTCGACCCCTACTCGAAGCTCCTGGAGGAGCGCATCGTCTTTCTCGGCACACCGATCGACGACACCTCGGCCAACGACGTGATGGCGCAGTTCATGCACCTCGAATATCTGGCGCCCGACCGCGACATCGCGCTCTACATCAACTCCCCCGGCGGCTCGTTCAGCGCCATGACGGCGATCTACGACACGATCCAGTTCGTCAGCTGTGACGTGGAGACGACCTGCCTGGGCCAGGCCGCGTCGGCGGCCGCCGTCCTGCTGGCCGCGGGCACCCCCGGCAAGCGGTTCGCGCTGCCCGGCGCCCGGGTGCTGATCCATCAGCCCTCGATCGCCGAGCCGATCCACGGCCAGACGAGCGACTTGGCGATCCAGGCAGACGAACTCCTGCGTACCCGCAGCCAGTTGGAGGCGCTGCTCGTCCGGCACACGGGCCAAAGCCCGCAGCGCATCGCCGCCGACATCGAGCGCGACAAGATCCTCAGCGCCCCCGAGGCGGTCGAGTACGGCCTGGTGGACCGGATCATCGCGAGCCGCAAGTCATCCCTCGACACCGCGAATCTCGACACCCCGGACGCGAGGTGACCCGCCGGTGCTGCCGCCCGAACTCCCTCCATTGCCCGCACTCACTCGCGCCGAGGGCGAGTTGATCGACCGGTATCTCGAAGTGGTCGACCTGGTGGGCCGGATCAACCCCGCACGCGCCACGGACACCTACGGCGGATTGCGCGCCGCCCAGGCCCTGGTCGGCAGCGCGACGGCCCTGCGGGACGCCCTGACGCTCATGCACCAGCGGGGGCGAAAGTGCCGTGCACGCACCGACGCTGGCCAGAGCGCTGCGTGTCCTCGACGGAGAGCGGCGGGCCGGACGGGTCACCGTGCCGCCTCCGCAGGTGCCCTGAGCCTCCGTCACCCCGCCCCTGAAGTCCGCACCGTCCGGGCCCACTTCCAAACGAACCAAACGGGCTACCTCGTTCGGCGTAGACAATTGTCGTCTTTCGGGCCGCCTTCGGTTGCGTCAGATGCGTACGCGTGGGCCGGAATTCTTCGTTCCGGTGCTGGTCGAACGATCGTCGGACCCCTCGGGCCGATTCCGAATCCCACCCTGTCCACCCGAACGGTTCAGTCGTGAGGATGTTCACAAAACGCCGTTTCGGCTCGGAATTCGACCACTTGACGGGTCAAGATCCCTTCCGACGACAAGCCCCCGCCACAGCGGCGGGGCGGTCCGGGCGGACGCCGAGTCCTGCCGCCGCCCGGATGACCGGTCGACATCGGTGCATCGGCAGGAGTGGAGGACCCAAGCAAGACGGGTCGTCGGTCCGGAAGGTCCGGACGCCGACCCTTGGGGTGAAGCCGCACACCGCGGCCGGGCAACTTCGCCAGCCCGAATCCGACAGGTCATCCTTCACAGGCGGCTGACGAAGGGTTGCGCATGACCGCGCTGAATCATGTTCCGTCGCTGCTCACCAGGGCCGGTTCGGTATCCGCCCTCACGCTCGCCGTCGTAGGCGGCACGCTCGCGGCGCCGGGACTCACGCCGGAAGCAGAGGCCGCGACGCACGCGACCAAAGCGCTCAAGATCGCTGCCTCGAAGAAGGGCTCCCCGTACCGCTACGGAGCGACGGGGCCGTCCCGGTTCGACTGCTCGGGCCTGACCCTCTACTCGTTCAAGCGCGCGGGCAAGAAGCTGCCGCGTACGGCCGCACAGCAGTACAACAAGACCCGTCACATCTCCGCGTCCAAGCGCGTCCGCGGCGACCTGGTCTTCTTCCACTCCGGCCGGAACGTCTACCACGTCGGCATCTACGCCGGTAAGGGCCGGATCTGGCACGCCCCGAAGTCGAACACCGTGGTGCGGCTCGAGAAGATCTGGACGAAGAGCGTCTGGTACGGCAGGGTGCGCTGATCACCCGGCACTGATCGTCTGCCCGTCGGGCGGTGGCGGCGGCTTCCCCGCCACCGCCCGACCGGCCCCCGCGAGCCCCCTGACCGGCGCGCCCGCCAGGCGTGGAGAGCGTCGACGCGGATACTCGTGCGCCATGGCCGGAAACAACAGCTCCACCGCCCGGGACGAGCCACCGCGCGACGACCGGGACAAGCAGCCGCGCAACGAAACGCGCTTCGAGCGGGCCGACCGCAACTTCTCGGAGATCCTCCAGGAACTGCGCGTGACGCAGGCCGGCGTGCAGATCCTCTTCGCGTTCCTGTTGACGCTCGCCTTCACCGAGCGCTTCCCGTCGCTCGACACGATGCAGCGCGCCACGTACGTCAGCACGCTCCTCCTGGCCGTCCTCGCCGCGGCGCTGTTCACCGCGCCGGCCGCCGTGCACAGGTCGCTGTTCGGGCGGCAGGCCAAGCCGCGGATCGTACGGGTGTCGTCCCGCCTCGCCGGCCTCGGCCTGGTGGTCCTGGTGTTCGCGATCGCCGGTGCGGTGCTCCTGGTCGTCGACGTGGCGGTCGGCAGAACCGGCGGCATCATCGCGAGCGCGGGCACGCTCGTGGTGTGCTCGGGCCTGTGGGGCCTGCTCCCCCTCCTCGTGCGCCGCGCGGCGGACAGGGACAAGGAGTCGGACGCGCCCGACGACGTCAGGCGAGCAGAGCCTCGGTGAGGAGCACCAGGCCGAGGACGCTGAGCGCGCCGCCCGTGCCGCCCTCGATCGCGCGAACCGCCCGCGGCCGGCGCAGCCGGTGCCCGAGCCGGTCGACCAGGAGCGCGACGGTCGGGAACCACACCAGGGCCAGGGCCACGATGACGGACGCGAGCAGCAGTGTCCTGGGCATCGCGGACGTGCCCGCGGGCACGAACTGGGGCAGCACGCTGAGGAAGGTGACGGGCGCCTTCGGGTTGAGGGCGTTGGTCAGGAAGCCCTGACGCAGGCTGCCCCCGACCGCCGGCCGCTCCTCACGGCCCCCGTCACCCTCGCCATGGCCGCCCCCGCCACGGCCGTCCCCGTCCCCGCGGCCCTCCCCGGCGTTCGCGCCGAAGTCCCGGAGCGGCCGCGCCGCCGACCGCAGCGCCCGGTAGCCGAGGTAGAGCAGATAGCCCCCGCCCGCCACCTGCAGCGCCCGGAAGAGCGTGGGAACCGCCGCCAGGACCGCCGCGACCCCCGCCACCGCGAGGGCCGTGTGCACCACGAGCCCGCCCGCGACACCGACCGCGCAGGCGACCCCGGCACGGCGGGAAGCCAGCGCGTTGCGCACCACGACGGCGAAGTCGGCGCCCGGCATGGCGACCATGCCCGCGGCGACTCCGGTGAAAGCGACCAGTTGAGCGTCCATGCCACCCAGCCTGCCGTTCTTCTGCCTTCAGCAGGTATGTGCAATATCCTGGGGTCTGCCTTAAGCAGGCGTTTAGCCCCACGCCGGCGGACAGCGCCACACGGCACCACCGCCCGCCGGCTCCTGCACCGGGAGAGCCCATGTACGACCCGACGCGGCTCGCCGCACTGGTGGCGGTCTCCGAGGCCGGGTCGATCACCCGCGCCGCCGAGCGCCTCGGCTACACCGTGCCCGCCCTCTCCCAGCAGCTGGCCAAGCTCGAACGCGAGGCGGGCACCCCGCTCCTGGTCCGGCATCACCGCGGGGCACGGCTGACCGGCGCGGGCGAACTGCTGCTCGCCCGGGCGCGCCGGGTCCTCGCCGAGATGGAGCAGGCCCGGCACGAACTGGCCCGGCTTGCGGGCCTGTCCGGCGGCAGGCTGAGCGTGGGCACCTTCACCAGCGCCGGCATCCATCTGGTGCCGCCCGCGCTGACCGCGTTCCGCCGCGCCCACCCGGACATCGACCTGACGGTGCGGGGCTATGAACCGCCGCTCGGTGTCGCGGCCGTGGCGGCGGGCGAGGTCGATCTGGCGCTCACGCACACGTACGAACCGATGGACCCGGTGCCGCTGCCCGCGTCCGTGACCGCGGAGCCGGTACTGGTCGAGGAGCTCGTCCTGGTGACCGCGCCCGGCCACGCGCTGGCGAGCGCCTCCTCCCGGCTGCCCCTGGGCGAGCTGGCCGGTCACCCGCTGATCAGCATGGCGCCCGCGCATCCGCCCCGGCAGGGCGTGGAGTCCTCCCTCGTCCGGGCCGGGGCGACGCCCTCGGTCCTGGTGGAGACCCCGAACTACGCGCTGGTGTGCGCCCTTGTCAGTTCCGGGCTCGGCATCGCCGTCGTGCCGGAGATGGTGGCGCGGACGGCGGTGACGCCGGTGGGGGTGCGGTCCCTCGAGCCGGGGAACCTGCGCCGTACGATCTCGGTCGTCCACCGCACCGATGAGCCGCATCCCGCGGCGGACACCTTCCGGGCGCTGCTGAGGGGAGCCTTCGGGCGCTCAGCGGGGTGAGCGCCAGCCCGAGGGGGCCGCCGCTTCGCCGCGGACCGGCGCGGTCCAGGGCAGCGCGATCCAGACGGTCTTGCCGCCCTCGGGGGTGGGAGTGACCGACAGACGGCCGCCGCACTCCATGGTGAGCCAGCGGATGATCACCAGGCCGCGGCCGTTGTCCTGCTGGACGGCCGCGGGCAGGCGCTTGGGGTAGCGGGGATGGCTGTCGGTGACGCCGATGCGCAGCTGCTCCTCCCGGTCGAGTTCGACGTCCACGGTGAAGGTGGGCGACTGGCCGCGGGTGTGCTGGACGGCGTTCGTGGCGAGTTCGGAGACGATGAGCCGGATCGTGTCGGCCACTTCCGTGTCGTCCGGCAGGCCCCACTCCGCGAGGACGTTCGAGACGTACTTCCGGGCCGCGGAGACCGAGGCAGGATCGCTCGGCAGGGTGACGGATGCTTCCTGAAGGTCTGCCATGGCGACGTGTCCCTTTCCCACCGGGGCTCGGCTCCGACTCGTAGCGGAAGGCACGAGAACAGTCCCGGAATGGTGCTTTGCGCCAGCCTGCCACTCCCGGGCCCCTCACAGGTGGTCATCCATCAAGATGTGCATATATCTGTCGCTCGAAGCGGTGAACTCTGCTACGGAAGACCGTATTTGGGCGTGGGGCCGTCGCTTCCTCTACTGTCGCCGGTGAGAGGCCGTCGGAGGCCGGACAAGCGCCTCCGCCGGGAAGGAGAAGGACATGCGCTACGGTCCCGCGGTGCGCCGCCGGAAACTCGGTGCCGAGCTGCGCGAGCTGCGCACGAAGGCCGGGCTCACCAGTGGCCAGGCGGCCGATCGGGTCGGCTGGCATCAGTCGAAGGTCAGCCGGATCGAGACGGGGCGTAGCGGGGCCAAGGCCGCCGACGTACGCCTGCTGCTTGAGGCGTACGAGGCGAAAGACCCCCATCTGCGCCAGTTGCTGGTCGCGTTGGCGGGCTCGGAGGAGGACGGCGGGCGCGGCCACTGGTGGCATGCCTACCGTGACCTGCTGCCGCCCGCCTACCGCGACTTCATCAGCCTGGAGTCGCAGGCCCGCCAGGTCCGCACGCTGGAGACCAGCGTCGTGCCCGGCCTGCTCCAGACCCCGGACTACGCGCGTGCGGTGACGCGCGCGGCGCTCGACGGGCTGCCGGACGAGCAGGTGAACGCCCTGGTCGACGTCCGTCTTGCCCGCCAGGACGTGCTGCGCGCCGCTCCGCCGCTGCACCTGAGCGTGATTCTCGACGAGGCGGTGCTGCACCGGCAGGTGGGTGGACACGAGGTGCTCGACGGCCAGTTGAAACGGTTACTGGAGGCCGCACAACTGCCCCACGTGCGCCTTCAGGTGCTGCCGTTCGCCGCGGGCGAGCACGTTGGCCTCATTGGATCTTTCGTTATTTTTTCGTTTCCGAACATTTCTGATCTGGATGTGGTTGTTCTCGACCACTTGACGAGTAGCCTCTACCTCGAACGGAAAGAAGACCTCCATGCGTACGCGGAGGCCTTCACATCTCTTCAGGCAAAGGCACTTTCACCCGAGGAATCAACGGATCACATCGCCGGGATACGTGACGGCGCTTAAGGGGGCACCATGACTGCACTCCCTCGGCACGTACCTTCCAGCACCTCCCTGCACGGCGCACAGTGGCACCGCAGCAGCCGCAGCAACGGCATGAACAACTGCGTGGAGACAGCCTCGCTCGCTTCAGGGCCGAAGCAGGGGCTGCTCGCCGTGCGCGATTCGAAGAACACGGCAGGGCCCGCCCTGCTCTTCTCGTCCGCCACATGGGAGGCCTTCGTCCACGGCCTGAGGTGACTACCGTGGCGCGGCGCGGCTGATCACTCGTACGGCATCGGCGATCTGCGCGTCGTCGAGGTCCGCGCGGGCGGTCAGCCGCAGCCGCGAGATGCCGTCGGGCACCGACGGCGGGCGGAAACAGCCGACGGCCAGACCCGCGCCCCGGCAGTCGGCGGCCCACCGCACGGCCGCTTCCGGTGACGGCGCCCGTACGGAGACGACGGCGGCGTCCGGACGTACCGCCGAAAGCCCTTCCGCCGTAAGGCGTTCATGCAGCTCGGCCGCCACCGCCCGCGCCCTGGCGGCACGCTCGGGCTCCCTGCGCAGCAGCCGCAGCGCGGCCAGCGCCGCACCCGCGGCGGCCGGGGCGAGCCCCGTGTCGAAGATGAACGTGCGGGCAGCGTTGACCAGATGGTCGATGACCTTGGCGGGACCCAGGACCGCGCCGCCCTGGCTGCCGAAGGACTTCGAGAGGGTGACCGTGGCCACCGTATGGGCGGTGCCCGCGAGCCCGGCCGCCTGCGGGGCGCCCCGCCCGCCGTCGCCGAGCACCCCCAGACCGTGCGCGTCGTCGACGATGAGACCGGCCCCGAACTCCGTACAAACGGAAGCAAGTTCGGTGAGTGAAGCCGCGTCGCCGTCGACCGAGAAGACGGTGTCCGAGACGACGACAGCGGGACCCGGGTGACCGTCCAGCGTCTTGCGCACCGCTTCGGTGTCGGCGTGCGGCACCACCTGCGTCGTACCGCGCGCGAGGCGGCAGCCGTCGATGAGCGAGGCGTGGTTGCCCGCGTCCGAGACGATCAGCGAGCCGTGCGGGGCCAGGGCCGTGACCGCGGCGAGGTTCGCGGCATATCCGGAGGAAAGGACCAGAGCCGCCTCGAAGCCGCAGAACTCGGCGAGTTCGCGTTCGAGTTCCGTGTGCAGTTCGATGGTGCCCGTGACCAGACGCGAGCCGGTGGCCCCGCCGCCCCAGCGCCGGGCCGCGGCCGCCGCGCCCTCGGTGATCTCGGGGTGCCTGGCCAGGCCCAGGTAATCGTTGCTCGCCAGGTCGAGGAGGCCGCCGGCGTCGGCGGGGCGGGGGCGCAGGGTGCGCGCGAGTCCGGCCTGTGCGCGCAGGCTCGCCTGCTCGTCGATCCAGTCGAACGGCGAGCTCGCCATGGGGTTCCTCCGGGTCGTAAGGACTGGCCGTTTTGTAGACAGTGCACAGACCCTAGCCGTCCGGCCACCGGGCCAGGATGTGGCAATACCCACACCTCTCAGCGTTTCTGTTGTGCGAAGTCTCCTTGGAAAGGGAGCCTCTCGTACGTAAGGATCGGCGCCATGGATCTGCTGAACACGCTGGTGGACAAGGGGCTTCGGCGCGAGCTGCCGACCCGCGAAGAGGCGCTGGCCGTATTGGCCACCTCCGACGACGAACTGCTCGACGTGGTCGCCGCCGCCGGGAAGGTACGGCGGCAGTGGTTCGGGCGACGGGTGAAACTCAACTATCTGGTCAACCTCAAGTCGGGTCTCTGCCCGGAGGACTGTTCGTACTGCTCCCAGCGTCTGGGCTCGACGGCAGGCATCCTCAAGTACACCTGGCTCAAGCCCGACGAGGCCTCGCAGGCCGCGGCGGCCGGTGTGGCGGGCGGCGCCAAGCGGGTCTGCCTGGTCGCGAGCGGCCGCGGGCCGACCGACCGTGACGTCGACCGCGTCTCGCAGACCATCGAGGCGATCAAGGAGCAGAACGAAGGCATCGAGGTGTGCGCGTGCCTCGGGCTGCTCTCCGCGGGCCAGGCGGACAAACTGCGCACGGCGGGCGCGGACGCGTACAACCACAATCTCAATACGTCCGAGGCGACGTACGGCGAGATCACCACGACCCACACGTACGCCGACCGCGTAGACACCGTGCAGCAGGCGCAGGCCGCGGGCCTCTCCGCCTGTTCGGGGCTGATCGCGGGCATGGGCGAGACGGACGAGGACCTGGTGGACGTGGTCTACGCCCTGCGCGACCTCGACTCCGATTCCGTGCCGGTCAACTTCCTGATCCCCTTCGAGGGCACCCCGCTGGCCAAGGAGTGGAACCTCACCCCGCAGCGCTGCCTGCGCATCCTGGCCATGGTCCGTTTCGTCTGCCCCGACGTGGAGGTGCGCATCGCGGGCGGCCGCGAGGTGCACCTGCGCTCGATGCAGCCCCTGGGCCTGCACCTGGCCAACTCGATCTTCCTGGGCGACTACCTGACCAGTGAGGGCCAGGCCGGCCAGACCGACCTGGACATGATCGCGGACGCCGGTTTCGAGGTCGAGGGCGCCGGCACGGTGACGCTGCCGGAGCACCGCGCGGACGCCATCGCGGCGGCCGGGTGCGGGTCGCACGGCGGGGGCGGCTGCGGTTCGCACGGAGAGAGTGGGGGCGGCTGCGGGCCGTGCGGTTCTCCGGAGCCCGCGGCGTCCTCTGTGCCCGCGCAGGCCGAGGCCGCCGGGGACGAGACGTCCGAGGTGCGCACCGACCTGGTGGCCGTGCGCCGCCGGGGCGCGGGAACGGATCTGGCGCCCAATGCCTGATCTCACCGGCCTCTCGGTGCCCGAACTGCTCGACCTGGACCGCCGCCACGTGTGGCATCCCTACGGCCCGATGCCCGGCCGCCAGGAGCCCCTGGTCGTCGAGTCGGCGAGCGGCGTACGGCTGCGACTCGCGGGCACCGGCGGCGAGTTGGTCGACGGCATGTCGTCCTGGTGGTCGGCGATCCACGGCTACAACCACCCCGTCCTCAACGACGCGGTACGCGGCCAGTTGGAGCGGATGAGCCATGTCATGTTCGGCGGGCTCACCCACGAGCCCGCCGTCCGCCTGGCGAAACAGCTCGTCGACATGGCGCCCGACGGTCTCGAGCACGTCTTCCTCGCCGACTCCGGATCGGTGTCGGTCGAGGTCGCGGTCAAGATGTGCCTCCAGCACTGGCGCTCGCTCGGCCGCCCCGAGAAGCGGCGGATGATGACCTGGCGCGGCGGCTATCACGGGGACACCTGGCAGCCCATGTCGGTGTGCGACCCCGAGGGCGGCATGCACGAGCTGTGGCAGGGAGCGCTGCCCCGGCAGGTGTTCGCGGACGCGCCGCCCGCGGGGTACGAGGCGTACGACGACACGTACGCCGACCATCTGCGTGAGGTCATCGGGCGTCACGCCGACGAACTGGCCGGCGTGATCGTGGAGCCGGTGGTGCAGGGCGCGGGCGGTATGCGGTTCCACTCCCCCGCCTATCTGCGGGTCTTGCGGGAGGCCTGCGACGAGCACGACGTGCTGCTCGTGTTCGACGAGATCGCCACCGGGTTCGGCCGTACGGGCGCGCTGTTCGGCGCGGACCACGCGGGCGTCACGCCCGATGTGATGTGCCTGGGCAAGGCGCTGACCGGCGGCTATATGACGCTGGCGGCCACGCTGTGCACCTCGCGGGTCGCGGACGGCATTTCGCGGGGCGAGGTGCCGGTCCTGGCCCACGGCCCGACGTTCATGGGCAATCCGCTGGCCGCGGCGGTGGCCTGTGCCTCGATCGAGCTGCTGCTCGGGCAGGACTGGCAGACCGAGGTCAAGCGCATCGAGACTGGCCTGCGCGGCACGCTCGCCGAGGCGGCCGGGTTGCCGGGCGTGCGGGACGTACGGGTGCTCGGCGCGATCGGCGTGGTGCAGCTGGACCACGAGGTGGACATGGCGGCGGCCACGCGCGCCGCGACGCGCGAGGGGGTGTGGGTACGGCCGTTTCGCGACCTCATCTACACGATGCCGCCGTTCATCACGAGCGACGACGACGTGGCACGGATCGGTCGCGCGGTGTGCGCGGCGGCGAAGGAAGGCTGAGCAGACATGACGGTCATCGTGGTGTCCGGAACCGGCACCGAGATCGGCAAGACGGTCACGACGGCCGCCGTGGCCGCCCTCGCGCTCGCCGCGGGGCGCAGTGTCGCGGTGCTCAAGCCCGCGCAGACGGGGGTGGCGCCCGGTGAGCCGGGCGACGCGGAAGAGGTGACGCGCCTCGCGGGCGACAAGGTCACCACCCTCGAACTCGCCCGCTTCCCGGAGCCGTTGGCGCCGAACACCGCGGCGCGGCGGGCGGGCATGGCACAGGTCCGTCCGTTCGAAGTGGCGGAGGCGGCAGGGAAGTTGGCGGCCGGGCACGATCTGGTCCTGATCGAGGGCGCGGGCGGGCTGCTCGTGCACTACGACGACGAGGGCGCCACCCTCGCCGACGCGGCCCGCATCCTCACGGCGCCGGTCCTGGTGGCCGCTCCGGCGGGCCTCGGCACCCTGAACGCCACGGCACTCACCGCGGAGGCCCTGCGCGCCCGCGACCTGACCCCGCTGGGCGTCACCGTGGGCAGCTGGCCGACCGCGCCGGATCTGGCGTCCCGCTGCAACCTCGCGGACCTGCCGAAGGCCGCGGGCGCGCCGCTCCTGGGCGCGATCCCGGAGGGCGCGGGCACGCTCACGCCCTCCGACTTCCGCGCACGGGCCGGGGGCTGGCTGGGGCCGGACCTCGGGGGCACCTGGGACAGTGCGGCGTTCACGGCGGCGGAGGCACCGGCGGCGCGGGAGGGCTGAGACACGGCAGGGGGCGGCTTCGGTCCCGTACGGCTTCGGTCCCGCACGGCTTCGGACGAGCGCGCCTCAGTGCACGGTCCTCGCCCCGCCCGCGAACGCACTGCTCACGGGCACCCTCCGCAGCGCCGGGGGTGCCCGTAAGCCGTGCACTCGCGGGCCGCCACAGGGGGGAAAGCGCTGTCGGCGGGGCACCATTGCGGTAACCGCTCGCCCCGTCGAGGAGGGTCCATGTCACCTCGCTCCGCCAAGGCCGCGTCCCGAGACGCCGTGCACCATCCCGTTTTCGCCCGTTTCTATGCCCGCCAGAGCGTGGCCGCCGAGCCCGTGGTGGCCACGTTCCGCAAAGTGCTCCTCGGTGGTCTGTCCGGTCGGGTGATCGAGGTCGGCGCGGGGAACGGGCTGAACTTCGCGCACTATCCGACGGCGGTGTCCGAGGTCGTGGCCATCGAACCGGAGCGCTCCCTGCGGCAGCTTGCCGCGTCCGCCGCCGTGCGGGCCGACGTGCCGGTCGACGTCGTGCCCGGCGCCGCCGAGGCGCTGCCCGTCAAGAGCGAGGCCTTCGACGGCGCCGTGGCCTCGCTGGTGCTGTGCAGCGTGCGCGACGTGCCCCGTGCCCTCGCCGAACTGCGGCGTGTCCTGCGCCCCGGCGGCGAGTTGCGGTTCTTCGAGCACGGCGTGGCGCCGGGCCCGGCCATGGCGACCGCGCAGCGCGCCCTGGACCGCACGCTGTGGCCCCTGTTCTTCGGCGGCTGTCACGTCTCGCGGGACACGGTGGCCGCCCTGCGTGCCGCCGGCTTCGAACTCGGCCCGTACAGGCGGCTGTTGGTGCCCCCCAAGGGTCCGCGGCTGCCCTCTTCGTACTGCGTGCTCGGCACGGCACGACGGCCGGAGAGCGACTGACCGGCGGCGGGGCGGGTCTCAGATGGCCTGCGTGAGGTTGACCGCGTTGCCGTCCGGGTCCTTGATGTGCGCGACGCGCTGCCCCCACGGCATGTCGTTGGCCGGCCCGAGCGTCTCGCCGCCGAGGGAATCCACCCGCTCGAGCAGGTCGTCCACGGCATCCACCGCCACGCTCAGGACAATGCGCTGCGGTGTGTCCGGCGGCACGCTCGTGTCCGACACGACGCCCAGTTCCGAGTCGCCGATGCGCAGGTCCACGAAGAAGGCGGGCCCCTCCTCCGGAGTCCTCGACACCTCCCGGGCCCCGAGCAGCTCCCGGTAGAAACGCAGCAGGCGGTCGAGATCAGGGGTGATGATCATCGGCAGGATGGCGGCGGGCATGGGCGTCCTCCTGGAGTGCGGCTCTCTCGCCCCCGAACCTATCGTCGCCGGGTGATGCCAGGAGCCAGCCGGGCGATGCCAGAAGCTAGAGGCTCCACTTCCGCAGTTCGTCCGCGATGGCCCGCACGCTCGCGCCGTCCTCCTTCACCAGACGGGCCAGTTCGCGCACCTGCTCGGGCGAGGTGACGACCTTCATGCCGCTGGCGACCAGATAGGCGTACGCGACGGACGAGGCGAACAGGGCGTTGGAGCGTTCCAGGGCGGGGACGTGCAGGAGCAGCTGGAGCAGGGCAGCCGCGCGGTCGTGCGGACTTTCGTAGACGGGCACGCCGAATATCTCCGCCTCGTGCCGGCTGACGGCGGCCACCAGGGCTCCCCAGTCGGTGACCTGCGGGTCTCCGGGCGTCTTGTGTTCGGCGATCATCAGAAGCCAGGCAAGATCGATTCTGAGGTTCAAGGGCTAACGTCGACCCTCGCGCTCGGGACCGAACTCTTCGGCGAAAACGGATTCGTACTGCTTCATGAAATCCGCGGCGGCCTCGACGAAAGTGTGGCCGACTTCGCCGGCGTCCTGTTTCACCAGTTCTTCGATGTAGCGGTTCACGCTCATCCCGCGGGCGAGCGCGCGCTCGCGTGCGGCCCGGGCGGTGCCTTCGTCCACGCGCACATTCAGCTGGGTCTTCGCCATTCCCTCAAGCTAGCGCTGTAGCGCTAGCACCGACAAGAGGGCGCGGGAGGGCGCACAGGCGCACCGGGCGGCCGGGCGAGCACCGGTCCATTGCCCCTTACACGCGGATCGGGTTCACGACCTCGGAGGGATACCGACACCCGCACCGGCCCTCTACTCTCGGCAGAATCAAGGGAGTTGGAACGGCCACGACCCGGGAGGCGGCCTTGTCCACACCTGCTTCTGCACCGGCCACAGGCCTCGCGGAGCCCGACGGGGTCGCCGCGCGCGCCCGCGCCCTGACCAAGGCGTACGGCTCCGGCGAGACCGCCGTGCTCGCCCTCGACTCGGTCGACGTGGACATCGCACGCGGCCGTTTCACGGCGGTCATGGGCCCGTCCGGTTCGGGCAAGTCCACGCTCATGCATCTGCTCGCCGGGCTCGACACGGTCTCCGCGGGTCAGGTGTGGCTGGGCGACACCGAGATCACGGGGCTCAAGGAGCGCGAACTGACGCAGCTGCGGCGGGACCGCATCGGCTTCATGTTCCAGTCCTTCAACCTCATCCCCACCCTCAACGCCCTCGAGAACATCACGCTGCCGATGGACATCGCGGGCCAGCGCCCCGACGCCGAGTGGCTTCAGTACGTCATCGAGACGCTCGGCCTGCGCGACCGCCTCAAACACCGGCCCGCCCAACTCTCCGGCGGCCAGCAGCAGCGGGTGGCCTGCGCGCGGGCGCTCGCCTCGCGCCCCGAGCTGATCTTCGCGGACGAGCCGACCGGCAACCTCGACTCACGGGCCGGTCTCGAAGTCCTCGGCTTCCTGCGCGACGCCGTGGACAAGCTGGAGCAGACCGTCGTCATGGTCACCCACGACCCGGGCGCGGCCGCCCACGCCGATCTCGTGCTCTTCCTCGCCGACGGCAGGATCGTCGACGAGATGCGGCGTCCGACGGCCGATTCGGTCCTGGAACGCCTCAAACGGTTCGACGTGTTGCACGCCAAGCCGCAGGAGGGCCACCCCGAAGGAGACGGCGCCCGGAGCGTCGGCGCCGACAGCAAGCCGGACCAGGACTGAGAAGGAGCGCGGCCATGCTGAAGGCGACGCTCCGCAGCTTCCTCGCGCACAAGGGCAGGCTGCTGCTCTCCGCCCTCGCCGTCATCCTCTCGGTGGCGTTCGTCGCGGGCAGCCTCATCTTCTCGGACACGGTGGCCCGCACCTTCGACCGGCTCTTCGCCTCGACGTCCGCCGATGTGACCGTCGAGCCGAAGGAGGACCTCGACGAGGCGGTGCCGTCGGGGCAGACGCCGACGATCCCCGCGCGGCTCGCGGGGCGTGTGGCGAAGGTCGACGGGGTCGCCAAGGCCCGCCTCGACGCGGCCGTCGAGAACATCACGGTCGTCGACAGCAAGAACGACCCGGTGGGCCCCACCACCGGCGCCCCCACCATCGCCACCAACTGGCAGGTCACCGACCGCAGCCCCGTCGAGCTGACCTCGGGGCACGCCCCGCGCGGCAGGGACCAGGCGCTGCTCGACAAGGACACGGCCGACAAGAAGGACGTGAAGATCGGCGACACCCTCACGGTGCTCGCCGCGCCCGGCTCGTTCAAGGTCAGGGTCGTCGGCATCGTCACCTTCACCACCACCAACCCCGGCGCGGCCCTGGTCTTCCTGGACACGCCGACCGCGCAGCGCGAACTCCTGGGCAGCAGGGCCAAGGCGACGGGCATCTCGGTGGAGGCCGCGTCCGGCGTGAGCGACACCGAGCTGAAGCGCCGTATCGCCGCCGAACTGGGCTCGGGCTACGACCTGAAGACCGCCGACGAACAGGCCGAATCGGCGGCGTCCGACCTCGGCGGGTTCCTGGACGTCATCAAGTACGTGATGCTCGGCTTCGCCGGGATAGCCGTCCTGGTGGGCGTCTTCCTGATCGTCAACACCTTCTCGATGCTGATCGCGCAGCGCACCCGCGAACTGGGCCTGCTTCGCGCGCTCGGCGCCGACCGCAGGCAGGTCCGCCGCTCCGTTCTCACCGAGGCGGTCCTGCTCGGCGTGGTCGGTTCGACGGTCGGCCTCGCGGCGGGCATCGGGCTGGCGGCCGGGCTCATCGAGCTGATGGGCGTCTTCGGGATGAACCTGAAGTCCACCGAGATGGTCATCGGGTGGGCAACTCCCGTCGCCTCGTACGTCGTCGGGGTGGGCGTCACGTTCGTCGCCGCGTATCTTCCGGCGCGGCGCGCCGCCCAGGTGTCGCCGATGGCGGCGCTCGCCGACGCGGAGATCGCGGGCACGGGGCGGCCGTTGCGGATCCGCGCGACGGTCGGCCTGGTTGTGGGGGCTGCGGGCGCCGCCGCCCTGGTGGGCTGCGCCACCTCGGAGGACACCTCGACGTCGGCGTCCCTGCTCGGGCTCGGCATCGTCCTGACCCTGATCGCCACCGTCATCGCGGGGCCGCTCCTGGTCCGCCCGGTGATCCGGGTGCTCGGCGGCGCGTTCCCGGCCGTGTTCGGCTCGGTCGGCCGGATGAGCCAGCGCAACGCCCTGCGCAATCCGCGCCGTACGGGCGCCACGGCCGCCGCGCTGATGGTGGGGCTCGCCCTGGTGAGCGGCATGTCGGTGGCGAGCGCGTCGATGACCAAGTCGTTCGACGAACAGATCGACAAGACGCTGGGCGCCGACTTCGTCGTACAGAACAGCAACTTCATGCCGTTCGCGCGGGAGATCACCGAGAAGGTGCGGGACACCGACGGCGCCGGGCTCGTCGTGCGTCAGCGGTTCGCGCCCGTGAAGGTGTCCATGCCGGACGGCAAGAGCGTGGAGACGACCGCGGCGGGCTATGACCCGCGCCTGGACGACGTCGCCCGCGTCACGTACGTCACGGGCGACACCAAGCGGGCCCTTTCCCCCGGAAACATCGCCATGCAGCGGGACTTCGCGCGGGACCACAAGGTGCGGACCGGCTCGAAGCTTCCCGTGGAGTTCCCCGGCGGGCGCAAGACGGTGCTGACGGTGGGCGCGCTCACCGACCAGCCCGGAGCGGAGGGGTTCGGCGTCGAGGGCGGGCTCTTCCTCGGCCTGGCGACGGTCGAGGAGTTCGTGCCCGGCGGGCAGGACTCCGCGCTGTACGTGAACGCGGCCCCCGGCACGAGCGACGACACCCTGCGCGACCGCCTGGAGAAGACCCTCGATCCGTATCCGCAGGTGCAGGTCCGCGACCAGGCCGACTACAAGGAACTGATCCGCGAGCAGATCGCCGTGATGCTCTACCTCGTCTACGCGCTGCTCGGCCTGGCGATCATCATCGCGGTCCTCGGCGTGGTCAACACCCTGGCCCTGTCGGTCGTCGAGCGCACCCGCGAGATCGGGCTCCTTCGTGCCATCGGGCTGGCCCGGCGCCAGCTGCGCCGGATGATCCGCCTGGAGTCGGTGGTGATCGCGGTGTTCGGTGCGCTGCTCGGGCTCGTGCTCGGTCTGGTGTGGGGCGTCGCAGCCCAGCAGGTGCTTGCCCTGCAAGGCATGACGGCGTTCGCGATCCCCTGGACGACGGTGATCGCGGTCCTCGTCGGATCGGTGCTCGTGGGCCTGGCGGCGGCGCTGCTTCCGGCGTTGCGCGCGTCGCGCATGAACGTGCTGGCGGCCATCGCGCATGAGTGATGGAGTGGGGCGGGCCGCGCCCAACTGGCTCTACTTCTGAGGAGAGTTCATGGCCCGCCCGTTCCGTTTCGGCGTCAACATGGTCACCCCTTGCACCGGGGACGAGTGGCGGGTGAAGTGCGCTCGCGCCGAGCAACTCGGCTACGACGTCGTCCTGGTGGCGGACCACATCGGCATGCCCGCTCCGTTCCCCGCGGTCGTGGCCGCGGCCGAGGCCACCGAGCATCCCCGGGTCGGCACGTTCGTCCTGAACGCCGGGTTCTGGAACCCGACGCTGCTCGCCCGGGAGATCGCGACCACGGACGCGCTCACGGACGGACGCTTCGAGCTGGGCCTGGGCACCGGGTACGTACGGGCGGAACACGACCTGGCGGGCCTGCCCTGGGGGACGCCGGGTGAGCGCGTGGCCCATCTGCGGCGCACCATAAGGGAGTTGGACCGACTCCTCGCCTCCGACGACTTCCGGCCGCGTCCCGCGCAGCGGCCCCGCCCGCCCCTGCTGGTCGGCGGCAACGGCGACCGGATGCTGCGGCTGGCCGCCGAGTACGCCGACATCGCGGCGTTCACCGGCGGACGCGCGGACGCGGACGGCAGACCGACCGTCATCACGGCCGATGACCTGGACGGGCGTGTGGCCGCGTACCGGCGCTTCGCCTCGGCCCGCACCGAACCGGCGGAGCTGAATGTCCTGGTCCAGATGGTCGAGGTGACCGCGGACCGGCGCGCCGCCATCCGCCCCTTCCTCTCCTTCATCCCGCACCTCACCGAGGACGAGGCCCTCGACCTGCCCATCCTCCTCCTCGGCACAGTCGAACAGATGACCGAACAGCTACGCACCCGGCGAGAGCGCTACGGCTTCTCGTACATCACCGTCCTGGAACCCGGCATGGAAACATTCGGCCCGGTCATCGAGCAGCTGCACGGCGAATAGAGAACCCGGTGGCCCGCGGCCAGAGAACTCGGTGGCCCGCGGCTCGTCCGCGTGCTTGGCTCTTGCGCGTGACTGACATGCGCATACGTACGGCCGGCCCGTCCGACGCACGGGACGTGCTCGACTTCTGGGCGGTGGCCGCCGAGGGGACGTCCATCACCGACGACGTCGACGGGGTGAGTAGGCTCATCGCCCGTGATCCCGATGCCCTGATCCTCGCGGAGGCCGACGGGGTCCTCGTGGGCTCCGTCGTGGCCGGTTACGACGGATGGCGGTGCAGTCTGTACCGGCTGGCCGTGCTCCCCTCCCATCGGCGGCAAGGCATCGCATCCGCCCTCCTCGACGCGGCCGACCGGAGGTTCCTCGCCGTGGGAGGCCGCCGCGGGGACGCCATGGTTTTGGACCGCAACGAACAGGCCCACCACGCGTGGCGGGCCGCGGGGTACGCGCCCCAGCCGGAGTGGAGCCGCTGGGTCAAGCGCCTCGGCGACTGAGCGGCCGGGACCGGGGTACCCGTGGTCAATCCGCCGGAGCGGCCTTTGCTGATCCTTTAAAATGGGCGGACCACTCGAACGTGAACGAAAGGTGTGAGCGTCCGCCGATGGGCGAGCCCCCCAGTACCCGACATCGCGCATTCCCCCGGTCCCTGCCCGATCATGGGACGGAGGTGACCCGATGACCGAAGTGCTCCTGCTCCTTGTGGCGGTGCTGCTCTCGCTGGCCTGCGGCGTCTTCGTCGCGGCCGAATTCTCCCTCACGACGGTCGAGCGCAGCGAGCTGGAGCGCGCCTCCGAACGCGGCGAGCGCGGCGCCGCGGGCGCCCTCAAGGCCGTCAAGAACCTCACCTTCCAGCTCTCCGGGGCCCAGCTGGGCATCACCGTCACCAATCTGGTCGTCGGCATGCTCTCCGAGTCCTCCATCGCCAAACTGATCGCCGGCCCGCTGCGCGCCGTCGGCATCCCCTCGTCGGCGTCCTCGTCGATCGCCCTGGTCATCGGCACGGCCCTGTCCACGGTCTTCCTGATGGTCGTCGGCGAGCTGGTCCCCAAGAACTGGGCGATCTCCTCACCGCTGGCCGTCGCCAAACGGGTGGCGACCCCGCAGCGCCTGTTCAGCTCCGCGTTCCGCCCCTTCATCGCCCACCTGAACAACACCGCGAACCGCTCCGTGCGCCGCTTCGGCATCCAGCCCACCGAAGAGCTGGCCTCCGCGCGCAGCCCCAAGGAGCTGGTGGCGCTCGCCCGGCACTCCGCCAAGGAGGGCTCCCTGGAGCCGGACACCGCCGAGCTTTTCGTCCGCACCCTGAACCTCGCCGACCTCACCGCCGAGAACGTGATGACGCCGCGCGTCCAGGTCATGGCCTTGGACGTGATGGCCACCTGCGAGGACGTCGCGAACGCCACCCGCGCCACGGGCCTGTCCCGCTTCCCCGTCTACCGCGGCAGCCTCGACTCGGTCGTCGGCGTCGCGCACATCAAGGACGTCCTGGCCGTACCGGCCGAGCGCAGGGCCCGCTATCCCGTCGCCGAGCTGGTCCGCGAGCCCCTCCTCGTACCGGACACGCTGACCGTCGACCAGCTGCTCGACCGGCTCTCCGGCAAGCGCACGATGGCCGTGGTCATCGACGAGTACGGCGGCACGGCCGGCGTCGCGACCCTGGAGGACATCGTCGAGGAGGTCGTCGGCGAGGTGCGGGACGAGCACGACCCGCACGAGACGCCCGACATCGCCGTCGACGGCAAGGACGACGACGGCCGCACCCGGTACTCCGCCGACGGCTCCGCCCGCACCGACCAGCTGGCCCGCGTCGGCCTGCGCGTGCCCGACGGCCCCTACGAGACCCTCGCCGGACTCGTCGCCACCGAGCTGGGCCGTATCCCGGCCGAGGGCGACAGCCTCGAAGTGAGCGGCTGGCGGCTCGACGTCGTGGACGCCCGCGGCCGCCGCGCGGCCCGCGTCCTGCTGCACGCACCCCTGAACGACGACCACGACGACCGACACGAGGAGGACCGATGATCGCCGTCCAGTTGCTGATCGGCCTGCTGACCCTCGTGGTCAACGGCTTCTTCGTCGGCGCCGAGTTCGCCCTCATCTCCGTACGCAGGAGCCAGATCGAGCCGTACGCCGAAGACGGCGACCGGCGGGCCAAGAGCGTGCTGTGGGGTCTGCAGCACGTCTCCGCGCTGCTCGCCGCCGCCCAGCTCGGCATCACACTGTGCACCCTGGTGCTCGGCATCGTCGCCGAACCCGCGATCGCTCATCTCCTGGAGCCGCTGTTCGACGGGGTCGGGGTGCCGCACGGCCTGGTCCACCCGATCTCGTTCGTCATCGCCCTGACGGTGGCGACGTATCTGCACATGCTGCTCGGCGAGATGGTCCCCAAGAACATCTCGCTGGCCGAACCGGTACGCACGGCACTGCTGCTCGGCCCGCCGCTCGTCGCGATCGCGCGGGCACTGCGCCCGGTGATCTTCGCGATCAACGCCTTCGCCAACGGCCTCCTGAAGCTGCTCAGGGTCGAGGCGAAGGACGAGGTCAGCGCGTCCTTCTCGGACGACGAGCTCGCCCGGATGGTCAAGGACTCCAGTGAAGCGGGCCTGATCGACGACCGCGCCCAGGAGCGGCTGCACGACGCCCTGGAGCTGGGCCGCCGCCCCGTCAGGGATGTTGTGCTTCCGCTGGAGAGCGTGGTCTACGCGCGGGTGGGCGTGACGCCGGAGGAGCTGGAGCGGCTTTCGGCGGAGTCCGGTTTCTCGCGCTTCCCCGTCGTGGACGACGGCCGTCGTATCGTCGGCTATCTGCACGTCAAGGACGCGCTCGACCGCATGCCGCGCGACCTGCCGTTCCGGGTGCCGGACATGCGGAAGATCGCCCAGGTCCGCGAGACCACGCCGCTGGACGACGTCCTGACCGCGATGCGCCGCAGCCGTACGCATGTGGCGGCGGTGCTCGGCTCGGACGGCAGACTGGCCGGCATGGTCACCATGGAGGACGTACTGCGGGAGCTGTTCGGTCAGCCCGTCTGACCGGGCGAGGCCGGCCCGCCCGACCGAGGGGGATTCGCACTGTGAGTCAGCTCGTCCTGCGCGACGTGTCGTACGGATATCCGGACCGGCCCGTCCTCGAACAGGTCTCCCTGTCGGTGCGGCCCGGCGAGAAGGCGTGTGTCATCGGTGAGAACGGCTCGGGCAAGTCGACGCTCCTGCGCCTGACGGCGGGCGAGTTCGAGCCCGCCGACGGCGAGGTGGCCGTCGTCTCGGACGGCGGCACCGGCTATCTCGCGCAGACCCTGCGCCTTCCGCCGCACGCCTCTGTGCAGGACGCGGTGGACGACGCGCTCGCCGAACTGCGCGATCTGGAGCGGCGCATCCACGAGGCCGAGGAGTCCCTCGGCTCGGCCGGTGAGGCCGAACTGGCCGCGTACGGAGACCTCGTCGCCGCTTTCGAAGCCCGGGACGGCTACCGCGCCGACGCCCGCCTCGACGCGGCCCTGCACGGTCTCGGCGTACCGCACCTGGAGCGTTCCCGGACCCTGGGATCGCTGTCCGGCGGCGAGGCCGCGCGCCTCGCGCTCGCCTGCGTCCTGGCGCCGCAGCCCGAACTGCTCCTCCTGGACGAGCCGACGAACCACCTGGACGACCAGGCGCTCGGCTGGCTGGAGGAGCGGCTGCGCACGCACCGGGGCACGGTCGTGGCTGTCACCCACGACCGCGTCTTCCTCGACCGGGTCGCCGAGGTGATCGTCGAGGTCGACGGCGATCGCAGGTCCGTGGCCCGCTTCGGCGGCGGCTGGCACGGCTATCTGGAACAGCGCGCCACGGCCCGGCGGCGCTGGGAGGAGCGCTACCGGGAGTGGAGCGAGGAGGTCGAACGCCAGGAGAAGCTCGCCGAGGGCGGCAACAAGCGCCTCGCGGTCGGCTGGCGGATGAGCGAGAGCCCCCGCTTCGCGAGCCACAACCGATCGGTGGAGGGCCAGCTCTCCGGCATCGTGCGCAACGCGCGCGAGCGGCTGCGCAGACTGCACGCGGAGCCGGTGCCGCGCCCGCCCGACCCGCTGCACTTCACGCCGGGCGAGGGCATCGAGGGCGGCGACCACGCCTTCGTACGTCCGGCCGTGCTGACGGACGTCGCGGTCGGCGAGCGCCTCGCCGTCGAGAGCCTGCACCTCGAACCGGGCTCGCGCACGCTGGTGACCGGCGTGAACGGCGCGGGCAAGTCGACGCTGCTCGCCGTCCTGGCCGGGGAGCTCACCCCGGACCGCGGAGAGGTCCAACTCCCCTCCCGCATCGGCTACTTGCCCCAGGAGATCGAGTACATCACCTACGAGGACACGGCGAAGCCCCTGCTCGACGCGTTCGCGGCAGGTCTGGCCGGCCTCCCCGAGGACCACGCCGAGGCTTTGCTCTCCCTCGGCCTCTTCCGCGAGGAGGACCTGGTGGTGCCGGTCAAGGGCCTCTCCGTGGGACAGCGCCGCCGCCTGGCCCTCGCGCGCCTGGTGACGCGCCCGGCCGACCTCCTCCTGCTCGACGAGCCGACGAACCACCTCTCCCCCGCCCTGGTCGAGGAACTCGACGAGGCGCTGGCCGCATACCGGGGCACGCTGGTCGTGGTCTCCCACGACCGGCGGCTGCGGGAGCGGTTCCGGGGGGAGCGGATCTCGGTGGAGGCGGGTCGACCGACCCGGCGGTGACGCCGCTCAGGGCGCGGTCCGCCCCTTGCGCGCGGTCGGCGTCTCGGTGATGCCGGGCCCGTGCGCCCCGACGTTCGCGGCGCCCACCGCCGTGAGGACGGCGAGCAGCGTCGCCATCCCCGCGGTGGCCAGCGCCGCCTTCCAATCGACGTCCAGGAGGGTCGTCGCCCCGGCGACCAGGACGGCGGCGAGCGACTGCGCGAAGGTACGGAGAGCCCGCTCCGACGTGGCCTTCCAGAATCCAGCGGTCCACATGCTTGACCCCACCTCTCGTGGTCGACGGCTCCACACCTGGCATACCGCCGGCGGACACCGGTGCCCAGAGGGGCCACCGGGACAGTCCCGGAGATTGAGACCGTGGCCCGCCGTCTCGTCTAGCCTTGGTTCTCCTGGAGACGGGCCTTGAGGGGCGGCGGGGCGTTGACGATCGACATCCATCGGGCGGATCTGGCGTCGGATCGGCTCGACGTGCGGGTGGCCGCGGTGACCGCGCTGGGGCAGCTCCTTGCAGTGCCCGCCCCGGACGGCGATCACGACGCGATCGTCCGTGAACTGGTCGCGTTCGTCCGCCGCGCTGTGCCCGATCCGCGGCTTGGCCATCACTCTCCCCTGGGCCTGAGCGGCCGGGATCCGGTGCCCCTGGCCGCGGACGTCCAGGCCGTGCTCACCGCCCTGGCCCGGCGACATGAAGCCGTGGAGGCACACCGCCTCGAACTGTTCGCCCTGGATCTGCGCTCCGCCGACCTGAACCACGGGCGGTGGACGCACGCCCGGCTCGCCGGCAGCGATCTGCACGACGCCGTTCTCGGCGCGGCCGATCTGCGGGACGCCGATCTGTCCCGGACCTTCCTGGAACGGGCCGACCTCTCCTCGGCGCAGCTCGGCCGGGCCAATCTGACCAGCGCGTATCTGGGGGAGGCGAATCTGCGGAACGTGCAGGCGGCCCACGCGCGATTCTGGGGGGCCGACCTCCACCACGCCCACGCCGAGGACGCACGGCTCGAATTCGCCGATCTGCACCGGGCCAAGCTCGATCACGCCGATCTGCGGCGCGCACAGCTGCCGTACGCCTCCTTCAACGCCGCTTCCGCACGGCACGCCCGCTTCGGTGGCGCACTGCTCCACTTCGCCGACCTGAGGGAGGCTGAGCTCGACGACGCCGACCTGACCCGGGCGCGGCTCGACAACGCCAACCTGTCCAACGCCCGGCTGCGCAACGCGCGGTTCGCCGACGCGTCGCTGCGCGGCTGCGACGTGGTCCGGGTCCAGGCCCAGTACGCGGATCTGCACGGCGCGGACCTCTCCCACGCGGGGCTCGGCGCCTCCGACCTTTCGTACGCCGACCTGCGCGGCGCCGATCTGAGCGACGCGTACATGTTCAACACCCGGCTGCACCGCGCCGACCTCGCCGGGGCCCGCCTCGACCAGGCCAACCTGCACAGCGCCGACCTGACCGAAGCCTGGGGGCTCGAACCCGAACAGCTCGGCACCGCCTGGATCTACGAGAAGACGCGCCTCGACGCGGAGCTGGCGCGGCATCCCCTGGTCCGGGAGCGGATCGCGGCGACCGAGAGCCGCTTCGACTGACCGGCGCCCCCTTCCGAGGCCGGCTCAGCTGACCGTCCGCAACCTGCCCAACTGCTCGAACCGCTCCCGGAACCCCTTGGCCCTCCCCTGCGGCAGCCCCCAGAGCCTGCCGATCTTCGGCATGGCGTCGGTCATCTCCCGCGACTGGGACCGGACCTGGATCAGGAACCGCAGCTCGGGCCGGAAGCACTGCCACCACAGGCGGCGTCGCAGGTCGGCGGGGACCTCCGCGGAGGCGATGCCCATCAGAGTCGCGACCTCTTCGGGCAGTTGCGCCGGCGTGGCCCGGGTGAGCCGTCCCACGATCTTCGCCACCAGCGAGAAGCCGTGCCCGCAGACCTCGGTCAGCCTGACGGCCTCGCTGCGCACCGCCATCAGGAGCTGCTGCGAGGTCTCGGACGCCTCGCCCAGGGACAGTGCCTCGTCGAGGTCCTGGCGGTGCCGGCGGAAGCGGCTTGCCTGTGTGCGGAGTTCGGCCAGGCGCGGCCATACGTCCTCGATCCGCCGGGCACCGGCGAGGGCGACGGCCAGGAACACGGGCAGGACGAGGTCCTGCTCCCGGCCGAGTGCGCGGTAGGCGCGGTTCGCCGCGTCGGCGGTGAGCAGCCGGTCCTCCAGCTCCCAGCCGCGCTCGCAGAAGTAGTGGCGGAAGGGCATCCGGGCGGTCGCGGGCGCGTACGGAAGGCCCAGGAGGTTGGCGAAGGACTGGGCCGCGTGGGCCCGGTAGGTCACATCGCCGAGTACGGGTGCGCAGTACCCCTCCGAGAGCGAGGGCAGGTCGTCGCAGTAGGGGTCGCGCAGCAGCGTCAGCTCCGGGGTGAACCAGCCCTGTAACTCGCAGGCCGCCAGTGCCTCGCCGGGGCGCACGGGTCGTCCGGTCACCAGCGTCCAGGCGTCGGCCACTTCGCGCACGGCGTCCGCCCAGTACGTGCCCTCCTCGGGCATGTCGTACTGGTGGACGAGGGGTGAGATCAGGGTGCGGTAGGTGTCAAGGCTCTGTTCGTAGAGGCGCGCGGGCACCTCGTCCCGCGCCCACGCGAGGTGTGGCAGGCTCACGAACACGTCCTCGCCGAGGAGCTGGTTCAGCCGGGCGGCGGGCACGAGGTCCTCGCCCGCGTAGTAGATCCGCTCCGACATGACCACCCGGTCCGCGAACGCGGCCAGGTCCCACAGCGACAGCGGCGTCAGCCAGCGCCGGTCGCCGGCCAGCAGGCGTTCGGCGATCCCCACGGTCGTGGCGTCCATGTACACGCTGTTGCGGTCGGCGGGCGGGCGCCAGTCCGCCAGAGCTTGCAGGTCCGCGGGCGTCACACGGTCGAGATGGTGGATCCCGGCGTCGACGGCGGAGCGGACCGCCGGGTCGGCGCTGTCCCACTGCGCGACCCGGCCCGCGACACGCTCCGCTCTCGCCCGGCAGTTGTCGAGCAGTTCGGCCGGCGTCCGTGCCGCCAGCGGGTCGTTGTTCTGCGGCACGTCGGGCCCTCCGGGGTGTGGACACATCGGAAAACCGACGTCGGGACACCGACATCGGCCTCCATCATCCACCCCACCGGCCCCGCCGGGGGCCGTTCCTGCCTGGCCCGGTCAGCGTCTCCGGTGGGCGCCCCGGCTGCGGGCCAGGGCTTTCGCGTCCTTCTTGAACGCCCACTCCATGTCGGGTTCCATCGCGAACTTGAACAGGCGCTGCACCGGTGGCGTACACAGCGCGGTGATGAGGGCCGCCGCGCCGAGGGTGACCGTGATCTCGCCCAGCGGCGTGTGCAGCCAGTCCACTTCGTACCAGTCCCAGAAGCGGGAGCCCTTGGCGACGAAACCGTGCAGCAGATAGCCGTAGAGCGTGCCCGCGCCAAGGGCGGTGAACCAGAGCCTGCGCCCCGGCACCCAGGCGAAGAAGCAGGCGACGAGGACCACCGAGCAGCCGAACATCGCCAGCGTCATCACGCCGCCGGCCCAGCCGGGCGCGGCGAGCTCCTGGGCGCTGTCCCTGCGGTAGAACCAGGCGGCGTTCATGCGCGGCGCCGCCCAGTAGGCGAACAGCAGGGCCGCCGCGAAGACGGGCAGCGCCAGGATCCGCGCCTCCCGGCGGCGCACGATCTGGAAGTGCTCGGGCTTCAGGCACAGGCCGAGGACGAAGAACGGCAGGAACTGGAGCACGCGTTGGAGGTCCAGGTCGTCGCCGATGTCCGGTGAGACGGAGGCGAGCACCGCGATGGCGAGCGCGAGCGGCAGGGGCCAGCGCACCACCTTCCACAGCGGGGTGGTGAGCCGCCAGACGAAGAGCGCGACCAAGAACCAGGTGAGGTACCAGGGGTCGAGCAGGCTGATCGGGTACGTCGGGTCGTCGCCCGCCCAGCGCTTGAAGAAGGTGTACGCGACCTCGAAGAGGACGTACGGCACGGCGATGCCGGTGACCAGGCGCTTGAGGCGGCCGGGGCTCGCGTCGAAACTGCGCGAGAAGTAGCCGGAGATGACGATGAACGCCGGCATGTGGAAGGTGTAGACGGTGATGTAGAGCGCGGCCGCCGCACGGCTGTCGCCGCGCAGCGGCTCCCACGCGTGGCCCATCGCGACCAGCACGATCGCCAGGTACTTCGCGTTGTCGAAGAACGAGTCCCGTTGCTTGACCGGGGGCTTCGGCGCGACGGTGGGGACCGAAGGCGCTTGTGGAGGGGCCGCCGGAGGGGCACTGCGCGCGGCGGGCAGCGGCGCCCGCAGTGCCCCGCCTTGGTCCATCGAGCGGACAGGCTCACTCACGGGACCTCCCGGGGGAACCCGGGCCCGCGGTCTCGCGTCTTACGTCAAATGCGGGTGCTACACCTGTGTAGAACATCACCGGCACCCTAGCCACCGGAGGCCCCGCGCGTACAGTCGCGCCGCCTGTGAATCAGCCCGGCGCCTCCGGTGGATCAGCCGAGTGCACCCGGTCGATCGGCCGAGCGCACCCGGTGGATCAGCCGAGCGCCGCCGGGGAGGGACCGACCAGCTCGGTCAGGACGTCCTCCATCGTGACGAACCCGAGCACCGTTCCGCTCGCGCCGGTGACCGCGGCCAGGTGGCTGCCCGCGGCCCGCAGCGCGGTGAGGGTGTCGTCGAGCGGGGTGTCGATGTGCACCCGGGTCACCGCGTGCAGGGCGCCGCGCGGGAAGGGCCGGTCCCGTTCGGTGATGCCCAGGGTGTCCTTGATGTGCAGGTAGCCGAGCAGGGTGCCGTCCGGTCCCGTCACCGGGAAGCGGGAGAACCCTGCGTCGGCGGCCACCTTCTCCAGACGCGCCGGGGTGACGGAGTGCTCGACGGTGCGCATCTTGGCCATCGGCACGAGGATTTCGCCGACCGGCCGCGTGCCCAGTTCCAGGGCGTCGCGCAGCCGCTCGCCGTCGGCCGCCGACAGGAGCCCGGCGGCGCTGGAGTCGACGACCATACGGGCGAGCTGGTCGTCGGTGTAGACGGACTCGACTTCGTCCTTCGGTTCGACCCTCAGCAGCTTCAGGAGGGTGTTGGCGAAGGCGTTGATGCCGAAGACGACCGGCCGCAGGGCACGGGTGAGGGCCACCAGGGGCGGGCCGAGCAGCAGGGCGGTGCGGGCGGGCGCGGCGAGCGCGATGTTCTTGGGGACCATCTCGCCGATCAGCATGTGCAGATACGTCGCCACGGTCAGGGCGATGACGAACGCGATCGGGTGCACGAGGGCGTGCGGGATGTGGACCGCCTCGAAGCCGGGCTCCAGGAGGTGCGCGATGGCCGGTTCGGCGACCGCGCCGAGCACCAGCGAGGAGACGGTGATGCCGAGTTGGGCCGTGGCCATCATCGCGGAGATGTGCTGCAGGCCCCACAGGGTGATGCGGGCGCGCTTGTCGCCCTCTTCGGCGCGGGGTTCGATCTGGCTGCGGCGCACGGAGATCAGGGCGAACTCGGCGCCGACGAAGAAGGCGTTGGTGAGCAGGGTCAGGGCGCCGATGGTGAGCTGGAGCGTGGTCATCGTGCCTCCTCCACGGCCTGGCGGGGCACCTGGAGTGCCGGTTCGGTGATGCTGATCCGGTCGGCGCGGTGGTGCTCGACGGTCAGGACGTCCAGCTGCCAGCCGTCGAGGTCCAGGGAGTCGCCCTTGGCCGGGATGCGGGACAGGCGGGTGGCGATGAGTCCCGCCACGGTCTCGTACGGTCCTTCGGGCGCGGTGAGTCCTATCCCCGCGAGCTGGTCGATGCGGACGCCGCCGTCGGCCTCCCACACGGTGCGGCCGTCGGGGGCCGTCTGTGCGGGCAGCAGGTCGGGGACCTCGACGGGGTCGTGCTCGTCGCGGACCTCGCCGACGACCTCCTCGACGATGTCCTCCACCGTCGCCACGCCGGCCGTGCCGCCGTACTCGTCGATGACCACGGCCATCGTGCGGGTCTCGCGCAGCCGCTCCAGAAGCCGGTCGGCGGGCAGGCTGTCGGGCACGAGCAGCGGCTCGGTGGCCAGCTCGGTGACCGGGGTGAGCCGGCGCTTGTCGGGGGCCAGGGCGAGCACGTCGCGGATGTGCACGGTGCCGATGACCTCGTCCAGGCTGTCGCGGAAGACGGGGAAGCGGGACAGGCCCGTGGCGTGCGTCAGGTTCGCGGCGTCGGCGGCCGTGGCGTGCGCCTCCAGGGCGCGGACGTCCACGCGCGGGGTCATCACGTTCTCCGCGGTGAGCTCGCTCAGGTGCAGGGTGCGCACGAACAGTTCGGCGGAGTCCGCTTCCAGGGCTCCCTCCGCGGCCGAGCGCCGGGCGAGGGCGACCAGTTCCTCGGGGGTGCGGGCGGAGGCCAGCTCCTCGGCGGGCTCCAGGCCGAAGCGGCGTACGACGTGGTTCGCGGTGTTGTTCAGATGCCGGATGAAGGGGCCGAAGGCGGCGGTGAAGCCGCGCTGCGGTGCGGCCACCACCTTGGCGACGGCCAGCGGCCGGGAGATCGCCCAGTTCTTCGGCACCAGCTCGCCGATGACCATGAGGATCACCGTGGAGAGGGCGACGCCGAGCAGGGTGGCCGTGGTCGGGGCGGCGCCGCCGAGGCCGGCCGCCTCCAGGGGGCCGCGCAGGAGCGCCGCGAGGGACGGTTCGGCGAGCATGCCGATCACCAGGGACGTGACGGTGATGCCGAGCTGCGCGCCGGACAGCTGAAGGGTCAGGCGCCGGACGGCCTTCAGGGCCCCTTCGGCACCTCGCTCCCCCGCCTGGGCGGCGCGCTCCAGGTCACCGCGCTCGACGGTGGTCAGGGAGAACTCGGCCGCGACGAACACCGCGCAGGCGAGCGTGAGGAGCAGGGCGAGCAGCAGAAGCAGGATCTCGGTCACCGTGCCACCCCCGTTCCCTCACGCTCAGGCAGCGGGCGGGAAATGGCACGGTTCGTACTGGGAGGCTCACCCATTGCGGGTCCGTGGCTCCTTCTCGTACTCGTACGGAGTGCCGTACGAGGGCGGTGGCGGGGAAGCGGTGCTGCTTCTACAGCCACTGTAAAGGAACGGCAAACCGTACCGGCAGGGTCCTGGCGCCTCGAAGACGGTCAGAGCGGGGTCGCCGCGTGCAGGATGAGCACCATCGTCACCGCGGAGTTCGCCGACGACATGGCGGAGATCGCCGCCCCCGCGGTCGCCGCCCAGGCCGCGAGCCCCACCGCGGTGAACAGGGAGGGCCAGCTGCGCGCCGCGGGAGCGGGGCCGAGCAGGGCCGCGACCCGGCGCGGCACGGGCCCCGGAGCGGCGAGCCCGGCCAGGGTCGGGGCCGGGGCGCCGCGGGAGTGCAGGGCCGCCTTGCCGATCGCGCGGGCGACGGTCTTGCGGTCGCCGACGATATGGGCGGCGTCCTCGTCCGCCCACCGCTCGGTCGTGTAGGACACGGCGGTGCGCAGCGGGCGCAGGAAGGGGTTGGCGCGCGCGGCCAGCTGCACCGCCAGGAGATAGCGGTGGTGCCGGGTCGCCAGGTGGGCGCGCTCGTGGGCGAACAGGGCGCGGCGTTCGGCGGAGCCGAGGCAGTCGAGCAGGGCGGTGGAGACCACGACCCGGTCGCGGGCGCCGCCGGGCAGCGCGTAGGCGTAGGGCTCGTGGTCGGGCAGGACGGCGACGGAGGTGCCGGGAAGACCGGCGAGGGCGCGGTGGGCGCGGCGGCGCACCTGGCGGTGGCGCCACAGCGTCCGGCCGCAGGCCGCGGCGACGGCGAGCAGGCCGGGGATGGCCAGGCGTCCGGCGATCTCGTCGTACGGGACGGCGGCGCGCACCTCCGGGTCGGACCAGCCGTCCGGCAGGGGGTTACCGGGCAGCTGGGCCGTGCCGACGACCATGAGCAGGCCCAGGCACAGCGTGCTGGCGAGCGCCATGACCACGGCGACCGTGGTCAGCAGCCGGGTGGCGGTCCGCGGGTGCAGACGCTGCTCGGCGAGCCGGGCGACCGGCCATGCCGTCAGCGGCAGCACGAGCGGCAGAAGGACGAACATCCCCATGGCGGTTCAGGTGTCCCTCTCCGCCTCGGCCTGGCTCAGGAGTTCGCGCAGCAGGCGCTCGTCACCGGGCGGCAGCGCGGTGAGGAAGCTGGCGAGGACCGCCTCCCGGTCGCTCTCGCCGTCGAGGACCTTGCGCATCTTGCGGGCCGCGAGACCCGCCTCGTCGGACGACGGCGTCCACGCGAAGGAGCGGCCCGCGCGCTCGCGGGTCACCGCACCCTTGTCCAGGAGCCGGCTGAGGATCGTCACCACGGTCGTGTAGGCCAGGTCACCGCCGAGCCGCTCCTGCACCCAGCCCGCGGTCGCGGGGCCTTCCGCCTCGCGCAGGGCCGAGAACACCTGTGCCTCCAGCTCACCCTGCCCGCGCCGCCGGGAACGCCGCTCCTGCTCCGCCACGCCCGCATTCCTTCCGCCGCCGTCTTGTCGTACTGGAGAGGCTAACGCGCGCGCCCGGGGCGATCGGCCCGCCCGCCCCTGCCGCCTCCATCCGGAACGGCACGCTCAGGAGCCTGCCCATGTGTTCCGGACGTGATTGAGGCACCCGTATCCCGCCCGCCGCCGCTGCGGGCGGGGTACGGGTGTCCGGCCGGGGCTGCCGGGACCGGGCCGGGAGCGTGCGCCGTGAGGCGGCGGGGGCGTGCTGACGCCCCGAGCGCCGTATGGGCTCCGGGAGCCGCTCGGTTGACGCACCCGGGACCTCCGGCGGCAGAGCGCGCGCACGCGCGGCGGTCGGCGCAAAAGACTCATTGCCGCACTTGTCCGGCGGCAGTAGAAGGGGCATTGACCCAAAACGTTGCGGCCGCGGCGTCCGGACAGGCATCACATCGCAGCTCTCAGAAAAGCCGGGTGATCCAGAATGGCGCAAGATCCACACACCGCAGTGACGAACGAGCCGAGCGACGGAGCCCCGTCCCTGGCTCCCGAGCAGGGAGCGGTCCTGCAGCCGCCCTCCGAGGGGACGCAGGGCCAGGCCCAGCACTCGATGGGCGAGGGCCTGGAGAACGTCGAGGGCTATCAGCGCCCGGAGCACTTCGCACCCGAGGCCTGGACGGCCCCGACCGCCTCGCTGCCCGACATCGGAGAGGCGTCCTTCGGTCCGCCCCCGCTGGCTCCGGAGACCGTGCACGGTCCCGACGACCGCGTCCAGATCACGAACACCAGCGTGTACCCGTGGCGGGTGCACTGCTATCTGCTGATCACCGCCCGCGACAACGCCCTCTACCAGGGCACCGGCTGGCTCCTGGGACCGCACACCCTCGCCACGGCGGGGCATGTCGTCTACATCAAGGGCAGCGGTGTGGCGGGCCGCGACGGCTGGGTGAAGAGCATTCAGGTGATGCCGGGCCGCAACGGCGCCTCCCTGCCCTACGGCAGCATCACCTGCACGAGCTTCCGCTCCGTGACCGGCTGGACGACCAATGGCGACGAGAACTTCGACTACGGCGCCATCATCACGCCCAACAACATCGGCTCGACCACCGGCTGGTTCGGTTTCGGCGTCTGGTCGGACTCGGACCTGCTCAAGACCACCGGTAACATTTCCGGCTATCCGGGCGACAAGCCGTCCGGGACGCAGTGGTACGCGGCACGCGGCATCGACTCGGTCGCCGCGCGCAAGGTGTACTACGACATCGACACCGCGGGCGGGCAGAGCGGCAGCTCCGTCTACCGCATCGACAGTACGGGCCGCTACGGCTTCGGTATCCACGCCTACGGCGGAGCGCGCGTGAACTCGGGAACCCGGTTCACCACCCCGGTCTACAACAACTACGTGGCGTGGAAGGCGTGAGCGCACCCCGATGAGCGGCAGCAGCTCCGCGGTGGAGATCACCGGCGTCGTCCGCGACGCCTCGGGCACCCCGGTGACGGGCGCTCACGTCCTGTTCAGCGACGGGCCCCAGCCGCTGCCGGACATCGCTGCCATGACAAACGCCGAGGGGCGGTTCTCCCTCAGCGCTCCCACGGCGGGCGTCTATACGCTCGCCTGCCGGGCGGACCCTCTCCTGGGCCCGCCCGGCACGGCCGAGACCACCGTCCGCGTCGCACCGACGACGGAGGGCGTCCTGGCGGGGCGGATGGTGGTCGATCTGACGATCGGATAGCGGCGCGTCAGGCGCGGGACGGCAGCGGTGGACATGCGTGGCGCGCCGGTCCTGTCTAGCGTCACGTGCATGAGCACTGTCGCGCAGCGTTTCGAGATCCTGCTGGTGCCCGAGTTCTCCGGCACCGGCGAGAGTACGACCGACGGCCGCGGCGCCCTGCGCTCGGCCGTCGTGGTGGCCACGGGCGAGACCGGGGCCTCCGGGTTCCCCCGGTACACGGGCGACGGAATGGAGGCCGACATCGACCCCGCGACCCGCACCGTCGAGGCACTCCTGGTCGACGGGTCCGAGCTCGACTACGGCCTCTCGGCGCGGGTCGCGGACCTCTGATGCCGCCAGGGGCTTCGGGCGGAGATCCGCCGGGAGCCCCTGGCGCACCGGCGCCTAGCGCACCGGCGCCGCGGACGGCAGGTCGAGTCGGGTGAGGTGCACGGGGGTGAGCGCGCGCAGGAAGTCCGGCGCGTCGAACGCCGCTCCGGCCGCGTGCACGCCCGGTGCGGCGAAGCGCCCGCCGAGGATGCGCTCGAGTGCCTCCACGACGAGCGGTGCCGTCACGGCGTAGATGTCGCGCCCGCCCGCGACCGCGCGGCGGGTCTCCTCGCCGCGGCGGACGACCGCCTCGACGACGAAGGTCTGCGCGGAGCGCCCGCCCTCGTCGGCGGGCACGGGCTCCGGGGTGTCGCCGTCGCGGATGTCCCGCAGCGGCGCGAGGTTCATCACCGCACGCACCTCGGGGGTGCGCACATGGCGCGGCAGGGTGACCTGGTCGGCCGTCGCGAACTCCGATGCGTCCCCGGTGCCGAACGGCTCGGGGAAGTCCCACGCGAAGACCTCCTGCGAGTAGCCGAAGGGGCGCAGTCTGCCCCCGGAGTGGACGAGATGCTGCCCGGCGTTGCTCTCCCCGGTGAGGCGGGTGCCCCGGGTCGGGTGCCAGCTGTCCAGGGCGTACGCGAGAGTGATCTCGTCCGCGTCCGGCCAGTCCCCGAGAGCGGCGGTGGCCAGCAGGTCGCCGAGGCCGCCGTAGAACGCCAGGGACGGCGCGACGACGACGCCCGCCTCCCGTGCGCGCTCGTCGTAGGAGTCGAACAGCGTTGCCGTGACGCCCTGTTCGGCGGCCACGTCCAGATACGGGATGCCTGCGCGCAGCGCGGCCTCGGTCACGGGGAGGGTCGTCGTGAGGAACGGCCCGGCGCAGTTGACGACCGCCACCGCCCCGGCAAGGGCCCGGTCGAGGGATGCCGCGTCCTCGGTGGACGCCACCCGCACCGGCGCGTCGGGGGCCAGGTCGCGCAGCGCGTCGAGCTTCTCCCGGTCCCGGCCCACGAGCACCGGCGTGGCACCCCGGCGCAGCAGTTCCGCCACGACGAAGCGGCCGGTGTGGCCGTACGCGCCGACGACGGCGACCACCGGCCCGCCGGACCAGACACCGGCACCCGAAACGGCAGGCGTGCGGCGGGTGTTGGGGGTGCTGCTCATGGTTGACTCCCGTTGTCCGAGCGGGCGGTGTGCCCTGCTCACACCATGTTCGGCGCCCGGCGATCACCCCACCAGTGGCCGGAATGACGAGGGGCGTACAGTTTCGGACATGCGGACCGTGGCGATGGCACTTCCCGAGGGCAGCATGCTTTTCGAGGCCGCGGCGGCCTTCGAGGTGTTCGGCTCGGACCACTCCGACCTGGCGGGGTCCTGGTACTCCTTCAGCGTGTGCGGGGCTCGGGGGACGCGGGTCGGGGAGTGGCTGCGCGCCGATCCGGCCCTCGGTTTCGACGCCGTCGCCGCCGCGCGGACGGTGATCGTCCCGGCCTGGCGCGACATCGGCGAGAAGCCGCAGGACGAGTTGGTCGACGCCCTGCGCGCCGCCCACGCGGCGGGCGCCCGGATCGTCTCGCTGTGCACCGGCGCCTTCGTCCTTGCCGCGGCGGGCCTCCTCGACGGCCGCCGGGCCACGACGCACTGGGCGCACGCGGAGAGGCTGGCCGCGCTCCACCCGCGCGTCACGGTCGACGCCGGGGTGCTCTTCACCGACGAGGGCAGCGTGCTCACCTCGGCGGGGAAGGCCGCGGGCATGGACCTGTGCCTGCACATCGTCCGCGCCGATCACGGGGCGACGGTGGCCAACGCGCTGGCCCGGCGGCTCGTGACGCCCCCTCACCGGGACGGCGGCCAGGCGCAGTTCATTCCGGCGCCGGTGGCGCACGGGCGCGACCATCCGCTGGCCGAGCTGCTGCCCTGGGTGCTCGCCCGCCTCGACCAGCCGCTCACGGTGGAGGATCTGGCCCGGCAGGCGGGCATGAGCAGCCGCAATTTGGCCCGGCACTTCCATGCCGTCACCGGAACGGCTCCATTGCGCTGGCTGCTGAGCCAACGCGTGCGCCAGGCACAGGAGTTGCTGGAGTCGGGCGACGAAAGCATCGAGCGGATCGCGGCCCGGACGGGCATGGGCACCTCGGCCACGCTCCGGCGTCACTTCACCCGCGTCACGGGCCTGCCGCCCGAGGCCTACCGCCGGACCTTCGGCGCTTCCTGAGCGCCGCCCGGCCCATCCCCGCGCTCCGTCCCCGCGGACTCCTCCCGTACGACGAACCCGACTGATCCCCGGACATGGGGGTACTCGGTCGCCGTGCGAATACAGAGTCAGCCGTTCGACCGCTGATCACACAAGCCCCGATCGGTACCCACACGTGTGGGTGCCCATCGGCCGGCGACAGCGCCGAACGGACCACCACACCAAGGGAGGCAGCCATGATCACCGCCGTCATCATCGCCGTGGTCGTCATCGCGGCAGCCGCCGTCCTCTTCGTCGGACTGCGGCGAGCCCGGGGCGGCGGACGCGGCCTGAAGTCCCGCTTCGGGCCCGAGTACGACTACACCGTCGCCCGCCACGACGGCGACGTACGGGCAGCTGAACAGGAACTCCGCGAACGCGTACGACTGCACGGCTCCGTCAGGGCCGAGCCCCTGCCGCCCGGCGCGCGCGAGCGCTATGTGGCCCAATGGGCCGGTGTCCAGGAGCAGTTCGTCGAATCACCGCAGCAGGCCGTCGCCGAGGCCGACGCCCTTCTCGCCCGGCTGGCCAGGGACCGGGGCTTCCCCGACGGCGAGCGCTTCGACGAACAGATCAGCGCGCTCTCCGTCCACCACGGCCACGCCGTCCACGGCTACCGCAGCGTGCACACGGCGATCCGCGGGCAGGGCGGCACCGAGGAGTTGCGCACGGCCATGGTCGAGGCCCGGCGGCTCTTCGACGCTCTGGTCGCCGAGCACGCGACCGACTCGACCCGGCAGCACACCAAGCCGGCCACCGCGGCCCGCGGCAACACGACGTGGGCCCTGCCCCGACGGCACGCGAAGGGAAGTAGCACGTCATGACGGACGCCCGGCACCTCACACCGAACGAGATCCCGCACGAGCCGGCCATCGGCAGCGGCGCCCCCGCTCCGGCACCCGCCCCGGCTCCTGCTCCCGCGACCGCCCCGGCGACCGCTCCCGGCCCCGCGCACGCCAAGACGCCCGGGGCCCACGCCACCCACGCGGCTCACGCCACCGGCGGCGCCGTACTGCTCCCGCAGGACGAACGCGACAAGCTGAGCCTGCGGCTCCAGCAGGCCCTGAGCACGTTCGTCGAGAGCCCCCGTCAGGCGGTCGAGGAGGCCGACAGCCTCTACGACGACGCCGTCAGGCACCTGACCGAGACCCTCGCCGAACGCCGGCGCACCCTGCGCACGAGCTGGCAGGACCAGGACACCGAGGCCCACACGGAGGAACTGCGCCTGGCACTGCGGCAGTACCGCGAATCCATGGAGCAGCTGCTCCGCGTGTAAATGCTTCGCGTGCAGGCGCGGGGCGACAGGAGACGGTGCGTCATCGGGGCCGGATCAGCCGTTGGGGAGAATGACCGCCCGGCCGTTGATCCGGCCCTCGTGCAGGTTCTCGTACGCCTTGGGCGCGTCGTCCAGGGCGTACGTCTCCACGTGGACGTCGATCGCGCCGGAGCGGGCCAGGTCGAGGACCTCGATCAGCTCGGCCCTGCTGCCCCAGTACGGGGCGCGGACCGCCGCGTCGTAGGGCGTCGTGCCGAAGCCGACGGACGCCGCTCCCCCGCCGATGCCGACGATCGTGACGTCCGCCTCCACCGCGGCGCAGGCGGTGGCCGTGGCGACGGTGGGCGGTGCGCCGACGAAGTCGAACACCGCCTGGGCGCCGAGGCCGCCGGTCAGTTCGCGGACCTTCGCCGCCGCGTGCTCGTCCGACAGGACGGTTGCGTGGGCGCCGACCTGCTGGGCCAGGGCCAGCTTCTCGTCGGTGACGTCCAGGGCGATCACCCGCGCCGGGGTCAGCGCGCGCAGCAGCTGGATGGCCACGTGGCCCAGGCCTCCGGTGCCGATGACCACGGCCGTGCTGCCGGGGGTCAGCTTGGGCAGCGAGGTCTTGATGGCGTGGTACGGGGTCAGGCCCGCGTCGGTGAGCGGCACGGCGGTCACCGGGTCGAGCCCGTCGAGCGGGACGAGGTGGCGCGGATCGTCCACGATCATGTACTCGGCGATGGCGCCGGGCGCCCCGAGTCCCGGCGGGAGGATGCCGAGTTCTGCGGCGCGCGTGCAGTAGTTCTCCTTGCCCTGCGCGCACATCAGGCAGGCTCCGCAGCCCCAGGGTCCGTAGACCGCCACGGAGTCGCCGATCCCGAAGCCGGTGACGCCCTCGCCGAGCGCGGCGACGGTGCCCGCGCCTTCATGGCCGAGGGTGAGCGGCAGCGGGAAGGCCAGCGCCTCGGCGGGCCAGCTCATCACGGCGATGTCGGAGTGGCAGACGCCCGCGGCGGTGACCTTTAGGAGCACCTGGCCGGGGCCCGGCTCGGGGCGCGGGACGGTGACCACTTCGGGGGCGGCGCCGACGGTGCGGTACTGGACGGCCTTCATCTCGGCGGGCATGGCGGGGCTTTCCTGCGCTGACATCTGGGATGCCTCTTCTCGTTCCTCGTTCCGTGCGCTTCTTGTCCCCCCGGCGCTCATGCTTTCGACTCTACTCCTCGAAATGTCTCAATGGGACACATGACCCACTGAGACACACAACGACGCGGCGGGCCCCGGCGGATCAGAATCCGCCGGGGCCCGCCGTCAGTTGCGTACGACCGGTGTCCGGTGTCAGTCCGTGCCGAACTCCATTGCGGCGCGGTCCAGCATCGACTCCTCGTCCGCGGTCTCGCCGCGCGAGGCGATCGCCTCGGCGCCGCCGCCGTCCATGGCGCCGATCAGGCCGGTCGATGCCGCCTGCGCCGCGCCGATCGGCGTCGGGTGGACGGAGCCGACCAGGCCGAGGCCCGCGTACTGCTCGAGGCGCGCGCGGGAGTCGGCGATGTCGAGGTTGCGCATGGTGAGCTGGCCGATCCGGTCGACCGGGCCGAACGCCGAGTCCTCGGTGCGCTCCATGGAGAGCTTGTCCGGGTGGTAGCTGAACGCCGGGCCCGTGGTGTCGAGGATCGAGTAGTCCTCGCCGCGCCGCAGCCGCAGCGTCACCTCACCGGTGATCGCCGCGCCGACCCAGCGCTGGAGCGACTCGCGGATCATCAGCGCCTGCGGGTCCAGCCAGCGGCCCTCGTACATGAGGCGGCCCAGGCGCCGGCCCTCGTTGTGGTACGCGGCCAGGGTGTCCTCGTTGTGGATGGCGTTGACCAGGCGCTCGTAGGCGATGTGGAGGAGCGCCATGCCGGGCGCCTCGTAGATGCCGCGGCTCTTGGCCTCGATGATCCGGTTCTCGATCTGGTCGGACATGCCGAGGCCGTGCCGGCCGCCGATCGCGTTGGCCTCCATGACGAGGTCGACCGGGGACGCGAACTCCTTGCCGTTGACCGTGACCGGGCGGCCCTGGTCGAAGCCGATCGTCACGTCCTCGGTGTCGATCTCCACCGACGGGTCCCAGAACCGCACGCCCATGATCGGGTCGACCGTCTCGAGACCGGTGTCGAGGTGCTCCAGGGTCTTGGCCTCGTGCGTGGCGCCCCAGATGTTGGCGTCCGTGGAGTACGCCTTCTCCGTGGAGTCCCGGTAGGGCAGCTGGTGCGCGACCAGCCACTCCGACATCTCCTTGCGGCCGCCGAGCTCCGTGACGAAGTCCGCGTCGAGCCAGGGCTTGTAGATCCGCAGGTGCGGGTTGGCGAGCAGGCCGTACCGGTAGAAGCGCTCGATGTCGTTGCCCTTGAACGTCGAGCCGTCGCCCCAGATCTGCACCCCGTCCTCGAGCATCGCCCGCACCAGGAGCGTGCCGGTCACGGCGCGGCCCAGCGGCGTGGTGTTGAAGTAGGGACGGCCGCCCGACCGGATGTGGAACGCGCCGCAGGCGAGCGCCGCAAGGCCCTCTTCGACCAGCGCTTCACGGCAGTCGACGAGTCGGGTGATCTCGGCGCCGTACGCGGAGGCGCGGCCGGGCACGGAGGCGATGTCGGGCTCGTCGTACTGGCCGATGTCGGCGGTGTACGTGCACGGGACGGCGCCCTTGTCACGCATCCAGGCGACGGCGACGGAGGTGTCGAGACCGCCGGAGAAGGCAATGCCGACGCGCTCGCCGGTGGGGAGGGAGGTGAGGACCTTGGACATAGGAAGAGTATGCATGACTTCGCATGGTCATGCAACGCCGTTCACGGGCGGCAGGCCATATCGGCTTAATGCTTAGGATGTGCAAGTGCTTGATTACCGCATCCGGACGGCCACCGCCGACGACCTCGGCGCCGCACGCGCCGTCATGCTCGACACCGTCTACCACGACTTCGGCACGGGGTACGTGCCGCGCTGGCACGGCGACATCATCGACCTCGACGGCGCGTACCTGAGGCCGGCCCGCCACACGCTGCTCGTCGCGGTGGACGAGCGGGACGGGACGGTCGCCGCCACCGCCGCGCTCGACTCCCGCGGCCCCGCGCACCCGCCGAACCCCGCCTGGATCGCCGAACGCTTCCCCTCGGACGAGACGGCACAGCTGCGGCGCGTCTATGTACGCGCCGAACACCGGCGCCGCGGACTCGCCCGGCGACTGGTCGGCGAGCTGCTCGACTTCGCCGCGGCGGACGGCGGATACCGCTCCGTATATCTGCACACCGACCCGGAGGTGACCGGCGCCGAGGGCTTCTGGCGCTCCCTGGGGAAGGTGGTGCACGACGAGCGCGAGGACTCCGGCGCCTCGCGGGTCATGCACTTCGAAGTGCCCATGCGGCCGTAGACACCCCTGGATCCACCGGCCCCGCACGCATCCAGCAACCCCGAGAACGAGGACCATGCGCTCCGTCCGCCACCGCCCGCTCATAGCGGGACTGCTCGTCGCACCCCTGCTCACCGGCTGTTTCGCCGAGAAGAACGACGCGTCGGGCGACAGCGCGGGCGGGGCCAGACTGAAGGTCGCACTGGCCTTCCCGCCCTCCGAGAACTTCTCCCCGTACGGTGCGGACGCCACCCTCCTCAGCCGTCTCGGCGTCACCGAGGGCCTGACGAAGCTGGACGCGAACGGCACCGCCGCTCCCTCGCTCGCCGCGTCCTGGAAGCAGGAGGGCGACCGCGGCTGGCTGTTCACCCTGCGCCAGGCCACCTTCCAGGACGGCGGCCGGGTCACGCCCTCCGCCGTCGCGTCGGCCCTCACCCACGCGGGCAAGGCCAAGCCCGTCACCGCGGCGCTCTCCGGGGTCACGCTCACGGCCGCGCCCGTCGGCAAGGACCAGGTCCGGATCACCACCGCCCACCCGGACCCCGCGCTCCCGCTGCGCCTGTCGAGCCCCGGCCTCGCCGTGCTCTCCGCGAAGGCGTACGAGAAGGGCGGCAAGGCCAGTCCGGTCGGCACCGCCACCGGCCCCTTCGAACTCACCAAGTCCACCGGCGCCACCGCGGCCACCCTCGACCGCTTCGACGACTACTGGGGCGGCCGCGCCCAGGCCTCCGGCGTCGACGCCCGCTTCATCGCCGACGGCACCGCGCGCACCAACGCCCTGCGCACCGGCGACGTGGACATCGCCGAGGCCGTTCCCGTCTCGCAGGCCGCGTCGCTCGACAAGGGCCATGACCGCGAGACCGCCACGGCACGCACCACCGCGCTCCAGCTCAACACCGAGAAGGGCGCCTTCAAGGACCCCGGCCTGCGCGCCGCCGCCCGCGCCGCGATCGACACGTCGGCGCTGGCCAAGGACGTGTACGAGGGCCACGCCGACACCGGCAAGGGCATCTTCGGCCCCGCCCTGACCTGGGCCGACGGGAAGCGCCAGAAGCCCGAGGGGCAGGCGGAGGCCACGGCGCCCGGCGGCAGGACGATCACCCTGGGCACCTACGACAACCGGCCCGAGCTGCCCGAGGTCGCCCAAGTGCTCAAGCAGCAGCTGCAGAAGGCCGGATTCAAGGTGAAGCTGGAGGTCCGCGAGTCCTCCCGCATCGAGGGCGACGCGCTGGCCGGGAAGTTCGACGCGTTCGTCGGCGCCCGCAACACCATGCTCGACACCGGCGACGCCGTCTCGGTCCTCTCCAGCGACTACACCTGCGACGGCAGCTACAACCTCTCCCTGCTGTGCGACACCTCCGTCGACAAGGCCGTCAAGAAGGCCGAGAACACCTCCGACACCGTGAAGCGGCAGGACGCCGCCATGGCCGCCGAGGCGAAGATCCTCGGCACCGACGCCGTCGTCCCGCTGGTCCACCAGCGGATCATCACGGGCGTCGGCGGCTCGGTGCGGGGCGAGATCCTCGACCCGTACGAGCGGACGTTGGTCTCCGTCGGCACGAGGCGCTGAGGGCGGCATGCGCAGGCTCGCCCGCGCCGGCGGACCGGCGCTGCTCTGGCGCGCGGTCCTCGCCGCGGCGCTCCTGTGCCTGATCGGTCTGCTGCCCTGGCTCTCGCGCACCGACCCGGCACTGACCGTGCTCAAGGCCAGGTCGGCGGAGCGCACGCCAAGCCCCGACGCCCTGGCCGCCGTCCGTGCCCAACTCGGCCTGGAACAGGGCCCGTTGCATCTGCTCGGTCAGTGGACGGGCGGCCTCCTTCGCGGGGACGCCGGGCAGTCGTGGATCTCCGGCGAGGCCGTGCTGCCCTCGGTGGTGCAGTCCCTGGGCGTCTCGCTGCTTCTCATGACCGTGGCGCTCGTGGTGGCCGTCCTCACGGCGGGCGCGGTGTGCGCCCGCACGCTGTGGCTCGGCTCCCGCCGCCGGCTCTCCGGGCGCCGCCGCCGGGGCTCGGGCACCGCCGTCCTCGCCGCGCTGCCCGAGTTCCTGACCGCCTCGGTCCTTGCCACCGTCATCGGCGTACATCTGGGCTGGCTGCCCGCGCTCGGCTGGTACGGCCCCCAGTGGATGGTGCTTCCCGCCGTCTCGCTCGGTCTGCCCGCGGGGGCGCTGCTCGGGCGGCTCCTGGACGATCTGCTGCCCGGCGCCTTCGCCGAACCGTGGGCACGGGCCGCGTCCGCCCGCGGCATCCCGGCCGGACGCATCGCGCGCCAGGCACTGCGCCGCTGCGTCCCCGCGCTCCTTCCCAACCTCGGCCTGTTCCTCGTGGGCCTGACCGGCGGCGCGGTCGCCGTGGAGCAGATCTTCGACATCCCCGGACTCGGCCGCACCACCCTCCAGGCAGCGGTGGCACAGGATCTGCCCGTCCTCCAGGCGGGCACCCTCGCGCTCGTCCTGCTCGCCGCCGCGGCGGGCGGCCTGTTCCGTCTCGCGGCCCGGCTCACCAGCGGCCCGGCCCTGCGTGACGGCGCCCTGCCGACCCTGCACAGCCCGGCGCCGCCCGCGCCGAGCCGACTGCCGCTCCTTTACGGCGCGCTGCTCCTCGGCGTCATCCTCATCGGCCTGGCCCACGATCCCCTGGCCCTGGACACCGCGGCCCGGCTCCAGGCACCGTCCTGGGCGCACCCGTTCGGCACCGACGCCCTGGGCCGCGATGTCCTTGCCAGGGTCGGGCACGGCGCCCTGCACACCCTCGCCCTGGCCCTGGGGATCAGCGCCTTCGCCCTGCTGGCCGGCGTCCTGCTCGGCCTGCTGCCCCGGTTCTCGGGCCCGTTGCTCGACACGCTCAACGCCGTTCCGCCGACCCTCGCGGGCCTCCTCGTCGCCGGTGTCGCGGGCAGTGGTGCCGCCACCCCCGCGATCGCGGTGGCCACCGTCGCCTGGGTTCCGCTGGCCGCCCACACCGCCGCGCTGCTCCTCCAAGAGCGCGCCACCCTCCATCTGACGGCGACCCGGAGCCTGGGCGCGGGGCGCCGCCACCAGCTCCGGCACCATCTGCTGCCCGCGATTCTTCCGCCCGTCACCCGCCACGCGCTGCTGCGGCTCCCCTCCGTCGCGCTGGCCCTGGCCGCCCTCGGCTTCCTCGGCCTGGGGGCCCAGCCCCCGTCCCCCGAGTGGGGCCTCCTCCTCGCCGAGAACCAGCCCTACGCCGAACGCGCTCCCTGGGCGCTGCTCGCCCCGGCGGCCGCGCTCGCCCTCCTGGGAGCCCTCGCGGTCACGGCGGCGGGCGGAGTGTGGACTCCCCGCCGGCTGCGGCGCGGGCGCCGGCACGAGGGTGCGCCCGACGTGACCGACGTGCGGCCTGTGGAGCGGGAACTGATCACGGCGGGGACGGTCGCCCGGTGAGCGGTCGACCGGGCGGGAGGATGAGTGGGCGGCTGAGCGGTCAAGCGGGCGGACGGCCGAGCGGACGGCTGAGTGGTCAAGCGAGCCGACGTCCGAGCGGACGGCTGAGCGTACGGCGTCAACTGCTGCGGGCCCGGCCCGCGGAACGCTCGCGCCGCGAACGCACCTGGTCGAACCTCTCCCCCTTGCTGCGCCTGCTGATCCTGACCCAGCTGGCCTTCAACATCGGCTTCTTCGCCGTACTGCCGTTCCTGGCCGAGCATCTGGGCGCGGCGATCGGCATGGCGGGCTGGCTGGTCGGGCTCGTGCTCGGCCTGCGGACCTTCAGCCAGCAAGGGCTCTTCGTCGTGGGCGGCGCCCTGACCGACCGGTACGGCGTACGGCCCGTCGTGCTGACCGGCTGCCTGCTGCGGATCGCCGGTTTCGCCTGGCTCGGCTACGCGCAGCAGACCTGGTCGGTCATCGGCGCGGTCCTGCTGATCGGGTTCGCCGCGGCCCTGTTCTCGCCCGCCGTGGAATCGGAGGTAGCCCGGCAGGCGGTGCTCTGGGAGGAGTCGGGGCGCGGCCCGCGCACCCGCATCCTGGCCCTGCTCACCGTGGCGGGCCAGGCCGGCGCGTTCCTCGGCCCGCTCCTCGGCGCCCTGCTGCTCTCCGTCGACTTCCGCACCGTGTGCCTGGCCGGTGCCGGGGTCTTCGTCCTCGTCCTGGCCGGGCACCTGTGGCTGCTGCCCCAGCACATACCGGGGCGGGAGCGGGTCCGCGTACGGGGAGGCGCACGCGAGATGCTGCGCAACCGCCGCTTCCTGGCGGTCTGCGCCGCCTACGGCGCCTATCTCCTGGCGTACAACCAGCTCTATCTCGCCCTGCCCGCGGAGGTGGAGCGCGCCGCGGGATCACAGGCGCCGCTGGCCTGGCTCTTCGCGCTCTCCTCGCTGCTCGTGGTGACCACGCAGCTGCCGGTCACCCACTGGGCGGCGGGGCGGCTCGACCAGCGCCGGTCCATGGTCGCCGGTCTCGTGCTCATCTCCGCGGGGTTCGCCGTCGTGGCCCTCGCGCGTCCGGCCGCCTGGAGCGGTGTCGCCGGGCTGCTGCCCGCCGCCGCCTTCGTCGTACTGCTCACGCTCGGGCAGATGCTGGTCGCCCCGGCCGCCCGCGCCTGGGTGCCCGATCTGGCGCCCGGCGGCAGGCTCGGCCTGTACACCGGAGCCCTGTCCTCGGTCTCCGGCCTGATCGTCCTCGCGGGCAGTGCCGCGACCGGCTCGCTCCTGGACGCGGGTCTGCCGTCCTGGGCGCCGTGGCTCGCGCTCGCCGCGATTCCCCTCCTGGCCACGGTTCTGCTGCCGGGCCGCACACCGAGCGCGGGCCCGTCAGCCGCCTGACGCACCGGGCAGCGCCGGGGCGGCGAGGGCCGCCAGCTCCTCCGGGGTGCGCGGCCCGGCGCCGTCCAGCAGGCCCTTGGTCCGCAGCAGTTCGGCCACGGCGATCCCCCACGGCAGGGTGAGGCCCGCCTGCGCGAGGAGGTCCCGGTGGGCCAGCATCTCGGCGACCGGTCCCGTGCGCACCCCCGAGGGGGTGAGGAGCGCCGCGTCATCGGCCCAGCGCAGGGCCAGATCGACGTCGTGGGTGGCCATGACGACGGTCGTCCCCGCGTCCCGCAGGCCCTGGAGGGTGGTCAGGAGGCGTTCCTGGCCGTCGGGGTCGAGCCCGGCGGTCGGCTCGTCGAGGATCAGTACGCGCGGGCGCATCGCCACGGCGCCCGCGATGGCCGTCCGCTTGCGCTGGCCGTAGGAGAGCAGATGGGTGGGGCGGTCCGCCAGGGCGCTGATGTCGAGCGCTGCAAGCGCCTCGGCGACCCGGGCGCGGACCTCGCCGTCGGGCAGCCCCAGGTTCAGCGGCCCGAAGGACACGTCCTGCTCGACCGAGGCGGCGAACAGTTGGTCGTCCGGGTCCTGGACGACCAGCTGAACGGTGGTGCGCAGCCGCGTAAGACCCTTGCGGTCGTACGTCACGGGGTCTCCCCCGAGGGCCAATCCGCCCTGGTCGGGGCGGAGTCCGCCGCTCAGCAGCCGCATGAGGGTGGTCTTGCCGCTGCCGTTGCGCCCCAGGAGCGCGAGGGCGCGGCCCTCGGTGACGTCGAAGTCCAGACCGCTGAGCACGGTGGGACCGTCCTCGTACGCGTAGGACGCGCCGCGCAGAGCGACGAGCGTCCCGGCAGGAGGAGCGCTTGGCTCGCTCATGGAAGAAGCCTTTCCAGTACGAGGGTGAGGACCGCGAGGCCCGTGAGGAGTGCCGCGCTCGCGGCCACGAAGCTCCGGGAGATCCGGGCCTCGGGCACGAGCACTCGCAGCGTTCCGTCGTAGCCGCGTCCGGCGAGCCCGGCCTGCAGCCGGGTCGCCCGGTCGAAGGCCCGCACGAACGCGGTGGCGCCGAGCGAGCCGAGGGAGCGCCAGGTGGCGGCCCGTGTGGTGTGGCCGAGCCGTGCGGCCTGCGCCTGCCGGATGCGGCTCATGGAGTCCAGGAGCAGGAAGCTCATCCGGTACATGACCAGGGCCACGTCCACGACCGGCGCCGGCACGCCCGCTTTAACCAGGCGGGGCAGCAGGTCCGACATGGGGGTGGTGAAGGCGAAGAGCAGGACGCCGAGGGAGGCGGCCGATGTGCGCAGGAGCAGACCGCCCGCCCGCGCCGGGCCGCCGTCGGCGAGCGTGACGAACCCTTCGGGCCCGCCGAGTTGGACGATCAGGGTCAGGGCGCCGGTGACGCAGAAGCCGAGCGGCACGCGGTAGGCGCGCCACAGTTTGCGCGGCGGCACTCCGGCGGGTCCGAGCAGCACCGCGAGCGCGGCGAGCAGTACCAGGGCGGCACCCGGCCAGGGCGGCAGGGAGACGGCGAGGACGGTGAGGCCGAGCCCGAGCACGGCCTTGTCCACGGGGTGACGGCGGCGCCAGCGACTGCTGTGCGCCGCCGCGTCGATGGGCAGCACGCGGGCTCAGACCTGCTCGGACCCGGGCCTGCTGCCCGCCGTGTCCGCCGTCTGCTCCCTGTCCGCCGTCCGCTCCGCCGTTGCCGTCCGCTCCGTGTCCGCTTCCTGCGCCAGTGCCTGTTCGGCGCCCTGACGGCGGCCCTTGCGCAGGCCGAAGTAGTACGCGAGGACGCCCGCGCCGAGGGCCGCCTGCAGGGCGAAGAGCGCCGACTCGACTTCCCCGGACGGGGGTTCGTACAGCGGCGAGAACCAGGGCTCGTAGTCCGGCTTGATCTCGGTGATCGCTGTCTCGGCCTGGGCGTCGGCCCCGGTGAACGGCTCCTTCTTGTGATCTCCGAGGCCGAGCACCAGCGGCAGTGCCGCGAGCGCGGCGACGATGACCAGGAGCAGGGTGTTGATCTTCGCGTTCCGGCTCATCAGGCGCTGGCCCCCGTCTCCGTCTTGGTGTCCGTCTTGCTGCCCTTGTCGGTCTTCTTGCCCTGGAGCAGCACGCCGAGCCGGGTGAGCTCGCCCTTGCTGGACTGCACGAGCAGCCGCATCACCAGGACGGTGAGCAGGCCCTCGCTGACCGCGAGGGGGATCTGCGTGACGGCGAAGATGCCGCCGAACTTGCCCAGGGCGCCGATGAATCCGCTGCTCGGGTCGGGGAACGCCAGGGCCAGCTGGACGCTGGTGACGCAGTACGTGGACAGGTCGGCGACGAACGCGCCGAAGAACACGGCGACCATGAGCGGCACGTCGTACCGCTTCAGGAGGCGGTAGACGGCGTATCCGGCCCATGGCCCGACGATCGCCATGGAGAAGACGTTGGCGCCGAGCGTGGTGAGCCCGCCGTGGGCGAGCAGCAGCGCCTGGAAGAGCAGCGTGATCGTGCCGAGCACCGTCATGATCGGCGGCCGGAACAGGATCGCGCCGAGCCCGGTTCCCGTGGGGTGCGAGCAACTGCCCGTCACGGAAGGGATCTTCAGCGCGGAAAGGACAAATGTGAGGGCACCGGAGGCACCCAGGAGCAGAGTGCTCTCGGGGTGCTCCTTGACCTCACGGGTCAGGGAGCGGACTCCGTGGACGACGAACGGCGCGGACGCTACGCCCCAGGCGATCGCGTGCGCCGGTGGGAGGAAACCCTCGGCTATGTGCATGGCTAAGCAGACCCTCTCCAGCACCTCGTGGATGGACAACGCGCCTTGGCCGGTCTCCTGGCTGACGGGTCGTACCGACCGGACTCCGCCTTCCCGGGTACGTGCGTACCCAGTGGCTGCCGCGAGGGCTGGAGCCGGACTTCCCGATCACAGTGGCGAGGGCCGCACCGGCATCACACCGGATTTCCCGTTCACCAAGGCGTGGTGACCCTAGTGCGCAACCGCAATTCCTGACAACTTGCGGAACACCCGCGCCTGTGGCACGCGCGAGCGCACACGACCGGGGCGTACGCCCCTGGTCAGCGCATGTGCCCCGGCCCGTGAGCGCCCCCGTGTTCCAGGCGGCAGCCCATGCCGATGGGCACGGCGAAGGACGCGTTGTCGAGGTCGAGTCCGTCGGAGTAGACCAGCCGCGAGGCGTGGCGGATCTCGCAGCCCGGGGACCGTGTCTCACCTCACGGTCCGGAACCTGATCAGAACTGTTCGGCGGGTCGTCCGCCCTCTAGGGTTGCCCGTGCAGCTGGTTCGCCCTGCCCGCCAGGCAGACGCGTCGCAAGAGGGAACCCGGTGGGAATCCGGGACTGCCCCGCAGCGGTGAGTGGGAACGACCGCCGTCATACGCACTGGATCCAGGCGGATCCGGGAAGCGACGGCCAGTAGGAATCTGCCCCGGCAGATGTGCCCGCGAGTCCGAAGACCTGCCCGTTGCCCGCACGTGATCCCTCACGTGCGGATATCCCGGTGACCTCGTGGGCGGGTCGGCGTGCGGATCAGGCGGAGCACCGCGCTCATGGCGCGTGTCGGGTCCGCCCGGTTCGTCATCCCTTCGCGTCCGTGTCCCATCACCGGGATGCTCAGGAGTCATCTCGCGAAGGAGATTTCCGTGACATCGAAGTCCGCAGCCGCGGCGGCACGGTCCACCGTGTACGGCTACCCCCGCCAGGGCCCCCACCGGGAGCTGAAGAAGGCCGTCGAGGGCTACTGGAGGGGCCGCGTCACCGCCGACGCCCTCCGGGACACCGCGGCCCGACTGCGCGGGGCCACCTGGCAGCACCTGGCCGACGCGGGTATCCATGAAGTGCCGACCGGCGACTTCTCGTACTACGACCATGTCCTGGACACCAGTGTCATGGTCGGCGCCGTGCCCCCGCGCCACCGCGAGGCCTTCGACACCGACCGGCTCGACGGCTATTTCGCGATGGCCCGCGGCACCCGGGACGTGGCGCCGCTCGAAATGACCAAGTGGTTCGACACCAACTACCACTACCTCGTGCCGGAGCTCGGCCCCGACACCGTCTTCACCGCCGACTCCGGCAAGCAGGTCGCCGAGCTGAAGGAGGCCCTCGCGCTGAGCCTCGCCGCCCGGCCGGTCCTCGTCGGCCCGGTCACCTATCTGCTCCTCGCCAAGCCCGCGCCGGGCACGGCCGCCGACTTCGAGCCGCTCACGCTGCTCGACCGGCTCCTTCCCGTGTACGCCGAGGTTCTCGCCGATCTGCGCGCCGCCGGTGCCGAATGGATGCAGCTCGACGAGCCCGCCCTGGTCCAGGACCGCACCCCGGCCGAGCTCAACGCCGCCGCCCGCGCCTACCGCGACCTCGGCGCCCTCACCGACCGTCCGCAACTCCTGGTCGCCTCCTACTTCGGCAGGCTCGGCGACGCGCTGCCGGTGCTCGCCAAGGCGCCGGTCGAGGGCCTCGCCCTGGACTTCACCGAGGCCGCCGCGGGACAGCTCGACGACCTCGCCGCCGTCGGCGGTCTGCCCGGCAAGCGCCTTGTCGCGGGCGTCGTCAACGGCCGCAACATCTGGATCAACGACCTGTCGACGTCCCTGTCCACGCTGGGCACGCTCCTGGGTCTCGCCGACCGGGTCGACGTCTCCGCGTCCTGCTCGCTGCTCCATGTGCCGCTGGACTCCACCGCCGAACGGGACATCGACCCGCAGATCGCCCGCTGGCTGGCCTTCGCCCACCAGAAGACCGCCGAGATCGCGACGCTGGCCCGCGGCCTGGCGCAGGGGACGGGCGCCATCACGGCCGAACTCTCCGCCAACCGCGCCGATCTGGCCTCGCGCTCGGGCTCGGCCCTGACCCACGATCCGGCCGTACGCTCCCGTGTCGCCGCCGTCACCGACGCCGATGCCCGGCGCGCGCACGCCTACCCGGAGCGTGCGGCGGCCCAGCGGACCCGCCTCGGCCTGCCGCAGCTGCCCACGACCACCATCGGCTCCTTCCCGCAGACCGCCGAACTGCGCACGGCCCGCGCCGACCTGCGCGCCGGACGCATCGACACGGCGGGCTACGAGGACCGGATCCGCGCCGAGATCCAGGACGTGCTCTCCTTCCAGGAGAAGGCGGGCATCGACGTCCTGGTGCACGGCGAGCCCGAGCGCAACGACATGGTGCAGTACTTCGCCGAGCAGCTCACCGGCTACCTCGCCACGCAGCACGGCTGGGTCCAGTCCTACGGCACCCGCTACGTCCGCCCGCCGGTCCTGGCCGGCGACATCTCGCGCCCCGAGCCGATGACGGTGCGCTGGACCTCGTACGCCAACTCCCTCACCGAACGCCCCGTCAAGGGCATGCTCACCGGCCCCGTCACGATGCTCGCCTGGTCCTTCGTCCGCGACGACCAACCGCTCGGCGACACCGCCCGCCAGGTCGCCCTCGCCCTGCGCGACGAGGTCAACGACCTTGAATCAGCGGGCACTTCGGTCATCCAGGTCGACGAACCCGCGCTGCGCGAAACCCTCCCGCTGCGCACCGCCGACCACGCCGTGTACCTCGCCTGGGCCACGGAATCCTTCCGCCTCACCACCAGCGGCGTACGTCCGGACACCCAGATCCACACCCACATGTGCTACGCCGAGTTCGGCGACATCGTCCAGGCCATCGACGACCTCGACGCCGACGTCATCAGCCTGGAGGCCGCCCGCTCCCACATGCAGGTCGCCCGCGAACTGGCCGAGCACGGCTACCCCCGCGAGGCCGGCCCCGGCGTCTACGACATCCACTCCCCGCGCGTACCCAGCACCGAGGAAGCGGCGGCCCTGCTGCGCAAGGGCCTGGAGGCCATCCCCGCCGACCGCCTGTGGGTCAACCCCGACTGCGGCCTCAAGACCCGCGCCTGGCCCGAAACGAAGACGTCCCTGGAAAACCTGGTCGCGGCTGCACGCGAGGTGAGGTCGGAGCTGCCTACGGGGTCCTGACCCGAGCGCACGGAGCGGGGTGGCCATCCGGGGACGAGCGGCCGCCCCGCTCCGTGACCGCTCCCCTGCCCCTGGGCCCTTCACGGCGGTGGACGTGAGGGCGTGCGTCTCACAGGTGGCGCGGCGGGCTGTTGCGGATGGCTGAGCGGCGGGCCCACAGCGCGCAGGCGAGCAGCACGAGACCGGCGAGGCAGTAGGCCCACGCGTTCGTGCTGCCCCTGGCCGCACCAACGGCCCAGGCCAGCGACCAGATGGCGAGCAGGACGCTCAGGGCGGTCCAGGCGAGCGTCCACATCTGGTTGCGCGCCGCGAGACGTTGCGGCGTACCTCGTTCCATCTCGCCCATCCCGGGCGAGCCATGATGCTCATCACGAATCGTCATAGGTTGCCGGATGCCCCCGTCCAGGCGACCGAACCACCCTTGCATCGCGTCTGGTTGAGCCTGCAAGGGCAGTTCGGTGCAGTTACAGCCGAGGGAGAGCATCGAGCCGGGCAGGGCAGGGACGCCGTCCAGGACCCCGATACCTGGCAGTGGACGGAGGGCGACGCGGAGCTCGCCAAGTCCGGTATCCCGCGCGCCATGCTCGTCGACTTGGTGCTGCCCGGCGACGTCCTGGGCGAGGTCGCCGATGCGGCTGCCCGGCACACCGGCATCCCGGCGGGCGTCCCGGTGGTCGCCACCGCTGGAGACCGTCTACCGCGACGCACGCGGCCGCACCGACGCGCTCTACCGGCGGACGTACGACATCTTCGGCTGAGGACGGGATCGCTGCTCGCCGGTGTTCTCGACGGCGAGCACCACCGTCTCGCCTGTCGTCGGCGCTGCGAGTCGGCACATATCGCCGGTGTATCGAAAACGGCATACGTGCCCGCAACACCCTGCCGTCTTGAGTGGTGGCATGACCCGAACCCAGCAAACGCTGCCCGCGCCTGTACGCCGCCCCTGCCCGGAACCCGAGGACGCGGAAGTGACCGGGCAGGGCGGCGCCGGCCGCCGGGGCACCGCCTCCGGGAGTGGGCGGGCGCGCATCCGCCGGGCACTCCGCGCCGCCACCCGGCCGGAGCCGTGGAAGCGCGGCCCGGTGCTCGCGGTGCTCGCGCTGCTGCTGGGCCTGTTCATGCTGCTGCACGCGCAGATCACGGACCGCGGGGGCCTCGGCAGCCTGGTGGAGTCGTTCCTGCCGTGGTTCGGCCTGTTCGTCCCGGTACTGCTGGCCGGTGCACTGTGGCGGCGCTCCGCCTCCGCGGTGGTCGCGCTCCTGATGCCGGTCGTGGTGTGGCTGAACCTCTTCGGCGGACTGCTCGGCGACAAATCGCACCCGGCCGCCGACCTCACCGTGGCCAGCCACAACGTCGGCGCCGACAACCCCGACCCGGTCGGCACGGCCCGCGACCTGGTTGCCTCCGGTGCCGACGTACTGGCCCTCGAGGAGATCACCCCGGAAGCCCGGGTCACGTACGAGAAGGAGCTGGCCGAGGCATATCCGCACCACGCGATGGGGGGCACGGTCGGGCTGTGGAGCAAGCTGCCGCTGTCGAAGACGCGGCCGGTCGACATCCAGCAGGATGTCGGACCGCTGGCGGACACCAAGCCGGAGGACGTCAGGCTGGCCGACAGCCGGGCGCTGCGCACCACGGTGGCCACGGACCAGGGTCCGCTGGCGGTGTACGTGGCCCACTTGGGGTCCGTGCGCGTGGTCCCCGGGACCGGCTTCGCGACCGGCGGCCGGGACCGCAACGCGACGGCGCTCGCCGAGGCCGTCGCCGCCGAGCCGAACGAGCGGACGGTGCTGCTCGGCGACCTGAACGGCACCACGGACGACCGCGCGCTCGACGGCCTCACCTCACGGCTGGACTCGGCCCAGGACGAGGCAGGGGACGGCTTCGGCTTCAGCTACCCGGCGAAGTTCCCGGTGACACGGATCGACCAGATCCTGGTCCGCGGCGTGGAACCGACCGACTCATGGGTCCTGCCGGCCACCGGAAGCGACCACCTGCCGGTGGCGGCCGGAATCAGCTGGTGAGAACCGCGCCGGGGACCTCTTGAGTGCGGACGAGTCGAGTGCGGACGACGTGGTTCAGGCAGCGGCACGCCAGATCTGCACCAGGCAGTACTGATCCTCCCCGCCCAGAGCGGCTTCATGGCCGGCGGGCGTGGTCAGCGCGTCGGAACAACCCCGCAGAGGAGAGGTGAAGGGACCCGCGTCCGGGTTGAACACCCACTGCCACCGCATCCGGCGTGCGCCGAACAGCCGGTAGCTCGCCGAGACAGTGGTGTCGCAGGAATCCAGCAACCCACCCATCAAGCACCTCACACATCGGGAAAACGCCGCTCAGTGGCGGCGCTCGCACCGACTGTAAACGACGGGAAGAGACCGGAATTCGACGTGCTCACCACCGGCCGGGGGCCGTCACTCCAGCCACGGCAAGGCACGGGTCAGCGCACCCGCCCCCGCGGCTTGAGCGGCACCGGCGGGAGTGCCGGGGCGGGGATCCGGCCGCCGTCGTACCCCTTCACCTCGCCGAAGCGGTGTCCCTCCATCCAGTTGTCGCGGGCCTCCTCGATCTCCCCCTGCGTGCGGCCGATGAAGTTCCACCACATGATCAGTTCCTCGTCGAACGGCTCGCCGCCGAGCAGCATCAGGCCCGCGTCCGACTGGGCCTGCAGGGGCAGTTCGGTGCGGCCGCAGCCGAGGTAGAGCATCGAGCCGGGCAGGACGGGGACGCCGTCCACGCGGGTCTCGCCGGACATGCACAGGACGGCGTACTCGAAGTCGGGGTTCAGGGGCAGGCGTACGTCCGCGTCGCGCGTCAGGGCGAGGTCGGCGCCGACGATGGGGGTGTAGGTCGTGCCGGGTGACGTGGTGCCGTCGACCGTGCCCAGGATGAGCGTCGCCGTCAGGCCGGGGGCCGTGACCAGGGGCAGCTCGGCGTGGTGCTCGAAGTGCGGGTCGGTGTGGCGGTGGACGTCGGGCAGCGCCACCCACAACTGAGCGCCGTGCAGGAGGCGGGCGTGCTTCCGGGGGCTCTCCTCGGAGTGCGAGATCGCCCGGCCCGACGTCATCAGGCCGAGCTCGCGGGGGCGGATCGTCTGGAGGCTGCCGGTGGAGTCGCGGTGCAGGACCTCGCCGTCGTGCAGCCAGCTCACCGTCTGCAGGCCCATGTGCGGGTGGGGTCCCACCTGCATGCCCGGCTCGTCGGCGATGTCGTCGGGGCCGTAGTGATCCACGAAGCACCAGGCGCCGACCATGCGGCGGCCCAGGTTGGGCAGCAGGCGGCGGACCTCCGTGGATTCGCCGAGCTTGACCTTGCGGGGGCTGAGGAGTTCCCGGACCGGTTCGGCGACGACGAAACCGCGCCCGCCGCACAAGGAGGGAACCGGCTCACGATCAAGATTGCTCATGCCGCACAACCTAGCCCCGCGGGGCGCCCGGCGTCAGGCGCGCGCTCCGGTCATTCCGGGGGAACCCGCGCCCCCGGTGCGCCCCCGCGCCGCCCGGAGCCGCCGCGTCCGAACCAGTTGGTGGAATTTTCGATCACATCCCGCGGTTGGAGGGCTCGAAGGAGGCAACAGTGGACACGATGTACTACGACCACGGAACCGCGGCGGAGCGCTGGGAGCGCGCGCAGCAGTTCTTCGACGCCAAGGAGTACGCCACGGCGGCGCGCATCCTCGACCCCCTGGCCGACGAGGTGCCGGAGCAGGTCGCCCCGCGTCTGCTGCTTGCCCGCGCCTACTACCACTCGGCCCAACTGCGGCGCGCGGAGGCCGAGTTGCGTACGGTCATCGCGCTCGACCCCGTCGAGCAGTACGCCCGGCTGCTCCTCGGCCGCACCCTGGAGCGGCAGGGCCGGGACACGGACGCGGCCCCGCACCTGAGGATGGCCGCGGCCCTCTCGGGTGACTTCGCGGAGGCCTGATCCCGGGGCTTCGGCTCACACCCACACGGCCTCGGCCAGCGCCACGCCCACGAAGACCGCGCCCAGCGCCGCGGCCACGCTGATCACGGCGTTGGCCGCGGCGTAGAACCGGGAGCCGCCCTCGGAGAGCCGCAGCGTGTCGTACGAGAAGGTCGAGTACGTGGTCAGGGCGCCGCACAGGCCCGTGCCGAGGAACAGCTGGGTGTGAGAGGTGGCGGCGCCCGCCACGGTCGCGCCGGTGAGCACGCCGAGGATCAGACTGCCCGCCACGTTGACCGCGAGCGTTCCCCACGGGAAGACCGTGTCGTGCCTGGCCTGCACGGCACGGTCGGTGAGGAACCGCAGCGGGGCGCCGATCATCGCCCCCGCCACCACGCAGAGCCAGTTCACGGGCGCTCCCCGCTTCCGCCGGTCATGACTGCCTCGGGGCCGTGACGCGGCGCGTCAGCCACGCCGCGCTCCACACTGCCGCGAGGGCCGCGAGAAGCGTCAGGCCGAGGTAGGCAAGGCCCGTACGGGCGTGTCCGTCCTTCACCAGGCGCTCGATGTCCATCGCGTAGGTGGAGAAGGTGGTGAAGCCGCCGAGAACGCCCGTGCCGAAGAAAGGGCGCAGCAGGCGGTGCGGGGTCCGCATCACCTCTGTCAGGATCACCATGAAGGCCCCCATGACGGCGCATCCGACGACGTTCACCAGGAGGGTCGTCGTGGGGAAGGCGCCCGGGGCGGTGGGCCAGAGCAGGGACGCGCCGTAGCGGGCGGACGCGCCGATCGCGCCGCCGACGGCCACGACCGCCACCACCGGCCACACGCCGCTCTCTCTCACCTGCACCACCTGTGCGCAATCCGCGGTCCGCCGGATCAAACGATCACCGCGGAAGATCGTCCTCAGGCTAGCCGCCCGCCGGTGTGTCCCGCAGGCCGAGGCGCAGGTGCTCGACGTGGAAGAGCGCCTGGTCGAGGAGTTCGGCGACGTGGTGGTCGTAGAGGGCGTAGATGACCGAGCGGCCGTGCCGTTCGCCGGTGATCAGGCCGAGGTTGCGAAGCAGGCGCAGCTGGTGGGAGCAGGCCGACTGCTCCATGCCGACCGCGTCGGCCAGGTCGCCGGCCGCGCAGGGGCCCTCCTGGAGGCGGGCGAGGATCAGCAGCCGGGACGGTGTGGCCAGGGCCTGGAGAGTGGCGGCGACGTCCGCGGCCCCCACGGAGTCCAGGCGTTCGCGCGTGGTGGCGGTGCTCTTGTCGTCGACTCCGTGGCCCATGGCGTCATCCTATCGATGACACATGAAAAGCTGTTCATTCGTTCCTGTACGGTGATGACGTTGCCGCTCCCCAGCCCGTGAAGGGTTCCTCCGCCATGCCCACGGCCCCGCCCGATACACCCGCTCCCCTGCTCCCCGGCCCCTCCCGCCCCCGATCAGGCACCGCGGCGGCACCGCGCCGCCGCACCCGTGTCCTCGCCCTCGCCGAAGCCCGCTGGGCGGCCGCAGCGACGGCCGCGTTCCTGGTCGCGCTGCCGCTCCAGCTGGCCGGTGCCGCTTCCTGGACGTGGGGCGCGCTGTACGCCGTCGCGTATGTCGCCGGGGGCTGGGAACCGGCGCTCGCGGGGCTGCGGGCGCTGCGCGAGAAGACCCTGGACGTGGATCTGCTGATGATCGTCGCCGCCCTCGGCGCGGCCTCGATCGGGCAGGTGATGGACGGGGCGCTGCTCGTCGTCATCTTCGCGACGTCCGGCGCGCTTGAAGCCCTGGCCACCGCCCGTACCGCCGACTCGGTGCGCGGCCTGCTCGACCTCGCGCCCGCCACGGCCACGCGTCTTGCCGACGGGGGCGGCGAAGAGACGGTCGACACGGCCGAGTTGAGGGTCGGCGACGTCATCCTCGTACGACCCGGCGAGCGTGTCGGAGCCGACGGCGAGGTGCTCGACGGGGCCAGTGACGTCGACCAGGCCACGATCACCGGGGAGCCGCTGCCGGTCGGCAAGGAGGCCGGGGACGAGGTGTTCGCCGGGACGCTGAACGGGGCGGGCGCGCTGCGGGTACGGGTCGGGCGTGACGCGTCGGACTCGGTGATCGCGCGGATCGTGGCGATGGTCGAGGAGGCGTCAGAGACCAAGGCGCCGACGCAGCTGTTCATCGAGAAGGTCGAGCAGCGCTACTCGCTCGGCATGGTCATCGCCACGCTCGCCGTCTTCGCCGTGCCGCTGGCCTTCGGCGACGATCTGACCGGGGCTCTGCTGCGGGCGATGACGTTCATGATCGTGGCGTCGCCGTGCGCGGTGGTGCTCGCCACCATGCCGCCGCTGCTCTCGGCGATCGCCAACGCCGGACGGCACGGCGTCCTGGTCAAGTCCGCCGTCGTGATGGAGCGTCTGGGACAGGTCGACGCGGTCGCCGTCGACAAGACGGGCACCCTGACCGAGGGGACTCCCCGGGTGACCGCCGTCCACGCGCTGCCGGGCGGCGGCCTGACCGACGACGCCCTCCTGGCACTCGCCGCGGCGGCCGAGCACCGCAGCGAACATCCCCTGGCCCGCGCCGTCGTGGGCGCTGCGCGCGCCCGCGGCCTGGACGTCCCGCCCGTCACCGGCTTCGCGTCGGCGCCGGGTGTCGGGGTGAGCGCCACGGTCGGGGGCGCGACCGTCGAGGTGGGGGCTCCGGCTCGGCTCCTCGATGCGACGCCGGGGGACGCCTCGCCGAGGGAAGCGACAGGCGCCGACGCCCTCGCTCGCGCGGCGCAGTTGGGCGAGGACGGCCAGACCGCCGTGCTCGTGCTGCGCGACGGCATCCCCGTCGGCGTCCTGGGCATCGCCGACCGACTCCGCCCCGACGCAGCGGCCACCGTCACCGCCCTCACGACCCTGACCGGCACCGCCCCGATGCTGCTCACCGGCGACAACGCGCAGGCCGCGGCCCGGCTCGCGAAGGAGGTCGGCATCGATGACGTACGGGCCGGGCTGCTGCCGCAGGACAAGGTCGCGGCGGTGCGTGAGGCGGAGGGCGCCGGTCGCAGGGTCCTGGTCATCGGGGACGGCGTCAACGACGCGCCCGCTCTCGCCGCGGCGCACACCGGTCTCGCGATGGGCCGGGCCGGTTCCGATTTGGCACTGGAGACCGCCGACGCCGTCATCGTGCGGGACGAACTCGCCACCGTGCCCAAGGTGATCGCCCTGTCCCGGCGCGCCCGCGGGCTCGTGGTGCAGAACCTGGTGATCGCCGGGGCGTTCATCGCCGTACTGGTCACCTGGGACCTCGTCGGCACCCTGCCGCTGCCCCTCGGCGTGCTCGGCCACGAGGGCTCCACCGTGCTGGTGGGGCTCAACGGGCTCCGGCTGCTGCGGGACGCGGCTTGGCGGGACGCGGGCGCCTGAGCGGGGCGGCTCCCCGCCCGCTATCCCGAAGCCCCCGTGACCCCCTGTGGCTCCCCGGCCTCAGCGCGAGAGTCGGTCGAGCCACTCCGTCATCAGAGCCGCCTCGGCTTCGGTGAGCGCCGACGGCGGGGACTGCGCAAGCAGCGCGGACAACCGGGCTGCCGTGGCGGGCAGTTGGGCCTCGTCGCGCTCGTCCCCGTCCGCCTCCGGTGAGGCCTCGGTGACGTCCGGGGTGAAGACGGCGGCATGCACCGCGTCCCGTACTCGTCGCGACAGGTCACGGTCGGCGAACGTCCCCGGACGGGCGACGAGCATGAGCGACACGCCCACATTGGCCGACATGATCATCTCGGCGGCCAGTTCGGGGGCCAGGCGCAACTTGCCCCGCGCCGCGGCCCGTTCGAGGTCCCGCGTGAGGATCTGGTGGGACTCCAGGGCCGCGGCGGGGGGCGTGCGCATGGCGGGCGAGTTCATCAGCCGGTACAGGTTCGGGTTCCGCAGCGCGAAGTCCACGTGGCTGTCCCAGCCGTCGCGCAGGTCGTCGACGGGGTTCGCGGTGGCCTCGCGCTGCCGCTTCGTCGCCAGGTACTTGTCGAAGCCGTGGTCCACGACGGCCGAGAGCAGCCCCTGCTTGTCGCCGAACTGCCGGTACAGCGCCGGGGCGCCCACCTGCGCCGCCTCGCACACGGCCCGCGTCGACACGTCGCCGTCCGCCGACCGCGCGACCAGGTCCGCGGCCACCCGCAGGATGCGCTCTCGCGTACTCACGCCCCGCTTCGGCCCCTCCGACTCGTCTGTCCCGCAGAACCCGTCGGACCCGTCGGACCCGTCGGACCCGGTCACACGATCCCGCCGTTGGCGCGCAGGACCTGTCCGTTGACCCAGCGGGCGGGCCCGGCGAGGAAGGAGACGACCTCGCTGATGTCCTGCGGGGTGCCCAGGCGCTCCAGCGGCGGCTGGGCGGCCATCCTTTCGATGGTCTGCTCGTCCTTGCCGTCCAGGAACAGGGCCGTGGCGGTCGGACCGGGGGCGACGGCGTTGACGGTGATGTCGCGGCCGCGCAGCTCCCTGGCCAGGATCAGGGTCATGGCCTCGACCGCCCCCTTGCTGGCGGCGTACGCGCTGTAGCCGGGGATCGCGAGCCCGACGACGGAGGTGGAGAAGTTGATGATCGCGCCGCCGGAGCGCAGTCGGCGCGCGGCCTGCTGGTCGACGACGAACGTGCCGCGGATGTTGGTGCGGTGCATCCGGTCGACGGCGTCCAGGTCGGCCTCGGCCAGCGGGGCGAGGGTCATCACGCCCGCCGCGTGGACGACCACGTCGACACCGCCGAAGGTCTCCTCGGCCGCGTCGAAGAGCGCGGACACCGCGCCCTCGTCGGCCACGTCCGCGCGGTGGGCGATCGCCGCTCCCCCGGCGGCGGCGATCGCGGCCACCGCCGCTTCGGCCTCGGTCTTGTTGCCCGCGTAGTTGACGACGACGGCGAACCCGTCGGCGGCCAGCCGCTCGGCGCTCTCGCGGCCGATGCCGCGCGAGCCTCCGGTGACGACGGCGACCCGGCGGGGCGCGGCCTGCTGCTGCTCGCTCATGGCGTTGCTCCCTGCTTCCGATGGCTGGGGCGGCCTTTTCCGCCACCCGATGGAATCAACGCTAACACTATGCGGGTAGCAACGCTACGATCCAGAGAGTGACGCCACGGCTCGGGCAGACGAAGGGCCCGCCACCGCAGCGGTGACGGGCCCCGTTCCGGCCGGCGGGGCGGCAGACGTGCCGCCGCCCCGAACTAGCCGCGATAGGTCTCCAGCAAGCGCAGCCACACCTCGCTGATCGTCGGATAGGCCGGGACCGCGTGCCACAGCCGGTCGATCGGCACCTCCCCCGCGATCGCCACCGTCGCCGAGTGGATGAGCTCGCCGACCGCGGGGCCCACGAAGGTCACGCCGAGCAGGACCTCGCGGTCCAGGTCGACGATCATGCGGGCGCGGCCTTCGTAGCCGTCCGCGTAGAGGCCCGAGCCCGCCACGTTCGCCATGTCGTAGTCCACGGCGCGCACGCGGCGCCCGGCGGATTCCGCCTCCGCGAGGGTCAGGCCCGCCGACGCCGCCTCGGGGTCGGTGAAGACCACCTGGGGTACGGCGTCGTGGTCGGCGGTGGCGGAGTGCGCGCCCCAGGGGTCGGTCTCCAGGAGCGGGACGCCCTGGGCGCGGGCGGTGATCGCGGCGCCGGCGATGCGGGCCTGGTACTTGCCCTGGTGGGTGAGGAGCGCGCGGTGGTTGGCGTCGCCCACCGCGTAGAGCCAGCTGGTCCCCTCCACCCGCAGGCTCTCGTCGACCGACAGCCAGGAACCGGGGTCGAGGCCGATCGTCTCCAGGCCCAGGTCGTCGGTGCGCGGGGCACGGCCCGTGGCGAAGAGGATCTCGTCGGCCTCGATGGTGCCGCCGCCGGTCAGGGTCGCGGTGACCGTGCCGTTCTCCCTGCTCACCGCCGTGACCGAGACGCCGGTGCGGACGTCCGCGCCCGCCTCCGTCAGCGCCTTGGCGACCAGTTCCCCGGCGAAGGGTTCCATGCGCGGAAGCAGGCCGTCGCCGCGCACGAGGAGCGTGACCTGCGAGCCGAGCGCCTGCCAGGCCGTGGCCATCTCCACGGCGACGACACCGCCGCCGACCACCACGAGCCTGCCGGGCACATGGTCCGCGCTGGTGGCCTCGCGGCTCGTCCACGGCTTCACGTCGGCCAGGCCCGGCAGATCGGGCAGGGCGGCGCGGGTGCCGGTGCACACCGCCACCGCGTGGCGGGCGGCGAGGGTCTGCTCGGTGCCGTCCGGGCCGGTGACACTCACCTGGCGCGTCCCGGCGATGCGGCCGTGGCCGCGGTAGAGGTCGACGCCGATGGACTCCAGCCAGCCGACCTGGCCGTCGTCCTTCCAGTGCGAGGTGTAGTCGTCCCGGTGTGCGAGGACCGCCGCCGCGTCCAGGTCACCCTGCACCGACTGGCGCAGTCCGGGCACCTTGCGCGCGTCCGCACGCGCGATGACCGGGCGCAGCAGCGCCTTGCTGGGCATGCACGCCCAGTACGAACATTCGCCCCCGACGAGTTCGCTCTCCACGATCGCCACGCTCAGACCGCCCGCACGGGCCCGGTCCGCCACGTTCTCCCCCACGGGGCCCGCGCCCAGGACCACTACGTCGTATGTTTTCGAATCCGTCATGAAAGCCAGTGTGGTCGCAGGTGTGCGACGTGGCCACACGGGTACGCGCGCGGACGAGCACGGGTGAACGCGTGGAATACGTCTGCCGCCCGGGCCGTTGTGCACAGCGGCTTCGACCGACAGCAGGAAGAAGGAAACACCATGAGCAGCGCGACTATGGAGCTCACGAAGGAAAACTTCGACCAGACGGTCACGGACAACGAATTCGTCCTGATCGACTTCTGGGCGGACTGGTGCGGCCCGTGCAAGTCGTTCGCGCCGGTCTACGACAAGGCCGCCGAGGCCAACCCCGACATGGTCTTCGGCAAGGTGGACACGGAGGCGCAGCCCGAGCTGGCCCAGGCCTTCGGCATCCAGTCGATCCCGACACTGATGATCGTGCGCGACCAGGTGGCCGTGTTCGCACAGCCCGGCGCGCTGCCCGAGGCAGCCCTCGAGGACGTCATCGGGCAGGCCAGGCAGCTGGACATGGACGAGGTCCGCAAGTCCGTCGCCGAGGAGCAGGCCAAGGCCCAGGCACAGCAGCAGGGGGAGTAAGGAAGCCCCCGTACAGACTTCCGAACCACAGGGTCAGCTGGACTCGCGGTGCACGGCCGTCGCACCGAGCACGTCGTGCACCTCGGGCTCCATGCCCGGGTTGCGCACGACCCGGTCGACGAGCTCCGCGAGCTTCTGACCCGACGGCAGCTCGATGCGGACCGTGCTGAGCCGCGGCCGCAGGAGCCTGCCGAGCATCAAGTCGTCGGCGCCGATCATCGCCGTCTCTCCGGGGACGGCGATGCCTTCGTCCTGCAACGCCCGCATCAGGAGCATCGCGTACTCGTCGTTGTACGTGAACACCCCGTCGATGCCCAGCGTGCGCCAGCGTGCCGCGAGGCGGGCCGCCGATTCTTCGTCGTAGGCCAGCGGCAGCTCGGTCACCGTGGCGCCCTGGCCGTGCCGGGCGGCGGTGCGGCGGACTCCGTCGGCACGCGGGCGTGCGAAGGGTTCGAGACCCTGCTCCCCGGGGATCACGACGCCGATGCGGCGGCTGCCGCGCTCCAGGAGATGCGCGGCGGCGTGGTGGCCGATCAGCCGCTGGTCCATGAGCAGGGCGTGGGCGCCCTCGGCCCGCTGCGGGCCCAGCGTGAAGACGGCCTTGGCGCCCGACCGCTTGAGGACGCTCACACCGCGCGCGCCAAGCCCTGACGCGCCGGGGGCCAGGACCGCCACCGGGCGCAGCTCGGCCCAGGCGCGGGCCGCGTCCTCGCCGGTCAGGCCGAGGCTGCCGTACTGCACGACGGTGTAGTCGAAGCGGCTGAGCGCCCACTGCAGCTCGTTGAAGAACTCGCTGAAGAGCGGGCCCGCCGGGATCTGCGGCGTGGGCATCAGGACGACACGGGTGTGTCCGGCGCGCAGGCTGCGGGCCGCGGCGTGCGGGACGTACCCCAGTTCCTTGGCGGCCTCGTGGACGCGGCGCCGCGTGGGCTCGCTGATGCGGACGGCGCTCGTGTTGTTCAGTACGTACGAGACGGTCGCGCGCGAGACTCCCGCAAGACGCGCCACGTCGGCGCTCGTCGGCACGGAGTACTGCGCGGACTGCTGCGCGGTCTTGTTCGGTATCTGCACCATGACGGGGTCATCCTTCCAGACGGTGCGAGGGCGCTCCCATGCGGGCTTGGGCGCATCCCTGACCTGAGTGGGAGCGCTCCCGCCCGCCGTGCGCGGCGTGAACTGCCCGGCCCCCGTACCGCGTTCGCCCCGTGCCGGTTAACGTGCGTGCACCCGCCCGTCGATCAAAGGTGCCCCCACATGACAGCCGACCGGGCCGACGGCCTCGCGCGCACCGCCCGTGCGCTGGCCGACGGAGAAGTGTCCGCACGCGCGCTCACGGAGCGGACGCTGGCGCGCATCGAGGCCTCGCAGCCCGTGCTCAACGCCTTCAAGCTGGTGCGCGCCGAGGCCGCGCTCGCCGAAGCGGACGCCGCCGACCGGGAGTTGGCCTCGTCCGGCGCCGCGGGACGGCCGCTGCTCGGTGTGCCGATCGCCGTGAAGGACGACACCGACATGGCGGGCGAGCCGACCGCGTTCGGCTGCCGGGGCGACTTCCCGCCGAAGCGGGAGGACGCCGAGTCCGTACGCCGGCTGCGGGCCGCCGGAGCCGTGATCGTCGGCAAGACCAACACATGCGAGCTGGGGCAGTGGCCCTTCACGGAAGGGCCCGGCTTCGGCGACACGCGCAACCCCTGGCACACCGGGCACACCCCCGGCGGCTCCTCCGGCGGTTCGGCGGCGGCCGTCGCCGCGGGGCTCGTGCCCGCGGCGCTCGGCTCCGACGGCGCGGGCTCGGTGCGCATCCCCGCCGCCTGGACCCATCTCGTGGGGATCAAGCCGCAGCGCGGCCGTATCTCGACGTGGCCCTGGCCCGAGTCCTTCAACGGCATCACCGTCAACGGCCCGCTCGCCAGGACCGTCGCCGACGCGGCCCTGCTCCTGGACGCGGCGAGCGGCAACCACGACGGCGACCTGCACAAGCCGCCCGCCATCCGCGCCGCAGAGGCGGCGACCCGCGACCCCGGGCGGCTACGGATAGCCCTCTCCCTGCGCATGCCGTTCACCGCGACCCCCAAGCGCCTGCATCCCGTGGTGCGCCGCAAAGTCATCGTTCTCGCGGACCGCCTCGCCGCCCTGGGCCATGACGTCGAGGAGGCCGACCCGCGCTACGGCCAGATCGGCCTCGACTTCGTGCCGCGCGCCACGGCCGGCATCACCGAATGGGCCCGCGAGGTGCCCGACCCGCGGCTGCTCGACCCGCGGACCAAGGAGGCGGCCCGCCTGGGACGGCTGCTCGGCGGTGCCCCGCTGCGCCTGGCCCGCCGCGCCGAAGCCGCCCTGCACCGCCGGGTCGGCGCGACCTTCTCGACGTACGACGTGGTCCTCACGCCCACCACCGCCACTCCCCCGCCCCGCGTCGGCACCATGGCCGCCCTCAGCGGCTGGCGCACCGACCAGGCGATGATCGCCGCCTGCCCCTACGCGTGGACCTGGAACGTCCTGGGCTGGCCCGGCGTCAACGTGCCCGCGGGACACGCCGGCGACGGCCTTCCGGTCGGCGCGCAACTGCTCGGGCCCGCGGGCAGCGAACCGCTCCTGATATCCCTCGCGGCCCAGTTGGAGGACGACCGGCGCTGGTACGAGCAGTGGCCGGACGCGGCCTAGGGGCCCATCGGGTGCCCCCGGCCCGCGGGTTGGTCCCGCCGGGTTCTACGGTGGCCCGCGTGACAGCCAACACCGATGACCCGCAGATGTCCGCGCACCCGGGACGCACGGGCCGCACCGCGACCACCGAGGCCGAGCCGCGCGAGGTCGGCCAGGTCCAGACGACGTACTCACCCGCCCACGACGGCGATCCCGACCCCGGCGAGATCGTCTGGACGTGGGTTCCCTACGAGGAGAACGACGGGCGCGGCAAGGACCGCCCCGTCCTCGTCGTCGCCCGCGAGGCGCGCGGCACGCTGCTCGCCGTGCAACTCTCCAGCAAGCAGCACGCGAACGACCGCGAGTGGGTGCCCATCGGCAGCGGTCCCTGGGACCGCGAGGGCCGTGACTCCTGGGTCGACATCGACCGGGTCCTGCGGGTGCACGACGCGGGCATGCGGCGCGAGGCGTGCGCTCTTGACCGGATGCGGTTCAACTTGGTCGTACGGCGGTTGCAGGAGCGCTACGGCTGGCGTTGAGCGCTACGACTCGCGTGGAGCTGAGCCCTGAGGGCGGGGCCGGGCCCCGCCCTTGAATCCCTCGCCGAACGTCTCCTCGAAGGCGGTCCGTGTCACCGCGCCGCGTGTGCGGTCGAGCACCCCGAAGACGATGTGCTCGAAGTGCCCGTGGAACCGGCCGCCTTCGTCGAGCAGCACCCGGAACGCGTCCGCCACCTGCGCGGGGTCGTTCTGGAAGACCCCGCAGCCCCACGCGCCGAGCACGAGCCGCCGGTAGCCGCAGGCGGCGGCGGTCTCCAGGACCCGCTCCGCACGGACCGCCAGGGCCCGCGGCAGCTCGGCGACGCGCTCAGGAGTCTGCCGAAGCACGACGCCCGCGTTCGGCGCGGCCGAGGTCAGGAAACCGACCTCGTACGCCTCGTCGAGGAGCCGGCCCTTGTCGTCGCGGAAGACCGGCACGGCCGGGGAGTGGATCACGCGGTCGCTGTAGAAGGGATCGCGGTGGGCGCGGTGGTGGTCGTAGAACTCCCGGACCGAGCGCACGCACGTGTACAGCGCCGAGCCGCGGCACAGCGCCTCCTCCTGTGCCTGGGCGCCGTTCAGATAGCCGCCGCCGGGATTGCGCGCGGAGGAGAAGTTCAGGACGGCCACGGGGCCCGGGTCCGCGCCCGTCAGCCGGTGGGCGGCCTCCAGGCTGCTCTCCGCGGTGACCTCGACTACCGTGGTGGTCAGCTCGGGCGGCCGTACGGGAGCCACGTCCAGGCCCGCCGGACCGAACATCCGCGTGCCGGAGCGCGCGGCGTCCACCGCATCCGCGATCACCACTTCGCGGCCACCCGGAGCGGCATACCACCCTGCCGCCACGATCTCCTCGGTCTGCTGCGCGATGCCACGCAGGCGCGCACTCATGCTCGCTCTCCCGCCCCGGACATGTCTCTGTCCCCCGTCTCGTACATGAACGCATCGTGAGCTCTGCGCGTCGCCCGCCGCAACACAATTCCCCGGCACTTGCCAGGGACCGGGGCACTCTTGTGCGAACGGCCGACAGGGTCTTGGGTAGGACGAGCGCTGCCGGCTCGGTCCCACCCCATATCGAGTTGACCGGGTGGTCCACAACCGTTGGACCAGGCAGAACTTGAACAGGAGGACCCCTGCAATGCCCGAGGGTGACTGTACGAAGTACCACGCGAAGTACGGCACCGCGGTCTCCGAGTCCGAAGCAGAGGCGCTGGTCACCGGCATCTGTTTCAAGACCGGACCACCGCGCGTCACCGGTGTCGAACTGGAATGGCTGATCCACGAGCCGCACCGGCTCCATCTGCCCGTACCCCCAGCCCGCCTCGAATCGGCATATGCCGCACTGCGGGCCCTGCCCCTGCACTCCCTGATCACCGTCGAACCGGGCGGCCAGCTGGAACTCAGCTCCCACCCCGCCGCCTCCCTCATGGAGTGCGTGTCCGACGTATCGGCCGATCTCGCTCTCGTACGTGATCGCCTCGCCACCCTGAATCTGACGCTCACCGGCCTCGGTGCCGATCCCTGGCGCCCGCCGTCCCGCATCCTGCACCGGCCGCGCTACGACGCGATGGAGAGCTATCTCGACCGCGCGGGCCCGGCGGGACGCCGCATGATGTGTTCCACGGCCTCCGTGCAGATCTGCCTGGACGCCGGACACGAGGAGCCGGGCCCGCTCGGTTACGGCCGGCGCTGGCGCCTCGCGCATCTCCTCGGCCCCGTGCTGGTCGCCGCGTTCGCGAACTCGCCGGTCCAGGACGGGCGTGCCACCGGCTGGCGCTCCACGCGGCAGGCCGTCTGGGCGTCGATCGATCCGGGTACGTCGGGCGCGCCGTCCCTGGACGCGGAGCCGCGGGCGGCCTGGACGCGGCATGTCCTGGACGCTCCGGTGATGTTCATCAGAGCCGGACAGGACGGGGAGAACGGGAACGGCGCAGACGGCGGGAACGACGCGGAGGGCGGGAACGCGGCGCCCTGGGCCGTGCCGGAAGGGCTGACCTTTCGCAGCTGGGCCCGCTCGGGCGCGCCGCGCCCGCCGACGGCCGAGGACCTGACCCATCATCTGACCACCCTCTTCCCGCCGGTACGCCCGCGCGGCCATCTGGAGCTGCGGATGGTCGACGCCCAGCCGGGCGCGCACGGCTGGATCGTGCCGCTCGCCGTGACCAGCGCGCTGTTCGACGACCCGCAGGCGGCCGAGACCGCCTACCGCACCCTGAAGTCGCTGGCCGAGAGCGCGTTTTTGCCCGGTGCGCCCGCGGCGCCGCGCAGCCCGCTGTGGCTGGACGCGGCGCGGCACGGGCTCGCCGACCCGGAGCTGCGCGAGGCCGCGGCCGCCTGTTTCGCCGCGGCGGCCGACGCGCTGCCCCGGATGGGCGCGAGCGCCGAGGTGCAAAGAGCCGTCGCCGCGTACGCCGAGCGGTATGTCTCGCGGGGCCGCTGCCCGGCCGACGATCTGCTCGACGGGCGCAAGGACGGCCACCACTACGACCACGAGCACGAGAAGGGCATCCTCCGATGACCGGAACAGTCAGCGACCCCGATGCGCTTCGGCAGCGCGCCCTGGCGGCGCTCCTGGCGGCCAGGGAGCGCACCTCGCTCCTCACCACGTGCGTGGAGGAGCCCGAACTGACCGCACAGCACTCGCCGTTGATGTCGCCGCTGGTCTGGGACCTGGCGCACATCGGCAACCAGGAAGAGCTGTGGCTGCTGCGGGCGGTGGCGGGCCGCGACGCCATGCGGCCCGAGATCGACGGCCTGTACGACGCCTTCGAGCACCCGCGCTCCGAGCGGCCGAGCCTGCCGCTGCTCGCGCCCGCCGAGGCCCGCGGCTACGCGGCCGAGGTGCGCGGGCGCGCCCTCGACGTCCTGGAGAGCACGCCCTTTCGCGGTTCGCCGCTGACCGACGCGGGCTTCGCGTTCGGCATGATCGCGCAGCACGAACAGCAGCACGACGAGACGATGCTGATCACGCATCAGCTGCGCTCGGGCCCCACGGCGCTCACGGCGCCCGATCCGGAGCCCGCGCCGCGGTTCGGCGGTCCGCCGGAAGTCCTCGTGCCGGGCGGCCCGTTCACGATGGGCACGTCCACGGAGCCGTGGGCCCTGGACAACGAACGTCCCGCGCACCACCGTCTGGTGCCGCCGTTCTTCATCGACACGACGCCGGTGACCAACGCCGACTATCAGCGCTTCATCGCCGACGGCGGCTACTCGGACCAGCGGTGGTGGACCCCGGCGGGCTGGGACATGGTCCGCGGCAACGGACTCTCGGCGCCGCTGTTCTGGCGTCACGAGGGCGGCCAGTGGCTGCGCCGTCACTTCGGGACCGTCGAGGCCGTACCGCCGGACGAGCCGGTCCTGCACGTCAGCTGGTACGAGGCGGACGCGTACGCACGGTGGGCGGGCCGGCGTCTGCCCAGCGAGGAGGAGTGGGAGAAGGCCGCCCGGCACGACCCGGCGAGCGATCGCTCGATGCGCTACCCGTGGGGTGACGAGGACCCCACGCCCGAACGCGCGAACCTGGGCCAGCGCCATCTGCGCCCGGCCCCGGCGGCCAGCTACCCGGCCGGTGAATCCCCGCTCGGCGTACGCCAGTTGATCGGCGACGTGTGGGAGTGGACGTCGAGCGACTTCCTGCCCTACCCGGGATTCTCCGCCTTCCCCTACCGCGAGTACTCGGACGTCTTCTTCGGCGGCGACTACAAGGTGCTGCGGGGCGGGGCGTTCTCCGTGGACGAGGTGGCGTGCCGGGGCACCTTTCGCAACTGGGACCACCCGGTGCGGCGGCAGATCTTCTCCGGGTTCCGCACGGCACGCGACGCCGACCCGACGGAGCGTGGCTGATGTGCCGTCATCTGGCGTTCCTGGGTCCCGAAGAGCCGCTCGGCAAGCTCCTCGTGGACCCCGCGCACAGCCTGTTCCGGCAGTCCTGGGCGCCGCGGCGGCAGCGCTACGGCACGGTCAACGCCGACGGGTTCGGGGTCGGCTGGTACGCCGGAGGCGATCCGGTGCCCGCGCGCTACCGCCGCTCCGGGCCGATCTGGGGCGACCAGTCCTTCGCCGACCTCGCCCGTGTCGTGCGGTCGGGCGCCCTGCTCGCCGCGGTGCGTGACGCGACCGAGGCGGGGGCGGACGGGGAAGCGGCGGCGGCGCCGTTCTCCGCCGGTACCTGGCTGTTCAGCCACAACGGAGCGGTCTCGGGCTGGCCGCGTTCGCTCGCACCGGTGGCCCGCGGTCTGCCGGCCGCCGAGCTGCTTTCCATGGAGGCGCGCTGCGACTCCGCGCTGGTGTGGGCGCTCGTCCTGCACCGGCTGCGCAACGGCGACGACGAGGGCCAGGCCCTCGCGGACACCGTCGTCGAGGTCGCCGCGGCGGCCCCCGGCTCGCGCCTGAACCTGCTGCTCACCAACGGCGAGACGATCACCGCGACCGCCTGGGGAGACACCCTCTGGTATCTCGCCGAACCGGGCCGCCGCACCGTCGTGGCCTCCGAGCCCTACGACGACGATCCGCACTGGTGCGAGGTGCCCGACCGCACACTGCTCGCCGCAAGCCGTAACGACGTTCTGCTGACCCCGCTCAAGGAGCCCACCGCGTGAGCCCGTTCCAGCTGACCCGCACACTGCCCGTGGACGCCACCGACGCCGCTCTGCGCGCCGACGTTCTCCAGGGCCTGACCGCTTCGCCCAAGACGCTGCCGCCCAAGTGGTTCTACGACGCGCGGGGCAGTGCGCTCTTCGACGAGATCACGACGCTTCCGGAGTACTACCCGACGCGCGCCGAGCGCGAGATCCTGCAGACCCGTGCCGCGGAGATCGCCGGGGTGACGGGTGCACGCACGCTGATCGAGCTGGGCTCGGGTTCGTCGGAGAAGACCCGCCATCTGATCGACGCGCTCGCGGACCTGCACACGTACGTGCCCGTGGACGTGAGCGAGAGCGCGCTCACCGGCGCCGCCAACACCCTGATCGCCTCGCGCCCGTCCCTGAACGTGCACGCCCTGATCGCCGACTTCACCCGGGGTCTGGCGCTGCCCGGCACGCCGGGTCCGCGTCTGGTCGCCTTCCTCGGCGGCACGATCGGCAACCTGCTGCCCGCCGAGCGCTCGGCGTTCCTGGCGTCGGTGCGCACCCTGCTCTCCCCCGGTGACGCGCTGCTGCTCGGCACGGACCTGGTGAAGGAGGAGTCGGTACTCGTCTCGGCGTACGACGACGGGTCGGGCGTCACGGCCTCCTTCAACAAGAACGTCCTGCACGTGATCAACCGTGAGCTGGGCGCGGACTTCGACCCCGACGCGTTCTCGCACGTGGCCGTCTGGGACCGCGAGCACGAGTGGATCGAGATGCGTCTGCGCTCCCTGGCCGCCCAGACGGTGAAGATCCCGGCGCTCGACCTGGCGGTCGACTTCCAGCGGCACGAGGAGATGCGCACCGAGATCTCGGCGAAGTTCCGCGAGGAGGGCGTGCGCTCCGAACTCGCCGCGGCCGACCTGAAGCTGACCCACTGGTGGACGGACGAGAGGGCACGCTTCGCGCTGTCGCTGAGCGTGGCGCGCTAGCAATCCCGGTCTCCGGGCGCGGACCGCGCGCCCGGAGACGGCCCCTCACGGCTCGCCATGAACCGCCAAGACCCGCTACGACCTGACGTCGAGCTCCTTGGTGATCCGGCGCGATGCTGCCTTCGCCTCCGTCTCCGGGTCGCTCCCGGCGAGGACCTTCGACATGTACGCCTTGATCGGGTTGTCGGCCTCCACGGCCGCCCACCTCGGCGAGGCGGGAGTGGCCCGGCCTTGAGCGGCGCCCGCGGCCATCGCGGCGATGCCTTCCTCGCTGGAGACGGCGGAGGCCAGAGTCGTCTTGTTCGGCACGTAGTTCATGGTCCGGGCCAGGTCCTTCTGCCACTTCTTGCCCGCAAGCGCCTCGATCACGGCGACCGCGCTCCTGCGGTCCTCGGTCTTCCCGCGCACCACGAGATCGGATCCGCCGGTGAAGACGGCGCCCGGCTTGGCGGCCGTCTTGCCGGGGATCGGGAAGTAGCCGAGCTTCCCCTTCAGTTCGGGGTTCTTCTCCTCGATGGCCCGCGCCGTGCCGGGCACGGCGACGATCTGCGCCACGTTGCCCTTGGCGAAGACGCCGGCCTGCGGCGGGTGCTCCTCGTCCGCGTCCTGCGGGCCGTCGCCCAGCGCCTGCAACTGCCGGTAGAACTCCATGCCCCGCAGCGCCGCCGCCGAGTGCAGGCTGCCCTCCCAGACGCCGCGCGTGCCCTTGTCCTCCGTGGCCAGCTCGCCGCCCTCGTCCCAGATGAATCCCGCCAGGGTGTACCAGTCCTGGCCCGCCAGGTAGATGCCCTGGTTGCCGCCGGAGTTGAGCCGCCGGGTATCGGCGATCCACTGCGCGCGCGTCTTGGGCGGCTCCTCGATCCCGGCCTGCGCGAAGAGGTCCTTGTTGTAGATGACGACGCGGTTGGCGGCGTACCACGGGATGCCGTACTGGCTGCCGTTGTACCGGCCGGGCTCGGCCAGACCCGGCAGCCAGTCCTTCATGCCGAGGTCGCGCGCGGACTCCAGGGTGAGGTCGTAGAGGCCGCCCTCGTCGACGTACTGGGCGACCTGGGTGTTGCCGACCTCGATGACGTCGGGCCCGTCCTCGTCCTTGAGCGCGGCCTTGACCTTGCCGCCGATGCCGGTCCACTCCTGGAGGCGTATCTCCAGGTCGATGTCGCCGTGTTGCTTCTCGAAGTCCGTGGTGAACCGCTTGATGAACTCGTCCGACGCGCTGCCCCGCATGAGCCACACGGTGACGGTCCGCCTGTCCTCTCCTCCGCCCGGCAGGACGCTGCAACCGGGGAGGAGCACGGTGACGGCGAGGGCGAGGGACAGGGACATGGCGGTGCGGCGGTGCGGTCTCACGTGGGTCACTTTCTTCCTGCGGACAGGGAAGGTCGGCCCGACGTGGGGGGAGCTCGGTTGGCTCGAACGGGTACGGCTGGATTTTGGTATGTACCAATGGGTCGGTCAAGTGGGGCGTCACACCGGGATCGGGGATACCGACGCCGATCCCGGGACAAATCAGCCGCCGGTACGGTCCTGACGGTCTCGCGGCTCGAACTGGACGGTGCCGCCGAGCACCCCGCGCCCACCGCCTCGCGCAGCGCCGCGTGGTGGGGCACGGTGGAGTGACGTCACGCCACAGCTGTGATGTCACCACACGGCGGAGAGGAACATCCTGATGTCCGACCACACCTATCGGGTCACCGAGATCGTCGGCACCTCGCACGAGGGCGTCGACCAGGCCATCCGCAACGGCGTCGCCCGCGCCTCGCAGACACTGCGCTCGCTGGACTGGTTCGAGGTCACCCAGGTGCGCGGCCACATCGAGAACGGCGAGATCGAGCACTACCAGGTGGGCCTGAAGGTCGGCTTCCGCCTGGAGGACGGGGACAGCGCCTGACCCCGCCGCCGAGCGGTCACGTCCGCCCTTCACGCTCCTGAGCGTCCTTCAACGCGGCGGACGTGCTCGCCCAGCGCGCCCGTACGACCCTGAAGCCCGCCCGCTCCGCCTCGTCGCACACCAACTCGTCGTCGTCCACCAGCATCCGGACCTCGCGGGACCCGGCGATCTTCTTGAGGATCTCCAGCTTGGTGCGGCGGGCGGGCCGCCGGTCGTCGTTGCGGCGCATCCAGATCCGCCCCTCCGGTAGTCCCTGCGCCGCCAGCCACGCCACGGTGTCCTTGCGGCAGCGCTCGGGCCTGCCGGTGAGGTAGACGACCTCGCACTCGCGCGTGCTCTCCAGGGCGAGAGCCACGCCCTGCTCGAGCGGCGGATCGTCCGGCGCGGCGGCGAAGAAGGCGGTCCAGTCGCGCGGCTTCGCCTCCAGGAAACGCTGGCGGTGCGCGGTGTCCGCGAGCGTGCCGTCCAGGTCGAATACGGCCAGTGGCCTGCTGTCGTCCGTCACGCGCCCAGGGTAGGCCGGTGGCCGAGTTCACGCGCGGGCCGGGCGAGGACACTGGCCCTGCCGAGCCGGGTGACGAGCTCCAGGTTGTCCCGGTAGGGGTCGTACGAGGCGACGATTCCGACCGGCCTCGGCTCCTCCTCGGCGGGCCCGCTCGGCTCGCAGCGGCCGCGCGCTGCGCCAGGCCGCGGAGGACCCGGCCGATGTCGTCAGGGAACACGAGTAGCCCCCGACCAGCCCAACCGTGAGGGGCAGGGCCGGACAAAGGCAGCGATGATGGGACCGAAGACGCGCAGTCGCCCCATCGACCTCAGAACGGTACAGAGATGAACAGCCATAGGGCAGCGGGGAACGAGGTCGTGGCCAGTCGTACGGTGTTCGGCGCACCCTGCTGGGTCAGCCTCACCACGCACGATCTGGGGGCCGCGGAGGAGTTCTACCACGCCGTCCTCGGGTGGGACTGGCGCATCGGCAAGCTGGGCGACCAGTACAGGTTCGCCAGCGTGGACGGAGTGCCGGTGGCGGGCGTGTCCGCCGTGGAGGCCATGGGCCAGGCAGCCGTCGCGTGGACCCCCTTCTTCGCCGCGTCCGACGCGAACGCGACCGTGGCCCGCAGTCAGGAGCGTGGCGGGACGACCGCCGTGGGGCCTCTTTCGTTCCCTCCGGGGCGGGCCGCTCTGCTGGCCGATCGCGACGGAGCGGTCTTCGGCGTCTGGGAGGGCGAGCTGGTGGCGGACTGGGAGGACTGGCGCCGTGCGGCTCCGGTCTTCGTGGAGCTGCACACCCGCGACGCCTTCGACGCGGCCATCTTCTACGCGGAGGTCCTCGGCTGGGCGTCCGCGGCCGCGGGCTGCTGCGAAGTCGGCTACGAGGACGAGAGGGTCGTCCTGCGCAACGAGGGCGACGTCGTGGCCCGCATCCATTCCGGCGCGGTGGAAGCGGCGCCCGACCCCGCGATCCGGCCGCGCTGGCAGATCCACTTCACGGTCGCCGACGTGGACGCGTGCGCCAGGGCCGCGCGAGATCACGGCGGCAGTGTCCTCGAGGGCGAGACGGGCGCGGCGGAGGCCGTCCTGGCCGATCCGGACGGGGCACGCTTCGTGGTGAACTCACGTCCCGCACGGTGATCGTCACGCCCTGCCCGCTGACCGGCCGGCCGTTCTGGCGGGCCGGGACAGCATGAGCAGGCTGTGGGGCTGCACGACGACGTCGCCGTCCGCCTTGTGCTCCACCTCGTCCGCGGCACCGCGGGGGTCCGTGGTGTCGATCCGCGTCGTCCAGCGTTCGCCGTACGCGGCGTCCGGCAGGTCGAAGACGACCGGCTCCCGGTAGCTGTTCAGGAGGAGCAGGAAGGAGTCGTCCACCACGGGGCCACCATGAGCGTCGGGCTCGGCGATGGCGTCGCCGTTGAGGAAGACCCCGACGGCGTGCGCGTCGGGGCGCCGCCAGTCCTCGTCCGTCATCTCGCGCGCGTCGGGCCGCAGCCACACCAGGTCCGGCATCGGCTGGCTCTCGTGTGTCGCGGTGTCGCCCCGGAAGAAGCGGCGTCTTCGCAACACCGGGTGCGCCGACCGGAGTTCGATGGCGCGGCGGGTGAAGTCGACGAGGTCCCGCTGTTCGCCGGTGAGGTTCCAGTCGATCCAGGAGATCTCGCTGTCCTGGCAGTAGGCGTTGTTGTTGCCCTGCTGGGTGCGGCCGAGTTCGTCGCCGTGCGCGAGCATCGGGATGCCCTGCGAGAACATCAGCGTGGCGAGGAAGTTGCGCTGCTGGCGCGCCCGGAGCTCCAGAATGCCCTCGTCGGCGGTGGGCCCTTCGACACCGCAGTTCCATGACCGGTTCGCGTTCTCGCCGTCCTGGTTGTTCTCGCCGTTGGCCTCGTTGTGCTTGTCGTCGTACGAGACCAGGTCGCGCAGCGTGAACCCGTCGTGTGCGGTGACGAAGTTGACGCTGGCGCGCGGGCGGCGGCGATCGTGCTGGTAGAGGTCGGACGAACCGGTGAGCCGGGACGCGAACTCGGCGAGCGTATGGTCGGCGCCGCGCCAGAAGTCCCGTACGGAATCCCGGTACTTGCCGTTCCACTCCGACCACAGGGGCGGGAAGTTGCCGACCTGGTATCCCCCGTCGCCGACGTCCCAGGGCTCGGCGATGAGCTTGACGCGGCCGACCACGGGGTCCTGCTGGACCAGGTCGAAGAATGCCGAGAGGCGGTCGACGTCGTGGAACTGCCGGGCCAGCGTGGCCGCGAGGTCGAACCGGAACCCGTCGACGCGCATGTCGGTGACCCAGTACCGCAGCGAGTCCATGACCAGCTGGAGGACGTTGGGGTGGCGCATCAGGAGGCTGTTGCCGGTTCCCGTGGTGTCGAAGTAGTGCGCCGGATCGCCCTCCGCCAGGCGGTAGTACGACGCGTTGTCGATGCCGCGGAAGGCGAGCGTGGGGCCGTTCTCGTTGCCCTCCGCGGTGTGGTTGTAGACCACGTCGAGGATCACTTCGAGCCCGGCCTTGTGCAGCGCCTTGACCATGGACTTGAACTCGGTGACCTGTTCGCCCCGCCAGCCGTGCGCGGCGTAGGCGTTGTGCGGCGCGAAGAAGCCGATGGAGGTGTAGCCCCAGTAGTTGGACAGGCCGCGGTCGCGCAGGAACCCGTCCTGGATGTACTGGTGCACCGGCATCAGCTCGACCGCGGTCACGCCGAGCGACGTGAGGTGGTCGATGACCGGCTCGGTCGCGAGACCCGCGTAGGTGCCCCGCAGCCCGGCGGGGACTCCGGGGTGCGTACGGGTCAGGCCGCGCACATGTGCCTCGTACACGACGGTCTCGGCGTACGGCCGCCGGGGCGGTCTGTCGTCCTCCCAGGCGAAGTACGGGTCGGTGACCACCGAGAGCGGGGTGTGCGAGGCGCTGTCCGCCGGTTCGGGGCCCCGCGCCGCGCGCTCGTAGAGCGAGGGGTCGTTGTCCATCTGCCCCTCGATGGCCCTGGCGTAGGGGTCGAGGAGCAGCTTGGCGGGGTTGCACCGGTGGCCTGCCGCCGGGTTCCAGGGGCCGTGTACCCGGTAGGCGTAACGCTGGCCTGGGCCGATCCCCGGCAGGTAGCAGTGCCAGACGAAGCCGTCGACTTCGGAGAGCGGCACGCTGCGGTGCGTGTCGTCGTCGTCGACGAGTACCAGTTCCACGTGTTCGGCTACCTCGCTGAACAGCGCGAAGTTGGTTCCTTCGCCGTCGGTTGTGGCGCCCAGGGGGAAAGGGGCTCCGGTCCAGGTGCGCACGCGACTGCCTCCCTGCGGACGGGCGGTTCTGGGTGAGGCACGGCTCGGCGTCGGGTCACGGCACGGCGTTGAGTCACCGCTCGGCGTTCCGTCACCGCTCGGCGTTCCGTCACGGCCCTGCGTTCAACGGCCGTGCGTTCACGCGGGCGGGCCCGCGAGGGCGGCGGCGGGGACGTCCCGGGGCGCTTCCAGCGCCTCGCGCAGGCTGGGGCCTGGCGTTCCGGGTGACAGCCGGGCGTGTTCGGCCGCGCGCACGCGGCGCGAGAACCAGATGATCTTGCCGTCCGTCGACGGGCAGCTGCCCCAGCCGTCGCTCAGCGCGGCGATCTGCGTCAGGCAGCCCTGCGGCCCGTAGTGCCGCTGGGGAAGTTCACGGTTGCGGTCCGACACGGCGGTGATGAGGTGCTGGCCGTTCCACCACATTTCCACGACGGCCCTCTTGTCCGCTCCGTGCTCCTCGATCGCGTGCAGCAGCACTCCGGTGCAGTAGCCGACGGGTTCGACGAGAACCGCGAGGCCCCAATGCTTCAGATGCGCGACCAGAATGCGCCTGACCTGCTCTGTCCTCTCCGAGCTGACCTCCACATCGAGGTGGTAGTAGCAGGGGATCGCGGCTTTCATCGCTCCTGGCTCCTCTCGGCGAAGCTCCCGGTCCTTCTCGGTCTTGCGGCCGAGCCCCGAACACGGAACGTGAGCACTGATCACTTCTGCGTCAGTCTCAGCGTGCGAGCGCTACTCCATTTGCGCAACAGGAACCCCGGGCGCCTCCTGGTGCTCAACAGGACGCTGGGTGCTCATGCGTGCACCATGAGTCATGAAGGTCGACCGGTGTGCCACACCGGTGTCCGCGCGGGACGGGATCGCACCCATCAGGTGCACACCTCGCGCGCCATCAGCGAACGAGAAGGTGACCAGCGTGGTGCTGCTGCCCGCAAAGGCCGATGTCGCACGGCATTTGGGCGACTACAGGGAATGGGAGCGGCTGCGGCTCGCCCATCCCGCGGACAGCTCCGTGCGGATGCGCTTCGAGGACACCGCGCACACCCTTTGCGTACTGATGGGCGAGTGCAAGGCACGGATCGCCGCCGACGCGGCAGAGCTCTACCTGCGCCCGCGCACCACACGCCGGGTACGACCGCCCCTGGGCCTCCGGGGGCGATGACCGACGCGCGGCTCCCGAGCCGCTCTGCACATAAAGACGGGCGCACCTGGGGCGCAGATTCGGCGGAGGAGAGAGCGATGACAGCAGCTCCCAAGGCGACCCCTGTTCCCACCGCACCTCCCGGGACTTCCCCCGCCCCCGTCCCCACCGGCGTCTCCACGCCCGTCCTGGACGTCCGCCCGCTCGTCGATTGCGGCCGGCGCCCGGCGAAGGCTGTCTCCGGCGAGACGTTCCAGGTCACGGCCACCGTCTTCGGTGAGGGCCAACTGGCGGTCGGGGCCAACGTCGTCCTGCTGGGTCCCGGCGACTCCGGTGAGGGCGGCGAGCCCTGGATCCCGATGCGGGAACTGTCACCGGGCAGCGACCGCTGGGGTGCGGACGTCACCCCGGACGCCGAGGGGCACTGGACCTACGCCGTGGAGGCCTGGGCGGACCCCGTGAAGGGCTGGCGGCACGCCGCCGAGATCAAGGTCCCCGCCGGCATCGACGCCGGGCTGATGCTCGAAGAGGGCGCGCTGCTGTACGAGCGCGCGGCATCCGGAGCTCCCGAAGGGGCGCGGCGGCAGGTACTCCTTGCCGCCGCCGAAGCGCTGCAGGACGACTCGCGGCCCCCGGCCGAACGCCTGGCGGCCGTGCTGACTCCCGGGGTGGACGCGGTACTTGCGCGATACCCCCTGCGCGAGCGGATCTCCCGCTCCCCCGCGCTTCCCTTGCTGGTGGAGCGTCCGCGGGCGTTGTTCGGGTCGTGGTACGAGTTCTTCCCGCGTTCGGAGGGCGCGATCATCGAGGAAGGCCGGCCGCCACGCTCCGGCACCCTGCGCACCGCCTCCGACCGGCTCCCGGCGATCGCCGCGATGGGCTTCGACGTCGTCTACCTGCCCCCGATCCACCCCATCGGGACCACTTTCCGCAAGGGTCCCAACAACTCCCTGTCCCCCGGCCCGCACGACGTCGGGGTGCCCTGGGCGATCGGCTCCCCCGAGGGCGGCCACGACGCGATCCACCCGGACCTGGGCACCCTGGAGGACTTCGACGCCTTCGTGCACCGCGCCACCGGCCTGGGCCTGGAGATCGCCCTGGACTTCGCCCTGCAGTGCTCCCCCGACCACCCCTGGGTGGACAAGCACCCCGAGTGGTTCGCGCACCGCGCCGACGGCTCCATCGCCTACGCGGAGAACCCGCCCAAGAAGTACCAGGACATCTACCCGCTGGCCTTCGACCGCGACATGCCGGGCCTGGTCGCCGAGACCCTGCGCCTGCTGCGGTTCTGGATGAGCCACGGCGTGCGCATCTTCCGCGTCGACAACCCGCACACCAAACCCGTCGCCTTCTGGGAACAGGTCCTGGGCGACATCAACCGCACCGACCCCGACGTCATCTTCCTGGCCGAGGCCTTCACCCGCCCCGCCATGATGCACACCCTGGCCGCGATCGGCTTCCAGCAGTCCTACACCTACTTCACCTGGCGCAACACCAAGCAGGAGCTCACCGACTACCTGACCGAGCTCTCCGGCGAGACCGCCGCGTACCTGCGCCCCAATCTGTTCGTGAACACGCCGGACATCCTGCCCGGCTACCTCCAGGACGGCGGCCGCGCGGCCTTCGAGGTGCGCGCGGTACTGGCGGCCACTCTCGCGCCGAGCTGGGGCATGTACGCCGGTTACGAGTTGTGCGAGAACACCGCGCTCCGCCCGGGCCGCGAGGACTACCTGGACTCGGAGAAGTATCAACTGCGGCCGCGTGACTGGGAGTCGGCGCAGCGCACGGGCTCCACCATCGCGCCCCTCATCACCACGCTCAACCGGATCAGGCGCGACCACCCCGCGCTGCGCCTGCTCAGGAACCTTCATTTCCATGAGGCCGACCACGACGCGGTCATCGCCTACAGCAAGCGCGCGGGTCAGGACACGGTTCTGGTGGTCGCCAACCTGGATCCGCATCACGTACGGGAGGCGACGGTGTCATTGGACATGCCGGCGCTCGGCCTGGACTGGCATGCGAGCGTGCCGGTGCGCGACGAGCTCACCGGCCACACCTACCACTGGGGCAGGACCAACTA
>NZ_JBEYWZ010000008.1:0-364584 GCF_040644915.1 Streptomyces sp. NPDC046925 | reverse complement strand
GCGTAGCGCAGCGGAGCGCCCTTGACGCCCGGCCCGGAACCGCCAATCTCGGAGAACCGGACGGCCCCGGTGCCCCATGTCCAACACCGGACCACCACAACCCCCGCCCCCAACCCCGCTCACGCAGCCGCGAGTTCACACCAGACGTACTTGCCGGAGTCCCCCGTACTCGTGAGCGGATACCAGCCCCAGCCGTCGGCGCAGGTGCGGACAAGCGCCAACCCCCGGCCCCGCTCAGCGTCCAGGGCGGTGCTCGACGGTGGCGCCGGTGGTGTGGGGTCGGCGTCCCAGACACCGATGCGGAGAAGCAGACCCGTCCAGCGCAGGCGCAGGGCGGCGGGGCCCTTGGTGTGACACAGGGCGTTGCCGACCAGCTCGGTGGCCACGAGTTCGGCGGCGTCGGAGAGGTGTGGCAGGCCGTGCGCGGCGAGGATCAGGCGCAGGGTGCGTCGGCAGATCGTGACGGCGCGGGGGTCGTGGGGGATGTAGAGGGTGTACTCCCACGGTTCAGGGGCGGGATCGGGAGCGGGGTCTTCCGGCATCTTCGGCATGGCGGAACTCCGGGCGAGGTGAGGGGCTTGGGACCGCTGCGGTAGGTGGGCGGTGGCAGTTTCACGGCCGTCGTGGCACGACGGGGTGGTGCGCTTCCGGGGTCCCGGTAGTTCCGCAGTGTGTGCGTTGCGTCACTGACGGTAGGGGTAAAGTTCTACCAGGGTCAAGCCTGCCCCCTACTATGGTGCCTCTCAACCAGCCTGAAAGCAGGAGCACATGGCAGCGAGGGTGACCGTCACAGCGCGACAGGAGCGCCTGGGTAAGGAACTTCGCAGGCTCAGGGAGCGGGCGGGACTTTCCCTCCGGGAGGCGGCTCGCGCCGCAGGGATCAACGAGGGCAAGTTCTCCACCATGGAGTCAGGGCGTGTCGCAACGAGCGCTGACCGCGTCCGGCTCCTGGCCGGGCAGTACGCATGTGACGACTCCGCGCTGGTCGACGCCCTGGCAGCTATGACCGGCGAACGTGCGCGCGGCTGGTGGGACAAGCACCGCCGCATGCTCCCGCAAGGCTTCCTCGACCTTGCGGAATTGGAGCACCACGCCGCGTACTTGAGGTCGTTCGAGAACGTGCAGATCCCCGGTCTGTTGCAGACCGAGGAGCAAGTGCGGGCGATCTACTCCACTTCCGAGTCACGGCTCCCCAGGGAGCAGGTGGAGGCACGTGTGCAGTTCCGCCTTGCGCGACAGGTCGCCCTCGACAAGGAGGCACCCTTTCGCTTCGAGGTGGTGATCCATGAGGCGGCACTGCGTGTCAGGGTCGCTGATGGCGAGGTTGCCCGGCGGCAATTGCTGCACATCCTGGAGCAGTCCGAGCGCCCACAAGTCACGGTTCGTGTAGTCCCGTTCGAAAGAGATGGCTTCACCCGGATCGGCAACCCCATGCTGATCGCAGGTGGCTCAGTCCCACAGTTGGACACGGTGCTCTTGGACACCGCACATGGCCCCATGTATATGGACGCGGAGGCCCAGCTCAGCCGGTACCGAAGGGTGATTGGCGACGTGGAAGGGGCTGCGCTCGGCGTCGTAGAGTCGAGGGACTTCCTACACGAACTGGCAAAACGCACCTGAAAGGTCTCGACATGGCACCAGCCCCCGCATGGCAGAAATCCTCGTTCTCCGGCGACGAAGACGCGCCCAACTGCGTAGAGCTCACCGCAACCGCCGGTGCCATCCGCCTCCGCGAAAGCGAAGCCCCCGGCACAGAGCTCTCCGCCTCCCCCGCACAACTCGCCTCCCTCATACGTGGCTTGCAGTCACAAGGGGGAGGCGGCGGCTCCGCCGGGGACCTCAACTAACCACGTCCTTCCGCGCAAACCCCCTGAACGCCAGCGCAAACAGCACCAGCGCGTACGTCACCGAGACCGCGGAGCCCTGGATCATTCCGCCCCATTCCATTCGGGGTTGGATCGCGTCCGCCCAGGCGAACTGCCAGTGCGCGGGGAGGAAGTCGCGCCAGCTGCCCAGTGCCGTCACCGCGTCCAGGACGTTGCCGACGATGGTCAGGCCCACCGCGCCGCCGACCGCGCCGAGCGGTGCGTCCGTCTTCGTCGAGAGCCAGAACGCGAGCGCGGCCGTGACCAGTTGGGAGACGAAGATGTACGCCACGACGACCACGAGGCGCTGCGCCGCCGTGCCCGCGGGCATCGCGCCGCCGGTGGGGATCTGGAGCGGCCCCCAGCCGTAGGCCAACGAGCCCACCACCAGGCCGACCACCGGGAGGAGCACCATCGCCGCCGCGCTGAGCCCGAGCGCCACCGCCAGCTTCGACCACAGGAGGCGGGCCCGCGGCACGGGAGCCGCGAGGAGATAGCGCAGGGACGACCAGCTCGCCTCGGAGGCGACCGTGTCCCCGCAGAACAGTGCGACGGGGATGACGAGCAGGAAGCCCGCCGACACGAACAGACACGTCGCCGCGAAGTTCGCGCCGGACGCCGTGGCCGTGTCCATCAGGGTCACGCGGCCGCTTCGGGACTCCGGCGAACCGGCGACGGCGAACGCGATGAGCAGGACGAAGGGCAGCAGGCCCATCACCCCGGCCATCACCAGGGTCCGGCGCCGCTTCAGCTGGCGGACCGCTTCGACGCGGAGCGGCAGCGTACGGCCGGGGCGGTATCCGGGGGCCGTGGCGTGTTCCGTCCCGGGCGGGGGCTTACCCGGCTGCGTGGCTGTGGCGCTCATGCGTTGCCTCCGTCGATCAGGGTCAGGAACGCGTCCTCGAGGCGGCGGTGCGGGCCCATGGACTCCACGGGCAGCTCCAGGCGCACCAGTTCGGGCAGCAGCCGTGCGGCGCTGCCTGCCTCCGTGCCGTCGAGCCGCACGAGGAGGCCGCCGTCCGCACGGACCGCCGACGCGACGCCGGGCAGCGCGGCCACCTTGTCCACCATCGGCTCGGAGATCTCGTCCGCGAGCCCCACCAGGAGCGTGTCGCCGGAGCCGACGATCTCGGCGACCGGGCCCGCCTGGACGAGACGGCCGCGGTCCATGACCACCAGATGCGTGCAGGACTGCTCGACCTCGGCGAGGAGATGGCTGGAGACGATGACCGTACGGCCGCCCTGCGCGTACCGGATCATCACCTCGCGCATCTCGCGGATCTGCGGCGGGTCGAGCCCGTTCGTCGGTTCGTCGAGGATCAGCAGGTCCGGCATGCCGAGCATGGCCTGGGCGATCGCGAGCCGCTGCCGCATGCCCTGCGAGTACGTCCGCACCGCGCGGGCGAGCGCGTCGCCGAGCCCCGCGATCTCCAACGCCTCGTCCATGCGGGCGTCCTCGGCGGGGCGCCCGGTGGCCTTCCAGTACAGCTCCAGGTTCTCGCGCCCGGAGAGGTGCGGCAGGAAGCCCGCGCCCTCGACGAACGCGCCGACCCGGGAGAGGACGGGAGCGCCCGGCCTGATCGCCTGCCCGAAGACGCGGATCTCGCCCGCGTCGGGCTTGATGAGGCCCATGAGCATGCGCAGGGTCGTCGTCTTGCCCGCGCCGTTCGGGCCCAGGAGGCCGAGCACCTGGCCCTTCTCGACGCTGAAGGAGAGGTCACGCACGGCGTAACGGTCCACGGACTTGGCGTACCGCTTGCTCAAGTCCGTGATCCGCAGCGGCACTTCTTCGAGGTCCGGGTCGGGCGCGGGCGCGGCCGTCCGGCGCCGCGCGGTGACCAGGAGGAGCACGGCGAGCACCGCTCCGGACGCCGGGAGCCACCACACCCAGGCGGGCAGCGGCGCCGCCGCCGTCTTCACGCCGGGCGCCGTGGGGATCTGAAGGTCACCCTTCACGGACACCGTGTACGTGGCGGGCTGCGCCGGAGAGGCGTAGCCGAGGTCCGTCGACGCGAGGACGAGGCGGAGGCGGTGGCCCTTCTGGAGGTCGTGGTCGACGGCGGGGAGGGTCAGGGTGACGTCCTTGCCCGCCTTCGCGCCCTCCACCCGGATCGGCGAGACCAGCTGCGAGGGCAGCACCTTCTGGCCGCCGCCGGGGCCGATGTCGTACACCTTGCCGAAGAGCACGGCGTCCTCGCTGGTGGACTTGACGTGCACCCGCACCTTCGGTGACCCGGTGATCCGCAGATCGTCCTTGAGGGGCGCCGACTGGAACGCCGCGTGCTGGCCGGGGAAGTCGAGGGAGACGCCGACTCCGAGCGAGGACAGCTCGTCGAGTCCGCCGCCGCCCGCGCCCGGCAGCGCGGAGATGGCGGGCGGTGCGGCGCCCGCGGGATTCTCGACGCGCTGCGGCTCGCGCCCGCTGAGCGCGATGCCCCGCGGCCCGCTCTCCAGGCCGGGATACTGGTCGCCGCTCGCGCCCCGCAGCTGCGCGGAACCGTTCGTGGAGTCCATGCCGCCGGTGCGCGTGACCCGGAAGCCGGGGCCGGTGTCCGCGCTCTTGTCGTCCTTCAGATAGCGGTCGAACCACGATCCGATACGGCCGTTGATCCGCCCGGTCTCGGCGTTTCCGCCGTCGTGGCCGCCCGCGATCCAGTCGACGGAGACGGGTGCGTGGTTGGCGCGGAGCGCCTTGGCCGTGGCGTCGGCCTGGCCGAGCGGGAAGAGCGAGTCGGTCTGGCCCTGTACGAGCAGGGCGGGCACCTTGATGCGGTCGCCGACGGCCTGCGGGCTGCGCTCGGCCAGGAGCTTCTGGGCCGCCGCGTCGGGCTTTCCGTTCACCGCGACACGGTTGTACATCTCACAGAGCTGCTTCTCGAAGCGCTCGCAGCCGCCGCCGGTGTTGATGAAGAGGCCTGCCCAGAGCTTCTTGAACACGCCGTTCGGGAAGAGGGCGTCGCTGAGGTTCCAGTACGTGATCTGGGGGGCGATGGCGTCCACGCGGTTGTCGTAACCGGCGGTGAGGAGGGAGATCGCGCCGCCGTACGAGGCGCCGGTCATGCCGACGCGGGGGTCGCCCTTCTTGTCCAGCTGCACCTCGGGGCGCTCGGCCAGCCAGTCGATCAGGTGCGACGCGTCGGCGACCTCGCCCTTCGGGTCGTTCAGGCCGATCTTGCCGGTGGACTTGCCGAAGCCGCGGGCGGACCAGGTGAGGACCGCGTAGCCCTGGCCGGCCAGGTCCTCCGCCTGGGCGCGCAGCTGGTCCTTGCTGGCGCCGAAGCCGTGGCCGATGAGGACGGCGGGGCGTTTGACCGAGGGGTCGCCCGCGGTGAAGTACGACGTGTCGATCTTCGCGCCGCCCGCGCCCGTCATCTGCATGATGCGGTCCTGGCGGTGCACGGTGGGCCCGTCGTCCGATGCCACCGCCGTCCAGGTGCCGGCGCCCGCGAGCAGGGCGAGGGCGGCCGCCGCGGCGAGCAGTCTGCGCTTGGGCAGCTTCGGCAGTCGTAGATCCATGCGTCAACCGTACGGGCGAGGGGTGACAACCTCGGCAGCCGGTGGGCTGAACCCGGCTGCCTACTTGAGGAGTACGGCGGGGGCCCGCCGTACCACGGCTGCGGTACGGCGGGCCCCTGCGGCCTCGGTGACCGCAATCACCGGCTTCGCCGAGTTCGTCCTCAAACGCCGGACGGGCTAGATCTGTTTGTCCGCCCTCAGTGATTCCGCGGGAACCCCAGGTCCACGCCCTCCGGCGCGTCCGACGGGTCCGGCCAGCGGGTGGTGACGACCTTGCCCCGCGTGTAGAAGTGCGTGCCGTCGTTCCCGTAGATGTGGTGATCGCCGAAGAGCGAGTCCTTCCAGCCACCGAAGGAGTGGTAGCCGACCGGCACGGGAATCGGGACGTTGACGCCGACCATCCCCGCCTCGATCTCCAGCTGGAAGCGCCGCGCGGCGCCCCCGTCGCGGGTGAAGATCGCGGTGCCGTTGCCGAAGGGCGACGCGTTCATCAGCGCCACGCCCTCCTCGTACGTGTCGACCCGAAGGACGCACAGCACGGGACCGAAGATCTCGTCCTTGTACGCGTCGGCCGTGACCGGCACGCGGTCCAGGAGGGAGAGGCCGACCCAGTGGCCGTTCTCGAAGCCCTCGACGGTGTGGCCGGTGCCGTCGAGGACGACCTCGCAGCCCTGTGCCGCCGCGCCGGTGACGTACGAGGCGACCTTGTCGCGGTGGGCCGCCGTGATCAGCGGGCCCATCTCCGATGTCGGGTCGTTGCCGGGGCCGATCTTGATCTTCTCGGCCCGCTCCTTGATCTTCGCGACCAGTTCGTCGCCGATCGAGCCGACCGCGACGACGGCCGAGATGGCCATGCAGCGCTCGCCCGCGGAGCCGTACGCCGCCGAGACGGCCGCGTCGGCCGCCGCGTCGAGGTCGGCGTCCGGCAGGACCAGCATGTGGTTCTTGGCGCCGCCGAGGGCCTGTACGCGCTTGCCGTTGGCGGACGCGGTGGAGTGGATGTGGCGGGCGATCGGCGTGGAGCCGACGAAGGAGACGGCCGCCACGTCCGGGTGCTCAAGGAGCCGGTCGACGGCGACCTTGTCGCCGTGCACGACGTTGAAGACGCCGTCCGGGAGCCCGGCCTCGGAGAGCAGCTCGGCGATCTTGATCGCGGCCGAGGGGTCCTTCTCGGACGGCTTCAGTACGAAGGTGTTGCCGCACGCGATGGCGAGCGGGAACATCCACATCGGCACCATCGCCGGGAAGTTGAACGGCGTGATGCCCGCGACGACGCCGAGGGGCTGGCGGATGGACGAGACGTCCACGCGCGAGGCGACCTCCGTCGACAGTTCGCCCTTGAGCTGGACCGTGATCCCGCACGCGAGGTCCACGATCTCCAGGCCGCGCGCGACCTCGCCGAGCGCGTCCGAGTGCACCTTGCCGTGCTCGGCGGTGATCAGCTCGGCGATCGCGTCACGGTTGGCGTCGAGCAGCGCGCGGAAGGCGAACAGGACCGAGGTGCGCTTGGCGAGCGACGACTTGCCCCACGTGGCGTACGCCTCGCGAGCGGAGGCGACGGCGGCGTCCACCTCGTCCACGGAGGCGAAGGCGACCTGCGTGGTGACGGTGCCGGTCGCGGGGTCGGTCACCGGACCGTAGGTCCCCGACGCACCCTCGACTGTCTTCCCGCCGATCCAGTGATTGACGGTCTTCGTCATGACAAGCATCCCTACTCTCACAGGTGGCGGCGTCGGGCTGAGACGTGCCGGTCGTACTCTTTCCTGGCCTTGATCGCGGACGGCCGGTCCGCGGTCTCGGCCACGGGCACATCCCACCACGCCTGCGCCGGGGGCGGGGGCGACACTGTGTCTGCCGTTTCCGTCTCCGCGTAGACACATGTGGGACCGTCGGCGGCCCGCGCTTCGGCGAGCGCATCGCGCAGGTCAGAGACTGTTTTGGCGCGGATCACACGCATCCCCAGGGAGGCCGCGTTGGCCGCGAGGTCGACGGGCAGCGGCGCGCCCGTGTACGTGCCGTCCTGCGCCCGGAAGCGGTAGGCGGTGCCGAACCGCTCGCCGCCCACGGACTCGGAGAGCCCGCCGATGGACGCGTACCCGTGGTTCTGCAGGATCACGACCTTGACCGGGATGTTCTCCTGGACGGCCGTGACGATCTCGGTGGGCATCATCAGATACGTTCCGTCGCCCACCAGGGCCCAGACCTGGCGGTCCGGCGCCGCGAGGGCGACACCGATCGACGCGGGGATCTCGTATCCCATGCAGGAGTAGCCGTACTCGACGTGGTACTGCCGGGGCGAGCGCGCCCTCCACAGCTTGTGGAGATCGCCGGGGAGCGAGCCGGCCGCGTTGATGATCACGTCCGTGTCCGTGACGAGGCCGTCGAGCAGGCCGAGGACCTGGACCTGCGTGGGCCGCGCGTCGGGCTCGTCGGCCGTGTAGGCGGCGTCGACCCGCATCTCCCAGCGCGCCTTGTCCTCGCTGTACTCGGTGACGTACGCGGGCGGGACCCGCCATCCCTCAAGCGCGCCGGTCAGCGCTTCGAGGCCCGCGCGTGCGTCCGAGACCAGGGGCGTGGCCGCCATCTTGTGGCCGTCGAACGCGGTGACGTTGAGGTTCAGGAAGCGGACGTCCGGCGTCTCGAAGAGCGTGCCGGACGCGGTGGTGAAGTCGCTGTAGCGGGTACCGACGCCGATCACCAGGTCGGCGGTGCGGGCGAGTTCGTCGGCGGTTGCGGTGCCCGTGTGCCCGATGCCGCCGACGTCCGCCGGGTGGTCGAAGCGCAGGGACCCCTTGCCGGCCTGGGTGGAGGCGACGGGGATGCCGGTGGCGTCGGCGAGGTCCCGCAGCGCGTCCTCGGCGGCGCTGTGGTGGACCCCGCCGCCCGCGACGATCAGCGGGCGCCGCGCCGTGCGCACGGCCTGCGCGGCGGCGGCCAGTTCACGCGGGTCGGGCGCCTGCCTGCGTACGCCCCAGGTCCGCTCCTCGAAGAACTCCTCGGGCCAGTCGAAGCCTTCCGCCTGCACGTCCTGCGGCAGGGCGAGGGTGACGGCGCCGGTGTCCGCCGGGTCGGTCAGGACGCGCATCGCGGCGAGCGCGGCCGGGATCAGGGCCTCGGGCCGGGTGATCCGGTCGAAGTACTTCGACACCGGGCGCAGACAGTCGTTCACCGATACGTCGCCCGCGTACGGGACTTCGAGTTGCTGGAGCACCGGGTCGGCGGGGCGGCTCGCGAAGGTGTCGCCGGGCAGCAGGAGCACCGGGAGGTGGTTGATCGTCGCGAGTGCGGCGCCGGTGACGAGGTTGGTCGCGCCGGGTCCGATGGATGTCGTGACGGCGTGCGTGGACAGGCGGCCCGACTGGCGGGCGTACCCGACGGCGGCGTGCACCATGGCCTGTTCGTTGCGGCCCTGGTGGAAGGGCATCTCGTCGCCGTACTCCACGAGGGCCTGGCCGATGCCCGCGACGTTGCCGTGCCCGAAGATCCCCCAGGTGGCGCCGATGAGCCGCTGCCGCTCGCCGTCGCGCTCGGTGAACTGCCGGGACAGGAAGCGGACGAGGGCCTGCGCGGTGGTCAGCCTGATCGTCGAGGTCATCGTTTCGCCTCCGCTGTCATCGGTGTCCCTCCACAGTCATCGGTACCCCTCCGTGTGATCGGGATGGAAGCAGATCCGCCACTCCCTCTCCTCTCCGGGACCGGCCATCACATTCAGGTAGTACATGCTGTGCCCCGGCTGGGCGATCGACGGGCCGTGCCAGCCGTCGGGGACGAGTACGGCGTCGCCCGTGCGGACCTCGGCCAGGACGTCGGTGCCGCCGGGACGCGACGGGAAGACCCGCTGGTAGCCGAAGCCTTCCCGGCCCTCCCCGGTCGCCTCGATCTCGAAGTAGTAGATCTCTTCGAGCTCGGCCTCCACGCCGGGGCGGTGCTCGTCGTGCTTGTGCGGCGGGTACGAGGACCAGTTGCCGCCGGGGGTGATCACCTCGACGGCGATGAGGCGGTCGCAGTCGAAGGCGTCGGCGGACGCGAAGTTGCGGACTTCGCGGGAGCACGTGCCGCTGCCGCGCGACTCGACGGAAACCTCCGGCGCGGAGCCGTAGCGGGCGGGGAGTCGACGCTCGCACTTCGCTCCTGCCAGGGCGAAGCGGCCTCCCGCGCCGGAGGCGATCTGGATGTGGGCATCACGGGGCACGTAGGCGAAGTCGCTCACTCCGCTGAACACGCTCTCCCGGCCCAGCAGTTCGATGATCTCGCCTTCCGCGTGCACCGTACAGCCGCCCGTCAGCGGGAGCACGATCCATTCACTCTCCCCGGTGGCGAAGGAGTGTGTGGCGCCGGGTTCGATGTCGATCACACGCAGAGCGGAATAGACCAGGCCGGACCGCTTCGGATCGAGTTCGAGGGCGTACGGCCCCTCGGCCGCGCTGCCCTTCGGTACGTACGTCATAGGGACCTCCTACAGCAGTCCGACAGCGGTGTCGACGGCGCCCGCCACGTCGCCGTCGGCCGGGTACAGGAGCGTGCGCCCGGCGACGAGACCGTGCACGGTGGGCAGTTGAAGCGCGCCGCGCCACTTCTCGTACGCGGCGTCACCGTCGTCGCCGATGTCACCCCCGAGGAGGACCGCCGGCAGCGTCGATGCCTCCATGACCTGCGCCATGTCGTCCGGATTCTCGGTCACCGGGACCTTCAGCCAGGTGTACGCAGAAGTCCCGGCGAGCCCCGACGCGATGGCGATGGAGGTGGTGACGGCCTCGGCGCTCAGGTCGTTGCGCGGCGGGCCGCCGTCGGGCGGGCGGCTGCTGAGGAAGGGCTCGACGAACACGGGCAGCTTCCGCTCGGCCATGTCATCGATCGCGCGGGCGCTGGAGTACAGGGTGGCCAGGGAGCCGGGGTCCTCGTGGTCGACCCGCAGCAGGAGCTTGCCCGCGTCGAACCCGAGCCGGTCGATGTCCTGTGCCCGGTAGCCCGTGAACCGGTCGTCCAGCTCGAACGAGGCCCCCGCGAGCCCGCCCCGGTTCATCGACCCCATGACGACCTTGCCCTCCAGGGCGCCGAGCAGGAGCAGGTCTTCGAGGATGTCGGCGGTGGCGAGCACGCCGTCCACGCGGGGGCGTGAGAGCGCCAGGCAGAGCCGTTCGAGGAGGTCCCCGCGGTTGGCCATGGCCAGCTTGTCCCCGCCGACGGACAGTGCGCCCCGGGCGGGATGGTCGGCGGCGATGATCATCAGCCGCCCCGTGTCGCCGAGGAGCGGGCGTCTGGTCCGCCGGGCGGCGGCCTCGGCGATGGCTTCGGGGTGCCTGGCCCGGATCCGTACGAGGTCGGCGAGGTCAGCCATGCGCCTCTCCCCCCGCCGCCGCTCCCGCCCCGCCGCCGTCCCCGTCCCCGTCCCGCACCGCTCCAGCGGCCAGCGCCGCCTCGACCTCGTCCGGGAACGGCATCGCGGACGAACACTCCAGGCGCGAGGCGACGATCGCCCCCGCCGCGTTGGCGTACCGCATGATCCGCTCCAGATCCCAGCCTTCGAGCAGCCCGTGGCACAGGGCACCGCCGAAGGCGTCCCCGGCCCCGAGGCCGTTGAGGACCGTCACGGGCAGCGGCGGCACTTCGGCGCGCTCGCCCTTCGCGTTCATGGCCAGGACCCCCTTGGGGCCCTGTTTGACGACGGCGAGTTCGACGCCGGAGTCCAGCAACGCGCGGGCGGCGGATTCCGGTTCGCGCACTCCCGTGGCGACCTCGACCTCGTCGAGATTGCCGACCGCGACGGTGGCGTGGGCGAGGGCTTGTGCGTAGAAGCCCCGCGCCTGCTCGACCCGCTCCCAGAACATCGGCCGCCAGTCGAGGTCGAAGACGGTGAGTCCGGCCTTCGCCCGGCCCCGGAGCGCGGCGAGCGTCGCCGACCGGCTGGGCTCCGCGCAGAGCCCCGTGCCCGTCATCCAGAACATCCGTGCGGAGGCGATCGCGCCGAGGTCGAGCTCCTCCTCGTACATCTCCAGGTCAGGGGCCTTCGGCTGCCGGTAGAAGTAGAGCGGGAAGTCGTCCGGCGGGAAGACCTCGCAGAAGGTCACAGGGGTCGGCAGGCCCGCGACCGGGCTCACCCACCGGTCGTCGACCCCGAACTCCCGCAGCTGACGGTGGAGATAGCCGCCGAAGGGGTCGTCGCCGGTGCGCGTGACGACCGCGACGCGGCGGCCGAGCCGGGATGCGGCGACGGCGACGTTCGAGGCCGAACCGCCCAGGAACTTGCCGAACGTGCTGACATCGGCGAGGGACACCCCGGCCTGCAGGGGGTACAGATCCACCCCGATCCGGCCCATGGTGATGACGTCGTACGGATCGACGACGTCGTTCGGATCGGACACCCTGCACTCCCTCGCTGCCGTTCCCGCCCCCCGAGTCCAGCCCCTAGGTCTATTCCGCCCCATGCCCCCTGTCAACACATTGTCCTTACATTCGGACCACTCCTTGACATCGTTCCGCGGCGACCTGAAAGCTGGCGGGCATGACGACGCTGTCACGCATCCGGATCGGTTCGGCACCCGACTCGTGGGGCGTGTGGTTCCCCGAGGATCCGGGCCAGGTCCCCTGGAGCCGCTTCCTCGACGAGGTGGCGGACTCCGGGTACGAGTGGATCGAGCTCGGACCGTACGGCTATCTGCCGAACGATCCGGCCGTACTGACCGCCGAGACCCAGCGGCGCGGACTGAAGGTCTCGGCCGGAACGGTCTTCACCGGGCTCCACCACGGACCCTCCGTATGGGACAAGACCTGGGCCCATGTGGCCGACAACGCGGCACTCGCACAGGCGATGGGCGCCGAGCACCTCGTCGTCATCCCGGCCTTCTGGCGCGACGACAAGACCGGCGAGGTCCTCGAGGACCGCGCGCTCACCCCTGAGCAGTGGCACCAGCTCACGAGCCAGACCGAGCGCCTCGCGTACGAGGTGCGCGAGCAGTACGGCCTGCGCGTGGTCGTGCACCCGCACGCCGACACACACATCGACGACGAGCAGAACGTCACCCGCTTCCTCGACGCGACCGACTCCGCCCTCGTCTCGCTCTGCCTGGACACGGGCCACTACGCCTACTGCGGCGGCGACAGCGTCAAGCTGATCGAGACGTACGGCGAGCGCATCGGCTATCTGCACCTCAAGCAGGTCGACCCGGCCGTCCTCGCCGAAGTACGCGCGCAGGAGATGCCGTTCGGGCCCGCGGTGGCGCGCGGCGTGATGTGCGAGCCGCCGACCGGGATCCCGGCGATCGAGCCGGTCCTCGCGGCGGCCCAGAAACTGGACGTCGACCTGTTCGCCATCGTCGAGCAGGACATGTACCCGTGCCCGCCGGACCAGCCGCTGCCGATCGCCCGCCGCACGCGGTCGTATCTGCGGTCCTGCGGGGCCTGACGCTCCGCTGCGAGGGGCGGCGAAGAGTCCGCCCGCGGCCCGGCGGGGGCGGATCGCACAGATCCCCGCACCTCTTGCGGGGCACACCCGACGCCGGCCTGCGTGCACTCGTGTTCGCCTCTGCCCCTTGCATCACAAGCGTCACAAACAACACCCCCTTGTCACGCATGTCCCGTATACGCGGGTGATCGGTAACAGCCGGTCGACAGCCGCCTCCGCTCGGTCACCAAGCGTCGTTCACCGGGCACAGGCTGAGTGATCGCCAGCGTCGCGCCGCAGCTCCCCCGACGGCTCCCCCCGAGTCGCCCCTGCGGCGCCCGCAGGGAGGTGCCACTGATGACCGACCGAAGGCTCTGGTCGTACAAGGAGATCGCCGCGCACATCCGGGTGCAGCCCGACACCGTGCGCTCTTACCGCAAGCACGGCCTGCTCCCCGACCCCGACCACGTGGAGTCCGGGAAGCCCTACTGGTACGCGGACACCGTCCGCGCCTGGGTGGCGTCGAGGCCACGCAACCGCGGGCGCACGGACTGACCGCCCCGATGGGGCCCCACCCCCGGCCTCCCCCTCTTTGAGGTGTACCCCCTAGGGGTATAGTGTGGTGAGTGTCAGGGGGTCTCCCGGGAACACCGGAACCTCCCCTGCACATTACGACGCACCCGTGCGCACGCACACACGCCGCACCCTGACCGAGGAGAACGACATGAGCGCCCAGACCGAGCTCCCGCAGGCCGAGACCTCCGGTTCCTGCTGCTCCCCCAGCGGTTCCTGCCACTCCGACGGCGCCGCCGCGGCGCCGCAGGGCGCGGTCACGACCGTGTACGAGGTGACCGGCATGACCTGTGGTCACTGCGAGGGCGCCGTGAGCAGCGAGATCTCGGAGATCGCCGGCGTCAGCTCGGTCAAGGCGGTGGCCGCCACCGGCCAGGTGACCGTGGTCTCCGAGGCCCCGCTCGACGAGGCCGAGGTCCGCGCCGCCGTCGACGAGGCGGGCTACGAACTCACCGGTGCCGTCAAGGCCTGACCCCACCCCTGCCGGGTACCCCGGGCCCTGTGACACCGTCACAGGGCCTGCCGCCGTTGCACCCCAGTCGTACGAGAGAGCCATGAACGAAGTCGAACTCGCCGTCGGCGGGATGACCTGTGCCTCCTGCTCCGCCCGCATCGAGAAGAAGCTGAACCGCGTGGAGGGCGTGACCGCGTCGGTCAACCTCGCCACGGAGAAGGCGAAGGTCTCGTACGGCGAAGGGGTCGAGGTCGCGCAGCTGATCGCGACGGTCGAGAAACTGGGCTACACCGCTCAGGAGATCGTCCCCGCTCCCCCCGAGCCGGACGCTCCGGCCACCACGGCCGACATCACCGAGCCCGACACGCTGCGGCAGCGGCTCATCGGCTCGGCGGTGCTCTCCCTGCCCGTCGTCCTGCTCGCGATGATCCCCTCGTTGCAGTTCGACAACTGGCAGTGGCTCTCACTGACCCTGGCCGCGCCCGTCGTCGTCTGGGGCGGATATCCCTTCCACCGGGCGGCGTTCACGAATCTGCGGCACGGCGCGGCGACCATGGACACGCTGGTGTCGGTGGGCACGCTCGCCGCGTTCGGCTGGTCGCTGTGGGCGCTGTTCCTCGGCGACGCGGGAATGCCGGGGATGCGACACGGCTTCACGTTCACCGTCTCGCGCGCGGACGCGGCGTCGACGCTCTATCTCGAAGTCGCCGCGGGCGTCATCTCCTTCATCCTGCTCGGCCGCTGGCTGGAGGCCCGCTCGAAGCGGAAGGCGGGGACGGCTCTGCGCGCCCTGCTCGAACTGGGCGCCAAGGAGGCGTCCGTACTGCGCGACGGCTCGGAGGTCCGTGTTCCGGTCGCGCGCCTCGTGGTCGGCGACCGCTTCGCCGTCCGGCCGGGAGAGGCCGTCGCGACCGACGGCATCGTCGTGGAAGGCGTCTCCGCGGTCGACGCGTCGATGCTGACCGGCGAGTCCGTACCGGTGGACGTGACCGTGGGCGACGCGGTGACGGGGGCGACCACGAACGTCTCGGGGCTGCTCATCGTCGAGGCCACGCGGGTCGGCGCCGACACCCAACTGGCCAGGATGGCCAAGCTCGTCGAGGACGCGCAGACCGGCAAGGCCCGGGTGCAGCGCCTGGCCGACCGGATCGCCGGGATCTTCGTGCCGGTGGTCCTGCTCATCGCCACCGCCACGCTCGGCGCCTGGCTGGGCGCGACCGGCGACGTGACCGCCGCCTTCACCGCGGCCGTCGCCGTCCTGATCATCGCCTGCCCGTGCGCGCTCGGCCTCGCGACACCGACCGCCCTGATGGTCGGCACGGGGCGCGGCGCGCAGCTCGGCATCCTCATCAAGGGCCCCGAAGTCCTCGAGTCCACCCGCCGGGTGGACACCGTCGTCCTGGACAAGACCGGGACGGTCACGACGGGGCGCATGACGCTGCGGGAGGTGTACGCCGTCGGGGAGACCGAGGAGAAGCAGCTGCTGCGCCTCGCAGGGGCCCTGGAGCACGCCTCAGAGCATCCCGTGGCCCGGGCGGTCGCCGCGGGCGCGGCAGCCGAGTTGGGGCTCCAGACGGGCGCCCTGCCCGCCGTGGAGGGCTTCGGGAACGTCGCGGGGTCCGGCGTGCGCGGGACGGTGGAGGGGCATGTCGTGCTCGCGGGGCGCGAGCGGCTCCTGGCGGACGCGGGAGTCGAGGGGCTCGCCTCGGTCGCCGCGCTCAGGGCCGAGGCCGAGGCGGCGGGGCGTACGGCCGTCCTGGTCGCCTGGGACGGCGTGGCACGCGGCGTCCTCGCCGTCGCCGACACCGTCAAGGACACCAGCGCCGAAGCGGTGCGCGAGCTGCGCGCCCTGGGTCTGACGCCGGTGCTTTTGACCGGAGACAACCAGGCGGTCGCCCGGTCGGTGGCCCGGGCCGTCGGCATCGACGCGGATTCCGTGTACGCGGAGGTCCTGCCCGAGGAGAAGGTCGATGTCGTACGGCGGTTGCGGGAGGAGGGCAAGGTCGTCGCGATGGTCGGGGACGGGGTGAACGACGCCGCCGCTCTCGCCACCGCCGATCTGGGCCTCGCGATGGGCACGGGCACGGACGCGGCCATCGAGGCGAGCGATCTGACGTTGGTGCGCGGGGACTTGCGCGGGGCCGCCGACGCGATCAGGCTCTCCCGTAAGACCCTCGCCACCATCAAGGGCAATCTCTTCTGGGCCTTCGGCTACAACGTCGCCGCGCTGCCGCTGGCCGCGGCCGGATTCCTGAATCCGATGATCGCCGGCGCCGCGATGGCGTTCTCATCGGTCTTCGTAGTGACCAACAGCCTTCGTCTCAGGGCGTTTACATAGTCCCTTCACATACCAGTTGCAGTATCCTCACTCATGAGCCCCGATCGGCATATCGGGCGGCTTGCGCATGTTCAGGACATATGCAAGAGACGCAGATCACAGGCATCCGAACGTAACCATTCAGGGGGTTCGCGAGTCTAAGAGGCGATGCAAGGGACGTCTTGGGGGACGTCTCTAGACATCGGGGACATCTTGGGGGATGTTCCTAGGAATGCGTTGGCCGGGGCACGTACACCGGGGAGCTTTGAGCGGCCCTCCTGTTACGTACGCGTCCCGGCAGATCGCATCGCAGTACGAACAGCACGACTGGCGCGCTGCCACCACAGACGCCCGGCCGGATCCCGTGGGGGGAATCCGCACCGGGAAACAGGAAAGCGCCCCGTCCGTCGACCCGTGGGGGGATCGACGGCGGGGCGCTTTTCGCTTGGCGCCCCTAAGGGGCGCGGGGAACTGCGCGACCAGCCACGTGCGGCCCGCAGTTCCCGAAGAAGATCAGCGACCTTCGACCGGGACGAAGTCCCGGAGAACCTCGCCGGTGTAAATCTGGCGCGGGCGCCCGATGCGGGATCCCGGCTCCTTGATCATCTCGTGCCACTGCGCGATCCAGCCGGGAAGACGGCCGAGCGCGAACAGCACGGTGAACATCTCGGTCGGGAAGCCCATCGCGCGGTAGATGAGGCCCGTGTAGAAGTCCACGTTCGGGTAGAGCTTGCGCTCGACGAAGTAGTCGTCGGCCAGCGCGTGCTCTTCCAGCTTCAGCGCGATGTCCAGGAGCTCGTCGGACTTGCCGAGCGCCGAGAGGACGTCGTGCGCCGCCGCCTTGATGATCTTCGCCCGCGGGTCGAAGTTCTTGTAGACGCGGTGCCCGAAGCCCATGAGCTTCACGCCGTCTTCCTTGTTCTTCACCTTGCGGATGAAGGTGTCGACGTCGCCGCCGTCCTGCTTGATGCCCTCGAGCATCTCCAGGACGGACTGGTTGGCGCCACCGTGCAGCGGGCCCCAGAGGGCCGAGATGCCGGCGGAGATCGAGGCGAACATGTTCGCCTGCGACGAGCCGACCAGACGCACGGTGGAGGTCGAACAGTTCTGCTCGTGGTCCGCGTGCAGGATCAGGAGCTTGTCGAGCGCGGAGACGACGACCGGGTCCAGGTCGTACTCGGCGGCGGGCACCGAGAACGTCATGCGCAGGAAGTTCTCGACGTAGCCGAGGTCGTTGCGCGGGTAGACGACCGGGTGGCCCTGCGACTTCTTGTACGCATAGGCGGCGATCGTCGGAAGCTTGGCGAGAAGGCGGATCGTCGAAAGGTGACGCTGCTTCTCGTCGAACGGGTTGTGGCTGTCCTGGTAGAACGTCGACAGCGCGCTGACCACGGACGACAGCATCGCCATCGGGTGGGCGTCACGCGGGAAGCCGTCGTAGAACCGCTTGACGTCCTCGTGCAGCAGGGTGTGCTGCGTGATCTCGTTCTTGAAGCTGGCGAGCTCGTCGACCTTCGGCAGTTCGCCGTTGATCAGCAGGTACGCCACCTCGGTGAAGGTGGAGCGCTCGGCCAGCTGCTCGATCGGGTAGCCGCGGTACCGGAGGATGCCCTGCTCGCCGTCGAGGTAGGTGATGGCGGATTTATAGGCGGCGGTGTTGCCATAGCCGCTGTCCAGGGTCACCAGACCGGTCTGGGCGCGGAGCTTCCCGATGTCGAAGCCCTTGTCGCCGACAGTTGAGTCGATCACCGGGTAGGTGTACTCGTCGCCATCGCCGTACCGCAGTACTACAGAGTTGTCGCTCACGTCATCCCTCACCGACGTTGTGCCTCTTCTTCGAGGTGCCCTGACTGTCTCTACCATCCCCCATTTGGCCCTGGAGAGTGCACTCGGGGTCGACCATTGGGCCTATTGGCGGCACTCAGTGCCGCCAACCTTCTCATCCTGCCCCTCTTCGCCCCGGTTGCGGAAGTGGTGTGTGACCTTTCCTACTCGTTTGATCGATCAAAATTTCCGGCGGTCGGTCCGGGGGTGGTTCCCGCGGTCGACCGCGGGGTGGATCCGGGGGCGGATCCACGGCCTCCGGCGAGCCGGAAGTCCAGGGCCGTACAGCGTCTGCCCGCGGAAACCGTGCGCACCGCTTGTCCGAGAGCCTTGCGCGAACCGACCAGGACGACCAGCTTCTTGGCGCGCGTGACCGCCGTGTAGAGCAGATTGCGTTGCAGCATCATCCATGCCCCCGTGGTCACGGGGATCACCACCGCCGGATACTCGCTGCCCTGGGAGCGGTGGATGGTGACCGCGTACGCGTGCGCCAGTTCGTCCAGTTCGTCGAATTCGTACGGAATCTCCTCGTCCTCGTCCGTCAGGACCGTGAGCCGCTGCTCGTCGGAGTCGAGCGAGGTGACTACTCCGACGGTGCCATTGAAGACGCCGTTCTGCCCCTTCTCGTAGTTGTTGCGGATCTGGGTGACCTTGTCGCCGACGCGGAAGACCCGGCCGCCGAAGCGCTTCTCCGGTACGTCCGGCCTGCCGGGGGTGATGGCCTGCTGGAGCAGGCCGTTCAGGTTGCCGGCGCCCGCGGGGCCGCGGTGCATGGGCGCGAGCACCTGGACGTCGCGGCGCGGGTCGAGACCGAACTTCGCCGGGATGCGGCGCGCGGCCACGTCCACCGTGACCCGGCCCGCGTCCTCGGTCTCGTCCTCCACGAAGAGGAAGAAGTCGTCGAGGCCCTGCGTGATGGGCGGCACCCCGGAATTGATGCGGTGGGCGTTCGTGACGACGCCGGACTGCTGGGCCTGGCGGAAGATGTGGGTGAGGCGGACCGCGGGGACGGGGCTCTGCTCGCTGAGCATGTCGCGCAGGACCTCGCCCGCGCCGACGCTCGGCAGCTGGTCCACGTCCCCGACGAACAGGAGGTGGGCGCCGGGGGCTACGGCCTTCACCAGCTTGTTGGCCAGGAGCAGGTCCAGCATGGACGCCTCGTCGACCACCACGAGGTCGGCGTCGAGAGGACGGTCCTTGTCGTACGCCGCGTCTCCGCCCGGCTTCAGCTCCAGGAGGCGGTGGACCGTGGACGCCTCGGCGCCGGTCAGCTCGGCGAGGCGCTTGGCGGCGCGGCCCGTGGGGGCGGCCAGGACGACCTTCGCCTTCTTGGCGCGGGCCAGCTCCACGATGGACCGCACCGTGAAGGACTTGCCGCAGCCGGGGCCGCCGGTCAGGACGGCGGCCTTCTGGGTCAGCGCCAGCTTGACCGCCGCCTCCTGCTCGGGGGCGAGGTCGGCGCCCGTACGGGTGGCCAGCCAGCTCAGGGCCTTGCCCCAGTCCACGTCCTGGAAGGCGGGCATGCGGTCCTCGGGGGTTCTGAGGAGGCGCAGGAGCTGGGCGGAGAGGGAGAGTTCCGCGCGGTGGAAGGGGACCAGGTAGACGGCGGTGACGTCTTCTTCGCCGTGCGGGCTGTCGTCGGAGCCGCTGTTGGGCGCGGGGACCCTTTCCCGTACGACGCCTTCCTCTTCCGTGGCCAGTTCCGCGAGGCAGTCGATGACCAGGCCCGTGTCGACCTGGAGCAGCTTCACCGCGTCGGCGATGAGGCGTTCCTCCGGGAGATAGCAGTTGCCCTGGTCGGTGGACTGGGAGAGGGCGTACTGCAGGCCTGCCTTGACCCGTTCCGGGCTGTCGTGCGGGATGCCGACGGACTGGGCGATGCGGTCCGCGGTGAGGAAGCCGATGCCCCAGACGTCGGCGGCGAGGCGATAGGGCTCGTTCTTCACTATGGAGATCGAGGCGTCCGCGTACTTCTTGTAGATGCGGACGGCGATGGACGTGGAGACGCCGACGCCCTGGAGGAAGACCATGACTTCCTTGATGGCCTTCTGTTCCTCCCAGGCCGCGGCGATCATCTTGGTTCGCTTGGGGCCGAGGCCGGGGACTTCTACGAGGCGCTTGGGTTCCTGCTCGATGATGTCGAGGGTGTCCACGCCGAAGTGCGTGGTGATGCGGTCCGCCATGACGGGGCCGATGCCCTTGATGAGGCCCGAGCCGAGATAGCGGCGGATGCCCTGGATGGTGGCGGGGAGGATGGTCGTGTAGTTCTCCACCGTGAACTGTTTGCCGTACTGCGCGTGGGAGCCCCAGCGGCCCTCCATGCGCAGGGACTCGCCCACTTGTGCGCCGAGGAGTGCGCCGACGACCGTGAGGAGGTCGCCGGCGCCTCTGCCCGTGTCCACGCGGGCCACGGTGTAGCCGTTCTCCTCGTTGGCGTAGGTGATGCGCTCCAGGACGCCTTCGACCACCGCGGCTGTCGCCGCCCCCGCCTTTGCCTTTGCTGCCGCTGCTGGACTCGACATGCGCTGACGCTATCGCTCTGCTCGGACAGTGCGGGGGGCCTGTGGATAACTCGGGGGTGCGGGGGTGTTGGGGTGCGGGGGGCTTGGGGTGACAGAGGCTCGGGGTGGAACCTTCGAAGGGGCCCGGTCTGTTTGCAGACCGGGCCCCCTCGGGTTTTCCCCTCCCCTGTCGGTATCCCGCGATCCCCCCGGATCCCCCCTGCGGAAATCCCGACGCACAGTACGACCCGCGTAGGGCGGGAAGGGTTGCACGGGGAAGGCGAGGAGTTTTCGGAGTGCCGATGCTTCTCGGAGTGCCGATGAGGGTGGGCGGAAGTAGCGTTTCGCCCATGAGCGATGAATCTGCCGCAAACCCGGCTGACACCTCTTTGGAGAAGGACGTTCTCGACGAGCTCGGCGACGACCGGCTCCAGGAGATCGCGGGGCTGCTCGGCACGGATGCCGCGGGAGCGCAAGACGTGGTGGGGACCACGGTGACCGCGCTTTCGGGGAACCTCCAGGAGAAGGCGGAGGACCCTGTGGAGGCGCCTGAGGTCGAACAGGCCTTCGCCGAGGCGTCTCCTCCGCAGGGCGTTGTCGGGTTCGGAGGGTTCGGGGGGCTTGCGGCGGGCGGGATGCTGTCGGGGGTGCTCGCGAAAATGAGCAGGCCGGTGGCCAATGCGGTGGCGAAGAAGACGGGGCTGCCGGTGGCGTCCGTGACGCGGGTGATCGAGCTGTTGATTCCGGTGCTGCTTACGGTGCTGACTAAGCGGGCGCGGAGGACGCCGGGTTCGGCGGGTACGGGGACGGGGGCCGGCGCCGGCGCTGGGGGCGGGCTCGGTGACTTGCTGGGGCAGATCCTGGGCGGCGGCAAGAAGCGGTAGCGCTACGGGGGCGGTGCGGGGCCGTGCCGGCTGCGGGTGCGTCCCGGTGCGGTGCGGGGCCGTGTGTGGGTGCGGGGCCGCGCCGGTATGTCCGTCCTCGCCATCCGCCTGTGGGCGCCCTTTTGCTTCGGCTGGGGAGCGTTGCGAACCGTGCTCCGGGCGGAAATACCGGCACACCCCCTCGCGTCTCGATGCCGGGTGCGGGCGCGTGGGGCCCGGTCTCCTCGCGGCTGAGGTACGTCGCCTCTGGAGTTTCAGGCGGCTTAGAAGATCACCGAAGGTGTTGTAGACCGCATTCCGCAGGCTCCCCGACCTCGAACCACAGCAATTTCCCCCCGCTGCCGAAGAGCTGATCCCCGAGGGGCCACCCGCCCCACGCGTCCGCGCAGTGGCGTACGAGGAGGAGTCCGCGCCCGCTGTCGGAGTCCGTTGCCACGTGCGGTGCACCGTATGCGCCGGGGGGTTTGTCGAAGGGGGCGGGAATGTGGGGGTTGCTGTCCCACACCCCGACCCGCAACCGCCCGTGCCGAACGGACCGCAGCCGCAGCGAGGAGGGCCCTTTGGTGTGCCGGTAGGCATTGGTGACCATCTCCGACGTCAACAGCTCGGCAACGTCGAGGAGTTCCCCCATACCGTGCCCGGTGAGCGCGGCTCTCAAGGTCACACGGGCTACGCGGGGCGCTCTTGGATCATGCGGCAAGTGGAGAGCGTAGGACCAGCCTTGGGGTGGGGCTACGGTGACCATTGAGGCCTCCCAGGGAAGGGGTCGACCCACTCGACGGTTCGCCCGCCTGGCGGTGGCAATGCCGCGACCATGCGGCGCGGTGCACTTCCGCCTTACGAGCCAGAGCAGTTGAGCGGCGTGAGACACACCGTAGCCAGCTTCATGGACTACATTCCATGCAAAACAGGGAATGTAGACCTAGTTAGCTCGTGTGAGTTACCTCTGCACGACGCGTACGAGCAAGGAGTACCGCTGATGCCGTCGACGAGCCCGCCACCCACCGCCCGCCGCAGACGCCTCGGGACCGAGCTCCGCAGGCTGCGCGAACGTGCGGATCTGTCAGCCACCGAGGCAGCCGCGCTGCTGGGCGCCACCCAGTCACGCATCAGCAATATCGAGGCCGGACGCTATGGAGTCAGCGGCGAACGCGTGCGCACTCTCGCTCGGCACTACGACAGCACCGACGAAGCCCTGGTGGACGCACTCGCCTCCATGACAGGTGAACGAAGGCGAGGTTGGTGGGAGGAGTACCGCGAGGTCCACTCCCACCGGATGCTCGACCTCACAGAGGTCGAACACCACGCCCACGCACTGCGAGTGGCGCAGATCATCAACATCCCCGGGCTACTCCAAACCCCGGACCACGCGCGAGCCCTGTTCAACCAGACCGTGCCACCGCTGAAGCCACACGAGATCGAGCATCGCGTCTCGCACCGCATCAAGCGTCAGGAAATCCTGCACCGCGAGCACCCTCCCCCGTACACCGCGATCATTCACGAAGCCGCACTGCGCATGCGGTTCGGCAACCGGGCCACCACTCGGGCCCAACTAGACCACCTCACCGCGATGAGCGAGGCGGAACATGTGGTCGTTGCCGTGATCACGTTCGACAGCGGCCCTTTCCACACGTCTGGTCAGGGCATCGACTACTTCCACGGCCCGGTTCAGCAACTCGACACGGTGCAGATCGATACCGACCACGGCGGGGAGCTGATCGATTCGCCCGCGCAGTTGGAGCGCTACCGTCTGGTTCTGGACCGCATGGAGGCCGCCGCTCTGGCGCCGGGCAAGTCCCGGGATCACATCATGCGGCTGATCCGCGATCTCTAGAGGAGCCCAAGTGCCGGAACTGCACTGGCAGAAGTCATCCCACAGCCAGGAGGCCTCCTCCTGCGTCTACCTCGCCGCCACCCCCGACGGCACCATCCGCCTCCGGGAAAGCGACACCCCCGACATCGCCCTCACCACAACCCCCGCCCCCCTCCACGCTCTGATACGCACCCTCAAGACCGCCTCGAACTGACCCGTTGCAAAAAAGTCCCGTCGGCACGCCGCCTAGCGGTGTCCTTCACGGGACTTTCCTGCAATCCAGCCATTCTTCGGGCTAGCAGGCGTGTTGCATGTAGCTGCGGGTTGTTTCCGTGAGGAGTCGAACGCCGGGGTGGGTCCACAGGGTGTCGTTGAAGAGTTCGACCTCTATGGGGCCGCCGTAGCCCGCCTTCTCCGCCAGGGAGCGCCATGCGCGGAGGTCGATGGAGCCCTCCCCCAGCTGGCCGCGGCCGTTGAGAACGCCCTCGGGGAGCGGGGTGATCCAGTCGGCCAGTTGGAAGGCGTGGAGGCGGCCGCCGCGTCCCGCGCGGTCGATCTGCGCGGGAGCCCTGTCGTCCCACCACACGTGGTACGTGTCCACGCAGACCCCGACCTGCGAGGCCGGAAACTGCTCCGCCAGGTCCAGCGCCTGGGCCAGCGTGGAGACCACGCAGCGGTCCGAGGCGAACATGGGGTGGAGGGGTTCGATGGCCAGACGGACGCCGCGGGACGCTGCGTACGGGGCCAGGTCCGAGAGCGCGTCCGCGATGCGGGAACGTGCGCCGTGGAGGTCCTTGCTGCCCTCAGGGAGGCCGCCCGAGACCAGGACCAACGTGTCCGTACCCAGCGTCGCCGCCTCGTCGATCGCCGCCTTGTTGTCATCGATGGCCCGCACGCGCGCGTGCGGATCGATCGCCGTGAGGAAGCCGCCCCGGCAGAGCGTGGTGACCGTCAGGCCCGCGTCGCGCATCAGTTTCGCGGTTGCCTCCAGGCCGTGGGACTGGACCGGCTCTCGCCACAGGCCCACCCCGGGGACGCCCAATTGCGTGCATGCGGCGACCAGTTCCGGGAGCGAAAGCTGCTTGACCGTCATCTGGTTGATGGAGAAGCGCGCCAGGCCCTCGCCGTCGTTGCTCATTGCTGGACTCCGTACACCGTGAGCAGGGATTTCATGCGGGACTCGGCCAGAGCGGGGTCCGGGAACAGACCCAGGGCGTCGGCGAGTTCGTACGCCCGGCAGAAGTGCGGCAGCGAGCGTGCCGACTGGAAGCCGCCCACCATCGTGAAGTGGCTCTGGTGGCCCGCGAGCCAGGCCAGGAAGACCACCCCGGTCTTGTAGAAGCGGGTGGGCGTCTGGAAGAGGTGGCGGGAGAGTTCGACCGTGGGGTCGAGGGTGGCGCGGAACGCCTTCGTGTCGCCCGTGTCCAGGAGCCGTACCGCCTCTGCCGCCAGTGGAGCCAGCGGGTCGAAGATGCCGAGGAGGGCGTGGCTGAAGCCCTGTTCGTCGCCCTCGATCAGCTCGGGGTAGTTGAAGTCGTCGCCGGTGTAGCAGCGCACGCCCCTCGGGAGGCGGCGGCGCAGGGCGATCTCGCGGCCCGGATCGAGCAGGGAGATCTTGATGCCGTCGACCTTGTCCGGGTGCGCGGAGATGACCTCCAGGAACGTCTCGGTCGCCTCGTCCAGGTCCTCGCTTCCCCAGTAGCCGGTGAGCGCCGGGTCGAACATCGGGCCGAGCCAGTGCAGGATCACCGGCTCGCTCGCCTGGCGCAGGAGGTGCCCGTACGTCTCCAGGTAGTCGTCCGGTGTCGTAGCAGCCGCGGCGAGCGCCCTCGACGCCATCAGGATCACCTGCGCGCCGCTCGACTCGACCAGGGTCAGCTGTTCCTCGTAGGCGGAGAGGACCGTCGGGAGGTCGGCCGGGTGAGTGAGTTGGTCCGTGCCTACGCCGCAGGCGATCGCGCCGCCCACCGACTTCGCCTCCGCCGCCGAACGCGTGATCAGTTCCGCCGCGCCCTTCCAGTCGAGGCCCATGCCCCGCTGGGCGGTGTCCATCGCCTCGGCCACGCCCAGGCCCTGCGCCCACAGGTGGCGGCGGAAGGCGAGGGTCGCGTCCCAGTCGACGGCCGCCGGGGAGTCCGGGGAGACGTCGGCGTACGGGTCGGCGACGACGTGCGCCGCCGAGAAGACCGTGCGGGAGGTGAGAGGGGAGCTGCCGGGCGCCGGGCGCGCGGGGGCTTCGCGGGGTTCGTACGGGCGCGTGGTGCCGTCCGCGCGCGGGAGCAGGAGCGTCACTGTGCGATCTCCGGCACCTCGATGCGGCGGCCCTCCGCCGAGGACTTCAGACCCAGTTCCGCGAGTTGCACGCCGCGTGCGCCCGCGTGCAGGTCCCAGTGGTAGGGCGCGTCCGCGTACACGTGCTTCAGGAACAGTTCCCACTGCGCCTTGAAGCCGTTGTCGAACTCCTGGTTGTCGGGGACCTCCTGCCAGTCGTCGCGGAAGGAGTGGGTGACGGGCAGGTCCGGGTTCCAGACCGGCTTGGGGGTGGCGGCGCGGTGCTGCACGCGGCAGTTGCGCAGGCCGGCGACCGCCGAGCCCTCGGTGCCGTCCACCTGGAACTCGACCAGTTCGTCGCGGTTCACGCGGACCGTCCAGGAGGAGTTGATCTGCGCGATCGCGCCGCCTTCGAGCTCGAAGATGCCGTACGCGGCGTCGTCCGCCGTGGCGTCGTAGGGCTTGTCCTGCTCGTCCCAGCGCTGCGGTACGTGGGTCGCGGCCAGTGCCTGCACGCTGCGTACGCGGCCGAACAGTTCGTGCAGCACGTACTCCCAGTGCGGGAACATGTCGACCACGATGCCGCCGCCGTCCTCCGAGCGGTAGTTCCAGGAGGGGCGCTGGGCGCTCTGCCAGTCGCCCTCGAAGACCCAGTAGCCGAACTCGCCGCGGACGGACAGGATCTTGCCGAAGAAGCCGCCGTCGATCAGGCGCTTCAGCTTGAGCAGTCCCGGCAGAAAGAGCTTGTCCTGGACGACGCCGTGCTTGATGCCGGCGTCCTTGGCCAGTTGGGCGAGTTCCAGGGCGCCGTCGAGGCCGGTCGCGGACGGCTTCTCCGTGTAGATGTGCTTGCCCGCCGCGATGGCCCGCTTGATGGCCTCCTCGCGGGCCGACGTGACCTGCGCGTCGAAGTAGATGTCGATGGTCGGGTCGGCGAGCACGGCGTCCAGGTCGGTCGAGACGCTCGTTTCGGCGTCGAGCCCGTGGCGCCGGGCGATCTCCCGCAGTGCGTGTTCTCTGCGGCCCACCAGGACCGGCTCGGGCCACAGCACCGTGCCCTCGGCGTCGCCGAGGGGCAGCCCGCCCTGCTCGCGCAGGGCGAGCAGCGAGCGGACGAGGTGCTGGCGGTAGCCCATCCGTCCCGTCACACCGTTCATGGCGATGCGCACCGTCTTGCGAGTCACAGGGGTCCCTCCGTACGCAGGTAAGCGGATAGCAAGCGCTTTCTATCCAAGAAGAAGCTAGCCTGCCGCACAAGGTTCGGACAAGGGCTTCGGACCAGAGCCGTGACCGGAGGACGACGAGATGACCGTGACCCTGTCGGATGTGGCGGCCCGCGCCCAGGTCTCCCCCGCGACCGTCTCCCGCGTGCTGAACGGCAACTACCCCGTGGCGGCGGCCACCAGGGAGCGCGTCCTCAAGGCCGTGGACGATCTCGACTACGTCCTCAACGGGCCCGCGAGTTCGCTCGCCGCGGCCACCTCCGACCTGGTCGGCATCCTCGTGAACGACATCGCCGACCCCTTCTTCGGGATCATGGCGGGCGCCGTCCAGTCCGAGATCGGCGGTCCCGGCGGGCGGGCCGGCGGCGAGCGGATGGCCGTGGTGTGCAACACCGGCGGCTCCCCGGAGCGCGAGCTGACCTATCTGACCCTGCTCCAGCGCCAACGCGCCGCCGCGCTCGTCCTGACCGGCGGCGCCCTGGAGGACCCCGCCCACGCCGCCGCGATGTCCGCGAAGCTGGCCCGCCTGGCGGACGCGGGGACCCGGATCGTGCTCTGCGGGCGGCCGCCCCTGGAGGACTCGGAAGCGGCGGTGGCCACGCTCACCTTCGACAACCGCAGCGGCGGGCGGCGGCTCACGGAGCACCTGCTGGCGCTGGGGCACCGCAGGATCGGGTACGTGGCGGGACCGGTGGAGCGCACGACCACCCGGCACCGGCTCGAAGGGCACCGGGACGCGCTTGCGGCGTCGGGCGCCGGGGCCACCGGGGGCGGTGACCAGGACGAACTGACCGTCCACGGCCCCTACACCCGCGCGTCCGGCTACGACGCCACCCTCGAACTCCTGCGCCGCGCGCCCGACCTGACCGCGATCGTGGCCGCCAACGACACCGTCGCCCTGGGCGCGGCGGCCGCCCTGCGCGACCGCGGCCTGCGCATCCCCGAGGACATCTCGGTGGCGGGCTTCGACGACCTGCCCTTCTCGGTGGACGCCGTCCCCGCCCTGACGACCGTACGACTGCCGCTGTACGAGGCGGGCGCCCGCGCGGGTCGCCTCGCCACGGGCGCGGAGGAGGCCCCGCCCGGCGGCGTGGCGACGATCGCCGCGGAGCTGATGGTGCGGGGGTCGACTGCGCCGCCGTGTCGGTGAGCTCTCGGCTGCGTTGACCTCCTCGGAAACGGAGGCTCGTATGGCAGCCATGGTCATGAACGCACCCAGCGCCTGGGACGTACTGGACGGCGTCACCCTTCCCCGCGGCTACCGCGTCGAGATCACGGAGGGGAAGATCATTATGACGCCGCGCGGTGAGTACCCGTGGACGGTCGTTCTCGCATCCGCCCCGCAGATCGATCAGCAGCTTGCCGGGCGTGGCACCGTCCTGTCGGACGTCATGATCGACTTCCCGTCAAGCCAATACGGCTACGCACCCGACCTCGCGATCATCGCCCCCGGCGCCGAACGCAACAGCCGGGGCCGCTTCGAATGGCACAGCCTGGAGGCGGTGATCGAGGTGGTCTCGCGGAGCAGCCGGGACAACGACTTCGCCAAGAAGTTCCGTCTCTACGCCGAATGCGGCATCCCCGTCTACGTGGTCATCGACCCTGAGGACGGCGTCTGCACCGTCCACCGCGGCCCGAACAGGACAGGGAGCTACGAGGATGCAAGATCCCCTTCGGCCAGGATCTGATCCTGCCCCTGCACGGGCGCGACATCACCATCACGACGGACGGTTTCCCGAAAGCCGGGGACCTCGACTGATCCGGCGGATCCCGGTGCGGCAGGCATAGCCGTGGGCGCCGACTCGGCGTACCGTTGACTCAGTCAAGGGTAAGTAGCCTGGATGCCCCCTGGAGTGATTCGCGATGCCGCATGACGCCGCCGTCCGGCCCGTTCAAGAGGTCCGGGCCTTCAACCGTTTCTACACGAACCTCATCGGCGCCCTCGACTACAGCCGCCAGCTCTACGTCCCGTACACCCTCACCGAGGCCCGTGTGCTGTACGAGCTCAATCACGCGCGGCATCTGGACGCCGCCGATCTGCGCGCCGAGCTCACCCTGGACGCCGGGTACCTGAGCCGGCTGCTCGGCAAGCTGGAGAAGGCCGGGATCGTCGAGCGCGCGCCCTCCGCGCGTGATCCGCGGCGCCAGCGCATCACGCTCACCGCGCGGGGGCGCGAGACCGCCGCCCTGCTCGACGAGCGGTCAAGCGAGGCCGTCGGTTCGCTGCTCTCGGACGTCCCGTCCGCCCAACGGCCCCGCCTCGCGGAGGCGATGCGCACCGTGCGGGAGATCCTGAGCGCCGGCGGGGACGGGGCGGCGGCGGCCCCGCGTCCCTTCCTGCGTGAGCCGGGTCCGGGCGATCTCGGGTGGATCGTGGAGCGCAACGCCGCCCTGTACGCCGCCGAGTACGGGTTCAACATCGACTACGAGGGCCTGGTCGCCCGGATCGTCGCCGACTTCGCGCAGGACCACGACCCCCATCTGGAGCGGACCTGGATCGCCGAGCTCGACGGGCGGCGCGTGGGGTGCGTGATGTGCGTGCGCGACGAGGCGCCGGGGACCGCCCGGCTGCGGCTGCTGCTCGTGGAGCCGGACGCGCGGGGGCACGGCATCGGGGACCAACTCGTCCGCGCCTGCGTCGATTTCGCCCGCGGCGTGGGCTACCGCGAGATGGTCCTGTGGACCAACGACATCCTCGGCGCCGCCCGCGCCATCTACCGGCGGCACGGATTCGTCCTCGTCGACGAGAAACCGCACCGCTCGTTCGGCGTCGACCTGGTGGGGCAGGACTGGCAGTTGCACCTGACCGGTACGGACACCCCCTAGGGTCTGCGTCATGAAACTCGCCTTCTCCACTCTCGGCGTGCCCGGGCTCCCCGTCGCCGACGTGCTGCACCTGGCCACCACCCACGGCTATCACGGCGTCGAGCTGCGCGCGCACCCCGAGGAACCGGTCCACCCCGGCATCGACCTGGCCGAACGGGCCGACGTGGCCGCCCAGTTCAAGGCGGCGGGCGTCGAGATCCTCGGCATCTCCGGGTACGCGCGCGTGGCGGCGCCCGGCGACGACGAGCCCGTGCTCGACGAGATAACGGCCCTGCTCACCCTCGCCCGCGACCTGGGCGCCCCCTTCATCCGCGTCTTCCCCGGCGGCGGCACCGAGCAGGGCGCGGAGGAGGCCGACGCGACGGCGGCCCGGCGCCTTGGCACCGCGGCCGAGCACGCCGCGGACTTCGGCGTACGCATCCTCCTGGAGACCCACGACTCGCACCGCACCGGCGCCGCGGCGACCCGCGTGCTCGGCGCGGTCGGCCACCGGCACGCGGGCGCCCTGTGGGACGTGATGCACACCTGGCTCGGCGGCGAGACCCCCGCGGAGAGCCACGCGGCCCTCTCCCCGTACCTCGGCTACGTACAGGTGAAGGACATCGCGTCGGCCGACGACACGACGCCGCTGGGGCTCGGCGAGGGCGTGCTGCCGCTCGCCGAGTGCGTGGACGCGCTGCTCAGCGGTGACCACCGGGACGGCTGGCTGTGCTGGGAGTACGAGAAGCGGTGGTACGAGGGTGCGGCTCCGCTGCCGGAACTCCTGGGTCCGGGACGGGACTTCCTGTCACGGCTCCTGAACCGCCCCGCCTGACCCCAAGAGCGCCCCACCTGGCACCAAAAGCGCCACGCCCTACGCCGAAACGGCCGCGCCCGACACCAGAGCCGCCACGCCCGGCAGCACCCGCAAGGGACGTCAGCCCCACCCCGCCGACCAGGAGCGCCGCCGCGCACCACCCGCGCCCGCTCACCGACTCGCCCAGGAAGAGCCCCGCGGCGGACATCCCGAACACCGGGACCAGGAGCGAGAAGGGCGCCACGGTCGACGCGGGGTGGCGGCGCAGCAGGTAGCCCCAGGCGCCGAAGCCGAAGACCGTCGTGATCCACGCGACGTAGACGATGATGCCCGCGCCCCGCCAGTCCAGGGAGCGCAGGGCGGCGAGATCCGCGGACGGCCCTTCGAAGAGCAGCGAGAGGGCGAGCAGCGGAAGCACCGGGACCGTGCTCACCCACACCATGAAGTTGAGGGCGTCGGGCGGGGCCGCCTTGCGGGTCAGGACGTTCGAGATGCCCCAGCAGGCCGCGGCGCCGATCAGCAGCGCGAAGGCCGTGAGCGGGCCCGCTTCCCCCTCGTCGACCGCCGCGACGCCGATCCCCGCGAGGGCGACGACCATGCCGACGAGGCGTACGCGCCCCGGCCGTTCACCGAGGACCGCGAAGGCGAAGAGGGCCGTGAACACCGCCTGGATCTGGAGCACCAGCGAGGAGACCCCGGCGGGCATCCCCGCGTCCATGCCGATGAACAGCAGCCCGAACTTGGCCACCCCGAGGACGAGTCCGACCCCCGCGATCCACTTCCACGCGACCTTCGGCGGCCCCACGAAGAAGACCGCGGGCAGCGCCGCGACCAGGAAGCGCAGGGCGGAGAAGAGCAGCGGCGGGAAGTGGTCGAGGCCCACCTCGACGACGACGAAATTGGCGCCCCACACGGCGGCGACGAGGACGGCCAGAAGGACATGAGCGGGTCGCATGCGTCGAGGATCACCCGCCTCGACCATGTAGGACCAGCGCGGATCTCTGCATCATGGGATGAAGCAACGCTTACGAATCGCGCGACGCCCGGAGGCGTCGCCGACGATTGGGGAGGGCCTTCCGTGCTCGATCTCGCCCGGCTCCGCGCCCTGCACGCCGTCTCCGTGCACGGCACCGTCGGCGCCGCCGCCACGGCGCTCGGCTACACCCCCTCCGCCGTCTCCCAGCAGATAGCCAAGCTGGAGCGCGAGACCCGCACCACCCTCCTCGAACGACAGGGCAGGGGCGTCGCGCTCACCGAGGAGGCGCGCCATCTCGCGGCCACCGCACAGGAGTTGATGGCGATCGTCGAGCGCGCGGAGACCGAGCTGGAGGAGCGGCGCGGGCTGCCCGCCGGGCGGCTGACCATCGCCGCGTTCGCCTCCGCCGCGCGCGGTCTGCTGCCCGGTGTCCTCGCGGATCTCGCCCGGCGGCATCCCGCGCTCGACGCCCGGATGTCGGAGGTCGACCCGCATCTCTCCATCGACCTGGTGGCCAAGGGCGCGGTGGACATGGCCGTGGTGCACGACTGGGACATCGCGCCGCTGCCGACACCGCCGGGCATCGGGCAGGCCGTCATCGGCGACGACCTCTGCGATCTCGTGGTGCCCGTCGGACACCGGCTCGCGGGGCGTGATTCCGTGCGCCGCGAGGAGTTGAAGGGCGAGCGGTGGATCACCCAGCCGCCCGGGCTCGTCTGCCACGAGTGGCTGGTGCGCACCCTGCGCGAGGCGGGCTGCGAGCCGGACATCGCGCACCACGCCGAGGAGAACCCCACCCTGGTCGCCCTGGTCGCGGCGGGCCTCGGCATCGCCCTGATCCCCCGCCTCGGCCGCGGCCCGGTCCCGGAGGGCGCGGTCACCGTGCGGCTCGATCCGCTGCCGGTGCGGCGGCTCTACGCGCTGTGGCGGCAGGGGGCTTCACGGCGCCCCGCGATCGCCGAGACGGTCCGGACGCTCCAGGCCCACTGGCCCGCCGCCGCACCCCGGGAGACGGCCTCCTGACGGCCTCCTGAGGCGCCCTCCGAGACACCCTCCCGAGACGGCCTCCTGAGCCTCAGGAATCCCCCTCGTACCACTTTCCGGAAATCGCCCTCCGCCGGGAACCCACGTGCAGACACCACCGTCCAAATGTCGTGCTGTCGGGTGAGTCTCCGCGCGGCGGTGTCGGCATCGCTGCTGGCTGCGAACGCTGACCACCCTCTCTGCCGCCCGCGGCCGGCAGCATGCCGTCACCGGTGCGCCCCCCTTCACCAGCGCCGGTGACGGCCCCTCTCCTCCACAGTGACCGCCGACTCTCCGCACAGTGGCTGCCGACTGTCTTGACCGGCAGAAATCTTCGGGATATCCGTGACACTCGGAAAGTTTCCTTCAGCCGGTTTCCCCAGTCCGGCTCCGGTCCGGCTTCCGTCTCCGAAGGAGCGCTCATGTCCCACCGCAACGCCTCCAGACGTACTCTGCTCACCGCCACGGCCGTCGCGGCGACGGCCCTCGCCGCGCCCTCCGCAGCCCACGCGGCGGGCGGCGGCGACCGCGCTCGCGACCGGAAGCTGCGGGAGATCGTCTCCCGCATGAGCCTCGAGGAGAAGGTCGGCCAGCTCTTCGTGATGCATGTGTACGGCCACTCCGCCACGGAGCCCGACCAGGCGGACATCGACTCCAACCTCGAGGAACTCGGCGTCCGTACGGCCGCGGAGGCGGTCGCCAAGTACCACCTCGGCGGCATCATCTACTTCGGCTGGGCCCACAACACCCGCGCCCCGCACCAGATCGCCGACCTCTCGAACGGCATCCAGCACGCGGCCCTCGACCCGGAGGACTCGCCGACCGCCCGCATCCCGCTGCTCATCTCCACCGACCAGGAGCACGGCGCCGTGGCCCGCGTGGGCATCCCCGCCACGCTCCTGCCCGGCGCGATGGCCCTGGGCGCCGCGGGCTCGCGCTCCACCGCACGCAAGGCGGCCCGCATCGCCGGCGCCGAACTCCGCGCGCTCGGCATCCGGCAGAACTACGCCCCGGTGGCCGACGTGAACGTCAATCCCGGCAACCCCGTCATCGGCGTACGGTCCTTCGGCTCGGACCCCGAAGCGGTCGCCGATCTGGTCGCCGCGCAGGTCAAGGGCTACCAGAGCACGGAGATCGCGTCGACGTCCAAGCACTTCCCCGGGCACGGCGACACCAAGGACGACAGCCACTCCAAGCTGCCGTACATCCACCACACCCGTGAGCAGTGGGAGACCCTGGACGCACCGCCGTTCCGGGCGGCGGTGGCAGCGGGCATCGACTCGATCATGACCGCGCACATCGTGGTCCCGGCGCTCGACCCGGCCGAGGACCCCGCCACGCTCTCCCGTCCCATCCTCACCGGCATCCTGCGCGAGGAACTCGGCTACGACGGCGTCGTGGTGACCGACTCCCTCGGCATGCAGGGCGTCCGCACGAAGTACGGCGACGACCGCGTCCCGGTCCTTGCCCTGAAGGCGGGCGTCGACCAGCTCCTGAACCCGCCGAAGCCGGAGATCGCCTGGAACGCGGTGCTCCAGGCGGTGCGGGACGGCGAGTTGACGGAGGCGCGCCTTGACGAATCGATCCTGCGGATCCTGCGCCTCAAGGCGAAGCTCGACCTGTTCTCCGACCCGTACGTCACCTCGCGCGGCGTCGACCGGACCGTGGGCACGCGCGCGCATCTCACCGCCGCCGACCGGATCGCCGACGAGACGACGACGCTGCTGCTCAACGAGGACGAGCTGCTTCCGCTGTCACGGCGTACGCAGCGGGACGTGCTCGTCGTGGGCGCGGACCCCGCGTCGCCCTCCGGCACGACCGGGCCGCCGACGACGGTCATCGGGCGGGAGCTGACGGATCTCGGCTTCACGCCGACGGTCCTTCCGACGGGAACGGCACCCTCCGCCGCGAAGATCGCTGAGGCGGTGGCGGCTGCCGCGGGGAAGGACGCGGTGCTCGTGGGCACGTACAACGTGACGGCGGGCAGCGCGCAGATCGCCCTGGTCGAGGCGCTGGTGGCGACGGGGGTTCCGGTCGTCGCCGTGGCGATCCGCAATCCGTACGACGTGGCGCATCTGCAGGGGGTGGGCGCGTCCCTTGCCGCGTACTGCTGGACGGACGTCGAACTGCGCGCCGCGGTACGGGTGATCGCGGGGCGCGTCCGTCCCCGGGGGAAGCTGCCCGTGCCGGTGCAGCGGGCGGACGATCCGGCGCAGGTGCTGTATCCGGTCGGGTACGGCCTGACGTACTGATCCGTACGCCGCGCCCCCGGCGCGCTCTCTCCACCTGACCCAAAGCACCCCACGCACCTGGCGTGCGCCCGCTCCTGCGGGTCACGCTGGGTGCACATATCGGGGGGTTTGCCATGCGCGCCATGCTGGGCTTGAGGTGTGCGGTCGTGCTTTTCGCGGTGTCCGCCGGCGTGGCCGGCTGCCAGAAGTCCTCGGCGCCCGGATCGGAGACGCCGGACCGTAAGCCATCCTCTCCGGTGTCCCCGTCCGGGTACGGAGCCGTGTTCCTCGCCGTGGACGAGTGCAGTTCGCGGGGGCGCGAGACCTTCACGGAGGTGCCGTGCACGAGCGAGCGGGCGGCGGCGCGGGTCGTCGCGCGCTACGACGGCAAGGTCGCGGAGGGGCCCGCGTGCCCGGCCCGCACGGACTTCGTGCTCCACATCAGCGAGGGGCGGCCCGCGGGGGACGAGGACGGGGACGGGGCGGTTCCCCGCGGCTACGCGTGCATGCGCAATCTCGAACTGCCGCATCCCGGGGATCCCGGTGCCGGGGGCGGGCCCCGGACGGTCGTCGGGGACTGCGTGTACGGCGCGGGGCGCGGAGAGGTGCGGGAGACCGCCTGCGACGGGTCAGGCGCGAGGGCTCCGGAGTACCGGGTGACGGTGGCGGTGGCCTCGCGCGCCCAATGCCCTGCCGCCACCGAGCTGTACGTGTCGCTGGAGGGCCGGAAGCCGGTGGGGTGCGCGGTGCGGGTGTGAGCGGCAAACGCCGGGCGGGCTGAACCGAATCAGCCCGCCCGGCATGCGAGGTCGGCCCCGGCGGAACCGGTGATCGACGGTGCGGTCCCGGTTACGGGCGCAGGGTCAGCTGCTTCTGCTGGTCCTTGCGGTCGAGCTTCGCGTCGTACGGAGCCAGCGGCTTCGGGGACGACGAGGTGGAGACGCCGGCCCAGGCCTGGATGCGCTCCGTGGCCTTGGCCTTCTCCGCGGGGACGAGCCCGGCCACGTTCGCGCCGTGGTTGGCGCCCGGCGCGGTGAAGACGTAGGAGTCGTGCTTCGCGCCCCTGGCGGGGCGGAACGGCTCCGCGCCCCACGGGTCGTTCTCGCCGTAGACGTAGAGCATGCGCGTCGCGTTGTGCCGCACCCAGCGGTCCACGTCCGCCATCGCGCCGGACTTGAACTTCATCGGGATGTCACGCGGCACGAAGTTGCGCGGCGGCTGGTAGCCGTAGCGGCTCAGGTCGCCGAGCCAGGGCTGCGAGATGTCGGGCGAGCCCAGCTGCGTACCGGCCTGGTAGTAGTACGGCGTGTACGGGGTCAGGCCCTGGTCCGTGTAGGAGGTCCAGCCGCCCACCTGGTCGACGTAGTCGAAGATCGCCTGGTCGGAGGCGGACTTGGCGTCCGGCACGTCCGCGCACGCGGACTCCGGCTGGTACTGCCAGAAGCCCCACACCAGGTCGAGTACGACGGCTTCGTACGCCTTGTCCAGGTTGCCGACCGTCTTGAAGGTGTAGTTGCCCTCGGCGGCGAACGCGGCGTACTTCTTCTCCAGCGGCTCACGGCGCACCAGCGCCTCGCGCTGCACGGCCTCCAGCTTGGCGCGGCACTCCTTGGTGCCCACCGTCTTGAAGAACTCGTCGTAGCGCGAGTCCTCCTTGTTCACGACGTCGTTCGGGGCGACGTACGCGACGACGCCGTCCATGTCCTTCGGGTAGAAGCGCTCGTAGTACGTGGCGGTCATGCCGCCCTTCGAACCGCCGGTCGCCACCCACTTCTTGTCGTAGACGGGCTTGAGCGCCTTGAAGATGCGGTGCTGGTCGCTCGCGGCCTGCCAGATGTCGAGCTTGGACCAGTCGGCGGGCTCGGGGCGGGACGGCGTGAAGAAGCGGTACTCCATGGAGACCTGGTTGCCGTCGATGATCCGCGTCGGCTCACTGCGGCTGGGCGTCGTCGAGACGTTGTAGCCGCTGGTGAAGAAGGCCGTGGGGCGGGCGGTGTCCTTGTGCAGGACCGTCAGGCGCTGCTTGAAGGTGCCCTTGGAGGGGTGCCGGTGGTCGACCGGCTGGGTGTAGTTGAGGACGAAGTAGCGGTAGCCGGTGTACGGCTTCTCCTCGACCAGGCTCATGCCCGGTATCGCCAGGAGCCGGTCCTTGATGTCCGTGGCCTGCGGCTTCGCGGCGGTGGCCGCCCCTGCCGCACTCGCCGTGCCCGCGGTGCCTATGCCTATGAGCACCACTAGCGACAGCAGCCATCTGAGCGCCTTGCGCATGCACTCTCCCCTAAGTTCGCGATTGCGTCCGCCGGAACTTATCGGAGCAACTCGCTCACGCCTAGGGGCTCTTGCGTCACACTAGAACGCAGTACGTCTCAGTACGACACAAACTGGGCATCCGCCTCAGCACATGATCCAGCCCGAGCTGGTGCTTCCCCCGCCCACCTTCCCCTTCACCCACACGCACCGGTGGCCCGCGTGCACCGTCACCGGGCCCGCGTGATGCGTGTAGCTGCCCTTGTCCCTGGCCGGTCGGCTGCCGCGGGCCTGGACGCTGACCGACATCGTCTTGCGGGCGCCGGGGCGCTTGGCGACGGTGACGGCGCAGACGTAGCCGCGCTTCTTGTAGACGAGGACCTTGCCCGTGCTGAAGGAGAGGGTGCGCACCTTGTGCCCGGCACAGCGCCCGGCCTGCGCCTGTGCCTGCGCCGCACCGGCGCCCGCGACCCCGAGCAGGACGGCAGTCGCAAGGACGGCGGCGCCGAGCGCAAGGCTCCGCCGTATTCGACCACTGCTCACCAGATTCCCTCCCGACACTTCCGCATCAGCGTACTGATGTACGGACGCGGGCCACGGGGTCCCCGGTTGCGCGAGGACCCCGATTTGTTCGACGGGTCGACCAAGGTGTCCCGCGGACCGACCCGATGTGCCCCGCGGACTACGCGGCGGACGGCTCGGCCTCGCCCACGAACGTCCGCCACAGCGTCGCGTACCGCCCGTCGAGCGCGAGCAGTTCCTCGTGCGTGCCGTCCTCGGCGACCCGCCCGTGGTCCATCAGGATCACGCGGTCCGCACGGGCGGCGGTGGTGAGGCGGTGGGCGACGACGAGCGTGGTGCGCTTGCCCGCGATGCGGTCGGTGGCGAGGTTGACCTGGGCTTCCGTGGCGAGGTCGAGCGCGGCGGTCGCCTCGTCGAGGAGCAGGATGTCCGGGTCGACGAGCTCCGCGCGGGCCAGCGCGATCAGCTGGCGCTGGCCGGCGGAGAGGTTGCGGCCGCGCTCGGAGACCTCGTGGAGGTAGCCGCCGTCCAGGGTGGCGATCATGTCGTGCGCGCCGACCGCGCGGGCCGCGGCCTCCACCTGCGCGTCGGTGGCCTCGGGCCGCCCGTAGGCGATCGCGTCGCGCACCGTGCCCGCGAAGAGGTAGGCCTCCTGCGGCACGACACCGAGGCGGTGGCGGTACGAGGTGAGGTCCAGGGAGCGCAGATCGGTGCCGTCGACGGTGACGCGGCCGCCGGTCGGGTCGTAGAACCGGGCGACGAGCTTGACCAGGGTCGACTTGCCCGCGCCGGTCTCGCCGACGAAGGCGACGGTCTGGCCCGCGGGGATGCGCAGGCGTACGTCGCTCAGCGCCTCTTCCGGTTCGTCGTCGGAGCCGTAGGCGAAGTCGACGTCCTCGAAGGCGATCTCGCCGCGCAGGGACAGGACGTCAAGGGGTTCGTCGGCTGCCTCGGTCGAGGTCGGCTCCCGGAGCAGTTCCTGGATGCGGCCGAGCGAGACGGTGGCCTGCTGGTAGCCGTCGAAGACCTGGGAGAGCTGCTGGACGGGCGCGAAGAACAGGTCGATGTAGAGGAGGTAGGCGACCAGGGCGCCGGTGGTCAGCGTCCCTGCCTCCACGCGTCCCGCGCCGACCATCAGGACGGCCGCCGCGGCGACCGCCGAGAGCAGCTGCACGAACGGGAAGTAGATCGAGATCAGCCACTGTCCGCGGATGCGCGCGCTGCGGTAGGCGGCGCTTCCCTCGGTGAACTTCTCGCGGCCCGAGCGCTCGCGCCGGAAGGCCTGCACGATGCGCAGCCCGGCGACGGACTCCTGGAGGTCGGCGTTGACCACCGAGACGCGCTCACGGGCCAGTTCGTACGCCTTGACGCTGGAGCGGCGGAAGAAGAACGTGCCGATGATCAGCGGCGGCAGCGTCGCGAAGACGACGAGCGCGAGCTGCACGTCGATGACGACCAGGGCGACCATGATGCCGAAGAAGGTGACGACGGAGACGAACGCGGTGACCAGGCCCGTCTGCAGGAAGGTGGACAGGGCGTCCACGTCGGTCGTCATCCGGGTCATGATGCGCCCGGTCAACTCCCGCTCGTAGTAGTCGAGTCCGAGCCGCTGGAGCTGGGCGAAGATCTTGAGGCGGAGGGAGTAGAGCACCCGCTCGCCGGTCCGTCCGGTCATCCGCGTCTCGCCGATCTGCGCCGTCCACTGGACGAGCACGGCGAGCAGCGCGAGGCCGGACGCCGCCCACACCGCGCCGAGCGCGAGCTGCGATACGCCTTCGTCGATGCCGTGCCGGATCAGTACGGGGAGCAGCAGGCCCATGCCCGCGTCGATCGCGACCAGGAGCAGCGCCAGCAGCAGCGGCTTCCCGAACCCGGCGAGCAGGCGGCGCAGGCCGTACGACTCCTCCGGGGTGACCGCGCGGGCCTCGTCGATGCCGGGGGTGTCGGTGGCCGGGGGCAGCGCGTCGACCTGCGCAAGGAGTTCGGGTGTCGCGGGCATCCCGGACATCGCGGTGTCCTTGGGCTCCCGGTCCCCGACCCAGAGCTGCGGGGTGATGCCGCGCTCGGCGTCGAACTCGGCGTCGAGTTCTGCGCGTACGGAGGTGTCCTCGGGAATCTCGACCGGCACCGCGTGTCCCGGCGATACGCCACCGAGCTCTTCCGGGTCGGTCAGCAGGCGCCGGTAGAGCGCCGAGCCCTCGGTCAGCTCCTCGTGCGTGCCGATCGCGGCGAGCTTTCCGCCGTCGAGTACGGCGATGCGGTCGGCGAGGTTCAGGGTGGAGCGGCGGTGGGCGATGAGGAGGGTCGTGCGGCCCGCCATGACGCCGCGCAGGGCCTCGTGGATCTCGTGCTCGACGCGTGCGTCCACCGCCGATGTCGCGTCGTCGAGGACGAGGAGGCGGGGGTCGGTGAGGATGGCGCGAGCCAGGGCCACGCGCTGGCGCTGGCCGCCGGAGAGGGTGAGCCCGTGTTCGCCGACGGGGGTGTCGTACCCGTCGGGCAGGTCGGCTATGAAGCCGTCGGCCTGGGCGGCGCGGGCCGCGGCCTCGATCTCCTCCGGGGTGGCGTCCGGCTTTCCGTAGGCGATGTTGGCGCGGATGGTGTCGGAGAAGAGGAAGGAGTCCTCGGGCACGAGGCCTATCGCGGCCCGCAGCGAGTCGGCCGTCAGCTCGCGCACGTCGTGCCCGCCGATGAGGACGGCGCCGTGCGTCACGTCGTAGAAGCGGGGAAGCAGCAGCGAGACGGTGGACTTGCCGCTGCCGGACGTGCCGACGACGGCGAGGGTCTCGCCGGGCCTGATCTCGAAGGAGAGGCCGTCCAGGACGGGGCGGCTGTCCTCGTAGGCGAAGGAGACGTCGTCGAACTCGACGGTGGCCGGGGCGTCGGCGGGCAGCTCCTTGGTGCCCTCCTTGAGCGTCGGCTCGGTGTCGATGAGCTCGAGGACGCGCTCGGCGCCCGCGCGGGCCTGCTGGCCGACGGTGAGCACCATGGCGAGCATGCGGACGGGCCCGACGAGCTGGGCGAGATAGCTGGAGAAGGCGACGAACGTACCGAGCGTGATCTGTCCGCGCACCGCGAGCCAGCCGCCGAGCGCGAGCATCGCGACCTGCCCGAGCGCGGGCACGGCCTGGAGGGCGGGGGTGTACTTGGAGTTCAGGCGGATGGTGCGCAGGCGGCCCGCGAAGAGCTTGCGGCCGACCTCCCTGAGCTTCCCGGTCTCCTGCTCCTCCTGGCCGAACCCCTTCACGACGCGTACGCCGGAGACGGAGCCGTCCACGACTCCGGCCACGGCGGCGGCCTGGGCCTGCGCGTACCAGGTGGAGGGGTGCAGCTTGCTGCGGCTGCGCTTGGCGATGAACCAGAGGGCGGGGGCGACGGCGAGCGCGACGAGGGTGAGCGGCAGGGAGAGCCACGCCATGATCACGAGGGAGATCACGAAGAGCAGGATGTTGCCGATGGTCATCGGCAGCATGAAGAGCAGGCCCTGGATCAGCTGGAGGTCGCTGGTGGCGCGGCCGACGACCTGTCCGGTGGACAGCTCGTCCTGCCGGCGCCCGTCGAGCCTGGTGATCGTCCCGTACATCTCGGTGCGCAGGTCGTGCTGGACGTCGAGGGCGAGGCGGCCGCCGTAGTAGCGGCGGATGTAGGTGAAGACGTAGACGAGGACGGCGGCGCCGATGAGGGCGCCCGCCCAGGGGCCCATGGAGCGGGTCTTGTCGCCGATGACATCGTCGATGATCACCTTGGTGATGAGCGGTACGAGCGCCATGACGGCCATGCCGCCGAGCGAGGAGCCGAGCGCGAGCACGACGTCCTTCGGGTACCGCCACGCGTACCCGGTCAGCCGTTTCGCCCAGCCGGACTTCCCCGGCTCGACTCCGCCCCGTTGCTCCACCACGTGCTGCCTCCCGTCGACCTGACCTGCCGAGAGGCCCAACGCGGTGGGAGGACAATTTCATCCCACCGCAACAAAGACGGGCCGGAGGTCCTAGGACCACCCGGAGGTGGGTGGTCTCGAACATCCGGCCCCGTCGGAACCCGTCAGCTGCCGGGGACGGACACGAAGGCCTCCCGCGGCGTCACCGTCGGGGTGTAGCGGGCGGCCGCGGAGGTCCTGGGCGCCAGGTCCTTGTGGACGGCCTTGGCGACGCCCTGGATGGTGGCCACGCCGTAGTTCATGGTGCTGTTGCCGTGGGTGAGCACGGAGATCGTGTAGTCGTGGCCGCCGCCCTTGAACGCGCCGATGCTGTGCACGCGCCAGCCGTGGGTGGACCGCTGCAGCCAGCCGTTCTTGACGTGTATCGCGACGCCGGACGGCGCGCCCGCGGGGGTGCCCCAGCGCTGCGAGGAGACGACCTTGCCCATCAGTTTGAGGACGTAGGCGCGGGAGGCGTCGGTCAGGACGGTGTTCTTGCCGGTGAACAGGGCGAGGAGCTTCTGCTCGTCGGTGACGTTGATCCGGGTCAGGCCCCAGTAGCCGCCGGAGCCCGGCACGGTCTTCGTCATCTTGGCCGCCGTGAGGAAGCCCTTCACCTTGGTCACCCCGAGCTGGCGCCAGAGCGTGCTGGTGGCGTTGTTGTCGGACTTGGTGATCATGTCGGTGGCGAGGGTCTTCTCGCGGGACGTCAGCGCGCGGCCGGTCTTCTGGGCGTCCCACAGGAGCGTGGCGAGGACTGTCGCCTTGACGACGCTCGCCGAGTCGAACGAGGTGGTCGGGCGCAGGGTGCAGGTGGTGCCCGTGGTGCGGTCGTGGAGGCCGACCGCGACGGTGCCCTTGCGGTTCTTGAGCGCCGTCGTGATGTCCTTCTTGAGCTTGGCGGCCAGGCCGCTCTGCGCGGAGGTGCAGGTGACCTGCGGTGCCGCCGCGGCGGCCGCGGGCGTGGCGGTCGCGACCGCGCCGAGCGGCACGAGCACCCCGGCGGCGAGTCCCGCCGAGAGCACGCGGGCACGCCTGGATATCCCGGATACCGGGTGATTCATGGAGTCTTCCCATCCCCTTGGGTTCGTACGAGGCCCCCCGGGCCCGTACAAGCGCGCCCCCCGGCACACTCACCCCTCTTGACTCACCGGCACCAGTAGGAGGTTGCACAAATTTGGGAACAGATGACCGATCTGTAATACGCCGGTTGCCTGGCCGGTCGCAGAAAAGTCCCGGCGTCACACCGCGTGAAGCGTGTGACGCCGGGAGTTATCTACAGCTGGCGGGGCTCAGAGGTGCGTCGGCTCGAACATCCGCAGCACCGCCGGGAGCACCACCACGGAGGGTCCGGGGGCCGCGAGCGCCTTCGCGAGGTCGTCGCGGAGTGCCTCCGGAGTCGTACGGACGGCGGGCACCCCGAAGGACTCCGCGAGCGCGACGAAGTCGGGCCGCGAGAGCTCCGTGGCCGTGGGCTCGCCGAAGGCCTCGGACATGTACTCGCGGAGGATTCCGTATCCCCCGTCGTCCACGATCAGCCAGGTGACGGGCAGGTCGTGCTGCTTGGCGGAGGCCAGTTCCGCGATCGAGTACATCGCGCCGCCATCGCCCGAGACGGCGAGGACCGGCTTCGTCGGGTCGGCTGCCGCCGCGCCCAGGGCGGCCGGGAAGCCGTACCCGAGGCCGCCCGCGCCCTGCGCCGAGTGCATCGTGTTCGGGCGCCGCGCGTCGAAGGCGGACCAGGCCCAGTACGCCAGGATCGTCATGTCCCAGAAGGACGGCGCCGCGTCCGGCAGGGCCTCGCGCACCGAGGCGAGGACCTGCTGCTCCAGGGTGAGCTCCTGGGCGGCGATCCGCTCCTTGACCTTGGCCAGGACCGTCCGGACCCGCTCCGGGGCCGTGGGGTCCTCGCGGGGCGCGTCGATCGTCTCCAGGAGCGCGGAGAGCGCGAGGCGGGCGTCCGCGTGGATGCCGAGCGCCGGGTGGTTGGACTCCAGCTTCCCGGCGTCCGCCTCGATCTGGATGACCCGGCCGCGCGGCTTGAACGTGTGGTAGTTCGAGGAGAGCTCGCCGAGCCCGGAACCGATCACAAGGAGGACGTCCGCGTCCTCCAGGAAGTCCGTGGTGTACCGGTCCTCCAGCCACGACTGGAGGGACAGCGGGTGCTCCCAGGGGAAGGCGCCCTTGCCGCCGAAGGTCGTGACGACGGGCGCGTTCACCAGCTCGGCGAGCGCGAGCAGCTTGCCGGAGGCGTCCGAGCGCACGACTCCGCCGCCCGCGATGATCGCCGGGCGCTCGGCACGGGACAGCAGGTCGGCCGCCACCGCGGTCAGCTCGGGGCGCGGGACGACCTCGTCCGGGGTGGCGTCCATGGCCGTGACGACGGGCAGGGTCGTCTCCGCGAGCAGGACGTCCTGCGGGATCTCCACCCACACGGGGCCGTGCGGGGCGGTGAGCGCCGACTCCCAGGCCGCGGCGATCGCGGAGGGGATCTGCGAGGCCGTACGGACCGTGTGGACGGACTTCACGATGTCGCGGAAGGACGCCTGCTGGTCGCGCAGCTCGTGGAGGTAGCCGTGCCGGCCGCCGCCGAGGCCCGCCACCGGGATCTGGCTGCCGATCGCGAGCACGGGCGAGGAACCGGCCGCCGCCTCCTGGAGCGCGGCCAGCGAGGTCAGCGCGCCGGGGCCGGTGGAGAGCAGCAGGGGGGCCACCTCACCGGTGATCCGGCCGTACGCGTCGGCCGCGAAGCCCGTGTTGTTCTCGACGCGCAGGCCCACGTACGACAGGGACGAGCGCCGCAGGGCGTCGAACATGCCGAGCGCGTGCTGGCCGGGGAGGCCGAAGACGGTCGTCGCGCCGAGGCCCTGGAGGGTCTCCACGACGAGATCGCCGCCGTTGCGCCCCGGGGGCGGGCTCAGGGCCGCGTCCCGCTGTGCGTCCGTGGGCCGCAGTACTACGTCGTGGTCGTGCGTCACTTGGCCGCGCTCCCCTCGGTGGTCCGGGCCTCCGCGATCTGGCGGGACATGATCGTCGTCAGCTCGTACGCGGTGTGCGAGGCGGCGACGGCCGTGATCTCCGCGTGGTCGTAGGCGGGGGCGACCTCGACGACGTCGGCCGAGACGAGGTTGCAGGAGGAGAGCCCCCGCAGGATCTCCAGGAGCTCGCGCGACGTCATGCCACCCGCCTCCGGGGTGCCCGTGCCGGGCGCGTGGGCCGGGTCCAGGCAGTCGATGTCGATGGAGATGTACAGCGGACGGTCGCCGATGCGCTGGCGCAGCTGGTCGGCGACCTCGTCGGCGCCGCGGCGGTAGACGTCCGCCGAGGTGACGATGCCGAAGCCCATCTTCTCGTCGTCCGTGAGGTCCTGCTTGCCGTAGAGCGGGCCGCGGGTGCCGACGTGGGAGAGCGCCTCGGTGTCGAGGATGCCCTCCTCGACGGCCCGGCGGAACGGCGTGCCGTGGGTGTACTCCGCGCCGAAGTACGTGTCCCAGGTGTCCAGGTGCGCGTCGAAGTGGAGCAGGGCGACCGGGCCGTGCTTCTTGGCGACCGAGCGCAGCAGCGGCAGGGCGATCGTGTGGTCGCCGCCGAGCGTCATCATGCGGGCGCCGGAGCCGAGGAGGTCGTCGGCGGCGGCCTCGATGGTCTCCACCGCTTCGTTGATGTTGAACGGGTTCGCGGCTATGTCGCCCGCGTCCGCCACCTGGGCGAGCGCGAAGGGCGAGGCGTCCTGCGCGGGGTTGTACGGACGCAGGAGGCGCGAGGCCTCACGGATCGCGTTGCCGCCGAAGCGGGCGCCGGGGCGGTACGAGACACCGGTGTCGAAGGGCACGCCGACCACGGCGACGTCCGTCTTGCCGCCGACCTCGTCGAGGCGGGGCAGCCGGGCGTAGGTCGCCGGGCCCGCGTACCGGGGGATGCGGGAGGAGTCGACCGGGCCGCGGGGGGTCGGGGTCTCGGCGGTGCTCATGGTCGGTTTCCTCCTGCTGGTACGAGTGCTGCTGTGGTGCTGGGACAAGTGTCGCGCGGCCCACCGACAGTGGGCCGCGCGCAGGACTAGACGGCCACCGGTGATTCCGGTTCCGCTTCTTGGGAGCCCCGGCCCGCGAGCCGTTCGCGCCAGGCCGCGAGGATCGAGGCGTCGGTGGGCTTCGTGGCGAGGGAGACGACGACGTACACGGCCAGGGAGATCAGCAGGCCGTAGTAGATGGGCTCGTTGGCGAGGATTCCGTAGCCCCACATGAGCCCGATGACGGAGAGGCCACCGGCGGCGACGGCCGCGAGCGCGCCTTCGGCGGTGCCGCGCTTCCACAGCAGCCCGCCGAGGATCGGCACGAGAAGACCGGCGACGAGGAGGTTGTAGGCGACGGTGAGCGCCTGCACGACGTCGTTCAGGGCGATGGCGATGAGGACGACGGCGACGCCCATGATCAGGATGAAGAGGCGGTTGCCCTTCACCTCGTCGTGCGGTTCGTCGCCCGCTCCGTCGGTCTTCACGACCCCGCGAAGACGCGACCAGATGTCGTTGTTGGCGACGGTCGCGCACGCGATGAGCGCTCCGGAGGAGGTGGACATCACGGCGGCGAGCGCCGCGGCGAGCACGAGGCCCCGTACGCCCATGGGCAGTTCGTCCTTGACGATGGTCGCGAAGGCCGCGTCCGCGCTGGGCAGCTTCGGGTACATGACCTTGGCGGCCGTGCCGATGACGGCGCCCGCGATCGCGTAGACGAGACAGTAGGTACCGGCGACGGTGCCGCCGTAGCGGGCGACCTTGTCGCTGCGCGCGGTGAAGACGCGCTGCCAGATGTCCTGCCCGATGAGCATGCCGAACGTGTAGATCAGGACGTACGTGAAGATCGTCTCGCCGCCGATGCCCAGCGGGTCGAAGTACTCGGTGGGCAGCTTGGCCTTCATCTCGCTGAAGCCGCCGGCCTTGACGACCGCGATGGGCAGCAGCAGGAGCAGCACGCCGATGGTCTTCACCACGAACTGCACCATGTCGGTGAGCGTGATGGACCACATGCCGCCGAGCGTCGAGTAGGCGACGACGATCGAGCCGCCGAGGATGATCGCGATCGTGCGGTTCATGTCGAACAGGACGTCGAAGATCGTGGCGTACGCGATGGTCGAGGTAACCGCGAGCATCAGCGTGTACGCCCACATGACGACTCCGGAGATGACGCCCGCCCGTCCGCCGTAGCGCAGGTCGAGCATCTCGGAGACGGTGTAGACCTTCAGGCGTGCGATGCGCGCCGAGAAGAAGACGCTCAGCGCGAGCAGGCCGAGGCCGATCGTGAAGACCATCCAGGCGCCGGAGAGGCCGTATTGGTAGCCCAGGCCGACGCCGCCGATGGTGGACGCGCCGCCGAGGACGATGGCGGCCATCGTCCCGGAGTACATCCACGGTCCGAGGCGGCGTCCGGCGACCAGGAACTCACTCTTGGACTTGGCGCGGCGCATGCCCCACCAGCCCATGGCGAGCATGCCGGCGAGATAGACGACGATCACTGTGTAGTCGACGGCCATAGGGCCCTCCTTCGCGCACCTCGGTGGCGTGTCGTGCAGATGGGGGTGAGGGGGGGGTGGCAACCGGCCGTGGGGACATCCGCCCGTACCCGCGGCCTGGGGTCGGCACGACCTTAGGTGGCCGGAAAGCAACGCTGAAGTGTACGTTTCATCCACTTCCCGTGATCGACATGGATGGAACATCCACCGTGCAGGACCCTGCCGCCCCCGCAGCGCCTCCCCCGACCCCGCCGGTCCCGCTCACCGCGCTGCTCGGCCGGGACGATCTGGGCCTGCGCCAGATCGCGGGACCCGACGCCGGGGAGAGCGGTGCGGCCGTCCAGTGGGTGCACACCTCGGAGATGGCGGACCCCTACCCGTACCTCCTGGGCGGCGAGCTGCTCCTGACCGCGGGCGTGCACATCACCGACCCGGTGGGAGCGGGCGTCTATCTGGACGACTACGTGGCGCGGATCGTCGAGGCGGGCGGCGCGGCCCTGGGCTTCGGTGTGGCGCCCGTGCACGACACGGTGCCGCGCGCCCTGGTCACGGCCTGCGACCACCACGGCCTGCCCCTCCTTGAGGTGCCGCCGCGCACGACGTTCAGCGGGGTCGCCCGCGCGGTGTGGCAGCTGGTGGCGGAGGCCAGGCACGCCGAGCTGCGCCGGGTGACGGAGGCCCAGCAGGGCCTCGCCACGGCCGCCGCGCGCCCCGATCCCGTACCGGCGGTGCTGCGCCAGCTCGCGGCGCGGCTGAGCGGCTGGGCTGTGCTCTACGCACCGGACGGCACGGTGCTCCACACGGCGGGGACGGCTCAGGGAGCGGGGGTGCGGCAGGCGGTGCACGACCTCTCCGGAGTCGTACGTCCCGCGGGGCGGCCCGGCCCCGCCCCGGCATCGGCGACCGACTCCCTCGGCGGCACCCGGCTCACCGCGTACGCGCTCGGCGGCGGGCAGGGGTTCGCGCTCGGGGTCGCCACCGAACAGCGCGAGCCGGGGGACCACACCATCACCGGGGTCGCCGTCGTACTGCTCTCGCTCCTGACCGGCAAGCACCAGGGGGCCGCCGACTCCGTGCGCTCGGCGGCGCTCGTGCGGCTGCTCCTGGGCTCGGCGGCGGGCGATGTCGCGCCTCTCCTGGGGGGCGAGGAGTGGACCGTGGTGCACGCGCGCGGGGATGCCGGCAACGACCCGGTGGCCCACTCCGTGGCCGCGTCCGCGCTGGCCGCGGCGCTGGGCAGCGGCCTGGTCGACACGGACCCGGAGCGGGATCTCGTACGGCTTCTGCTCCCCGCCGATCGCGAGGTCACCGGGCAGCCGGGCTGGACCCTCGGCGTCTCGGCCCCCGCCGCCCCCGGCGACCTGCCCGCGGCCGACGCGCAGGCGGACCGCGCCCTGCGCCGCGCCGAGGCCACCCACGCGCCCCTCGTCCGGCACCGCGAGGCGGGCATCGCCGCCCTGGTCGCGCCCGCCGAGGCGACCGCCCACGCGCGCGTGCTGCTCGCCCCGCTCGGCGGCAGCACGGCACTCACCGAAACCCTGCGCACCTGGCTCTCCCTGCACGGCAACTGGGACCGCACGGCGACGGCGCTCGGCGTCCACCGCAACACGGTCAGGCAGCGCATCACGCGGTGCGGGGCGCTGCTGGGCGCGGACCTGGACGACCCCGACGTCCGCATGGAGCTGTGGTTCGCGCTGGGCCGGACCCCGTAGGAGAAGCACCCCCGCCAGAGCCAAACGCAGCGCACCTCACAGTCCAGGCTTCGGGACTGCCCGCCACCAGGCGGTTACCGGCGGCAGAATAGGGACCATGCCAATACCCACCCGCGCCGCGCTCGTCGACCACCTAGTCCGCTCCCGCATCGCCGGCGACGTCGCCACGCCCCGCGAGAACAACCTCAGCCACTACAGGAAGCTCGCGAACGGCGACCGCCACTACTGGCTCGGCCTGGAGCTCGGCGACCGCTGGACCGACGAGCAGGACGTCCTCGCGGTGATGGCGGAGCGCTGCGGTGTCGTCGACGACGACGCGCACCGGCACGGGCAGGACACCATCGACCCGGAGCTGACGGTCGACGCCCTGGAGCGGATGGCGGCGCGGCTGCGCAAGGCGGCGGCCGGCAAGGAGAGGGTCCTTTTCGCCACCGGCCACCCCGGAGGCCTGCTCGACGTGCACCGCGCGACGGCCGCCGCCCTGCGTACGGCGGGCTGCGAGATCGTCGTCATCCCGGAGGGCCTCACCGCCGACGAGGGCATGGTCTTCCAGTTCGCGGACGTGGCGATGCTGGAGCGCGGCGCGACCCTGTGGCACACGCACTCCCCCGAGCCGATGAACGCGATCCTGGACGGCCTGGAGCGCGAGGGGCGCCCGCTGCCGAACCTCGTCGTCGCCGACCACGGGTGGGCCGGACGGGCGGGCCAGCGCGGCATCGACTCCATGGGGTACGCGGACTGCAACGACCCGGCGCTGTTCATCGGCGAGGCCGAGGGCACCCTCCAGGTGACGGTTCCGCTGGACGACCACGTCACCAGCCCGCGCTTCTACGACCCGATGACGGCCTACCTCCTGGACGCGGCGGGTCTCACGGCCACGGGTTGAGCCCTTCCTCGCGGCGCTGGGCGTACCCCGGCGTCGGGTCCAGATAGACCCGCCGTACGCCGGGAAACCGCTCCCGCACCCGCCGCTCGGCCTGCTCGCAGGCCCATTCGATCTGCGCCGCCGTCGAGGCGTCCCGGAAGTCGACCTTGGCGGCGACCAGGGCCTCGCGCGGTCCCTGGAGCAGCGTCGTCAGTTCGAGCACGGCCTCGACGTGCTCGGAGGCGAGGAGTTCGTCGCGGATCTCCTTGCGCATCGGCTTCGGCAGCGGGCGCCCGATGAGGAGCTGCGCGTTGCTGCGCCCGAGCACCCAGGCCACGTACAGGAGCAGCGCGCCGATGCAGAGCGAGGCCACACCGTCCCAGACGCCGGAGCCGGTGAGCTGCCCGCCGAGCAGCCCGAGTGCGGCGAGGACGAGTCCGGCGAGGGCGGCGGAGTCCTCCATGACGACGGCTTTCACGGCGGTGTCGGGCGTGTAGCGCAGGTAGCGCCCGAAGGAAGCCCCGAAGCGCTCCGCCTCGCCGCGGGCCTGCTTGACGCCGGTGCGCAGGGAGTAGCCCTCCAGGAGGAAGGCGATGGCGAGCACGATGTACGAGATGAGCGGGTCGCCGAGCTCCTCGCCGGCGACCAGCGTGTGGATGCCGTCGTAGATCGAGAAGACGGCGCCGCCGACGAAGGTGGCGACGGCCGCGAGCATCGCCCAGATGTAGCGCTCGGGGCCGTAGCCGAGCGGGTGGTCCTCGTCGGCGGGCTTCTCGCTGCGTTTCAGGGCGGTGAGGAGCAACAGCTCGGTGACCGTGTCGGCCAGGGAGTGCGCCGCTTCGGAGAGCATCGCGCTGGAGCCGCTGATGACACCGGCGACGGCCTTGGCGACGGCGATCCCGAGGTTGGCGACGGCGGCGACGATGACGGTGAACGTGCTCTCGCCGCCGCCCTCCGGCGGCTCGGGCTGGGCTCTGTCGACCTGCTCGCTCATGTATCGGACGGTATGTCCGATCACCGGGGAACGCGAAACGTCGACCGGGGGCGGCGCTCCGTTCCGGTCAGCGCGGGACGCGGACGACGCCCTCCTGAATCACCGTCACCGCGAGCTGTCCGTCCTGCGTCCAGATCCGCGCCTGACCGAGACCGCGGCCGCCGGACGCGGACGGCGACTCCTGGTCGTACAGGAGCCATTCGTCCGCCTTGAAGGGGCGGTGGAACCACATGGCGTGGTCGAGCGAGGCACCGACGACGTCACCGACCGCCCAGCCGCCGCGGCCGTGCGCGAGCAGCACCGAGTCGAGGAGCGTCATGTCGGAGACGTACGTGGCGAGGCAGACGTGCAGCAGGGAGTCGACGGTGTGGTTGGCGTAGTCGTCGAGCTTGCCGTTCGTGCGGAACCACACCTGGGAGCGCGGTTCGCGCGGCTGCCCGACGCTGGCCCAGGGCGGCGCGTCCACGTAGCGCAGGTCGACGGCCGCGCGGGCCTCGATCAGGCGGTCGGCGACGTGCTGCGGGAGATGGCGGGGCAGCATCTCGGCGGCGGTCGGAAGTGTCTCCGGGTCCGGTGCCGACGGCATCCCCGTCTGATGCTCCAGGCCCTCTTCGTACGTCTGGAAGGACGCGGAGAGGTGGAATATCGGCTGCCCGTGCTGGACGGCGACGACCCGGCGCGTGGTGAAGGAGCGCCCGTCGCGGATCCGGTCGACGGTGTAGACGATGGGCGCGCCCGGGTCCCCGGCACGCAGGAAGTACGCGTGCAGGGAGTGGGCGGGCCGATCGGCGGGGACGGTGCGCCCGGCCGCCACCAGCGCCTGGGCGGCCACCTGGCCGCCGAAGACGCGCGGGACGAGCGCCGAGCGGCTCTCGCCCCGGAATATGTCCTCCTCGATCTGCTCCAGGTCGAGCAGATCGAGGAGTGACTCAAGTGCCTTGTTCATGAATCCAGTTCTACAGGGCGGTCTTTACAGGCCCATGTCCTCAGAGGCCCATGTTCTTGGCGATGATCATCTTCATGACCTCGCTGGTGCCGCCGTAGATGCGGTTGACGCGGTTGTCCGCGTACAGGCGGGCGATGGGGTACTCGTTCATGAAGCCGTAGCCGCCGTGCAGCTGGAGGCACTTGTCGATGACGCGGTGGGCGACCTCGGTGTTGAACAGCTTCGCGGAGGCGGCCTCGGCGGCGGTCAGCTCGCCCGCGTCCAGGGCCTCCAGGGCGCGGTCGGCGACGGCCTCGGCCGCGTCCACCTCGGCCTGGCAGGCGGCCAGCTCGAACTTGGTGTTCTGGAAGGAGGCGACCGTCTTGCCGAAGACCGTGCGGTCCTGGACGTACTCCTTGGCGAACCGCACGGCGGCCTTGGCCTGCGCGTACGCGCCGTAGGCGATGCCCCAGCGCTCGGAGGGGAGGTTGCTGCCGAGGTAGTAGAAGCCCTTGTTCTCCTCGCCGAGGAGGTCCTCGACGGGCACCTTGACGTCGACGAACGCGAGCTCGGCGGTGTCGGAGGTCTTCAGGCCGAGCTTGTCGAGCTTGCGGCCGATGGAGTAGCCCTCGGACTTGGTGTCGACGGCGAAGAGGGAGATGCCGTAGCGGCGGTCCTCGGCGGTGGGCGCGGAGGTGCGGGCGCAGACGATCACGCGGTCGGCGTGCACGCCGCCGGTGATGAAGGTCTTGGAGCCGTTGAGGACGTAGTGCGTGCCGTCCTCGGAGAGCTTGGCCGTGCTCTTCATGCCCGCGAGGTCGGAGCCGGTGCCCGGCTCGGTCATCGCCAGGGCCCACATCTCCTCGGCGGAGACGAACTTCTCGAGGTAGCGCTTCTTCTGCTCGTCGGTGGCGAGCGCCTTGATGTAGGGCAGGGCGAGCAGGACGTGGACGCCGGAGCCGCCGAAGGTGACGCCCGCGCGGGCGGTCTCCTCGTACTGGATGGCCTCGAACTTGTGGGTGTCCAGGCCCGCGCCGCCGAACTCCTCGGGGACGTTGATGCCGAACAGGCCGAGCTCGGCCAGCTTGTAGTAGAACTCGCGCGGCACCTGGCCCGCCGCGAACCACTCCTCGTGGACCGGGACGACCTCGGCCTCGATGAAGGCGCGCAGGGTCTCCCGGAACGCCTCGTGGTCCTCATTGAAAACGGTACGGCGCACGGGGGGACTCCTTCGGAACGACACCAGGCTCGGGCGGGCAGCAAGCAGACACAACACGACTAAGCGCTTGCTCAGACAAACGTTACCCGCCGGTCACCGGACCGTCCAGAGAGAAGCCCTGTCGCTCCCGTCACGCCACGGCGGCCGCGAAGGCCCCGCGGGCAAGGCCGTGCAACAGCTCGGCCATGGCCGTACGGCTGGGCAGCACGTCGCGGCGGCTCAGGTGCGGCGTGGAGTTGAGCAGCCCGAAGACGGCGTGCACGCAGACGCGGGCCTCGTTCTCGGCGAGGTCCGGATAGACCTTGCGCACGACGTCGACCCAGATCTCCACGTACTGCCGCTGGAGCTGGCGGACCAGCTTGCGGTCGGTGTCCCGCAGCCGGTCGAGCTCGCGGTCGTGCAGGGTGATCAGGGAGCGGTCGTTCAGGGCGAAGTCGATATGCCCCTCGATGAGGGCGTCGAGCACCTGCTCCGGCGATCCGTCCGCGTCGGCCACGCACCGCTTGCCGCCGGTCAGGAGCTGTCCGCTGATGCCGACGAGCAGCTCGGCGAGCATCGCGTCCTTGCCCGCGAAGTGGCGGTAGAGGCCGGGGCCGCTGATGCCGACGGCGGCCCCTATCTCGTCCACTCCGACTCCGTGGAAGCCGCGCTCGGCGAAGAGCCGGGCGGCTTCCTTGAGGATTTGCTCGCGCCGGGTGGGGGCGTCGGTTCTGGTGGCCATGGAATCAATTCTAGACAGGGCGGTTAGCGCTCGTTAACCTTAATGAAACGCGTTAACGCTCATTAACCGAGCAAGGGGGCTCGACTGATGGTGCAGGCACCGGTGCTGACGAGCGCGGCTGATCCCGCGTCCGAAGCATGGCGGACGAACGAGGCGGCGCACACCGCCCTCGTCGAAGAGCTGCGGGCCAAGCTCGCGGCGGCCAGGCTCGGCGGCGGCGAGCGGGCCCGCACCCGCCATGTCGCGCGCGGCAAGCTGCTGCCCCGCGACCGCGTGGACGGCGTGCTGGACCCCGGCTCGCCCTTCCTGGAGCTGGCACCCCTCGCGGCCGACGGTCTGTACGGCGGGGACGCACCGGCCGCCGGAGTCATCGCGGGGATCGGCCGGGTCTCCGGGCGCACCTGCGTGATCGTCGCCAATGACGCCACCGTCAAGGGCGGGACGTACTACCCCATGACGGTGAAGAAGCACCTGCGCGCCCAGGAGGTCGCGCTGGAGAACCGCCTCCCCTGCCTGTATCTGGTGGACTCGGGCGGCGCCTTCCTGCCCATGCAGGACGACGTCTTCCCGGACCGCGAGCACTTCGGGCGGATCTTCTACAACCAGGCGCGGATGTCCGGTGCGGGCATCCCGCAGATCGCGGCCGTGCTCGGCTCGTGCACGGCGGGCGGGGCGTATGTCCCCGCGATGAGCGACGAAGCGGTCATCGTCCGCAATCAGGGCACGATCTTCCTCGGCGGCCCGCCCCTGGTGAAGGCGGCGACCGGCGAGGTCGTGACGGCCGAGGAGCTCGGCGGCGGCGAGGTCCACTCGCGGGTCTCCGGAGTGACGGACCACCTCGCGGAGGACGACGCGCACGCGCTGCGGATCGTGCGGACCATCGTCTCCACGCTCCCCGAGCGCCGCGAACTCCCCTGGACCGTCCAAGCCGTCGAGGAGCCCAAGGTCGACCCGCTCGGCCTCTATGGAGCGGTGCCCACGGACTCCCGCACCCCCTATGACGTCCGCGAGGTCATCGCGCGCGTGGTCGACGGCTCCCGCTTCGCCGAATTCAAGGCGGAGTACGGCACGACGCTGGTGACGGGCTTCGCCCACATCCACGGCCACCCGGTCGGGATCATCGCGAACAACGGCATCCTGTTCTCCGAGTCCGCCCAGAAGGGCGCGCACTTCATCGAGCTCTGCGACCAGCGCGGCATCCCCCTCGTCTTCCTGCAGAACATCTCCGGCTTCATGGTCGGCCGGGACTATGAGGCGGGCGGCATCGCCAAGCACGGCGCCAAGATGGTGACGGCCGTGGCCTGCGCGCGCGTGCCGAAGCTGACGGTCGTGATCGGCGGTTCGTACGGCGCGGGGAACTACTCCATGTGCGGCCGGGCCTACTCCCCCCGCTTCCTGTGGATGTGGCCGAACGCCAAGATCTCCGTGATGGGCGGCGAGCAGGCCGCCTCGGTCCTCGCGACCGTCAAGCGCGACCAGATCGAGGCGCGGGGCGAGGAGTGGTCGGACGCGGACGAGCAGGCCTTCAAGGACCCGGTCCGCGCCCAGTACGAAGCGCAGGGCAACGCCTATTACGCCACCGCGCGGCTGTGGGACGACGGTGTGATCGACCCCATGGAGACCCGGCAGGTCCTCGGCCTCGCCCTGACCGCGTGCGCCGAGGCCCCGCTGGGCGAGCCCGGTTTCGGCGTCTTCCGGATGTGAGGGGCGGACGATGAGCGACTTCCAGCAAGGGACCATCTCCGGGAGAGGGACGATGTTCGACACGGTTCTGGTCGCCAACAGGGGCGAGATCGCGGTCCGCGTGATCCGGACGCTGCGGGCGCTCGGCGTGCGCTCGGTCGCCGTGTTCAGCGACGCGGACGCGGACGCCCGGCATGTGCGCGAGGCGGACACGGCCGTGCGCCTGGGCCCCGCGCCGGCCTCGGAGAGCTATCTGTCGGCCGAGCGGCTGCTCGAAGCGGCGGCCCGCAGCGGCGCGCAGGCGGTCCATCCGGGGTACGGCTTCCTCGCGGAGAACGCCGAGTTCGCACAGGCCTGCGCGGACGCGGGCCTGGTCTTCATCGGGCCGCCCGCTTCGGCGATCGACCTGATGGGCGACAAGATCCGCGCCAAGGAGACGGTGCAGGCGGCCGGGGTCCCGGTCGTCCCCGGCTCCTCGGGTAGCGGCCTGACCGATTCCCAACTGGCCGACGCCGCCAGGGAGATCGGCATGCCGGTGCTGCTCAAGCCGTCGGCGGGCGGCGGCGGCAAGGGCATGCGGCTCGTGCGGGACGCCGCCCTGCTCGCGGACGAGATCGCCGCCGCGCGACGCGAGGCGCGCTCGTCCTTCGGTGACGACACGCTGCTCGTGGAGCGGTGGATCGACCGCCCCCGGCACATCGAGATCCAGGTCCTCGCGGACGGCCACGGCAACGTGGTCCACCTCGGCGAGCGCGAGTGCTCGCTCCAGCGCCGCCACCAGAAGATCATCGAGGAGGCGCCCAGCGTCCTGCTCGACGAGGCCACGCGCGCGTCGATGGGCGAGGCCGCCGTCCAGGCGGCGCGCTCCTGCGGGTATGCGGGCGCGGGCACGGTGGAGTTCATCGTGCCGGGCAAGGACCCGTCCTCGTACTACTTCATGGAGATGAACACGCGGCTCCAGGTGGAGCACCCGGTGACGGAGCTGATCACCGGCATCGACCTGGTGGAGTGGCAGCTGCGGGTCGCCGCCGGTGAGGAACTGCCGTACGGGCAGGAGGACATCACGCTCACCGGGCACGCGATCGAGGCCCGCGTCTGCGCCGAAGACCCCTCACGCGGCTTCCTGCCGTCCGGCGGCACGGTCCTCGCCCTGCACGAACCGCAGGGCGACGGCGTGCGCACCGACTCCGGGCTGAGCGAGGGCACGGAGGTCGGCAGCCTGTACGACCCGATGCTGTCGAAGGTCATCGCGTACGGTCCCGACCGCCCCACCGCCCTGCGCAAGCTGCGCGCCGCCCTCGCGGAGACGGTCACCCTGGGGGTGCCGACCAACGCGGGCTTCCTGCGGCGGCTCCTCGCCCATCCGGCGGTGGCCGCCGGCGAGTTGGACACGGGCCTGGTCGAGCGCGAGGCGGAGAGCCTCGTCCCCCAAGGCGTCCCGGACGAGGTGTACGAAGCCGCCGCGGCCGTCCGCGCCGCCGCCCTGGAACCGACCGGCGAGGGCTGGCGCGACCCGTTCTCGGTCCCGCGGGGCTGGCGCATGGGCGGCACCCCCGCCCCTCTGACGCACCACCTGAGGGTGCCGGGACACGAGCCCGTCGCGCACATCGCGGGTGCGGGCCCGCGCACGGTGGAGCCCGGCCGCGTCACGGTCCACGTGGACGGCCTCACCCACACCTTCCACCGCGCCGCCGACTGGCTGGGCAGGGACGGCGACGCCTGGCACGTCCAGGACCACGACCCCGTGGAGGCCGGCCTCACGGGCGCCGCGCACGCCGGGGCCGACGCCCTGACCGCCCCCATGCCGGGCACGGTCACGGTCGTCAAGGTGTCCACCGGCGATCACGTGACGCAGGGGCAGAGCCTCCTCGTGGTGGAGGCCATGAAGATGGAGCACGTCATCTCCGCCCCGCACGCGGGCACCGTCAGCGAACTCGACGTCACACCGGGCGCGACCGTCGCCATGGACCAGATCCTGGCCGTGGTGATCCCCGACGACACGGACGAGGCGGACGGCACGGAGGAGGACAGGAAATGACCACCGACGCACGGCCCGGCGGCCTCCCCATGGCCGTCCCCACCCAGGACCTCCCGCCCCGCGTCCGCATCTACGAGGTGGGCGCCCGGGACGGCCTGCAGAACGAGAAAGCGGTCGTCCCCACGGAGATCAAGGCGGAGTTCATCCGCCGCCTCGCCGCCGCGGGTCTCACGACCGTCGAGGCGACCAGCTTCGTGCACCCCAAGTGGGTGCCCCAACTGGCCGACTCCGAGCAGCTGTTCCCGCTCGTACAGGACCTCGAAGGGGACAGGAAAGCGCGGCTCCCCGTCCTGGTCCCGAACGACCGCGGCCTCGACCGCGCCCTGGCGCTCGGCGCCCGCAGCATCGCGGTCTTCGTCAGCGCCACGGAGTCCTTCGCCAAGGCCAACCTCAACCGCACGATGGCCGAGGCCCTGGCCATGTCGGAGCCGGTCGTGACCCGCGCACGCGAGCAGAAGGCGCACGTGCGGGGCTATCTCTCGATGTGCTTCGGCGACCCGTGGGAGGGCCCGGTGCCCATCGCGCAGGTCGTCCGCACGGCGAAGGCCCTGATGGACATGGGCTGCGACGAACTGAGCCTGGGCGACACCATCGGCGTGGCCACACCGGGCCATGTCCTGTCCCTCCTTGCCGAGTTGAACGAGGAGGGCGTGCCGACGGACCGCATCGGCGTGCACTTCCACGACACGTACGGCCAGGCGCTCGCCAACACCCTCGCCGCCCTCCAGCACGGCGTGCGCACGGTCGACGCGTCGGCGGGCGGCCTCGGCGGCTGTCCGTACGCGAAGAGCGCCACCGGCAACCTCGCCACCGAAGACCTCGTATGGATGCTCGACGGCCTCGGCATCGAGACCGGGGTCGATCTCGGCCGCCTCAGCGCCACCAGCGCGTGGATGGCCGAACAACTGGGCCGACCGAGCCCGTCCCGCACCGTCCGTGCCCTGACGGGCACCTCCCACCAGGAGCAGTGAAGAACGATGGACCACCGTCTGTCCCCCGAGCACGAGGAACTCCGCCGCACGGTCGAGGAGTTCGCGCACGAAGTCGTCGCCCCGAAGATCGGCGACCTGTACGAGCGCCACGAGTTCCCGTACGAGATCGTCCGCGAGATGGGCCGCATGGGCCTGTTCGGCCTGCCCTTCCCCGAGGAGTACGGCGGCATGGGCGGTGACTATCTCGCCCTCGGCATCGCGCTCGAAGAGCTGGCGCGGGTCGACTCCTCCGTGGCGATCACCCTGGAGGCGGGCGTCTCGCTCGGCGCCATGCCGATCCACCTCTTCGGCACGGACGAGCAGAAGCGGGAGTGGCTGCCGCGGCTCTGCTCCGGTGAACTGCTCGGCGCCTTCGGCCTGACCGAGCCGGACGGCGGCTCCGACGCGGGCGGCACGCGCACGACCGCGGTGCGGGACGGCGACGAGTGGGTGATCAACGGCTCCAAGTGCTTCATCACGAACTCCGGCACGGACATCACGGGTCTGGTCACGGTCACCGCCGTCACCGGCCGCAAGGCGGACGGCCGTCCGCTCATCTCCTCGATCATCGTGCCGTCCGGGACGCCCGGCTTCACGGTCGCAGCGCCGTACTCGAAGGTCGGCTGGAACGCCTCGGACACCCGCGAGCTCTCCTTCTCGGACGTGCGGGTCCCGGCCGCGAACCTCCTCGGCGAAGAGGGCCGCGGATATGCCCAGTTCCTCCGGATTCTCGACGAGGGCCGGGTCGCCATCTCCGCGCTCGCGACGGGCCTCGCGCAGGGCTGCGTCGACGAGTCCGTGAAGTACGCCAAGGAGCGGCACGCCTTCGGCAAGCCGATCGGGGCGAACCAGGCGATCCAGTTCAAGATCGCCGACATGGAGACGCGGGCGCACATGGCGCGGGTCGGCTGGCGGGACGCGGCGTCGCGCCTCGTCGGCGGGGAGCCCTTCAAGAAGGAGGCGGCGATCGCGAAGCTCTACTCCTCCACGGTCGCCGTCGACAACGCCCGCGAGGCCACGCAGATCCACGGCGGGTACGGCTTCATGAACGAGTATCCGGTGGCCCGGATGTGGCGGGACTCCAAGATCCTGGAGATCGGCGAGGGCACCAGCGAGGTGCAGCGCATGCTGATCGCCAGGGAGCTGGGCTTCGCGGGGTAGCGGGGTAGTGAGGCAGCGGGGGCTGGTCGGGACGGACCGGGCAACGGCCGGATAACCATTCCCGGGCTGGGGAAGGCGACCGCGAGCGGCCACTGGACTTCCGCTTAGGTTAGGTTAGCCTAAGCGCTGATTCCGGCCAGTGGCCACTCGCCACCGTCCTCACGAAAGCAGAGACCTCATGCCGAACGCCCGCTTCCCCCAGCCCTCCCGCCGCGGCATCCTCGCCGCCGGCGGCGCCCTCGGCCTCACCGCCCTGCTGGCAGCCTGCGGCGACGAGAAGAAGGACGGCTCGGGCGCGGCGGACTCCGGTGACTCCGGCCCCTGGAGCTTCAAGGACGACCGGGGCACGACCGCCAAGAGCAAGGGCACCCCGAAGAACATCGTCGCCTTCACCGGCGTCGCCGCCGCCCTCTTCGACTACGGAGTCGAGGTCAAGGGCGTCTTCGGCCCGACGAAGACCAAGGACGGCAAGGCGGACGTCCAGGCCGGCGACATGGACATCAGTAAGCTGACGATCATCGGCAACGAATGGGGTCAGTTCAACATCGAGAAGTACGCGGGCCTCGCCCCCGACCTCCTCGTCTCCACGATGTTCGACGACGCCGGCACCCTCTGGTACGTCCCCGAGGAGAGCAAGGACAAGATCCTCAAGCTCGCCCCGAGCGCCGGCATCAGCGTCTACGACCGCCAGATGACCCAGCCCCTCCAGCGCCTGCTCTCGCTCGCCGAGTCGCTCGGCGCGGACGTGAAGGCCGAGAAGGTCGTCAAGGCGAAGAAGCGCTTCGAGGCCGCCGCCGAGCGCCTGCGCAAGGTCGCCAAGGCGAACAAGGACATCAAGGTCATGGTCGGCTCGGCCAGCCAGGACATCTTCTACGTCTCCGGCACGAACCTCTCCGCCGACCTGGAGTACTTCAAGTCCCTCGGCGTGAACTTCGTCGAGCCGTCCGAGGCCGCCAAGAAGGAGAGCGGCGGCTGGTTCGAGAACCTGAGCTGGGAGAACGTCAACAAGCACGGCGCGGACGTCATCATGATGGACAACCGCACCTCCGCGCTCCAGCCCGCCGCCCTGGACAAGTCCAAGCCGACGTGGGCGAAGCTGCCCGCGGTCAAGGCCGGCCAGGTCATCCCCCGCGTCACCGAGCCCATCTACTCGTACGACAAGTGCGCCCCGATCCTCGAGGACCTCGCCGACGCCATCGAGAAGGCCAAGAAGGTCAGCTGACCCTTCGTCCGAGGCCCGCACAGCACAGCCCGACAGCACGGCCCCACAGCACAGCCCTCTCCGCATTTCGGAGAGGGCTGTTCCGTTTTTCTGCCTCTTGGTGACCGAGGGGACCCCCTGGGTTTAAGTCAGAGGAAGTTAGGTTAGGCTTGCCTCACTTCCCCCAAGTCCCCTCACCCCGAGGAAGTTCATGCGCTCGCACCTGCTCAACGACACCACCGCGGAGCGTTACCGCAGCTCCGTGACCGAAGGAGTCGAGCGGGTGGCGGCCAGAATCGCCACCACCTCACGCCCTTTCACCGGCGTCTCCGTAGACGACCTCGCGCCCCGCATCGAGGCCGTCGACCTGGACGAGCCCCTGCACGACACCATCGCCGCCCTGGACGAGCTCGACGAGCTCTACCTGCGCGACGCCGTGTACTTCCACCACCCGCGCTATCTCGCGCACCTCAACTGCCCGGTCGTCATTCCGGCCGTGCTCGGCGAGGCGGTGCTCTCCGCCGTCAACTCTTCCCTCGACACGTGGGATCAATCCGCCGGCGGCACACTGATCGAGCGCCGTCTGATCGACTGGACCGCCGAACGCATCGGGCTCGGCCCGGCCGCCGACGGCGTCTTCACCAGCGGCGGCTCGCAGTCCAACCTCCAGGCCATGCTGCTCGCCCGCGAGGAGGCCGCCAAGGCCGGAAAGCCGGCCTCCGAGCTGCGCATCTTCGCCTCCGAAGTGGGCCACTTCAGCATCCAGAAGGCCGCGACGCTGCTCGGCCTCGGCGAGGACGCCGTGATCGTCATCCCCACCGATCACGACAAGCGCATGCAGACCGTGGCACTCGCCCGCGAGCTGGAGCGCTGCCGCGACAACGACCTCACCCCCATGGCGGTCGTCGCCACGGCGGGCACCACCGACTTCGGCTCCATAGACCCGCTCCCCGAGATCGCCGAACTCTGCGAGCAGTACGGCACCTGGATGCACGTCGACGCGGCATACGGCTGCGGGCTGCTCGTCTCGCTCAAGAACCGGCACCTCCTCGACGGCATCGACCGCGCCGACTCCGTGACCGTGGACTACCACAAGTCCTTCTTCCAGCCGGTGAGTTCCTCCGCCGTCCTGGTCCGCGACCGGACGACGCTGAGCCACGCGACGTACCACGCGGAGTACCTCAACCCGCGCCGCATGGTGCAGGAGCGCATCCCCAACCAGGTCGACAAGTCCCTCCAGACGACGCGGCGCTTCGACGCCCTCAAGCTGTGGATGACGCTGCGCGTGATGGGCGCCGACGCCGTCGGCGAGCTCTTCGACTCCGTCTGCGACATGGCGGACGAGGGCTGGCGGCTGCTGGCCGCCGACCCGCGCTACGACGTCGTCGTGGAGCCCCAGCTCTCGACGCTCGTCTTCCGCTACATCCCCGGGTCGATCTGCGACCCGACCGCGATCGACCGCGCCAACCTGTACGCCCGCAAGGCGCTGTTCGCCTCCGGTGACGCCGTCGTCGCGGGCACCAAGGTCGGCGAACGCCAGTACCTCAAGTTCACCCTGCTCAACCCCGAGACGACGGTCGCCGACATCACGGCCGTCCTCGATCTGATCGCCGGCCACGCCGAGCAGTACCTGGGAGAGACCCTTGACCGCGCTTCCTGATCACCGAGAACCACTGGAATCAGTGGGACCGGTGGAACCCCTGGACTTCATCGGTATCGGCCTTGGCCCCTTCAACCTCGGCCTCGCCTGTCTGACCGAACCCATAACCGAGCTCAGCGGCCTCTTCCTGGAGTCCAAGCCGGACTTCGAGTGGCACTCGGGCATGTTCCTGGAGGGCGCTCACCTCCAGACCCCGTTCATGTCGGACCTCGTCACCCTCGCGGACCCGACGTCGCCGTACTCCTTCCTCAACTATCTGAAGGAAGCCGGGCGCCTCTACTCGTTCTACATACGCGAGAACTTCTATCCGCTGCGCACCGAGTACAACGACTACTGCCGCTGGGCCGCCGCGAAGCTCTCCTCGATCCGCTTCAGCACGACGGTGACCGAGGTGACGTACGCCGACGACCTGTACGTCGTGCACACCTCCACCGGCGAAACGCTGCGCGCCCGCCACCTCGTCCTGGGAACCGGCACCCCGCCGCACATCCCCGAGGCGTGCGCGGACCTCGGCGGGGACTTCATCCACAACTCCCGCTATCTGCAGGGCAAGGCGGAGCTCCAGCGCAAGAAGTCGATCACGCTCGTCGGCAGCGGCCAGTCCGCCGCCGAGATCTACCAGGACCTCCTGAGCGAGATCGACGTCCACGGCTACCAGCTCAACTGGGTCACGCGCTCCCCGCGCTTCTTCCCCCTGGAGTACACCAAGCTGACCCTGGAGATGACCTCTCCGGAGTACGTCGACTACTTCCACGCACTGCCGGAAGCGACCCGCTACCGCCTCCAGGACCAGCAGAAGACGCTCTTCAAGGGCATCGACGGCGACCTGATCAACGACATCTTCGACCTGCTCTACCAGAAGAACCTCGGCGGCCCGGTGCCGACGCGCCTGCTCACCAACTCCTCGCTGCAGAGCGCCCGGCACGAGAACGGCACCTACACCCTGGGCCTGCGCCAGGACGAGCAGGGCAAGGACTTCGATCTTGAGTCCGAGGGCCTGATCCTGGCCACCGGCTACCAGTACGCCACCCCGGACTTCCTGGAGCCGGTGCGCGACCGCATCCGCTGGGACGGCCGCGGCCGCTTCGAGGTCGCCCGCAACTACTCGATCGACACCACGGGACGCGGCATCTTCCTGCAGAACGGTGCCGTGCACGCCCACTCCCTGACCAGCCCGGACCTGGGCATGGGCCCCTACCGCAACGCGTACATCATCGGTGAGCTGCTCGGCGCGGAGTACTACCCCGTCGAGAAGGCCATCGCGTTCCAGGAGTTCTCCGTATGAGCGACACCTCAGACCTCACCCTGCGCCCCCTCGACCCGCTGAAGGACGCGGAACTCCTGCACGGCTGGGTGACCCACCCCAAGGCCTCGTTCTGGATGATGCAGGAGGCGACGCTCCCCGACGTCGAGCGCGAGTACATGGCGATCGCCGCCCATGAGCACCACGACGCGTTCATCGGTCTGCACAAAGGCGTTCCCGCCTTCCTGATGGAGCGCTACGACCCGCGGTACGTCGAGCTCGTCGGCCTCTACGAGCCGCAGCCCGGCGACGTGGGCATGCACTTCCTCACCGCGCCTTCCGACGTCCGCATCCCCGGCTTCACCCGGGACGTGATCACCAAGGTCATGGCGACGCTCTTCGCCGACCCGGCGACCGCGCGCGTGGTCGTCGAGCCCGACATCGACAACACGGCGGTGCACGCCCTCAACGAAGCCGTCGGGTTCCGTGCTTCCGAAGTCATCCAGAAGCCGGAGAAGAAGGCTCTGCTGAGCTTCTGCACCCGCGAACAGTTCGAAACAGCAGTACGCGAAAGGGAATCGGCGATATGACCCTGTCCGACGCAACGGCGCACCTCTCCCCCGAGCGCTGGGAGCAGGCCAACCGCCTCCTCATCCGCAAAGCCGTCGCCGAGTTCTCCCACGAACGGCTGCTCACCCCGGAGCCGCTCGGCGAGGACAAATACGTCATCCGCAGCGACGACGCCCTGACCCGCTACCGCTTCACCGCCAAGCGCCTCCGTCTCGACCACTGGCAGGTCGACGCCGACTCGATATCGCGCCACCGCGACGGCACGGAACTCCCGCTGAACGCGCTGGACTTCTTCATCGAGCTGCGCACGGCGCTCGGCCTGAGCGACGAGATCCTGCCGGTCTACCTGGAGGAGATCTCCTCCACCCTCTCCGGCACCTGCTACAAACTGACCAAGCCCGCGATCCCGGCCGCCGAGCTCTCCCGCTCCGGCTTCCAGGAGATCGAGACCGGCATGACCGAGGGCCACCCCTGCTTCGTCGCCAACAACGGCCGGCTCGGCTTCGGCGTGCACGAGTACCTCTCGTACGCTCCCGAGACCGCGAGCCCCGTACGCCTGGTGTGGCTGGCCGCGAGCAAGGAGCGGGCCGCGTTCACGGCGGGCGCGGGCATCGACTACGAGTCGTTCCTGCGGGCCGAGCTCGGCCAGGAGACCCTGGACCGCTTCGACCGCAAACTCCGTGACCAGGGCCTGGCCCCCGAGGACTACCTCCTGATCCCGGCCCACCCCTGGCAGTGGTGGAACAAGCTCTCCGTGACCTTCGCGGCGGAGGTCGCCCAGCGGCATCTGGTCTGCCTGGGCGAGGGCGACGACGAGTACCTCGCCCAGCAGTCGATCCGTACCTTCTTCAACAAGAGCGACCCGGCCAAGCACTACGTCAAAACGGCCCTCTCGGTCATCAACATGGGCTTCATGCGCGGGCTTTCCGCTGCGTACATGGAGGCGACCCCGGCGATCAACGACTGGCTCGCGAACCTCATCGACACCGACGAAACCCTGAAGAAGACCGGCCTCACGATCATCCGCGAGCGCGCGGCCGTCGGCTACCGGCACCTGGAGTACGAGGCCGCGACCGACCGCTACTCCCCGTACCGCAAAATGCTCGCGGCCCTGTGGCGCGAGAGCCCCGTCCCGTCCCTCGCGGAGGGCGAGCAGCTGGCCACCATGGCCTCGCTCCTGCACACGGACCTGGAGGGCGCGTCCTTCGCGGGCGCCCTCATCGAGCGCTCGGGCCTCACCCCCGCGGAGTGGCTGCGCGGCTATCTGCACGCCTACCTGACGCCGCTGCTGCACAGCTTCTACATGTACGACCTCGTCTACATGCCGCACGGCGAGAACGTCATCCTGGTCCTGAAGGACGGCGTCGTACAGCGGGCGATCTTCAAGGACATCGCCGAGGAGATCGCGGTCATGGACCCGGACGCGGTCCTGCCGCCCGCGGTCGAGCGGCTGCGGGTCGAGGTCCCCGACGACCAGAAGCTCCTGTCGATCTTCACGGACGTCTTCGACTGCTTCTTCCGCTTCCTGTCCGCGAACCTCGTCACCGAGGGCCTGGTGGACGAGGAGACGTTCTGGAACGCCGTCGCCGAGTGCGTCACGGCGTACCAGGAGGCCACGCCCCAGCTGGCCGACAAGTTCAAGCAGTACGACATGTTCGCCCCCGAGTTCGCCCGGTCCTGCCTGAACCGGCTCCAGCTGCGGGACAACGAGCAGATGGTGGACCTCGCAGATCCGGCGGGCGCGCTGCAGCTGGTCGGGACGCTGAAGAACCCGATCGCGTAGACGGCCGCGCATAAGCCGAGTGGGCTCCCGGGACGCTGCAATCAATAGCGGCTCCGCCGCGGGCCGGGAGCCCACTCATATGCGTACGTACGTGCTTACTTGCCCGGCCAGGGCACCTCGGGCGACTTGTAGTAGCCGATGCCGAGGGCGTCCCAGCGCGGCCCCTGCTCGGCGAGCCGCTGCTTGTACGTGTTCCAGTCGTGCGTCGACGCGGGCGACCAGCCGAGCTCGGCGATGCCGGGAAGCCGCGGGAACGCCATGTACTCGATGTGCGCGGAGGTCGAGAGCGTCTCCGACCACAGCTCGGCCTCGACACCCTGGATCGAGTCCGCGGGCGCGCCCGCGAGATACGTCGCCGGGTTCCAGTCGTAGCTGCGCTGCACCGAGACATAGCCCGCCCAGGACAGGCCGAGCGGGGTGTCCTTGTCGTACTTCATGTCGAGGTACGAGCGGTCGGCGGGCGAGAGGACCAGCTTGGTGCCCTTCTTCGCCGCGTTCACCACCTGCTCGCGCTCGGCGGCGCCGGTGGCGTCGTAGCCCCAGTACTGCGCGAGGGCGCCCTTGGCGGGCGTGGCGCCGGTCAGCTGGTGCCAGCCGACCACGGTCTTGCCGTACTTGGCGACGACGGGCTGGACCTTGTTCATGAAGGTCACATAGTCCTCGTGGCTGGTGGAGTGCGCCTCGTCACCGCCGATGTGGATGTACTTGCCGGGCGTCAGGGCGGCGATCTCGCGGATGACGTCGTCCACGAAGTCGTACGTGACGCCCTTCTTCACGCACAGCGAGCTGAAGCCGACCTCGGTGCCGGTGTAGAGCGGCGGCGCGACGCCGTCGCAGTTCAGCTCGGCGTACGAGGCCAGTGCGGCATTCGTGTGACCCGGCATGTCGATCTCGGGGATCACTTCGAGCTGCCGCGATGCGGCGTACTTGACGATGTCCTTGTACTGGGCCTTCGTGTAGTAGCCGCCCTTGCCGCCGCCGACCTGCGTGGAGCCGCCGTAGGTCGCCAGCTTGGGCCAGGAGTCGATGGCGATGCGCCAGCCCTGGTCGTCGCTCAGGTGCAGGTGCAGCTTGTTGACCTTGTAGAGCGACATCTGGTCGATGTAGCGCTTGACCTTGTCGACCGAGAAGAAGTGCCGCGACACGTCGAGCATCGCGCCGCGGTGCTCGTAGCGGGGCGAGTCCTCGATGGTGCCGCCGGCGACCAGCCAGGGGCCCTTCTGCTTCGTCTTCTGCTCGGCGGCTGCGGGCAGTTGCTGGCGCAGCGTCTGGACGCCGTAGAAGAGGCCCGCGGCCTTGCGGGCCGTGATGGTGACGGAACCGCGCTTCGACTCCAGGCGGTAGCCCTCGTCGCCCAGGGACTTGTCCTTGGAGTCGAGCCGCAGCCGGATGCCGTCGCGGCCCCCGTCGTCGGTGACCTTCAGGGAGTAGCCGGTGGAGGGGCGCAGGACGTCCGCCAGATAGCTGCCGATGCGGTGCGCGTCGCGCGAGTCGCCGACCCGGATGCGGGTCTTGGAGCTGATCTCGTACGGGGAGCCGCCGGGGTCGGCGGACGCCGGGGCCGGAATGACCTGGCCGAGCGGGGTCGGGGTGGTGGCCGTGGCTGCCTCCTTCACGCCGCTGCCGCCGCCGGGCACAGCGGCCACGGACGAGAATCCGGCCGCGGCGACGAGCAGCAGCGAGCCGAACAGACGGGTCGATCTGTGGTGCTGTCTCACGAGCGGGTCCCTTCGACGGGCCGTCACTGTGGTGCAACGCAATCGAACGGTCACCATGCGTACCCTGCACCCCGTGGCGGGTCAAGGGTGTAGACCACTTCGGCCGCCCTCCGATGGAAGAATCGTCGCATGGCGGAAATCATCCAGCGCGACGGGACCTGGACCTTCGACGGAGAGACGCTGCGCCTTGTGCCGGGACGCGACAAGAACGTGTCCCTGCTGCGCAAATCGCTGGGAGAACTGGCCGTGCCGCTGGCCGCGCTGGCGGGCATCGCCTTCGAGCAGGGCAAGAAGACGGGGCGTCTGAGGCTGCGTCTGCGGGACGGCGCCGACCCCTTGCTGCAGGCTGCCGGCGGCAAACTGGGGGAAGCGGAGGATCCGTACCAGCTCGCGGTGGAGTCGGACCGCTACGGGGTCGCGGAGTACGTCGTGGACGAGGTCCGCAACGCCCTCCTCATCGAGCAGGTGCCGCCCGTGTCCTGCGAGAGCTATCTGCTTCCGGGCCCTTCGGTGCCGCTCTCGGTGTCGGCGGGGGACGGCACGGCGAGCTTCGACGGGGAGCACATCCGCCTGGAGTGGAACTGGAAGACGGAGGAGGCGAAGTCGGCGTCCGGCACGCGCACGCTGGCCCTCGCCGATGTCGCGTCGGTGGAGTGGCAGCCCGCGGTGGGCCTGGAGAACGGCTATCTCCGCTTCACCGTGCGGCACTCGCCCACCAAGGCCCCGCCGAAGTACGACCCGAACTCCGTCGAGCTGTGGGGCTTCAAGAAGGACCCGCTGATGGCGCTGGTCGCGGCGGCCGTACAGGTCCGCCTTCCGCATCCGGCGGGGGCGCCGGGCGCCGCGGAGTCCGCGGAGGCTCCGGCCGCCCTGGCTGCGGCTGCCGCTCCCGCTCCGGCGCCCGCCGAGGACGATCACGACGCGCTGCTGCGCCGACTGCGTGAGCTGGGCGAACTGCACAAGGCCGGGATACTCACCGACGAGGAGTTCTCCCTCGCCAAGCAGGCGATCCTGAAGCGCATGTAGGGCGATCCCGGAGCGCGTGGAGGGCGATCCCCAGCCCATGTAAGCCGCCGGGGCTTATTTTCGACGCGACCCTGCCCGATTCCGGGCAGGATTGTTGCACCCGGAGGGCTATTCCCTCAGGATCAACGAATGCACGACGACCTGGTGGACCATCTGACCCGCAGCACCCCGCTCCAGCGGGGCGAAGCGCTGCGGGTCATCCAGGACGTGCTCGCCTACTTCGACGAGACGACCGAAGCGTTCGTCCGTCGCCGCCACCGCGAACTGCAGGGTCAGGGCCTGCTGAACGCGGCGATCTTCGAGCAGATCTCGGCGGACCTCGAATACCGCGCGGTCGCGCCGCCCGAGCTCACGCTCCGGCAGTTGCGTCGCATCATCTACGGCTAGGAAACCCTCTATGTGTGGAATCGTCGGTTATATCGGCAAGCGTGACGTGGCCCCCCTCCTCCTCGAAGGTCTCCAGCGCCTGGAGTACCGCGGCTACGACTCCGCGGGCGTCGTCATCACCAGCCCCAAGGCGTCGGGCCTGAAGATGGTCAAGGCGAAGGGCCGCGTCCGCGACCTGGAGGCCAAGGTGCCCGCCCGCTTCAAGGGCACCACCGGCATCGCCCACACCCGCTGGGCCACCCACGGCGCCCCCTCCGACGAGAACGCCCACCCGCACATGTCCGGCGACGACAAGGTCGCCGTCGTCCACAACGGCATCATCGACAACGCCTCCGAGCTGCGCGCCAAGCTCACCGCCGACGGCGTCGAGTTCCTCTCCGAGACGGACACCGAGGTCCTGACCCACCTCATCGCCCGCTCGCAGGCGGACAAGCTGGAGGAGAAGGTCCGCGAGGCCCTGCGCCACGTCGAGGGCACGTACGGCATCGCCGTCCTGCACGCCGACTTCAACGACCGCATCGTCGTCGCCCGCAACGGCTCCCCCGTCGTCCTCGGCATCGGCGAGAAGGAGATGTTCGTCGCCTCGGACGTCGCCGCGCTCGTCTCGCACACCCGCCAGGTCGTCACCCTCGACGACGGCGAGATGGCCACCATCAAGGCCGACGACTACCGCACGTACACCACCGAGGGCTCCCGCACGACCGCGTCGCCGACCACCGTGGAGTGGGAGGCGGAGTCGTACGACATGGGCGGCCACGACACGTACATGCACAAGGAGATCTTCGAGCAGCCCGACGCGGTGGACCGCGTCCTGCGCGGCCGCATCGACGACCGCTTCTCCACCGTGCACCTGGGCGGCCTCAACCTCGACGCGCACGACGCCCGCAAGGTGCGCCGCGTCAAGATCCTGGGCTGCGGCACCTCGTACCACGCGGGCATGATCGGCGCCCAGATGATCGAGGAGCTGGCCCGCATCCCCGCCGACGCGGAGCCCGCGAGCGAGTTCCGCTACCGCAACGCGGTCGTGGACCCCGACACCCTCTACATCGCGGTCTCCCAGTCCGGCGAGACCTACGACGTGCTCGCCGCCGTCCAGGAGCTCAAGCGCAAGGGCGCCCGCGTCCTCGGCGTGGTGAACGTGGTCGGCTCCGCGATCGCCCGTGAGGCCGACGCGGGCGTGTACGTCCACGCGGGCCCCGAGGTCTGCGTCGTCTCCACCAAGTGCTTCACCAACACCACCGTGGCCTTCGGCCTGCTCGCCCTGCACCTGGGCCGCATCCGCGACCTGTCGGTCTCCGACGGCAAGCGGATCATCGAGGGCCTGCGCAAGCTGCCCGGCCAGATCTCGGAGATCCTCAAGCAGGAGGACGAGATCAAGAAGATCGCCAAGCAGTACGCGGACGCCCGCTCGATGCTCTTCATCGGGCGCGTACGCGGCTACCCCGTCGCCCGCGAGGCCTCCCTCAAGCTCAAGGAGGTCTCGTACATCCACGCCGAGGCCTACCCCGCGTCCGAGCTCAAGCACGGCCCGCTCGCGCTCATCGAGCCCGCCCTGCCGACGGTCGCGATCGTCCCGGACGACGACCTCCTGGAGAAGAACCGCGCCGCCCTCGAAGAGATCAAGGCCCGCAGCGGCAAGATCCTCGCGGTCGCGCACCAGGAGCAGGAGAAGGCCGACCAGACCATCCTCGTCCCGAAGAACGAGAACGAGCTCGACCCGATCCTGATGGGCATCCCGCTCCAACTGCTCGCCTACCACACGGCATTGGCCCTGGGCCGGGACATCGACAAGCCCCGCAACCTCGCCAAGTCCGTCACGGTCGAGTAGTCCCCGCAGCCCGGAGCGGTCACCGCACCCCGGACATGAACGACCCCTCGCGCGTGCCACCAAACGCGCGAGGGGTCGTTCTTCAAGGGGCGGGGGCGCCCATTCCCCCGACCCGCGCCTGCCTCAGCCGGTGGCCGTCACTCCACGGTCGGCAGGTTGTCGTGCCACTAGTACGTACCCTTCACAAGGGCACAACCCACCTTTACGCACGAGTAGATTTATCTACACGGCAAGGAAGTTGACGCCACGCCACCCGTGTCCCACCTGGGACAAAGGGACGTTACGGAATGACGACCACGGGCCGTTGCGCGCGGCGCGCGAGCCGGCCCGCGACCGAGCCGAAAATGCGCCCCACGATCCCGTGCGTCGATCCGACGACGATCGCGTCCGCGGAGTACTCGCGGCCGACCTCTTCGAGTTCGTGGCAGATGTCGCCGCCGCGCTCCACCAGGATCCACGGCACCTCGGCGAGATAGTCCGCACAGGCCAGTTCCAGGCCGAGCACTTCCGTGCGGTGGTCCGGCACGTCGACGAAGACCGGCGGCTCGCAGCCCGCCCACACCGTGGTGGGGAGTCTGTTGGCGACATGCACGATGATCAGCCCGGACCCGGAGCGATGGGCCATCCCGATCGCGTACGAGAGAGCGCGCTCACTGGAGGTCGAGCCGTCGAAACCGACGACGACCCCGTGCCGGAAGGCCGGATCGCAGGAGTGACGTGGTTCTTCCGCCGCCTGGGGGGTCGTCGTGGGATCGGCGACCTGCCGCTTGCGGTCCGCTGGAGGTTCGGAGAATTCGTGACCGGCCATGGGTGTCTCGGCGAAGGAGTCCTCTGTGGGAGGGTCGGCTCTGTTCGGGTCGTACGGCTCCGGGTGGAGCGGGTCGGACAGATCAGACAGGAGCGGGCAGGGACGAGGAGGAGCGGCGACGACCACCGGAGCTGTGTCCGGGAATCATCTTCCCAACCCCATACCCCCAAGGGTACGGCGACACTCCTCTCCTGCCCAGAGCTTGCCGTCCGCCCTGCGGGAGCCTCACGGCGTTCACCGGAGCATGCATGAGCAGCGCCCGTATGGCAATGGTTGCTGCCTCCTACAGGCGGTTTGGGCACCCACCCGCAGGGTCCTGCTTCGGCCACAAGGTCTACGCCAGTGACCGGCCGGGCGACCACGCGTTGAACTCCGGTACGCCACCGCCACAGGGAGCCCGCCGTGCCTGGACCGTCGTCCGTGTCCTCACAAGTCACGACCTCCTCGCGAGCCACGACGCAGGGCCGCCGCCGCGCCCCGCAGGGGGCGCACGAGCGTCCGCGCGGCGCTGTCCCGGCGCCGCGCGCCGAAGGTCCGACTCCCGCGCCCGCGCAGGACTCGGTGAGCGATGTCGTGCGCTGGGCCGCCTTCAGTTGCGTCCTGGTCCCCGTCGTCCTTGTGGGCTACGGGACGTCGCTGGCCGGAGCCGCGGGGGCGGCCCTGGGTCTCGTGGCCGTGACGGGGGTCTGCCGGCTGCTCCTGCGGCAGTCGGAACGGGGGACGGCGCGGCTCGTCGAGGAGCGGGGCGAGGACCGCCGCGGACGGCACGGGCGGGCGGGCGCAGGGGCGCACAGGGGCGGTCGGCATGCTGGTGGGTCTGCGCCGGGGGACTGACCGATTCGCGCGTACTCCCCCGTTACTTTTCAGCCAACTTCCTATGGCCATGCATTCCTTGGCCGAAGGGGTACCGAACCCCGGTCCCACCAGGGCTGAAAGGCGTACAGAAGCCGCCTGAACCCTACGGGGACCGGCCACGGAGGCGAGGCGCACTTCCCAGCAACGCCCGTGAGTGCAACGCTTCGTGATCGACTGCTTCACGCCAAGTTGCCATGTCGACATAGTGCCGGGTCCTTAACTGGTAACCCCGGCAGCACGGGACGCAGTAGATTCGATCATGACTGTATTACGGCGGGGGACTGGTGGAGGACCGAGGGGAAACGTGCAGGAGCGACAGGTCCGACAGGAACGCCAAGAGCGCCGGGAACGCAGGGCCCGTAAGGGCCGCAACAGACACAGCAATAACAGAACAGGCCGAGAACAGGGAGCCGCGACGACCGAGGGGGGCTTAGCACCATGAGCCACGACTCCACTGCCGTGCAAGAAGCCGCGTCGCGCAAGCTTTCCGGACGCCGCCGCAGGGAGATTGTCGCGGTGCTGCTGTTCAGCGGTGGCCCCATCTTCGAGAGCTCCATACCGCTCTCCGTGTTCGGGATCGACCGGCAGGACGCCGGGGTTCCGCGTTACCGGCTGCTTGTCTGCGCCGGTGAAGAGGGTCCGCTGCGTACGACCGGAGGGCTCGAACTCACCGCGCCGCACGGCCTTGACGCCATAGGACGAGCGGGCACCGTCGTGGTGCCGGCCTGGCGGTCGATCACATCGCCGCCGCCGGAAGCACTCGACGCGCTGCGCCGCGCACACGAAGAGGGCGCCCGCATCGTGGGCCTGTGCACCGGAGCCTTCGTGCTCGCGGCGGCCGGCCTGCTCGACGGCCGTCCCGCGACGACGCACTGGATGTACGCACCGACGCTGGCCAAGCGCTATCCGTCGGTGCACGTGGACCCGCGTGAGCTCTTCGTCGACGACGGAGACGTGCTCACGAGCGCGGGGACCGCGGCCGGAATTGATCTGTGCCTGCACATCGTGCGGACGGACCACGGCAACGAAGCGGCGGGCGCGCTCGCCCGCAGGCTTGTCGTGCCTCCGCGCCGGGCCGGCGGCCAGGAGCGCTATCTCGACAGGTCTTTACCCGAAGAGATCGGCGCCGACCCGCTCGCCGAGGTCGTCGCCTGGGCCCTGGAGCATCTCCACGAGCAGTTCGACGTGGAGACCCTGGCCGCGCGCGCGTACATGAGCAGGCGCACCTTCGACCGCAGGTTCCGCTCGCTCACCGGGAGCGCTCCCCTGCAGTGGCTGATCACTCAGCGCGTACTGCAGGCACAGCGGCTGCTCGAGACCTCCGACTACTCCGTCGACGAGGTCGCGGGCCGCTGCGGCTTCCGCTCGCCCGTGGCCCTGCGCGGCCACTTCCGCCGTCAGCTGGGCTCTTCGCCCGCCGCCTACCGGGCCGCTTACCGCGCCCGCAGGCCGCAGGGGGGTGAGCGGGCCCTGCTGGAACCCCCGGCGCCCGTGCCCGCCGCGCCGACGGTGAACAGCGAGGGAGGCGGGCCCGTACCGTCGCAGACCAGGCGTACGGCGGCCGCGAGTGCGCTCGGCCCTACGACCTCGCTGCCGACGGAACCGGGAAAGCCGTACTCGGATGTGTACGCGCCAGGCCGTCCGCCTCTGCCCGGCCAGAGGAGTGCGCCGTAGGGTAAGACGCATGAACGATCGCATGGTGTGGATCGACTGCGAGATGACCGGGCTCTCGCTGGCGGATGACGCACTTATCGAGGTGGCCGCACTGGTCACCGACTCGGAACTGAACGTGCTCGGTGAAGGTGTGGACATCGTGATCCGCCCGCCGGACGCGGCGCTGGAGACCATGCCCGAGGTGGTGCGCAAAATGCACACCACCTCGGGGCTCCTCGACGAGCTGGCGGCGGGCACGACCCTGGCCGACGCCGAGGAGCAGGTCTTGGCGTACGTACGTGAGCACGTCAAGGAGCCGCGCAAGGCTCCGCTCTGCGGGAACTCGGTCGGCACCGACCGGGGCTTCCTGGCGCGCGACATGGGGACGCTGGAGGAGTTCCTCCACTACCGCATCGTCGACGTCTCCTCGATCAAGGAGCTGGCCCGTCGGTGGTACCCCCGGGCGTACTTCAACAGCCCGGACAAGAACGGCAACCACCGCGCGCTCGCCGATATCCGCGAGTCCATCGCCGAGCTGCGCTACTACCGCGAGGCGGTCTTCGTTCCGCAGCCGGGCCCGGACTCGGACACCGCGAAAACGATCGCGGCCAAGCACGTGCTGCCTGCGGAGTAGCCCGCGCGGAACCCCTGTGTACGGGGTCCGGAAAAGGGGTGCGCGAGCACCCCTTCGGACCCTGTACACTTTTTCTCGGCCGGTCGGAAGAAAGAAAAACGACCGGACATGGTGGGTGTAGCTCAGTTGGTAGAGCACCTGGTTGTGGTCCAGGTGGCCGCGGGTTCAAGTCCCGTCACTCACCCTGAATGATCAAGGCCCGGTCCGCGAAAGCGGACCGGGCCTTCTTCGTGGCTCGGTAGCCCGCGGGCCCCCGGGGCCTGCGGAGCCTCAGGACGACGCGCGCTCGACCAGTTCCGTCGGCAGGACCAGCTGGCGGTGTTCCAGGCGGCGGGCCGATGCCGGGCGGTCGTCGGCGATCTCGGCGAGCAGGAGGTCGATCATCGCGCGGCCCATGTCCTCGATCGGCTGGCGCACGCTCGTCAGCGGCGGGTCCATGTGGCGGGCGATCGCCGAGTCGTCGAAGCCGACGAGCGCCACGTCGTCGGGTATGCGGCGGCCCGCCTCGCGAAGGACCTGGCGGGCGCCCGCCGCCATCACGTCCGAGCCCGCGAACACCGCGTCCACGCCGGGGCAGGCGGCGAGCAGCTCCGTCATCGCCCGGCGGCCGCCCTCCTCCGTGAAGTCGCCCGGCGCGATGAGGCGCTCGTCCACCTCGTGGCCCGCGTCCGTGAGGGCGGCGCGGTAGCCGTCGAGGCGGCGCTGGGCGCCGTAGACGTCCAGGCGGCCCGTGATGGTGGCTATGCGGGTGCGGCCGCGCCCCAGGAGGTGCTCCACCGCCGAGTGCGCGCCCGCGAAGTTGTCGGAGTCGACCGAGGGCAGCGCCTCGTCGGCCGAGCGGCGGCCGCTGATCACCGCGGGGATCTCCAGCTGGGCGAGCAGGTCCGGCAGCGGGTCGTCGGCGTGCACCGAGACCAGGAGGACCCCGTCGACGCGGTGGGCCGCGAGGTACTGGGCCAGGCGCTGCCGCCTGCGGTCGTTCCCGGCGAAGATCAGCAGGAGCTGCATCTCGGTCTCGCCGAGCTCGGCGCCGACCCCGCGCAGGACGTCGGAGAAGTACGGCTCGGCGAAGAACCGGGTCTCGGGCTCGGGCACGACCAGGGCGATGGCGTCGGTGCGGTTGGCCGCGAGGGCACGGGCCGCCGTGTTCGGGACGTAACCGAGTTCGGCGACGGCGGCCTCGACCGCCGTGCGGGTCGCCTCGCTCACCCGCGGCGATCCGTTGATCACCCGGGACACCGTCCCCCGGCCCACTCCCGCCCGTGCGGCGACCTCCTCCAGGGTGGGTCGCCCGCCACTGCGGCTGCGTGCACCGTGAGCTGCCATTGTCCGCCTCCCGTCGCACTTCCCCCGGCGAGGAATGTAGAGGAATGTAACAGCCTGATCTTTGCCGGGCAGAAGGGCCGATCATGCGAGCGTCCTCGTAACAGCCCGATAACTGAAGACATATCTCTCTGTCCGGTCCCTTGACACCCCCGCTTCAAGCTACGACTCTTCAACTCATCACTTGTGGGAGCGCTCCCACAGTACCTGACACGTACACATCCCGCACGTTCCCCGCCCGAGCCGAAGAGTCAAGCAACGGGGCAAGAAGTGCAGTTGGCCGGGGGGTCGGCACGTCAGGCAACAGGAGGACGTAATGCGCACGAGTTATCGCCGACCCGGTCGGCTGGTGGCCTTCGCGGCCGTGACCGCGCTGGCAACAAGCCTGCTGGCCGGTTGTTCGAGTGACGACGAGGGCGACTCGGCGAGCAGCGACGGCAAGGTCACGCTCAACGTGGGCACGTTCGGTGTGCTCGGCCTGAAGCAGGCCGGGCTCTACGACGAGTACGAGAAGTCGCACCCGAACATCAAGATCAAAGAGAACGTGATCGAGCGGAACGACGCCTATTACCCGAAGCTGCTCACCCAGCTCCAGTCGGGCGCGGGCGTGAACGACGTCGCCGCCGTCGAGGTCAGCAACATCACCGAGGTCGTGCAGACCCAGGGTGCCAAGTTCGAGGACCTGAGCAAGGCGAAGGGCGTGGACAAGTCCACGTACCTCGACTGGAAGTGGAAGCAGGCCACGACCGAGGACGGCAAGACGGTCGGCCTCGGCGTCGACATCGGCCCGACGGCGCTCTGCTACCGCAAGGACCTCTTCAAGAAGGCCGGCCTGCCCACCGACCGCGAGGAGCTCGCCAAGGAGTGGGCCGGCGACTGGAACAAGTACGTCGCGCTCGGCGAGAAGTACATGAAGAAGGCGCCCAAGGGCACCAAGTTCGTGGACTCCGCCTCCAGCGTCTACAACGCCGTCTTCGCCGGTGCCACCGAGCGGTACTACGACAAGAGCGGCAAGGAGATCTACGAGGACAGCCAGGGCCGCAAGGACGCCTGGAACGCGGCGATGAAGGTCTCCGAGGGCGACATGTCGTCCAAGCTCAAGCAGTTCGACCCGACCTGGGACCAGGGCTTCGCCAACGCCAAGTTCGCCTCCGTGGCCTGCCCGGCGTGGATGGCCGGCTACATCCAGGAGAAGACCGGCGCGAGCGGCAAGGGCCAGTGGGACATGGCCAAGGCGCCCACCGACGGCAACTGGGGAGGAACGTTCCTGGGCGTGCCGAGCGCGGGCAAGCACAAGAAGGAGGCGACCGAGCTCGCCGTCTGGCTGACCCAGCCCGAGCAGCTCGCGAAGGTCTTCGCCAAGCAGGCCAGCTTCCCCTCCACCCCGTCGGCGTACGACACGCTGAAGCCCTCGCCCGCCACGAAGGCGTACTTCAACGACGCGCCCATCACGGAGATCTACGCGGACATCGCGAAGAACACCCCCTCGGCGATCTACGGCCTGAAGGACGCCCAGATCGGCCAGTCCATCACGGACATCGGTGTGCTCCAGGTGGAGCAGCAGGGCAAGTCTCCGGCTGAGGGCTGGGAGGCCGCGCAGAAGGAGATCAAGGATGTTCTGGGACAGTGACGCGCATGTCCGAGACCACTGAGCACGCCGAGACCGCGTCCCCTTCAGGGGACGCGGCCCCGGCCGCGTCCGGGACCCGCAAGGGCTCCCCCACGTCCTCGTGGCGCAGTCGCCTGTACCGCTGGGACATAAAGGCGTCGCCGTACGTCTTCGTCGCCCCGTTCTTCCTGTTCTTCGGCGCCTTCGGCCTGTTCCCGCTGCTCTACACCGGCTGGGCCTCGCTGCACCGCCTGGAGCTGACCAACCTCGACGACAGCACCTGGCTCGGCCTGGAGAACTACACCAACCTGCTGCAGAGCGACTACTTCTGGAACGCGCTCGGCAACACCTTCACCATCGGCGTCATCTCCACCGTCCCGCAGCTGGCCATCGCGCTCGGCATCGCGCATCTGCTCAACTACAAGCTGCGCGGCTCCACCCTGTGGCGCGTGGCGATGCTCGCTCCGTACGCCACCTCGGTGGCGAGTGCCTCGCTGGTCTTCACGCTGCTCTTCGCGTGGGACGGCGGCATGGTCAACTGGATCATCGGGTCCGTCGGCATCGACCCCGTCAACTGGCGTGAATCCTCCTGGGGTTCGCAGTTCGCGGTGTCCTCGATCGTCATCTGGCGGTGGACCGGCTACAACGCGCTGATCTATCTGGCGGCGATGCAGGCCGTGCCGCACGACCTGTACGAGTCGGCCTCGCTCGACGGCGCCTCGCGCTGGCAGCAGTTCCGGCACGTGACCATCCCGATGCTGCGTCCGACGATCCTGTTCACGGTGGTCGTCTCCACCATCGGGGCGACCCAGCTCTTCGGCGAGCCGCTCCTGTTCGGCGGCACGGCCGGGTCCAAGGGCGGCGCGGACCACCAGTTCCAGACGCTTGGTCTCTATCTGTACGACCAGGGCTGGATCAACGGCCATCTGGGCAGGGCCTCGGCCGTCGCCTGGCTGATGCTCGCGATCCTGCTGATCATCGCCGCGGTCAATCTGCTGATCGCCCGACGTCTGAGGAAGGCCCAATGAAGTCCCGCGCCACGGGCCCGACGACCGGCGTCGCCGCGGACCCGACCGACCCGACCGACAAGGCCGACGTGACCGAGCCGGCCGACGCCGTCGCGCGCCCGAAGGCCGCCCTCGCCACGGGTCCGAAGCCGGGCCGCCCGCTGGGGCTCAAGGCCGGCCGCACGATGCACGCGGGGCCCGTGACGTACGTCGTCCTCGCGCTGTTCACGGCCGTCTCCCTCGCCCCGCTGATCTGGACGGCGATCGCGGCCTCGCGCACGAGCGGCAGGCTCGCCCAGACCCCGCCGCCCCTGTGGTTCGGCGGGAACCTCTTCAAGAACCTGGAGCGGGCCTGGACGGAGGCGAGCCTGGGTGACGCGATGCTCAACACCACGATCGTGGCGGGCAGCATCACCATCGGCACCGTCCTGTTCTCCACGATCGCCGGATTCGCCTTCGCCAAGCTGAAGTTCAAGTTCAGCGGTCTGCTGCTCCTCCTGACGATCGGCACGATGATGGTGCCGCCGCAGCTGAGTGTCGTACCGCTCTATCTGTGGGTCGCCGACCTGCAGTGGACCAATCAGCTCCAGGCGGTGATCCTGCCGACGTTCGTGAGCGCCTTCGGTGTGTTCTTCATGCGGCAGTTCCTCCTCCAGGCGCTGCCGAGCGAGCTGATCGAGGCGGCCCGGATGGACGGCGCGAGCAGCCTGCGCATCATCTGGCACGTGGTGTTCCCGGCGGCGCGGCCCGCGATGGCGGTTCTTGGCCTGCTCACGTTCGTCATGGCCTGGAACGACTTCCTCTGGCCGATCATCGCCCTCAACCAGTCGAACCCCACCGTGCAGGTGGCGCTCAACTCCCTCGGTACGGGCTACATCCCGGACCGGGCGGTGATCATGGCGGGCGCCCTGCTCGGCACGCTGCCGCTGCTGTTCGCGTTCATCCTCTTCGGCAAGCAGATCGTGAGCGGCATCATGCAGGGCGCGGTCAAGGGCTGAGGCGCGCTTTCACCCGCAGCGCCCGTCCCCCAGCCGGGGCCGAGCAGCCGCCAGGGCCGAGTAGCCGCCACCTCGGCCTTGGCGCCCGCTCCCCGCTCTCCGCCTTCTCTTCCTTGTCCTGATTCCCCCTTCCCATGGGAGCGCTTCCATGCCTGAACCCATTACTTTTCCGGCCGACTTCCTCTGGGGAGCAGCCACGTCCGCGTACCAGATCGAGGGCGCCGTACGCGAGGACGGCCGTACGCCCTCCATCTGGGACACCTTCAGCCATACGCCGGGCAAGACCGACGGCGGCGACACCGGTGACGTGGCCGTCGAGCACTACCACCGCTACCGCGACGACGTGGCGCTCATGGCGGACCTCGGTCTGAACGCCTACCGCTTCTCCGTCTCCTGGTCGCGGGTGCAGCCCACCGGGCGCGGCCCCGCCGTCCAGCGCGGCCTCGACTTCTACCGGCGGCTCGTCGACGAGCTGCTCGCCAAGGGCATCAAGCCCGCCCTGACCCTCTACCACTGGGACCTGCCGCAGGACCTGGAGGACGCGGGCGGCTGGCCGGCGCGCGAGACCGCGTACCGCTTCGCCGAGTACGCGGGCTTCGTCGCCGAGGCGCTCGGCGACCGCGTCGAGTCGTGGATCACCCTCAACGAGCCGTGGTGCAGCGCCTTCCTGGGCTACGGCTCCGGCGTGCACGCGCCCGGCCGCACCGACCCGGCAGCCGCGCTGCAGGCCGCGCACCACCTCAACCTCGCGCACGGCCTGGGCACGCAGGCGCTGCGGGCCGCCCTGCCGGCCCGTGCCAAGGTCGCGGTGAGCCTCAACTCCTCGGTGGTCAGGTCAGTTTCTGAAAGCCCCGCGGACCAGGACGCCCGGCGCCGCATCGACAACCTCGCCAACGGCGTCTTCCACGGCCCGATGCTGCACGGCGCCTATCCGGCGGACCTGCTCACGGACACCGCCCGGATCACCGACTGGTCCTTCGTGCAGGACGGCGACCTGGCCGCCGCCCACCAGCCGCTGGACGCGCTCGGCCTCAACTACTACACGCCCTCGCTGGTGTCGGCCGCGCAGGACGACCCCTCGAACGCGCGCAACGACGGTCACGGGGCCAGCGATCACTCCCCGTGGCCCGGCTCGGACGACGTGGCCTTCCACCAGACGCCGGGCGACCGCACCGAGATGGGCTGGACCATCGACCCGACCGGGCTGCACGACCTGATCATGCGCTACACCCGCGAGGCACCGGGCCTGCCGCTGTACGTCACCGAGAACGGCGCGGCCTACGACGACAAGCCCGACGCGGACGGCCGCGTGCACGACCCGGAGCGCATCGCCTACCTCCACGGCCACCTGGCCGCCGTCCGCAGGGCCATCACGGACGGCGCCGACGTCCGCGGCTACTACCTCTGGTCCCTCATGGACAACTTCGAATGGTCGTACGGCTACAGCAAGCGCTTCGGCGCGGTGTACGTCGACTACGAGACGCAGGCCCGCGTCCCGAAGTCCAGCGCCCATTGGTACAAGCGGGTCGCGGCCGCCGGTGCGCTGCCGCAGGAGGACGCCGTGAGCTGACCGGGACAGAGGTGGGCGCCCCGACCGGGTGGGGGGAATGTGGGGTTGCCGGTCGAGGCGCCGTGGGGGGTGGTGGTGCGGTGGGGACTTGGGGGGGGCGGGGTCCCGGGGGGGGGCTACTTGTAGGCGCCGAGCGCCTTCGTGAAGGCCAGCGGCTCCTGCTCGATCGACGAACAGGTCGGCTGGGCGCCTCCGCCGCCGCCCTCGCAGGCCTTGTCGCGGGTCGAGGACCACATGGACAGCCAGCCGATGCCCTTCTCCTCGGCGAACTTCACCAGCTGCGCGGCGTCGTCGACCTTGAAGATCTCGGTGGTGACGTCGTTCACGCCGATCATCGGGGTGACCGCGACGGCCTTCCAGGCGGCCTCGTCGGACAGGTCGAGTGCGCCCTTGATCTGCTTCTGCGTGGCGGTCGCCGCGTCGATGGCGTACTGACCCATGTCGCCGCTGTAGGACGGCCCGTAGTCCATCGCCATGATGTTGACGGCGGAGACCTTGACGCCGTTCTTCTTGGCGTCGGCGACGAGGTCGACGCCCGGCTGGGTCAGGCCCTCGGGCATGACGGGCAGCGTGAACGACACGTCCAGGCCCTCGTGGTCCTTCTGGAGCTGCGCGATGGCCTGCGCGCGGCGGGTGTTGGCGGCGGTCTCGGGAAGCGCCGCGCCCTCGATGTCGAAGTCGACCTTGGTCAGCTTGTACTTGTCGATGACCTTGCCGTACGCCTTGGCCAGCTCGTCCGCGCTGCCGCACTTGAGGCCGAGCTCGGAGCCCGCGGCGCCGCCGAAGGACACGCGTACGTCGCCGCCCTTGGCCCGCAGGGCCTCGATCTGCGAGGCGACCTTGTCGTCGTCGAGCCCGGTGGTGCCGCCCCACAGGGGCTCGCAGCTGCCGCCGGAGGTGATGAAGGCGAGGTTGAACTCCTTCACGCCGGTCTTGTCCGCGGTGTCGACGAGGTCGTACGCGGGGGCGAGCGAAGTGTCCACGAACGGGGCGAACTTGGCGCCCGCCTCGGCCTTCGCGGCGGGCTCTGCGGGGGTCTTGCTCGCCAGCGCCGTCCCGGAGAAGGCGAAGGCGCCGCCGCCGACGAGTGCGGCTGCCGCGAGCCCGCCTATGACCTTGGACCTGGTGCTCACCGTGCGCCGATGCGTGCTGCTCATCGCGTGCCTGCCTTAGCTGTGCGGGGGGTGGGGGTGCGTGCAGCACGCTAGCCCCGCATGATCCGGCTTATCGGGCATAGAGGGCGCCGAGCCCGGATCTTAGGGCGGGCTTAAGGAAGCGATCGGAGGCGGTTAAAGGTCGGCCCGGTTCAGGCCTGGCGCGCACTCGGGATGCGCTTGCGGCGGCGTACGGACCCCCTGTGCCCGCGGCCCCCCGCCACGGGACGACGCCCGTCCAGCTGGATCCAGATGCGGACCTCTGTGCCTCCCAGGACGGACCGCCCGATCCGCACGTCCCCGCCGGTGGACTCCGCGAGCTGCCGGACGATGTCGAGCCCCAGGCCGGTGGAACCGTCGGCCCCCGACCCGGCGCCCCGCGCGAGCGCGGCCTCGGGGTCGGCGATGCCCGCCCCCGCGTCCGAGACGAGGACGATCACGGCGTCCTCCCCGCTGTGCACGTCCACCGCGAACGCCGACCCCTCCCGGGTGTGCCGGAAGACGTTGCCCAGCAACGCGTCGAGGGAGGCGACCAGTTCGGGGCGCGCGACCGGTATCCACACCGGCCGCTCCACGCCCGCGACACGCACCTCGCGCCCCTCGTCCTCCGCGAGCGCCGACCAGAAGGCCATCCGGTCCTGGATCACCTCGGAGGCGTCGCAGCCCGCTCCGGGGCCGACCGTGACGGTCTGCGGCTTGGCGTCACGGGCGGTGCGGATGATCGTGTCGACCTCGCGTTCCAGCTTCTCCACCGCGATACGGGTCTGCTCGGCCGCGGGCCCGTCCCCCAGCGAGGCCGCGTTGAGCCGCAGGACCGTCAGCGGGGTGCGCAGCCGGTGCGAGAGGTCCGCCGCCAGCTCCCTCTCGTTGGCGAGGAGTTGCACCACCTGGTCGGCCATCGAGTTGAACGCCACGGCGGCCAGCCGCAGTTCGGTCGGCCCCTCCTCCTGGACCCGCGCCCCCAGCTTCCCCTCACCGAGGGACTGCGCCGCCCCGACGAGCCGCTTGGCGGGCTGCACCATCCGCACGCCGAGCCGGTCCGCCACCGCCACCGACCCGATGACCAGCGCGACGCCGACGCCCGCGAGCACCAGCCACGCCGTGGTCACTCCGTTGCTGACCGCGCCCTCGGGCACGAAGATCTCGACCACGGCGATCTGGGTGGAGCTCAGGGCCATCGGCTGGAGCAGCGCGAAGCCGCCGTCGACCGTGACCGTGCGGGCCCGCCCCTCCTCACGTGTGATCTCCACGGCGTGCGCGTCGGCCCGGCCGTCGCCGATGTCCAGAGCGGGTGCCTTGTCGACGGCCGGTACGTACACGGCCATCCGCCCCTCGCCGCCCGCCTCGGACGTCGCGACGGCCCGCGTCAGCTGGTCGCGGTCGGTGGTGATGGAGAGGGTGGGGCCCATGCCGGCCGCGTGCCGTTCGGCGTTGGAGAAGGCCCGGTCCCGCGCCATCTCCTGGATGACAAGGCCGAGCGGTACGGCGAAGGCCACCACGACCATCGTCGTGACGGCCAGGCACACCTTGACGAGCGCCCACCTCACAGCGGTGGCTCCAGCTTGACGCCGACACCCCGCAGCGTGTGCAGATAGCGCGGCCTGGCGGCCGTCTCGCCCAACTTCCTTCGCAGCCACGACAGATGGACGTCGATGGTCTGGTCGTCGCCGTAGCTCTGCTGCCACACCTCGGCGAGCAGTTCCTTGCGCGGTACGACGACACCGGGCCGCCCCGCGAGGAAGGCGAGCAGGTCGAACTCGCGCCGGGTCAGATCGAGCCGCGTCCCGTCGAGCTCCGCCTGGCGGCGCAGCGGATCTATGGCGAGCCCGCCCACCCGTATCTCGCTGCTCGGCGGGGTCTCGCCCGCCGCGACGCGCGAGCGGCGCAGGACCGCCGCCATCCGGGCCGAGAGGTGCTCGACGGAGAACGGCTTGGTCAGATAGTCGTCGGCGCCGTCGTTCAGGAGCCTGACGATCTCGGTCTCGTCGTCACGCGCGGTGGCGATGATCACGGGGACGTCGGTGATCCCGCGGAGCATCTTCAGCGCCTCGGAGCCGTCCAGATCGGGCAGTCCGAGGTCCAGGATCACCACGTCGAACCGGAAATGGGCCACCTCGCGCAGCGCCTCCAAGGCCGTGCCGACGCTGCGCACGGTGTGCGATGCCTCGGTCAGATGCCGGATGAGAGCGGAGCGTACGAACTGGTCATCCTCGACGACGAGCACACTTGCCATGGGCGGCACCGTACGCCATATGAGTGACCCCGGTCTGCCGGGACGCCGGTGGCTCCTGTGGTGCAGTATGGCTCGCGATGCGCAGAGGACTCATACACGCAATAGCTTGGTCGCTCGCCACGGGCGCGGCGGTCACGCTCTCCTGGTGGGGTGTCCACACGGTCATGGCGGGCACCGCCTACGACCCGCCGCGCGCCGTCCCGCTGGCCGCCGACGGCGACCGGGCCGAGCCGCTCTCGTCCTCCACCCACCGCCCGGACCCGACGCCGACACCCTCGCCGCCGAAGTCGAAGAAGCCCCCGAAAACCACGAAGCCCCCCGAGAACAAGCCTTCGAAGCCGCAGTCCAGCAGGCCGAGCACGCCCTCCGCGCCCACCGCGACACCCGGCAGCGTGAAGAGCTACTCCTCCGAGGGCGGCCGGGTCGTCTTCGATCTCGGCAAGGATTCCGCGACGCTGGTCTCCGCGACCCCGGCGGCGGGCTGGTCGGTGCAGGTGTGGAAACAGGACACCTGGATCCGCGTGGAGTTCACCTCGGGAGCCGAGAAGGTCTCGGTGTTCTGCACGTGGCACGACCACGCCCCGGCGGTAGAAATCAACGAGTACTGACCGGTTGGTTCGGCGGATGCCCCAGAGTTGAGAAAGTTCCGGCCGGGCGGGCCGAATCGCCCTCCGCGAACCGTCCTCGGACCGTCCTCAGCGGAACACCGACGGCGGCGGCGCGGGCGACGCCACCGCGCTCGCGTCCGTGACCGCGGCCGCTCCCCCGCTGAAGTCGACGAGCGCCCTGCCGTGCTCGACCCTGGCCGGATGCGAGTCACCGGCACTGCGCCGGGTCAGCTCGGCGATCGGCAGCGGCCGGTCGCAGCCCACGAGGACCGCGTTGCCGAACCGCTTGCCGCGCAGCACCGCGGGGTCGGCGATGAGCGCGAGCTCCGGGAAGAGCGCGGCGGCGGTGGCGAGCTGGCCGCGCAGATGCGCGAGCGGCGGTCCGTCGGCGAGATTGGCTGCGTAGTAGCCGCCGGGCTTCAGGACCCTGCGTACGTCACCGAGGAACTCGGCGCTCGTGAGGTGCGCGGGCGTGCGGGCGCCGCTGAAGACATCGGCGACGACGAGGTCCGCCCAGCCGTCCGCGATCTTCGCGAGCCCTTCGCGGGCGTCGGTGCCGCGCACCCGTATCCGCGCCTGCGGGTCCAACGGCAGCTCGCGCCGGACGAGTTGGATGAGCGCCGTGTCGCGCTCGATGACCTGCTGGGTGGAGCGCGGGCGGGTCGCGGCTATGTACCGGGCCAGGGTGAAGGCACCGCCGCCCAGGTGCAGGGCCTGGATCGGTTTGCCGGGCGGCATGACGAGGTCGGCGACGTGACCGAGCCTGCGCTGGTACTCGAAGTCGAGGTACCCCGGATCGTCGAGGTCGACATGGGACTGCGGGGCACCGTCCACGAGCAGCGTCCACGCGCGCGGCCTGTCCCGGTCGGGCATCAGCTCGGCGAGCCCGCCGTCCACTTTCTCGACGACGGCTTGCGCCTCTTCCCGGGATCGCCTGTTCCTCGCCATCGGACCATTATCGGCGTACGCGGGCGGGGCGGCCCGATGACCTTGGGGCAGCGCGCCGCCGCGGGCTCAGCGGCAGTTGTCGGCGGCCTCGATGGTGCGGGCCGCCATGCCGAGCGCGGCGCGCAGGACGGCCGGGTCGGTGACCGGATCGGTCTCCTCGGGGGACAGCAGCCAGCCGGTGCCCGCGACCGGGGGCGGCGGCGTGCGCGGCTCCGGCTCCGTGTGCAGCCGGGTGCCGCGGCCGAAGGTCTGCGTACAGGCGCTGCCCGGCAGGTCCCAGCCGTCGGCGGTGCCGGGCGGCACCAGGAAGCCGAGGGTGTCGCAGCCGCCGTCGTGCAGGACCGGGCCGACGGCGTCGGCTGCCCCGCGGCGCAGGATGTCCACGGCTTCGAGGCCCTGGCGGGCCGGGACGGTGACGAGATCGCAGAAGTCGGCGGACTCGCCGGGCCATGCGCCCTGCCCCTGCGGTGCTCCCTGCCATGGCCCCTGCTGCGGTGGTGCGCTGCGGTCCTGGGTCGGCAGGTGTCGCGCCGTAGTCAGCGACGCCCGCGATTCGCCGTTCTCCACGCCGATCTCCAACAAGGGGACCCCTCCTCGCAAGGGTGGGAGCCGCGTCGCTCCCTCTGCCCATGGTTCAACGCGGGACGGCGTCAACAGCTACGGCGTAATGCCGCCGCAAAGGATGGCAGTTCATGGCAGATCATGGGTGAGATATCCGGTTTGTAGCCAAACTCTGTGTGAGTGCCCCATCACGGCGGGTACGTTCGTGCTTCGCCGGAACAGGGGCAGCAACCATCGCCGGATCCGCAGGATCCGGCGCACTCCGGCACGATCCGTACGAGAGGGTCAGGCCATGGCGTCGTCACCGATGGCATCGTCAACTCCGTCCGCACGACCGAACCGTCGCTTCCGGCAGCTGCGCGGACAGCGCTCACCGGGCGAGTTCGCCGCCGTGATCCGCCGCGCCGCTCACGAGATCGGTGAGCGCGTCAGCTGCGACGCCCGTTACATCGGACGCGTCGAGGCAGGTGAGATCCGCTGTCCCAACTACGCGTACGAGCGGGTCTTCCTGCACATGTTCCCCGGCCGGACGCTCACGGATCTGGGGTTCGCGCCCCGCTCCGCGGTACGCGGCCGGGGGGCGCGCACCGAGTCCAGGGCGCCCGCGTCACACACCACGATCCCTCTGTATGAGTCTTCTCCGTCCGGGCCGACCGGCCCCGAAACGCACGAGTGCGACCCGTACGAGATCCAGAGCCACGAGGAGAGCGACGTGCGGCGTCGCGCATTCATGAGCGGCACGGCCTCGGCGGCCGCCGCCTCTTTGGGTTCCTTCGGGTTCGCCGCCCCGAGTCCGGCCGAAGCCACCGCACGACGCGGCGGCCGGGCGGGCGAGGCCGAGGTGAGCGCGGTCGAGGAAGCCGTACGACAGATCAGGCTGCTCGACGACCGGCACGGCGCCGACGGCCTCTACCGCCGGGCCGCCACCCCGCTGCGGACCGCCTACGCCCTGCTCGACGCGGGCACCAACCGCCAGTCCACGGCGGACCGGCTGCACACGGGCGCCGGTGAACTGGCCATCTCCGTGGGCTGGCTCGCGCACGACTCGGGCCGTTTCGACGACGCCCGCTCGCACTACGCGGAAGCGCTCGCCACCGCCCGGATGGCCGCCGATCCGGCCCTTGAGGCACACGCCTTCTGCAACACGGCCTTCCTGGCACGCGACGCCGGGCGGCCCCGCGAGGCGGTGCGGGCCGCGCAGGCGGCGACACGGGCCGCCGTGCGTCTCTCCTCGCCCCGGCTGCTCTCGCTCGTCTCGCTGCGCGAGGCCGGGGGCTGGGCGGGGCTCGGCGACCGGGCCGGCTGCGAACAGGCGCTGGCCCGCGCGCACGCCCTGTTCGACCGCGGCCCATCGGACGCCGATCCGGAGTGGATGACCTTCTACGGGCCCGCCGAACTGGAGGGCCTCGAGGCACAGTGCTGGTCGGCGCTCGGGGACTGGACCCGCGCCTCGCGGCACGCACGGCGCGCCGTGAGCGTGGCATCGGCGCAGACCCCGCAGTTCACCCGGAACATCGCCCTCTACACCGCGGAGCTCGCCGACGACCTGGCGCGCGCCGGCCGGCCCGACGAGGCGGCCACCGCGGGCATGCGGGTCCTCGCGCTCCTGGACGAGGTGCAGTCCTCGCGCATCCAGTCGATGCTCGCCACGACGGCCAGGGTGCTGCTGCCGCACCGGCGGGCTTCGGGGGTGTGCGGCTTCCTGGAGCGGCATGCTTCGTTGCCGCGGGCGGTCTGAGTCGCGGGCGGTCTGAGTCGCGGGTGGTCCGAACGGCGAGTGGTCCTGGCCGCGGGTCGTCCGGTCGCTAGGCCAGGTGTCCCGTGTCGTTCCACGACTCGATCGCCGGTTCGCCGTAGGCCCAGCCGAGGGTGGAGATCGAGGTCGGGTTGAGGCGGATACGGGCGGCGAAGTCGATGCCGAGGCCCAGCCAGCGTGCGCCGATGGACCGCAGGATGTGGCCGTGCGCGAAGACCAGGACATCGCGGTCCGCGCCGCGCGCCCAGTCCACCACCTCGTCCGCGCGGGCGGTCACCTGTGCCAGGGTCTCGCCCCCGGGGACGCCGTCGCGCCAGATGAACCAGCCGGGGCGTACGTCCTGGATCTCGGCCGGGGTCATTCCCTCGTAGGAGCCGTAGTCCCACTCCATCAGCGTGTCCCAGGTGGTGGCACGGTCCCCGAAGCCCGCGATCTCGCAGGTCTCGCGCGCCCGGGAGAGGGGGCTCGTGCGCACCTCGACGTCCGGGAGGCCGTCGAAGGGGGCGCGGTGCAGGCGCTCGCCCAGGAGCTTCGCGCCGTCGCGGCCCTCTTCGAGGAGCGGGATGTCCGTCCTGCCGGTGTGCTTCCCGGACAGGGACCACTGGGTCTGTCCGTGCCGGGCCAGCAGGATGCGCGGTGCCATGTCGAGCCTTTCCGAGCCGGCGGCCGGTGGTGGGGACCATCAGCCGTCATAGAGCGAATTCTGCGGACAGACAGCTGTCCGTGCCCTCCATCATCACTCACGCGCGATGTCGCGATCATCCGTGCCCACGAGGAGCAACCCGCTCGGCGATCTCAGCGTCCTAGACAGCCGGGGACCGCCTCAGGACGGTTTCGCGTACGCCGTAGGGTGAGGCGGCGAACGCCGCGTGAACAAGAACGGATGGGGGACCGACCGGATGCCGCAGACCGACACTCCGGGCACCGGAGGCATGAGCGGGCTTCGGCTTCGCTGGTGGACGGAGCTGCCGCTGATCCTGCTGGTGTACGGCGCGTACTCGGCGGGCCGGCTGCTCGCGCGCGGTGACGTGTCCACCGCCGTCGATCACGGCATCGGCATCCTCCGCATCGAGCAGTTCCTGCACATCAATGCCGAGAGCCCGCTGAACCGTCTCTTCACGGACAACGCCTGGATCGGCGTCCCCGCCGACTTCTGGTACGCCTCGCTGCACTATCTGGTGACGCCGCTGATCCTCGTCTGGATCTTCCGCAGCCGCGCGGTCCACTTCCGTGCCGCACGCGCGTGGCTGATGGTCTCCACCATGATCGGCCTGATCGGCTTCACGCTCCTGCCGACGTGCCCGCCCCGGCTGCTGAGCGCGGGCCACGGCTTCGTCGACACCATGGCGCAGTACAGCGACTACGGCTGGTGGGGCGGCGAGGCGAGTGCGCCGCGCGGCATGGGCGGCATGACCAACCAGTACGCGGCGATGCCCAGCCTGCACGTGGGGTGGGCGCTGTGGTGCGGGGTGATGCTGTGGCGTCACGGGCGTTCGCCGCTGGCCAAGGTCGCGGCGGTGGGCTATCCGCTGATCACCACGATCGTCGTGATGGGCACCGCGAACCACTACTTCCTCGACGCCGTCGCGGGCGCCGCGGTGATGGGCGTCGGCCTGCTTCTCGTACGGCCGGTGCTGCGACTCGCGGACCGGGTGAGGTCGCGGGTGCGGCTGCCGCTGGCGGTCGCGGGGGCTTCGGCGGGTGCGGCTGTCGGGTCGGGCGGGGCTGCCGTCGGGTCGGGCGGGGCGGCCGTCGGGTCGGGCGGGGCGGCCGTCGGGTCGGGCGGGGCTGCCGTCGGGTCGGGCGGGGCGGCTGTCGTCGGCTCGTCTTCGGTCTCGTACGCCCCAGAGTCCTCAATTGTCAGTGCCGGGTGCCAGACTTCGACGGGTGAGCGAATTCCCCGGCCGCGCAAGCGGCCTGCCGAGCCAGGCGCCGAGCCGAGTGCCCGACCCGCCGAAGCGGGGGACAGCACTCCGACAGCGGCTCGCTGAGCTGCGCGGACCCGACGTCCCCGCTCAGCCGCTGGACGCCCGTGCCCTTGCGGCCCTCGCCGCGAATCCCGGGTGCCAGCGGCGCGCGCTGCTCGACGGGGCGGGCGTGGACAAGGCGAGCCTCGCCCAGTCGCTCGGCTCCCCGGCCTCCTTCGGGCAGTCGCAGTTCGCGTTCATGCGGGGCAACGCCTTCGAGGCGAAGGTCAAGGCGGACGGGGGCGCCGAGCTGCTGCGTCTGGTGCACGGCCGGCTCGGCGGCGGGCCGGAGCCGGTGCCCGGCGAGTCGTCCGTCCCCGATCTGTCCGCGGTGGGCCCCGAGGGCCGCGCGGCGCGCACCTCGCTCGCGCTGCGCGAGGCGACGTCCACGCAGGGCTGGACCCTCCTGGACCACCCGATGCTGGCGCTCGACGTCGCCGGGACTCCCGCCTTCCTGGAACCGGACGCGGTCGTGATCCACCCCGACGGCACCTGGACGGTCGTCGAGATCAAGTCCTTCCCGATGCTGGACGGTTCGGCGGACGCGGCGAAGGTGGGCGCGGCGGCGCGCCAGGCCGCGGTGTACGCACTGGCGCTCGAGCGGGTGGCGGCGCACATGGACCCCGCTCCCGAGGTCCGCCACCACGTGCTCCTGGTCTGCCCCAAGGACTTCTCGAACCTCCCCACCGCATCGGCGATCGACGTACGCAAACAGCTCTCGGTGACGCGGCGCCAGCTGGCCCGCCTGACCCGTATCGAGGACATCGCGGCGGCGCTCCCGGAGGGCACCACCTTCGACGTGACCCGACCCGCCGCCGATCTGACGGCAGCAGTCGAGTCGGTCCCCGCGACGTATGCCCCGGAGTGCCTGGCCGCCTGCGAACTGGCCTTCCACTGCCGGGCACGCTCCCGCGAACAGGACGCGGTCACGGCCCTGGGCCGCTCGGTACGAGGCGAGCTGGGCGGCCTGACGACGGTCACCGGAGTCCTCTCCGCGGCGAACGGCAGCACGGGCGATCCGTCGGACCCGGCGGTGGCGGCGTTGCGCAGAGCGGCCGCGCTGCGGCAGGAGGCGCTGGCCGTGGCAGGGGCCTTCGGCGATGACACGGCGGAGGGCACGCCATGCTGACCCTGGCACCCGCCCGCGCCCGGCATCAGCGCCCCGCGGCAACCGCTGTTCTCCCGCCCGCCCGTCGGCCGGCCCGTTCTTCGGCGCGTGGGTCTTGCGGGGTAATCGGGCAGGTGGGCGGGGAAAAATCGCCGCGAAGCGGCGGGGCAACCACGCACGACCCACGCGGGAGGACGGCCTGATGTCGCTGATCGACAACCTGGCTCGCCTGGAGGCGGTAGCGACAGGCCGGGCCCAGCCGAGAGCGACGGCACGGCACCGCCACCTCTCGCAGCGCCCCCTCGTCCTCGTCCCCCTCACCACCGCGGGCGAGGCGGGCGCCCCGCTCGGCGCGCTCGTCGGGACGGAGCGGACCTCGCCCCGCGTGCTGATCGTCCCCCAGCCCCGCGACCGCGACCTCCGCTTCACCTTCCTCTCCCAACTCGCCGACACCGTCCTGGAGTACGTCGACTCGTTCGCGGACGACGTCGAAGCCGCGGAGCGCAGCGAGACGGACCCGGAGACCAAGAAGCGCGTCAAGGTGGAGGTCGAACTCTGCCGGGACGCCCCACAGTTGATCGTCCCGAGCCGCGCCGGCATCGACTTCGTACGGCTCATCGGCCGCTCCACCCGCTTCCGCCGCACCGCCGAGCAGGACCCGGAGACCCCGTATCCCGCCCCGCCCCGCGTCCCCCTGCTCGGCCGCTGGCTGACGCACTTCGGGGAGCGGGCCCGGGTGCCCGGCTCCTCGCTCCTCGTCGCCATGACCGAGCTGCTCTCCCGGCACTGGGCCACCGGGCAGAGCAGCCTGGAAGACCAGCATCTGGGCGCCCTGCTCGCCTGGATCGAAGCCGCCGAAGGCACCTCCGGGGCCGACGCCGCGCTCCGCGCCGAGCTGGCCAGGGACAAGGACGGCCAGCTGCTCTGCCCGCCCGCGGGCCCCGCCACGGACCCGGCGTTCGACAACCGCCTCCTCGCCCCGGCCATCGAGCGCTACGACCGCGCGCGCCAAGCCCTCGCCACCGCCGAGGACGGCGTCGAGGCGGACACCCGTCTCGGCGCCCTGGCCACGGCGGAGCGGGAGATCCGCTCCTTGATCGAGAGCAGGACAAGGCCCACCTGGGACGCGGTGTGGCGCGGCCTGGACGCGCTCTGCACCCTCCCCGAGGCCCCGCACGCCGAGGACCGCTGGACCCGCGACCGCTGGTCGTTCACCGGCCACCGGGACCGTGTGACGGCGGGCGAGCCCCCGCAGCCCCGCATCGACGACGCGGTGACGGCGGCGAACAAGCTTGCGGCCCGCGAACGCGAGCAGGCCAGGCTGGAGGCCCAGGAAGCGCTCGACGATCCGCTGGTGATGGCGGGGCGGCGGCTCGCGGGCGAGGCCTTCGCGGGCGAGGTGACCGAGGTGGTCATGGCGTACAGCGAGAGCAAGAGTCCGCGGCCGCGCCCCCTGGTCACGGTCCGCACGGACGACCATCCGCACCTGGCCGAGCGGGCGAAGGTGTACCGCTCGCTGCAAGGCAAGCCGCAGACCGCCGAGTTCGTGACGTACGAGGGCGAGGGCCTTGTCGTCCTGCGCGTCATCGACAAGATGGGCCGCGGCAAGGAGGCCGAGCCCGGCTCCGTGCCGGACAAGGGCGACCGGATCTGCTTCACGCTCTTCGAGCACGAGCAGCGCGGCGGCCCCAAGCTCCCCGACCCCGAGGCGACTCCCTGGACCCATGGCGGCCCGCCGGGCGACGCCGCCGAGCGCCCTGACCCCGTGACGCCGGAGGACACCCTGTGAGTCCGACCGCCCCCTTCGACCGCGCCGCCTCCGACCCCGGCGCGGCGGCCGCCCTCGCCACGGACGCGATCCTGCACGACACGCTGCACGGCGCGCACCGCGGCGTCGTCGTCGACTCGCCGCCCGGCGCGGGCAAGTCGACCCTCGTCGTCCGCGCGGCCCGCGAACTGGCCGCCGCGGGGCGCCCCCTGATGGTGATCGCGCAGACGAACGCGCAGGTCGACGACCTGGTCCTGCGCCTCGCCGAGAAGGACCCCGAGCTGCCGGTCGGCCGTCTGCACAGCAGTGATCCGGACGCGTACGACAAGGCCCTGGACGACCTGCCCTTCGTCCGTACGTCCACGAAGGCCGCCGACCTGGCCGGGATGGACGTCGTCGTGTCGACCGCCGCGAAGTGGGCGCACGTCGAGGTGGACAAGCTCGACGGGCCCTGGCAGCACGCCATCGTGGACGAGGCGTACCAAATGCGGTCGGACGCGCTGCTCGCCGTGGCCGGGCTCTTCGAACGGGCCCTGTTCGTGGGCGATCCCGGCCAGCTCGACCCGTTCTCGATCGTGGGCGCGGAGCAGTGGGCCGGCCTTGCGTACGACCCGTCGGCGAGCGCGGTGACGACCCTCCTCGCGCACAACCCCGAGCTGCCCCAGCACCGCCTGCCGGTGTCCTGGCGGCTGCCGGCGTCGGCGGCCCCGCTGGTCTCCGCCGCCTTCTATCCGTACACGCCCTTCCGCAGCGGCACGGACCACGGCGACCGGACGCTGAACTTCGGCGTGCCGTCGGACGGTTCGGGCCCGGACCGGGTGATCGACGAGGCGGCGGAGTCGGGCTGGGGCCTGCTCGAACTGCCCGCGCGGAACACCCCGCGCACGGACCCCGAGGCCGTACGCGCGGTGGCTCAGGTCGTCCGGCGCCTCCTGGACCGGGGCGGCGCCGCGGCATCGGAGCGCGAACCGGACCCCACTCCCCTCACGGCCGACCGCATCGCCGTCGGCACCGCGCACCGCGACCAGGCGGCGGCGGTGCGGGCAGCCCTCGCGGAGCTCGGCGTCGCGGACGTCACGGTGGACACCGCCAACCGGCTCCAGGGCCGCGAGTTCGACGTGACGGTGGTCCTGCACCCGCTCTCCGGCCGCCCGGACGCCACCGCGTTCCACCTGGAGACGGGCCGCCTGTGCGTCCTGGCGTCCCGCCACCGCCACGCCTGCATCGTGATCTGCCGCGCGGGCGTCAGCGAACTACTGGACGACCACCCCTCAACGGAACCGGTCCAACTGGGCGTCACGGTGAAGTTCCCGGACGGGTGGGAGGCGAACCACGCAGTCTTGGCCCGCCTCGCGGAACACCGCGTGGCGTGGCGGCCGTGACGCGACCCGCCGGAATCGGATCAGCGGCTCCCGGCTCAACACCGCCCGCCCCGCCGGACGGAGTCCGGCCGCCGCTGGAGGCGGCCGACAAATACAGCCCGGACGGGTGGGAAGCGAACCACGCGGTCCTGGCCCGCCTCAGCGAACACCGCGTGGCGTGGCGGCCGTAGGCGGGGTGCGGGTGCGTGGCCTCGGCGAGCACCGCGTGGCATGGCGGCCGTGAGCAGGGCGTGCGCCGTTCCGTGCACCTGACCCCCGGATCTCAAGGCTCACGGCCCCCTTGCGCAGCAAGGGAGAATGGAAGATGGCCCTACGGCCGGACACCGTACGAGGAGGACGAACCATGGCGGAGCCCGAGCGGCAACGGACCGAGCAGCGTCTGCGCCCCGCGCCCCTGCTCTTCGAGCCCGCGGAAGCCGTCGCCGACCCGGAGCACTTCTTCGACCTGGAGTCGATGGAGGACCCGCGGGAGCTGCTTGCCAGAGCCACCGAGCTGACCCACGCCTTCCGCGCCGCGACGGACCGCTCGGTCGAGTTCCAGGCGATCGCAGCCGCGCAGCTCGCCGACCCCCGCCGCTTCGACCGCCTGACCCCCGCCGCGATCGCCGAGCGCGCGGAGTGGACCGAGGACTACGCCAAGAAGATGGTCGAGTTCGGCCGGGACCTGCTGCGCGGGGGCAATACGGAGGCCTGAGGGGCTGCTCGGCGGGACTGCCGGGCGTGACCCGCCACGCCCGGTCCCGGCGCGCGGAAGATCGCGGGGCATATGCCAGGGAGGGCAAGGTACTCCCTCCCGCACCCCGTTGTCCCGATTTCCTGCAACTCTCTGAAAGGGAACGCTCACCGCCGGTAGATGTATTCGCCATGAGTAGTACACGTCTCCACCCCGGCCCTGCCCCCGCCGACACCCGTGACAGCTCCGACGTCACCACCGAGGGAGCCGCCTGGCTCGCCTCCGCGGAAACGTATCCGCGCAGCACCCTCACCCACTGGCGCAGCCGCCCCACCGCCCCGGCCGTACTCCCCTGCGGCTCCGTCTTCGACGTGGTGAGCGTCCCGGCCGTCTTCGGCCGCCGGATGCTGGACCGCCTGTGGGAAGAAGGCCCCGGATCCGGCCCCGTCGCGGCACACCGCGGCCGCATGCTCCTGTTCGCCGCCCCCGGCACCGCCCAGCGCCTGCCGTCGCTCCTGGAGTGGGAGGAGTGGGGCAGCGCCGTGCCCGGCATCCTCTGCCACGGCACGGGAGATGCCGTGACGGTGCCGCCGATCACCTCGGAAACCCACGCCCCCTCCGCCGAAACCGAGAACGGAACCGGAACCGGAACCGGAACCCCGCACCTCGAATCGCGCTGGCTGGTGGCCCCCGACGCCCGGCATCCCTGGCTTCCGGGACCCGAGGTGGTGCTCTGGGCCTGCGTTCGCGCGGCCCGCGCCGCGGCGGGCTCCGCGGTGCGTATATCGATTTTTCCTGGCGGCGATCAGGATGCTAAGGTCTACGACGTCAGCAGGCGCCGCTAGCTCAGTTGGTTAGAGCAGCTGACTCTTAATCAGCGGGTCCGGGGTTCGAGTCCCTGGCGGCGCACAGACAGAAAGAAGCCCCTCGCGCAAGCGAGGGGCTTCTTTCATGTCCGCGCCCGGCCCCCCCGCACGGGAGCCCCCGCTCACTCCCATCACCCCACCGACACCTTCACCGTCCACGCCCCCGTACCCGTACGCCCCTCCACCTCGATGCGTACGTCCTCGTCCGGCACCGTGAAGCTCTCCCCCACACTCACCGGCGCGTCCGCGAGCGGCGGATACACCGAGTCGCTCCAGCACGCGTCCGAGTCCGGGTGGGCGTCGAGGACCTCGACCGGGCCGCCCCCGGACGGCGCCTCATTGCGTACGCGATAGACGAGCACCCCCTCGGTGCAGGTGGCACGGTCGTTGCCCGTCGCGCCGCGCGCCTCGATGGCGATCGCGCTGCCGCGCCCCGTGCGCACCACCGCCAGCTTGGTGCCGCCGACACCCCCGCGGGCGGGCCGCGTCGACAGCGGATCGAGGGTCAGCCGCTGGCCCCCGCTCTCGACGCACATCACCTGCCGCCGGTCCAGCCAGCCGAGCTTCCACTTGTGCCAGCCGAAGAGGTCGGGCGAGAGGCCGAACTGGCTGCCCATGACATCCCAGTCGCCGACGTGCGTGTCCCAGTCGCCCTCGCCGTCCGTCGGCCGGTGGTAGAGGTCTGGCAGGTCGAAGACGTGGCCGGTCTCGTGGGCGAGGACGTTGCGGTCCGGCGGATGGCCCTCGAAGACCGTGACGATCCGCTTGATGTCCGTGCCGTCGGCCCGCATCGGCCGGTCGAAGTTGACGACCTTCGTCGCGTCCGAGTCGACGCCGGGCGCGTCCGGATCGGCGATCAGGTAGACGACGTCGTACCGCGAGAAGTCGACGTGCGGATCGGAGGCGGCCACCGCGTCCCGCAGATAGGCGCTGCGCCGGGCCGGGTTCCAGTCGCGCTGTATCGCGTACGAGGTGGAGTAGTCCGGCATCTCGACCCATTTGCGCTGCGCGTGCGGGCGCAGCGCGAACTTGCCGTAGGAGGCGCGGTCGAAGAATTCGCTGGTGGCGGGGAAGTAGTCGGCCGCAAGCTCGCCGGGGGTACTGCGGGGCGGGGAGTCGGGGAAGGAGAGGAAGACCATCACCGCGTCTAGATTGCGGTTGGGGCGCTGGTACGAGGTGTTCCAGGTGTCCAGGCCCTCCGAGTGGTGCGCCGGCGTGCGCTGGAGCGCGCAGGGCGTCCCCGGGGTGTCGGCGACCGCGGGGCCCGCGACGAGCCCCGTGGCGGCGAGTGCGGTCAGGGACGTGAAGGCGGCGGCCGCGCTGCGCCACCGGGGTCTCTCCCCTCCACGGGTGAGTCCCCAGGGGGGTAGCTGACGCGGCACGTCCACCTCCGGATGCGGATTACGGGGCATCCCACCCACCCTGTGTTGATTTATTTAAATACGCCCTGTTTGTCTAACCCGGTTGAGTGATGAGCGGCCTTTCTGGCGCCTTCTGGTGCTCACGGAACGTCACAAGTGGTACGAGGGCAGAGTGAGGCGCAAGGGAAGCGGTACACGGGTGAGCAGAAACGATCAGGCGTCGGGCGAGTGCACACCCGGAGCGGGCATGCACGTGTCCTATGCCGGAAGCGGCCGCCACGCGGTACCGCCCTGTGGCTGGAAGCGCCGTCCGGCCAGCCCCTATGATCGGCACACCTTCCTGCGCGGGCCCGGCCTCGCCGAACAACTGCACTGCGGGAGCAAGTGGTGAACGGAACGTCTGAAGGCCAAGCGCCCACAGCGGTCACAGCACCCGACCTCGCCAGGGCGCCCACTACGGAGCGTCGTCGTCCGCGGCAGCGACCCGATCACCGGGCCGCCTTCGCCGCGGCCCCCCTCGCCCTGGGCGTCGTCGACGGCGAGGGCCTGCTCGTCGACGCCAATGACGCGCTCGCCGAGCTGCTCGGCTCGACACCGGACGAACTGACGGGCCGCCTCGCCGCCGATCTGGTGGATCTGGCGTCGGACGCCCGCACCTGGCACGCGTACCGCGAGGTGCTCCGCGGCCGCCAGGCGAAGCTGCGCTGCACCCGGCGCCTGAAACACCCGGACGGGCACTCGCTCTGGGTCCAGGTCACCGTCTCGCCGATGCCCGGCGGCCGTACGGTCCTGCTCGCGGCCACCGACATCAGCGCACGCCGCGAGCTCCAGGCCCGGCTGCGGCATCTGCAGATGCACGACCCGGTGACGCGGCTGCCCAACCGCAGCCTGTTCTTCGAACGCCTCGCCGCCGCGATCGAGTCGGGTGCGTACGACGACACGGGCACCGGCCGGATCGGCCTCTGCTATCTGGATCTCGACGGGTTCAAGGCGGTCAACGACACCCTGGGCCACCGGGTCGGCGACCGGCTGCTCGCGGCCGTCGCCGAACGGCTCACGCGGTGCGCCGACGAGGCCGGTCACGGCAGGGCGGCGACGCCGCTGGTGGCGCGGCTCGGCGGCGACGAGTTCGCGCTGCTCGTGGAGGACTCGACGGGCACGGACCAGCTGTCCGAGCTCGCGGACTCGGCGCTCAAGGCGATTCAGGCCCCCTTCGACCTTTCGGGCCAGCGGCTCTCCGTGTCGGCGTCGATCGGGGTCGTGGAGCGGCGCGCCGCCGGGACCACGACGACCTGCCTGATGCAGGCCGCCGACACGACGCTGTACTGGGCGAAGTCGGACGGCAAGGCGCGCTGGACGCTCTTCGACCCCGAGCGCAACGCCCACCGGATGACCCGGCAGTCGCTGTCCAGCTCACTGCGTCCGGCCGTCGATCGCGGTGAATTCGTCCTGGACTACCAGCCGCTGGTGCGTCTGGAGGACGGCGGCGTGCGCGGGGTCGAGGCGCTGGTGCGGTGGCAGCATCCGCACTTCGGGCTGCTCACGCCGAATCGGTTCATCGGATTGGCCGAAGAGGACGGTTCGATCGTGCAGCTGGGCCGCTGGGTCCTTCGCACCGCGTGCCGTCAGGCCCGGCAGTGGCAGCTCGACCACCCGCAGCGGCCGCCGGTGTTCGTGAGCGTCAACGTCGCGGTGCGGCAGGTGTGGGACTCGGACCTGGTCGCCGATGTCGCGGAGATCCTCGCCGAGACGGGCCTGGCCCCCGAGCTGCTTCAGCTGGAGCTGACGGAGTCGGCGGTCATGGGCTCGGCGGGGCGGCCGTTGCAGGCCCTGCAGTCGCTCAGCGACATGGGGGTGCGGATCGCCATCGACGACTTCGGCACGGGGTACTCGAACCTGGCGTATCTGAGCCGGCTCCCGGTGTCCGTCCTCAAGCTGGACGGCTCGTTCGTGCGCGGCTTCCAGTACGACGCCGAGGCGGGCGAGGGGCACATCAACCCCGCCGACGAGGTCATCGTCGAGGCGCTCGTGCAGCTCGCGCACCGGCTCGGCCTGACCGTCACCGCGGAGTGCGTGGAGACCACGTCCCAGGCGGCACGGCTGCGGCGGATCGGCTGCGACACCGGGCAGGGGTGGCTGTACTCCCGCCCGGTGACGCCGGATCGTATCTCCGCGCTGCTCGCCGCGGGCTGAGGGCCCTACGCGCCGCGGGGCAGCCCGTAGGCGTCGGCGATCAGCTCGTACGAGCGCAGCCGCACGTCACCGCTGTGCGCGTTGGCGGTGATCATCAGCTCGTCGGCGCCGGTGCGCTTGGCGAGGTCGTCGAGGCCGGTGCGGACCTGGTCGGCGGTGCCGTGGATGACGTTGGAGTTCCAGCTGTTGACGAAGTCCCGCTCCATCTCGCTGAACGCGTACGCCTCGGCCTCCTCGGGCGTCGGGACGAGCCCCGGCTTTCCGGTGCGCAGCCGGACCATGTTCAGCGCGGCGGCGAGGACCTGGCGCCGGGCTTCGTCCTCCTCGTCGGTCGCGAGAGCGGACACGCCGATGAGGGCGTAGGGGGCGTCGAGTACGGCGGAGGGCTTGAACGATTCGCGGTAGAGGTCGAGCGCCGGGATCGTGTTCTGCGCGGAGAAGTGGTGCGCGAAGGCGAAGGGCAGGCCGAGTACTCCCGCGAGGCGGGCGCTGAACCCGGAGGAGCCGAGGAGCCACAGGGGCGGGCGGTGGGGGGACTGGACGCCGCCGGGCGAGGTGGCCTGGATCGGGCCGGGGACGGCGTGGATACGGCCGTACGGGTGGCCGTCGGGGAAGTCGTCGTCCAGGAAGCGGGTGAGCTCGGCGAGCTGCTGGGGGAAGTCGTCGGCGCCTTCGTTGAGGCGGTCCGTCCGGCGCAGGGCGGCCGCGGTCGCGCCGTCCGTACCGGGGGCGCGCCCCAGGCCCAGGTCGATGCGCCCCGGGGCCATCGCCTCCAGCGTGCCGAACTGCTCCGCGATGACGAGCGGGGCGTGGTTGGGCAGCATGACGCCGCCCGAGCCCAGGCGGATCCGCTCGGTGTGGGCGGCGAGGTGGGCGAGGATGACCGCCGGGGACGAGGAGGCCACGCCCGGCATGGAGTGGTGCTCGGCCACCCAGTAGCGGTGGTAGCCCCGCGCCTCGCCCAGCTTGGCGATCTCCACGCTCTTCCTGAGGGCGTCGGTGGCGGTCCGGCCGGCCCCCACGGTCACCAGGTCAAGCACGGACAACGGAACCGGCGCACTGCCGTGCCGCTCGCCGCGGATGTCGTCGCTCGATTCCACTGTCACGGGGTCCTGCCTCCTGCTGCGCGTACCGGTACTTCCGCAGCTGCCAACAGGAGGCCCACTCCGCTTTATTCCCCGCCCGGGCGATCACGCCCCCGCACCCGGCATCGAGACGCGAGGGGACGTGCCGGTATTTCCGCCCGGAGCACGGCTCGCGGCGCTCCCCAGCCGAAGAAGACAGGCGCCCGGAGGCGGATGGCGAGGACGGACATACCGGCGCGGCCCCGCACCCACAGACGGACCGGCTCCGCCCCCGGCTCCGGGCCGGAGGCCTACCCCCGTACCTGTACCACCGGTTCCTTGGTGAAGAGTGCGCCCAGTGAGGGTGCGTTCACGCGGCGGGCGGCCAGGCGCAGGGCCTCCCAGACCGTGACCTGGTTCGCCGTCAGGACCGGCTTGCCCAGCTCCTGCTCCAGGTCATGGATGTACGCCGCCGTGTGCAGTGCCGTGTCCGGGAGGAGCAGCGCCTCCGCGTCGGGGTGGTCGCCCGCGCGGGCCATGGCGCTGACCTCCTCCCAGCCCCACGTACCGACCTCCGCGGCCGTGATGATGCCGCTGCCCTGCGTGGACACGACCTCGGTCCCGGACGCCTTCAGGAACGAGGCGAAGAGCGAGGCCACGTCCTCCGGATACGTCGCGGCGACAGCGACCCTGCTCGCCCCCACCTCCCCCACCGCGTGGGCGAAGGCGAACGACGTACTGGACGCGGGAAGACCCGCCGTCCGGGCGAGCGTGCGGACCTGGTCGTGCGCCCCCTCCCAGCCGAAGACGAAGCTCGCGCTGGTACAGGCCCACACCACGGCCTCCGCGCCGGCCAGGCGAAGCTCCTCGACCCCGGCGGCGAGCCGTTGTGGTGATCCCATCTCCAGGAGCGCGTCGACCCGGTGCGCGTCCTCACCGATGTCGGTGTGGACGACCTGCAGTCGGACGTCACTCCCCAGCATCTGCTCCATGCGGGGGTAGTCGTCCTCAGCCGAGTGACCCGGATAGAGGAAACCAAGTGCGGTCACTTCCAGCCTCCTTCAAGGCAGCGGTGGTGGTCCTTCGGGCAGACCCTCGGACAGGCCCTGCGGCGGATCGACCGGGAGCACACCGGGCAGCGAGCCCGGCCCGGTGACCGGGCCCGCGCCCGGCCTGGCACTCGGATCGATCAGCGCCTGGTAGGGCCCTACGGCATGGGTACCCAGGCGGCGCAGCGCCGACCACATCGTCACCTGGTTCGCGGAGATCACCGGCATCCGCAGCTCGGCCTCCAGCTGCGGGATGACGTCGTAGGTGGCGAGGTTGGTGCAGCTGATGAAGAGCGCGTCGGCCCCACCGAGCACGGCCCGGCGCGCCATGTCCGCCACGTCCTTGTACGGCACTTTCCAGATGTGCCGGGTCAGGCCGAGATAGGCGCGTCCGGTGACGGACACACCGGATTCGGCCAGATACTCCTCGAGGGACTGGGTCACCGACCAGGTGTAGGGCGTGACGAGCGCGATGCGCCGCGCGCCCAGATCCTCGAGCGCTTCGAGCAGCGCGCCCGAGGTGGTGATCGAGGAGACCGCGCCCTCGCGGTGCATGGCCTCGCACATCGCCCGCTCCCCGGCGATGCCGCCGACGAAGCTGCCCGACGTACAGGCATAGGCGAGGACTTCGGGTTCGGCTGCGCTCAGGGCACGGACCGCCTCGGCGAGCGTTTCGTGTTCGCTGACGAGTCGTGCCAGGTCAAGGCTTACTTCGACGGGCACGTACGGAGTACGTGTCAGGTGGAGGGAGACCTCGTCCGGCACCCAGCGCCAGAGCTCCCTGTCGAGTGCGAAGTCGAATGGTGCGACGACACCTACACCGCGTTGAGGGTGCGGTCCGCCAAGGAAGGAGACGTCCATGAGCAGGCCCCAAATTCGTGCGTGCGTGCATTTGAGGGACCGGCCGGGGGCCGGGAGATGTGCGGAACCGGCGACGCGCCGGGACGTCGGGATGGGGCATATGGCGCGAAGAGAGCGCTACAGAGTGTGCTAAGACCTCGTACGGAGCGTACTCAGCCTCGGGGTGCTTGTGGTAGAGCACCTCTGTTGACGAAGGTAGTTTCAGGTGCGAGCGTGGTCAATCCGCGCATCTCAGACGGCTCTGGCCGACACAAAACTCAGGGAAGCGGACTCTCATTGCGAAACGGTTTCTCCCAGATGTCCGAATCAAGCTCTGATCCGATGTCCGAAACAACCGTTCTGGTCCTTGACGCCCCGTCCCCCGCCCCGCCGCCCCGCCTGGGCAGCCTCACAGGACGCGCCCGGGTCCTGCACGCGGACGCGGACACCCTTTCGGCCCAACTCCCCCATGCCGACGTGCTCCTGGTGTGGGACTTCCTCTCGGACGCGGTGCGTCAGGCCTGGCCGGGCGAGGGACCGAGGCCCCGCTGGGTGCACACCGCGAGCGCGGGCGTGGACCGCCTGATGTGCCCCGATCTCGTCGAGTCCGACACGCTGGTCACGAACGCACGCGGCGTCTTCGACCAGCCGATCGCCGAGTACGTGGCGGCGCTGATCCTCGCCATGGCCAAGGACCTGCCGCGCACGCTCCAGCTCCAGGACGCCCGCACCTGGCAGCACCGCGAGACCCAGCGGATCGCCCGTACGCGCGCGTGTGTCGTGGGTTCGGGCCCCATCGGACACGCCATCGTCCGCATGCTCAAGGGGCTCGGGATCATCACCGCCTTGGTGGGGCGCAGTGCGCGGGGCGGCGTGCACGGCCCCGAGGAACTTGACCGGCTGATGGCGCGCGCCGACTGGGTGGTGTGCGCGGCGCCGCTGACGGACGACACGCGCGGCATGTTCGACGCGCGGCGCTTCGGCATGATGCAGCCGTCGGCGCGGTTCATCAACATCGGGCGCGGCGCGCTCGTCGTGGAGGACGATCTCGCGGCCGCCCTGTCGAAGCGTTGGATCGCGGGGGCGGCGCTCGATGTCTTCGAGCGCGAGCCCCTGCCGGCCGAGAGCCCCCTGTGGACGGCGCCCGGCCTCCTCGTCTCCCCGCACATGAGCGGGGACGTGGTCGGCTGGCGCGATGAACTGGGCGCGCAGTTCGTCGAGTTGTACGAGGAGTGGGCGGCCGGACGGCCGCTGGCGAACGTGGTCGACAAGAAACGCGGGTATGTACCGGGGAATTGATCACTCCCCGAGCCACCCACCTCATCCCTGAGGCACCCCTGAGGCGAGCCACTTCCCTCCCCCTTGAGGAGCGTGCATGACCGAGCTCACTGATCTCACCGCGGTACAACTCGTCGAGGCCTATCGCAAGGGCGAATTCAGTCCGGTGGACGCGACACGGGCGGCGCTGCGCAGGGCCGAAGAGGTGCAGCCCGTGGTGAACGCCTTCGTGCGCATCGACGGCGAGGAGGCGCTCGCGCAGGCCGAGGCGAGCGCCGGGCGGTGGCGGCGCGGTGAGCCGAGCGGTCTGGTGGACGGGGTCCCGGTCTCGGTCAAGGACATCCTGTTGCAGCGCGGCGGACCGACGCTGCGGGGGTCGCGGACGGCGCGCACGGAGGGCCCCTGGGAGGAGGACGCGCCGTCGGTGGCGCGGCTGCGCGAGCACGGCGCGGTGTTCATCGGCAAGACGACGACGCCCGAGTTCGGCTGGAAGGGTGTCACGGACAGCCCGCAGAGCGGGATCACGCGCAATCCGTACGACCCTTCGCGCACGGCGGGTGGTTCGAGCGGCGGCAGCGCGGCGGCCGTGGCGCTCGGCGCAGCTCCGGTGTCGCTCGGCACGGACGGCGGCGGCTCGGTGCGCATCCCCGGCTCCTTCTGCGGCATCTTCGCGCTGAAGCCGACGTACGGAAGGGTGCCGCTCTACCCCGCGTCCGCGTTCGGCACCCTCGCGCACGTCGGCCCGATGACGCGGGACGCGGCGGACGCGGCGCTCCTGATGGACGTCATCAGCGGCCCCGACCCGCGCGACTGGTCGGGGCTGGGCCCGGCGGCCGGCAGCTTCCGCGCGGGTATCGAAGGCGGCGTACGCGGTCTGCGCATCGCGTACTCCCCCTCGCTCGGCGGTCAGGTCGCGGTGCGGCCCGCGGTCGCCGCTTCGGTACGGCAGGCGGTGGAGTCACTCGCGGCGCAGGGGGCGTACGTCGAGGAGACCGACCCGGACTTCACGGACCCGGTGGAGGCGTTCCACACCCTGTGGTTCAGCGGCGCCGCGCGCGTGATCCAGCATCTGCCGCCCGACCGGAGGGCGTTGCTCGACCCGGGACTGCGGGAGGTCTGTGCGCAGGGCGCCCGGGCCAGCGCGCTCGACTACCTCGCCGCAGTTGACGTACGCATGGAGCTCGGCCGTCGCATGGGCGCCTTCCATCAGACGTACGACCTTCTGATCACTCCGACCTTGCCGATCACCGCTTTCGAGGCTGGAGCGGAGGTACCGAAAGGTTCCGGCCATCGTCGGTGGACGGGATGGACGCCGTTCACGTACCCCTTCAACATGACGCAGCAGCCGGCGGCGACCGTCCCGTGCGGGGTGGACCGCGACGGGCTGCCCATCGGGGTGCAGATCGTGGGGGCGCGGCACGCCGACGCGCTCGTCCTGCGGGCCGCGCACGCTCTGTACGAAGCGGGCGGCGCGGAGATCGCGCCGCCCGCCGCCGTCTGATCCTCCGGGCTCGATCTACGCCCTGCGGAAATTCAGCGTCTCGCCCTGCGCTCCGGCGCGCCACAGGTCGTTGCAGGCCTCGGCCATCCGGTCGAGGCCGTCGACGACCTGCCCCCAGACGATGCCGGGGACCCAGCCGACGTCTCCGTTGAGCAGCAGGTTGTTGCGTTCGTAGAAGAGGGCGAGGTCCACGACCGTGGCGCCCGCCTTGACGTCCGCGGCCGGTTCGTACCCATAGGCCTGCGTGCCCAGCTGTGTCCCGTTGAAGGAGAAATAGCAGAGGTCGCCGGGAATGGGGGTGACTGTCGGATTCTCCAGAGGTGGCTCGCGGTCCGCGAAAGCCGGAAAGAGGGCGTAGATCTCATTGCGGGCGTACTTCGCGTGATAGACGTCTTCGCCCAGCGGAAGCGCCTCCCACACCGCCGCGCAAGTCAGCGGCGCCCGGTCGTCGAGCAGTTTTGCCGTGCACGTCACTCCCCGCTTGGCGAGGGAGACTTCGATGAATCGGTCTGCCATGTGTCCCATGCTCCTCCCTGGGTCAAGACCACAACGATTGCATCAGGGGCCGAAATTGGTCCGCATATTCGGCGTCGAGTCGGGTAGCCGCGCGCCCATGGCTCCACCACATGAGAACAACGAGGGATTCACAGGCAGCAGGCTTCGCCGCCGCTCCCTGCTCGCAGGAGCAGCGGCGCTCGGAGCTCTCGGGGCTGCGGGGTGCGTGAAGGTTCCGGAGGAGGGGAAGGTCGAGGGCGGGGATCTACTGAGCAAGCTTCGCGACAAGGGGACCGTGAAGATCGGCGTGGCGGGAGAGCTTCCCTTCGGCTACATCGACAAGAAGGGTGAGGTCACCGGGGAGGCACCGGAGATCGCCAAGGTGATCTTCCCGAGGCTCGGTGTGCCGAAGGTCGAGGCCGTACCGACCGAGTTCGGCGCGCTGATTCCGGGGCTCACCCAGGCGCAGCAGTTCGACGTCGTGTCCGCGGGCATGTACATCAGCCCGGTCCGCTGCGCGGAGGTCCTCTTCTCCGATCCCGACTACCTGATGCTCGACGCCTTCATCGTGAAGAAGGGCAATCCGCACGGGATCAAGCGGTACGAAGACATAGTCGAGAAGAAGCTCAAGCTGGCCAGTGGCACCGCGTACGCCGAAATCGCCTACGCGGAGGCGGCGGGGGTGAAGGACATCCTCATCCTGCCGGACCCGGTGGCGGGCCTCGCCGCGGTCGAGCAGGGCCGGGTCGACGCCTTCGCGGGCACCGCCATCACCACTCGTGACGTGGTGAAGGGCAGCAAGCGGGCCGAGGTGACCAAGGCCTTCCAGCCCAAGGTGGACGGAAAGCCCGCCTACGGCGCGGGCGGGTTCGCCTTCCGCCTCGGCGAGAAGAACCTCCGCGACGCCTTCAACAAAGAGCTCCACAAGATGAAGGACAGCGGCGAGCTGCTGCGGGTCGTCGGCCAGTTCGGCTTCACCAAGACCGAGATGACCGATCTGACGGTCGACGATCTGTGCCCGCCCTCGAAGGGAGCCTCCTGATGATGACGTGGGACTTCATCACGGCGTGGTTCCTGCCCGGTCTCTGGATCACCGTGCAGATCACGGTCTACAGCGCGGCCCTGGCCTTCGTCATCGCCTTCCCGATCGGCGTGCTGCGTACGTCGCCGCTCTGGATCGTGCGTTTCCTTGCCGGGACCTACTTCGAGATCTTCCGCGGCACGTCGGCCCTGGTCTTCATGTTCTGGATGGCCTTCACGCTGCCGATGCTGTTCGGCTTCAGCTTCCTGCCGATGGCCGCCGGTGTACTGGCCCTCGGCATGACGTACGGGGCCTACGGTTCGGAGATCGTGCGCGGCGCTCTCGCCGCCGTGCCGGTGGCGCAGCGCGAGGCGGGGGTTGCGCTGAACTTCACCAAGGCGCAGCGTCTGCGCAAGATCGAGATCCCGCAGGCCTGGCCCGAGATGCTGCCTCCCTTCAACAACCTGTTGATCGAGCTGCTCAAGGGCACGTCCCTGGTCTCCCTCATCGCGGTGGCCGACATGACCTTCGCGGGCAACCTGTGGCGGCTCGTGACCGCCGAGAGCGCTCCGGTCTACACGGTGCTCCTGGTGGTCTACTTCGTGCTCGCCTTCCTCCTGACGCGCGGAATGCGGCTGCTTGAGCGGCACGCGAAGGCGCGGATCGGCCAGGCGCCCGAGAAGGTCGGCCTCCTCGGCGGGCTGCGTTCCAAGTCGTCGATCGACGCCGTGACCGGTACCGGGGGTGCCAAGTGAACTGGGACTGGTCCAATGTCGAGGACTTCATGCCGAAGTTCTGGGACGGTTTGTTCGTCACGCTCCAGGCGGTCGCCTGGGGCACCGTGATCGCGTTCTCCCTGGGTCTGCTCTGGGCGATCGCACAGCGCTCCGACAAGGTGTGGATCCGCTGGCCGGTGACGGCGATCACCGAGTTCATCCGGAACACCCCGCTGCTCGTGCAGCTGTTCTTCCTGTTCACCGTCGTCCCCGAGTTCGGCCCCACGATGTCGCCGCTCACCACGGGCATCGTCGGCCTCGGTCTGCACTACTCGACGTACACCGCCGAGGTGTACCGCGCGGGCATCGACGGCGTTCCCGTCGGCCAGTGGGAGGCGGCCACCGCGCTGAGCCTGCCCAAGCGCCGCACGTGGACCGCGATCATCCTGCCGCAGGCCATCCGCCGCGTGATCCCCGCACTGGGCAACTACGTGGTGTCGATGCTCAAGGACTCCCCGCAGATCGCCGCCATCGGCGCCCTGGACATGCTGGGCGAGGCCAAGGGATTCACCCAGGCGACCTTCACCTACGAGGCCATCAGCGTCGTGGGCATCGCCTTCATCGTCATTGCCTACCCGGCTTCCGTTCTTCTCCGAGTCTTGGAGCGTCGTCTTGTCCGCTGACAGCAGCACCTCGAAGGAAACAGTCAATCCCACGGTGGACGGCAGCGAGCTGATCCGCTTCGACAAGGTCACCAAGCGCTTCGGCAGCCATGTCGTCCTGGACGAGCTCGACTTCTCCGTGGCGTCGGGCAAGCACGTCACGCTCATCGGCCCCTCCGGATCCGGCAAGACGACGATCCTGCGGCTCCTGATGACCCTGATGAAGCCCGAAGAGGGCACGATCAAGGTCGGCGGCGAGTACCTCACGCACGAGACGAAGAACGGCAAGCTCGTCCCGGCGAGCGAGAAGTACGTCCGCGAGGTCCGCAAGAACATCGGGATGGTCTTCCAGCAGTTCAACCTCTTCCCGAACATGAAGGTCCTGCGCAACATCACCGAGGCGCCGGTCCAGGTGCTCGGCCTGCCCAAGGACGAGGCCGACCAGCGGGCGCGCGAGCTGCTCGAACTGGTCGGGCTCACCGAGCACATCGACAAGTACCCGAGCCAGCTCTCCGGCGGCCAGCAGCAGCGCGTGGCCATCGCGCGCGCCCTGGCGATGCGCCCGCAGGTGCTGCTCCTCGACGAGGTCACGTCCGCGCTCGACCCCGAACTGGTGGCCGGTGTTCTCGACGTCCTCAGGGACATCGCGCACACCACGGACATCACCATGCTCTGCGTGACCCACGAGATGAACTTCGCGCGTGACATCTCGGACCAGGTCCTGATGTTCGACTCGGGCCGCGTCATCGAGGCCGGCACCCCGGAGAAGATCTTCACCGAGCCCGAGCACGAGCGGACAAGGGAGTTCCTCAGCGCGGTCCTGTGACCGCGGACCGTAATCGCCCGTAATGATCCGCCGGTGATGCGCCGGTGATCCACGCAGAAGCCCGGGTGATGACGCTGGCATATGCCAGAGTGGCGCGTTCCTGCTGACAGAGCCGGGGACGCGCCACATTCTCGTCAACAGCCGCTCCAAATCGGCCTCTTGGCGGCTATCGTGGGACGGAGCCCAGCTGTCCGGAACCGTTCCACGCAGGGGGAAAGCCGTGGCGCTGAAGCACGAGCCGTTCACGCCGCAGCACTCGGTGCAGAGCGCCCTGAGGGTGCTCGAAATCGTCGCCCGGCACGACACAGGCGTGACCGAAACCGAACTCGCCCGGCAGACCAAACTCCCCGCGGCCCGCCTCGCCGCCCTGCTGCGCATGCTCCGCCGCGAGGCCTACGTCGACCAGACTTCCGACGGCGCCTATGTGACCGGACATTCGCTCAACCGTCTCGGCGCCGCGGAGGGCCGCGAGACGGCACTGCGGGACAAGCTCAAGGGAACGCTCGACGGGCTGCGCGACACGATCGGCGCGGCCGTCTACGTCAGCCGGTACGAAGACGGCGAAATCAAGATCACCGACTTCGCGGACGGCCCCCGCACCCCGAAGGTCAACGAGTGGGTGGACTTCCGCTCCGCCGCGCACGCCAGCGCGGTCGGCAAGAGCCTGCTGACCCAGCTCGACCTGAACGGCCGCAGGGACCACCTCTCGCGCCACAAGATGGCCCGCCTCACCTCACGGACGATCACGAACGAACGGGTCCTCCTGAACCGCCTCGCCGCCCAGCCCGCCACGGTCCCCGTCCTCGACCTCCAGGAGTACGCGGTCGGCACGGTCTGCGCCGCGGTCCCCATCACCGCGGGCTCCGCGGCCGGCTGCCTGGCCCTCTCCCTCCCGCTGGAGCACGCCCACCGGCTGCGCGAAGCCGCAAGGACGCTCAATCGCGGGGCGGCGCCCGTGCTGCTCTCCCTCGCGATCTAGGGGCTCGCCGGGGGGCTCCGGGCAGCGGTTCTGAGCACCCCCCGGGACCAGGTATTATTTTCGAGTCAGCAGGCGCCGCTAGCTCAGTTGGTTAGAGCAGCTGACTCTTAATCAGCGGGTCCGGGGTTCGAGTCCCTGGCGGCGCACAGACAGTGAGAAGCCCCTCGCGCGAGCGGGGGGCTTCTTTCGTTGCCACCCCCCGCTGCGTATCCCCCTGCATCTCCCCCGCATATCCCCCGCACCGGTGAGGACAGCGCCGGCGGGGCGCCGCGATACTGGCACCGCCTCCTGTCCCGAGGAGCCGCCCGATGCAGCGCCCCCTGCCCGCCCTGTCCCGGCTGCGCACCACCCGCCCCTACGTGGTGGACACCGCCCTTGCCGCCGTGGTGCTCTTCGCCGTATCGCTCCAGTTCCTCTTCCCGGACGAGGGGGGCGATCCGCTGAGCCCCGGCGGTTTCGTCCTGGGCGCCGGGACCGCGGTGCCGCTGATCTGGCGCCGGCGCGCCCCCTTCGCCTGCGCCGGCGTGATCGCCGTCTTCACGCCCGCCATGGCGCTCTACCACCGGCCGCCGCCCGACGTCTGCTTCGGCGGCATGGTCGCCCTCTACACCGTGGCCGCCCTGAGCCCGCCGCTGAAGCGGCGCGTCATGTTCGCCGGGTGGCTGGCGGGAGCCGCCATCACCATGGCCTTCAAGGAGCACGCCGAGCCGTACGAATACCCCTTCCACCTGATCAGCCTCATCAGCGCGTACGCACTCGGCGCCTTCGCCCGCGTGCAGCGCGCGTACACGGCGGCCCTGGAGGACCGGGCCCGGCGCCTGGAGCGGGAGCGGGCCACCGAGACGGCGCGTGCGGTCAGTCAGGAGCGGTCCCGGATCGCCCGCGACATGCACGACATCCTCGCCCACGCGGTGAGCCTGATGGTGGTCCAGGCGGAGGCCGGTCCCGTCGTCGTCCGCAGCGACCCGGACCGCGCGGTGGGGGCCTTCGAGGCGATCGCGGGGGCGGGGCGCGACGCGATGGTGCAGCTGCGGCGGATCCTGGGCGTACTGAGAGAGCCGTCGGCCCCGGACGGCCGCGACCCGCAGCCGACGCTCGCCGCGCTCCCGGAACTGACCGCGCTCGTCGAACGGACCGGTCTGCGCGTCGGCCTCGCGCAGACGGGACATCCGCGTCCGCTGCCGCCGTACGTCGAGGTGGCCGCGTACCGCATCGTCCAGGAGGCGCTGACCAACTGCGTCAAGCACGCGGCGGCGACGGAGGCGTCCGTCCGGCTCGACTGGCTGGACGCGGAGTTGCGGATACGGGTCCAGGACGACGGAGTCGGGTTCCTGACCTCGGAGGGTGACGGGCACGGGCTCGTCGGCATCCGGGAACGCGCCGCCGCCTGCGGTGGCACGGCCGAGGCCGGAAACGGACCCGATGGCGGATTCCGCGTCGCCGTACGGCTGCCCACGGCATCCTGGGGTGATGAGCATCCGGGTGGCGGTCGCCGACGATCAGGAGCTGGTGCGCAGCGGCTTCTCGATGATCCTTGAGGCGCAGCCCGACATCGAGGTGGTGGCGGAGGCGGGTGACGGCGCGCAGGCGGTGGCGGCGGTCCTGCGGCACGGCCCCGACGTCGTCCTCCTGGACATCCGCATGCCGGGCATGGACGGCATCGAGGCGGCCCGCCGGGTGTGCGCGCGGTCCAGCTGCCGGGTGGTCATGCTGACCACCTTCGACCACGACGAGTACGTCTACGAGGCGCTGTACGCGGGAGCCAGCGGCTTCCTGCTCAAGGACGTCCGCCGGGACGACCTGGTGCACGCGGTACGGGTGGTGGCGGCCGGGGATTCCCTGCTCGCGCCCTCGGTGACGCGACGCCTGGTGGCGGACGTGGTCCGGCGCCGCCGCACGGAGTCCGACGCGCCCGACGTATCGCCCTCCGAACGCCTCGCGGTCCTCACCGCCCGCGAGGAGGAGACGCTGCGTCTTCTCGCGCGGGGCCTGTCCAACGCGGAGATCGCGGCGTCGTTCGTGGTCAGCGAGCACACGGTGAAGACCCATGTCAGCAACGTCCTGTCGAAGCTGGGACTGCGGGACCGGGTACAGGCGGTGATCTGCGCGTACGAGACGGGACTCGTGGTGCCGGGGAGCTAGATCCGCCATCTCCCCTTCTCCCGCTGCCCCTCTCCTCTCCTCCCCTCCCCCGCCCGACCGAGACCTACCCCGTGCGAGGGAGGGCGCAAGACCGCTCGTTGCGGCGATTCGCCGCGTGCGGGTCGGGGGTGACTCTGAGGGCGACCCGGAACCCGCCCACGGAGGAGGCAGAGCCATGCTGGCTGCCCTCGCTCGTACCGCCACCCGGCGCCCCAAGACCGTCGTTCTCGTCTGGCTCCTTCTCCTGGTCCTGGGCTTCGGCTTCGGTACCCGCGTGTTCGGCGATCTGACCTCGTCGGTCGAGGACGTCCCCGGCAGCGAGTCGGTCGTCGCCGCAGAGCGCTTGGACGAACTCACGCCCTACGGCGACGACTTCAACGCCGTCGTGTCGGGACCCGCCGTCGACACCCCGCGGCTCCGCGCCCAGGTGGGCGACGCGATCGCCGAGGTACGGCGGCAGCCCGGCATCGCGCACGTTCCGGACCCGTACACCACGCGGGGTCTGGTCGCCGGGGACGGCAAGGCCCTGCTCATCCCCGTCACCCTCAAGGGCGGCCTCGACGACGACGCCGAGGAGGAGGCGACCGGCGACGCGGCCGACCGCATCCGTGAGATCACCGCGGGCGACGTGGCGGTGAGCGGCGGTCCGCTGCTCGGCGAGCAGATGGGCGGCAGGGCCCAGGAGGACGTCGCACGGGCCGAGTTGATCACCCTGCCCGCCGTACTCCTCGTCCTGCTGCTCATCTTCGGCGGGCTGCGGGCCGCCGGGCTCCCCCTCCTGGTCACCGTGAGCGGAGTGGCCGGTGCCTTCCTGACGCTCTACGGCTTCAGCCAGTTCACCGAGATCTCCGTCTACGCCGTCCAGATCGTCACGATGCTCGGCCTCGGTCTCGCCGTCGACTACGCGCTCCTGATGGTGATCCGCTTCCGCGAGGAGCGGGGGAAGGCAGTGGGGCGGGGGAAGGCAGTGGAGCGGGGGAAAGCGGGCGGTGTGGCGCAGGCCGTGCACGCGACCGTCGCCCACGCCGGACGCACCGTCCTCTTCTCCGGCCTGACGGTGGCCATCAGCCTGTCGGGGCTCGTCTGGTTCCCCAGCCCGTTCCTGCGCAGCATGGGCCTCGCGGCCAGTGCGGTGGTCGTCGTCGACATGCTGGCGGCGCTGACGCTGCTGCCCGCGCTGCTCGCCCTGTTCGGCGGCAGGATCGCACCCGCGGGCACGAAGTCCCGTACGCGTAAACGGCTTTGGCGGCCTCGCGGGTCCGCTGCCGAACCCGGCGCCTTCTTCGCCCGGCTCGCGCTCTTCTCCGCCCGGCGCCCGGTGGCCGTCGCCACCACCGTCGTCGCCGTGCTCACTCTCCTCGCGCTGCCCGCCTTCGGGATGCGGATCAACATCGGGGACGCGCGACAGCTCCCGCACGACACCGAGGCGCGGCAGCTGTACGACACCGTGCGCGAGCACTATCCGGCCGGGGCGGACACCGACCCCGTCAAGGTGCTTGTCGGGGCGGGCACCGATCCAGGCACCGTGGCCGGTATCCGTGCCCTGCCCGGCATCAGGTCCGCCGACAGCGAGCGGCTCCCCGACGGGACGGTGCTGCTTCAGCTGACCCCCAAGGGGTCGGTCGACGGTCCCGACGCCACCCGGATCGTGGAGCGGGTACGTGACCTGCGCGGGGACGAGCCCGTCCGGGTCACCGGCAACGCCGCGGGCCTCGTCGACTTCCGCTCGATGCTCGCCGAGCGCGCTCCGTGGGCCGTACTCACCGTCCTTGTCGCCCTGTTCGCCCTGCTCTTCGCCTTCACCGGATCACTGCTGCTGCCGCTGCGTACGCTCGCCACCACCCTGCTCAGCCTGGGCGCCGCGCTCGGCGTCGTGGTGTGGGTGTTCCAGGACGGGCACTGGGCGGGGCTGCTCGGCAGCGAGGGGCTCGGGGCGCTGAGTCTGACCGCGCCGCCGCTGATCATCGCGATCGCGTTCGGGCTCGCGATGGACTACGAGCTGTTCATCCTGTCCCGGATGCGGGAGACCTGGCTGGAGACCGGCGACCACCGTGCCGCCACCGTCGAGGGCCTGCGCCGCTCGGGGCGTGTCGTCAGTTGTGCGGCGCTGCTGCTCGCGATCGTCTTCGGCGGCTTCATGACCGGCGGCTTCGCACCGATCCTGCAGATCGGGCTCGGTCTGACGCTGGCCGTGCTCATCGACGCGACCCTGGTCCGGATGTTCCTCGTCCCGGCGACGATGACGCTGCTCGGCAGGCGCGCCTGGTGGGCGCCGGCGCGGATGCGCAGGCTCCACGAGTGGTACGGGCTGCGCGAGGAGATGCCGGTGGCGGACGATCCCGTACCGGTCGGGCAGGGGGACGGCCGAGCGGTCAGGCAAGCACCACCCAGTCCATGACCAGGGCGGCCACCAGGCCGACGGCGAGCAGATAGCTGCCGAGCCGGGTCCGTCCGCGCCTGCTGAGTTCGATCACCAGGCCGCAGAGGACGAGCAGCAGCCCGTACACCCCCACGACCAGGACGGACGACCGGCTCGCCAGGCGCACGGCGAGCACCACGGCCGCCGCGGCCATCAACACCGAGGCCGCGGCGATCCGTATGCGCCGGGCCTGGCGCGGCGTGAGGCCTGCCCGGCCTGCCCCCATCTGGTCTGACGTGCTCATGGTTCAGGATCGTAATCGACCAGACCGGTGGCCATTGCAAGGATCGGCGGGACGGGTCCGTTCCCTCTGCCGCTCACGCCCGTAGATAGGCCAGGACCGCGAGCACCCTGCGGTGGGTTCCGTCTCCGGGCGGCAGGTCCAGTTTGCCGAGAATGTTGCCGATGTGTTTGCCCACCGCGGCCTCGCTGACGACGAGTTCGGCGGCGATCGCGGCGTTCGATCTGCCCTCGGCGACCAGGCCGAGCACTTCGCGCTCGCGCGGCGTGAGCTGCTCCAGGGGATCGCGGCGGCGCCTGAGCAACTGCCGTACGACCTCCGGGTCCACGACCGTGCCGCCGCCCGCCACCTGCGTCACCGCGTCGGCGAACTGCTCGACCTGGCCCACGCGGTCCTTGAGCAGATAGCCCACGCCGGTGCCGTCGCCGGTGTCCAAAAGCTCGGCTGCGTAGGAACGCTGCACGTACTGACTGAGCACCAGGACCGGCAACCCGGGCCGCTCGGCGCGCAGCGCGAGGGCGGCGCGCAGACCCTCGTCCTGGAAGGAGGGCGGCATGCGTACGTCGGTGAGGACGAGGTCAGGGGCGTGTGCGTCGACGGCGGCGCGCAGCCCCTGTGCGTCACCGAGCGCGGCGGGCACCTCGTGGCCGAAGCGGGTGAGCAGGCCGACGAGCCCTTCGCGGAGCAGCACGCTGTCTTCGGCGACGACGATCCTCAGTCTTCGGGGCTCTGCTGGTGCTGGGCTCGGCACGGGATCTCCACGGACAGTACGGTCGGGCCGCCGGGCGGGCTGGTGACCGTCAGTGTGCCATCGAGCACCGCGAGGCGGTCCGCCAGGCCGGTCAGACCGGTGCCGCGGGCGGGGTCCGCGCCGCCCTTGCCCTCGTCGCTGACGTCGATGCGGAGGGTGTCGTGGTGGTGGCGCGCGCTGATGTGCGCGCGGGGCGCGCCGCTGTGGCGGGCGATGTTGGTGAGGGCTTCGCGGGTGGTGAAGTACCCGGCTGCCTCGACGGATTCGGGGAGACGGGGCAGGCCGTCCAGATCGGTGTCGACGGGGATCGGGGAGCGGTCGGCGGCGTCCTCGACGGCGGCGGCGAGGCCGTAGTCGACGAGGACTTGGGGGTGGATGCCGCGGATGAGTTCGCGCAGTTCCTTCAGGACGTTCCCCGCCTCGTCGTGTGCCTTGGCGAGTTGGGCGGCGAGTTCGCTTCCGGGGGTGGCGTCGAGCCTGGCCAGGCCCAGGGTCATGGTCAGCGCGACGAGCCGCTGCTGGGCTCCGTCGTGCAAGTCCCGCTCGATGCGCCTGCGTTCGGCTTCGAAGGCGTCGACGAGGCGGGCCCTGGAGCGGGTCACTTCCGCCAGCTGGGTGGTCAGCTCGGCCTCGCGCGGGGCGAGCAGGAGGCGGGCCAGGGCGGCGCGGGCGGTGGCGTAGGCGCCGAGGGGGTAGAGCAGCGGGGCGAGCAGGGCGAGGCCGAGGAGGGCGGTGGCGAAGGCGTGCGGGTAGTCGCCGACCAGCCAGAGCTTGGCCGCGCGTATCTCGCCGCCGTCCAGGGCGAGTTGGACGGGGGTCGCCATCAGGACGGCGGGGGCGCCGACGGTGCAGGCCAGGACGAGCAGGTCCATGGGCCACAGGACGAGGGCGAGCAGCGCGGTGTACGCGAGCTCCCGCCAGGTCGCCTGCTCCTTGACCCGCAGCTTGAACCAGGCAGGGATGCCGGGGGCTTCGGGGGTGCGGTGGGGAGTGGGGGCGGGGGTCGCCGGGTCGACGAGGCGGAGCCTGCGGCGTTCCAGGGCGGCGACGGGGATGCCGGCGAGGCCGAGGAGGGCGAGCAGGGGGAGCCCTACGAGCACGACGGCGAGGGCAGCCCCGAGGACGGCTGCCACCAGGCCGCCCACGAGCACGACCACCCCGAGCACGACACCCCCGAGGAGGTAAGCGACTCCCCTCCAGGGCGCACTGCTCCTCAGATACCTACGCCCCCGCAGCCCCACCCACACACCTTCACTGACCATGGGGTCACGGTATGCCGGGGGGGGAAGTCTCCCTTCCCCCGTTTGTTCGTCCACGGTCTGATGCGGGGCAATCGGGCGGGTGGGCGGGAGAGGCTTGTCCCGCAGGGACAGACCTAGCCGGGGAGAAGGCCCTCGCGGGACTGGGCGCGGTACTGGGCCAGGAGCGCGGACTCGTCCGCCGGGGTAAGCGGGCGATAGGCACCCGCCCCAGGGCACCACCACACAGGGTCCCCACAGCGAAATCCCTCCCGCCGAAGCACCGCCCGCGCCACCTTGTTGGTGGCAGTCACCGGCATCCGCCGGACCACCCGTACGAAGCGGGGCGCCATCTTCGTACCCAGGTCCGGCTGGGAGAGGAGGAACTCGGCGAAGGCGAGGGGATCGAACGCGCCCCCCTCCCGCGGCGCGACCGCGGCCATCACCTGATCCCCCGCCACAGGATCCGGCACCGCGTACACCGCCACCGCCGCCGCCCCCTCCCACCGCGCGAGGATGTTCTCGATCACCGCCGCCGCCAGGTTCTCGCTGTCCACCCGCAGCCGGTCGTCGGTGCGCCCCGCGAAGTAGAAGAACCCCTCCGCGTCGCGGTAGAAGAGGTCCCCCGTCCAGTACCACCCGTCCCGCAGCCGCGCCGCGTCCGCCTCCGCGTTGCGCCAGTACCCCTCGAAGGGCGCCCGCCCCTTGTTCACCAACTCCCCTATCGCCGCATCCCCGTTCAGCAGCCGCCCGTCCGCATCGAAGGAGCCCGGCGGGCACTCCTCCCGCGTACCGGAATCCACCACCGCGAGATCGCTCCCCGGCACCGCGAGGCCGATCGCCCCGGCGGGCGTACCCGGCGTCCGCTGGATCGCCGCGCCCCCCTCCGAAGACCCGTACCCCTCGACGAGCCGCACCCCGAACCGCTTCTCGAACCGCGCCGCGTCCACCGCCCCGGCCTCGGTGCCGAAGCCCAACAGCAGGGGGTTCGACGTGTCGTCGGGCCGCTCCGGCGTGGCAAGGACGTACTGCACCGCCCGGCCCACATACGTGAAGTACGTCGCCCCGTAAGCCCGTACGTCGTCCAGGAACGCCGAAGCCGAGAAGCGCCGCCGCAGCGCCACCCCCGCCCCCGCGGCGAGCGCGGGCGCCCAGTCCGCGATCACCGCGTTGCCGTGGAACATGGGCATGCAGATGTAGTGGACCCCGTCCGGGCCGAGGCTGAAGTGGCTGACCAGGGACTGGCCCGCGGCCGCCAGACGGCCCTGGGTGCAGATCGCGGCTTTGGGCGCCCCGGTCGATCCCGAGGTGAAGTAGAGGAGCATGCGGCTCGCCGGAGTCACCGTTCCCGATATCTCCGGGCGCGCGTCCGCGTAGGGCGCGAGGAGCTCCGCGTAGGCGCCGGTGTCCGTCACCAGGATGCGTACGCCCGGCAGTTCGAGGCCGTCGAGGAGCGCCAGGTGCGCCCGCTGCGTGATCAGGACGCGGCAGTCGGTGTGCACGATGTCACGGGCCAGTTCGGCGCCCCTGCGCGTGGGGTTGATCCCCGCCACCGCCGCCCCCGCGAGCGCCGCCGCGCTCAGCCACAGGGGGTATTCGGGGGTGTTGTCGAGCAGGACGCCGACATGGGGCTCGGCGCCTCTCGGCAGCAGGTCGGCCAAGAGCGCCGCCCTCGCCGACGCGCCCGCGGCGACTTGGTGGTGGGTCAGCTCCTGGTCCTCGAAGCGCAGTCCGGGGCGGTGGTCGCCCCAGCGTGCCACTACGAGTTCCGCGACGGTGCTCCCGGTGGACTCCATGGCCGCGCACCATAATTGATGGACCGTCAGATAGGGAGAGCGACTACGGGAGATCCGACCCGAACAAGTCGTTCGCCGTCACCACGAAGAAGACGCAGAAGGCCAGCGCGACGCCGAGGAAGCAGAGCAGCCCGACCGTACCCACCGCGTTCTTGACGGGGCTCGGCGCGTGCGCCGTGGCTTTCTCGGGGCGGCCGGCCGCGTAGTGCACGGTGACGAAGTCGCCCTCGACGGTCGCGGCGGGGCCGTTCTCCTCCTCGAACCTGACGGGGCGGCCCGCGGGCGGCGTGAACTCGTAGACGTGGTGCTGCGTCGTGGTGGTGTGGCCGCTGTCGCTGTTGCGGCTGGTCGTGGTGTACGTGCGCAGGCAGCGCGCCTCCGCCGTCAGGCCGCTTGCCCACGCCTGCCGAAGCTCCAGGGAGCGCCTGACCACCTTGACCGCCATCGCGATCACCACCGCGGCGATGAGTGCGGGCACCACGTAGAACATGAACTCCATGACTGTCCCCCGATAGTCGAGTCGGCGGCGTGCACGTATTGCCGTGCCGCCGTTCCGCGCACACCGTCCTGGTCGTGGACGGTGTGCGCAGAACCTACCCGCGGGATGAGCCGTGGAGCCTCAAGCCCTGCTCAGAACTTGACGTCGGAGCAGGCGTAGAACGCGTTCGCCGTGTCGTGGACCGTCCACACCGCGACGATCACGTGGTGGCCGCTTCTGCCGCCGGGGATCGTTCCGGAGTGCGAGAGCGTGGCGGGCGGCTGCTGTCCGTTGTAGGGGACATTGAGGAACGGGGTCGTTTCGAGGGCGGCCCGCGTGATCGGCTTGCTCTCGTCCCAGCCCTGCTTGGTGATGAAGTACTTGAAGTCGGTGGTGCGGTGACGTGCCGTGAACTGCCAGCGGAAGCTGTAGTTCTGACCGGCGCTGACACTGGTCGTCGGCCAGGCGCCGCCGCCCGGTGCCTTCGGCTGGTTGAGCGTGTCGAAGCCGCTGACGCCCGCCGAGCAGATCTTCCCGTCGGCCGGTCCGGCCGCCGGGAAGCCCTTTGGGCCCTCGACGCTCTGCGGCTCGTACTGGATGGAACCGCAGCCGCTCACCGTGCCGTTGGAACAGTTGATCTGGCGGCTGGCCGGCAGATCGGTGTAGCCGTGACCGCTCGCGCCACCGGACGAGAGCGCGAGGGCCCCGACCGTCGTGGCGCCGAGCATGGCCGCGTACATCTTCTTGTTTCGCATGCTGCCGCTCCAGGGGAAACGTGGGGATTCCGTGAGCCGTGCGCGCGCCGCGGCACCACGCCGCTGCGGGTGCAGGGGCGCGGTGAATGCAGTGAGTTCTGCGGTCTAGACCAAGCTCAGATTATTGCCGGTAGTTGAACATGTCCATACCAATCGTGGAGACGATCCGATCGCAGCGACGGCGCGATTTCTCCACGAGGTCACCGTTGGGGCCGTCGTTCGTCGCCACCCACGCGGCCGCCCCGTCGGCCGTCCGACCGCCCGCCAACTGCCGCTCGACGAGGCGCACTTGACGTACCTCCGCAGGTGCCTCCACGTACCAGCACTCATTCATCAGTCGCCGCGCGTCGCGCCAGCCGGGCAGATCGCAGGCCAGATAGTTCCCCTCGGTCACGACGAGGCGGGCCGTCGGCGGGACCAGGTGCCGGGCGGCGATCGGCTCGTGGAGGGTGCGGTCGTAATCGGGTACGTAGATGTCGTGGCCGGTGTCCCGGAGGACCCGGGTGAGGAGCGCGACGTATCCCAGGACGTCGAAGCTCGGCTCCGAACCCTTGCGGGAGGTGAGGGAGAGCCGCTCCAGCTGGTCATTGGAGAGGTGGAAGCCGTCCAGCGGCAGATACGCGGCGCTCTCGCCGATGGTCTCCACCAGTGCCCGCGCGAACGTCGACTTGCCCGCGCCGGGCGGCCCCGCGATCCCGAGGAGGGTGCGGGGCCGGTCGGCGGTCAGTCGTCGGGCGTCCCTCGCGAGGTCCGCGAGAGCGGGGGCGTGCCCGGGGGCGTGGTCATCGGTCTCCATGCCCCGTATAGAACGCCACCGTCAGGTCCTTGACCAAGGCCTTGCGCTCGTAGTCGTCGAGCTCGACGAGTCCGCGGGTGGTCAGCCGGGTCACCGTGTCCTCGACGGAGTCCACCACCGAGGTCAGCACGCTGTCGCGGTGCTTGGCGTCCAGGGCGGCGACCCGGCGCAGGCGCATGGTGTCGGCGATCTCGGGGGCGTACTCGATACGGGTCGGCTGGGCCGAGAAGATCTGGACGCCCACCGACTCGGTCTCCGCCGCGAGCATCCGGGTCAGCGCGTCGCCGACGGCCTCCGCGTCGCGCAGGGTCGGGGTGTCGTCGTGGAAGGCGTCGGCGGGCAGCCGGGACAGGACGCGTGCGGTCGCCGCCTCGACGCACTCGCGCAGATACTCCTGGTGGTCGGCGACCCCGAGCGTCGCCCGCGCCGCGTCCTTGACCCGCCACACGACGAGGACGACGACCCGCAGCGCGACCCCGCCCCGGTCCACCGCGGGCATCGGCTCGCTGCGCCAGTGCCGCAGGCGTACGTCGACACGGCGGCGCAGGAGGAGCGGGTTGACCCACATCAGACCGGTCCTGCGGACGCTGCCGCGGTAGCGCCCGAAGAGGGTGAGCACCCACGCCGTGCCGACCCGGCCGCGGGCCAGGCCCCCGAAGCCGAACAGCGCGAGCGCGCCCGATCCGGCGAGCGAGGCCCACTGCGCGAGACCGAGCCCGGCGTACGGGTCGTAGCCGTCGGGGCGGGGCAGCCCGGCCGCCTGCGCCACCGCCTCGGGCAGCACTCCGGCCCACCACAGCGCGGCCGCGCATCCGGCGACTCCCGAGGACCCGCCGAGCACGCCGACCATGCCGGGCAGCACGCGGGCCGGCCGCTCGCCGAGCGCGGGGTCGACGTCGGGGAGCGGGCGGGCCACCGGGGCCGCTGCCGCTGCCGCTGCCGCCGCGGGGCGCCGGGCGGTGCGGGGCTGCTCGCCCGTGCCCTGCCGGCGCCGCACCACGGCGGGCGACAGCGAGACTCCGGGGTCGGCGGGGTCGTCGCGGAAGAGCAGGTGGATGGGGATCTCGGTGGTGGCCTCGCTCTGGATCAGGCGCGGCGAACGGGCGGCCGGCTCCGGGGCGCCCGCGATCTGCGGGTCCTCCGGCTGGGGCGCCTGTGACCGTGATGCCGCTGTCGCACTCATCCTTGCCTCCGCCTCATACGTGCCTCTGCGTCATACGTGCCTGGGTCTCATTGGTGCCCGGGTCTCACGAGTGCTCGGGGCTCATTCGTGACCGGGTCTCATACATGCCGGGGTTACGTTCGTGCCGGGGTTACGTTCGTGCCCGGGTCTCATACGTGCCCGTGTCTCACGCGTGCCGCTCCGCTCGCGGCGTTCATGCGAACAATCGCCGCCACGTCTCCGGGCCCGGATAGCCGTCCGCCGCCGCGCCCCGCCAGCCCTGGGACCGCTGGAACGCCTCGACGTTGCGGCGGTCGCTCTCGCTCCACTGCGGGCCGGGGCCCCGGGCGTAGTGCTTGCCGAAGCCCTTCTTCACCAGCTGTCTGCCGAGTTTCTCCACGGACGGGCTGGACTGGCCGGGGCGGAACACCCCGCTGCCGGGGTACGCCGGAGCCCGGCCCTGGCTGCCGCCCGCGCCCGCTCCCGCGCGCGGGATGTCGCGGCCCTTGCCTGTCATCAGGTACGACCAGGTCGCGGGGCCCGGCAGACCGTCCGCGTCCTTGCCCTTCCAGCCCTGCGCAAGCTGGAACGCCTGCGTGGCCCTGCGGTCCGCGTCGGTCCAGCGCGGGCCGGGACCAGACGTGTAGAAGCGGCCGCCTCCCCTTTTGACCAGGGCCTTGCCCAGCTGGGTGACGTACTTGTTGTTCGCGCCGGGACCGAACGACCCCGCACCGGGATAGGCCGCACCCGTACTCGGCCGCGCGCCGCCGGGAGCGCCGCCCGTCACACCCTTGTAGCGGTAGGCCAGATAGCGGCTCCCATTACTCCAATAGGCATAGGGAGTCGTCTGCTTACGGGCGTGCGGACGGGTCTGCTCGTACGCGATGTATTGCGTACGAGCGGTATTCGCCCAACCGGCGAAAATGGTGACGTGCGACCCCTTCTCGGGGTTCGCGGGATTGTGGAAGAGAAGCATGTCGCCGGGCTGCAGCTGCTCCTTCGTAATGCGCACCCCGTACTTGGCGAGGCTGCCGGTCCATTCATTGCCGCCGAGGTTCCAGGCCATGGAGACAAAGCCCGAGCAGTCCTGCCGGTAGCCGTCGGTCCAGTACTTGCTCATGCTGTACGGCACCTTCGCCGCGACCCACGTCGCGGCCCGGGCGAGGATCGCGGTCCGGGTCATCGGCCGCGGCGCCGCCTCCGTGGGCCCCGGAGTGCCCGACGCGCCCGGCGCCCCGTGCAGCCCGCTCGTGCCGCCCTGCGGAGTGCCGGGACCGGGGTCCACCCGCGCATCCGCCCCCGGAGTCGCCCCCGGGTCCGCCCCCGGATCCTCGTCCGAAGGAGCCCCCGGCACCACACCCGGCGGCCCCGCCGGACGCTGCCCGGCATCGGGCGCCGCTGCCGCCGGAAGCACCTGCCCGCCGCCGAGCACGGTGCCCGCCGCCGCGGCGACGACAAGGGCGCGCCGCGCTCCGTGCGCCGCCGGGTGGCCGCCGAGGCTCACGGGAAGCGCATGGGCCATGGCTCGCCGCCGCTGAATGCATCCGGGACAGTCGCAGTCGCTCTCGGGATCGAATTCATCGAATACCGGAGCAACCTCCATGCGATTCCCCTCACACTCAAGGAAAGAATGTCTGCGTCGCATCTGCACAGTCGTCAGCTTCTCAACTGTCGCGCGATATCGCATGTTGACGGTCCGAATGATTGAGCCGCCCGGAATTCACGCCCCCGCCGCTCCCCGGGGCCGCCCCGCCCGCACCCCGGCCCCATGCCGCCCCGGGCCCCCCGGGGCTTCCGGATGGTGCGGAGCACCTGCCCGCGTCCGGTAGAGTTCTCCAGGTCAGCAGGCGCCGCTAGCTCAGTTGGTTAGAGCAGCTGACTCTTAATCAGCGGGTCCGGGGTTCGAGTCCCTGGCGGCGCACAGACAGCGAAAGCCCTCCGTTCACGCGGGGGGCTTTCGTGGTTCCCGCGCCGCATGGATACGCGGCTTCCGCGCCGGGTCGATACCCGTGTCCGTACCGCTACCGTTGCGCCATGGCGCGCGACATACAGGAGCGGATCAAGAAGCTCATCATCGACCAGCGGCTGCCCTCGGGCGCCTCTCTGCCCACCGAGCCCGAACTGATGGAACGCCTCGGCGTCAGTCGGAACTCTGTGCGAGAGGCACTCAAGGCACTCCAGGCGATGGGCATCGTGGAAATCCGGCATGGTTTCGGCACATATGTCGGACCCATGTCAATGGCTCCCATGATCGAGGGCCTCACCTTCCGCACGGTGGCCGGCCACTACCGCGGCGAGGACAGCCTGCTCCAGCTCCTGGAGCTGAGGGAGGCCGTGGAGACCGGGCTCATCGCCCGCCTGGCAGGCCGCATCCCGGCCGCCGACCTCGCCGAACTGGACGCCATCGTGGACCAGATGGACACGGAGACGGCGGCCAAAAACGGCCAGAACGGCCGCCCGGGTGCCGTACAAACCGAAACCGACCGCGCATTTCACGCCACCCTCTACCGCTGCCTGGGCAACCCGCTCCTCGGCGAAGTTCTTGAAGCGTTCTGGGACGCCTTCCACAAAGTACGCACCGATCTGGTGGACGTGCCGCAGGATCCCAAGGTCACCTGCCGTCAGCACCGGGAAATCCTCGACGCGGTCCGATCCGGCGATGTACTGCGGGCCGAGCGGGCGATACGGGAACACTTCGGTAATATTCGAACGCGATTGAGCGCTCCTGTCTCAACAGGTAGCAACAGGTAGCTCAAATCGCTCGTATGACCGGTAAACACCTTGTTTCGCTCTTGCGATCATGGCTAGGGGCGTAGAACCTTGTGCTGGACCCATTGGCTCTCATGAGGCAGGCGGTACGGGGCAGTTGGGGGCCCGGCCGGAGCCCGCGGGAGGAAGGGGCGGGGGTCCCGTTCACGAACAGATGCCGAGGGGGGCATCATGCAACCGGAAGGTAGCCGTTCCATGTCTAAGGGGACGGTGGCCTGTCATTGATGCGTTCGTGAAGGTCGAGGGGAACCGGACCGGACAGAAGGACCAACGAACACGCGGGCGACCGCGTGCGGGGGGATGACTCATGACGTCGACGCCGACGGGCGCCCGGCCGAACGACCCGTCCGAGACGACCCAACTGCGGGTGCCGTCGCACCGGACGGGCGGGTTCAGGCGTATCAAGAAGGCGCTGCCGAGATACGACTACGAGCACTACAGCCGGCTCGCGGGGCCGCTCACGCAGCCCGATCCGAGCAAGCCGTACAAGGTGCAGTACCGTTCTCTGCTCTCGCAGGAGCCGCACCGGATCAGAGCCGCCCTGATGCTGGGCGCCGCGCCGCTGCTCTCGCTCGTGCTGCTCGCCTGGCTGCTGCAGCCGACGCACTGGACGAAGCGCGACTACGTGGCGAACGACTGGCTGCCGACGCTCGACATCGTGATGCTCATATCCATCGGCCTCATCGAGTTCTTCCGCTGCATGAACGTGCTCTCGAACGCGCACGCCACGCTCGTCGCTCGTGACCCGATACCCGTGGTGCCCGAGACCGGCACCCGGGTCGCCTTCCTCACCTCGTTCGTTCCCGGCAAGGAACCCCTCGAGATGGTGACGAAGACACTGGAGGCGGCGGTCCGCATCCGGCACCGCGGCCTGATGCACGTCTGGCTCCTCGACGAGGGCGACGACCCCGCCGTCAAGGAAGTCTGCCAGCGGCTCGGCGTGCACCACTTCTCCCGCAAGGGCGTCGCGAAGTGGAACATGAGCAAGGGCCCGCACCGCGCCAAGACCAAGCACGGCAACTACAACGCCTGGCTCGACGCGCACGGCGACGACTACGACTACTTCGCATCGGTCGACACCGACCACGTCCCGATGCCCAACTACCTCGAGCGGATGCTCGGCTTCTTCCGTGACGAGAACGTCGGCTTCGTCATCGGCCCGCAGGTCTACGGCAACTACGACAACTTCATCACGAAGGCCGCCGAGTCCCAGCAGTTCCTCTTCCACGCCCTGATCCAGCGCGCGGGCAACGCCTACGGCTCCCCCATGTTCGTCGGCACGAGCAACGCCGTACGCATCAGCGCCCTGAAGCAGATCGGCGGTCTGTACGACTCGATCACCGAGGACATGGCGACGGGCTTCGAGATCCACCGCGCCACGAACCCGAAGACCGGCAAGAAGTGGAAGTCGATCTACACCCCGGACGTGCTCGCGGTCGGTGAGGGCCCCAACGCCTGGACGGACTTCTTCACGCAGCAGCTGCGGTGGTCGCGAGGAACGTACGAGACCATCCTCAAGCAGTTCTGGAAGGCGCCGTTCTCGCTGCCGCCCGGCCGGCTCTTCAACTACACGATGATGGTCATCTTCTACCCGATGTCCGCCCTGAACTGGATCCTGGCCGCGCTCTCCTGCGCCCTGTTCCTCGGCATGGGCGCATCCGGCGTGAACATCGACCCGACGATCTGGCTGATGCTGTACGGCAACGCGTCGGCGCTGCAGATCGGCCTCTACATCTGGAACCGCCGCCACAACGTCTCGCCGCACGAGCCCGAGGGCTCCGGCGGTATCGCGGGCATGGTGATGTCGGCGCTCTCCGCGCCGGTCTACGCACGCTCCCTGATGGACGCCGCGCTGCGCCGCAAGAGCAAGTTCGTCGTGACTCCCAAGGGCGATTCGGCCAGCCCGGACACCCTGTTCGGCACGTTCCGGATCCACCTGTTCTTCATCCTGGTCTTCGCCGGCTCCATGGCCGCCGCGTTCGTCTTCGACCACGTCCACCCGGCGATGATCGTCTGGGCCACGTTCGCCCTGCTGATCACGGCCGCGCCGATCTTCGCCTGGCGGTGGGGAATGCGGCAGGACAAGAAGAAGCGCAAGTCGCAGCACCGGGGCGGCCGTTCGGGGCCGCCGTCCGACGGGGGTCCGACGGTGCCGCACCAGCGCGACGGCGATGCCACGGCCCAGCTGCCGCAGACGTACGACGCCCCGCCACAGGGACCGCACGCGCCGCACGCGCCGCAGCAGAAGCCCAGCTGGGCGGCGAACGACCAGACCATGCAGATCGCCCTTGGGGGACGTAAGAAATGAAAGACCGCTCCAGCCGCCGCCGCGCCCGCCGCATTGCGATAGGCGCGGCGGTGGTCATAGCGCTGGCCGGGATGAACGGCCCGTGGCTCTGGCGCGTGGGTTCCGAGAAATACCACGACTACAAGATCAACAAGCCGGAGTACAAGGCCGACAACGGTCACTGGCAGGTCGTGAACTTCCCCGAGGAGTACCGCCAGAACACGATCCACGCGGCGCTCCTGCACACCGGCAAGATCCTCCTGGTCGCGGGCTCCGGCAACAACCAGAAGAACTTCGACGCGAAGAAGTTCGACACCCGGCTGTGGGACCCGGTCAAGAACACGATCAAGAAGATCAAGACGCCCGTCGACCTCTTCTGCACCGGCCACACCCAGCTGGCCAACGGCAATCTGCTCATCGCGGGCGGCACCCAGCGCTACGAGAAGCTCAAGGGCGACATCACCAAGGCCGGCGGCCTGATGGTGGTGCACAACGAAGACCCGGACAATCCGATCACGCTGCCGGCGGGCACGAAGTTCACCGGCAAGAAGAACGGCAAAACGTTCGTGTCGAAGGACCCCGTCGTCGTCGAGCGCGCGAAGAAGGTCTTCGACAAGCAGACCGGCGCGTTCGTGCGCAACGAACCGGGCCTCGGCCGGGTGTACGTGGAAGCGCAGAAGAGCGGCACGAAGTACGAGACGGGCACGCAGGACAACTACCGCGTGCAGGGCCTCAAGGGCTCCGCGACCCGCAACACGTACGGCATCGCGCAGAAGCTCGCCCTGGACAAGAAGGACTTCCAGGGGATCAAGGACTCCTTCGAGTTCGACCCGGTCGCCGAGAAGTACATCAAGGTCGACCCGATGAACGAGGCGCGCTGGTACCCCACGCTGACCACGCTCTCGGACGGCAAGGTGCTCAGCCTCTCCGGCCTCGACGAGATCGGCCAGCTGGTCCCCGGCAAGAACGAGGTCTACGACCCCGAGACCAAGAAGTGGACCTACACCAAGCAGGTCCGCCAGTTCCCGACGTACCCCGCGGTCTTCCAGCTCCAGAGCGGCAGGCTCTTCTACTCGGGCTCGAACGCGGGCTACGGCCCCGACGACGTCGGCCGCAAGCCCGGCACCTGGGACCTGGAGGAGAAGGGCAGCTGGAAGGGGATCCCCGGGATGAGCGACCCGAATCTCCTGGAGACCTCCAACACGGTCGAGCTGCCGCCCGCGCAGGACCAGAAGTACATGGTGATCGGCGGCGGCGGTGTCGGCGAGTCCAAGAAGTCCAGCAAGAAGACCCGCATCGTCGACCTCCTGGACGACGCCCCGAAGTTCGAGGACGGCCCCGAGCTGGAGAAGGGCACCCGCTACCCGCAGGCCTCGACCCTGCCCGATGACACGGTGCTCATATCCGGCGGCTCCGAGGACTACCGCGGCCGCAGTGACTCGAACATCAAGCAGGCGCGGATCTACGACGCCAAGACCGGCAACATGCGGCGGGTCGCGGACCCGGAGGTCGGCCGCAACTACCACTCGGGCTCGATCCTGCTGCCCGACGGCCGCGTGATGTTCTTCGGCTCCGACTCGCTCTACTCGGACAAGGCGAACACCAAGCCGGGCGAGTTCGAGCAGCGCATCGAGATCTACACCCCGCCGTATCTCTACCAGGGCTCGCAGCCGGGGCTCAGCGGCGGTCCGAAGGAGATCAAGCGGGGCGGGTCCGGGACCTTCAAGACCCAGCACGCCTCGTCCATCAAGACGGCCCGCCTGATCCGGCCGAGCGCCTCGACGCACGTCACGGACATCGACCAGACGTCGGTGGCCCTGAACCTGAAGAAGTCGGCGGACGGGGTCACGGTGACGATCCCGAAGGAGAAGAGCCTGGTGGAGTCGGGCTGGTACATGCTCTTCGTGACTGACGACCAGGGGACGCCGAGCAAGGCGAAGTGGGTCCACATCCCGTAGCCCCGCAAGGGGCGCGGGGAACTGCGCGAGCAACCACAAAAGAGCCGCAGTCGCGTCTGCCAGATGATCCGGCAGACGCGACTGCGGCTTTTTGCGCGCTGAGCGCGCAGTTCCCCGCGCCCCTGAAGGGGCGTTCTTACTGAGCCGCTTCCGCGAGGCCCGCCGCATACTCCGGCCACCACTGGCCCGCCTTCGGGCCGCCCCGACAGGTGCCGTCAGACTCCCCCGGCCGCTTGATCCAGAGATACGCGTCGACAAGCGGATCGTCGGTCTTGGTAGTGGGCGCTTCGCCGAGCGCGCGGCCCGGCGGGTTGCACCAGGTGTCCTTGCCCTTGGTGTACGGGCCGTTGCCGTTGCGGGCGGTGTCGATGACGAACGGCTTGTTGCCGATCTTCGCCGAGAGCTTCTTGCCGAACTCCGTGCTCGCCTCGGTGGTCTGGAAGTTCGAGACGTTCACCGAGAAGCCGTCGGCCTGCTCGACGCCCGACCACTTCAGGGGCTCCCAGAGCGAGTCGGGGTTCTTCCAGCCCGCGTTGCCCGCGTCGAGATACACCTTCGTGTTCTTCAGGGACTTGAGCTTGCCGATGGCGCCCTTGAGGAGGTCGTACCGCTCCTCGTGGAACTCCTCCGGCGTGCAGTTGTCGACCAGGTGGAGCACGGCGTCCGGCTCCAGGATGACCGTGGCCTTCCGGTCGCCGATGCCCTTGGCGACCTGGTCGACGAACGCCCTGTATTCGTTGCCGTCGGCCGCGCCGCCCTGCGAGTACTGGCCGCAGTCGCGGTGCGGGATGTTGTAGAGGACCAACAGGGCGTCCCGGTCGGCCTTCTCGGCGGCCTCGGTGAAGCCGCGCGCCTGCTCCTCAGCATTCTCCGGGATGAGCCATTCGGCGACCGGCTGCTCGGCGATCTTCCGGATCAGCTCGGCGTCGTCCTTCTTGCCGTCCTTCTCGTACGCGGTGACCTGCTTGGCCGCGTTCCCTTCGGGGTTGACCCAGTACGGATCGGTGCCCTTCGGCTGCTGTTTGACCGGCTGCCCCGACGACTCCTCATTGCCCGAGTCGCCATCGGAGGAGCACCCCGACAGCAGCAACGCAGCCCCCGCAAGCGCCGCCGCAGCCTTCACCCCCCGGCCCGCGATCCGGTGACCGCGGCCGGTGCCTTTGTGGTACATCCACTCCCCCTTGGGTGCACTGTCCGATTCTCAATCCTGACATACACACTGTCGGCTCACGAGGCCCGCCCGGCCGCCGCGGATACCTGTTGGAGAGCTGTTACAGCACGGCGTCGGGGGGTAGGCGCAGGGCGCGGGGTGGCGCTCATGGGGAGGAGACCATGCGGGATCACACCTCTGAATTACGACTGGCCGAAGTCCTGGTGGAGACCACGAACACCTTGGACGACGACTTCGATCCGGAGCTCTATCTGAACCGGGTCGCGGGCCACTGCGTGGAGCTTCTAGACGCGTCCGCCGCCGGATTGATCTTCCAGGCCGATGGTGCGCCCGCCGTTACCGCCGGCGGCCACCCCAGGGACCTGGCACTCGGTCTGCTCGGCGTCCAGCAGAGCGGCGGCCCCTGCGTGGAGAGCCTCGGGACGGGGCTTCCCGTGGAGCCGGTGCGGCTCACGGCGGGAGAACCCCGCGCGCGCTGGCCGGAGTTCACCGCACTGGCCCTGCGCCAGGGCATCGGGGTGACGTACACGATTCCGCTTCGGCAGCGCGAGACCCTGCTCGGCGCGCTCAACGTCTTCCTGCCCGAGGCCGCCAAAATGCCGCGCCCCGACCAGGAGTTGCGCCTCGCCCGGGCGATCGCCGACGCGGCCGCGGTCGGCCTGCACAACCACCGTGCCTACACGGAGTACCGGACACTCGCCACGCAGCTCCAGGGCGCTCTGACCAGCCGCGTACGCATCGAACAGGCCAAAGGAGTACTCGCCGAACGCTGGCACACCGGCGTGGACGAGGCCTTCGAGGCACTCCGGCGGTACGCGCGTAGAGAACGGCTGGTCATGGACCTGGTCGCCACGGAGTTGATCAAGGGGACGCTCGATGACGCGGTGCTGCGCGACGATTGGTCCGAACCTTCCTGAAGGTCATTCCGGGAACCGCACCACCTGGGGTGATCACGGAGAGAAACTGGATCACGACTTGGCGTCATTCCACCCCTAGGCTCCAGCGCTCATCCGTTCTAGAGTCGTCACAACGGCCCAAGCCCCCGGCCTGATCGTCCATCCCGCACATGCGGGGTTGGCCACCGAACCTCCCGCGCCGGCGCCGGGTTACTCCCGCAGCTCGTGCGCGCGCGGTCGAGGACCAGCCCGGTCGACGGCTCCGGGGGGAGCGGGCCGCCGACCGGGCCGGGTTGTCCTGACACGGGCACACGCCTACAGAGACGTGCAGACACACGCAGACACAGTCAGACGCAGACAGAAACTGACGAGTACTGACGGGTACTGCCGGACACGTAGACAGTTGACAGTGTCCAGACCAACTGGGACTCTCCGGGACGACAAGTACATACATCGAGGCGGCAGTTGCCAGGAATCCGGTAGGAGGCCCTTCGATATGTCTCTGCACACCGCCGCATCCCACAACGACGGCGCCGCGGCGAAGGCCGCCGCCGCCCGGACCCGCGACTGGCTCATCGCGTCGGCCGCGGCCATCATCGCGCTGATCGCGCTCTACGCGGTCTTCGTCGACAACGGTTCGCTGATCTCGGCGACCGGCAGCTATCTGCACGAGTTCGCGCACGACGGCAGGCACCTCTTCGGTGCCCCGTGCCACTGACCGGGGACGGAAGCGGCGCCATGCCATCCCCCTCGCCCTCACCCTCTCCCCCGTCCTCTCCCTCGCCCGCTCCCTCCTCCTCACCCGTCCTGCCCCTGCTCGGCCGGGGAGTCGTGGCGGGAGGCACGGCGGGCCTCGCGGCCGGTCTCTTCTCGCTGCTCCTCGCCGAGCCGCTGATGGACCGGGCGATCCGCGCCGAGGAGAAGAGGTCGGCCGGGGAGCACGCGCGGGGCGCCCAGCACCACGAGGAGCTGTTCACGCGCTCGACGCAGCACGCGGGCCTGGTGATCGCCGCGGTCGTCGCCGGTCTGGCCGTCGGCGTCCTCTTCGCCGTGGCGTACGCGCTGGCGCACCGGCGCGATCCGCACGCCGCCCCGTGGCCGCGCGCGCTCGCCTTCGCCGGGGCGGCCTTCGTCGCCGTCTCCCTGCTGCCCGGTCTGCGCTATCCGGCGAACCCGCCGGGCGTCGGCGACTCGGGCACGGTGGGCGAACGCCAGACGCTGTGGCTGGCGTCCGTCGCGATCGGCGTTCTCGGCATGATCCTTGTCAGGCAGGTGTACGTACACCTGTCGGCCAGAGCTGTTCCGGTGCGGCAGATCGCGGCGGCCCTCACGGGAGTCGCCGTCCTCGCCGTGCTCTTCCTGCTCCCGGACAACCCCGACCCGGTTCCGGTCGACGCGGAGCTCCTGTGGGACTTCCGCGTCCTGTCGATCGCCTCGCACGCCCTGCTGTGGGCCGTGCTCGCGGCGGTCTTCGGAGGACTGGGACTGCGGGCCGTCCGGGACGGGGCCGCAAGGGGTGGCACCGCGGGCGCGAAGGCGGCGGGAGTGTCCTCGCGCCGCGGTGCCACCCCTACGGCCCCACCCCCGTGAGATAGGCGGACACCACCACGTTCGCCGAGTACGTCCTGGTCTCGCGGTCGAACGTGCCGCCGCAGGTGATCAGGCGGAGTTCGGCGCGGCCCTCCTTGTGGGGGCCGTAGGCCTTCTTCGCGTCGAAGCGGTCCCGGCTGAGGACCTGGACGTCGTCGACGGTGAACTCGGCGACCGAGCCGTCGTCGCGGGTCACCAGGACCTTCTCGCCGGGGCGCACCGCGCTGAGGTCGTAGAAGACCGCGGGGCGCGTCTCGGTGTCGACGTGACCCACGAACAGGGAGGTGCCCGCGGCGCCGGGGCGCGTCCCGCCGCCGTACCAGCCGACGGAGCCCGCCTCCGCGAAGGGCGGCGGGTCGATCGCGCCGTCCTGGTCGAGGCCGCGGGTGATCACGGGCGCCCGTACCTTCAGCGAGGGAAGCTCGACGCGCTGCGGCTTTGCGGCCCCCAACGGCTCGTGCGCTTCGGGGAGTTCGACGCCGAACGGCCGGCCCACCGCCGCCACGTCACCGTTCGTGGGTTCCGAGACACCGCCGCGCACGTCGGTGATCTCGCTGCCCCACAGCCAGAGCCCCACCAGCAGCAGCGCCCAGGCGACGCCGGTGAGGAAGCGCCCGTGTCCCGCCGGTGTCTCATGACCCGACATCTCGGTGCTCGCCCGTCACTCGGAGCGGCGCCGGCGGACACTGCGCACCGCCACGGCCACGGCCGCCACCCCGGCGAGCACCAGGCCGATCACCGCGTGCCGGGTGCCGGGGCCCGCCTCCTGGGCGTGCGCGGCCAGCTGTGCGGTGCCGCCGCCGCCCGCGCGGACCGGCGATACGGGGTCGGTGCGATGCTGGATCACCTTCACGGTGCCCACGCCCTGGTGGGGGTGGCCGTCACAGACGACGGTCACGTCGTACGAGCCGCTGACCCCGCCCCTGATCTTGGCGGAGCCGTTCAGCGAGTACTTCTCGCCGTCCCTGCCGGTGAGCTTCGCGTCGCCCTCGAACGCCCCGGACCCCGCCGACCCGGTCGTTCCGTCGCAGCCCGTGACGCTGATCTCCACCTCGGCCCCGGCAGCGGCGCTGGACGGGGTGACCGTGGCGTGCACTTTGTCGTGCTCGTGGGCGTGTGCGGGGGCCGTGACGGCGACGGGGAGCGCGGCGAGGACGGCCGCCCCGGCTATGCCACGAAGGGTGAGTGATCCTCTACGCATCGTGAACCTCCTGTTCCGAGGTTCACGCGCGGCATCGGCTCCCGCCTCCCGTGTGCGGCAAACGGGTGGTGTCAGACGCGATCGACCAGGTCAGCGATGGAGTCCACGACGTTGGACGGCCGGAAGGGGTACTGGTCGATCTCCTGCCGGGTGGTGAGCCCGGTGAGGACCAGGAAGGTCTCCATCCCGGCCTCCAGACCGGCGAGGACGTCGGTGTCCATGCGATCGCCGATCATGGCGCTGGTCTCGGAATGCGCCCCGATGGCGTTGAGCCCGGTCCGCATCATCAGGGGATTCGGCTTCCCCGCGAAGTACGGGCTGCGCTTGGTGGCCTTGGTGATCAGGGCGGCGACGGCGCCGGTGGCGGGCAGCGGCCCCTCCGTGGAGGGCCCGGTCTCGTCCGGGTTGGTGCAGATGAAGCGGGCCCCGCCGTTGATGAGCCGTACGGCCTTGGTCATGGCCTCGAAGGAGTACGTACGGGTCTCGCCCAGCACCACGTAGTCCGGGTCGTGGTCGGTCAGGACGTACCCGATGTCGTGCAGGGCGGTGGTGAGCCCCGCCTCGCCGATGACGTACGCCGTGCCGCCCGGCCGCTGGTCGTCGAGGAACTTCGCGGTGGCGAGCGCCGAGGTCCAGATGTTCTCGACGGGCACTTCGAGGCCCATGCGGGTCAGGCGGGCCTGGAGGTCGCGCGCGGTGTAGATGGAGTTGTTCGTCAGGACCAGGAAGGGCTTGCCGGACTCGCGGAGCTTCTTGATGAAGGAGTCGGCACCGGGGATCGGAACGCCTTCGTGGATGAGCACGCCGTCCATGTCGGTGAGCCACGATTCGATGGGCTTGCGCTCTGCCATGGGGTGCACTCCTGCGTCTTCGATAAACGGGTGAGCTGTGGGGCGCCGGGACGGCTCTGTGCCGACGCCCCTCAGCCTAATCAGGATGCGTTGATCGTGAACCCCCCGATCATCCCGATCACCTCGATCACTCGTCAGCTGCCCGTCGCCGACTTCCAGTCCTCGACGTACGTCTGGAGGTTCTTCGCGATGTCGGACCAGTCCGGCTCGAAGACCTCGACCCCGTCGACGATCTTGTCGAGGGCGACCGCGTCGGCGTCGGTGGCCTTGATGTCCTTGCGTGCCGCGAAGCCGCCGCCGATCTCGCTGACCTGCTGCTGGGCCTTCTGGCCGAGCAGGTAGTCGAGGAACTTCTTGGCGTTGGCGGAGTGCGGGGCCTTGTTGACCAGTCCGGCGGCGTAGGGCAGCGCGAAGGTGGTGGGCTTGCCCGCCGGGTCCGTCGAGGTCGCCGGGAACCAGATCCCGAGGTTGGGCATGTCCTTGGACTGGGCGTAGTTCATCTGGACGTCGCCGTTGGCGGCGAGGAGTTCGCCCTTGTCGACCTTGGGCGCGAGCTTGCCGGTGGAGGCGGAGGGCCCGACGTTGTTCTTCTGGAGCTTCTTCAGGTAGTCCATGGCGGGCTTCTTGCCGCCGAAGTCGTGCATCGCCTTGATGAGCACGGCGGTCCCGTCGCCCGCGACACCGGGCGTGGAGTACTGGACCTTGTCCTTGTACGTGGCTTCGGTGAGGTCTTCCCACGTCTTGGGGGCCTTGCCGCCGCCGAGTTCCTTCTTGTTGTAGATGAAGCCGAAGTAGTTCTTCACGACGGAGGTCCACTTGCCGTCGGGGGCCTTGTCGGCGCCGTCGACCTGGTCGGAGCCCGCGGGCTTGTAGGCCTGGAGGAGGCCCTTCTCGTCGGCCTGCTGGATGAACGGGGGCAGGGTGATGATGACGTCGGCCTGGGTGTTGGACTTCTCGCGGACGGCGCGCTGCACCGTCTCGCCGGAGCCGCCCTCGACGTAGTTCACCTTGATGCCGGTCTTCTTCTCGAAGTCCTTGAAGACCTGGTCGTACCAGCCGTCGCCGTTCTCTCCCTTGAGGCCGTCGGCGCTGTAGACGGTGACCTCCTTGGCGTCGGACGCGGAGGATTCACCACCGCACGCGGTGAGGGAGCCGGCGAGGACGAGGCTGCCACAGGCGGCGGCGAGCGTGCGGATGTGTGTGGCGCGGGACATGACGAGGGGTGCTCCTTACGAAGGGCGGGGCAGGGGTGGTCAGCGGTAGGAGGCGCGGGTGCGGATGCGGGAGACGCCGAAGAGGACGAGCAGCGTCGCCGCCATCAGGACCACCGCGACGGCGGCGCCGGTGAACAGGGAGCCGCGGTCGGTGGCCGCGTAGATCCGCACGGGCAGCGGCATCCAGTCCGGCGGGTAGAGCATCATCGTGGCGCTCAGTTCGCCCATGGACAGCGCGAAGCACAGGCCCGCGGCCGCGGTGAGCGACGGCAGCAGGAGCGGCAGCTTCACCTTCCACAGGACGTACGAGGGCCGGGCGCCGAGCGAGGCGGCGGCCTGTTCGTACGCCGGGTCGAGTCGGACGATGGCAGCCGACACCGACTGGTAGGCGAACGCCGTGACAAGAAGGGTGTGCGCGAGGATCACGATCCAGCGCGTGCCGTTGAGGATCATCGGCGGCTTGCTGAACGCGACGAGGACCGCGAGCCCGACGACGACGGAGGGCACGGCCACCGGCAGCACGAAGAGGGTGTCGAGAATCCGTTTTCCCCAATTCTTCAGCGAGGCCGCGGCGAGCGCCGCCCACGACCCGACGGCAAGGGCGAGCAGGCTCGCGCTGACGGCGGTGACGAGGCTGGTGGTGAGCGCCGTGAGCGATTCCCCACGGGTGGCGGACTCGTAGTGCCCCGTGGTGAATCCGGACGGAAAGGCGCCGGACCAGTGCGAGGAGAACGACGCGGCCAGGATCACGAGAAGAGGCAGCGCGAAGAGGGGCAGGAAGAGGACGAGGAAGAGAACCCGGGTGGCCAGCTTCCCTTTGCGGCTATGCACCAACACGACGGCTCACCACCCGGTAGATGCCGTAAAGACCCACGGAGATCGCGATGTTGACCACGGCGACGACACAGGCCGCCGGATAGTCGGACTCGAGAATGGCTTTGCTGTAGACGAGCATGGGGAGGGTGGTGACCCCTTTCGCCCCGGTGAAGAGAACAATCCCGAACTCGTTCAGACACATGACGAGTACGAGGCTGCCGCCGGCGGCGAGGGCGGGCAGCGCCTCGGGCAGGATGACCCGCCGGACGATACGGCCGGGCTTCGCGCCGAGGCTCGACGCCACTTCGAGTTGCGCGGTGTCGATCTGCGAGAACGCGGCGAGCAGGGGGCGCATCACGAAGGGCGTGAAGTAGGTGATCTCGGCGAGGAGAACGCCCCACGGTGTGGTGAGGAACTGGAAGGGCCCTTCGGCGGCCCCGGTCGCGTCCGTCCACATTCCGTTCGCCATGCCCTTGGTGCCGTAGATGAAGAGCAGGGCGAGGGTGATGAGGAAGGACGGGAAGGACAGAAACACGTCGATGAACCGGGCGACGGCTTTTCCGCCGGGGAACGGCACAAAGGCGATGATCAGCGCGAGCGCGAATCCCAGCACGAGACACCCGACCGTCGCCCCGACGGCCAGCCACACGGTGGTCCCGAGCGCCTCCCGGAACGCTTCGGAGGCGAAGACGTCGGAGTAGGGCTGGAGGGAAGTCCCACCGGTATCGGGTTGCACTGATTGCTGGACCACGAGGGCGAGGGGGTAGAGAAAGAAGAGAGCGAGGGCGGCGACGGGGGGCAGGGCCCAGAGGAACGCGGGGAGCCTCTTCTTCTGCTCACGCGCACGCTCTGGCTGCCCTGGCTGTGGGCAGGCGTCCCGCAGGGCGATTGGGGTCTCCCCTGCTCGAGCGGAGTCGAGAGCTTGGGGAAGGGTGGGCACAGCCTTCAGCGCCGGGTCACTGTCAACAAGGCGTCCACCAGAACTAGCCATCGGTCACCCCACCCCCCAGCAACACCGCATCCTCCGGGGCGAAATGCAACGTGACCTCGTCACCAATCCCCGGCGGAGACCGCAACTCCCGCAGATCCGCCTTCACCCGCTGCCCGGCGACATCGACGTAAAGCCGATGAGTGGCCCCCCGCCACTGCACCTCGGCGACCCGCCCGGAAAGGGCGTTGGGCCCATCCCCGAGCCCGACCAGATGCGGCCGCACGCACAGCGTGGCAGTGGCTCCCCGGGCAGCGTCCCCCGTATCGACCTTCAGGTCAGTCTCACCGAACGAAACGACACCGGACCCCACCCGCACCGAGAGCAGATTCGCGTTCCCCACAAAGGACGCCGTGAACTCAGTACGAGGAGCCCGGTAAAGCTCCTGCGGAGTACCGCAGTCCCGCAACCGCGCCCGATCCATGACGGCAATGCGATCCGCGAGAGTAAGCGCCTCGACCTGGTCATGAGTGACGTACAAAATAGAGACGTCAGGCAACTCCCGGTGCAATCGCGCAAGCTCCCCCAGCATCCCCGACCGCAACTGCGCGTCCAGCGCGGAAAGCGGCTCGTCGAGCAACAGCACCCCCGGCCGGATGGCCAACGCCCGAGCGATGGCGACCCGTTGCTGCTGCCCACCGGAAAGCTCCCGGGGAAACCGCCGCGCGTACGCATCCATCCCCGTCATTTCGAGCGCCTCGGCGACCCGCCCCGGAATCTCGGACTTGGGCACCTTCTGCGCCTTCATTCCGAAGGCGACGTTCTCGGCGACCCGCATGTGCGGAAAGAGCGCGTACTGCTGGACGACCATCCCGATGCCCCGCTGATGCGGCGGAAGTCCGGTGACATCGCGCTCCCCGATGAACACCCGCCCGGAGGCCGGTCGCACGAACCCGGCGACGGCCCGCAGCGCGGTCGTCTTCCCCGAGCCCGACGGGCCGAGCAGGGCCATGACCTCGCCGGGCTCGACGGTCAGATCGAGCGAGTCGAGGACGGTGTTCTTGCCGTAGGCGACCGAGACACGATCAAAGCGGATACCGCTGCTCATGCGGGTGCCGCCCGTGCGGGTGCCGCCACTCGTGCGGATGCCGCTGCTCATTCCTCGACACCCCGGAGAAGCGAGGGCAGTTCGGCGACGCTGCCGAGGACGTGCGTGGCGCCCGCGGCCCGCAGCGCCGCGTCGTCGTGCGCCCCCGTCAGGACCCCGGCGACGACCGAGGCCCCGGCTCGTACGCCGCTGAGCATGTCGTACGCCGTGTCGCCCGCGACGGCGATCTGCCGGACGCCGTCCACCGCCCCGGTCCGCAGGAAGGCGCTGAGCACCATGTCCGGGTACGGCCGCCCCCGGCCCCCCGCGTCGGCGGGGCACAGCGTCAGGCCGACCAGGTCGCGCCACCCGAGCGCGGCGAGGATGGCGTCCTGCGTGACACGGGCGAACCCGGTGGTCAGCACCACCGTCCGCCCCTCGCCCCGCAGGTCCTCGATGGCCTCCCTCGCCCCGGCGATCGGCGCGATCCGGCCGCCGTCGACGAGCTCTCCGTACGCCTTCTCGAAGGCCGCGTTGCCCCGCTGGGCAAGGTCCTCGTCCCCGAACAGATGCCGGAAGACGGAGATCTTGGACTCGCCCATGGTGGCGCGTACGTAGTCCAGCTTCTCCGTGTGATCGGCGGAGTCGGGATCGACGCCGAGTTCCCGCGCGGCGGCGGAGAAGGCCTCCTCGACGAGCCCGCCGTCCGCGACGGTCGTACCGGCCATGTCGAGCACGACGAGCCCGCGGCGCTCGTTCACCGTGTTGTCTCGCAATTCCCTCACCATCCCAACTCGTCGGCGGTCTTCTCGGCGATCGCGGGCGAGCACGTCATGCCGCGCCCGCCGGGCCCGGTGACCAGCCACACGCCCTCGCGCACCTGCTGGCGGTGCACGACGCGGGTCGTGTCGACGCACTGCGCGTACACCCCGGCCCAGCGCCGCCTGATCTTCGGCAGCGGGCGGCCCAGGAAGCCCTCGACGACCTCGGTGAGGTGGTCGTAGGGGTCTTCGAGGGTGTCGAAGGCGAAGGGGTGCTCGTACTCGTGGGTGTCGCCGATGGTCAGGCCGCCGTCCCTGCGCTGCACCATCAGGAGCTGCATCTTGTGCGCGGCGGCGGTCGGCGTCTGGGCCTGTCCGGCGTTGAGCGCGTCCAGGGCGTCCGACGCGTACGCCGGGTAGTAGCGGAAGCTGTCGGCGTCGGCGACGGAGGTGGTGAGCGCCTCGCCGAGGGGCTCGGTCTGCATCATCTGCAGGCGTACGCGGCGCACGGGCAGGTCGGGTCCGGCCAGCTCGCGGACGAGGCCGCCGAGCCAGGCACCGGTGGCGAGCACGACGACATCGGCGGTGTGTACGTCGCCGTGGTCGTCCCGCACCGCGCTCTCGCCGACGACTTCGCGGACCTCGCGGCCGGGCAGGAAGGTGTAGCGGGGGGATCGCAGCAAGGCTTCCCGCAGCCGGAGCTGGGCGGTGCGCGGCTCCACGGCGGCGTCCCGCTCGCACCACAGCCCTGCGGTGAACTCGCCCCGCAGCGCGGGGTTGAGGGCGCGGGCCTCTTCGGCGTCGAGCAGCTTGTAGCCGCGGGCCGCCGCGTCGGGGCGGGCGAGGGCGGCTTCGGCGACCGCGCGCTCGCGTTCGTTGCGTACGAGGGTGAGGGAGCCGTTGGCCCGGAAGCCGATGCCCTCCACCCGCGCGCCTATCTCCTCCCAGAGCTCGCGGGCGCGCAGGGCGGTGTCCAGCTCCTCGCCCCCGGCGCGGCCGCTCACCCATATCTGCCCGAAGTTGCGCAGGGAGGCTCCTCGGGCCTCGCTCTCGCGCTCGATCTGTACGACCTCGTGGCCGCGTTCCACTGCGCGCCAGGCGTGCATGGTTCCCACCACGCCGGCTCCTACGACGATGACTCTCACGGCGGCAACGCTGCTGGGGACGGGTGACCCGCCGCGGTCGAGTCGGCAACGGGACGGTGAACGGCCACCCAAGCTTGGCCCAGACCCGTTACGTTTCCGTTATTTGCAGGGCCCGTACTGGGGCCGGAAGTTCAGGAGCCGCTGCCGCTTCCGATACCGCTTCCGCTGTCGCTGCCGCTTCCGCCCAGATGGGTGGTGAAGGAGAACCGGTCGCCCCGGTAGAGGGTGCGGACGCGCTCCAGGGGGTGGCCGGAGGTGTCGCGCGAGACGCGGTGGATCAGCAGCATGGGCAGGGCGGGAGGGGTGCCGATCAGGAGGGCTTCGCGGGGGGTGGCGAGCACCGTCTCGATGCGTTCGTCGGCGTCGCCGAAGGAGATGCCGAGCCGGTCGCTGAGGTAGGAGTAGAAGGAGGAGTCGGGCTCGAAGTCGCGGTCGAGGGCGGGAACGCGGGCCACGGGGACATAGGTGCTCTCCAGGCCGACCCGCTCGTCGTCGGCGAGCAGCACGCGCTCCATGTGCCAGACGGGCTCGCCCTGCTCGACGCCGATTTCGGCGGCGAGGGCCGCGGGGGCGGGGAAGCGGTCGAGGGAGATGAGATTTCGGCCGGGGGTACGCCCCTGCCTGCGCACCCCTTCCGTGTAGCTCGCGAGGGACAGCGGCTGCTCCAGCTTGGGCCCCGCGACGACGGTGCCGCGCCCCTGCCTGCGCAGCCGCCCTTCGAGCAACAGCTCACGCAACGCCTGCCGCACGGTCTCCCTGGCGACTTCGTACCGCTCGGCGAGATCCCGCTCGGTAGGCAGCGTCTGCCCGTCCCCCAACTCCCCTATCAACTCGGCGATCCTGGCCTTCACCGCGTAGTACTTCGGGATACGGCCGTGCTCGGGAATCCCGGAGCGAATAGGAGCACCGGGCAGCTGCCCGAGCAGGTGGGCGGGCGGGCGCGGAGGATGCTGCGGGGAGTTCGGGTTGTCCACCCGGGGATGTTCCCAGACGTATGTGAACGGGCGGGTGAACACAGGGTGCGGGGCGATGGCTCTGCGCCGGGGGCTGCTCTGCACCGGGGGTCTGCTCTGCACCGGGGGTCTGCTCTGCACCGGGGGTCTGCTCTGCACCGGGGGTCTGCTCAGCGTCGTCGTGCGGCCCGCAGTCGTCTGGTGGCCGTGATGAGGGTCCAGCCCGCGGCGAAGAGGGCGGCGGCGATGGCGGTGACGCCGAGCAGGGCGCGGGGGCCGGTGGCGGCGAGTTCGTCGGCGTACGAGGAGCCGTCGCCGTCGAGGCGTTCGTCGCCTCCGCCGCCGCTGCCGCCTCCTCCTCCGTTCCGGCCCGCGTCCACGCTCCCCTCGGGTTCCTCCTCGGAGCCCACGCCGCCCGTGTCGTCGCCGGTGCCGCCGTTGCCCTCGATGTCGAACGGATAGTCGTCGGACTCCCCGACCCAGTCGCCGTCGTCGTCACGGCGCTGGACGACGGCGGCGGAGATCACGGCGTGCTCGGACTGGGCCTGGGAGGTGAAGGAGAGCCGCACCTTGACGGTGCGGGTCTTGCCCGCCTTGACCGTGAAGCCGGGGAATCCGTCGTCGAAGACGCCGACGTTCTCGTCCCGGTCCGTCCGCTCGAAGTCCACGTTCCGCCACCGCTTGCCGTCGTGGAACTCCAACTGGACCTGCCGGGGCCGCAGCTCGCGCTCCTTGTCGACGATGACGACGACCGGGTGGATGTCGCCGCAGGTGCCGCGGGTGGTGTTGGCCAACTCGACGGACCAGCTCCGGTAGCCGCCGCCGGCCTCGTAGGTCGGGGGTCCGCCCCGGATGCGCGTACCGATGGGGAAGTCCTCGCCGGTGGGCGCGGAGCACGAGGGCGGCTGGGCTGCCCGTGGCTGCCGCAGAGTCACCGCGTCGCTCACCGGCAGCCCTTGCGCGGCGGCGACTGGTGCCGCTCCGGACGCGAGGGCGGCGACGGTGATGCCGGAGGCGAGGGAGCGGCGGAGTCGCATGTGGGGGCCTTTGCTGAGCGCGGAGCGGGCGGGCAGGGCGGGAGCGGGGGCCGTATGACACGGGTCATGGCCCGCGACCCTGCCACCCCGCACGCCCCCACGACCCCCGCCACAACCCCGTACACCCGACTGGCCCGCGCAAGTCCCTCCTATCAGCTGACTTTCCGTTAAATACGGCTGATGGGGTGGCGACTGCTTCTGTCCGACGGAGCCGCCGCGTACCCCGGGCACCAGAGAGGCCCCTTGCTCCGGCCGCCGGAAGCGCCGCCGACTGAGACAGCCGGGGAGGCCACACTGGGCCCGACCGCCGGAGAAGCCTCCGTCCCAGCCGCCGGGGCCGCCGGACGGGCCACCACACCGGGCTCAGGCAAGACGGCAGGCGCAACCCGCCGGGGAGACAGCCGGAACAGGCAACCCGGAGGCCGCCACCAACGGCCGCCAGGAGAAGCCGCCGCCCCAGCCACCGGGGGCCACCCGAGCCCCACAACCGGCCACCGTTAAGACGGCAGGCGCAAGCCGCCGGCAGACCGCCCGCACCGGCGAACAGGAGCCGAGCCAACCCCCGCCGGCCGGCGACGCCTCCGCTCCCGATGGGCCCGCGGCCCCTACCCCCGCCCCGCCCCGAACCCCACATCCGCCCGGCCGAACACCGGTGCCAGCACCAGCTGTGCAGCGCCCTCCGCCACGCCCCTCTCGCCCCCGGGCGCGACCGTCACCGGGATTTCCCTGCCTCCGCCGCCCCGCCGGGCGCGTGCCGTGACGACCGCTGCCACTCCTCGTACGAAGCGCTCCTCGTCCGCCAGGACCGCACGGCCGCCGAGCAGTACGCGGTCGATGTCGAGGAGGCTGACCAGGTTTCCCGCCCCCGCCCCGAGCACCCGCGCCGCCTCGTCCAGATCTCCCCGCGCGACCGCCGCCAGGCACAGCGCCTCGATGCAGCCTCGGTCACCGCACCCGCACTCCGGGCCGTCCAGCTGGATCACCTGGTGGCCGAACTCGCCCGCCCCGGTCCGCGCCCCGCGGTAGAGCCCTCCGCCCAGGACGAGGCCCGCGCCAAGCCCCGTACCGAGGTGCAGATACGCGAAGGACTCCGCCACCCCGCCCAGCGCGAGCCCGAGCGCGGCGGCGTTCGTGTCCTTGTCCACGACCACTGGCAGCCCGAGCCGCCCCGCGAACGCCTCCCGCAGCGGAAAGCCGTCCCACGCGGGGTATCCGGTGACGCGGTGCAGGACTCCCCCGGAGTGGTCGAGAGGCCCGGGCAGCGCGACCCCGACGCCGAGCAGGCCACCCCCGGACGACGGCACCCGGGGCCGGATCAGCTCCTGCACCACCCCCACCGCCACGTCCACCATCGCCTCCGCGCCGGCGGCGAACTCCAGCGGCGCCCGCCGTTCCGCGACCACGCGCCCCGTCAGATCGGCCAGGACCGCCGTCAGTTCGTCGCGGTCCAGATGCAGCCCGACCGCGTGGCCCGCATCGGGAACGAGCCGCAGCAGCGTCCGCGGCTTGCCGCCCGTGGACGCGCGGCGGCCCGCCTCCGCCGCGAGCCCCTCCGCACGGAGCCGCGCGGTGATCTTGCTGACGGCCTGCGGCGTGAGCCCGGTCCGCTCGGCCAGTTCGAGTCGGCTGATGCCGGCCTCGCCCGCCGTACGCAGCAGATCGAGCACCAGGGCGGCGTTGTGCCCGCGCAACGCGAGGAGGTTCACCCCTGAACCCCCTGAACCCCCGGCACCCCCAGCACCCCCAGCGCCCCCGGCGCCCCCAGCACCCACCCAGCCGTCATTCCCCCGGCCACTGCCGCCCTCGACCCCCGCATCAGTCCTGTTCACACCCCCATTGTCGCGCGCGCTTGCGCTTTGGCAACAGCGTTGCTTAAGTGGAACGCATGACTGGCATGACTGGTATCGGCTCCACTGGCTCCCCTCTACGCGTAGCCCTCGTCGGATACGGCCTCGCGGGCTCCGTCTTCCACGCCCCGCTGATCGCCGCCACCGAGGGCCTCGTCCTCGACACGGTCGTCACGTCGAACCCCGAGCGGCAGGCGCAGGCCCGCGCCGAGTTCGGTGACGACCTGCGCTTCGCCGCGTCGGCCGACGACCTCTGGGCCCGCGCGGACGAGCTCGACCTCGTGGTGATCGCCTCCCCGAACAAGACGCACGTCGCGCTCGCGACCGCCGCCCTCAAGGCGGGCCTCCCGGTCGTCGTGGACAAGCCGATCGCGGGCACGGCCGCCGAGGCCCGCGAGCTCGCCGCGCTCGCCGACGAGCGCGGACTGCTGCTCTCCGTCTTCCAGAACCGCCGCTGGGACAACGACTTCCGTACGCTCCAGAAGCTCGTCGCCGACGGCGAACTCGGCGACGTATGGCGCTTCGAGTCCCGCTTCGAGCGGTGGCGTCCGCAGCCCAAGGGCGGCTGGCGCGAGTCCGGAGACCCCGAAGAGATCGGAGGTCTGCTCTACGACCTCGGGTCCCACGTCGTCGACCAGGCGCTCGTGCTCTTCGGCCCCGCCCAGACCGTGTACGCCGAGTCCGACGTCCGCCGCCCCGGCGCCGAGGCCGACGACGACACGTTCATCGCCATCACGCACACGGGCGGCGTCCGCTCCCACCTGTACGTCAGCGCCACCACCGCACAGCTCGGCCCGCGCTTCCGCGCGCTCGGCTCCGCGGCGGGCTACGTGAAGTACGGCCTCGACCCGCAGGAAGCCGCACTCCGCGACGGCAAGCGGCCCGCGACCGACGACAGTTGGGGCGAGGAACTCGAATGCATGTGGGGCCGCGTCGGCTCCGGCGAGTCCCCGCTGACCGGCGGCGGCAACCCGGTCAAGACACTGCCGGGCGACTACCCCGCGTACTACGCGGCCGTGGCCGCCGCACTCCGCGGCACCGGCGACAACCCCGTCTCGGCGTACGAGGCCGCATCGGCGCTCGACGTCCTGGAGGCGGCACGCCGCTCGGCCCGCGACGGTGTGACGGTGGTCGTATGACGACGCCCGCCGCTGCCGCCCCGACGGTGGAGGAGCTGGAGACCCAGGAACTCCGCCTGGTCATGCCCCACTTCACGTACGAGGACGCCTGGGCACTCGGCAGCCTGCTGGTCGAAATGGCCCGCATGCGCCAGGCCCCCGTCGCCGTCGACATCACCCGCGGCGGCCAGCAGCTCTTCCACGCCGCCCTGCCGGGATCGACCCCGGACAACGACGCCTGGATCGCCCGCAAGCGCCGCGTCGTCGAGCGTTACGGCTGCTCGTCGTTCCTGGTCGGCACGCGTTTCCGCGCCAAGGGGACGACGTTCGAGGACTCCTCGCGCCTGGACCCGGACGTGTACGCGGCGCACGGCGGCGCGTTCCCGATCGCGGTACGGGGCGCGGGCGTGATCGGCACGGTGGTGGTCTCGGGCCTCCCGCAGGCTGCGGACCACGCACTGGTGGTGGAGGCGCTTGAGCGGTTCCTGGAGAGTTCGGCGTAACGCAGAGCGGAGGCGCCCCGTCAGGGGCGCGGGGAACTGCGCGACAAGCCACGACGCACCCGCAGACGACGTCGGCGTCCGCGGGTGCGTCCGTGTGCGTTCACGGGGCCACGGACCCCCGGGGCCCGGGGGCCCCGGGGGCCCCGGGGGTCCAGGATTCCGCCGCGCCCCCGCCCCGAAGGGCTACGCGTCCTTCAACTCCTGGCGCTGCCTGCCGAGCCCGGCGATCTCCAGCTCCACCACGTCACCGGCCCGCAGATACGGCTTCGGCTCCGGCTGCCCCATGGCAACCCCCGCCGGCGTACCGGTGTTGATGACGTCCCCCGGGTACAGGGTCATGAACTGGCTGACGTAGCGCACCACTTCCGCCACCGGGAAGATCTGCTGGGCGGTGGTCCCGTCCTGCTTCAGCTCGCCGTTGACCCAGAGCTTGAGGGACAGCGCCTGCGGGTCGGGGACCTCGTCCGTCGTCACCAGCCACGGGCCCAGCGGGTTGAACGTCTCGCAGTTCTTGCCCTTGTCCCACGTGCCGCCGCGCTCGATCTGGAACTCCCGCTCCGAGACGTCGTGCGACACCGCGTACCCGGCCACGTGCGCGAGCGCCTCGGCGTCCGACTCCAGGTAGCGCGCGGTGCGCCCGATGACGATCGCGAGCTCCACCTCCCAGTCGGTCTTCACCGACTTGCGCGGCACCAGGACGGTGTCCTCGGGGCCCACCACCGTGTCCGCGGCCTTGAAGAAGATGACGGGCTCGGCGGGCGTCGCGGCCCCGGTCTCGGCCGCGTGGTCGTGGTAGTTGAGCCCGATGCAGACGACCTTGCCGATCCGCCCCACCGGCGGCCCGATCCGCAGCCCCTCCGCGGCGAGCGCGGGCAGGTCGCCCGACTCGGCGGCGGTCCGTACCCGGTCAAGGGCGGCCGGGTCGGCGAGCAGGGCCCCGTCGACGTCCGTGACGATCCCGGACAGATCCCGCAGCGTGCCTTCGGCGTCGAGCAGCGCCGGGCGCTCGGATCCCGCCGTACCGACTCGCAGCAGCTTCATGGTCAATCTCCCTTGGTCGAGCGCGACCGGTCCGCTGTGACCGTCCGCGTGGCCCGGCCGATGGGTTGCGGCCATCGGAGGTTTGGAAGATCCTCCAAGGTCACCGTCCATCCCGCAAGACCCTGTTCACGGACCGGACCGTTACCCGGCGGTAGGCCACCCCACGGGTTGGGTCACCCTGCGGTGGCCAGCGCCCCGGTGCCGATCGGCACGTCGCGGTAGAGGACGGCCCGCTCGACCGCGCTCCAGGTGGTGCTGGTGACCACGTACAGCGCGGCGGCCAGCGGTACGAAGGCGACGGTGAACAGCGTCATGAACGACATGAACGGCATCACCTTGGTGATCGCCCCCATGCCGGGCACCTGCTGCCCCGCGTCTCCCGCGCCCCCCGCGGGCGTGGCGGCGGCCGTCGCGGCCATCTGCGTCTTCGTACGCCGGAAGTTGAAGGTCGCGACGGCGGCCACGATCGCGAAGAGCGCGAGGTAGACGAGCCCCTGCGCCCCGAAGGGGCCGCCGTCGCCGAGCGCGTCGGCCCAGCGCCCGCCGAGGGGCGCGGCCAGGAGCTTGTGGCCGAGCAGCGCGTTGGCCTCGCCGCCGATGCTGGAGTTCGAGAACAGGTGGTAGAGCAGGAAGAACGCCGGAAGCTGGAACAGGCTGGGCAGGCACCCGGAGAGCGGCGAGACCTTCTCCGCGCGGTGCAGTTCGAGAACCGCCTTCTGGAGCTTCTCGGGGTTCTTGGAGTGCTTCTTGCGCAATTCGGCGATCTGCGGGTTCAGCCTGGCGCGCGCCTTCTGACCGCGGGCCGACGCCCGCGACAGGGGGTGGACGAGGAGCCGTACGCACGCGGTGAACAGCACGATGGCGGCGGCCATCGCGGAAGCGTGGAAGACGGGTTCGAGCAGATCGGCGATGGAGCCGACCAGATCGGCGAAAAGGGACATGAAACCGGACATGGAGAAGCCCTCCGGAGGGTCTCGTCGTGCCGAGGAAAAGGGGCGGATGCTCTTTTCGGCGTGACGGCCCGCGGCGGGTCCAGGTCAGTCGGTACTTCCCTTGGTCCCCTACGCGGCCGTCATGACGAGACGGCCCGGTGCTCGGGGGCGCCTGCGCCCGGAGGCGTCGGGATCGCGCTGTGGCAGGAACGCCGTGCGCTTCTCGCGGTCGCGGATGGCCGTACGTACCCGGGTGCGGGGCACGGCTGGGGCGCAACGCGCGGCGATCAGGGAGCAGACGGCGAGCGCGGAACCCGCGGCGGCGGTCGCGGCGAGCGCGACGGCGGCGGTGAGGCTGCTCGCGTCGAGGAGGACGACCTCGACGAGGATGAAGAGGAGAAGCCCGGTGGGACGGAGGGCGGTCTTCCAGCTACGAATCAGATCCTGCATGGCTTTCCGTCCCCCCTCTCCTCAGATTGCTCGCTACTCGCTACTACGACCTACTGCCGTTATACAGGATCGGCGCGGGCGCCCGTAAGGACAGCCTGCCGGGGCTACCAGCCGTTCGCCCTACCGCGGCCGCATGGACCGCAGCTTCCCCCACACGATGAGCCGGTACTTGGAGGTGTACTCGGGGGTGCAGGTGGTGAGGGTGATGTAGTAGCCGGGAGAGCTGTAGCCGTGCCCGGCCTTCACGAGGCTGCGGGGGACGGCTCGGATGACGCCGCTGTCGCGCGCGGAAGTCTGGGCGAGGACTTTGTCGACGACGTACGTATAGACGGCCTTCTTGGTCTCGACGACCACCTCATCACCGCCCGCGAGCCGATTGATGCGGCGAAAGGGCTCGCCATGGGTATTGCGATGCCCGGCAAGAGCGAAGTTGCCGCCCTGCCCGGGCTGAGCGGTGCGGGGATAGTGCCCGACGTACCCCTTGTTGAGCACGGCGCTCTTGCTCACCCCCTCGGCGACGGGCACCCGTATCCCGATGCGGGGAATGCGGAGGACGGCGTAGGCCTGATCCCAGCGGGGGGCGGGGGCGGTGACGGGTTGCTGTTGGGGGTCGGGCCGCTGACGGCCGGAGGATTCACCGCTGCCGGCGTCACGACCGGCGGGGTCGGGCTCTTCGCTCTCCGGCTGGGCGTTATCGCCAGGGGAAGCGCCGTCCGACTGATCGCTCCTCCCCCACTCCCGCTCAAGGGCCTGGACCTTGCGCTCGGCGCCTTCGCGGGCCTGGCGATTGGTCCACCAGAGCTGATGGACGACGAGAAGGAGCAGTACGAGCCCGCAGGTCACGGCGGCCTCCGCCCCGCCCCACACCAGACGTGCGGCACGCCCCCGCCGACCACGACGCCCCTGCACCACGACAGGAACCCGCTCCACCCGCTCCCGCACGACGGCACCGTCCCTCCCAAGAGGGCGGCAGGTTAAGCCCAAGCCGACGAACTAGCCATGGCGATCACACCACCGAACGACGCAGAGGCGTCCGCCCTGATCTGCACGGCAACCCTCCTGCTACGCCCCCACTCGGCAGTACGGTGTCCCGTATGCGCCCCGACACGCCTGCCGACCACATCGCCGAAGCCGAGCGCCTGGAGCGGACTGCCGGCTTGTACCCCGAGGACACCGAGCACCTGCTGCTGCAAGCCGCGGCCCACCTGGAACTGGCGGGCGAACGCGACCGCGCGACCACCCTCTACGACCGCCTCCTGGCCCCGGACGCCCCCCAGCGGGCGTCGGCCCCGACCCTGATCCGCGCCCTGAAGGCGTCGAACCTCTGGGAGTACGGCCACGAGGCGGAGGCCAGGGCGATCATCGACGGAGTCCGCGCGGCGGCCCCGCGCGACCCGGCCCCCTGGGTGATCGCGGCGGAGTCCCTGGAGTCCCACGACGAGCTTGCACAAGCGCAGGAGACGTTCACGGAGGCGCTGGAACTCCTGCTCCCGCAACCGGCGGGAGAGGGCACCCCGCCCGCCCCGTCCTACGAACAACGCCCGCTGCTGTTCGGCCGCCACAGGGTGCGCCGCTTGCTGGGTGCGGAGCACGACGCGTGGGACGCCCTGGCGGACGAGATCTCGTCCTCCCCGGTCCCCCTGGACGAACTGCACGACCCGAAACGAATCTGGTCCCTGGGCTCGGACAACCCGGCGGAACTCCGCGCGGAAATCTCCCGCATCCAGGCGGAACTGGGCTCGTACCGGGAGGCCCTGTCCCGCCCGTTCCCGGTAGCGGTCCTGCACTGGCCGACGACGGAACTGACGGAACTCCTGACGGCGTACCCGTCCCTGGAATCCGAATACCCCTCGCACGAGGCGCACTTGTCGACGATAGAGGCGTCCCTGAGGGAACTCTCCGCCTCAGGCACCCCCAACCTGGGAATCGTCACGGGCACGGTCCCGTCGTACGAGGCTTTCGCAGCATCGGAGGGCGCCCAGCCGACGGACGTCTCGCTCCTCCCCCAATACGCGACGACACTGGCGGCGCGGGGCAGGGCTGTGGGGTGGCCGCCGGAGGCGGGGGCGGCTTGCTGGTGCGGGTCGGGCAATACGTACGCCGGGTGCCACGGCTCGGACCAAGCCTGACCGTCGTAACACCGACTTACATCTCTGTCCGGCAAGAAGAGGCAATGCAAGAAGAGAATTCAGAAGCAGACGGCGAAGCCTGGGTTCCTCCGGCAGGATCCTGGGCTTCCTCTGCGGCCAAGCGTCGCAACATGCAGGCCATTCGCAGCCGCGACACCAAGCCGGAGCGGCTAGTCCGAAGCCTGCTCCACGCCCAGGGCCTGCGCTACCGCGTAGCGGCCAAGCCCCTCCCTGGCCTTCGCCGCACGGCTGACATTCTCTTCCGTCCGGCGAAGCTGGCTGTCTTTATCGACGGCTGCTATTGGCACGGCTGCCCCGAGCATTACACCTCGCCGAAGACCAATGCCGGCTACTGGTCAGACAAGGTCGCCACGAACATGGCCCGCGACCGCGACACGGACAAGCAACTCCAGTCGGCTGGCTGGACCGTGCTCCGTTTCTGGGAGCACGAAGCACCTGAAAAGGTTGCCGAACGCGTGGCAGCGAGCGTCGAGCGACAGCGCCGCGCAAAGCGCCCACGGGAAAACAAGGGAGAGCAGTGAGAGGCTTAAGATTCGTGGACGTATGCTCGGGTGGCGGGGGTCTGGCGCTTGGCCTTGAGCAAGCTGGCTTCGAACCGGTTCTGCTGCTGGACAACAAGCCGGTCGCTCTAGAGACACTCAGGTCCAACAGGCCGACGTGGAACGTACTACAGAGCGATCTCCTGGACTTCGATCCGGTCGACCATCAAGAGACCTACGACGTGGACCTGCTGTCCGCCGGACTTCCTCGGGTCAAATCCTCAGCGACCGCGAAGCGCGTGGAAACCGGGATCGAACTGGAGCTGCTCAAAGCTTCCGTCCTCCTCGCGCACGCGGTGCAGCCGCGCGCCCTACTGCTCGAGAACGTCCCAGGACTCGTCGATGCAGAGGAATTTGAGGAGGTGCGGTCTTTCATCCAGGATGAACTTGAGCACCTGGGCTATAGATTTCACTGGTTCATCCTTAATGCCGCTGATTTCGGAGTCCCTCAAGACCGAAAGCAGGGAGTGCTCATCGCATTGAAGGAGCAGTTCTTCGACGGCTTCCAACAGCCCATACCGACCGTGGACCGGCACATAGCGGTCGGTCAGGCGCTCCACGCCTCGATGTCTGCGCGCGGCTGGACAGATGCGTCGTCGTGGGCGGCCCAGGCTGATCAAGTCGCGCCGACCCTGGTGGGTGGCTCAGACAAACGGGGAGGTCCCGACCTCGGTCTAACCGGAACCAAGAAGGCTTGGGCCCGAATGGGGATCAATGGGAACGCTCTCGCCGACGAGGTCCCCGGACCGCAGGGCCTCCAGGAATCGGACAGTTCTGGCTCCCCACTGAAGAAGCTCACGGTGGAGCAGACAGCAGTCCTCCAGTCCTTTCCCTCCGACTGGGTCTTCGCGGGCAAGAAGACGGCGCGCTACCGGCAGATCGGCCATGCCTCTCCGCCCCCCGTCGGCAAGGCACTGGGCAAGGCAGTGGCCGAGGCCCTGCATCCCTGATCATCCACCGGCAGGTCTCGATCGACTCGGTACACAGGCACGAGCATCACCTGCCGCCGGCTACACTTCGATCCCATGACCCCCGCACATCCGAATCCACACCAGCCTGCAGATTTCCGCATTGTGGATCTGTTCGCGGGACCTGGCGGTCTCGACATCGCAGCCGTGATCATGGGAGTGGACAGTGTCGGGGTCGAGTGGGACGACGCCACACGCGCAACACGCACAGCGGCACGCCTGCTGACGACGGACGAGAAGGACGTCGCAGCATTGGGCCCCTGCGACAGCCAGGTCAAGGACGCCAACGTGCTCACCGGGGGCCCGCCCTGCCAGACATTCTCGGTCGCGGGGAATCGCGAGGGGCATAAGGCACTGAAGGACGTGCAACGACTGGCCACGCGCTTGGTCAGCCCCACGGACTTGGTGACCTTTGAATCCGTTTGGAAGCAGGTCAAGGTCGAGACCGACGCCATGTCGGACAACAGAACCGGACTCGTACTCCAACCGCTGCGCTGGATCATGGAGGCCAAACTCAAGCGCAAGGACCCCTACAAGGTCGTTGTGCTCGAGCAGGTGCCGACCGTCCTACCGGTGTGGAAGCACTACGCCAAACTTCTCAACACGATCGGTTACGCCGCAGCCGCCCACGTTCTGCACGCCGAGGCTTATGGCGTCCCTCAGACCCGCCGACGTGCCGTGTTGATCGCTAAATACGCTCCGGGGAACGAAGACATGCACGTCGACTTTCCTCGACCGACCCATCAGCGATACCGCCCTGGAGTGGAAAGACTTCCTGAGCAGGCGAACATCGATGAGCTTCCGCAGCAGGAGACACTGTTCGCCGACCCGGATATCACCACGCCGATCGTCCGGTGGACAGCGATGCAGGACGTGCTTCACGAGCGACCTCGGGATTTTGAGGTGGTCTCCAACTACGGCTCTGGCGGCGATCCCAAGAAGCGTGGCCGCCGTACCTCCGAGGAACCGTCGGCGACAGTCACCGGAAAAATCCGACGCAACCGTGTCTTCCTTCTGAAGGAGACGAAGTCGGGCACGAAGGAGATCGGCGAGGAGCTAGAGCGGCTGACCCCGAAAGAAGCGGGGCTTCTCCAATCGTTCCCTGCGGCATACCCGTGGCGCTCCACCGATGTGGCCCAACAGATCGGCAACGCCATTCCGCCGCGCCTGTCTTTGCACATCCTGAGCTGCGCCCTCGGATACGGGGCACCAGCAGAAGAACTCCTCAAGCAACTCGAAGAGTGGCGGCCCCCAACCGTCGATGACGAGGCCGAAGGCGCCTGATTATTCGACAGTGCTGCTCTTCCCGCGTACGAGTGCCTCGGCAAAGAGTTCCGCAAAGTAGTCAGCCAATGCCTCCACCGACGCTTCTGGAGCCTGCTCCTCGTCAGGCCCCTCTGGGAGCATTCTGCGGGGCACCGCAAGCGCCGATTCGCCAGCCTCGATCCATTCTCGCAGCGGCCCCGCGTCACGCACGACATCCGGGGCAATGACGTCGTACATCAATGTGGCCGCCGACGTGTTGACAGCGCGAGCCAGTGCGTTGACATCACGGCCTGTACTGACAGTGCCCCGCTCGATCAAACGCACCATCGCCTGGGCTGTGGGTCGGTGGTCGATGGCATCAAGGCGCAGCGTTGTGTTGAGCATGTCCTGATTGGCGCAGGCAGCCACCACAGGGCTGTAGTCGGAGCCGTTCCTGAACAACTCGGCCGCCCACCACAGCCGAGCGAAGGCTTGGGTGTAGTGAGCGCCACGGAAGCGGGTGGCCGCGACTCTCTGTGTCATATCCTCCCTGGGTTCCGGCATATGACGCCAGACGACATAATCCGGAGCGACACCAAGCGCCAGGTAGTTCCACAACCTCCTGTCCGCTGCCTCCCTACGGGTAAGTCTCAGAGCAGCATGAAGCCGAGGAGCCAGCCACGCGTCGGCCTGGGTCACCTTGGCCTCGCGGTACTCGTACAGGGCGTCATCAATAAGGTCACGCAATGGATGGAGAGCTGCCCGGGTGTCCTCCCCACGCAATGGCTCGGCAACCTTATTGAGCGCAATAGCAGGGACATCCTCCTTGCCAGCGAGTAGCCCCTCCGTGAGGTACTGGGCAGCATTGAGGTCGGACAGCAGCGCCAGACGCTCGGGCAGGTGAGACGGCTTGTGAGTCATGCATCGCTCCCCTGGTGAAGTCGGTCCAGACCACGGATGGTGGTGGATAGGGCCTTGGGCACATCGGCTCTGCGCGTGGCTGCGAAGTGGATACGAGGCTGGAGATCGATCCAACCCGATGTACCGGTGCGCCGCCGATGGACCTCACTCAGCGCTTCTTCGAGAGGTCGTTTAGGAACGACGTCCGGGAGCATCTCGCGGAGCACTTCACCCCGCCAATCGTGCGGGAAAAGCGGCGTACCGTCATCCTCCATTTCCAGGTCCCCGATGGCCGTGTGGAACACAGCAGTCCACACGTCCGTGCACATCTGGGCGAGCAACAAATCCCGGACCAAGCCCTCCGGCGAAGATCCGCTACCACCTACAAGTTCCGTGATTCCTTCGAAGTCGGTGTTTACGTGCACGGCGGGCAACTCTCCGGACGTGTCCACAATCCAAGGCACTTCCTTGAAGGGGCGTAGCCACTCCGGACCTTCACGGAAACCGACCTCGATAACGTCCAGTTCACGCTGCCTCGTGGGCTCCTTGGACGCGAGGTCTACGATCCACTCCTTCTCCGATGTAGCGATCACACGTCCCAGCACACCATCAACCGTGGCAATCACATGGACGGCCAGGACAGCGCGGTCGAGATGGTCGGAGCGCCACAAGTCCAACGATCCTGTCCATTCCCTTCCACCCTCCGTCCGGGACTCCAGAGCCACAGTGGTCCGAGCGTTGGTGGCTTTCTCAGTCAGCACCGCGACGACCGACACACTGCCCCAGTACCCGTTGGATTCGGTGGCACTGGCCGGGATGGTGGCCGACAGCTTCAGACGAGCGCTCTCCCAGTCGTCTCTCTCTGCCCGGCCCAGCGCAACTACCTGCTCCACGACTGAGAACGCCTTGGTGTCGAGTGGCTCGCGGCTCGCACCCGGGACTTTCACTTCCACGGCTGTCACGCGCAACGACACAGCACCGCTGAGGCGCCTGTACGGGTATGCCTTCACGCCTTGTCCCCTTTATTCGTGCGGAGTTCGACGACAAGACCAGTGAGCGCGGCTCTCACTGGATGACTGGATACGTCGGTGACGCCACTGAAGACTGCGGTTCTTGCACCGGGAGTGAAGTGCAGTACACCATCGACCAGTTCACAGTTGTGGATGGCTGCGAGTTCCAACCAAGCCACCACGGGGCGGGGGCCCGATCTCACGTCCAGCTTGGCGACCGGCACGAGATGCCAGGCCTCGCCCCCACGCGGCACCTTCACCTCTGCCGTGACACGCCACGCACCATCAGCTCCGACTTGGGCATCCAGTTCGTCCAGTACGGGAAGACCGGCAGTGGCTGAGGGCCGAGCCGGTCGATTTCCACCCACTGCTAGACGCTTGCGCAGTCGCTCCGTGCCCCCGCGCTGCTTCTCTTTGGGCACCGCCACGAGTTCACGGACAGCATTGTTCGCTTCGCGTGCCAGGTGGCCGATCCGTCGGTACGCGGAAGGCGAGTACTGCATTCGCAGCTCTTCCGTCTGCCCCCACTTGTCATGCTCGGGGGGCTCGGAGGCCCGCAAAAACGCCTCCGCCTCATCGGCGAAGGGGGCATCATCCCCCGCGGCACGCCCGGCGAGAAGCACCGCTTGGAAAGGGTCAGTGCCCAACCCCAGGTTCGGAACCAACTTCGCCCTGACCGTCATGCGGTTGCCACGCATCATGGCCACGGTGTTGTGGGGCAGGGCGTCCTCATCGTCGGCCTTGGTCACCAAGAGGACCGCTCGATGCTCACCGCCGCTCCTCCGGCCTTCTCGCCCGGGTACATTCAGCGGAACCGTCGTCATGGCAACCTGGCCCGACTCGGTCAGGCGCTCCACCGTCGCACCTTCCAGGAAGGCTTGAAGCGCGCGGGTACGCGAAGGCTGGGTGGCACGGGGATCGACCCGCTCTTCCTCAACGATCTCCATGCCATTGCGCAGCGTCCGAACCGAGGCCTCGAGAAGCGGCTGACGGTTCCCACCCGTAGTCATGGCAGCCCAGAAATTTCGCTCAAGGGCCTGAACGAGACGCTTGTGCATGCGATGCACGCTGTCGTCGTCCTCACTCCCGTCTCCCTCAGCCGAGGCGGGATCGGCGAGGCTCGCCACGTCATGAGCGCCCACGATCAGAAAGGAGGTGCCGGGTTCGTTGCTCTCCCGTGTGAGGTGCAGGCGCTCGACAGTCTCCTCGCCGGCCCACCAAGAGCGGGCGACATCCTCATCGCCCACATCAGGGTCCGGCTGACCGAACCAGGCGGGCCCGGCCCAGGGCTTTCCATCAACCTTGCGCCATGGCAGATCGAGCCGCCCGATGAGTCGTCGCTCGGTTCGACCCTCGTGCGGTTCGGACAAGGTGGAGTTGATGATCACCAGGCCGAGTCGGCTGGTCGCCCAGAGTGTCGCCTTGCCAAGGCCGTACGAACCGCCAGCGCTACTGGCAGACTTATGGCTGTCGAGTTGCCGCCGAACGACAGCGGCGAACCGACCCGTGTCATAGTCGTCCCCGGTCAGACCGGACGCGTTGTAGTCATCGACCCGCAGCAGCACCAGCCTGTCCCGCGTGTACATCTCGTGCAGGCCAGCAGCAATGACCCTCCCCACCTTTTGGTCCTGGGCCGCCGCCGCCTCGTAGTGTGGGAAGAGCTCGTCCCATTGAATCGCCTCGCGGAATCGAGCGAGGTTCTCGCCGGTCAGTTCCTCCAGCGTGTATCGGACACGGACCGGTTGGCCGTTCTCCGTGAGGCGCTCGTCGAGGCTGTTCTGGGTCGCTTCGCGAGCAAGAACTCCGACGTCAGCCTCGAAGGCAAAGGCCGCAGCGTTGCCGAAGTCGCGGCCGCCATCAGCATAGGCCGGACGGTGACACCAAGTGACGGGTCGACCTACCAGAGTGTCCGTGGTGCGGCTGTGAATCGTCCCCAGATCCGTACCGAGAGCATCCGCGATCTTCCGGATGGTCTCGTCGCGAGGCGTAGCGCGCCCGGTGATCCAGGCCGAGACAGCAGCACGAGTCACCCCCACCGACTCCGCCAGCTCCGTCTGTGTCTTCCTGGCCCTCTTCAACTGTCGGGACAGCCATGGCCCGAAGTCTTCTCCACCGTCCACGGCCACCACTCCTCAGCTGCTGCCAGTGTTACGGAGCCCACCCTACCAGCAACATTTGACATGGCGAGCTTTTGTACAACACTAGTTGACAGGTTGCGAGCGAAGACTGAAGGTGTTGCCACAGCTTCAATGTGAGCTTCGAGCGACAAATCCCAGATGTCCGAATGCTTCGACTGGGCGCCTCTGCCGCATTCCTCCAGGGGCGTCGGAGTAATAACCGGCCTCACCCGTTCCGCTTCACACAACCTCAACAGCCTTGAAAATAAGGCAAGTTCACCCTAGAGTCCGTTTCAAATTAACCGCCTTACGGGAATCGCCTGTCGAGGGGGCTTATTTCCCATGCCCTTCCCCGTTGGAACTCTGAACTGCGCGCCACCTCAACTGCCCGCCAACACGTTTCAACGGATCGAGGATTCCCGTGCCCGAAAGTTTCGAGACCGAGCCCTCCCTGAAGCTCATGCGTCGGATTGTCGCCGAGTATGACGCCTGCGAGGGTACGGACAGCCAGGCTGAATTCCTGGCCGAGTGCCGCATCACGCCCGGAATCGTTCGGGCATATCGCAGACTGCTCGAAATCATCGACAGCAGGAAGGTTTCCCCTCCGACCGGTTTCGGGAGCCGCCGCCACCGCCGCTCCCGTAGCCGCGACCGGCGCATTCGCACCGGCCCTCCTGGGCATCCTGGCGCCACTAGCCGCTCCTCCGGGAACCGTCGCGCCCACACCCGCGTCACCGTCATCATCATTGACTTCGATCTGCCGTAATCCGCAACGAGTTGTCGGCCCCTGGGTCTATCGTCATCGAGAGTGCCGGTCGCGTCGTCTTGCGGCGCGGCCGGCTTCCCGCACCTCCTCGTTCCGCCCTCAGTCACAGAAACGGAAATACCGTGAGCCACCTCAACTCGGCGGACACTGCGGAGTCCTCACCCGTGATCAGGAAGGTCATCGAGCAATCCGAGCGCGTGCTGGAAACGTACCGGGTCGACCCGGGGCTGATTCAGGAACACGCGAACGGCGAACGACGGATCACTCAAGGCGGATACGGGGATCGGCAGCTATTCGAGCTGATTCAGAACGCAGCGGATGAAATCGCGAACGAACCCGGCGGTACCGTTCATTCCGTTCTCACTGGAACTCACCTCTACTGCGCGAACGAAGGGACGCCGGTCACTCCAGAGGGCGCTGAGACCATCCTTCGAATGAGCGTCTCGAAAAAGCGTGGTGGCCAGATCGGACGATTCGGTGTGGGGGTTAAATCTGTTCTCGCGATCACTGACACGCCTCAGTTCTTCAGCAAGTCAAGGAGCTGCGAGTTCGGATTCGGGTTCGATCGCGACTGGGCCTTCTCACAGATCAGTGGGGTATGTGGAGATACGACCGGCGAGGAATTCGAAGCTCCGGTTCTCCGTATGGCCCGCCCTCTCGATGTGGCCACAGAGCGAAGAAACGACCCCGTACTCGACGAACTCTTGAGCTGGGCCACTACGGTGGTGCGCCTCCCCCTGCTCAGCGGAGCCGCCGGACGGCTTGCCGGTGACATGCATCAGGTTCGCAAGGAAGACACTCAGAAGGAATTCCCGGCCCGGTTCCAACTCTTCTCCCACCACGTCGGAACCGTGGTCCTCGAAGACCGCCGTGCGATGCCTGCCGTCCGGCGCACCATCAAGGTCGGACATGAGGGGTTCCGGCACACGATCCACGAACAGCGCACTGGTCAGCAGGCGTCACGTACCGACTGGAAGGTGTTTACCCACGCACATCGTCCCACCGAGGCCGCCCGCCGCAGTGCCGGCGAGATGCATGACCGGGGGACCATCGATATCGCCTGGGCCGTGCCAGAGTACACAGGCGACAAGTTGCTGACCGCCCCGCGCGGGCGGGGCGAGTTCTGGTCGTTCTTCCCGACCAAATACCCCATGACGCTGAGCGGCGCGCTCAACGGCGCCTGGAAGACGAATGAGGACAGGCAGAACCTTCTGGATGCCAGTCCTTTCAACGAAGAGATCATTCAGGTCGCGTCCCGCCTGGTCGTGGACTCACTGCCCCACCTGGCACCTGCACAGGACCCGGGTGCCTACCTACCGCTGCTCCCTGGTCGAACCAAAGAGTCCGAGACCCTCAACTGGGCCGACCAGCAACTGACGGAGAAGATCTGGGAGATGGCGGCACAGCGCCCCTCCCTCCCTGACCAGGACGGGACCCTGCGCATCCCACGGGAGCTCCATCTCCATCCGGACATGGGAAAGCGCGGGAAGCTTCAACTGCATTGGTTGGAAATGTGGAACGCCTACCCAGGGCGCCCCTCGGACTGGATCCATCCCTCCGTGGAGGCTGCGGAGATCCGATCGGGCAAGGTTGAGCACATCATCTCGGCGGCCAAGCGGGAACGCGCCACGGTCCGCGAGTGGCTTGAGGCACTTGTGGCCGATGGTTCGGCCGATGCTTCGGCCGTGGCGATACGAATCCTCTCGGAGATGATCAAAGACTCCTCCCCCTTCGCCGACGAGGCTCGAACAGCGCGCATCGTGCTGACCGAGGAGCACGGCATGGTGCCTCCAGTCGCGGGCAAGGTCTTCCGTCGAACTGTCCAGGACGGGCTGAAGGACGACCTCGTCTACGTCGATCCGAAGCTGTCAGAGGACATGTCCCTCTACTCGGCCCTCAATCTGATCGGCATCCGTGAGGCGGATGCCCGCGGGCGGTTTGTCGGCGTACTCGACCAAGGATTCGATCACTACTCAGCCCGGGATTGGACCCGGTTCTGGGAGCTCTTCCACAGCGCGGGCGGCAGCCACGTAACCGCCGAGGTACGGACTCGGGTACCGGTTCCGCTGGCGACCTTGTTCGTCCGTACCAAGGACGGCCACTACCGCCCGATGCGGGACTGCATGATCCCCGGCCCGGTGGTACCGGCCGACGGCTCGCGAGACGCCTCGGTGGCAGTGGACATGAGTTTCCACTCCGACGACATGGCGGTCTTCCGCGAATTCGGACTACGGGACCGCCCAACCGCCGGGTGCCGACCGGAGGACGAGCCCTGGTTCGACGACTACCGCACGGCGGTATTCGACAGTTATTGCCGAACTCTCGACAGTAGAGCGAGTCGACCAACGATCGCTCGCCTCAAGCTCGAAGGCGCCGCTGTCGGTGGTCCATTGCACTTGCTGCCAATGCTCTCGAACGAGGGGAAGGCTGCCTTCGTCAAGGCTCTCCCAGATGAATCCGTCATTGATGTCTGGACCAGGCAGTTGGGTGCGCAGGCCGCCACCCGCAAGGCCGTCACCTCCCCCTTGCGCTGGATGGTGCGCCGTCATGGCCTTGTCGCGACGTCGAAGGGCATCGTGAGCCTCGATGGCGCGGTGGGCCCCCAGCTCAGGGCGTACAGCGACGTGTTGGCAGTCGCCGATATCAGCCCGGAGAAGGCACGCAAGCTACACCTTCCTGTGGTGGTGGACGAGGTACCGGAAACTCAGTGGGAAGCACTGATGGAGGATCTCCTCCAAAGCGAGGACGACGCGTTCGTCGGCCACACCTACGTGATGCTGACCCGTCTCCAGGTCGCCTTCCCCGAGGACTCTCTGACCCGGTGTCGCATCGGTGCAGAGTGGAGCACCCGTGAGGACGGCGAGATCGCGGTGGCCGCCACGGCCGAGGAGTACAAGGCCCTTCGGGCCGAGCAGCTCCCGGCCCTCCTCGCCGGCACGCCGGAAGATGCCGAGCTGATGATCGGCCAGTGGGGCATGTTGCGCTACTCCGACGTCATCAGCAAGGAAACACAACACGCGGCTTCCGGAGAACCCATTCCCTTGCGGGACGCATTTCCCACTCTTCGGCAGAGGCTGGGGAATTCAGTCAACAACTACGACCTGCAGCACTGTTCGGAGTTGGAAGAGGTCGTGCGTACTCCAAACGGAATACGGGCCACCCCCCTCAAGAGTGCGCTGCAGGGCACCACTGTGCTCGTCCTCGCGTCCGCAGACCGGATCACCACTCTCAAGGCGGCCGATCGGGAGCTCCGCTGGGGCTTGGGGGATTCCGGGTGCCGTGAGTTGCTCGAAGCACAGCAACGACAGGAGCAGGACCAACAGCTCCAGGAATCGCTTCGTGCCGTACGCGAGGCAGCATCCGTGGTGGAGAAGCTGGAGTTGCTGATCGGTGCCGACTCTTTGCAGGGAGGCCTCCCCGCCGGCCTGCTCGCCAGCGAGCAGGCTGACCTGGGTGGCGCGGAGCCGACCGCGCATCGAGTCGCACAGATGGCGTACAACGCGCACGGCGACGGGGTGCTCCAAGTACATGTGAAGGACCTAGCAGCCGCATACCCCAGCCACGCCCCCTCTTCGTTCACCGGCGCGACCCCTGCGGTGAAGTTCGTCTCCGATCTCGGCTTCCCCGACTCCTTCGCCGGCGTTCGCACTCCTCCGCTGGCCCCCCGGCTCGATGTCGACGGCCCCACGGAGTTCCCCCGCCTCCACGACTACCAGGAGCGCCTGGCAACCAACGTCTTCACCATGTTGGATCGGCTCTCCCCTCAGCGAGGCATGCTGTCCTTGCCCACCGGCGCGGGCAAGACGCGAGTGGCCTCCGAAGCGGTCATCCGCTGGATCAAGCAGGAGGGGCAGCTCGGCGGTCCGATCCTGTGGATCGCCCAGACCGAAGAGTTGTGTGAACAGGCGGTGCAGAGCTGGCAGTTCGTGTGGTCAAAGGTGGGTGCCGAGAGCCCTTTGGCCATCAGCAGGCTCTGGTCGTCGAACGAGGCGGGGCCCGTCGCCGATCGCCCGCACCTCGTCGTGGCGACGGACGCCAAGTTGCGCGTGTCCCTCGACACTCGTGCGTACGCGTGGCTCCGCAAGGCGTCCCTGGTCATCGTGGACGAGGCCCACATGGCCATCGCCCCGCAGTACACGGAAATCCTCGCCCTGCTCGGTCTGACTCATTCCCGCACCGATCGCCACCTGCTGGGTCTGACCGCGACCCCCTTCCGTAATACCAATGTCGAAGAGACGCAGCGACTGATCCAGCGCTTCGGTGGCCGTCGGTTGGACGACGGCATCTTTATCTCGGGCGATCCTTATGCCGAACTGCAGGAACTAGGCATGCTAGCTAGGGTGGCCCACAGGGAACTTGCCGGTGGTTCCATTGAGTTGACCTGGGACGAACAAGAACGCGCTACGCAACTGAGCGTGCTCTCCAAGGCCGCGGAACAACGTCTGGCCGACGACAACGATCGCAACCGGCGCATCATCGACGAAATCCTCGCCATGCCCGAGGACTGGCCGGTCCTAGTCTTCGCCACATCCGTCGGCCACGCCAAGTTCCTCGCGGCAAAACTCAATGACAAAGCCATCACCGCCGCAGCCGTCGACGCCACGACCTCTCCCACCGAGCGCCGGCGACGCATCGACTCGTTCCGACGACGACAGACCCGCGTTCTCACCAACTACGGAGTTCTCACACAGGGATTCGACGCCCCCGCCACCCGCGCCGTCGTCGTGGCACGCCCCACGTACAGCCCGAACATGTACCAGCAGATGATCGGCCGCGGCCTCCGCGGACCGCGTAACGGCGGCGAGGACACCTGCCTGATCCTCAACGTCCGCGACAACATCAAGAATTATGACAAGGCCCTGGCCTTCACCCGGTTCGAGCATCTGTGGGGTGCCAAGTGACCAGCATGTACGCGGACAGTCCCACTCTCACGGCAGAGCAACAGGCAGTCGTCGACCAGCCCTGGGACGCAAGGGTCCTGGTGACTGCTGGGCCGGGCGCGGGCAAGACCCACACCCTTGTGCGTCGACTCGACGCCCTGGTGAGCCACGAGGAGGAGGCATTGGAAGCTGGCGAGATCCTAGTACTCACCTTCTCGCGTGCTGCGGTTCGCGAATTGCGTGAGCGGATCTCCGCCCACGGCCAGCAAGCCCGGCGAGTCCGCGCCCAGACCTTCGACTCCTGGGCGTATGCCTTGTTGACCAGCGCGTATCCGGATCATGAGTGGAGTCGGTACACCTTCGATGAGCGCATTCGCGAGGCTGAGAAGGCGATTGCCAAGGGGGCGGTGGAGGCCGGGGAGTCCGGCGCACCGGCTCATGTGATCATCGATGAGGTCCAGGACCTGGTCGGCGACCGTCGAAACATGGTGGAGACGCTGCTGGACTGGTTCCAAAACAGTTGCGGCTTCACCGTGGTGGGTGACAGCGCACAGGCTGTGTACGGATTCCAGGTGTCCGACCCGGATGCCCGTGCCGCCGAAACCAACTACTTCTTCGACTGGCTACGAGCCTCGTTTGCCGACGACTTGGTCGAGCTGCATCTGTCGGCCAACTTTCGCGCCCACACCGAGGAAGCACGCGCAGCTCTGGCCATGGGGCCGACTCTTCAGCAGCTGCCCTCCGACACCGCCGAAGCCGCAGCTGCCGGCGAATCCGCGTACCGGGAACTTCGGGGGCGTGTTCTTGCCCGTCCTCACTTCGGCGAGCTCTCCAGTTCCTTCGTCGTCGGCTCGCTCCGCGACTACCCGGGTACGTGCGCGATGCTGTGCCGGGACAACAGGCAGGCGCTCGTCCTATCCGAGACCCTGTTCGGGCACGGTGTACCTCATCAGCTCCAGCGCTCACTCCAGGACCGCCCAGTCCCGGCATGGGTTGCCGCACTAGTGAGCAGTACCGGCTCTGCAACGCTCGGCGAGGAGCGCTTTCGGCAGATCCTCGCCGAAGTGGGCATGTTGCGTGACGTCGATCTTGCTCCTCTGTGGCGATCCCTTCGCGGGGCTGCCCGAGCCTCCCGCGGTCTGCTCGACGTCGCCGAGGTGCGCAGGCTCATCGCCGAAGGGCGCTTCCCCGACGACCTGACCGCAGCAGAACCCGCCCGTCTCGTGGTCTCCACGGTCCACCGCGCCAAGGGACTGGAGTTCGACCGAGTGATCCTCATCGAGCCGGCCACCATGACCGAGTTGAGCAAGCAGCACACCCACACCGATCCAGCAGCCGAAGCACGGGCCTTGTTCGTTGCCATGACGCGACCGCGAGAGGATCTCTACCGGTTTGCCGCACCGCGCACCGCGTTGGTCCGCCGCGATCGCGTCATCAACCGGTGGTACGTGGCCGGCTGGAAGTCCTACGCGCGTTACGGCATCGAGGCCGCTGGGCACGACGTCTGCCGTGAACACCCACCAGGGACGGACGGCTTCGACTTCGACCCGGTGGCGGTGCAGGAGCACCTCGCCCACTCGACACACGCCGGTGACCCGCTCGTCCTGCGTCGCCTCCACGAGCTGCAATCGGACGCCGACCAGAGTCCCCCCTACGTTGTCTACCACGGTGGAATCCCGGTCGGCCTGGTCTCCAAGAAGTTCCGACAGGATCTGTACTCGTCCTTGAAAGTCAGCCGTACCTGGAAAGTCAACTGGCCCGCGGAGGTCTTCGGATTCCGGGTGGACGCCATCGAGTCCGTGGCCGGCAGCACGGCCTCCGGCGCGCGCGCCGGGCTCGGCGAGCACGGGGTCTGGCTGGTGCCGCGCATGTCTGGGCTGGGGCGCTACAAGTGGGGCAAGGACGCCCAGGAAGGCGGCGATACCCGATGATGAACGATTTGAGCGACCACGCGGCCCACTACACAGTCCGCGACGGTTTGGTCGCCCAGCTGCGCCGAGACCTGCTCGGCCCGGGGTCCGACGACGAGGTCCTGTCCCAGGACCCACCGATCACTGCCTATCCAATCGGCGTGCTGTTCCCACGTGCGGCAGATAGCCCTGCCGAGCAGGAGCTCGCCGCCGACATCGCCGAGAACGCGGGCCTGGACGAGACCCCCATGCTGAGGCGGAGGGACATCGATGAGCCCACCCCGGACGTCGGTATAGCGCTAGCCAACGACCGTAGGCCGTCCTCCATGGGGCTCACCTTCGCAGTCGATCCCGACATGGCTCGTACGGTCATCATCGCGACGGAAGCAGCTGCCTACGACCCGGTCGACGCGGCAGGGCGGCCGATCACAGCAAAGCGCTCGGAGGCTCGCAGCACGTCCGAGCGGAACGAGCATTGGCGTCGTAGACCGCTGAGCTTTCCACCCGTCACTGTGGATGTCACCAAGCCCGGTGTGCAGCCCGGAGAGCCCTTGTCCGACGAGGTGAGCATCCGTGCCCTCGTACGGAAGGCATCACCCGACGGGACGGTCACCGTCACTGTCTCCTTGATCAACGAGAAGCGAATCGGCGAACACGAACTGCAAGACGCCTTCAGCCTGTTCCAGCCCCGTCTCACGGTCAGAACCCCCGCTGGGGAGTGCGCTTTCGTGGACAGGCAGCCCCCGTCAGGAGCTGCTGATATGGAGCAGGCCACCAGCAGGCTCCTACATCGACACGCGCCGACCTTCGCAATGGGTCATGGGTGCGCGGCCGATTGGGATTGGACGCCTCCACCCATCGATACCCCGCTCCTCAAACGTGCCGCGATCTCCGAGATCCGGACCGAGTTCGTGCCCACTCATGAAGTCCTGCTGACCGACTCCAATCCTGAGATCGACGCCTCTGCCCTCACCATGCACGGGTTCGCGACTCGATCGGATTCGGAAGTCCTGTCAGCACTCGAGGGGCTGCTGGCCGGATATGAGGAGTGGATCGGCCGCAAACAGTCCGAGGCAAGCGCCTTGGCAGGCACGCCGTACAGCACAGCCGCACTGGAGCAGATCGAATCGTGTCGCGTGGCGCTCGACCGGATGCGGCGGGGGATTCGCCTGCTCGCGGACCGGGATCGGCCGGAGGTCATGCAGGCTTTCAAACTCGCCAACGAGGCCATGGCGCAGCAGAGGGCCCGGAGTTCCTGGGTAAAAAACGGTCGCACAGGCCCACTCGACACGACATCGGGACGCTGGCGCCCATTCCAGATCTCCTTCGTACTGCTCTGTCTCGAAGGAATCGTCGACTCCACCCACGACGATCGGAAGGTCGCTGATCTGCTCTGGTTCCCGACCGGCGGCGGCAAGACCGAGGCGTACCTGGGTCTGATCGCCTTCACTACCTTCCTGCGTCGCATGCGCCTGAAGGAGCGTGGCGCCGGAGTGACCGTGCTGATGCGTTACACGCTGCGGCTGCTAACCCTGCAGCAGTTCGAGAGGGCCACCATTCTCATCTGCGCGATGGAGCAGATGCGGCTGGCCGACGAGGACCTGCTCGGCGACGTGCCGATCTCCATCGGAATGTGGGTGGGCCAGTCCGCCACACCGAACAAGCTGGACATTGCCGCGGACAGCCTGGTAGAGCTCCGCAAAGGTAGGTCCCTTCAGGAGAAGAACCCGGTCCAGCTCCACGCCTGCCCCTGGTGCGGCACCCGCATCGACGCCCATCAGTACGAGGTGGACGAGGACGCGGTGCGCATGCACGTACGCTGCCCCGATCCTTCCTGCGACTTCCGTGAGGGGCTACCCGTCCACCTCGTCGACGAGGCTGTCTACGACGCCCGCCCCACCCTGGTCATTGCCACGGTGGACAAGTTCGCCTCCATGCCGTGGCGCGAGAAAACAGCAGCACTCTTCAATCGGGATCGTGCGGACGGCACGCCCCCTCCGGAGTTGATCGTCCAGGATGAGCTCCACCTCATCTCCGGGCCGCTCGGCACCCTCACCGGTCTGTACGAAACGGCGGTAGACGTCCTCGCCGACCAGCCGAAGGTAATCGCCTCAACCGCGACCATTCGGCGAGCGGGCGACCAGGGCAAGGCGTTGTTCGCCCGCGAGGTCTCCCAGTTCCCCCCGGCCGGACTGGACTCCAGGGATTCATGGTTCGCCGTCGAGACGCCGCGCGAATATAAAGCCAGTCGACAGTACGTGGGCCTGCTCACCCCGAGCACCAGCCAATCGTCTCTGCTGATCCGCACCTACGCCACACTGCTGCATCAGGCGAATCGCACCGAAATCTCTCAAGAGGTGCGTGACGCCTACTGGACCCTGGTCGGATACTTCAACAGCCTGCGGCTGCTGGCCGCCGCCGACCTGCAGGTTCGGGACGACGTCGAGGCCTATCTGGAGTATCTGGCCGAGCGCGATGGCACCGACAAACGGTCCATCAGGGAGATGACCGAGCTGACCAGCCGTGCAACCTCCAGCGAGATCCCCGCACGGCTCAAGCAGATCGAGCGACAGTACCCCGACGACGAGGCGGTCGACGTGTTGCTCGCCACGAACATGATCTCGGTCGGGGTCGACATCGACCGCCTCGGCCTGATGGCCGTCATGGGGCAGCCGCAGACAACTGCCGAGTACATCCAGGCCACCAGCCGGGTCGGACGAAGTCATCCGGGCCTCGTCACCGTCATGCTCAACTCAGCTCGCTCCAGGGATCGTTCGCACTACGAAAACTTTCTCCACTTCCATTCGGCGCTGTACCGCGAGGTCGAATCGACGTCGGTGACCCCCTTCTCCGCCCGCTCCCGCGATCGTGGCCTCCATGCCGTGGTTGTCGCGCTCGCCCGCATCCTCATCCCTGCCGCCCGCCCCAACGACGGCGCCGGGCGTATCGACGAGTTCCGCGACGAACTCCAGGACGTGATCAGGCCCATCCTGCTCGGTCGCGTACGCGACATCGACAAGGACGAGTACGAGGCGACCGCCCACGCCTTCGACGAGTTCGTCGACTGGTGGGCAGATTCTGCAGAGGCTCAAGGCGGCCTTTACTACGAACCTGTGCGCGGCAAGAGGACCCCCTCCCTGCTCCGCAGTTTCGACGAAGAGCTGAACGACAAAGCCTGGCCAACCCTGTGGAGTCTGCGCGACGTGGACGCGGAAACCGCCCTGTTCATGGAGGCATCTCGATGACCCCGCCCCCCGCCCGCCGCAGGGGCACAGGCGCCCCTGCACGCAGCTACCCCCGCCGCGGATCGGTCCGCCGCGCACAGATGATCACGACGTACGGTGTCGGGTCGATGATCGCCGTCGAGGACGAGTCGTTCATAGTGGCTGGCACGGACTCCTGGAACATCGGCGAGGCTCCGACGATCCACGAGCACCGGCTCCAGCGCATTCTCGGCGTGCGGTCCTTCCGTCTGCCTCCCGCTTCGACCGACACCAGTAAGGATGGCGTACGAGTACGCCGCTTCCCGCTCTGGCATTCTTGCCCGACCTGCAGCTCCCTTCAGCACGTGCGGGGATTCAACTCACCACCTGGCAAGAACGAGTGCGGTGACTGCCAGGAGGCCTTGGTCCCCTCTCGATTCGTCGTGGCCTGCACCCACGGTCATATCGACGACTTCCCATACTGGAAATGGGCGCATCGCGACAATCGCGCGGAGGGCTCGTCAGGACACTGCGGAGGTGAGATGCGTCTGCGGACCAGCGGCCGGACCGCCTCCCTGCGCTCCATCCTCGTCTCGTGCACCTGTGGAATTCCAGAAGTGTCGATGGAAGGTGCGTTCCGGCGCAGTGCGCTGCCCAAACTAAAAGTGCGATGCGAAGGCAAGCGGCCGTGGCTGAAGGACGCTCCCGCGGAATCCTGCTCCGAGCCACCCCGCACGCTTCAGCGCGGTTCGTCTGCGGCATGGCAACCGATCGTCAAGTCTGCGCTTTCCATTCCGCCATGGAGCGACGGCCTGGCCGACCGTCTCGCGCCCCACTGGGATGATCTACGCAACCTCGAACGTTCCGAGATCCCCCTGTTTCTGAAGATCCTCACTGTGCGAGAGGGCGGCGACATCTCCCCGGAGGCCGTCCACGCTCTCCTCGACGCCGAGTTGCACGAGGACTCAGGGGTTGACCAGGAACCCGGCAGAGACAGTGCCTATCGTGCTCTGCGCAACCAGGAGTACATCCACCTGCGAAGCGGAAACGCCGAGCGTGATGGAAACCGGGAAGAGCAATTCGTCTGCGAGCCCCCAGCGACCGATTCGGAGGACCTGACTCGACTCGGCCTGGCCCGGCCAATGCTAGTCAAGCGGTTGCGCGAAGTCCGGGCCCTAAAGGCGTTCTCCCGTGTGGAGTCTCAGGAGGCCAATGCCGATATTCATGAGGCCCAGCTGTCCCTCAAGCGACTGGATTGGCTGCCTGCCATGGAGGTCCAGGGTGAGGGGGTGTTCCTCCACCTCGACGAGGAGAGAATCGACTCCTGGGCCCGGAGCGCGGCCATCGCCGCGCGAGTGGAACGCATGCGGAACAACCACCAGCGACTGCTCCGCGAACGGGCGTCGGACCCGGCGACCGCGCCCGAATCCCCAGCGACCCCCCGCATGGTCCTGCTGCACACTCTGGCGCACACGCTGATCAACGAATGGAGCCTGGATGGCGGATATCCGGCTGCGGCGCTCCGGGAGCGTCTCTACTCGGACGGCACCATGGCGGGCCTGCTCATCTACACAGCAACCAGCGACTCGGCGGGCAGCCTCGGCGGCGTCGTTGCGCAGGGGGAACCCGATCGCCTGGCCGTTGCCCTCCGGTCCGCCCTCCACCGGGCGGAGTGGTGCTCGGCCGACCCTCTCTGTATCGAGTCGGAGGCGAGCGGGGCGGGCAGTGTGAATCTCGCCGCCTGCCACGCCTGTGTCCTGCTGCCGGAGACAAGCTGTGAGCTGAACAACGGCTTGCTTGATCGGGCCCTGCTCGTGGGAACTCCCGAGGATCCCTCCATAGGGTTTTTCCAGGGCGCGGATCACTGACCGATGGCGCATCTTGCCTCTTCAACCTCGGCCTCGAAGTGGTCCTGAGCTTGGCCGAGGGCATCCTCCGGGTCGCAGCCGTGGGCTCGAAGCCAGTGGAGGAGGTCTGCGATCACATCGATCGCAGCCTCTTCCGCAACCGCGGCACTCAGCCTTGAGCGCACTCCGAGCCGTGAGCCCGCCGGGCCTCCATATCCCTTGATCACTTCCTCGGCCCTGCCGACATGGGGAGTGGTCATGCAACCTGGCAGACCACGAATCCCGGTGGACAGTTCACACCACGTGACCTTCGAGTCCGCCGCCAAGACGACCCCCCACCGCTCAGCCACCTCGTTCACAAGGGCCACCCCGCGCCCGACTTCCGAATCGCGCTCCACCACGAGAAGAGTCGGCAGTGCCCGCGCATCCGGGTCCCGGACCTCAATGCGTACATACGACCCACGCATCGAGAAGCCAAGAACCGTCGGTGTACCGACACCCACGTGGTCGATGACATTAGTGACGAGCTCGCTCACGCACAGTTGCGCCGCTTCGACGACTTCGGGCAGACCCCACTGGGTCAGGTGTAGCCGCACCATACGCCGCAGGGCTGCCACCTCCTCCGGCTCGGCCAGGAAGGGCAGCTCCCATGCCTTCCTCAGTACTCCGCACCGACAGTCAGACATGTCGACCAGCCTCTCCATGCCGCACAGGCATCGCTTACTGTGCCTGTCTGTGCACCCAGAGTTGCAGTGGAACTCTCAAAATGGAACTCTCACAACAGAGTTCCGGGAGCACGGAGCTTCCTCGCGCGCCCCTGGTCGTGCGCCCTTGCTCCGTCACCGAAGCCGGGGCACTCTCGGAGCGATCAACAAGAGAGGCCGGAAACATGGCAGTTGGGCCGACCACCCGTCGTCGCCAGCTCGGCGCCGACCTTCGCCGTCTGCGCGAACGCAAGGGGCTCACGCTGGAGGACGCCGGCGCTCGCGTGGGTATCTCCAAGGCCACCCTCAGCCGCTACGAGACCAAGGAGGGCACGGTCAAGTGGCCGACCGTGGACGCCCTTTGCCGGGAGTACGACGCCGACGAGGACGTACGTACAGCCCTGGTCGAACTCGCCAAGGGTGCGCGGATCCAAGGGTGGTGGCGGTCCCTGGCAGACCCCGTGCCCGAGTCCATGAACCTCATGCTGACCCTTGAGGACGAGGTGGTGAGGGAGGACCACTACGCGTGCATGTACATCCCCGGCCTCTTCCAGACCAGGGCGTATGCCGAAGCCGTGCACCGGGCGTCGGAGATGGGCTGCTCGGAACGCGAGGTGCAGCACATGGTCGACATTCGCATGAAGCGGCAGGAGCTCCTCCAGCGCTCCGAGCCCCCGCACATCTGGGCCATCATCGACGAAGCCGCCATCCACCGCGTCGTCGGCGGGCCCAGCGTCATGCGTGAGCAGATCGAACACCTCTTGGAGCTGGCCGAGTCTCCGCACGTGACGGTGCAGATACTGCCGTTCTCGACCGGGGCCCACGCCGCAGCGGTGGGAAGCTTCGCTCTCCTGCGCGGCCAGAGCCCGGACCTGGACGTCGTCTACGTCGATCTTCTCGGCGGTGGACTCTTCATGGAGAAGCCGAAGGAGCTGGAACGCTACAAGTTGGCGTTCGATTACCTTCGTGCGCAGGCCCTCGATCTGCCATCATCCAGCGAAAGCATCCGCCGAACCCTCACGGAGTTGTGATGGACGCCCGACGCCCTCCACGCTGGTTCAAGTCCTCGTACAGCGGGGGATCCGGTACCGAATGCGTCGAGGTGGCGGTGACCGAGCACAAGGTTCTTGTCCGCGACTCCAAAGGCTCCGCCCGCGATCAGCTGGCCGTCGCGCCACGCACCTGGTCCGGGTTCGTCGCGTCCATAGGGGACATACCGCGCCCCTGACTCAACCCGCGCCCCGCCACCGGGAAGGGAACGGGGAGCAAGAGCGAGATTCAATGACCAGTAGCAGTATCAGCACCGATGAGTTGGTGTGGTTCAAGTCCTCCTACAGCGGGGGCAACGAGACCGAATGCGTGGAAGTCGCCATCGTGAGCGATCAGGTGTTCGTGCGTGACTCGAAGCTGCCCGCCGGCAAGCGCTTCGGGGTTGAGGCGCGGGCCTGGGTCGGGTTCCTCGCATCCGTACGGGATATGCCTCGCCCCTGACCCGACCCGACCGATGCCCCACCGCCGCGCGGTTGCAATTAAGTCCCACGACAGGCCGGTTCGACAGGGGGGCACGTGGGATTTTTCTGCATTCCGTCTCCCCTTACTCCACCCGCTCGTCCCAGTCGATCCGGTGGTCGAACTGCCATGCCCCCCATACCGCTCCCCCGGCCCCGCCCACCTTCGTCGCCACCGGCAGCAGGGCGTCCCTCAGTACGCGGCTGAGGGGGCCCGCCGGCTTGGGGGTGGCCGTTCTGGCGGCTGCGGAGGTGGCCGTGGGGGTGGCTGTCGTTAGTTTCAGGATGCGGTCCACGCGGGGGCGGCGCAGGGACTCGTACGCCTTGAAGGCCCTGGAAGGGGGCAAGTCGCGTAGGCAGCGGGCCAGTTGTACCGCGCTCTCGGCGGCCAGGGACGCGCCCTGGCCCGATGTGGGGGGCGTGGCGTGTGCCGCGTCTCCGATCAGGGCCATCCTGCCCCGGCTCCAGGTGGTGAGGGGAAGCATCGTTTCTGTGGGGCCCGTGATCAGCAGATCCTCCGGGGCCGTGGCCGCCACGAGGTCCGGTGCCGCGGTGCGGTCGTCCGTGAACGCCTCCCTCAGGCGCTTCAGCCACTCCCCCGCGCCCACCGCGTGCGCCTCCGTCGACGTCATCGGCTCCCGGTGCGGCAGGTTCACCGACCAGACCGCCGACGCGTCCTCCATGATCTGGTAGGAGAAGTACGCCCTCTTTCCGTAGCACATGTACAACACCCCCTCCGTTGAAGGGATTTCCGTCTTCTGTACGCGTGCCGTGAACGTGAGCATTCCCGCGTAGTGCGGCTTCGGGGTGGAAGGGTCGATCAGGGTTCGCACCGTCGAGCGCAAGCCGTCCGCGCCGATCAGCACGTCCGCCTTCGCGAGTGAACCGTCCGAGAAGCGGGCCGTCACTCCCGCGCCCGTGTCCGTCGCGTCAAGGAGGCGCTTGCCCCGCTGAAAAGGGATTCCGCGGCTCGTCGCCTCCGCCGCCAGCGCCTCGTGCAACTCCGTGCGCCAGACGAAGCGCGTGGTGGGGAGGTGCTCCGGCGGGGCGAGTTGGGCCAGGTGCCTGCCCGTCCAGCTGCGCAGGCCAAGGGCGGTCACCGGGGTGCCGATGGCCCGCACCACCTCCGCCGCGTCGATCGTCTCCAGCGCCTGCTGGCCGTTCGGGGCGATCGTCATACCGCCGCCCGGGGCCGACTTTCCCGACGTGCCCGACGTGCCCGACGTGCCCGACGTGCCGGTCGAGGTGCCCGCCGGGTTGCCCGTCGCGCCGTACGCCTCGTAGACCGTTGCCTCTATGCCCGCCTTGTGCAGGGCCATCGCCGCCACCGGGCCGGCGATTCCACCCCCGATGACCAGGGCTGTTCGGGTACGGGCAGTGGTTCGCGCGGTCATCTCTACTATCGGTCTCTCGTCGGCGGCGCTGTCGCACGCGCCGCGCGGACGCAGCGCACACCCTCACCAACCTACGTGGCGCAGACCCCCTCGCCGCAAGGCTTTCCTGGCGCGTTAGCCTCGGGCCGAAGGCGCATTGAGGGCGCATGAGGGCGTATCGGTGGAAGCCGTGGCGATAGCCGGCGGCGGAGCCGTGGAAGCGAGGCAGGCGTGGCGAAGGTACCGGCAGCAGCAGTGGCCGCCAGTGGGCTCGTCGGAGGGTTCGCCGTCGCCCGGTGGACCAAGAAGCGGCCGCTGGGCGGCGTCGTACTCGCCGCCGCGGGAGCCGCGGCGGCCCAGCAGTGGCGGGAGAAGGCGGGGCCGAGGACGGCTGCCGCGCTCAGCACCGCGTACGTCGCCGCGTTCGCCGGGTCGCATCCGCTCGCCAAGAAGGTCGGGGCCTGGCCCGCGGTCTTCGGGGTCGCGGGCGGCGTGGGGCTCGCCTCTTGGGCCTTCGCCGATCGCCGTCGGACGGCCTCGGTCTAACCCTCACCGCTGCCCCCCGGACCGTTCAGGCCCCACGGCACGGACCGTTCAGGCCCCACGGCACGGACCGTTCAGACCTCACTGTCCCTGAACAACCGTGCGAACCCCGCGACGGCCAGCACCCCCGCCCCCATCACCAGCGCGCAGAGCCCCCACACCAGCGGCAGCGGCAGGATCGCCGCGTCCGGCTCGGGGTGGCTGTCGACGGAGAGGTACAGCAGCGTCGCCGGCGGGCCCGCCACCAGCAGCAGCGCCAGTACGAGGCGGTCGCGGAAGCCGAAGTAGGCCGCCAGGACCAGCATCGTGACCGCGAGGCCGGTGATGCCCAGCGCCGTCACCGGTGACGTCTCGTCGAGCGCGCCCGGCGTCTCGGGGCGGTTGCGCAGGTCCCAGGGGAGGCAGAGGAGGTACGCCGCTGCCGCTAGGCCCGCTCCCAGGGCGCGCGTCACCCAGCGCCGCAGGGGCGGGCTGGCGGGCAGGGACGTCAGCAGGTTCCGCGGGTTTATGGGGCTCAGTTCGTGGCGCGGGCTCATGCGCAGGCCTATGGCCCGCGGGCTCACGCGCTCGCTCATGTTCATCGACTTTGCCGTCATGCGTACAGAGCCTGCCGACCCGGCCGGACGGCGCGACAGAGTACGCGTACTCAGATAGTCGGATACTCGGATCGGCTCCCGCGCAACGCCGTGCAACGCGGCCCGACCCCGCGCGACGCCGCGCGACGCCGCGCGACGCCGCGCAACACCCTGCACCCCGGCTGCCCTCAGCCCGCACCCCTCGTCCCCCGGAACGTCATCCGGTACGCCCCCGGCGACACCCCGAGCCCCGCCTGGAAGTGCTGCCTCAGCGACGCGCCCGTGCCGAAGCCCGCCTCCGCGGCGATGCGGTCGACCGTGCGGTCCGTCTCCTCCAGGAGTTCGCGGGCCCGGTCCACGCGGCGCTGGGTCAGCCACTGCATCGGCGTCAGGCCCGTCTCCTCGCGGAAGCGGCGGCTGAAGGTGCGGATGCTCATGGACTCCTGCCCGGCGAGTTCGGCCAGCGTCAGGGGCTCCGCGAGCCGCTCCTGCGCCCACTGTCTGGCCCGGCCCGTCGAGGTCAGCCGCGGCTCCGCCAGCGGGCGGCGGATGTACTGGGCCTGGCCGCCCTCGCGGTGCGGGGGTACGACGTTGCGGCGGGCCACCTCCGCAGCGACGGCCGCTCCGTGGTCGCCGCGGATCATGTGCAGGCAGAGGTCGATGCCTGCCGCCTCGCCCGCCGAGGTGAGGACGGGCCCCTCGTCCACGTACAGGACGTCCGGGTCGACCGTCACGGCAGGGAACGTACGGGCGAAAAGGTCAGCCGACAGCCAGTGCGTCGTCGCCCTGCGGCCGTCGAGCAGCCCGGCTGCCGCCAGGACGAAGGCGCCGGTGCAGATGGAGGCGATACGGGCGCCGGAGGCGGAGTCGAGCACCGCGGCGAGGGCGGGCGGGAGCCTGCCGGGCCCCAGCGACTCGTCCTCCTCGTGCGAGGCGGGGACGATCACCGTGTCGGCGGCCGCCAACGCCTCGGGGCCGTGCTCGGCGTAGACGGGGAAGTCGGCGTCCGTACGGATCCTGCCGGGGGTCAGGGCGCAGGTCGTCAGTTCGTAGAGGCGCGTGCCCTGCGGCGAGCGCGCGTTGCCGAACAGCTGGTGGACCAGGCCCAGTTCCATGGGCAGCACGCCGTCCCGTACGAGAACCGCGACTCTGTGCGGAACCCCCGCCCTCTCCCTCGCGCTTTCCCCCGCCTTCTCCCCCGCCCTCTCCCCCGCCGCTCCCTCTCCGCTCATCCCCGGATCTTCCCACCCGCCTCGCCCGGAAGCCTTCACCCGCAAGCCCTCACCCGGCCGCCCTCACCCGGAAGCCCTCACCCCGAAGCCTTCGCCTCCGAGAGCGGCCTCGCGATGTCCTCGAGCGACTGCTGCTCGGCCTTCACCGCGAACGCCGCCGCGACCAGGCCCGCCGCGCACATCAGGCCCGCGCCGATCTGGAAGGCGAGCACCGTGTCGCCGACCACGCCCGACTCCGTGAGCTTGGCGAAGATCAGCGGGCCACTGATGCCGCCGGCGGCCGTACCGATGGCGTAGAAGAAGGCGATCGCCATGGCCCTGGTCTCCATGGGGAAGATCTCGGAGACCGTGAGGTAGGCGCTGCTCGCGCCCGCCGACGCGAAGAACAGGACCACGCACCAGCAGGCCGTCAGCGTCGTCGCGCTCAGCGAGCCCCGGTCGAACAGCCAGGCCGTGACGAAGAGCAGGACACCCGAGACGATGTACGTCGACGAGATCATGATCCGGCGGCCGACCGTGTCGAAGAGCTTGCCGAGGAAGAGCGGGCCCAGGAAGTTGCCCGCCGCGATGACGGCGAAGTAGTAGCCCGTGCTGCCCGAGGGGACGTCGAAGAACTTGGTGAGGATCGCGCCGAAGCCGAAGGTGATCGCGTTGTAGAGGAACGCCTGGCCGACGAAGAGGGAGAGACCGAGCGTCGCCCGCTTGGGGTAGTCGCGGAAGACGGTCTTCGCGATGAGGCCGAAGCCGATGCTCTTGCGCTGATGGATCGTGATCTCGCTCGCGGGCGGCGGCAGTCGTTCGCCCTTCTCCTCCTCGATCTCCCGCTCCACCGACGTGACGAGCGCATCCGCCTCCTCGCCCCGGCCGTGGATGAACTGCCAGCGCGGGCTCTCCGGCACGTGCCTGCGCACCAGCAGGATGACCAGGCCGAGGACGACCCCGAGGGCGAACGTGAGCCGCCAGCCGAGGTCCTTGGGGAAGATGCTCGTGTTCAGCATGACGACGGAGAGCAGCGAGCCGCCGATCGCACCGAGCCAGTAGCTGCCGTTGATGATCAGGTCGACCCGGCCGCGGTACTTGGACGGGATGAGTTCGTCGATGGCCGAGTTGATGGCCGCGTACTCGCCGCCGATGCCGAAGCCGGTGAGGAAACGGAAGAGGAAGAACCACCAGGCGTCGAACGACAGTGCGGTGAGCGCGGTGGCGCCGAGGTACACCGCGAGAGTGACCATGAAGAGCTTTTTTCGGCCGAACTTGTCCGTGAGGCGGCCGAAGAAGAGGGCACCGGCGCAGGCTCCCGCCACGTACAGGGCCGCCGCGGTGCCGGTGACCTGGGCGGAGCTGATCGCGAGGCCGCTGCCTTCCTCGGAGAGGCGGCTCGCGATGTTGCCGACGGTGGTGACTTCCAGGCCGTCCAGGATCCAGACCGTGCCGAGGCCGATGACGATCATCCAGTGCCAGCGGGACCAGGGCAGCCGGTCGAGCCGGGCGGGGACGGCGGTGGTGACGGTTCCGGTCTCGTTGCCCGGGCGCTCTCGGTCGGGCGGCGGGGCGGGCGTGGACGACGACGCGGTCATGGCGGGCGGCTCCTTCCGCTGTCCCACGTCGCCGGCCGCATCTGCCGTGTCCGGGCGACGGCCCTCCCGGCGTCGGGAGAGCTACTCCAGAGTGCCCAGCAGAACCCCCCTCACGCGCGCTGGAGCCACCCGGAGAGGCCCCCTACGCCCCCAGCAGCCGCGAGACCGAATAGATGAGGAGCCCCGCCAACGCCCCCACGACCGTGCCGTTGATCCGGATGAACTGCAGGTCACGCCCGATGTGCGCCTCGATCTTCTTCGACGTGTGCTCCGCGTCCCAGCCCGCGACGGTGTCGGTGATCAGGGAGGTGATCTCGTCCCGGTACGTCGTGACCACGTACACCGCGGCGCCCTCGACCCAGCCGTCGACCTTCTGCTGGAGCCGCCCGTCCGTCGCCATCCGCGCGCCCAGCGAGAGCAGCGCGGCCCGCACCCGCAGGCGTAGCTCGCTCTGCTCGTCCTCGGCGGCGGCCACGATCATCTGGCGTACGGCCGACCAGGCGGAGGCGATCAGGTCCTGCACCTCGCCCCGGCCCAGGACCTCCCGCTTGAGGCGCTCCACGCGCTCCCGGGTGTCCGAGTCGGACTGGAGGTCGGCGGCGAAGTCGGCCAGGAAGCGGTCGACGGCGCCGCGCGCGGGGTGCTCGGGCATGTCCCGCATCTCGGCGAGGAAGCGGAGCAGTTCCTTGTAGACCCGCTCGCCGACCTTCTTGTCGACGAATCGCGGGGTCCAGCCGGGCGCGCCGCCCTGCACCGCCTGCATGACCGACTCGTCGTGCAGCACGAGCCAGTCGTGGGCGCGGGCGCAGACCAGGTCGACGACCCGCTTGTGGCCGCCGTCGGCGACGACCTTCTCCAGCATCTTGCCGATGCCCGGCGCGATCTCCTGGGCATCGGCGCGCCGCGTGATGGCCTCGCCGACGACCGCCTGGACGTCGGAGTCGCGCAGGACCGTCAGGGCGCCGCGCAGCGCCGTGGCCAGTTCGGCCGTCACCCGGTCGGCGTGTTCGGGGTCCGCCAGCCAGGTGCCGAGCCGGTTTCCGATGCCCACGGCGCGCAGCCGTCCCCGTACGACATCGGATGAGAGAAAGTTCTCACCCACGAACTCGCCCAGGGATACGCCCAGTTGGTCCTTTTTGTTCGGGATGATCGCCGTGTGCGGGATGGGCAGTCCGAGGGGATGGCGGAAGAGCGCCGTCACCGCGAACCAGTCGGCGAGCGCGCCGACCATGCCCGCCTCGGCCGCCGCCGCGACATAGCCCGCCCAGGCGCCCGCGCCCGAGTTCTGCGCCCATTTGGCGAGTACGTAGACGAGCGCGACGAAGACCAACAGGCCCGTCGCGGTGATCTTCATCCGGCGGACGCCGCGCCGTTTCTCCTCGTCAGCGGGGCTGTACGTGAATCCGCCGGCTCCCATGCCGGAGCCGGGACCGGGACCGGGACCGGAGCCTGAGCTGACGCCCGCGCCGGAGTCCGTGGGGCCGCCGATTGCCGGGCGGGACTCACGGGAAGGCTGTCCGGCAGGCCCCGCTTTAGCCGCATCATCCGGAAATGATCGATTCGTACGTTCCACTCACTCCACCTGGCCCGTTTGCGTGGTTCGCGGCGTCGTCATCCGTATTGTCCCCGTCTCTCTGCACCCCTTCCTGACCGACTCCTGGAACGGACCACAAGTTCCCGGCGTCTGAATGGTCGGAGGGGGGCAGTGTCGGCCGCCTCACGGCCCATGACGCATCATGGGGTGATCACATCGGAGCCTCGATCAGGCTCCCCCTGCTCGAGGAGACACAGCCCGCATGACCAAGCGTCACGGTTATGCCCTGCTTGCCGCGGTCCTCGCGGTAATAGTGGTGATTTCCGCCGCCATATATCTCGGTGTATCGACCGACGACGGATCTCAGGACACCATCAGCGCAGGGCCCCGAGGCCCGCGCAACTCCGCCGCGCCCGCTTCCGCGGGCACGTGGGTCGGCTCTTGGGCCGCATCCCCCGCGGCGGCCGAACCAAACACGCAGCGCAACGGCTTCGCGGGCAAGTCCATCCGCAACGTCGTGCACACCAGCGTGGGCGGCAACAGCGCCCGCATCACCCTGTCGAACCTGTACGGGCAGCAGCCGCTGAGCATCACCCACGCCTCCATAGCCGTCGCCGTCGGTTCGAACAACCCGGCCGCCGCGCCCGGCACCCTGCGCCGCCTGAACTTCAACGGCAACACGTCCGTGGTGATCCCCGCGGGCCAGCAGGTGATGAGCGACGCGGTCCGGATGCGCGTGCCGCACGCCAGCGACCTCCTGGTCACGACGTACTCGCCGACCCCCTCCGGGCCGGTGACCTTCCACCCGCACGCCCGCCAGGTCAGCTACGTCGCCGACGGGGACCGTACGGAAGACCCGAACAGCGCCGCGTACAACCAGCAGAGCACCTCCTGGCGCTACCTCTCGGCCGTGGACGTCCTGAGCAACGAGGCGGACGGCACCGTCGTCGTCTTCGGTGACTCGCTCACCGACGGCATCTCCTCCACCATGGGCGCCAACGCCCGCTGGACCGACGGCCTCGCCACCCGCCTGCGCGACGAGTCGGGCGGCCCGCGCTACGGCGTGGTGAACGCGGGCATCAGCGGCAACCGCGTCCTCTCGGACGGGAACGGCACGCCCGCGGACAACCCGAGCGGCCTCTCGCGCTTCGACCGCGACGTGCTCGACCGGTCGGGCGTCAAGGCCGTCGTCGTGGCGCTCGGCGTCAACGACATCCTGCGCAACCCGCACCAGAACAACCCCGACCGCATCGTGGAGGGCCTGCGGGAGCTGACCCGGCAGGCGCACACCCGCGGACTGCGGGTCGTCGGGGCGACCCTGATGCCGTTCGGCGGCCACCGGGGCTACGAGCCGGCGCTCGAGAACGTCCGCCAGGCGGTGAACGAGCAGATCCGCGACGGCAAGGTCTTCGACGAGTTCGTCGACTTCGACCGGGCGCTGCGGGACCCGTACGACCCCCGCAAGCTGCGCACCCAGTACGACTCCGGTGACCACCTGCACCCGAGCGACGAGGGCTACCGGCGGATGGCGCAGACGTTCAACCTGACGCAGCTGCGCGGTTCCGCGGCCGCCGAGCTGTAGCCGTACCGGGGCTGCCGCCAGGGGCTCGGTCCAACGACTGAGCCCCGTCCCTCAGCCCCGTCCCTCAGCCCCGCTCCTCGCGCTTGCGCATCTGGAGCTCGCGCCGCTCCTCGCGTCTGTCCAGACGCTCGCGGCGCCGCTCCTCCTTCAGGCGCAGCTTCTCCACCCGGCGGATCTTGCGGTCCACGCCGACGCCGCCCATCAGGGCGAAGCCCTTGACGACCACGCGGGGCGAGCCGGGAGTGCCCTCGCCGGTCGCCTTGTCGTCGAAGCCGCCCATGAAGCCGAAGCCCTTGACGACGACGGTCATCTCCGGCGGCACGATGACCTGCATGCCGCCCATGAGGGTCCAGCAGCGGATCTCCACGTCGCGCTCCGTGAACCGCGCCTCGCGCAGGTCGATCTCGCCGCCGCCCCAGATGGCGATCCCGTCGAACTGCCGGCCGACCACCCAGCCGCCCTTGCGGCCGAACCCGCCCCAGAAGGCGAAGCCGAGCTTCGACGTCGGTTCGCCGCCCACCATCCGCTCGGACCAGTCGATGGCGGCGGGATCGTCGCTCACCGGGCCCTTCACCATGGACACCTTGGCGTTCACCGCGGGCAGATCCCGCGTGATCGGCTCAAGCTCGCCGTACGTACGGGCCTTGTACGTCGCCTCCAGGCGCTCCTCGAACTCCTCCATGTCGAGACGGCCCTCGGCCACCGCGTCACGGAGTCGTTCGGCGACACGCTCGCGGTCGGCGTCGGCGGCCCGGAGGTCGGGGAGATGCGGCTGCTCGTCGGTCATACGAGCAGCCTACGAGGTCGCCTTGTCCGCGTACATCTTGGCGATGACCGCCTCGATGTCCGGTTCCCTGACCGAGAGGTCGACCATCGGATACCGCTCGGCGACCCGGGCGACAAGCGGAGCTGCCGACTCCGCCGCGGGGAAGGCGAGCCACTGCCGCGGGCCCTCCACTTTGACCACCCGCGCCGACTCGACCTCGATGGGCGGAAGTTCGCGCTCCAGGTCCACGACCAGGGTCCGCTCGCTCTCCCCCGCCTCGTGCAGACCGCCGAGCGGGCCGTCGTACATCAGGCGGCCGTGGTCGATGACCATCACCCGCTTGCACAGCTGCTCGATGTCGGTCAGGTCGTGCGTGGTGAGCAGGACCGTCGTGCCCGACTCCGCGTTCAAGTCCCGCAGGAATCCGCGCACTTTGGCCTTGCTGATCACGTCGAGACCGATCGTCGGCTCGTCGAGATAGAGCACCTCGGGGTCGTGCAGCAGCGCCGCCGCGATGTCCCCGCGCATCCGCTGGCCCAGCGAGAGCTGACGCACCGGCACGTCCAACAGCTCGGCCAGCTCAAGGAGTTCGACGCACCGGTCGAGGTTCTCCCTGAAGCGGGCGTCCGGGATGCGGTACATGCGGTGCATCAGGCGGTACGAGTCGATCAGCGGCAGGTCCCACCACAGGGTGGTGCGCTGGCCGAAGACCACGCCGATCCGCCGCGCCAGGCGGGTGCGCTCGCGGGACGGGTCGATGCCCGCGACTCGCAGCCGGCCGCCGCTCGGGGTCAGGATGCCGGTCAGCATCTTGATCGTCGTCGACTTGCCCGCGCCGTTCGGGCCGATGTAGCCGACCATCTCGCCGCGCGGCACGGTGAAGGAGATGCCGTCGACGGCACGCACCTCGTGCTTCTCGCGCCGCAGGAAGCCGGTCTTCTTGCGTACGTCGAAGACCTTCTCGACGCCGTCGAGCTCAATGAGATCTGTGGACACGGAAGTTCAGCTCCCTGTACTGCGGTACGAACGAAGGCCGGTGCGCCAGGCGAGGCCCGCGAGGGCGAGCAGGACGGCGGCCACCAGCGGCGGCGTGAAGGCGGTCCACGCCGGCAGGTCCAGCGGATAGGGCCGCCCGAGGACGTACAGCGCCGGAATCCAGTTCACGAAGGCCAGCGGCAGGATGAAGGTGACGCCGCGCACCAGGTCCCTGGCGAAGACCGTCGGCGGGAACTGGAGCAGCGTGGTGCCGCCGTACGTGAAGGCGTTCTGCACCTCGGCCGCGTCCTGCGCCGCGAACTGGAAGGCCGCGCCCGCCACGAACACCGCCGCGAAGATGCCCGCGCCGCACAGCAGCATCAGCGGGACCATCAGGACCTTCAGCGGGGTCCAGGAGATGTCCAGGACCACGAGCGAGTACGCGAGGACGAGCGCGCCCTGCGTCACGCGCCCGAGGCGGTGCAGGCCGAAGCGGTCGGCGGCGACCTGCGCGATCACCGGGGCGGGCCGCACCAGGAGCGTGTCGAGCGTGCCGTCGCGCACCCGCTTGCCGAGCCGGTCCATGGACCCCAGAGCGAGGTCCGCGACCCCGAACGACGTGCACGAGGCGCCGTACAGGAAGGCGATCTCGGAGAGCGAGTAGCCGCCGAGCCGGTCCACCTGCGAGAACATCAGCAGGATCGCCGCGAAGTCGAACGCGGTCACCGCGAAGTTGCCGAACGCGGTCATCGCGAACGAGAGGCGGTAGGCCATCAGGGAGCGGATCCACATGCCGGAGATCAGCCGGTAGGCCCGCAGCCCGTCCCGCACCTGCGTGAGGCCGTGGCGTGCCCGTGCGGGGCCGTTCCGCGCCTGTGTGAGGTCATCCACCCTGGACCACCACCCGTCGCGTGGCCACGGCCTGCAACAGCCGCCCGGCCGTCAGCAGCACCGCGGCCCAGCCGATCTGGAAGGCGTATGTCTCCAGGAGGTCCACGCCCGTGTGCTTGCCGAGGAACACGTCGGCGGGCACCTGGAGCAGCGCCGACCAGGGCAGCGCCCGGGCGACCTCGCCGAGCGCCCCCGGAAAGACGTTCAGGGGAAGCAGCATCCCGGAGAAGAAGGTGCCCGCGAGCATCGCCACCTGGGCGGTGCCCGCGCCGTCCATCAGCCAGAACGCGGAGAGCGCCACCAGGAAGCGGATCGCGAAGCTCACGAGCACCCCGAGGAACACGGCGATCAGGAACGCGAGCCAGCGTTCCGGTTCGGCGGGCAGGGCCAGGTCGAAGACGAGGGCACCGACGACCATCGGCACGACACCGCGCCCGAGCAGCTGGAACAGGGCCCGGCCCAGGTCGGTCGCGAGCCACCAGAGCTGCAGGTCGGCGGGCCGGTACAGGTCCACGGCGATGTCCCCGGTGCGGATCCGTTCGATCAGCTCGCCCTCGAAGCCGCCGCCCATCAGCGCCATCACCGTGAGCAGCGCCTGCCCCAGCCAGACGAACGTCAGCGCCTGCGCCTGGTCGTATCCGCCGAGCCCTGGCCGCTCGTCCCACAGGGCGATATAGGTGTAGGCGAGAATGAGACCGAAGACGGTGTTGGTGAAAACCCCCGCCAGGGTGGCCGTCCGGTAGGTCGCGTACCGCCTGAAGCCGCTTCGGGCGACGGCCGCGTACAAGCGGAACCGTCCTGTACGCACACGCATCCCCTTTAACGAGAGCTTTGACGAGAGCAGAGCTTTGACGAGACCTTCGACGAGCTACGCCGAACGCCGTGCCCGATCCGGACCAAAGAGACGGAGCCTAGTGCGGTCGTCACCGCTCGTGCCAGGCATTTTCGGCGCTCGGCGCGTGCCTGGCAGGGAACGCGTGAAGCGACAGTGTGCAATGGGTCGTACGAGGCGTACGTGACGTACGACGCGAACCGGGAGTTCCACGAGACATGAGCAGCAGCGACGAGCCGCAGCAGCCGGGTGGCAAAGAGCCCGAGGGCTGGGCACCCCGCGAACCCGTGGACCCCCCGGCCACTCCCCCGGCCGGCACCCCGGCGAACACCGCCGCATCCCCGGAAGGCGGCCCGGAAGGCGCGACCGGCACCGACGGCACCGGCAAGAAGGGCAAGAAGAAGCGCCCCAAACGCAAGGGCTGGCGGCGGATCTTCCCCACCTGGCGCATGGTGCTCGGCGGATTCATCCTGCTGATCCTGCTCTGCGTCGGCGGCTTCGCCGCGGGCTACATGATCGTCGAGATCCCCCCGGCCAACACAGCGGCTACCGCGCAGAGCAACGTCTATCTCTACGCCGACGGCAGCCAGCTGGCCCGCGACGGCGAGGTCAACCGCGAGAACGTACCGCTGAGCCAGATCCCCAAGGAGGTCCAGCACGCCGCGCTCGCCGCCGAGGACCGGGACTTCTACAGCGAGTCCGCCGTCGACCCCAAGGCGATGATCCGCGCCGCCTACAACACCGTCACCGGCAAGGGAAAGCAGTCCGGTTCGACGATCACCCAGCAGTTCGTGAAGAACTACTACCTCGGCCAGGAGCAGACGGTCACCCGCAAGGCCAAGGAGTTCTTCATCTCCATCAAGCTGGACCGCGAGGTGAGCAAGGACGACATCCTCGCCGGGTATCTGAACACCAGCTACTTCGGGCGCAACGCGTACGGCGTGCAGGCCGCCGCCCAGGCGTACTTCGGCAAGAACGTGAAGGACCTCAACACCTCCCAGGGCGCCTATCTGGCGACACTCCTCAACTCCCCCAACGCGTACGACGTGGCGACCCACCCGGAGAACAAGCCGCGTGCCGTGGCCCGCTGGAACTACGTCCTGGACGGCATGGTCAAGGAAGGGTGGCTCAGCGCCTCCGCACGGGCGAAGGCCGACTTCCCCGCACCGAAGGAGGCCAAGGGCGCGTCCGGCCTCTCCGGGCAGCGCGGCTATCTCGTGCAGGCCGTCGAGGACTATCTGACGTCCAACAAGATCGTCGACGAGGACACTCTGGCCAAGGGCGGCTACCGCATCACCACCACCCTCCAGAAGGACCGCCAGGACGCCTTCAAGAAGGCCGTCGACGACCAGGTGATGTCCAAGGTCGACAAGGATGCCCGCAAGGTCGACCGCAACGTCCGCGCGGGCGGCGCGTCGATCGACCCGAAGACCGGCGAGGTCGTCGCGATGTACGGCGGCATCGACTACACCAAGCAGTACGTCAACAACGCCACGCGCCGTGACTACCAAGTGGGCTCCACCTTCAAGCCGTTCGTCTTCACCTCGGCCGTGGAGAACGGCTCGGTCACCCAGGACGGCCGCACGATCACCCCGAACACGATCTACGACGGCACCAACAAGCGACCCGTGCAGGGCTGGGACGGCGGCGCGTACGCCCCCGAGAACGAGGACGACGTCAACTACGGCGACATCACCGTCAGCACCGCCACCGACAAGTCCGTCAACTCGGTCTACGCGCAGATGGCCGTCGACGTCGGCTCGGACAAGGTCAAGGACACCGCGGTCGCCCTCGGCGTCCCCTCGGGCACGCCCGACCTGACCGCGTCCCCGTCCATCGCGCTCGGCCCGTCCACGGCATCCGTCCTGGACATGACCGAGGCGTACGCGACGCTCGCCAACCACGGCAAGCACCCCACGTACACGATGGTCGCCAAGGTCACCAAGGACGGCCAGGAGATCGAACTCCCGGAGCCGAAGACCGCGCAGGCCGTCAGCCGCGAGGCCGCCGACACCACCACGTCCATCCTGCAGAGCGTCGTCGACGGCGGCACCGGCACGGCCGCGCAGGCCGCGGGCCGCCCGGCGGCGGGCAAGACCGGCACCGCCGAGGAGGACAAGGCGGCCTGGTTCGCGGGCTACACCCCCGAACTGGCCACCGTCGTCTCCGTGATGGGCCAGAACCCCGACACCGGCGCCCACACCCCGCTGTACGGGGCCCTCGGCCAGCCCCGCATCAACGGCGGCGCCTTCCCCGCGCAGATCTGGGCGCAGTTCACCAGGGAGGCCCTCCAGGACGAGCCGATCCAGGACTTCGAACTGGACGTGGAGGAAGGCGCCGACGTACCGGAGATCCCGGACCCCTCGGCCACCGAGGAGGACCCGGCGACCGGCGGGGCGGCCACCGGCGGCGAGACGCCGGGCCTGGACGAGGGCCAGACCCAGGGTCAGGACCAGGGCCAGACGCAGGGCCAGGACCAGGGGCAGACCCAAGGCCAGGACCAGGGCCAGACGCAGGGCCAGGACCAGGGGCAGACGCAGGGCCCGACGACGGACGGCGGTGCCACCGCCGACGGCGGAGCGACCGACGGAGGCACCCCCACCGACCCGGGCGCCACACAGGGCGGCCAGACGGACGGCGGCGCCGCCGACGGCGGTACGGGCGTCGCCGAGGGTGCCGTGGGCGGCTTCCCGGACAACGCGGCGACCTACAGAAGGAAGGGCGACGGGGGTCCGGGGTACTGACGGCGGTCCCGGCGGCGTCCTGGCGGCAGCCCGGCGCCGCCGGGAGGTCATCTGCTAGTGACCCGACGTCGCCTTCAGGCCCACCACGGCGACGAGCAGCAGCACGACGAAGAAGATCCGGGCGGCGGTGACGGGCTCGCCCAGGATCACCATGCCGAGCACCGCCGCACCGGCGGCGCCGATGCCGACCCAGACGCCGTACGCCGTGCCGATGGGCAGCGTCTTGGCGGCGTGGGAGAGCAGCATCATGCTCGCGACGATTCCGAGGCCCGTGAACACGCTCGGCCACAGCCGGGTGAACCCCTCGGTGTACTTCATCCCGATCGACCAGCCCACTTCGAGCAGACCGGCGACGATCAACAGAACCCAGGCCACGACGGCACCTCCGACACGTAGAGACGCGATCTCGCGTCACTTGAATGGGGGTGCGTCGTCTTTGCGGAAACCCGGTACGGCGCGTCTCGTCGGGTCCTTAAAAGGTAGCAAATGACGCGCGGAAGGGGCTGGTGACGATGATCACCAGCCCCTCGCGCATGTTCACTGACCGCTACAGATACAGCCCGGTCGAATCCTCGGAGCCCTCGAAGCGATCGGCGGCCACGGCGTGCAGATCCCGCTCGCGCATCAGCACGTACGACACACCCCGCACCTCCACCTCGGCCCGGTCCTCCGGGTCGTAGAGGACACGGTCACCCGGCTCCACCGCCCGCACGTTCTGCCCCACGGCGACCACCTCGGCCCACGCGAGCCGCCTGCCGACGGCGGCGGTCGCGGGGATCAGGATGCCGCCGCCCGACTTGCGCTCGCCCTCGGCGGTGTCCTGCCGCACGAGCACGCGGTCGTGCAGCATCCGGATGGGCAGCTTGTCGTCGTGGGGGCTTTGTCCCTGGCTTTTGGCGCTCACGCCCCGAACCTACCTGCCCACGGCGCGCCCGGACGCTCCCGGGTCAGTCCTTGCGGCGCCGCGAACTCACCGCGAGCAGCCCCACGAGCCCCACGACCACCAGCGCCACGGGCACGACGCGCTCCAGACGCGGCGCACCGTCCTCGGTCACCAGCTGGGCCCGCACATCGGAGACGACGCGGTTGGCACCGACGTACGCCCGACCGAGGGAGTTGTCCACACTCGCGACGACCTTGGCCTTCGCGTCCCCGACGATCGTCTTCGGGTGCACCCGCACCCCGATCTCGTCGAGCGTCTCGGCGAGCGTCACGCGACGGCGCTTGATGTCCGCCTCGATCTGCGCCGGGGTCCTGGTGTCCGACGTGTCCGCCACCGCGCTGCCTCCGTGATCGTGTCCGGCTGTCTGTTCTACCCGGGCCTTCTGTACGTATCGCCGACAGTCTGTCAGCTCCACGCCCGCCGCACCCCACGGCACCCCTATTACGCTCGACTCCGTCACCACATGTTTTACGAGCATCCTGCTTACGCAGCATCCTGTGCGAGGAGACCGAAAGATGAGCGAGCGACTCACCCCCGGCGACACGGCCCCGGCGTTCACCCTGCCGGACGCGGACGGCAACGAGGTCTCCCTGGCCGATCACAAGGGCCGCAAGGTCATCGTCTACTTCTACCCGGCAGCGCTTACCCCCGGCTGCACCAAGCAGGCCTGCGACTTCACGGACAACCTCGACGTACTCGCCTCGGCGGGGTACGACGTCATCGGCGTGTCCCCCGACAAGCCGGAGAAGCTGGCCAAGTTCCGCGAGCAGGAGAACCTCAAGGTCACGCTGGTCGGCGACCCCTCCAAGGAGACCCTGGAGGCATACGGCGCCTTCGGCGAGAAGAAGCTGTACGGCAAGACCGTCACCGGCGTCATCCGCTCCACGGTCGTCGTCGACGAGACCGGCAAGGTCGAGCACGCCTTCTACAACGTCAAGGCGACCGGCCACGTCGCCAAGATCATCAAGGACCTGGGCATCTGACCCGGCCCCCAAGCCCTCTCCGAGTGTGACGAAAGCCCCCTTTGAAGGGGGCTTTCGTTTGCGTCGGCGCGGATCGAGCAAGTGATGCCAGGAGGATTATTCGCAGAACGGAAGGACTACCCATGGCGGCCCACGACGAGGCAGCGGCCGATCTTGAGGCTGTGAAGCGCCACCGCACCCTCTTCCGCGCCGTCAAACGCCGCAAGGATCCGCCCCTGCGACGCACGGACATCACGGTCACAGACGATGCCGCGGTCAAAAGAGCCGTCAAAGCGGCCTCGCTCGGCAACGCCATGGAATGGTTCGACTTCGGCATCTACAGCTACCTGGCCGTCACCATCGGCCACGTCTTCTTCCCGTCCGGGAACGACACGGTCCAGCTGATCTCGTCCTTCGCCACCTTCGCGGTCTCCTTCCTGGTACGCCCCATCGGCGGCATGGTCTTCGGCCCCATGGGTGACAAGATCGGCCGCAAGAAGGTCCTCGCCCTGACGATGATCATGATGGCGATCGGCACCCTCGCCATCGGACTCATCCCGTCCTACTCCACGATCGGCTTCTGGGCACCCGTCCTGCTGATCTTCTTCCGCCTGGTCCAGGGCTTCTCCACGGGCGGCGAGTACGGCGGCGCGTCGACCTTCATCGCCGAGTACGCCCCCGACAAGCGCCGCGGCTACTTCGGCAGCTTCCTGGAGATGGGAACCCTCGCCGGGTACACGGGCGCGGCGGGCCTCGTCCTCATCCTCAACAGCGCCCTCGGCTCGGACGCCATGGAATCGTGGGGCTGGCGCCTGCCGTTCCTCGTCGCGGGCCCGCTCGGCCTCGTCGGCCTCTACCTCCGTCTGAAGCTCGACGAGACACCGGCGTTCCAGAAGATGGAGGACGCCACCTTCCACGCGGCGTCCGAAGGCGCGTCCACGGTCGAGACGACCGCTAAGGGCGACCTCGCGAAGATCTTCCGCGACCACTGGCCCAAGCTGATCCTCTGCATCGCCCTGGTCGGCGCGTACAACATCACCGACTACATGCTCCTGTCGTACATGCCGACGTACCTCTCCGACGAGCTCGGCTACGACGACTCGCACGGGCTGCTGCTGCTCATCGGCACGATGGTGATCCTGATGCTGATCATCACGCAGGTGGGCAAGCTCTCCGACCGCTTCGGCCGCAAGCCGCTCCTGATGACGGGCATGGTCAGCTTCCTGGTCATCTCGATCCCGGCGTTCCTCCTGATCAAGCAGGGCAGTCTGGTCGCCGTCTCCGCCGGCATGCTCCTCCTGGGGCTCTCCCTGGTCTGCCTCCTCGGCACCATGTCGGCCACGCTTCCGGCCCTGTTCCCGACGTCGGTCCGCTACGGCTCCCTGTCCGTCGGCTACAACCTCTCCGCCTCCCTCTTCGGCGGCACGGCTCCCCTGGTCATCACGTCCCTGATCAGCATCACGGGCACGGACATGATCCCGGCGTACTACTCGATGGCGGCGGCGCTGGTGGGTGTCATCGCGGTGGCCTGCATGAAGGAAACGGCCCAGCAGCCGCTGGAGGGTTCGCCCCCATCGGTAGGCACAAAGGAGGAAGCAGCAGAAATGGTCGAATCAGCGGCCCCGACCCCGCGCTTCTGACCCCGCCCCGCCCCGGAACGGCCCGCCCCGCACGCAAGCGGGGCGGGCCGTTCCGCATCCCGGTGGCGACTGTCCGATAAACGGTTCGTCAGCCCGTACGAGGCTGCGAACGCGCGGCCGGACGGGGAGGGGAACGGAGAACCTTCGGTACCTGTGCCCCAACTGCCACGCGCTGACGGATACGTGGTGCAGGCAGAAGGGGAGGACGCGGCTCGCCGGATAGCAGCCGACCCTCGTACACTTACAGCCGCCCGTCACAGCTGACGACGGGCGGCTAGCGGCGGTGGCGCAGTGGCGACGCAGCAGACTTAGGATCTGTGGCCCTTGATCGGGCTTGAGGGTTCGAATCCCTTCCGCCGCACGATAAATGACCTGCGAATCAGAGGATCGATCGCAGGTCATTCCTATGTGCCCCTCAGCCCAACAGCTCCCGCACCACCGGCACCAGCGCCCGGAACGCCTTGCCGCGGTGGCTGATCGCGTTCTTTTCCGCCGCCGAGAGTTCCGCGCACGTGCGCGACTCCCCCTCCGGCTGGAGGATCGGGTCGTAGCCGAAGCCGCCCGAGCCCGCGGGGGTGTGGCGCAGGGTGCCGCGGAGTTGGCCTTCCACCACGCGTTCCGTGCCGTCCGGGAGGGCGAGGGCTGCCGCGCAGGCGAAGTGGGCGCCGCGATGGGTGTCGGCGTCGATGTCGCCGAGTTGGGCCAGGAGGAGTGCGAGGTTCGCGGCGTCGTCGCCGTGGCGGCCGGCCCAGCGGGCGGAGAAGATGCCGGGGGCTCCGCCGAGGACGTCGACGCAGAGGCCGGAGTCGTCGGCGACGGCGGGAAGGCCGGTGGCCTTGGCGAGGGCGTGGGCCTTGAGGAGGGCGTTCTCGGCGAAAGTGACGCCGGTTTCCCTGACGTCGGGAATCTCGGGGTAGGCGTCCGCGCCGACGAGGTCGTGGGTGAGGCCTGCGTCGGCGAGGATCGCCTTGAGTTCCGTGATCTTGCCGGCGTTACGGGTGGCGAGGATGAGGCGGGTCATGCCCATCAGTATCCAAGCCGCCGGACCCTTACGGCGTGCAGACCTTGGTGAGCTCGCTCGTCGCGTCCACGATCGGCTTGAGGTCGGGGGTCGCGTCCCCCTTGTCGACGGCGTCGCGGACGTTGCCGACTGCCTTGTCGAGGTCGTCGACGGCCTTGTTCACGTCGGTGTCGTCGGTCTTGTCGCCGATCTCGTCGATGTTCTTGTCGATCTTGTCGAGTGCCTCGTCCGCCTGCGTGGGGTCGTCGCCCGCCTTCTCGACGGCCTGCTGGAGGTCGGTGACGCTGTCGGCGATGGCGTCCGCGGTCTGTACGCAGTCGAGCGCCTTGTTGACGGCGTCGCAGCCGACGAGGCCGATGCCCGCCGGTACGGCGATCAGAACTGACGTGATGGCGATGGCAATACGGCGGTGGCGCGCGGCCATGCGTGGATCCCTCCCCGGGTGCTGGTACGGGCGCGCGGCTGTGCGCGTGCGCTCGTACTCGTAAGAACGCCCGGGGAGGGCCGGTGGTTGCCTGTCGGGCCGTCGAGTTGGCGGCGGGGCAGGCAACCATCGGCCGACCGGTCGACCGGCTACTTCGTCGCTTCGAGTGCCTCGCGCTGGAACGCGGCGAGGTCCTCGCAGCCGCCGACGGCGAGGTCGAGCAGGGCGTTGAGCTCCTTGCGGTCGAACGGCTCCGCCTCGGCGGTGCCCTGGACCTCGACGAAGCGGCCGTCGCCGGTGCAGACGACGTTCATGTCGGTGTCGGCCTTGACGTCTTCCTCGTAGCGCAGGTCGAGGAGCGGTACGCCGCCGACGATGCCGACGGAGACGGCGGAGACGGTGTCGGTCAGGGGCTTGCGGCCGGCCTTGATCAGCTTCTTGCCCTGGGCCCAGGCGACGGCGTCGGCGAGCGCCACGTACGCGCCGGTGATCGCCGCGGTGCGGGTGCCGCCGTCGGCCTGGAGGACGTCGCAGTCGAGGACGATGGTGTTCTCGCCGAGCGCCTTGTAGTCGATGACGGCGCGCAGGGAGCGGCCGATGAGGCGGGAGATCTCGTGGGTGCGGCCGCCGATCTTGCCGCGTACGGCTTCGCGGTCGCCGCGGGTGTTGGTGGAGCGGGGCAGCATCGAGTACTCGGCGGTGACCCAGCCTTCGCCGCTGCCCTTGCGCCAGCGCGGGACGCCTTCGGTGAAGGAGGCGGTGCAGAAGACCTTGGTGTCGCCGAAGGAGATGAGGACGGAGCCCTCGGCGTGCTTGCTCCAGCCGCGCTCGATGGTGATCGGGCGGAGCTGTTCGGGGGTGCGGCCGTCGATGCGGGGCGTGGAGGACATGCGGGTGACCCTATCGGCACATGGCTGAGGGCCCTTACCGGTGATCGGCAGGGGCCCTCGGCGGGTGGGCTCAATGGCTCACGTCATGACTGGCTCACGTTATGACCGGCTCACATCATGTCTTCGATGTCGGCGGCGATGGGGTCGGCGTCGGTGCCGATGACGACCTGGATCGCGGTGCCCATCTTGACGACGCCGTGCGCGCCCGCGGCCTTCAGCGCGGCGTCGTCGACGAGTGCCGGGTCCTTGACCTCGGTGCGGAGGCGGGTGATGCAGCCCTCGACCTCTTCGATGTTGTCGATGCCGCCGAGCCCGGCGACGATCTTCTCAGCCTTGCTGGCCATGGTGTTCTCCCTGTTCTTAAAGGACGCGGCCTCACCACACCGTAGGTCCGCTTTGCCACGGTAACGCACGGTTGGAGCATCTTCGCGGGCGGTTATGGCACTCGTACCCAATGATGACGATCAAGGTGCCATCCCTCATGCCGCCCCTCAAGGGTCCCTCGGGGGACGGCATCGCACCCGTTCCGCAACTGGTCTACACCAGTTTCCAACGACCGCCAAACCTGGCTTGTTCCGGAGGGGACGCCGATGAGTACCGACGCCGCGGCGGTGCCGCAGAAGAAGTGGTGGAACGGGCTGTTCCAGGGCCTGCAGAAGATGGGCCGCAGCCTTCAGCTCCCCATCGCCGTCCTGCCCGCCGCCGGCATTCTCAACCGCCTCGGCCAGCCGGACGTCTTCGGTGCGGACGGTCTCGGCTGGGACAACGTCGCCAAGGTCTTCGCGGCGGCGGGCGGTTCGCTCCTGGACTCCGCGCTCGGCCTGCCCCTGCTGTTCTGCATCGGTGTCGCGATCGGCATGGCCAAGAAGGCGGACGGCTCCACGGCGCTCGCCGCGGTCACGGGCTTCCTCGTCTACTACGCCGTGCTCCGCGCCTTCCCCGACGACTGCCCCGCCGACACCACCTTCGGCGCCGCGGGAATGTGGAGCGGCGTCTGCGTGGCGGAGGACGGGACGGTCGCGCAGGCCGCGTACCAGAATCCGGGGGTCTTCGGCGGCATCGTGATGGGCCTGCTCGCCGCGTGGTTCTGGCAGCGCTACCACCGCGTGAAGCTGGTCGACTGGCTCGGCTTCTTCAACGGGCGCCGTCTGGTGCCGATCATCATGGCCTTCGTCGGTCTGGTCTTCGCCGGTCTGTGCGTGTGGGTCTGGCCGCCCGTCGGTGACGCCCTGACCAGCTTCTCCAAGTGGCTGGTGGACCTCGGCTGGCTGGGCTCCGGGATCTTCGGCGTGGCCAACCGCGCGCTGCTCACGATCGGCCTGCACCAGTTCCTGAACACGTTCGTCTGGTTCCAGTTCGGCGACTTCGAGAAGCCGGACGGCACGATGGTGCACGGTGACATCAACCGGTTCCTCGCGGGCGACCCGACGGCGGGCCAGTTCACGTCGGGCTTCTTCCCGATCATGATGTTCGCGCTCCCCGCCGCCGCCCTCGCGATCACGCACGCGGCCCGTCCGGAGCGCCGCAAGGTGGTCGGCGGCCTGATGCTGTCGGTGGGTCTGACGTCGTTCGTCACCGGCATCACCGAACCGATCGAGTACTCGTTCCTCTTCATCGCGCCGGCCCTGTACGCGATCCACGCGGTCCTCACCGGCGTCTCGATGGCGGTGACCTGGGCCCTGGGGGTCAAGGACGGCTTCAGCTTCTCGGCGGGCCTGATCGACTACGTCATCAACTGGAGTCTGGCGACCAAACCCTGGCTGATCATCCCGATCGGACTGGTCTTCGCCGTCGTGTACTACGTGCTGTTCAGCTTCGTGATCCGCAAGTTCGACCTGCATACGCCGGGACGCGAGCCAGAGGAAGAAGCGGAAGCACAGGACGCGGAGCAGACGAAGGCATAGCCGCCGTCAGGGCCGTCGTCGCCGACCGGTCCGCAGCCAACCGGAAGCCCCTTGGACGAAATCGTCCGGGGGGCTTTCCGCGTTTATTTCGCGTTATGGCGGACCCCACAAAACTCGTGGGTTCCTTACGTCACCTTCACCGTGCTACAACAGGTCTACACCACTAATTGGTGTAGACCACGCGGCCGTCCCGCCGCGGCTTCGGAGACGCCGCCGTCCCCCTCTTCCATGTCCCCTGGCGGCGCCTTGCCCACTGGAGGAAGTTGTGTCCACGGCCAGTTCCGCTCCCGCGGCCGAGAAGAAGAAGGGCGCCGGCGTGATGGCTGTCATGCAGCGCATCGGCCGCAGCCTCATGCTGCCGGTCGCCGTGCTGCCGGCAGGCGCCCTGCTCGTCCGCCTCGGCAACCCCGACATGCTCGGCCGGGACTCCTTCCCTGCCTTCGTCACCAAGATCGCCTCCTTCATGGCCGCGGGCGGCAACGCGATCCTCGACAACATGGCGCTGCTGTTCGCCGTCGGCATCGCGATCGGCTTCGCCAAGAAGTCCGACGGCTCGACGGCCCTCGCGGCCGTCACCGGCTACCTCGTCTTCAAGAACGTCCTCGCCACGTTCACCGACCCGAACCTGGACAAGGTCGCCACGGTCGTCGACGGCAAGATAGTCATGACGGAAGCGCCGGTGGACGCCAAGGTCCTCGGCGGTGTCGTGATGGGCATCGTCGTCGCCCTGCTCTACCAGCGCTTCTACCGCACCAAGCTGCCGGACTGGGCGGGCTTCTTCGGCGGCCGCCGTCTCGTGCCGATCCTCTCCGCCTTCGCGGGTCTGATCCTCGGCATCGTCTTCGGCTACATCTGGCCGATCCTCGGCACGGGCCTGCACAACTTCGGTGAGTGGCTGGTCGGTTCGGGCGCCGTGGGCGCGGGCATCTTCGGTGTCGCCAACCGTGCGCTGATCCCGGTCGGCATGCACCACCTCCTGAACTCCTTCCCGTGGTTCCAGGCGGGCTCGTACGAGGGCAAGAGCGGCGACATCAACCGCTTCCTCGCCGGTGACCCGACCGCCGGACAGTTCATGACCGGCTTCTTCCCGATCATGATGTTCGCCCTTCCCGCGGCCTGCCTCGCGATCGTCCACTGCGCCCGTCCCGAGCGCCGCAAGGTCGTCGGCGGCATGATGTTCTCCCTCGCGCTCACCGCCTTCGTGACCGGTGTGACCGAGCCGATCGAGTTCACGTTCATGTTCATCGCCCCGGTCCTGTACGCGATCCACGCGGTGCTCACCGGTGTCTCCATGGCGCTGACCTGGGCGCTCGGCATGAAGGACGGCTTCGGCTTCTCGGCGGGAGCGGTCGACTTCTTCCTCAACCTCGGCATCGCGAGCAACCCGTGGGGCCTGGCCCTGGTGGGCCTGTGCTTCGCCGCGGTCTACTACGTGATCTTCCGCTTCGCGATCACCAAGTGGAACCTCCCGACGCCGGGCCGCGAGTCCGACGAGGAGCTCGCCGAGCTCCTCAAGGCCGAGGCGAAGTAGCCTCCCGCCTCACCTCGGGACGTCACACTTCGGGACGTCACACTTCAGGACGTAAGCCCCGCACCGTTGCGACCAACGGTGCGGGGCTTCGTCGTGTCCGGCGGCTTACGGTCGGAGCATGAACACACCGCGCATCCTCGACCTCGACCGCGACCAGCTCTCCGCCCTCCGCGGTCGCGCCCTGACCGCTTCGGTCGCCGCCGCCGAGGGCCGCACCATGGTCGGCGAGGTGTTCGCCGACCGGGCCGCCCTCGTGCCGATGCCCGGCATGCCCGGCGTCCACAACGCCGAGCTCGTCGCGGCCTTCGGCGCCGACATCGTCGTACTGAACCTGATCGAGCGGGCCTGGGACGGCGAGCGGCTCGATCTGCCGGGCCTGGGCACGTTCGACTCCATCGCCGAGCTCGCCGCCTTCATCGGCCGGCCCGTCGGCATCAACCTGGAGCCCGGTGACGTCCCCGAGATCCGCCGCGCCAAGCCCGAGTACGCCAAGCGGCTCATCGACATGGGTGCGGCGATGCTGTGCCTGACGGCGAATCCGGGGACGGGCGGTTCGTACGAGGGGCTCACGCGGGTCACCGAGGAGCTGCGGCAGGGCCTCGGCGACGACGTCGCGCTCTGGAGCGGCAAGATGCACCACGCCGGTCACCCGGAGCGCGTCACGGCCGCCCGGCTCACCTCGCTCGTGGACGCGGGCGCGGACGGCGTCGTGATGCCGCTGCCGGGGACGCTGCCGGGTGTCACCAAGGAGCTGGCGGCCGAGGCCGTGGCCGCGGTGCAGGACGCGGGGGCCGTCGTGATGGGGGCGATCGGCACCAGCCAGGAGGGCAGCCACGCGAACGTCGTGCCGCAGCTGGCCCTGACCGCGAAGGAAGTGGGCGTCGACGCCCACCACTTCGGTGACTCCTACCTGCCGGGCATGTGCGATCCGGAGGTCATGTACGCCTACTCGGTCGCGGTCCGCGGCCGCCGCCACACCTGGAACAGGATGGCGCTCGGCGGCCGCGGGACCCGGCGCTAGGGCCGCGGGAGGCGGCGCTAGATCTCGTAGACCCGGCCGGCCTTCGCGAGTTCGGCGGGGCCGTCGTACGCCGCTCGCGCGTCCGCCAGGTTCACCTGCGGGTCCGTCCACGGCGGGATGTGCGTGAGGAGGAGACGCGCGGCTCGCGCGCGCTGGGCGGACTCGCCCGCCTCACGGCCGTTGAGGTGCAGGTCGGGGATGTTCTCCTTGCCGTGCGTGAAGGCGGCCTCGCACAGGAACAGGTCGGTGTCGGCGGCCAGTTCGTCGAGCGCGCCGCACACACCCGTGTCTCCCGAGTACGTGAGGGACTTGCCCCCGTGCTCGACGCGGATGCCGTACGCCTCGACGGGGTGGAACACCTTCTCCGTACGGACGGAGAAGGGGCCGATGTCGAACGAGGCCGGCTTGACGGTGTGGAAGTCGAAGACCTCGCTCATCGAGGAGGCCGACGGGGTGTCCGCGTAGGCCGTGGTCAGGCGCTGTTCGGTGCCCTCGGGTCCGTAGACCGGGATGGGGGCGCAGCGGCCGCCTTCGTGGCGGTAGTAGCGCGCCACGAAATAGGCGCACATATCGATGCAGTGGTCGGCGTGCAGATGGCTGAGAAAAATCGCGTCCAGGTCGTAAAGACCGACATGGCGCTGCAGCTCGCCGAGGGCACCATTGCCCATGTCGAGCAGCAGCCGGAAGCCGTCGGCCTCTACGAGGTAGCTCGAACAGGCCGAGTCCGCGGACGGAAACGACCCCGAGCAGCCGACGACGGTGAGCTTCATGGAGCGGAGACCTCCGGAGGCGAAACGGGGGTTGTGCGGGGGCCTTGCGGGGCTCGCGACGAGCCTTGCGAGAGGCTCTTCGCGGAGTGCTTCAATCCGTCGAGCGTAAGGCGCAAAAGGGCCGGTCGCTCCTCCGCCGAGGGCCGTTGTGGGAGAACTCACCTGCGCTGTCACCGGTTCGGGGGGCGCGCGGGGCGGGGTGCGCGCCGGTACCGTCTGCGGTATGGATACGTCGTGGTGGCTCGCTCTGGCCGCTGTGGTGGTGCTCGCCGTGGTCGCCACCGTGGTGGACGGCTGGGGTCGCAGCAACCGCGGACCCCGCGGTCGGACCACCCGTCCGCCGGGCCGTCCGCCGCGTCGGCCGTCGCGCCGGCCACGCGGTCCGCGGCGTCAGCTGCCCGCGCCGAAACCTGCGGAGATCTGGTGGGCGCGGGTGCCGTACGAGGACGGGCCCGGCGAGAAGGACCGGCCCTGTCTGGTGCTGTCCGTGCGGGGTGAGAGCGCGGTCGTCGCGAAGATCACCAGTAAGTACCACGACGAGCGGCCCGGGGTGATTCCGCTGCCGCCGGGGTCGGTCGGGGATGCGCGGGGGCGGCCCAGCTTTCTGGAGACGGACGAGTTGCGGGATGTCCCGGTGTGGGAGTTCCGCAGGCGGGCGGGGATCGTCGACCCGGCGTTGTGGGATCAGGTGCGGTACCTGGCCGGTTAGGCGGGCGGGGTCTGCTCTCGGCTCGGGAAATCGCCGGCTGCGCCGAGCTCATGCTCAGACACCGAGCGGGCTGTGCACACCGGGGGGACACCGAAAACGCCGGACCGGCTGGAGGTATCCAGCCCGTCCGGCGTTTGAGGACGAACTCGGCGGAGCCGGTGATGAACCGCTCTGCCGGGCGCAAAAGCCCTAGGCCCAGAGCTGGCCCTGCAGCGTCTCGATCGCTGCCTCGGTCGTCTCCGCCGTGTAGACGCCGGTCGACAGGTACTTCCAGCCGCCGTCGGCCACCACGAAGGCGATGTCGGCGGACTCCCCCGCTGCCACCGCCTTCTTGCCCATGCCGATCGCCGCGTGCAGCGCGGCGCCGGTGGAGACTCCGGCGAAGATCCCCTCCTGCTGGAGAAGCTCGCGGGTCCGCGTCACCGCGTCCGCCGAGCCGACCGAGAAGCGGGTCGTGAGGACCGACTCGTCGTACAGCTCGGGGACGAAGCCCTCGTCGAGGTTGCGCAGGCCGTACACGAGGTCGTCGTAGCGGGGCTCCGCGGCGACGATCTTGATGTCCGGCTTCTGCTCGCGCAGGAAGCGGCCCACGCCCATCAGCGTGCCGGTGGTGCCCAGGCCCGCCACGAAGTGGGTGATGGACGGCAGGTCGGCCAGGATCTCGGGGCCGGTGGTCGCGTAGTGCGCGCCCGCGTTGTCCGGGTTCCCGTACTGGTAGAGCATCACCCAGTCGGGGTGCTCGGCCGCCAGCTCCTTGGCGACGCGTACCGCCGTGTTGGAGCCGCCCGCCGCCGGGGACGAGATGATCTCCGCGCCCCACATGGCGAGGAGGTCACGCCGCTCTTGCGAGGTGTTCTCCGGCATGACGCAGACGATGCGGTAGCCCTTGAGCTTGGCGGCCATCGCGAGCGAGATGCCCGTATTGCCGGACGTCGGCTCCAGGATCGTGCAGCCGGGCGTCAACCGCCCGTCCTTCTCCGCCTGTTCGACCATGTGCAGCGCCGGGCGGTCCTTGATGGATCCGGTCGGGTTCCGGTCCTCCAGCTTCGCCCAGATGCGGACGTCGTCGGAGGGGGAAAGGCGCGGCAGGCGGACCAGGGGCGTGTTGCCCACGGCCGCCAGCGGGGAGTCGTAGCGAGGCATCCGCGATCAGACCATGCCGCCGGCCACGGCCGGGAGGATCGTGACGTTGTCGCCGTCCGTGAGCTTGGTGGAGATGCCGTCCAGGAAGCGGACGTCCTCGTCGTTCAGGTACACGTTCACGAAGCGGCGCAGCTTGCCGTCGTCCACGATGCGCTCGGCGATGCCCGCGTGCCGCGAGTCGAGGTCGGCGAAGAGCTCGGAGAGGGTGTCGCCGCTGCCCTCGACGGCCTTGGCGCCGTCGGTGTAGGTGCGGAGGATGGTCGGGATGCGGACCTCGATGGCCATGGCTGGGGGCTCCTGTCGGAAGAAGTCACGTGGGTGGGCGCGCGGCGGCCCGGTGGTGCGGGTGCGCAAGTGCGGGTGCGTGATGCTTCGCTGCGCGAGGCTCTACGCGGATGTGGCGCCGCGGCTCACGGCCGTACGGCGGCGGCTGTCAGCGCGAACAGATCGCGCTCGAGAGCCTGCACAAATCGACGTGCAGACGCGCAACGAGCAGCATGCCCGGCATCTTGTCGCTCACGTCGTGGGGAACCATGCGGTCATCGTATCGATTCCCGGTCCGGGTTCTGGAATGTGATCTCGCATGGTGGACGCTTGGCGTCCATCACGTGGATGAGGGCAGTCGGGGCGCGGCTGACGGGAGGTAGGTGACCGTCGGTGCGCCGGTCGCCGGATGCACCGCGACCTCCGCCGTCACTCCGTAGACCTCGGCGAGGAGCTTGCTGGTCAGGACCTCCTTCGGTGCTCCTGACGCGACGAGACGTCCGGCGTCGAGCACGTACAGGCGGTCGCAGTAGTAGGCCGCCAGATTGAGGTCGTGCAGGGCCAGGAGATTCGTCGTGCCGAGATCGCGGACCAGGGTCAGGATCTCCAGCTGGTAGCGGATGTCCAGATGGTTGGTGGGTTCGTCGAGCACGAGGACCGCGGGCTCCTGCACCAGCGCCCTCGCCACCAGGGCGCGCTGGCGCTCGCCGCCGGAGAGCCCGGCGAAGGTCCGGTGTGCGAGGTCCGCGGCGCGGACGCGTGCCAGCGCCCCGTCGACCAGGGCGGCGTCCTGCGCGGTGTCCGCCTCCCAGAAGCGTTTGTGCGGGGAGCGGCCCATGGCGACGATCTGCCGGACGGTGAGCTCGAAGCCGGTGTGTCCGTCCTGCGGGACGGTGGCGATACGGCGGGCGCGGTCCTTGGCCGAGCGGGTCGCGAGATCGTCGCCGTCCAGGAGTACGCGGCCGCCGGTGGGCGTGAGGGTGCCGTAGACGCAGCGCAGGAGGGTGGTCTTGCCGCTGCCGTTGGGGCCGACGAGGCCGACGGTCTCGCCCCTGGCGGCGTGCAGGGTGACGTCGTCGACGAGGGTTTTCCCACTCGTGCGGTAGGTGAGGGACTCGGTGGTCAGGATCGCCGCCGGGTTGCTCATGCGGTTGCCTCCGTACGGTTCCTTCGCAGCATCCACAGGAAGAACGGGCCGCCCGTCAGCGCGGTCAGGACACCCACCGGGATGTCCTGCGGCGCCGCGACCGTGCGCGCGGCGAGGTCGGCGGCCACCAGGAACACCGCGCCCATCAGGGCCACCACCGGCAGGAGCGCCCGGTGGGCGGCGCCGACCAGCATCCGGGCGGCGTGCGGGACCATCAGGCCGACGAAGCCGATGGCTCCGCTGTACGCGACGAGTACGCCGGTCAGGAGCGAGGCGAGGACGAAGACGGCGGCGCGGAAGCGGGCCGTGTCCAGGCCGAGGACGGTGGCGCCCTCCTCGCCGACCAGGAGCAGGTCGAGGGGGCGGGCCAGGGCGATGAGCAGCGCCGTGCCCGCGATGAGGGCGGTGCCGGGCAGGGCGAGCATGTCCCAGCGGGCGCTGCCGAGGCCGCCCAGCGTCCAGTACAGGACTTCCTTCAGGTGGTCCGCGCTGTCGGCCATGATCAGGATGAGGCTGGTCAGGGCGGAGAGGATGTACGAGACGGCCACTCCGGCGAGGATCAGTCGGCCGGTGGCGAAGCCGCCGCCTCCCGATCTGGCCAGGGTGTAGACGACGAGCAGGGAGAGCAGGGCTCCCGCGAAGGCGGCGGCCGGGATGGTGACGGTGGTGGCGAGTCCCGCGCCGAGGCCGAAGACGCTGCCGAGGACGATGACGGCGACGGCTCCGGCCGAGGCGCCGGAGGAGACGCCGAGCAGGAACGGGTCGGCCAGGGGGTTCCTCACCAGGGCCTGGAGGACCGTGCCGATGACTGCGAGCCCGGCGCCTACGGCTGCGCCGAGCAGGACCCTGGGGAGTCTTACGTCCAGGACGATGGTGCGGAACGGGGAGAGCTCCGCCCTCCCCGTGAGGATCTCCAGTACCTGGGGCGCCGGGATGCGGACGGAGCCCAGCGCAAGCCCCGCGACGACCGCTGCCGCGAGGGCCGCGAGCAGCCCTGTGACAACCGCGCCGTAACGGAGCTTTCTGTTGACCCCGTCCCGGTTGCCGTACATCACCGGCTTCGCCGAGTTCGTCCTCAAACGCCGGACGGGCTGGATGTTCACAGCTGGTCCGCCAGCTTGTTCACCGCCGTCGGTGCTCTCACCCCCGTGACCGCGTCCGACAGCGGCAGGGTCGCGAAGCGCTTGTGTTTGATGGCGGGGACGTCTGCCAGGACCGGGTCGTCGAGGAGGCGCTTCTTCTTCTGGGCCACCGTCGTGCCGCCGTAGTCGAGGATGACGATCACCTCGGGGTTGCGGTCGACGACCGATTCCCAGGACGCGTCGCCGAAGGACTTGTCCAGGTCGGCGAAGACGTTGCGGCCGCCGGCCCGTTCGATGATGTCGTTGCCGATGCCCCGGCCGCCCGCCGTGAACGCGCTCTTGTCGCCGCTGTCGTAGACGAAGACGGGGACGGGCTCGCGGTCCTGCGTCTTCTTCGCCGCGTCCGCCAGTTCGCGTTCGGCGCCACTGACCCACTGGTCGGCGCGCGCCCGTACCCCGAAGGTGGAGCCGACCTGCCGCACCTCGCGGTAGACGTCGTCCATGGTCACGGCCTTCTTCGCGCAGCCCTCGACGTTCAGGCGGCTCTCGATGCCGGACTTGGCCAGGGCCGCGCGGCTGCGGCCCTCGCCCGCGAGGAAGGCGCTCGCGTAGCCGCCGTAGACGAAGTCGGGGTTCGCGGCCAGGAGCTTCTCGTACGAGGGGTACTCCTTGGCGAGGACGGGGGTGTCCGCGTACGCCTTCGCGTACTTCGGCAGGACCTTGTCGTCGAGGTACGCCGTCCCGGCCAGGCGGTCCTCCAGGCCCAGTTCGAGCATGACTTCCGTCGCGTGCTGGTTCATCGTCACGGCACGCTTCGGCGGGGCGTCGTACGTCGTCTTCACGCCGCAGTTCGTGACCGTGTACGGGAAGCCGGGGGCTTTGGACTCCGGCTTGGACGTGCTGCCGTCGGAGGTGGACGAGCACGCGGCGAGCGGGGTGAGCAGGGCCGCGGCTATGAGCACGCGCAGGGTCGCGCGTATGGGGCGGGACATGGCTGAGCTGCCTCCTCCAGGGGATTTCCGCGTCCCCTGCGTCGTGGGAGAAAGAGGCGGCAGGTCAGTTCCTGACTGCCCCGCCCGCGAGGGGAGGGGTCACAGTGGCGGGACCGTGCCGGATTCGCACCGGCTTCCTGGGTCCTGCCGCCCGAAAGGTGAGCTCAGTATGCCTGGACGACCTTCACCTCTTCTTCGGTGACCTCGCCCTCGACGATCCGGAAGGAGCGGAACTGGAACTCGCCCGCGTCGTCGGTGTCGGCCGTGGAGACCAGGACGTAGTGGGCGGCGGGCTCGTTCGCGTACGAGATGTCCGTGCGCGAGGGGTATGCCTCGGTCGCCGTGTGCGAGTGGTAGACGATCACCGGCTCCTCGTCGCGGTCGTCCATCTCGCGGTAGAGCTTGAGCAGGTCGGTCGAGTCGAACTCGTAGAACGTGGGCGAGCGGGCCGCGTTCAGCATCGGGATGAAGCGTTCCGGGCGGCCGGTGCCCTCGGGGCCCGCGACCACACCGCAGGCCTCGTCGGGGTGGTCCTGGCGCGCGTGCGCGACGATCTGGTCGTGGAGGGCCTGGGTGAGGGTCAGCATGGCAGCCAGGATAAGCAGAAGGGCCGGCCCGTACCGAAGAGTGGTACGAACCGGCCCACATGCTGGGATCAGCGGTGATCAGACGGTGATCGGGACCCGTCGGGCGGGCCCCGTCGGTCAGAACCCGTCGGTCAGGACTTGACCGCGTCCTTCGGGCCCGACTGGCCGCCGCCCGCCGACGCCTTGTTCTTGCGCTGCATGGCCAGGTAGCCGATGCCGAGGATCAGCGCCCACACCGGAGCCGCGTAGAGCGAGATCCGCGCGTCCTTGTCGATGCCCATCATCACGATGACCATCGCGATGAAGGCGAGCGCGAACCAGCTCGTGTACGGAGCGCCCGGCGCCCGGAAGGTGGACTGCGGGAGCTCGCCGCGGTCGGCCTTGCGGCGGTACTTGATCTGGCAGACCAGGATCATGATCCAGGCCCACATGCCGGAGATGGTCGCGAAGGAGACGACGTAGTTGAACGCCTCGCCCGGCCACTGGTAGTTGATCCAGACGCCGACCAGCATCAGCGCGGCGGAGAAGGTGGTGCCCACGAGCGGCAGGCCGTTCTTCGTGAGCTTGGTGAAGAACGCCGGTCCCTGGCCGTTGAGCGCCAGGTCACGCAGCATGCGGCCGGTGGAGTACATGCCGGAGTTGCAGGAGGAGAGCGCGGCCGTCAGGACGACGAAGTTGACGATCGCGGCGCCGACGCCGAGGCCCATCTTGTCGAAGGCGGCGACGAACGGCGAGACGCCCGGCACGAACTCCGTCCACGGCACGACCGAGAGGATCATGATGAGCGCGCCGACGTAGAAGACGGCGATGCGCCACGGCACGGTGTTGATGGCCTTGGGCAGGACGGTCTTGGGGTCCTTGGACTCGCCCGCGGTGACGCCGACCAGCTCGACGGCGAGGAAGGCGAACATCACGATCTGGAGCGTCATCAGCGTGGAGCCGATGCCGTTCGGGAAGAAGCCGCCCTGGTCCCACAGGTGGGTCACGGAGGCGGTGTCACCGGCGTCGGAGAAGCCGATGGTGAGGATGCCGGCGCAGATCAGGATCATGCCGATGATCGCGGTGACCTTGACCATCGAGAACCAGAACTCGAGCTCGCCGAAGAGCTTCACGGAGATCAGGTTGGCGCCGTACAGGATGACCGTGAAGATCAGCGCGTAACCCCATTGGGGGATGGCGTCATGGGTCCAGTACTGCATGTACTGGGCCGCTGCCGTGACTTCCGTGATGCCGGTGACGACCCAGAAGAGCCAGTACGTCCAGCCGGTCACGTACCCGAAGAAGGGGCCGATGAATTCGCGCGCGTACTCCGAGAAGGAGCCCGACACGGCGCGGTACATGAGCAGCTCGCCCAGGGCCCGCATGATGAAGAAGATGACGAGGCCGGCGATGGCGTACGCCAGGATGAGGCTCGGACCGGCCTTGTGAATGGCCTTGCCCGCGCCGAGGAACAGGCCGGTGCCGATGGCACCGCCGATCGCGATCATCTGGATCTGCCGGGCCCCGAGCCCGCGCTGATAGCCCTCGCCTGACGAACCGGACGAGCCGCCCGCTCCGTCGGCCTCATTGCCGTCGTGATGCTCTTCGACCTGCACTGAGGTCATGGTGACGCCTTTCTCCACGCTAGATCCGTGCCCGCGTCTGCGTATGGCCACGGATCAGGTCCTGATCCCCCCGGATATGGATGGAGTGCTACCGGCGGTCTGCCGGCCCGAGCACCACCGGTGACATGGGTGGCGTCACCGAGTGGTCGTGAAGATTTATCACGGTCGCCATAGTGATCGGCCGGGGCGCGTGTGGCCCATGACACGAGAAGAACCGGACAAAAGTCCCCCGCCGGACCAAACGGGGGCGGCGGGGTGACACGATCGTTATCCGGATTTGAGCGTCCGCTGAGCGAACGAGGGGTAACAGCTGCCCCATACAACGACTTTGCCGGGGCCCCGGTGTGACTTCTACTCCATGAGGGTGCCGACCAGCGTCTCCTGGAGGCCGCCGAGCCAGAGATAAGCCATCACCATCGGCTTGCGCGGATCGGCGTCGGGCAGCTGGAAGAGCAGGTCGGTGTCGTCCTCGTCGGTCACTTCGAGGCGGGCGCCGATCGCGAGGCGCAGGTCGTTGAGCGCGCCGAGCCAGTGCTGCGACTCCTCGGCGGACAGCTTCAGGACGGCGCCGCCCTCGCCCTTGGACGCCGTGGCGTCGAGGCAGCGGATCACCACCAGGGCGTCGTCACGCTTCTTGGCCCGCAGGTCGTTCTCGGTGAAGCGCCTGAACTCGGCGGAGTACGCGCGCAGTTCGTCCTCATCGGCCTTCTCGCTGCCGGGACCGCCGTACGCGTCCGGGAGCAGCCGCTTGAGAACCGGGTCGGCGGGCGGCTCGCTCGGGCCCTCCGCGAACAGCTCCGCGAGGGGATCGTCGGAGGCGTCCTCGGCCGGGCCGGGGCCGATCAGCTCCAGGAGCTGCACGGCGAGGGAGCGGATGATCGAGATCTCGACCTCGTCGAGCGCGACGGCGGCACCGCCGCCGGGGATGGCTTCGAATTGTCCTGGCATCAGATGCGTCGCTACTTCCGGTCCTGCTGGAGGGTGGCCCAAAGGCCGTATCCGTGCATGGCCTGTACGTCGCGCTCCATCTCCTCGCGGGAGCCGGTGGAGACGACCGCACGGCCCTTGTGATGCACGTCCATCATCAGCTTGGTGGCCTTCTCCTTCGAGTACCCGAAGTAGGACTGGAACACATAAGCCACGTAACTCATCAAATTGACCGGGTCGTTGTGGACGAGCGTGATCCATGGGACATCCGGCTCCGGAACGGCGAAGGTTTCTTCGTCGGATTCGGGGCGGGTGATCTCTGCGGGAGCCGTACTCACTTGTCCCATGCTGCCACCCGCAGGGGGGCCTCGCACAAATGGGCTCAGGAAATCGTCAGAGTGACGAGATGCGGGGTAGCATCCTTCGTATGAACACAGCGGACCTTGGGCTGCCGGTGGATGTTCCGTCGACAGCGCTCTTCACGGACCATTACGAGCTCACGATGCTGCAGGCCGCGCTGAAGGCCGGCACCGCCGACCGGCGCTCCGTCTTCGAGGTCTTCACGCGCAGACTGCCCGAGGGGCGCCGCTATGGAGTGGTGGCCGGAACGGGCCGGGTCCTGGACGCCGTGGAGAACTTCCGCTTCGACGCCGACGTCATCGGATTCCTCCGCGAGCGGCGTGTCGTCGACGAGGCGACCCTGGAGTGGCTGGCCTCGTACCGCTTCAGCGGCGACATCTGGGGCTACCCCGAGGGCGAGGTCTACTTCCCCGGCTCGCCCGTCCTGCGCGTCGAGGGCTCCTTCGCGGAGTGCGTGCTCCTGGAGACGGTGATCCTCTCCATCCTCAACCACGACTCGGCGATCGCGGCCGCCGCGTCCCGGATGGCCTCGGCCGCCGGAGACCGCCCGCTGATCGAGATGGGCGCCCGGCGCACGCACGAGCTAGCGGCCGTCGCCGCGTCCCGCGCCGCGTACGTCGGCGGCTTCACCACCACGTCCGACCTGGCGGCCGGCTTCCGCTACGACATCCCCACCGTCGGCACGTCGGCCCACGCCTTCACTCTTCTGCACGACAACGAACGCGACGCCTTCCGCGCGCAGGTCGACTCGCTCGGCCCCGGCACGACCCTGCTCGTCGACACGTACGACGTGACCGCCGCCGTGCGCACCGCCGTCGAGGTCGCCGGGCCCGAGCTCGGTGCCGTGCGCATCGACTCCGGCGACCTGCTCCTGGTCGCGCACCGGGTGCGTCAGCAGCTGGACGAGCTCGGCGCCACGAAGACGAAGATCGTCGTCACCTCCGACCTGGACGAGTACGCCATCGCCTCGCTCGCCGCGGCGCCCGTGGACGCGTACGGCGTGGGCACGCAGCTCGTCACCGGGTCCGGGCACCCGACGTGCTCGATGGTCTACAAGCTCGTGGCCCGCGCCCACTCGGCGGACCCGAAGGCTCCGCTCGAACCGGTGGCCAAGAAGTCGCTGGGCGCCAAGTCGTCGGTGGGCGGCCGCAAGTGGTCCGCCCGGCGGCCGGACGAGCACGGGATCGCCGAGGCCGAGGTGATCGGCACGGGAGCGGTGCCCGCGGAGCTCGCCGACCACCAGCTGCTCGTCGAGCTGATCAAGGGCGGCGAGGTGCTTGCGCGCGAACCCCTCGACACCGTGCGCGACCGGCACGCGGCGGCCCGGGAGCGGCTGCCCCTTTCGGCGACGCAGCTCTCGAAGGGCGAAGCCGTCATTCCGACGGAATACATCTGACGAATGCGTCGGATTGTGCGCCGGAGCGGAGAGGGGGGCGTTCGAACGCCCTCTCCCGCAAAGCGTTCGAAGTCTCTACGCTCGGTTCATCCGGCCGAGCCCCCGCCGGGTGCGAGCCCTGCCCGACCGAAGGACACCCGATGCGCCGCGCTCTGATCGTCGTCGATGTGCAGAACGACTTCTGCGAGGGCGGCAGCCTCGCGGTCACGGGAGGAGCCGACGTCGCCGCCGCGATCACCGACCTGATCGGCCAGGCTCCCGCGGGCTACCGCCATGTCGTGGCCACCCGCGATCACCACATCGACCCCGGTGACCACTTCTCGGACCAGCCGGACTACGTCGACTCCTGGCCGCCGCACTGCGTGGCGGGGACGGAGGGCGTGGGCTTCCACCCGAACTTCGCGCCGGTCGTCGCTTCCGGGGCGATCGACGCGGTCTTCGACAAGGGGGCCCACTCGGCGGCCTACAGCGGCTTCGAGGGCGCCGACGAGAACGGCGTCCTGCTCGCGGACTGGCTGCGGGACCGGAAGATCACCGAGGTGGACGTGGTGGGCATCGCCACGGACCACTGCATCCGCGCCACCGCGCTCGACGCGGCTCGGGAGGGCTTCGCCACCACGGTCCTGCTCGACCTCACGGCCGGCGTCTCCAAGGAAACAACGGAACGAGCCCTGGAGGAGCTGCGCGCGGCGGGGGTAGAGCTGACGGGCAAGCCGGTGGTCTAGGGCCCCCGGAGGGGCCCGTCAGGGGCCCTTCAGGGGCGCGGGGAACTGCGCGATCAGCCCCCACCGAACCCGCAGGTCCAGCACGGCGATCAGTCAGACCCCCGTGGGTCTGGCGCTGAACCCGGAGCTACCGGGTCTCTGCCGCTGAGGGGCCTGCCCCTGCAAGGCCTGCCGCTTCAAAGCCCGTATCGGATGCCAAAGCTCAGCAGCCGCGTCCGGCGCCGCACGCCATATCAACCCGTCAGGGTGATGCAGCACCGCCGTGATCTCGTCCGGCGTGGGCGGCTCCGCGTTGCCCCGGAGATAGACGGCCCGCATGCCGAGGTTCCGCAGCCGCGTCAGCGCCCTCGCCCGGTTCATCGCGAGGACGATCATGCGGACGTTGCCGCCGCCCGCGTACGGGCTGGGCAGGGTCAGGGCCACCACCACGCTGCCGTTCGGCAGCTTGCTGAAACCTCCTGCGGACATGGCTGGTCACACCCCCGTGAGACGTCGCACGAAGCCCCTGGCCGGGCTCCGTGTCAATAAGGAATCCACAGGACGCACCTAAACACGATCGGCCGCCGCCCGCTAGAGGGCGACGGCCGATCATGGCTTGACCTGCGAAAACGCTAATTACTTCTTGGAGGGACCGACCTGGACCGTGATCGTCGAGCCATCCTTCGGCTGCTTGATGATCTTGATCTGGGTGTTGGTGTCAGTGACCTTGACACTTCCCGTGCCGTTCTCCTTGTACCAGTAGGTGCCCTTGTGGTCGTCGAAGACCGGGACACCCTTCTGGGACTTGATCTTCAGCGCGACGTCCGCGTTGTGGAGCGTGAACTTGTCGGTCGCGTACTTGCTGAAGGGCGCGTCGAACGGCTGGATCTTGTTCCGCAGCAGGGTGCCGTCCGCCCACTTGAGCGGCTTGGCGTGCGCGTCCACCGGAAGGATCAGACCCTCGCCCGGGTGGGCGCTGGTGTTGTTGTCCTTCTGCGAGGTGTCCCACTGCCAGACCATCAGGCCGGTCTGGTACGCGTAGTGCTCCACCCAGTCCGGACGGGACTTGGAGAAGCCGAAGTTGTACGGGCCGACCTCGAGGGTCTTGTCGTACGACACGTACTGGCGGTTCTCGGCGAGGTAGTACTGGTCGTACTTCTTGGTGAAGGACTCGCCGATGCGCGAAAAGCCCTTCGCCGTCCAGCCGTTGTCGTCGCCCTCGGCGCCGTCCTCGAAGACCTTGGCGCCGTCCGCGGTGACCGCGAGCGCGTCGGCCGTGAAGCCCTTGCCGCCCGCGCCGCCGTCCGTCGAGTAACGGAAGCGGAGGTCGATCTTCTTGCCGGCGTAGTCGTCGAGCGGGAACGCGAGCTTCTTGTACGCGCCCGAGGCACCGGTCAACGCGGGCTTGTCACCGGCGTCGCGCGGGATGGCCTTGCCGTCCGCGGTGCCGTCCACCGGCGTCCAGTTGGCGCCGCCGTCCGTCGACACCTCGGTGTAGAGGTAGTCGTAGTTGGCCTCGATGTCCCACCAGCCGTCGAGCGTGAGCGCGGCCTTGGACTTGCCGGTCAGGTCGACCGAACGCGTCAGGGTGTTCTTGAGGTCGTCGCCCTGGTCGCTCCACCACTGCTTGGAGCCCTCGGTGGGCTTGGTGACCGTGGTGGTGACGGCCTTCTTGGGCAGGTCGACGACGAGCGCCTGGCGGTGGCGGGTGTTGTACTCCGAGACGCCCAGCTTGTGCTCGGACGTCGTCGCGGCCTTCGCCTTGGCGTAGTCGAGCCAGCCCAGCTGGAACTTGTCCCAGGCGGTCATGTCGCCGGGCAGGTCGCCGATGGCGTCCTTGCCGGTGCCGAGCCAGGAACCGGCCGACATCAGCGACCAGAAGCCGACCGAGTTCTCGCCCTTGCCCGAGGTGTCGTACAGGTCGGGCAGACCCAGGTCGTGGCCGTACTCGTGGGCGAAGACGCCGAGGCCGCCGTTCTCCGGCTGCATCGTGTAGTCGCCGACCCAGATGCCCGAGTCGCCGATCTGGGTGCCACCGGCCTTGTTGTCCGCCGGGCCGGTGTTGCCCGCGTCGTTGCCGTACGCGTACCAGCGGTGCGCCCACAGGGCGTTGGTGCCCTCGGCGCCGCCGCCGGCCGACTCGTCCTCGCCCGCGTGCACGAGCTGGAAGTGGTCGATGTAGCCGTCCGGCTCGTTGAAGTTGCCGTCGCCGTCGAAGTCGTAACGGTCCCAGAGGTCGTACTTGGCGAGGTCCGCCTTGATCTGGGCGTCCGTGCGGCCCTGCGCCTTCTGGTCCTTGGTCCAGGCGGTCACGCCGTCCTTGACCGCGTCCCAGACGTTGGGGCAGTTGGTGTCGCCGCAGTAGTTGGAGCCGTACCGCGCCTCGTTGTAGTCGACCTTGACCCAGTCGGAGACCTCGCCGTCGACCGAGTAACGGCCGGAGGAGGTCTTCTCGTAGTAGGTCTTCAGGGACTCCTTCTTCTTGCCCTTGGAGTCCTTGCCCTCACCGAAGTACAGGTCCTGGAAGTGCTTCTGGTTGTAGTCCTTCTGCCAGGCCGTGCTGTTGTCCTTCGCACGGTCCGGCTTGGCTATCTTGTTGTGCGCCGGGCCGGGCTTGCCGCCGTACTTCTTGACGGGCGGCTCGGGGCCGTCCGCGCCGTCGGGGTCGTACATGGTGGTGTCGTCCACCTTGTCCCCGAACTCCACCAGGATCGTGAAGATCTTGTCGGTCTTCTCCCGGCCGAGCTCGACGTACTTCTTGTCGTCGAGCTTCACGACCTGGGAGCCGCCGCGCTTTTGCACCTTGGCGTCGCCCGCGACGACCTGCTGGAGCGCCGCCTTGCGCTGCTGCGCCTGCTGCTTGCTGAAGGGCCCGTCGAGGTCGTGGTCGACCTGCGCCTTGGCCCTGCTCGGGTCCTGCCGATCGATGGCGGGAGCTCCGGTGGACCCACTGTCATCGGCCGATGCGGTGGCTGCCGAGAACGTGGCGGCGGCCGCGGCCATCGCCACGGCAGCCGCGGTGGCTCTGAACGTCCGTCTTCTGACTGTCACTTGATGTTGTCCTCCCCCGCGTCCGCGCGAAGGCGGGCCGAGGTCCCGGTCGGAGGAGGTCCGCGCGCGATACGCGTCACAAGTGACGACATTCGACCGGAGATACGGGAGAAAAGACAGACCTTGACTTGAACAGGCCAAGTGCACTATGTAGATCTGGAGATCCGCTATTCGGACATATGCGCCCGCCCGCCGGCATGGTCAACAGGCGCGTCCCGCCGTCCACTTGCTGGACATCATGAACCAGTGCGCCCCCTGTGCTGCCGCACCGTGGGTTAGGTCACGCTTACTGCCTGTTCCCGTCGGGCATGCAGCGGATTAGAGTCATTCGTCGGTGCGTCCTGGCGCGTGGCGACAATCTCAAGTCGTCGCAGCCGGGCACCCTTTGATTCGTATACACAGCTTCACATTGGGCACGACCACCCCCGCATCCGCTGTCCCGAGGACGGATTACGCCATGCCTCGTCCCATGCCGCTGCCTCGTCCCACCCCCGCCCAGATCACCTACGGCACTCTGACGGTCGTCTTCTCGACGCTCGCCATGCTGCTGCTCTCCCAGACGAGTTCGGGGATCGGTGTCGCGGTGATAGCAGTCGCCGCGCTCGGTCTCGGATTACTCGTGGCCATGACGGTTCCCCAACGCGAGTCCGAACCCGCGGCCTCGCCTGCCGCACGGGTCGCCCCCGCCGCCAGGAACGCCGAGGAGCGCGTTCCGGCCCAGCGGGCCGCCGCGCCCGTCCTTGCCGAGTCCGTACGCGAGCCGGCGGGCCCGTAAGGATTCACGGGCCCGCCTGGTCTGCCGCTTCTGCCGCCGCACCTGCTGCCGCCGCGGTGGCTGTGTCCCCTGCCGTCAGCCGGTGCTGACCACCACCGTCTTGGCAGCCTTGTCGTGCAGGCCCTGCTTGTAGGGCTTGTCGAAGAAGCTCCAGCCGCCGCAGATCGCCGTCCAGATGCAGGCGCAGCAGAAGGCGAACGGCAGCCAGAGGACGGCCGCGCGGACGAGCGCGGTCTGCAGGGTGGGCGTCGCGCCGTCGTTGAGGTTCGCGACCCGCAGCCCAAGCCACTTCTTGCCCAGGGTCTGGCCCGTCCTGGAGATCATGAAGCTGTCGTACGCGATGTAGAGCACGGCGGCGAGCAGGGACTGCCCGAAGCTCTTGCCGTACTGGACCTTGTCCGGGTCGACGTCGAACTCGCTCGTGCCGAAGCCCCACGAGAGCAGCCAGACGACCACACCGACGAGGATCATGTCGATGATGCGGGCGAGTACGCGCTTGCCGCTCTCCGCCAGCGGGGGCATGCCGGCCAGCGGATCCCCGGCTCCGCCGTAGGGATCACCGCCTCCGCCGTACGGCGGGGGCGGCGGGGGCGTGCCGTAAGGGGAGCCGCCGCCGCTGTCCTGCGGGGGCTGCTTCCTGAAGGGGTCGTTGTCGTCCGGGGGCGGCGGATATTGCGGCGGTTCGGTACTCATGGGCCGAGTCGACCGCGGGGGCGCCGGGGGCGCATCCGCGGAGGGGCTGTACGGGTTAAGGACGGCCTCGAACGCGGGCGGGGCTGGCTCTGTCCGACCCACCCGGAGACTTTCCGCCCGGCCGGAGACTCCCGACCCGGCCGGAGACTCCCAGCCCGGCCGGGGACTTTCAGCCCGTCCGGCGTTTGAGGACGAACTCGGCGGAGCCGGTGATGGACGGCGCCCGGGGCCCGGGGGCCAGAATCAACCCGCTACGAACGTTCCCGCCGCCTTGTCGTGCCAGCACTGGCGCCACGGGCGGTCGAACACGCACCACACGACGCCGACGATCCCGATGACCAGGACCCCCGGCACCACATAGACGAGCCACCGCTTCAACGCCGCTCCGAACGTCGGGGCGTCATGCTCCTCCATGTCCCGCACCTGGAGCCCGAGCACCCTCTTGCCCAGCGTCCGCCCCCACTTGGCCGTGGGAAGGACCTCGTAGAGGACGCCGAAGAGGAGCAGCACGGCCAGGACCATGCCCAGATAGCCCGCCGTGGTGCCGTCGAGCAGCCACACCGTGACCTTCTCGCCGGACAGCTTCGCCGCGTCGATCTTGCTGTCGATGTGATCGGCGGCCTTCGTGCCGAGCGGCAGCGCGGCGGCGCCGGTCACGGCCACCAGGACGAGCGTGTCGATGAGCCGCGCCGCGAACCGCTTGCCGAGCCCCGCGGGCCGCCCCGACGCCTGGCTCTGCGCCATGGCGAGGAACGGGTCGTTGGCCACCGGCTTCCACGGCGTGACGGGCTGCTGCTGCCCGTCCCCCTCGGCGAGCTGGTGCACCTGCTGCGCCCAGGAGGGCGAGCCGCCGCCGGGCCCCGAGGTCACGGGCGACGTCGCACCGCCCTGCTGCGGAACGGACGGCTGTACGGGGGTGGGGGCGGGCGCAGGCGCGGGCGCGGGCGCAGGTGCCGGAGCAGGGGCGGGCGCGGTGGCCTGAGGCGGGACGGCGGCCTGCGGAGGCGCCGGGGTCTGCGCCCCCGCACCAGAGGCACCCGCACCGGGGGCACCCGCACCGGACGCACCGGCACCGGCCGCACCGGCACCGGAGGATTTCGGACGGAGCGCCCGGATCGCCATGGTGCCCTCGGTGCCGGGCGAAGCCGCGGCGGGCCGTACCGGTCCCGAGGGCCTGCGGAACGTCACCGTGCCGTCCGTCGAGGGCTGCTGCTGAGCCGGCGTACTCGTGCCGCCGGCGCCGCCCGACCCACCCGGCTTGACCGCACGGATCTGCACCGTGCCGGGCCCGTTCGCCTCGGGGGCGGGAGTGGAGGAAGAGGAAGGAGACGCGGAAGGGGACGGTGAAGCGGAAGGAGCGGCGTCCCCGGAGGCCGGTCCACTCGGCACCCGCGGGTCCGCCGACCTCGCGGCCCCCCGCTGCTCGGGCCCGCCCCAAGAAATTCGCTGGTCTTGTTCGCCGCCGAGCCCGGCCTGCCGGGCAGCGTCCGCTTGCCACGCGGAGGCGGGTTCGGGCCGGGTCCCGTGCTGCGCGGCATCGGCATCGACGGCACCGCCCGCCGCGGCCCCGGGCGCCTGCGCCGGCGTCGGATCCTCGTCGAAGAAGTGCGGTCCCGTCTCCTCGGCCACAGGAGTGGACACAGGTGCCGGCCCGGACCCGGGAGGCGCGGGCAGGGATTCCCCGTCGGTCGGTGCGGGACGGCTGGTTCCGGGCACCCAGGCCGCGCCGTTCCAGTACCGGACATATCCGGGAATGGACGGATCGGGGTAGTAGCCTTCGCGGGGCCTGTCGTCGCCTGGGGCCGGAGTTGGGGCGCTCATGTCCGTCGTCCCGTATCTGCTCGGGGGTCTTTTTGAGGCTCCACATCTATCAGACCTCCGCGCCTCACAGTGCGGGTCCTGCCTCACAGACCACTTTCCGGGCACAGTTCAACCACGTACTGAACTCGTACGGAGAAAGTTTTTGAAACCCGCGTAACGCTCGGCCATCACCGCGCTCTCTCCTTGCACGGACCCGCTCCAGGGATCCGAACGAGGAAGGAACAGCACCGACATGCACACCGTGGTGGAACGCGAGCTTGAGCTCAAACTCGTCCTCTCGCCGGAACGCGCCGTCCCCGTCCCGGCCCGCCTCTCCTACCGCACCGACGACCCCTATGCCGTCCACATCTCCTTCCACATCGGCTCCGACCATCCCGTGGACTGGACGTTCGCCCGCGAGCTCCTGGTCGAGGGGGTGTTCAGGCCCTGCGGGCACGGCGACGTGCGGGTCTGGCCCACGAAGGTCGACGGGCGCAGCGTCGTGCTGATGGCGCTGACCTCGCCCGACGGGGATGCCCTTCTGGAGGCGCCGGCGCCCGCCGTGTCCGCCTGGCTCGAGCGCACGCTGCGGGTGGTCCCTCCGGGTTCCGAGGCTGAGCGGCTCGGCATCGACGACGGCCTCGCCGAGCTGCTCATGGCGTCCACGGGCCGCATCGACGAGCTCTGGCTGCGCGACCCGTGGCCTTCGGACGAGTCCAAGGACGGTGAGTGAACCGCGCCGCCACGGGGGCACGCGCAGGGTCAGAACAGTTTGCCGGGGTTGAGGAGGGAGAGCGGGTCGAAGGCGGTCTTGATGGCGCGCTGCATCTCCACGCCCACCGGGCCGATCTCGCGTGCGAGCCACTCCTTCTTGAGGACGCCCACGCCGTGCTCGCCGGTGATCGTGCCGCCGAGTTCCAGGCCGAGGGCCATGATCTCGTCGAAGGACTCGCGGGCGCGGCGGCCCTCGTCGGCGTCCGCGGCGTCGAAGCAGACGGTGGGGTGGGTGTTGCCGTCGCCCGCGTGGGCGCAGACGCCGATCGTGAGGCCGTACTTCTCGGCGATGCGCTCGACGCCTTCGAGCATGTCGGCGAGCTTGGAGCGCGGCACGCACACGTCGTCGATCATCGTCGTGCCCTTGACGGCTTCGAGCGCGGTGAGCGACAACCGCCGCGCCTGGAGCAGCAGTTCGGACTCCGCCGCGTCCTCGGCCGGGACCACCTGGGTGGCGCCCGCGGCCTCGCAGAGCGCGCCGACCGCCGCGAGGTCCGCGGCGGGGTCCGAGGTGTCGAAGGCGGCGAGGAGCAGCGCTTCGGTGGTCTCCGGGAGGCCCATGTGGGCCATGGCGTTGACGGCCCTGATGGTCGTACGGTCCATCAGTTCAAGGAGTGAGGGGACGTGCCCCCCTTCCATGATCTTGCATACGGCGTCGCAGGCCGCCTGTGCCGAGCCGAACTCCGCCGCCAGGACGAGCTGTTGCGGCGGCTGCGGCTTGAGGGCGAGGGTCGCGCGGACGACGATGCCGAGGCTGCCCTCGGAGCCGACGAAGAGGCGGGTGAGGTCATAGCCCGCGACGCCCTTGGCCGTGCGGCGTCCGGTGCTCATGAGCCGTCCGTCGGCGAGGACGACGTCCAGCCCGAGTACGTACTCCGCCGTCACGCCGTACTTCACGCAGCACAGGCCGCCCGAGGCCGTGCCGATGTTCCCGCCGATGGTGCAGGTCTCCCAACTGGAGGGATCCGGCGGGTAGTAGAGACCGTGTTCGTTCACGGCGCGGGAGAGCGCGGCGTTGACGACGCCGGGTTCGACGACCGCGATCCGGTCGATGGGGTTGATCTCCAGGATGCGGTCCATCTTGACCAGGGAGAGCACGATGCAGCCCTCGCTGGCGTTCGCGCCGCCCGAGAGTCCCGTGCGGGCGCCCTGCGGGACCACCGGAAGCCGTAGCTCGGTGGCCGTGCGCATGACGTGCTGGACCTGTTCGACCGTGCGCGGCAGGACGACGACGGCCGGGGTGCCCGCGTCGCAGAAGCTCGCCATGTCGTTCGCGTACGAGGACGTGACGTCGGGGTCCGTGAGGACGGCGTCGGCGGGGAGCGCCTCGTGAAGGAGTTCGATGAGTGTGCGGCTCATGATCACAGCCTCGCACCCGGGGCCATCGGTGTGAACCCGTGTGCGACGCCGGTCCGCATGCCGGGATGTGCTCTTCGTATTGACGCACAGTGAAGGCCATGGAGATCGAGAGCCGGTCCGGGCCGAAGACCGAGAAGGACGTGTCCACGGAGGACGTCACCGCGCCCTGCCTCTGGAGCGAGCCGTCACGACGTCCGCGCCGGTCCGCTCTCCTGCGGCGCGTCCTGGTCGCCGGGGTCGCCGGGTGTGTGGTGCTCGGCGGTGTTCTGGTCCTGCTGCCCTCGGAGGAGAAGGCGGCGCGGCCCGCTCCCGGGCCCGCGGGGCGGGCGATGGCGGCGGCGGGTGCCGGGGCTCCGGCGGCGCTGCCCGATCTCACGGTGCTGATCGGGGAGCGGGAGGCGCACTTGCGCAAGCATCCCGGTGACGACGAGTCGTGGGCGGTGCTCGGGGCCGCCTACGTCGAGCGTGGCCTGCGGACCGCGGACTCCGCGTACTACCCCAGGGCCGAGCAGGCGCTGCGCACGTCCCTGAAGACCAGGCCGCAGCGGAACACGCAGGCCCTGACGGGCATGGCGGTACTCGCGAACGCGCGGCACGACTTCCGCGGGGCGAAGAAGTGGGGCGAGGCCGCCCTCGCCCTCGCGCCGAAGCGGTGGACGGCGTATCCCGTCCTGATCGAGGCGTACAGCGGCCTCGGCGACGCGAAGGGCGTGGAGAAGGCCCTGGAGACGCTCAAGGAGCTGCACTCGGGCGCGGCGGTGAAGGCCAGGTCCGGGCAGGTCTACCGCGACCGCGGGTGGCGCGAGGACGCGGCGACGGTGCTGATGGACGCGGCGGTGCTGGCGGAGGGCCCCGCGCAGAAGGCGGCCTGCCTGTACCGGGTGGGCGAGCTGTCGTGGGAGCGGGGTGAGCCCGCGGAGGCGCTGCGCTACTACGACGCGGCGCTGCTCTCGGACCCCGACCACCACCCTTCCCTCGCCGCGAAGGGCCGGGCGCTCGCCGCTCTGGGCCGTACGGCGGACGCGCTGCGTTCCTATCAGAACGCGCTGAGAAGGCAGCCCAATCCGGAGTACGCCCTGGCCCTCGGCGAGCTGTACGAGTCGCTGCGGCTCGCCCCCGCGTCCCGGGCGCAGTACGACATGCTGCGGGCCCGCGTGAAGCAGGAAGGGGTCAACGGCGTCAACGACGAACGGATCCTCGGCCTGTACGAGGCGGACCACGGAGACCCGGAAGCGGCGGTTGACCGGTTGCGGGCGGAGTTCAAGCGCCACCCCAGCCCGGAAGCGGCGGACGCGCTCGGCTGGGCGCTGCACCGGGCCGGCGAGAGCAAGGAGGGCCTGAAGTTCGCGACGCGGGCGACGGAGAAGGGGCCGATCAGCGCGCTGCTCTCCTACCACCGGGGTGAGATCGAGCGGGAGATCGGCAAGTACGGGGCCGCGCGGCGGCACATCGGCGAGGCGCTGCGGATCAACCCGTACTTCTCCCCGCTGCTCGTCCCGGCCGCCAAGCAGGCGATGGAGGCCCTGGGCGATCCCCCGGACGGCGGCCCGGAGCAGATGTACGCGCCTCCGGGGTCGACCCCCGACCCCATTCCGACGCCGAAGCCGAAGCCCAAGCCGAAACCGAAGCCCACGCCCACGCCCACGCCCACGCAGTAGAGCCGATCCCGCTCACCCGCGGCTATAGCGTCGCCGTGCCGATCAGGGCGTTGCGGGTGATCAGATCGGTGAGGGCCTGCTCGGTCAGGCCCTCCGTGCCCGCGGGGCGGCGCGGCAGGACCAGGTAGCGGGTCTCCGCGCTGGAGTCCCAGACCGTGATTTCCGTGTCGGCGGGCAGGACGCAGCCGAACTCCGCGAGGACCGCGCGCGGCTCGCGCACCACGCGGGAGCGGTAGGCCTCGCTCTTGTACCAGCTGGGGGAAGGCCCGAGCAGCCGTACCGGATAGCAGGAGCAGAGGGTGCAGACGACGACGTTGTGGGTACGGGCCGTGTTCTCCACGACCCGCAGGCGCTGCGGCTGGACCCCGCCCGCCGCGTAACCGAGCTCGGCCACCGCCGACGTGCCGTCCGCGAGCAGGCGCTCCTTGAACGCGGGGTCCGTCCACGCCCGCGCCACGATCCGTGCCCCGTTCAGCGGGGACGATCCGGCGAGGAACGCGTCGAGGGCCTCGTCGAGAACCGCCCCGGCGACGATCCCACGCTCCTCCAACAGGGCTTCCAGCTTGCGTACTTGGCGGGAGATCGCCGCATCCGAGTGCGTACCGGACATCAGTGGCGGCCCTCCGCTTCCGGCTCCGAGCGGCTTTCCGGCTCCGAGCGGCTTTCCGGCTCCGAGCGGCTTTCCGGCTCCAGGTAGCTCTCCCACAGGTCGAGCACCACCCCGTGGTCGCCCTCGCCCCACAGCTCACGGGCGGCGAACCGCACCGCGTACACCTGCTCCAGAGGTGCGTCGCCCCGCCCCTGCGAGCTGACGTCGGCCAGCGGGTGCCTGCCTTCGGGTTCGACCACCACACCCCGCTTGCCCCTGGCGTACCGGGGCAGGCGGGTGTGGTGCGTCGGGTCGTGGTGGACGGTGCGGACGCGGGCGCCCGCGGTGAAGCGGTCAGTCATCCAACTCACCCGCCGCGACCACGCCCTTGCGTTCCAGCAGCACGCGGATCGCGTGGAACCACCGCTCGTAGTACGACGCCGCCAGGTACTCCCCCGGCGGCATCGTCTCCACGGCGTCCCTGAACTCGTCCAGGTTGTAGACGCCTTCGCGCACCAGCGCACTGTTGAGCGCGAAGACCCGCGCCTCCCAGTCCGCGTGGAAGGGCTCCGTGTCGTCGGTGGTGTCGACGGGCCCGAAGCCCGTCATCCCTCCGACGTCGTTGATCCTGGCCATGCGCGCACTCTAGCCAGCGATCCCCGGGGCGTCCTAGAGGTTGCCCCGCTTCTCCTGCTCGCGCTCGATCGCCTCGAACAGGGCCTTGAAGTTGCCCTTGCCGAAGCCCATCGAGCCGTGCCGCTCGATCATCTCGAAGAAGACCGTCGGGCGGTCCTGGACCGGCTTGGTGAAGATCTGGAGCAGGTAGCCGTCCTCGTCGCGGTCGACCAGGATCTTCAGCTCGCGCAGGGTCTCGACGGGGACGCGGGTCTCACCGGCCCACTCGCCCAGGGTGTCGTAGTACGAGTCGGGGGTGTCGAGGAACTGGACGCCGGCCGCGCGCATGGTGCGTACGGACTCCACGATGTCGTTCGTGGCGAGCGCGATGTGCTGGACGCCCGCGCCGCCGTAGAACTCCAGGTACTCGTCGATCTGGGACTTCTTCTTGGCGATGGCGGGTTCGTTGATGGGGAACTTCACCTTGAGGGTGCCGTCCGCGACCACCTTGGACATCAGCGCGCTGTACTCGGTGGCGATGTCGTCGCCCACGAACTCCTTCATGTTCGTGAAGCCCATGACCTTGTTGTAGAAGGCGACCCACTCGTTCATCTTGCCGAGTTCGACGTTGCCGACGCAGTGGTCGATCGCCTGGAAGGTCCGCTTGGCGGGCGGCTCGACCATGGGCGAGGCGGCGGAGTATCCGGGCAGGTAGGGGCCGTCGTAACCGGAGCGGTCGACCAGCGTGTGGCGGGTCTTGCCGTACGTGGCGATGGCGGCGAGGACGACCGTGCCGTGCTCGTCCTTGACCTCGTAGGGCTCGGTGAGGCCGCGGGCGCCCTGCTCGACGGCGTACGCGTAGGCGGCGCGGGCGTCCGGCACCTCGATGGCGAGGTCGACGACGCCGTCACCGTGCTCGGCGACATGGCCTTCGATGAAGTGGCCCCAGTCCGTAGAGGCCTTGATGACGGAGGTGAAGACGAAGCGGGCGCCGCCGTTCGTGAGGACGTACGACGCGGTCTCGCGGCTGCCCGTCTCCGGTCCGGCGTACGCCACGAGTTTCATGCCGAACGCCGTGGAGTAGTAGTGCGCCGCCTGCTTGGCGTTGCCCACGGCGAAAACGACGGCGTCCATTCCCTTGACCGGGAAGGGATCGGCCTCGCGCGCGGTGTGGGGGGTGGTGTCCGTGTGCTGGGTGTTCGCGGTAGCTGCCATGACCGCAGGCTCCCGCCGTATCGCAAGGTGCGCAATAGTTTGCGTACTCAGTGGGCAATCTGCCCAGCCACAGGGCAGAGTGAGCGGACCATCTGTACACGATGACCACCTTTGAAGCGGAGAAGAACGCCCCATGACGATCGATCATCTGGACGGCAGGCTCATCGTGCTGCTCGCCCGCGAGCCCCGCATCGGTGTCCTGGAGGCGTCGCGCCGGCTCGGCGTCGCGCGCGGGACCGTGCAGGCCCGGATGGACCGTCTTCAGTCGAACGGAGTCATCCGCGGCTTCGGCCCGGAAGTCGACCCCGCCGCCCTCGGCTACCCCGTCACCGCCTTCGCCACGCTGGAGATCAAACAGGGCCAGGGAGCCGATGTACGGGCGCATTTGGCGACCGTCGCCGAGGTCCTCGAACTGCACACCATCACCGGCCACGGGGACATGCTCTGCCGCCTCGTCGCCCGTTCGAACGCGGATCTCCAACGTGTGATCGACCGGGTCCTGGGTTTTGATGGCATCGTCCGGGCCTCCACGGCGATCGTCATGGAGAACCCTGTTCCGCTGCGGATCATCCCGTTGGTCGAACAGGCGTCAGAGGGCACCTGATGCGGGTAAGTAGGAGAACGGACGGCCGGACGGGCACGGAGCGGTACGGCCCCATGACGTACGCAGCACGCGGGCGGCGGGAGACTCCCGGCGCCGTCTGAACCGCGCCCCGGCGAGGTGAGCAGTTCAGTGAACTTCTGGGACTACCTCGGCAACCGCCACCAGCAGTTGCTGACGGACGCCTATCAGCACGCAAGCGCCGTCTTCCAGTGCATGGTCGTGGCGACCGTCATCGGAGTGCTGATCGGCATCATCACGTACCGCAGCGAGTGGGCGGGCAGCCTGGCCACGACCGCGACCTCCACCATCCTGACGGTCCCCTCGCTCGCCATGATCGGTCTGCTGATCCCCGTCGTCGGCCTCGGTGTCGCCCCGACGGTCATCGCCCTGACCCTCTACGGCCTGCTCCCCATCGTGCGCAACGCCATCGTCGGCCTGCGCGGCGTCGATCCCTCCCTGGTCGACGCGGCCAAGGGCATCGGGATGTCGCGGGGCGCCCGACTCCTGCGGGTGGAGCTGCCGCTGGCCTGGCCGCCGATCCTGACCGGCATCCGCGTCTCCACGCAGATGCTGATGGGCATCGCCGCCATCGCCGCCTACGCGTCGGGGCCCGGCCTCGGCAACGAGATCTTCCGCGGCATCGGCTCGCTCGGCAGCAAGAACGCGCTCAACCAGGTACTCGCGGGCACGCTCGGGATCATCGTCCTGGCCCTGCTCTTCGACGCCGCGTACATCCTGATCGGCCGGCTGACCATCCCGAGGGGGATCCGTGTCTGAGACCACCGCGACTTCCACCGACGGGGCGACGGCCGAGGGCGCGGCGGCCCCGGACACCACGGGCGCGACGATCGAGCTGGAGAACCTCACCAAGCGGTACGCGGGCAGCGGCGACCCCGCGGTGGACAGCGTCAGCATGGAGATCAAGGCGGGCGAGATCGTCATCCTCGTCGGCCCCTCGGGCTGCGGTAAGTCGACCACACTGAAGATGATCAACCGGCTCATCGAGCCGACGAGCGGCCGTATCCGCATCGGCGGCGAGGACGTCACCGACATGGACCCGGTGAAGCTGCGCCGCAAGATCGGGTACGCGATCCAGTCGTCCGGGCTCTTCCCGCACATGACCGTCGCCCAGAACATCGCCCTCGTGCCGAAGATGAGCGGCTGGGGCAAGACGAAGATCAAGTCCAGGGTCGAGGAGATGCTCGACCTCGTCGGGCTCGACCCCGCCGAGTTCCACGACCGCTACCCGCGCCAGCTCTCCGGCGGCCAGCAGCAGCGCGTGGGCGTGGCCCGGGCCCTCGCCGCCGACCCGCCCGTCCTCCTGATGGACGAGCCGTTCGGCGCGGTCGACCCGATCACCCGCGACCACCTCCAGGACGAGCTGATCCGGCTCCAGCACGAGCTGCACAAGACGATCGTCTTCGTCACGCACGACTTCGACGAGGCGATCAAGCTCGGCGACCGCATCGCGGTGCTCCGGGAGCGCTCGCACATCGCGCAGTTCGACACCCCGGAAGCCATCCTGACCAACCCCGCCGACGACTTCGTCTCCGGTTTCGTGGGCGCGGGCGCGGCCCTGAAGCGGCTCAACCTCACCCGCGTACGGGACGTGGAGATCGCCGACTTCGCGACGGTGACCGTCGACGATCCGCTCCAGGACATCTTCGACAAGCTGCGCTCCAGCGGTACGAACGAACTGCTGCTCCTCGACAAACGCCGCCGCCCCTACAAGTGGCTGCGGCGCGGCGACCTGATGCGCGCCGAGGGTTCCCTGGCCCGCGCGGGCACCCTGGTCCACGACACGGTCACCCGCGACGCCACCCTGCGCGACGCGCTCGAAGCGGTCCTCACGGACAACGCGGGGCGGGTCGCGGTCACCGGGCGGCGCGGCGAGTTCACCGGCGTCGTGGACATGCAGACCCTGATGAACTCCGTCCACGAAATGCTGGAGGCGGACCGCCTCGACGCCGTGGAGCACCAGCACGAACTGCAGGAGCAGCGTTCTCTGCTGACCCACCACGAGCAGGAGGGCGACGGAGGGGCGGCGAAGGCGTGAGCGGCATCCCCGGGAACAACCCCCGGATCCCCGAGCACAAGCCATCGCCTCTGGACGCCCCCGAACCGCGCCCCGACGGGGAGCACGAGGTCAAGGGCCATCTCTTCCGCGACACGGGCGAGGGCGAACCGGAGCCCCCGCCCCCGGGAGCGGGGGCCGCGGGCCGGGCACGGCGGATCGGCTGGCCCAAGCTCGTCGTCCTGCCCGCGTTCCTCGTCGTCGTCCTGCTGCTCACCTGGCTGTGGTTCCAGCAGGCCGACCTGGACTCGATCTCGAAGAACGCCCTGGCGGACGGCAATGTGTGGCTCAGGCTGCGCCAGCACATCGAGCTGACGGTGATCTCCACCTTCTTCGTGCTGATCATCGCGATCCCGCTCGGCATCCTGCTGACCCGCAGGAAGCTCCGCAAAGGCGCGCCCGTCGCGATGGCCCTGGCCAACATCGGCCAGGCGACCCCGGCGATCGGTCTCCTCGCCCTCCTGGTGATCTGGATCGGCATCGGCGAGAAGGCGGCCCTGATCGGCATCATCATCTACGCCGTCCTGCCGGTCCTCTCCAACACCATCGCGGGCCTGAACGCCAATGACCCGACCCTCCTGGAGGCCGCGCGCGGCATCGGGATGTCGCCGCTCGGCGTCCTCGGCAAGGTCGAACTCCCGCTGGCCGTACCGCTGATCCTCGCGGGCGTGCGTACCGCGCTCGTCCTGAACGTCGGTACGGCCACGCTCGCCACCTTCGGCGGTGGCGGCGGGCTCGGCGACCTCATCACCACCGGGATCACCAACCAGCGGATGCCGGTGCTCATGCTCGGCTCGATCCTGACGATCGCGCTCGCGCTGCTCGTGGACTGGCTGGCTTCCCTGGCCGAACTGGTCCTTCGTCCGCGCGGGTTGGAGGCCGGGTCATGAGGATGACACTGACATTGCGTACGGCGGCCGCCGGTGTCGTGGGCGGGGCCCTGCTCGTGAGCTGCGGCCTCACCAGCGGCAGCCCGATGGTGGACGACGTCAAGCCGGGCACGGTCGGCAAGGGCCTCCCCCTGAAGGGCGCCGACCTCACCGTGGCGTCCAAGGAGTTCACCGAACAGCGGGTCCTCGGCGCGATCATGGGCATCGCCTTCAAGGCGGCCGGCGCGGACGTCCTGGACCGTACGGGCATCCAGGGCTCGATCGGCGCCCGCGAGGCCGTCAAGAACGGTGACGCGGACGCCATGTACGAGTACACGGGCACCGCCTGGATCACGTACCTCGGCAACTCCGATCCCATCGACGACCCGCACAAGCAGTGGGAAGCGGTGCGCAAGGCGGACGCGGAGAACGGCGTCACCTGGCTGCCGCCCGCCGAGCTCAACAACACCTACGCCCTGGCCTTCAACCAGAAGAACAAGGCCAAGTACAAGACGAAGACGCTCTCCGACGTGGCGGCCCTCTCCAAGTCGGATCCCAAGGCGGTCACGCTGTGCGTGGAGAGCGAGTTCTCCTCGCGCGAGGACGGGCTGCCGGGCATGCAGAAGGAGTACGGGATGAAGGTCCCCAACTCCAACATCACCAAGATGGACACCGGGATCATCTACACCCAGGCCGCCAAGGGTTCGTGCGTGTACGGCGAGGTCTTCACCACCGACGGGCGCATCAAGGCGATGAACCTGACGACGATGGAGGACGACAAGCACTTCTTCCCCAACTACAACGTCGCCCCGGAGATCAACAGCAAGTCCCTGAAGGAACACCCGGAGATCGCCGAGGTCCTGGCCCCCATCACGAAGAAGCTGGACAACACGATGGCCCAGGAGCTGAACTCCAAGGTGGACGTGGACGGCGAGGATCCGCACGACGTGGCGAAGAAGTGGCTGATCCAGGAGGGCTTCATCAAGGAGTAGTCCTGGCGGGGGCCCTGGCGGGGCCCTGGCGTGGGCGCCCGGCGGAATCACGACCTCCGGAAGTTACAAAGACTCCGTTGCAAAGAAAGGGTTGCAACGGAGTCTTTGCATGCTTACCTTCTAGGCATGACGGACGGCACGCCGGAGCCCGAGGCCCGGAAGATCCACGACCTCACCCCCCGCTCGCTGCGGGGGCTCGCCCATCCGCTGCGCATGCAGTTGCTCGTCTCCCTGCGGAAGGACGGACCCGCCACCGCCTCCCAACTGGCCGACCGCCTGGGCGAGTCCAGCGGGGCGACCAGCTATCACCTGCGCCAGCTCGCGGCCCACGGCTTCGTCGAGGACGCCCCGGAGCGCGGCAAGGGCCGCGAGCGCTGGTGGCAGTCGGCGCACCAGGGGACGCGCCTGGACGATTCCCTCATGCGCGACCCGGACCCGGCGGTGCGCGGCGCGGTCGCCGTCTACCTCCACGAGGTCGCGACGTTCCACGCCACGGAAATATCCACCTGGATCGGCACCCAGCACGAATGGTCCGCGGAGTGGATCGAGAGCTCCGACGTCAGCGACTACACACTGCGCCTGACGCCCGAGCTCACCACCGAACTGAGCGGCAAGATCGACGAACTCATCGAGAGCTACCGCGCGTTGGCGGTCGACGCGTCACATCCGGACTCCGCCAGGGTGCGCCTGCACACGCACATCTTCCCGACGCACTACACCGAGTGAGAGGGCCCAGCCATGCACTCCGACGTACACCTGCTGCTGCACCACACCCGGGCCGCCGAACTGCTCGAGACGGCTCCCCCGCACTGCCCCCGGGCACCCCGGCTGCGTACGCAACTCGGCTGGACCCTGGTCGAGTTGGGGTTAAGGCTGGTCAGCAGCTCGGAACCTTTCCGCCCTTGTCCAGCGCCCGCAGCGACTCGACCGTACCCTGCAACGTCTTGACGGGAATCAGCCGCAGGCCCTTCGGCAGCTCCGCCTGCGCGTCCGAGCACTCCGCCTGAGGAACCAGGAAGACGCTCGCCCCGTCCCGCTTGGCGGCCTGCGTCTTCATCGAGACGCCGCCGACCGGGCCGACCTTGCCGTCGTCGGTGATCGTGCCGGTGCCCGCGATGTTCCGGCCGCCCGTCAGGTCCCCGCCGCTGCCGTTCCCGTCGATCATGTCGATGATGCCGAGCGAGAGGAAGAGGCCCGCGCTGGGCCCGCCGACCTTGCCGAGGTCGACCTTCGCCTTCACCTTGTCCGTGCCGTCCACGCCGTTCTCCTTCAGATAGGAGAGCGCGGCCCGCGTGGCCGTGTCCTGCGACTTCTTCATGTCGCCGAGGTTGTGCTTCTCGACTTCCTCTTCGTTGTCGCCGGTGGGGTACACCGAGTCCTTGGGCATCACGGACCGGTCCGTACGGAACCAGCCGTCCACCACGTCGCCCAGGCTCACGTCCATCTCGGGCCCCGTCGCCACGATCGTCGTCATGCGCAGCTGCCCGCTCGTCTCACGCGTGGGCGCACCGCTGATCGTGATGACCGGCTTGCCCTCGCTCGCGCCGAGCACGTTCGCCGTCGACCCCGGCTGGGCCACCGCGAACGGCAGCGGGGCCAGTGCGGTGACGGCGAGCAGGGCGACCACGGGTACGGCACAGACGGCGAGGGCCTTGGGGCGCGTGAGGCTGGAGAGGGAGAACACGGGATCAATCTAACGGACGCGGTTTTGCATCCACCCTGTCAGGCGACGACGGACGAGCGGTATCAAGCCTGTCCGGCGCTTGAGGACGAACCCGGCGGAGCCGGTGATCTACGGCGCCAGGAAAAGCCGGTTCGCCCGCGCGGCCTCAGCGCAACGCATCGGCAACCTCGCGCGCCGCATCCACCACCCGCGGCCCCACCCGCTCCGGCACCGAGTCCGACAGCATCACGACGCCCACGCTGCCCTCTATGCCGGTGACGCCCACCAGCGGCGCCGCGGCCCCGCTCGCGCCCGCCTCAAGCTCGCCGTGCGTGAGCGCGTAGCCGGGGTCGGTGGCGAGGCCCTGCCGGGCGGCGAGGATCGCCCGGCCCGCGGCGCCCCGGTCCAGGGGGTGCCGGAAGCCGGTGCGGTAGGCCACGTGGTAATCCGTCCAGGTCGGTTCGACCACGGCCACGGCGAGCGCCTCGGTCCCGTCGACCAGCGTCAGATGCGCGGTCGCCCCTATGTCCTCGGCGAGGGAGCGCAGCGCCGGCAGCGCGGCCTCCCGCACCAGCGGATGCACCTGACGGCCCAGGCGCAGCACCCCGAGGCCGACCCGTGCGCGGCCGCCCAGGTCACGGCGGACCAGGGCATGCTGCTCAAGGGTGGCCAGGAGGCGGTACACCACGGTGCGGTTCACGCCGAGCTTGTTCGAGAGCTCGGTGACGGTGAGCCCGTGATCGGTGTCGGCCAACAACTTGAGGACACGCAGCCCTCTGTCGAGGGTCTGGGAAGTCTCCGCGGTCACGACGCCCACTCCTTAGGTGAGGGTCGACGGCCCCTTTACGCGGCGGTTGCGTCGCCGGTCCCGTGGGCGACGCGCGTCAGAGGCCGCCGGTCGGAACTCCGGCTGCGCTCCGCGGCGGCGCTGCCACGGGGCGTGTACGTTTCGGGGACAGTAGCGAGACCGTCCCGCTCAGCGGAAGACTCCGTCCAGAATCCGGGCACGAGACCGACTGTTAGGGGCGCAATGCCCCATACGCGGGGCACGCGGCCAGGAGTACGCACGACTCCCCCACACTCGGAACACACCCCTCCTCCCCCGTCGCCGGGAAAGAGGGCCCTACTTCATGCGGGTGGCCCACTCCCCGACCTTCGCGATGCGCTGCCGCAGCTGCCCGGCCGTCGCCTCCGCGCTCGGCGGACCGCCGCAGGTGCGCCGCAGCTCGGTGTGGATCACGCCGTGCGGCTTCCCGCTCTGGTGGGAGTACGCGCCGACCATCGTGTTGAGCTGCTTGCGCAGTTCGAGCATCTCCTTGTGGGAGACCACGGGCCGCCGCTCGGCGGGGAGTTCGAGAAGGTCCGCCTCCTCGTCGGGCCGCTTCTTGCTGTGCGCGATCTGCCGGGCCTGCCGCTTCTGGAGCAGCATCTGCACCTGGTCGGGTTCGAGGAGCCCCGGGATGCCCAGGTAGTCCTGCTCCTCCTCGCTGCCGGGGTGGGCCTGCATGCCGAATTCGGCGCCGTCGAAGAGGACCCTGTCGAAGACGGCGTCGGACTCAAGGGCCTCGAAGGAGAACTGCTCCTGCTCGCCGGTGTCCTCGTCCTCCGCCTTGTTCGCCTCGTCCATCTCCTTCTCGGACTCGGCGTAGGGGTCCTCCTCGCCCTCCTTCTTCGGCTTGTCGAGCACGTGGTCGCGCTCGACCTCCATCTCGTTGGCGTGGCCGAGCAGGTCGGGGACCGTGGGCAGAAAGACGGACGCGGTCTCGCCGCGCCGCCGGGACCGTACGAAACGGCCCACGGCCTGCGCGAAGAAGAGCGGCGTGGAGATCGTGGTCGCGTACACACCCACCGCCAGGCGCGGCACGTCGACGCCCTCGGACACCATGCGGACCGCGACCATCCAGCGGTCGTTGCTCGCGGTGAAGTCGTCGATCCTCTTGGACGCGCCCACGTCGTCGGAGAGCACGACGGTGGCCTTCTCGCCGGTGAGCTCGCGGATCAGCTTGGCGTACGAGCGGGCGGAGTCCTGGTCGGAGGCGATGACGAGACCACCGGCGTCCGGGATGGCCTTCCGCACCTCGGTGAGCCGCTGGTCGGCGGCCTTCAGCACGTTCGGCATCCACTCGCCGCGCGCGTCCAGGGCCGTGCGCCAGGCCTGCGAGATGGCGTCCTTGGTCATCGGCTCGCCGAGCCGCGCCGCGATCTCGTCACCGGCCTTGGTGCGCCAGCGCATGTTGCCGGAGTAGGAGAGGAAGATGACGGGACGCACGACGCCGTCGCCGAGCGCGCTGCCGTATCCGTAGGTGTAGTCGGCGGCCGACCGCCGGATGCCGTCGTTCCCCTCCTCGTACGCGACGAAGGGGATCGGGTTGGTGTCGGAGCGGAAGGGCGTACCGGTGAGCGCGAGGCGCCGGGTCGCGGGCTCGAAGGCCTCCAGGCAGGCCTCGCCCCAGGACTTCGAGTCACCGGCGTGGTGGATCTCGTCGAGGATCACGAGGGTCTTGCGCTGCTCCACGCGGTTGCGGTGCAGCATGGGCCGCACGCCCACACCCGCGTACGTGATGGCGACGCCCTGGTACTCCTTGCTGAGCGGGCCCGCGCTGTACTCGGGGTCCAGCTTGATCCCTATGCGGGCCGCGGCCTCCGCCCACTGCTTCTTCAGGTGCTCGGTCGGCGCGACCACCGTCACCTGCTGCACGACATGGTGGTGCAGCAGCCAGGACGCGAGCGTCAGCGCGAACGTCGTCTTGCCTGCGCCGGGGGTCGCGACGGCCAGGAAGTCACGCGGCTGCTCCTGGAGGTACCGCTCCATCGCGCCCTGCTGCCAGGCACGCAGCTTGTTGGCGGTGCCCCAGGGGGCGCGGCCGGGGAAGGCGGGAGAGAGGTGGTGCGATGCGGAGTTGGCGGCGGTGGTAGTCACGGTCTCCGGTTTTGGCGCTCGGGTACGGACGACAGACGCGTACGAGTACGTACGACAACCGGGCCACCCTACCGGTGCCGGTTGACGCGCCGAGGCGAACGGCACGGGGGCGCAGACGGGTGCGACCGGTGTCACACCCGCCGCTCAGGCGGTCTTCGCCTTCAGCCGCGTCCCCACCCACGCTCCGACCAGCGCGACCGCGGCCATCGGCAGGAACACGGCGACGAACGCCCCCGGATGCGAGCCGGCCACCCCGCCCGCACCGTGCCCGGCACCCACCGCCCCGCCGCCGAGCGCGGCGAAGGCCGCGCCTCCGGCGGCCAGGAGCAGGGCGTTGGAGAGGCCGTCGGAGATCTGGAGGGCGGCGGAGTTCGCGCCCGCGTCCTTCGGGGGCGAGAGGCGAAGGAGCAGGACGCTGGTGGACCCGATGACCGTGCCCATGCCGAGGCAGCCGAAGGCCCAGGCCACCGCGACGATCCACACCGGGACGGCGTCGATCAGGACCGTGGGCGCGGTGGCGATGGCGGCGGCGACCAGGATCATGCCGACGACCATGAGCCGGGTCCGGTGCGGTTCCATGGCCGGGCGCGACTGTACGAACGACCCGAACGCCCAGGTCGCGCCTCCCACGGCGAGCGAGAGCCCCGCCATGGTCGGCGAGAGCCCGCGCTGGGTGACGAGCATCAGCGGCACGAAGGACTCCGCGGCGATGAACGATCCGGCGGCGATGCCGCGCAGCAGCACCACGGAGGGCAGGCCGTGAGAGGCCCGGTAGGTGCCGCGCGGCATCAGGCCGAGGACGGCGGGCACGAGGACGGCCGCGCCGACGGCCGCCGGGAGCAGCGAGAGCCATCGCAGGTCTTGCCCGGCGTACTGGAGGAGCCCCGCGCCCAGCGAGATCCCGAGCGCGAGCCGGATGCGGCGCCGGTCGAAGGGTCCGGGGGCCGCATCGGAGACGGGACCGGCGGCCCTGCGCCGGATCTGCGGCAGGGCGAGCACGAGCGGCGCCACGACGAGCACCGGGATCCCGACGAAGACCCAGCGCCATCCCAGGTGCTCGGTGACCGTCCCGGCGACCAGCGGGCCCACGACGGACGGCACGACCCAGCTGGCCGCGAACGCGGCGAGGATGGACGGGCGCAGATGCTCCGGATAGGCCCGGCTGACGACGACGTACAGGGCGACGATGACGAGCCCGCCGCCGAGCCCCTGGACAGCCCGCCCGAGGATGAACATCCACATGGCCCCGGCGGTCCCGGAGAGCAGCAGCCCCGCCGCGAACCCCGCGATCCCGGTGGCGAGCGGCCCGAGCGGCCCGCGCCGGTCGGCCCACTGCCCGGCGAGCACCATGCCGAAGAGGCTGGTCGTGAAGTACGCGGAGAAGGCGAAGGCGTAGAGGGAGACACCGTCCAGCTCACGGGCGGCGACCGGCATCGCGGTCCCGACGGCGGTCGCCTCGAAGGCGATGAGCAGCACCACGGAGACGATGCCGAGGCTGAGCGCGCGGTAGGGGGCGCGGAGGATTCCGCCCTGGAGTTCGGACGGCGGGACTATCGGGGCGGCTGCGACTTCGGCGTCACGTGGTTCCAGGGCGCTCATGTTCGCCAGCGTAAGGGGCGTGGCGGTCTATGACCCCTGTCCGGGGTCGGTGACCTTCTGGTCCCTTGGTCGTACGTCTCCGGCCGCCTGCGCGTCAGCTCTCGGAGGCGTACGTGACGAAGTCACCCCATGCGGCGGGGGTGACGGCCAGGCGGGGGCCCTGGGTGTTCTTGGAGTCGCGGATGTGGATGGTGGCGGGGGTGGTGGCTACTTCTACGCAGTCCTCGCCGTTACTGCTGCTGCTGTGGCTGCTCTTTCGCCAGTCCGCCGCGACCTCGACGCAGTCGCCGGACTCGTTGCTGCTGCTGTAGCTGCTCTTGTGCCACTCCAGGGCGATCTCGACGCAGCTGTCACCTTCGCTGCCGCTGCTGTAACTGCTCTTGAACCAGCTCAGCTCGACAGTGTCCCCGGCAGAGGCCATACGGATCATGTCTCTCCAAGCACTTCCTCGATGAAGGCCAGCGACTCCGGTGGTGCAAGAGCCTGGGCCCGGATGATGCCATACCTCAGTTCGAGGATACGGAGCTGCCTCGGATCGGAGACAGGGCGCCCATTAAACGCCCCTTCGGAGCGCCCGACCGCCGTGCCGTCCTCGAACTTCAGCACCTCGATCCCACCATCCACCCCGGCATGCTCCTCGCGGTCGATCGACATCACCTGAATCTCGACGTTTCGCAACTGCCCCACCTCAAGCAGACGTTCAAGCTGCTCACGCAACACCATCCTCCCTCCAAGCGGGCGCCGCAGCGTCACCTCTTCCTGGATGAAGCTCAGTTCTGGAGCTGGCATGCGCTCGAAGATGGACCGTCTTGCCATGCGGGCAGCCACCACCCGTTCCACTTCGGCCTGCGAGTACGCGGGCCGCCGCATCTTGAACAGTGCCCTCGCGTACCCGTCCGTCTGCAACAAGCCATGGATGCTGTGGTTGCTGTACAACCCCAGCTCAACCGCCCGCTCCTCCAGCTTCGCCAGCTCCCGCACCTTCTTCGGATACCTGGCCTCCCGCATCTCCTTCTTCATCGCGGAGACGAGCCCACCCGCACCAAGGACCTCATCGACCTTGTCCAGATACTCGGGACGAGGAATCCGCGCCCCGCGCTCGATCTTCCGGATGAGGTCCTCCCCGTACCCGATGGCCTCCCCGAACTCGGCCACGCGCAGGCCCGCCGCCTCCCTCCGCAGCTTGAGCTGGTGACCGACCACCTCGACCACCGCGCTGATCTCGTCCTCAGGGTCGACGTCCCAACCAGGTTCATCCGCGCCGCCGTTACGCCCTCCGCCACCACTGTCCACGCATCCCCGTGCACCAGTTCACGATCCTGCTCTCCGCCACCCGCAGAGGCGCCCGCCTGGCTCGGCTCCTCACGGGCGAGCAACTCCGCGCCCAGGGGCTTCCGTTCGAGGCTGCGGAGCAGATCGTCGCCGAGCTGGCGAGCAACGCCGCGCTGCACGGGCACGTACCCGGCAGGAGCTTCCGACTGACGCTGAAGCTCAACGAGGCGGCGGCCACGCTCCGTATTGAGGTGACGGACGCGAGGGCGGACCGCAGCCCACCGGCAGATGTCCAGCTGCCGCCCGCCTGCGCCGAGTCGGGCCGAGGCCTGTTCCTGGTCGCCGCGCTGGCCGACCGCTGGGGTACGGAGCGCAGCTCGCCCCTCTGCAAAACTGTTTGGGCGGAAATCGACGTCTCCGCCCCCATTTGATCCGATCGAGGTTTCCACACCCCGGTGGCCCCGCGATCGGTGGGGCGCGACGTCAAGTACGTAAGAACCGAGGGAGAGAAACCTCCCCACCCACCCCAAACCCCGCCGCCCTCACTCACACGGGTGATCTCCCCCAACGCAACTGGCGCATATGCCAGTTCGCGGTGCAAGCTCGGCCTCGACAACTCCAGACATAGAACGGCCCCCGCCGGGACTGGCATCCCAAGGCGAGGGCCTGACCACCGAGGAAGAAAGCCGCTTCCCGCTGACTAATCAGCACCCTAACGCGCCCTCGCGCGCGCTATCCCCCGTTCCCGCCTCCGGCATCAGGCACATCAACCGCCGCCACCCGGAGCGCTTCACCGTGGTCGGCAACCACCTCACCCAGCACCGGAATCTCTCCCTCACGGCGATCGGCCTGGCCGCCCACATCCAGTCGCTGCCCGCCGGCGCCAAGGTCAGCATCAAGCGCCTGGCGGAGCGCTTCCCCGAGGGGGAGGTCCGCATCGCCGCCGCCCTGCGTGAGCTGGAGGCCCACGGCTACCTCACGCGCACCCGGGAACGTCTGCCGTCGGGGCAGGTGATCACGCGAACGGTGTCGTACAACAACCCGCCCGCGATGACGGCAGCCAAGCCACCGCCGACGCCCGCCCCATCAGCCCATCCCCCAGTAGCGCACGACACCCCCGCGACCACTCTCCTCACGGACCTGCGGCGCCACGACCCCCGCCTCCTGCTCGCCGAACGCGACGTACACCGCCTCGCACCGGCGGCCACGGCCTGGCTGGACCGGGGCATCGCCCCGGAGGCAGTGCGCCGCACGCTCACGGCAGGGCTCCCCACCACCCCGATCCACCGCCCGGCGGCCTTGCTGGCCCACCGCCTCACGGAGTTCCTCCCACCACCGCTCCCGGCCGCCGCCCCGGCGCCCCCACCACGCCCGGACCCCCTCCAGAACTGCGACCACTGCGACCGCGCCTTCCGGGCCCCGGTACCGGGCCACTGCCGCGACTGCACCGCGCCAAGCGCTACGGTAGCGGCGTAGTATATACGTGCTAGCCTTCCGTATATACGCAAGGGAGTGGCCATGACGAAGATGCTCATCGACATCGACGACGAAGCGCTCGCCGAGGCCCAGAAAATCCTGGGCACGGCGACCAAGAAGGACACCGTGAACCAGGCCCTCGCCGACATAAAGCGGCGCTCCGTACGTGCGGAGGCCCGTCGTGAGCTGGCTCAGCTCGTCGCCTCCGGCGCGATCGACCTCGACGCCCTCAACGAGAAGCACGGCTACGACTCCTACGAGGACCTGCACAAGCCGACCGGCAAGGATCAGACGACCGCCGCATGACCGTGCGCTTTCTGGCCGACAGTTCGGCCCTCACGCTCCTCCTGCCCGACCTGGACGACCGCCACGGCATGAATCAGACGATTGATGCCGGACTGGTCGGGATCTGCGACGTGACCGAGCTGGAGTTCCTGTACACCGCCCGCTCGGCAGCCGACCGCGCCACGATTCTGCGCGCCCTGAACCTCGCCTACGCGTGGGTCCCCGTCCCCGACAGCGTCTACTCACGCGCACGCGAGGTCCAGCACATGCTGACCAACCGCGGCGAGCACCGCGCACCAGGGGTCGTGGATCTGCTCACCGCGGCGACCGCCGAACTGACCGAGCGCACGCTGCTCCACCGGGACTACGACTTCGAGACGATCGCGCGCTGCACGGGGCAGCCCACGCTCTTCCTCGGCGCCGGAGCGCGCCATGAATCATGAACGGGGTGTGGCAGTTCCGTTGCGGCAGGCGGAGATCCCTTGAGCGTGCCCGCCGGCCACGGCTAGGTTCAAGGAGTCGAGTTCAACTCGGCCGTGTGCCCGAGTGGTTTAGGGGCTCGCCTGCAAAGCGAGTTACGTGGGTTCGATTCCCGCCACGGCCTCAAAGAGCGCCCCGAAGGGGCGCGGGGAACTGCGCGACCGGCCACGACGGGCCCGCACTTCCCGCCACGGCCTCAAGAAGCGCCCCAAAGGGGCGCGGGGAACTGCGCGACCGGCCACGACGGGCCCGCACGCGTCCCGCTAGACCCGCGCCTCGTCCAGCCGCGCGAGAATCGCATCCACCGTCTCCTCGACCGTCAGGTCGGAGCTGTCCAGCCAGAGCCCGAGCCTCGGGGTCGTGGACCGCATCCCCGCGTCCAGATCCGCCACGGTCCACGCCCCGTAACCGGTCTTCCCGCGCCCGGCCTCCCGGGACTCGACCGCGTCCGGGCGCGGGGCCAGGACGACGACGTGCAGGGGGCGGGTGTGCAGCAGGTCCACGTACGTCTTCAGCTCCTCGCCCAGGATGACGTCCTGGACCACGGCGACGAAGCCCGCGGCGGCGTACGCGTCGGCAGTCGCGGCCGACAGGCCGTACCGCAGGCGCAGTTGGGCCGCCGCCTCGTCCGACGCGCCAGGCTCGTACTCCTGGCCGCCCGACACGATCATTCGGCGGAAGACGTCACCCCGTACGTGCGCCGCGCGCGGCAGCCGCTCGGCGAGCGCCTGCGCCACCGTGGACTTGCCCGAGGCCATGATCCCGGTGATGACGACGACGCCGCTCAGCGGCGCCGTCACGTCGCCACCGCCGCCTGCGGGCGGATCGGGAGGCGGTTCACCGGGCGCCCGGTGGCCGCGCGCACCGCCGACGCCACCGCCGCCGGAGTCGTCACGACCGGCACCGCGCTCGCCGCCTTCGCGCCGAAGGGAGCCACCACGTCCCGCTCCTCCACCAGCTTCACGATGCGGATGTCGGGGGTGTCCAGGGCCGTCGGCAGGGCGTATCCCGTCAGGTCGGGGTGGCGGACCAGACCGCGCGGCGTGCGCAGGTTCTCCGTGAGCGCCGCGCCGACGCCCTGCGTGACGCCCGCCTCGATACGCACCTTCAGCTGGGTCGGGTTCAGGATGCGGCCCACGTCCTGGGCGACCGCGAGCTCCACGACCCGTACGGAACCGATCTCGATGTCGACGTCCACGACCGCGCGGATCGCGCAGAACGCCATGCCCACGAAGGCATCACCCTGCCCGGCCTCGTCCAAGGGCTCGGTGGGGTGCGGGCGGCACTGGGCGGTGGCCCACAGTTCCTTGCCGTCCATCGCCTCCGTCACCGTCGTGCTGAGCACCCCGTCGTACGAAGTGATCTTGCCGTCGGTGATCTGGAGCAGCTCCGTGGACATCCCGAACTTGTGGGCCAGGGGCTGGAGGAGCTGCGTGCGGACCATCTTCGCCGCGCGCTCCACCGCACCGCCCGACACCCACGTGTGACGGCCGTGGCAGCTCGGTCCCGCCGGGGGCTGGTCCGTGTCGACGGGGGCCACGCGGACGTCGTCGATGCCGAGCGTCTCCTGGACGATCTGCCGGGCGAGCGTCGAGAAGCCCTGGCCCGTCTCGACCGCCGCGCAGATGACCGTGGCGACGCCGTCGTGGACCTTCACCGTGGCCGTGGAGACCTCGTCCGTGCCTTCGGCGCCCAGGAGCTGGACCATGCCGAGGCCGTAGCCGACGCCGCGGCGCACCGCCGCCGGTTCGCCCGCGCCCTCGGGCCCTCCGGGCAGCAGCCACTCGTCCTCGGGGGTGTCCTTGGGCAGCTCGGGCAGCGGGAAGTCCCGTACGGCGCCGAGGAGTTCGGCCACCGGGGCCGGGCAGGTCACCGTCTGGCCCGTGGGCAGGATGTCGCCGGTGGCCATCGCGTTGCGCAGCCGCAGCTCCGCCGGGTCGATGCCCAACTTCTTTGCGATCTTGTCCATTTGGGCTTCGTACGCCGTGCACACCTGCATGGCACCCTCGCCCCGGACGTGTCCGGAGGGCGGGTTGTTCGTGCGCACCGCCCAGCCCTCGATGAAGGCGTTCGGCACCACGTACGGACCGCAGGCGAAGGAGACGGCCGCGGCGAGCGCGTCCGATGAGGTGTCCGCGTACGCCCCGGCGTCGAGCAGGACCTGCGCCTCCACCTTCACCAACTTGCCCTCCGCGTCCGCGTGATGGCGGTAGCGAAGTAGCGTCGGATGGCGGTGGGCGTGGCCCAGGAAGGACTCCTCGCGGGTCGCGGTGAGCTTCACGGGGCAGCCGGTGGTCAGCGCGAGCAGGCCGAGCGGGAGGTGGAAGCTGGCGTCCTCGCGGTCGGCGGTCGCGCCGGGGACTCCGGTCACGACGACCTTCACGATGTCCGGGTCGATGCCGTAGCAGGACGCGGCCATGTCGCGGTCGGCGTGCGGGTCGGTGGAGGCGATGTACAGCTCCACGCCGCCGTCCGGACGCGGCACCGCGAGCCCCGCCTCGGCGCCGATCGGCGCCGGGTCCTGGCGGCCGATGCGGTAGAGGCCCTCGACGACGAGCTCGCCCGCCGCCTCCGGGTCGCCGTGCCGCAGCGGGATGTGCCGGATCAGGTTGCCGTCGGGGTGCAGGGGTTCGGCCGCGAACGCCTTCTCGGGGTCGGTGACCGGCTCCATCACCTCGTACTCGACGAAGATGGCGGCGGCGGCCATCCGCGCCGTGTCGGGGTGATCGGCGGCCACGGCGGCGATGGGCTCGCCGTGGTGGCGTACGACGTCGGAGGCGAAGACGGGACGGTCCGCGGTCTTGCGGCCGTGCAGCCCCTCGCCGGGCACGTCCTCGTGCGTGACGACGGAGCGCACGCCCGGCATCTCGCGCGCCTGGGACGTGTCGATGGAGACGATGCGCGCGTGCGCGTGCGGCGAGCGCAGGACGGCCGCCCACAGCAGCCCCTCCGCCCACAGGTCGGCCGCGTAGGGGAAGGTCCCCTCCGTCTTGGCGCGGGACTCGGCGGACGGCAGCGAGGCGCCGATGCCGTGCGGCAGCGGCTCGGGGCCGGGCTGCGTCTCCACGGCGGTCGCGGTGTGCGCCGCGGCTTCGTTGCTCACGCCTGGCCTCCGTCCTGGCCGTAAGGTCCTTCGTACGTTCCGTCCTGCGCCGCCGGGTTGACCCCTCCGGCGCCGGGGCCCGCCTGGTGCGGGATGCGCGCCTCGCCCGCCGGGTCGCCCTGGTCCGACGGTTCGGCGGCGGACGCGGACGCCTCACGCTCGGCGACCACCTCCTGCACGGCGTCGAGCACGCCGCGGTAGCCGGAGCAGCGGCACAGGTTGCCGCACAGGGCGCGGCGGGTCTCCAGGTCGGACGGGGCGGGGTTGCCTTCGAGCAGGTCGTGCACGGTCATCGCCATGCCCGGCACGCAGAAGCCGCACTGGACGGCACCGCAGGCGGCGAGCGCCCGCTGCACGTCGGAGGGTCTGCCGTCGACGGCGAGGCCCTCGACGGTGCGGACCTCGCTTCCGGCGGCGGTGGCCGCGGGCACCAGGCAGGAGGCGACGAGACGGCCGTCCACCTGGACGTTGCAGGCACCGCACTCGCCCTGCGAGCAGCCGTCCTTGGCGCCCGCGAGGCCGAGGCGCTCGCGCAGGACGTAGAGCAGGGACTCGCCGATCCAGGCGTCGGTGACGGGGCGGTCGGCGCCGTTCACGCGCAGGACGTACGAGCAGAGGGGGTGTTCGTCGCCGAGAACGGTGGCGGCGGGCTCCTCGGGAGCGGTTTCCGGGGCTTCCTCGGGAGCGGCTTCGGGGGCGGCTTCCGGAGCTTCCTCGGGGGCGGCCTCCGCTTCGGCTTCGGGGGCGGCCTCGGCTTCTACTTCGGCTTCGGGCTCGGCTTCGAGCTCCGGTTCGGGCTCCGGTTCGGGCTCCGGGTCCGGCTCCGGCACCACGGGCGCCTCAGGCACCGTCACGTGCATCTCGGGCGCGACCGGCGCCTCGGGGACGAACGGCTCGGGGGGCACCACGGGCTCGTGGTGCTGCGGCTCGACGTGCTGCTGGTGGTGCTGGTGCTGCGGATGGCCGTACGGATCGGGCTCGGCGTACTGCTCGTGCTCGACGTACTGCTGCGGCTCCGCGTGCGGCTGCGGCTCGACGTGCGGCTGCTGCGCCGGCTCCGACCACGGCGCGCCCGCGCCCGCACCTCCGGTCGCCCACGGCGCCGCGGCGCCGCCCGGCAGCGTCGCGGGCGGCGTACCGCCCCACTGCGCGGCGAGCGAGGACGCGGTGAACTCGCCCGATTCATCCGGAAGATCACCATTGGCGACGGGAATCGACCACTGGCCCGTGACATCGGCCGGGGCAGGGGCGGCGGGCGCGTGCTCCTCCGCCTCGTGGAAGCTCCACTGCCCGGTGGCCCGCGGGTCGTACGCGTGCTCCTGTACGTCACGGCCGTCGTGACCGGCGGGCTCGGGCACCTCGCCCGCGGCCGGCCACTGCACGTTCTGGACGCCGGTCACCTCGGGCGGCATGGCCCAGACGCCGGTGGCGGCCGGGTCCGTCGCGTCGGCGGTCGTCGGGGTGACCGTTATCTGCGGCGGCACGTAGCCGTGTCCGGGCGCGGCGAGCGGCGAGTGGTCGAAGGAGTCGAGCGCGCCTTCCGGCAACTGCACGAAGGCCGTGGCGTCCGAGTCGTACTCGCCCTGCGGATGCGGCTGCCAGCCGCCGTTGTTGTTCTGCTCGTCGCTCACGACAGCGCCCTCCCCAGTGCTCGTCGGGCCAGCGCGGCGACGGTGCGCCGCAGGTGCAGTACGGCGGGCGGCAGCGGCTGCGGGGAGCCGTCCTCCGCCGGTGGCTGATCGGGGATACAGGCGGCGGCGACGTACTCGCCGAAGGCGGTGAGCGCCTCCGGCACGATCGTCCGCCCGCCGTCCCAGTCGATCAGCGACGCGACCCACTGCTCGGCCTCCAGAGGCCGCAGCGGCATCGGCGCGACGGCGCCGACCGCGCAGCGCACCCCGCGCCGCGCGGGGTCAAGAACCAGCGCGACGGACGCGGTGGCGCGGCCGGGTCCGGTCCGTCCCGTCGCCTTCAGGAAGACCTGCGGGGCGTGCAGGAGCGGCAGCCGTACGAAGCCGATGAGCTCGCCGGGGCGGAGCATGTCCATCCCCGCGAGCAGATGTGAGACGGGAACCTCGCGGCGTGCGCCGCCGGGTCCCGCGATGATGAGCACGGCTTCCAGGGCGGCCAGGACGGGCAGCGTGTCGCCGGTGGGCCCCGCCGTGGCGATGTTGCCGCCGAGGGTGCCCGCGTTGCGGATCTGCGGGGGTCCCGCCGCGCGCGCGGCCGCGGCGAGGGCCGGGATCAGGGCCGCGAAATCGGGCCGCCCGACGCGCGCGTGGGTCAGGCCCGCGCCGAGCAGCGCGTGGCCGTCCTGGTACTGCCAGCCGCGGATCTCGCTGATACGGCCGAGGCCCACGAGCGCCGCGGGGCGCAGGAGGCCCGCGTTGACCGAGGCCATGAGGTCGGTGCCGCCGGCCACGGGCACGGCGGCGGGCATCGCGGCGAGCGCCTCGACGGCCTCGTCCAATGTCCCAGGCAGCTTCGCCGTCTGCGCGTGCTGCGCCGCCTGCGGTGCGTGCGTGGTCAAACCGGCTGCCCCTTCCCGATGCCCGGCGGCGTTCTCGCCGTTCCCACCGTTACGCCTGTTCCGCCGTACGGTACGTGCTCACAGCCCGGACGTGGCAACTCTGGCACATCTTCCCCGGCCCCCGGCGCGGGGGTCCGCTAGGAGTCATTCGTCCGCAGTCCTGGGAGATGAACCGTTTTCGCACTCCCTCGCCGGTCAGCGGGAATTGCCACTCTTCGGTGACCCTTGTCCGCCTTTGGTCCGGCCGCCCACGCTCCCAGCGCGGGCGGCCCGACACACGGACTACGGGGTATGCCTCACCTGTTCGGGGGCGCCCCCTCGATCGGGCGTCCGAGCACCCCCGGACGCTTCTGCCACGGCAACGGGCCGCCCGGCGGGCGGTAGTCGACGCCGAGTGCGTCAAGTCGCGCGTAATGCCCGGTCATTCGCCGCTCGAAGTCCGCGTAGTCACGCTCGGCGGGCTCGGGCAGCGTGCTCCAGGCAACCTCGGCGAAGGCGGCGAGACGCGGGAACACCTGGTAGTCCACGCGTGCGTGGTACTCCATCACCTCGGTCCAGACGTTGGCCTGCGTGCCGAGCACGTGCCTGGCCTCTTCCTCGGTGAGCTGCGGCGGCACCGGCTCGAAGCGGTACACGTCCTCCAGGGTGCGGACGAAGCCGATGGGCACGGGCTCGTCGGGGCCGCCGTGCTGACGGTGATCCAAGTACACCTGCTGCTCGGGGCACATGACGACGTCGTGACCTGCCTTGGCCGCCGCGATGCCGCCCCCGTATCCGCGCCAGGAGGACACGGTGGCGCCCTCCGCGAGGCCGCCCTCCAGGATCTCGTCCCAGCCGATGAGACGGCGGCCGCGCGCGGTCAGCCAGGAGTCGAAGTGCCGGATGAACCAGCTCTGGAGCCCGTCCTCGTCACCGACCCCGAGCTCCTTGATGCGGGCCTGCGCGGTGGGCGAGGCCTTCCACTGGTCCTTGGGGCATTCGTCGCCGCCGACATGAATGAAGGTGGAGGGGAAGAGTTCGAGGAGTTCCTCGAACACCCCCTCGTAGAAACGGAGGGTGTTCTCGGTCGGCGCGAGGACGTTCGGATTGACGCCCCAGCTGTCCCAGACGCCGAGCGACGCGGTGTCGACGACGTCGGTGTTGCCGAGTTCCGGATAGGCGTGGATGGCGGCCTGCGAGTGCCCGGGGATGTCGATCTCGGGTACGACGGCGATGTGCCGCTCATGGGCGTACGCGACGATCTCGCGGATGTCGTCCTGGGTGTAGTAGCCGCCGTGCGGGGTGTCGTTCCACAGTTCGGACGCGCGGTGCCCCCACTTCGAGCGCGGCCGCCACGACGACTCCTCGGTCAGCTTCGGGTAGCGCTTGATCTCGACGCGCCAGCCCTGGTCGTCGGAGAGGTGGAAGTGGAAGACGTTCAGCTTGTGGGCGGCGAGAAGATCGAGATACCGCAGGACACCTTCCTTGGGCATGAAGTGCCGGGCCACGTCGAGCATCATGCCGCGCCACCCGAAGCGCGGGCTGTCCTCGACGAGGCACCCCGGAACGGCGTACCGCCCGGCGGCCCGCAGCGGGGCCCGCCGGAACGCCTCGGGGCCGATGAGCTGCCGCAGGGTCTGCGCCCCCCAGAAGACGCCGGGGGCGGCACCGCCGGCGATTTCGACACCACTCGGTGTCACGCTGAGCCGGTACGCCTCGGGGGCGAGGGAGTCATCGATCTCCAGCGACACGCCCTGGCCCTCCCCCGGCGCGAGGGGCAGACCGAGCGCGGCGCCGAGGGTGGCGCGCAGCCAGCGTTCGGTGGACTCGGTGCCGGGGCCGGCCCGCAGCGCGGTCGAGGAGTCGAGGATGAAGCCTTCGGAATGCGGTCCCTCGGCGCGTGCGGGCGCCGGGATGAGTTGCTCAAAGGTCATGCGGCGAATCTGCCACGGCGTTGCGCAACGCAAAAGGGGCGTTGCGGTACATGCAACGCCCCTGAGCGAGGAGGGCCGGGGACCGGTCCGGAGGCTGCTACTTCTTGCCGCCGTCCTTGCCGCCCTTGTCCTTGTCGCCACCGGCGCTCATGGACTCGTAGATCTCCTTGCACATGGGACAGACGGGGTACTTCTTCGGGTCACGACCCGGCACCCACACCTTGCCGCAGAGCGCGACGACGGGCGTACCGTCGAGCGCGCTCGCCATGATCTTGTCCTTCTGGACATAGTGCGCGAAGCGCTCGTGGTCACCGTCACCGCTCGACACCTGCGGCGTCGGCTCAACGAGGGTCCCCGTACCTGCCCCGCGCTCGGGCTCGGGCTCAAGAGTGCTCATGGCATCCAAGGGTACCTACGCCGACGGCGTCCGGGCATCGCTCCGACGCGCGGCCCTCGCAAGGACTCCGTGGAGCCGCCGGACCGATCTTGTGCGCTGACGCGTCAGTTGAGCGACGGGTCGTCCGGGTACGTGGCGACCATGGCCAGTTCGCTGCGCTGGCGGCGCAGCACCGCTCGCCACAGGCGTTCCGGAGACGGGGACGAGACGTCGCCGGGTTCTGATTCGACGACGTACCAGGCGCCGTCCGTGAGTTCTTCCTCCAGTTGGCCCGGGCCCCAGCCCGCGTACCCGGCGAAGATACGGAGGGAGCCGAGTGCGGGGGCGAGGAGTTCGGGCGGGGTGTCCAGGTCGACCAGGCCGATCGCGCCGTGCACGCGGCGCCAGCCGATCGGCTCTCCTCTGACGGGCCGGGGCCGGGAACCGGGGGCCGAGCCCTCGTCGCCGGGGATCACCGCGACCCCCAGCGCGGAGTCGAGCGAGACGGGGCCGCCCTGGAAGACGACTCCCGGCGCGCCGGCCAGATCGCCCCAGCCCTCCAGGATGTCCGCGACGTCAACCGGCGTGGGTCGGTTGAGGACCACGCCGAGTGAGCCCTCCTCGTCGTGGTCGAGGAGCAGCACCACCGCGCGGTCGAAATTCGGGTCCGCCAGGGCAGGCGTGGCCACGAGCAGCCGCCCTGTGAGCGAGGACACCTCGGTCATGAACGACATGATCCCGCATCTTTGCCCCGCGGGGGGAGGCAATGCCCGTACAGGAGTGAATGCAGCTCAGGGGCGCACTGGCGCGTCCGGAGCGCACAGTTTCGCCGGTGACCCGGAGTGTCCGGTTCCGAACGGTTCGTGTTGTCACGAACTCATGACGTGTTCCGCACGCCCTTGGCCTTACGGGAAGGGGGTACACGCCCATTACGCTTGCCCTTTGGTCCACCCGTCCATCCAATCGGAACGCGAGATTCATGACCGTCACCGACGATGTACTGCTTGTCCACGGCGGAACCCCGCTGGAGGGCGAGATCCGTGTCCGCGGCGCGAAGAACCTCGTGCCCAAGGCCATGGTCGCCGCGCTGCTCGGCAGCGCTCCGAGCAGGCTGCGCAATGTCCCCGACATCCGCGACGTGCGCGTCGTACGCGGACTCCTGCAGCTGCATGGCGTGACGGTCCGCCCCGGTGAGGAGCCGGGCGAGCTGGTCATGGATCCCTCGCACGTGGAGAGCGCCAACGTCGCGGACATCGACGCGCACGCCGGCTCCTCGCGGATCCCGATCCTCTTCTGCGGACCGCTCCTGCACCGCCTGGGTCACGCCTTCATCCCCGGCCTCGGCGGCTGCGACATCGGCGGCCGGCCCATCGACTTCCACTTCGAGGTGCTCCGCCAGTTCGGCGCCACCATCGAGAAGCGTGAGGGCGGCCAGTACCTGGAGGCCCCGCAGCGGCTCCGCGGCACGAAGATCAAGCTTCCCTACCCGTCCGTCGGCGCGACCGAGCAGGTCCTGCTGACCGCCGTTCTCGCGGAGGGCGTCACCGAGCTCTCGAACGCCGCCGTCGAGCCCGAGATCGAAGACCTCATCTGCGTCCTGCAGAAAATGGGCGCGATCATCGCGATGGACACCGACCGGACCATAAGGGTCACCGGCGTCGACAGCCTGGGCGGCTACAACCACCACGCCCTCTCGGACCGCCTGGAGGCCGCCTCGTGGGCTTCCGCGGCCCTGGCGACCGAAGGCAACATCTACGTCCGCGGCGCCCAGCAGCGCTCGATGATGACGTTCCTGAACACCTACCGGAAGGTGGGCGGTGCCTTCGAGATCGACGACGAGGGCATCCGCTTCTGGCACCCGGGCGGCTCGCTCAACGCGATCGCCCTGGAGACGGACGTGCACCCCGGCTTCCAGACGGACTGGCAGCAGCCGCTCGTCGTCGCCTTGACGCAGGCCGCGGGTCTGTCGATCGTGCACGAGACGGTGTACGAGTCGCGGCTCGGCTTCACCTCCGCGCTCAACCAGATGGGCGCACACATCCAGCTCTACCGGGAGTGCCTGGGCGGCTCGGACTGCCGCTTCGGCCAGCGCAACTTCCTCCACTCGGCGGTCGTCAGCGGCCCCACGAAGCTCCAGGGCGCCGATCTGGTCATCCCCGACCTGCGCGGCGGCTTCTCGTACCTGATCGCGGCTCTGGCGGCGCAGGGCACGTCCCGCGTGCACGGCATCGACCTGATCAACCGCGGCTACGAGAACTTCATGGACAAGCTCGTGGAGCTCGGCGCGAAGGTGGAGCTGCCGGGCCGGGCCACGCTCGGCTGACGCGGCACCACGTAGCACCAGGCACATAGAAGGGGCGGTCACCCACTGGGTGACCGCCCCTTCTGCTTGCTGCTTGAGGCTACTTGCCCTTGGCGGCTTCCTTGAGCTTGGAGCCCGCCGAAACCTTGACGCTGTAGCCGGCCGGGATGTTGATCGGCTCGCCGGTCTGCGGGTTCCGGGCGGTGCGAGCGGCACGGTGGGTGCGCTCGAAGGTCAGGAAGCCGGGGATGGTGACCTTCTCGTCGCCCTTGGCAACGATCTCGCCGACGGTCTCGGCGAACGCGGCCAGCACGGCGTCGGCGTCCTTGCGGGTCACCTCGGCGCGGTCGGCCAGCGCGGCCACCAGCTCACTGCGGTTCATGTTTGTACTCCCGTGTTCTTCTTGCCGTTGAGGCGTGCCACGCGGCGGAGCCGCATGATGGGCACAGCGAAGCCGATGCTGCCAGGGTCCTCGGTCAGGCCCCGGACCCGGGTCCGTCGTCCGGACCCTCGCGCCCAGAAAGGCATCCTGCCCCCACCTGCGGCGGGAAAGCCAATCCGGGACCCCTTGGAGGTCCCGCGGGACCCTTGGGAGATCCCACGAAAGGCTTCACCGCCCCCTGGAAGGTGGCAGTCGGGGGCGCGCTTCCACGCCACCCTAGAGGGCCTTTGCGGGCCCTGCGTTCCGCGACGCGCCGTACTACTGGGCCGTGGCGGCTGTCACAGTCACCCCGGCGGCCTTCGCCGCGTTGCGCACCGCATCGGCGACCGCGCCCGCGACCTTGTCGTTGAAGACGCTGGGGATGATGTAGTTCGGGTTGAGCTCGTCCTCGGCGACGACGTCCGCGAGGGCGCCGGCCGCCGCCAGCATCATCTCCGTGTTGACGGTGCGCGACTGGGCGTCGAGCAGGCCGCGGAAGACGCCGGGGAAGACCAGGACGTTGTTGATCTGGTTCGGGAAGTCCGAGCGTCCGGTGGCCACGACGGCCGCCGTCTGGCGGGCGATCGTGGGCTCGACCTCGGGGTCCGGGTTCGCGAGCGCGAACACGATGGCGCCCTCCGCCATGGCCGCGACGTCGTCGGCGCCCAGGACGTTCGGAGCCGAGACGCCGATGAAGACGTCGGCGCCGACGACCGCTTCCTTGAGGGTGCCGCGGGCGCCCTCGGGGTTGGTGTTGTCGGCGATCCAGCGCAGCGGCGAGTCCGGCGCGGCGTCCACGAGGTCCTCGCGGTCCGCGTGCACGACGCCGTGGATGTCGGCCACGACGGCGTTCTTCACACCGGCCGCGAGGAGCAGCTTGAGGATGGCCGTACCGGCCGCGCCCGCGCCGGACATGACGACCCGTACGTCGCCGATTCCCTTGCCCACCACGCGAAGTGCGTTGGTCAGCGCGGCGAGCACGACGATCGCGGTGCCGTGCTGGTCGTCGTGGAAGACGGGGATGTCGAGGGCCTCGCGCAGGCGTGCCTCGATCTCGAAGCAGCGCGGCGCCGAGATGTCCTCGAGGTTGATGCCCGCGAAGCCGGGGGCGATGGCCTTGACGATCTCGACGATCGCGTCGGTGTCCTGGGTGTCCAGGCACAGCGGCCAGGCGTCGATGTCGGCGAAGCGCTTGAAGAGGGCCGCCTTGCCCTCCATGACCGGCATGGCGGCCTTCGGGCCGATGTTGCCGAGGCCGAGCACGGCGGAGCCGTCCGTTACGACCGCAACCGTGTTGCGCTTGATGGTGAGGCGGCGCGCGTCCTCGGGGTTCTCGGCGATCGCCATGCACACGCGGGCCACGCCCGGGGTGTAGACCATGGAGAGGTCGTCACGGTTGCGGATGGGGTGCTTGGACGCCATCTCGATCTTGCCGCCGAGGTGCATCAGGAACGTACGGTCGGAGACCTTGCCGACGGTGACGCCCTCGATGGTGCGCAGCTGCGCGACGATCTCGTCGCCGTGCGTCGTGGAGGTCGCCGCGATCGTGACGTCGATCCGGAGTGCCTCATGGCCGGAGGCCGTGACGTCGAGGCCGGTCACCGAGCCTCCGTGGGACTCGACGGCCGTGGTGATCTGGGAGACCGCGGTGCCGCTAGCGGGCACCTCCAACCGGACCGTGTTCGAGTAGGAGACGCTGGGCGCCGTTGCCATGGCCGACTTCCTCTGCTTTCACCGTGTTGCTCTTGCCGTCCGATCGTCGCACCTACCACTGAGTACGTGGTAGCCGCCTCGGATTGCGAACTTTTCGTTCACCAGCTTTTCGGAAACTAGTTTCCACCATACGAGAAGTTGTGGGATGCCGGTAGAGGCAAACGGAAACCGGTGGTTGAAACCCGAAAGAGGCCCCCGTCACGTGGTGACGAGGGCCTCTCCCTGTGCTTATGACACCGACCCGCCATGCTCGCCTCGCGGCAAGTGGTCGCTCGTAGCGACGAAGGTTGGGCCCGGGGGCTTGGATCGGGCCGGTGCCACATCAACGGTAACAAACGATCCCCGTAAGGCAATTCCCGTCACGACAAGTCCCCGAAGTCATTCGCGGAGCAGGTCCGGCACCCCGTCCGCGTCCGGCTCGTCGCGCTCGCCCGAAAGCACCGTCAGCTGCTGTGTCGCCCTGGTCAGGGCCACGTACAGGACGCGCAGGCCGGCCGGGGACTCGTCCGCGATCTCCGCCGGGGAGACGACGACCGTGGCGTCGTACTCCAGGCCCTTGGCCTCCAGGGAGCCGAGCGCCACGACCCGCTCCCCGAGCCCGTCGAGCCAGCGGGCCGCCTGCTCGCGGCGGTTCATCGCCACGACCACGCCGATCGTGCCGTCCACCTGGTCGAGCAGCCGCGCCGCCTCCGCGCGCACCGACGCGCCGAGGTCCCCGTCCCGTACGACGGCGAACCGCGGCTTCACCCCGGTGGACCTGACCGCCGACGGCGACTCGGCGCCCGGCATCGCGAGCGCGAGCACCTTGGCCGCGAGGTCCGCGATCTCGGCGGGGTTGCGGTAGTTGACGGTGAGGGTGAAGCGGCGGCGGGGGCGGCTGCCCAGGGCCTCGTCGCGGGCGGCGGCTGCCTCGTCCGGGTCGGACCAGGAGGACTGGGCCGGGTCGCCGACGATCGTCCACGTGGCGTGCCGGCCCCTGCGGCCGACCATGCGCCACTGCATGGGGGTCAGATCCTGGGCCTCGTCGACGATGACGTGGGCGTACTCGGTGCGCTCGGCGGCGAGGCGTTCGGCGCGTTCGCGCTGGGACTCCTCGCGCTGCGGCATCAGTTCGTCGAGCCCGGTGAGCAGGTCGAGGGGGTCGAGGTCCTTCTTCTTGCGGGGTCTGGGCGGCGTGCCGAGGATCGACTGGAGCTCGTCGAGGAGCGCCACGTCGTGCACGGACAGGGCGTCGCGCTTGAGGGAGCGGGCGACCTTGCGCACCTCTCCCGGGTTCAGGACGCGCCGCGACCAGCGGCCAAGGCGTCGCTCGTCGCCCATCGCGGAGAGCACGGCGCGCGGGGTGAGTTCGGGCCACCAGGCGTCGAGGAAGCGGATGAAGTCGTCCTCGGAGGTGATGTCCTCGTCGAAGGAGGAGCGCAGCTCGGCGGCCAGCTCCGGGTCGCTGTGCCGGCCCGCGGCGCCGGACTGCGACCACAGGGCGTCCAGGATGAGCTTGCGGGCGCGCGGACGCAGCAGGTTGACGGGCGCCGTGCCGCTGAGCGCGTTGCGCCGGATGCGGCCCAGGGCGTCGGACTCCAACTCCAGGCGGCGGCCGAACGCGACCACCCGCAGCCGGGTGGGGGTCTCGACGGGGGTCTTGGGTCCCTCGGCCGCGTCGTCATCGTCGTCCTCGCCGAAAGCGAGCTGGCCGTCCCGAGGGGCGGCCTTGGCGGGCGCGCCGCCCGTGCCCGCCTCAAGCGCCCCCCGCGCCGCCTTCCGCAGCACGTGCAGCATCCGCGACGAGCCCTTGACCCGCGCCACCGCGGGCGAGTCGTAGACCGTGGCCCCCTCCCCCGCGGCCTCGTCGGAGAGCGAGCCGACCGCGCGGATCGCGACCTGCCCCTCCTCGCCGAGCGAGGGCAGCACGCCCTCGGTGTACGCCACGAGCAGCGGGGTCGGCGAGACGATGAGGATGCCGCCCGCGTACCGGCGGCGGTCCTGGTAGAGGAGGTACGCCGCGCGGTGCAGGGCCACGGCGGTTTTGCCGGTGCCGGGGCCGCCCTCCACGTACGTCACCGAGGCGGCGGGCGCCCGGATCACCATGTCCTGCTCGGCCTGGATCGAGGCAACGATGTCGCGCATGGTGTGACTGCGGGCCTGGCCGAGCGCCGCCATCAGGGCGCCGTCGCCGATGACGGGCAGCGCATCGCCGTTCAGGGTGGCCGTCAGCTCGGGACGCATCAGGTCGTCCTCGACGCCGAGGACCTTGCGGCCCTTGGAGCGGATGACCCGGCGGCGTACGACACGGCCGGGGTCGACCGGCGTCGAGCGGTAGAAGGGCGCCGCGGCCGGGGCGCGCCAGTCGATGACGAGCGGGGAGTAGTCCGCGTCCAGGACACCGATGCGGCCGATGTGCAGGGTCTCGGCGATCTCCGCGGTGTTCTGCTCGCTCACCGCGTCCTCGGCCGGCTCGACCGACGTGTAGGCCCCGTCCGGGCCCTTCTTGCCGTCCTTGCCGAGCAGCAGGTCGATCCGCCCGAAGAGGAAGTCCTCGAACTCGTTGTTGAGCCGGTTGAGGTGCACCCCCGCGCGGAACACCTGGGCGTCGCGCTCTGCGAGCGCGCCCGGCGTGCCGACCTGGGAGCGCTTGGCCGCGTCGGTCATCAGGAACTCGGCCTCGTGGATCTTCTCCTCGAGACGCCGGTAGACCTGGTCGAGATGTTCTTGTTCGACGCTGATCTCGCGGTCGCGTACGTCGGCCACCGAGGCCCCTTTCCGGACGTGCAGCTGCTCTGTCGAGCAGCCGTCTACCGTACGCGAAAGGGGACCCCCGTGTGCACTTCTCCTACGCGTCGACCTCCACAAGTCGATCACCGTCGAAGGTGGTCACCTCGAAGTGGTCGATCTCTTTCCGGTCCATCGCGGCGCCCCCGTGGACGTACAGCGGGCTGCGCGACCACTTGTTCGGGCTGTCCTTGATGCCGTACCCCCACTTCGGGACCGACCAGGTGGTGACCGTCTCCTTCTCGCCGTTCTTGCCGACCGCGACCAGGGAGCACTTGAGCGGGCCCTTCACGTTCTTCAGCTCCAGGACCGCGTGCGTGCCCCAGGGCTTGTCCTCCGTGCCGACCGTGGCGCTCACCTTGGTCTTCGGGTCCGTGGCCTTGGTCTTGTCGGTCATGTGGTTGAAGAAGGCGTCCTCGGCGGGGCTCGTGGGGTGCGGCTCGCCCGCCACGTCAGTCGTACCGCCGTCGTCGCTCACCGCGAGGACCGTGAGCGGCCCGCCGATGATAAGCGCCGCCGCCGCGGCCACCAGATACATGCCGCGCCTGCGCTTCTGCTGCCGCTTGACGGACACCTCGTCCACCAGGCGGTCCGCGAGACGCGGGCTCGGCCGGGCGGCCAGCTGTTCGCCGATCGCCGGTACGCCGCGTGGTCCGGGGAAGTCGGCGAGCGCGGCCAGCATCGGCTCCATGCCCGAGAACTCCTCCAGCTGGTGCGCGCAGAACTCGCAGCCCGCCAGATGTGCCTCGAAGGCCGTCGCCTCCGCGTCGTCCAGGATGCCGAGGGCGTAGGCGCCGACGGTCTCGTGCACGTCGCCCGCCTCCGCATGGCCCCGCGCGTCATGTCCGTAGGACTCGTTCATGCCGTCACCCCCCGCTCCTCGAGCGCCAGCTTCATCGAGCGAAGCGCGTAGAAGACCCGCGAACGCACCGTCCCGCTGGGTATACCCAGCGTCTCGGCCGCCTCATTGACCGTACGCCCTTTGAAGTAGGTCTCGACAAGTACCTCCCGGTGCGCGGGAGTCAGGTCCTCGAGCGCGTCCGAGAGTGTCATCAGCCACAGCGCCTTATCGATCTCGTCCTCCGCGGGGATGACCTCCAGCGGCGACGGGTCGACCTCCTGCGGCCGGGCCTGCCGGCTGCGGTGGCCGTCGATGACGATGCGCCGGGCGACCGTCACCAGCCAGGGGCGTACCGAACCGGTCGCACGATTGAGCTGACCGGCGTTCTTCCAGGCACGGATGAGCGTTTCCTGTACGACATCTTCGGCGCGCTGCCGGTCCCCCGCCACCAGGCGGAGCACATAGGCCAGAAGCGGACCCGCGTGCTCGCGGTAGAGGGCGCGCATCAACTCCTCGTCGGGCCCGTTGCGTCGGGGGACCAGGCGATGTCGGTGCGGGCGTTCCTGCGGGCGCTCATCGGCCACGGCGGAATCCTTGCGCACGCTTGCCTCCGGTGTCCGCTCTTCTTCGGGCTTCGCCCTGTCGGCTTCGGGCTTCGCCTTGTCGGCTGTTCACCCTGGACTTACGTAGGCGGCCGGAGTTGCGTTCAACGGAGATCGCAGGAGTTTTCCGCGGCGCGTTCTTGATGGCGCGTCAGGCTCTGGCGCGTGCTGGCGCTTGCCGGCTCGTGCTGGCGCGTCAGGCTCTGGCGAGTGCCGCCCGGCGCCGGTGTCTGGCCACGCGCTCGCGGTTGCCGCAGACCTCGCTGGAGCACCAGCGGCGGCGGCGCCCGCGTGAGGTGTCCAGGTACACGATGGGGCAGTTGTCGCCCTCGCACTGGCGGAGCAGGGCCCGGGCGGCGGGGTCGGTGAGCAGGTCCACGGCGTCGCGCGCGACGGCGGCGAGCAGGGCCGCGCAGCCGGGGTCGCCGTCCAGGGCGCGGACCAGGCTGCCGTCGGGATGCCGTACCGCGAGCGGGACCGGCGGCGCGGTGGCGGCGAGGGTGTTGATCCTGGCCAACGCGGCCTCCGCGTACCGCCCTTCGAGTTCCGCTAGCACCAACTGGCTGATGTTGGAGCGCAGTTCGCGGAAGGCCACCAGCCAGAGCGCCCCCGCTCCCGGCAGGGCCGTGCGATCCGGGATGAGCCCGGCACCCGCGAGCCAGGCACGCAGCCGGTCCACGGTGTCGAGCCGTTCCGCCGGATGGTTCGTCGCCACGAGGTCCAGACAGCTCCGCCCGGAGTCGAATCGCAGCTCGTACGTGGCCGGGTCCATGCCCAGTGCCATGCGCGTGTCACCGCCTTGTGGGGTTACCGGTGAGTGCTCCCCCTTACAGTGCCTCGCCTCGGGCGGGCGCGGAACCCCTGCCACCGCGACCCGGCCTGAGACGACCGCTTATGGGGATGCGCTTCGGAGCCATGGGCGGGCGTCCGGCCGGCCGGTTGACTCGGTCGTATGAGAGACAACCGAGAGACGAACCGGCGGGGGCAGGGCAGCGCGGGAGCCGTTCTGGGGGCGGCCGTGGTGACCATGGGCCTGATCGCGGGGACCTTCTACATCTTCTCCTGCGGCGTGATGCCCGGCCTCGCGCGCAGCGACGACCGCGTCTTCATCGAGGTCATGCAGAACATGAACGACGCCTTCAACAACCCGCTGTTCTTCGCGAGTTTCTTCGGCGCGCTGCTCTTCACGGCGCTCTCCGCGTGGCAGCTGCGGGGAACGAGCTCGTTCCGGTGGGTCCTTGCGGCGCTCGTCGTCTATCTCCTGGCCTTCGCGATCACGTCGGTCGCGAACGTGCCCCTGAACGACGAGCTCGCGGACGCGGGCGACCCGGCGAAGATCTCCGATCCGGCCGCCGTGCGCGAGAAGTTCGAGGACGTGTGGCTGGCCTGGAACGCCGTACGGGCCGTGCTCTCCACCGTGGCGATCGGACTGCTCGCGCGGGCCCTGGTACTGCGGGGCCGGGACGGCAAGGCCCGTCACTCCGCGTACTTGGACCCCGCTGCGGACCCCGCGGCCGGGTCGAGGGCCAGTCGGTAGCCCCGCTTGACCACCGTCTGGACGAGCTTCGGCGAGCCCAATGCCGTACGCAGCCTGGCCATCGCGGTCTCCACCGCGTGCTCGTCCCGCCCGGCGCCGGGCAGCGCGCGCAGGAGTTCGGCGCGGGACACCACCCAGCCGGGGCGCCGCGCGAGCGCCCGCAGCAGCGACATCCCGGCGGGCGGCACAGGCCGCAGCTCGTCGTCGACCAGGACCGCGTGGCCGCGGATCTCGACGCGATGCCCCGCGAGGGGCAACGTACGGGAGCGGGCGGGCAGTTCGTGGCACAGGACCTGTACGAGGGGGCCGAGCCGGAAGCGTTCGGGCTGTACGGTCTCGATGCCGCGGTCCTGGAGCGGCAGCGCGGTGACCGGGCCCACGCAGGCCGAGAGCACGTCGTGCCGGAGCGCGGCGAGGAGCTCGTCGGACATGCCGCGCTCCTCGGCGCGGGCCAGGAGGGACGCCGCGGCGGGCGCGCTGGTGAAGGTCAGCGCGTCGACGGCGCCCGCGACGGTGGCGTCGAGGAGCCGGTCGACGGGGCCGAGGTCCTCGGGCGGCATCCACCGGTAGACGGGCACGCCGACGACCTCCGCTCCCCCGGCGCGCAGCGACTCGACGAAGCCGGGCAGCGGTTCGCCGTGCAGCTGAAGCGCGATGCGGCGCCCTTCGACGCCCTCCGCGAGGAGCCGGTCGAGCACCTCCGCCATGGACTCCGACGAGGGCGACCACTCCTCCGTGAGCCCGGCGGCGCGGATGGCGCCCTTGACCTTGGGCCCGCGGGCGAGCAGCTCGACGCCCCGCAGACACTCCAGAAGCGCCTCGCCGAAGCCCCATCCGTCGGCGGCCTCGACCCAGCCGCGGAATCCGATCGCGGTGGTGGCGATCACCACGTCGGGCGCGTGGTCGATCAACTCCTTGGTGGCGGAGAGCAGTTCGCTGTCGTCGGCGAGCGGGACGATCCGCAGTGCGGGCGCGTGCAGGACGGTGGCGCCGCGCCGCTGGAGCAGCGCGCCGAGCTCGTCGGCGCGCCGGGCGGCGGTGACGCCGACGGTGAATCCGGCGAGCGGTGCGTTCTGGCGATCGGCCTGTCGACCGGTCGGAGGGGTCCCGTGCATGGCAGCTGCTCTCGTCCCGCTAGTACTGCGTGATGGGTGGTCCGGGGTCTCACGAGCCTGCCAACGGCCCGTGACAACCCCGGATCATCACGATGTCGTGCGTGTTACACCAGGCTACGACCACCCGTCCGTCAGACCTGCGCGTACGTGAGCTGGGGCTTTGTCTCCTCGTCCGGGGTCTGCCCGGAGTCCGGCGCCGGCGCGGGGCGGCGAAGGTATACGGCCCACGTGACGCAGAAGCACACCGCGTAGAAGGCGAGGAAGGCGAGGAACGCGCCGGTCCCCGACCCCACCGTCTGGAAGGACTGCCGGAAGGCGAGGTTGATCCCGAGCCCGCCGAGCGCGCCGACGGCGCCGATGAGCCCCATGGACGCCCCGGAGAGCCGCCGCCCGTAGGCCGCGGCGGCTTCCCCGTGCAGCCCCTTCTGGAGGGCCTTGGCCTGGAAGATGCCGGGGATCATCTTGTACGTCGACCCATTGCCGAGGCCCGTCAGCACGAAGAGCACGACGAAGGCGGCGACGAAGAGGGCGAGCGACTCGCGCATGGAGGCGATGACGACGACGCCGGTGGCCGCGCCCATCCCGACGAAGTTCCACAACGTGATGCGGGCCCCGCCGAACCGGTCGGCGAGCCGCCCGCCGACGGGCCGGATCAGGGAGCCGAGCAGCGGACCGATGAAGGTGACGGCGGCGGCCTGGAGCGGGGTGCGCCCGAACTGGGTCTGCAGGACGAGACCGAAGGCGAAGCTGTACCCGATGAAGGACCCGAAGGTCCCCACGTACAGAAGGGCCATGATCCAGGTGTGCGGGTCCCGTACGGCTTCCTTCGCGGCGCCGGTGTCGTTCTTCACGGTGGCGAGGTTGTCCATGAAGAGGGCGGCGCAGAGGGCGGAGACGAAGATGAGAGGGATGTAGATCCCGAGCAGCACCCGCGGCCCTCCCCCGGCCCCGATGACCGCGAGCCCCGCGAGCTGGACGACGGGCACGCCGATGTTGCCGCCGCCCGCGTTGAGCCCGAGCGCCCACCCCTTCTTCTTCAGCGGGAAGAAGGAATTGATATTGGTCATGCTGGAGGCGAAGTTACCGCCGCCGACGCCGGTGAGCAGCGCACACACCATGAAGGTGGTGTACGAGGTCCCCGGCTCCATGACGACGAAGGCGGCGACGGTCGGCACGAGGAGCGCGCCGGCCGCGATGATCGTCCAGTTCCGTCCGCCGAAGCGGGCGACGGCGAAGGTATAGGGGACACGGGCAACGGCCCCCACCAGGGTGGCCATCGACACGAGGAAGAACTTCCCGGCGGGGTCGATCCCGTACTCGGGCCCCATGAACAGGACCATCACGGACCACAGGGTCCAGATCGAGAACCCGATGTGCTCGGAGAGGATCGAGAACACCAGGTTCCGCCGGGCGACGCGCTCACCGCCCTCCTCCTTCCAGAACCTCTCGTCCTCCGGGTCCCACCGCTGGATCCACATGACAGGCCTCATCTCCACGGCTGGCGACTGATGCCCCGAAGGTAGGGAGACCGGGTTTCAACCCTGTGCCACGCGATGACCACCGGGGAACGTTGCTCTCACGCGGGGGTGGGGCGGGCGGTGAGGGGGCCTGCGCAGGGAGAGGGGTGGCAGGTCGGCGGGGGGTCAGGTCCCGCTGACCCGCGGCAGGACATCGGTGCCGCCGCCCTTGTCCCACTTCAGGGTCACTTCGTCGTCGGCCCGGGTGACATCGGCGGAGATGTACTTCTCGTCGTCGCCGGTGCCGCACTTGAGGGCGACACGGAAGTCGCTGCCCCGCTCCTGCCCGAGCCCCATGCAGAGCCCGTCACCGCCGGCGTCGATATACGAGACGGAGTGCTTGCCCTTGCCCTGGCCGGAGGCCAGCTTGGCGCCGATGGTGAGGGTCTTGGCCTCGTCGTTCTGCCACTGCCCTTGATAGCCGGTGTCACCGGCGGGCCATGACTCACCCTCGTCGCCCTCGTCGAGGGGGTCCTCGGTAGTGGGGTCGTCGGAGGGCGTTTCCGCCTCCGACTCGGAGGCGGAGGGAGCGGCCGACACACTCTTGTCGGCGCGGGGCTTCTGATCGTCACTGCCGTCGCCACTGGTGGCGAGGAAGATCCCACCACCGACGAGAGCGGCGACGACGACGGCGGAGCCGATGACGAGAGCGACCTTGCTCTTCCCACCGGGCGGCGGGGGCGGGGGCGGCGGGTATCCGGCGTACTGGGGGTCGGGCTGGGTTTGCCCGTACGGGGCGTATGGGCCTTGCGGGGGCTGACCATAGGGCGACGGCGGCTGACCGTAAGGCTGCTGAGGCGCCCCGGCGTACGGGTTCTGCGCGTCGGGCTGCTGGGGCGGAGGCGGCGGTGCTCCATAGGGACCGGCGGGCGGCCGAGGCTCCTGCGGGGGCCCGAACCCTCCCTGCGGCGGCTGGCCGGGAGGCTGGGTCATGTGGTCGGGATCCCCTCGCTGTCGGACGTCCGACTCCTCACAGAGCCCAGCGAAGACCCCCTGCCCCCGCCAACTCCCCAACATCCACCACAGCCCCTCCGACACACAAGCCCTGCCGGTGTCGGTCCGGGACGCGCAACGCAACAACGTTGCCTGCGATGGCGGGGCCCCTCAAGCGCGGCACCAGGCCACTGCAAAGTGCTCGATTGCACGAAATTCCCATCATCACTCCGCAAATACGGTGCGCCACCGGAACTTTCCTGCAACCGGCGCATCTGACCCAGCTCGCGTGAGGGATGCCGTCCACCTCGTGAACCACACCATGGGGTGACCTGTCTCCCCGCACGACAAGTTCAGTTCGCGGCCCGATCGACGAGACCCGCGGCCGGTTGCGTGCGGGATCAGTCAACCCGGCGCCTCGCACCTGGACAGGTCCATCCGCGAAGAGGCATGTGCCCCATGAGTACGGTCAGTCCCCCCTGAGACCCCGTCGCCCCATCTGGAGTCAGAAGTGAACCGCCGTACCCTGCCCGTTGCGGTCACGATCACCGCATGCATCGCGCTCCTGCTGACCGGCTGCTCCTCGGGCGGCAACGACGATGACGAGTCCGACAAGATCAAGGGCTCCGGGGGCGGAGGCGAGGACGCGTCCGCCGGCTCAACAGCGAGGCCAGACGACGCCGCACGGCCGGAAATCAAGTTGCCTGAGTCGTTCCGAGTCGACTTCGCAGGCTGGACGAACAGCGACCCGGAGCTGAAGACCATCCTGGATGACGGAAAGGACCGGCTGCGCGCCGGATATGCCGCCATCATCGCGGGCGATCCGCAAGACGACGCGCTGCGTTTCTACAGCTCGGGCGCAGCCCTCAAATCCGCCCCCAGCTGGGTCAAGACGTACAAGGGCCTCACCCTCAAAGGCAGTGTCCGGGTCTTCGATCCCCGGGTACATGTGAGCAACGAGGGGTTCGGTGTCCTCTTCTACTGCGTGGACGAGGCCGAGGGGTATACGAGGAACCTCAAGACGGGCAAGGTCGCAGGCACTCCGAAGGGCGACGACCCGGAGGTCCAGTACCGCACACGGCTGGAGAAGAACTCCAAGGGCGTGTGGCAGACCTCGACCGTGCAGACGTCCAGGGGAGAGTGCGGCCCGTGACACGCACCCGGCACACAACCGGCGGTGCCCTGGCGCTACTCGCAGCCGCAGCCGTCATGTTCCCCTGCCCGACGCTCGCCGTCGGTGAAGGCGGAGAGGAGTCGACGGGCGGTGAGGGGACGCACAGCTCCGTGCGGGGAGGCTCCTCGGGCAAGGACCTGATGGCATCGGTGTCCAACTCAAAGATCGAGCTCACGTTCTCCGGTGGCCGGACAACCAAGGCCTCGACGGGGGCACTCACGTCCGTAGACCCCAACTGGCGTCCCCCTGCCTGCTGGTATGAGCCCGTCTTCTCCCCGAAGGCGCTCAAGGAAGCCGTCGCGACCGGCGAGGGCGGTTTGGTCAACGCTCACGTCTGGTGGAGCAACGGTCTCTGGGTGGACCACTACGAGAAGGGCGAGGGGAGCATCAACTCCGGGCTGACGCTTCCCGAAGACTCCACTACCGGCGGCTACAAGAACTACAACATCGGCAAGAAGGGCATGTTCTGGCGCAGCACAGTCCGCAAGGACATGTATCAGGACGCCGAGGCTTGGGACTGCGGCCGCATCATGTTCTGGCAGGACGCCGGCACGATCCCCCACGACAAGAACGCACCCACACCCGAGACCCTCGCCGCTTACGCCTACAACAGGATCAAGGTGCCGGACACCGAGATCGAGCTGAAGCCCAGGGGGAAGTCGACGGTCAACCTGCCGACCTGGGTATGGCTGGACAAGGGTAGGTACAACGACGTCTCGGTCCGCGCCGACCTCCCCGGCACCGGCCTGTACGCGGTGACCACCGCCAAGCCGGTCGCCCTCCGCCTGGAACCGGGCACAGCGGACGCGAGGACGCACCCCTCCTCCGGTAGCTGCGAGATCACCGAGGACGGCAGCATCGGGACCCCGTACACCAGGGGAGCCTCCGAGCAGGATCCGCCCTGCGGTGTCACCTATCTCCGATCCGCGAGCGGCGAGCCGTATCAACTGAAGGCCTCCGTCACCTGGGAGATCTCCTGGTACGGCACAGGCGGGGCAAAGGGCGGCCTGCCCAACGGAACTTTCGAGAGCACGCAGGACTTGAACGTCCAGGAAATCCAGTCCGTCAACCGCTGACCGATGCCCAGCATTGCTGTACCGGCCAGTCACGCAACTGACGCCGAGCCGCACGCTCCGCAGGCGGGGCATTCCAACGGAAAGTTGAACGTGAGCGACCTCTACATCGACAGCGACATGCTGGACCGAGTACGCCACAATCTACGCAACATTGCAGATCTCCTCGGAAAGCCGATTCGCGCCATGGCCGAAATCGACGCCAAAGCGACGGGGGCGACTGAACTCGAGCGCCGCATGGGTGAGTTCGGCGGCGAGTGGGAATACGGCATCAGCCAGATGAGAAGGTTCGCCAAGGGGGCAGCGAAGACGCTGGAGACTATCGAGAAGCAGTTCGACAAGCTCGACGTTGATCTGGCCACCGAACTTTCGAAGGCAACAAAGAAGAAGTGAGTGCTCCATCGCTCGAATCCTTTCCGGCCCTCGGATTCATTCCGTGCCCTGGAGATCACGATTCGGTAGAAAGAGTGGCAGACGCTCTCCGCGAGACGACTGGCGCGCTCGGCGAGATCAAGAGAGTTCTCCGGGCATCCGATGATGGCGCGTGGCGAGGTAAGGCCGCCGTAGCCTTCAGGGAACTACTCGATGACGATTTTCGGCCGAAAATCGATGAAGCCTTCGACTCTTTCGACAGCGCCAAAAACGTAGCCCGGAGCTGGGCCGACTACATGCGCGACAAGCAGAAGGTGGCACGCCGACTCGAGAGAGAGGCCGCCGACGCCGAGGTACAACGAGCCGCCACCGAGGGGGATAAGGGCGAACCCGAGTCGATCTCTAAGAGGGGCTCGCGCGACGCCACACCCGATGGGCCCGACCCTGTCGAAGAAGTACGCAAGCGGGCACGAACCCTCCGTAGCATCTATGAGGCCGAAGGGGAAGCAGCAGCCAGCCGCCTGAAAAGAGTCATCGACGCTGCTCCGGACGAACCTGGTTTCTGGGAGGAACTGGGAGAGAAAATCGGCGACTTGCTGGATGAGGCCGGTGACTTCCTAGCCAAATTACACGACTACGCAATCGAGTATCTAGGCAAAGTCGCTCCGTTGCTGGACCTGATCGGGGACATCGCTGGCGTACTCAGCGCCATCACCGGACTTCTCGCCTTCATCCCAGGCCTTCAGTTCCTTGCAGCCGCCTCTCTGTTTCTCGCGGGAACAGCACTCGCCGCACACTATGTGTCCGCGGTTGGCGTAACGGGGAGCTTCGGGAAGGCCCTGTTGACCAAGGACGTCATCATTGATGCTGCCGGGTTCGGTCTTGCCAAGCTCGGCGGCAGGGTCGGTGACGGTGTTCTTGACGCCGCGAAACTTTCTGGAGCACCGACACGCATGGTCCGGCAATTTGTAGGGCCGGACAAGGAAGTTCCCCTCGGATTCTTCCATCTTGCGATGGGAGGATCGAGTGCTGCCGGAACGGCAGGCTACGCCATGGGCCAGAAAGAGATGACCTCACGCACTGCGGGATTCTTTATGACCTGGACGGGAAACGCGATGACTGCCGAGGGCGGCGGCGACGTCAGTGAGACGGTGGGAAAGATCGCCCGCTGGGAGTTCGGACCGACGACCCAGAAGCCGAAGGTGACCGAATGAGCAGCCGCGCCACGACTGCCCCCACCATCGAGCCCGGCTTGATCAAGCTCTGCGTCCCGTCCGGCTGGTTCGATCTCATGACCGAGGGGGACGACAGGGAAGCTACCCGAGCGCGCTGCGCAGAACTCATCCGCCTTACGTACCCGCACACTCCGGCCGACCGCCGGGAAGAGTTCACTGATGTCCTGATGTTCCGCTACGACCACCTCTTCGCCAGCGGCGTGCTGATGAACGGGGTGGTCACCGCTCCCCTGCCCGATACCAACGCACAGGCGATCTGGGAGATCTACGCAGGTATCGTCGCCGTCCCACCAGGGCCACCCGAACTCGACCTCGGTGCGCTGCTGTCCCGTGTGTTCGACGATGCGTTCGCGGAGAGCATGTCTTACATCGAGCAATTCACCACGGACATGGGCCTCGGCATCGGGTTCATGACGCAACTCCCCTACGACGTCCCGGCGAGTTGGGTAGCCGATGCTCCGCCGGATCTGAGGACAGGACTGGCCGGGGTACTGAGCTGCCCTCCAGAAGGGGGTCTGGGACTTTTGGTCATGGGCACGTGCCTCAACCCCGACCAGGTACAGGACCTAGCCGGCCTTGTAGCCGTCATAGCCGGACACTCAGTCTTCGTGACACCGGGCAGCTGACCAACAGGGCGACAGAGGGACCAGATGAGCAACACCGCAAGCGACCACGCCTCAACGAGACGCTCATCCCTGCGTGCCGCACCGCTCCCTGATCCGCCCGGTCCGCCCGGGTCCCGGGCGGACCACCCCGCGCTCCTGCGTGCCCAGGCACAGGCACTCGGCGCTCTGGTCCGCGAGGACCTTTCAAGAGTGCGGGCGTTCGCCTACTTCCTGTGCGCCGCAGCGGTCTCCTTCACGGCAGTGATCGTTCCGGCCGTGCTCACCGACACCCTGACCTCCGACACGCGCGACGCCGCCGACGTGGCGGTTTCCACAGTGATCTCCGGCCTCCTGCTCGCGGTCGTCACCGTGCCGGCGCTACTGGTCCTGCGTACCTTGCGTGTCCGAGCCGGGCAACGCTGGCACCTGCTTCGCGAGTGGGCGGCAATGTACCGGGGACACGACGCGCAGTTTCCCACCACGTACGGCACACAGACCCCCCACGTTCGATGCATCAACGCGGGGCTGGTCTTCCTTCTGCTGATCACTCTCGCGGCGGCCCTGATCACGTCCTCGACCGACCCGCAGGCCGTCGCGGCCCTCCCCGGCGTAGTCATCGCCGGGCTGTTCACCTGGGCTCCAATCAAGAAATACGCCACCCGCTACAGCTGGGCCGGCCGGGAACAGGCTGTACGCGGACGCGCGCGCATGCGTCAGCGGCACCGCGATGAATTGACGACAGCGAAGCCGATCCAACGTTCCGGCATCCATCCGGCACTGCTCTATCTCGCAACGCTCAGCCCGACGGTCATCGTCGGGATCATCTACGCCGTAGCCCGCCCCAAGAACGCCGCCGTCCTCATCGGACTGGGGCTTCTCGCGCTGACCTTCCTGGCCCTCGGAGCGCCACTGGCTCAGCTCAAGCGACGCCGCGAGAGCACTCTGCTCGCAGAGACCGCGGATACGCTCCGGTCGTCGTTCACCGCCGGAACAGTCATCCACCCTGTCCGCTACGGCCTGAACGAGGCGCCCGAGCGGAGCGACGTGGTATCGCCGTCCACTTGGGATGGGGGGCCGCCACGCACCGGAGTACTGGCGATCCAACCGGAAGCCTTGTGTCTGCGTGGCACGGACGGCAGCGTCCTTGCGATCTCCCTCACCGACCTGGCCGGTGTCGCCTTCCTACCGGCGAGCACCGCCTGGCTTCACCCCGGCATCGACCTGCTTCTGCGCACAGGCGAGGGAATCGAACTCAGCTCTCCCTTTGCCAAGGACATCGCTGTTGCCCTCACTGACTCCGGAGTGGCGGCGGCGTCGAACTGACCCTCTGGCGCTCAGCCCAGATGCGTATCCCCCAGTGACACCAGCAGCCTCCGCAACGCCCCGTCCAGCGCTGCCCGCTCCTCCTCCGATAGCGCCGCCAGCATGCGTTCCTCGTTTGCCACGTGGTCCACTACCGCGCGGTCGACCAGGTCGCGGCCCGTATCCGTCAGGCGGACCCGGATTGCCCGGCGGTCGGACGGGTCCGGGTGGCGTTCGATGAAGCCCTTGCGTTCCAGCTTGTCGAGGCGGTTGGTGATGGCGCCCGACGTCACCATGGCCGTCTTCAGGAGGCCGCCCGCCGTCAGTTCGTGCGGGGCGCCGACCCGGCGCAGGGTGGCGAGTACGTCGAACTCCGGGAACTCCAGGCCGTGTTCCGCGAAGACCGGCTTCATCCCCTTGCCCAGCAGGTGGTTCGCCCGTGTGATGCGGCCCACCAGGGCCATCGCGTCCAGACTCGCCGCGTCGATGTCCGGGCGCTCCCGGTGCCACTGCGCGCGCAGCTCGTCGATCGCGTCCCCGTCCGCAGACGGCGCCTCCGGGTCAGCCATGTCGATCCCCTCTCCCGCTCCGGCCCGAATCGCAACCCCCGCAAGAATCTCTCAATGTTGAGATACTTGACGTTCGCGGATCTGCGGCCCATATTTATCTCAACGTTGAGAATAACAGCGTTGAGCAGAGTTCAGCCTAGGGGGAGCCACCATGTCCGTTCGTAGCCGTCAGCAGACAAGCAGCGCAGACACCGCAAGCACCGCGGGCACCGCAGACACCGCAAGTACCGCAGGTACAGCGCACCCGGCCCCCGCCACCCGCCCTGCGCCCCGCACAGCCGCCTTCACCGCCGCAGCCCTCGCCGCCATCGGCCCCGCCACCTGGGGCACCACCTACGTCACCACCACCGAACTCCTGCCCCCGGACCGCCCCCTGCTCGCCGCGGCCCTGCGCGCGCTGCCCGCCGGGCTCATCCTGCTCGCCCTCACCCGGCGGCTGCCCAGCGGTGACTGGTGGTGGAAGGCAGGGGTGCTCGGGCTGCTCAATTTCGGGGCCTTCTTCCCGCTCCTGTTCTTCGGGGCCTATCACCTTCCCGGCGGCGTCGCCTCGACCATCAGCGCCGTCATGCCCCTGCTCGTCGCCGCCTTCGGGGTGGGCTTGCTCAAGGTGCGGCCCACCCGTCGTACGTTGACCGCCGGGCTCGTCGGCGTTGTCGGTGTGGCGCTGCTCGTCCTGCGCGGCAGCGCCTCCTTCGACCTCGCGGGGATCGCCGCCATGCTGGTCGCCACGACTCTGATGGCCCTCGCCGTCGTCCTCAGCAAGCGCTGGGGTCGGCCCGAAGGCGTCTCGCTGCTCGCCCTCACCGGGTGGCAACTCACCGCGGGGGGTGTTGTCCTTGCGCCGATCGCCCTCAGCGTCGAAGGGCTTCCCGGTCACTTCACCGGAGCCAACCTCGCCGGATACGCCTACCTCGGCATCATCGGCACCGCCGTCGCGTACGCCCTCTGGTTCCGCGGCATCGAGCGGCTCCCCGCCTCCTCCGTGGCGTTCCTCGGCCTGACCAACCCCGTCGTCGCCACCCTCGCCGGGCTGCTCCTCCTGGGGCAGACCCTCACCCCCTGGCAGGTGGGCGGGCTCCTGCTCGTCGTCGCCAGTGTGCTGGTCGGACAAGGGCGCCGTACGGCACGGAAGCCCTCGTAGTCACGCCCTCGCCGCTGGACCCCGTAACCACGAACCAAGGAGCAGACCCATGCGCATCACCGTCTTCGGAGCCGCCGGAAACGTCGGCAGCCGCGTCGTCGCCGAAGCCCTCACCCGCGGCCACGACGTCACCGCGGTCGTCCGCGACCCCGCCCGCTTCGGCGAGCTCCACCCGGGCGCCGCGCACCGCGCCGGTGACGCCGGAGCCCCCGAGCAGGTGGCGGAGTTGAGCGCGGGCCAGGATCTCGTGGTGAACGCCACCAGACCCGCCCCCGGCCGCGAGGTCGAACACGCCGCCGTCAGCAGGGCCTTGCTCGCGGGGCTGGACAGGACCGGCGTACGGCTGCTGATCGTCGGTGGGGCCGGGAGCCTGACCGTGCCCGGCAGCGGTGGCGTCCTCGCCGTCGATGATCCCGCCTTCGTCCCCACCGCCTGGCGGCACATCGCCCTGGCCTCCAACGCCCAGTACGACGCCGTCCGCACCGCCGACACCGACGTCGACTGGGCGTACCTGAGTCCGTCCGCCCTGCTCGAACCCGGCGTCCGCACCGGCAGCTACCGGCTCGGCGCCGACGAGCTGATCGTCGACGCCGACGGCAACTCCGCCATCTCCATGGAGGACCTCGCGGTGGCGCTCCTGGACGAGGCCGAACGCCCCAAGCACCACCGCACCCGCTTCACCGCCGGGTACTGAAAGGTCATCGAGCAACGCCTCAGCCCCGGTGCGAGCCGCCGCCCTTCGAAGCCGCCCGCCTGCCCTTGGAGGACCTCCCCGCGGACGCCTGGGGCTTCGACGGCTTCGACGGCCTCGAACCGTCCGGCCACAGCCTCGGACTCCGCTTCGCCGCGAAGTCCTCGATCCAGCCCACGGCCATCACCATCAGGCCGATCAACGGCCAGACCAGGACGGTCATCCACAGCATGTACGTGGTGTCCAGGGCCGAGCTCCACTGCTCGTCCTCCATGAACGGCAGGTCGTACGCCAGGTCGATGATCGGCACCGTCGCCATGATCAGCAGGTTGTGCCAGAGGTAGATCGTCACCGCTCGGTTGTTGGAGAGGGTGATCAGCTTGTCCCAGCGCTTCAGGCGGCCCGGCAGCTCCTGCCAGGACGGTGAGTACTGGAAGAGGATGACCACGAACCCGAAGGACCACGCCGCCTGGGCCAGCGGAATGTCGTTCAGGTCCCAGCCGTCCGGGCCCAGATGGCCCGAGGCCCACCACAGGCCGAAGGCCATGATCAGCGCCGAGACCGATACCGCCACATAGCGCGGGACGCGGGCGAGGACACCTTCCTGGTGGGCCATGCCGAGCACCCAGCAGCTGCCGTACACCGCGAAGTCCGAGACCGCGTTGCCCGTCTCGCCGGGGATCTTGACGATCTCCGTGGCCAGCACCGCCGTCAGGGCGAGCGGCGCGAACAGCGTCGCCCACGGGACCCGGCGGAACGCCCACAGCAGGAGGGGCGAGGCGATGACGAACCAGAGGTACGCGCGGATGTACCAGAGGGGGCCCGCCGCCTGGGCCGGCCAGGTGTCCTCCAGGAGGCCCGCCTTGTCCCCGATGTGCCAGGGGAAGGGCGGGGCACCGACCGGGAAGACGTAGTTGATCATGCTGACCAGGCCCCACGTGCCCCCGTGGTCCGGGTCCTTGCTGACGTTCCAGCCGCCGTAGAAGAGCAGGAACAGCGCCACCGCGCTGAACGCCCACATGGGCGGCAGCAGGCGACGGATGCGCCCCCTGATCACACCCCACGCGGGGCGCTTCAGCGAACGTGCCATGAGCGCGCCCGCGAGCGCGAACATCACGCCCATGGACGGGAACAGGATCGTCAGCCAGGCCCAGCCGAACAGGTGGTAGACGACGACGCGCACCAGGGCGAGGGAGCGCAGTACGTCGAAGTAGCGGTCCCGGCCCGGCTTCTTGGGCGCGGCCGGAGGGGCCTCGACGGGAGGCGCCCCGAAGGAAGCCGTACCGGGGCCCGGCCCCACCGGCGTCACCGCGAGCCCCGGAGGCGGCGGCACCTGCGGCAGCGGCTGCGTGGGATACGCGGGCTGCGCGGGCTGCGCGGGGTACCCGGGCTGCGAGGAGTACCCCGGCTGCGTCGGGCGCGTGGGCTGCTGGGGATAGGTCATGCGACGGGCCTCCGATCAGGGCTGCCCGTCCGCTGCTGCGGAATAGAGGGCTGATTTCCCAGGACTCCCGTGCGACGGAGCTTCTGCCAGCGCAGGCGGCCTCCGGTCAGGGCGGTGATCCAGGACTGGAGCAGCACGACGTACATCAGCTGCCGGTAGAGGATCTGCTGGAGGGGCAGCGAGATCAGATGGGTCATGCGCTCGCGGTCGAGCCGGAAGGCGTACGCCGCGCACACCGCCTGGACGGCGAGCACGCCAAGCCACGCGACGATCGTCTTCTGGGTGGGCCCGAAGACCAGGCCGTACAGAAGGAACACGTCGATCAGCGGGGCCAGGAGCGGCGCCAGGACCATGAACAGCGACACCAGCGGCATCCCCACCCGGCCGAAGCGGCCCGAGGGACCCGACTCGATCACCGAGCGGCGGTGCTTCCAGATCGCCTGCATGGTGCCGTACGACCAGCGGTAGCGCTGCGACCACAGCTGCTGCACCGTCTCCGGCGCCTCGGTCCACGCGCGCGCCTTCTCGGCGTACACAACGCGCCAGCCGTCCCGGTGCATCGCCATCGTGATGTCGGTGTCCTCGGCGAGCGTGTCGTCGCTCATGCCGCCGACCCGTTCGAGCGCCGACCGCCGGAAGGCTCCCACGGCGCCGGGGATGGTCGGCATGCAGCCGAGCATGTCGTACATACGGCGGTCGAGGTTGAAGCCCATCACGTACTCGATGTGCTGCCAGGCGCCGATCAGCGAGTCCCGGTTGCCGACCTTCGCGTTGCCCGCGACGGCGCCCACGCGCGGGTCGCCGAACGGCTGCACCAGCTCGCGCACCGTGGACTGCTCGAAGACGGTGTCGCCGTCCATCATCACGATGAGGTCGTACCGGGCGTTGGCTATGCCGCGGTTGAGGGCCGCGGGCTTGCCCGCGTTCTGCTGGCGTACGACGCGTACGTTCGGCAGGCGCAGGCCCTCGACGATCAGCGCGGTGCCGTCCGACGAGCCGTCGTCGATGACAATGATCTCGATGGGGTGGTCGCTCGTCATGAGCGAGCGGACGGTGGCCTCGATGCACTTGGCCTCGTTGTACGCGGGCACGAGGACCGACACCGGTTCGGTGACGTCGGGGCCCCAGCGGAAGCCCTTCTTGCGCACCTTGCGCGCGTGCACCGCGGAGAGCAGCAGCATCATGCCGAAGCGGAGCATGACGAGCGAGCCGATGATGGCGAGGGCCACGACCAGGACGCCGGTGATGTTCTCCGAGGCGCCGACCAGGAAGACCCAGGCCTTGCCCTTCCAGAGCTCGATGCCGCTGACCGGCGCGTGCGCGCTGGGGGCGCCCAGGGCCTCGGTGAGGTTCGTGAACTTGTAGCCCTTGTCCTGCAGTCCGGGCAGGAAGGTGTCGAGCGCGGCGACCGTCTGCGAGCGGTTGCCTCCGGAGTCGTGCATCAGGACGATCGCGCCGTTGCCGTTCTTGGGCGTGGCACGGCGGATGATCTCGGCGACGCCGGGGCGCTTCCAGTCCTCGCTGTCGGTGTTGTTGACGACGGTGAGATAGCCGCGGCTGCCGATGTACTGCGTCACCGGCCAGGACTTGTTGTCCATGGCGTCGGAGAACGAGGAGTACGGCGGGCGGAAGAGCGAGGTGCGCACGCCGGCGGCGCCCGCGAGAGCGAGCTGGTTCTGCGAGAGCTCCCAGTCGATGCGGCTCTTGGACTGGTACGACAGGTCGGGGTGGTTGAACGTGTGCAGGCCGACCTCGTGGCCCTCGTCGACCATGCGCTCGACGAGGTCGGGGTAGCGCGAGGCCATCGTGCCGGTGACGAAGAAGACGCCGTGCGCGTGGTGCTTCTTGAGGACGTCGAGGACCTTGGGGGTCCACTCCGGGTCCGGGCCGTCGTCGAAGGTCAGCACGAGGCGGTGGTCGGGGACGCTCAGCGTGCCCTCGTGGCCGCCGCGGGTGTCGATGACCGGGCCACCGTCCTCGAGGATCTTCTTCGGGACCTTGTCGGTGGCCGCGGGCGGGCGCACGCGGTGGTCGGCGAGGATCTCGCTGTGCGTGTAGCCGCGCAGCATGAGCATCGCCATCAGGGCGACCAGGAGCAGCAGGGGCAGGAGATAGCGCAGGGGGATTCTGCGCCGCTTGGCGCCGCGGACCGGCTGCGCGCGGCGCCTGCCGCCGCCGCCACCGCGTGACGGGGCATGACCGTTCCTGCCGCCGCCCCGGGGTTGGGCGTGACTGTGACGGGAGCCGGCTGACCGGCCCCTCTTTGAGCGGGTGTTCATCGCTGTGCGCCCTCCGAGGGCTGCTGGCCTGCGCTCTGCGGGGACTGATAAACGGCCGCCTGTACGCGCAGCGGGGACTGTTGATCGGCGGCGGACCGTGCCACGGGGACCTCGCCGCCTGCTCCGGCCGTGCCACCGGGGGACGAGGTCGACGGGTCGGGGTCCGGCGTGACGGGGTCGTCGGACGGCTCCGGGTCGGGGTCCGGCTTCGAGGGGTCGTCGGACGGGTCGGGCTTGCCGCCGCCGCTGCCGCCCGTCGGGTCGGGGTCGGGCTTGTCGTCGCCCGTGGGGTCGGGGTCCGTCTTGCCGTCGCCGGGCTCGGTCTTGCCGTCGTCCGTCTTGTCGGGGTCGGCCGGGTCCTTGCCGCCGGTGGTGGGAGCGGTGCTGCCGCTCTCCGACGCGCCGGGGGACGGTGTCGTGCCGGGGGATGCCGAGGGGTCGAGGGGGTCGGCGGGGCGGTTCGGGGTGTCCACCTTGCTGGCCGGCTTGTCGTCCTTGGGGTCGATCGGCAGCCAGGGCGCGCTGGAATTGCCCGAGAGCAGGGTGCCGACGATGATCACCGCGTACACGGCGCAGGCTATGCCGACGAGCACGCCTATTCGGCGGTATCTCCGGCTGCGACGGCCCGACTCGTCGACGAAAACCGGCCCGTCGGGCGCTTCCTGGCCGCCGTCGGGCACCAGGTCCGCCAGCTGCCGTCCCACGCCGTCGATCTGAATGGTGACTTCATTCGGATCATGGGTGTGTTCCGGTAGGGCATCTTCTCGCCAATTCTCCATGCGTACGCACAACCCCCCACATAACCTGACTCGGGCGCGCACGACTCCGGGCAACTTGCCGTCGGACCGGGCCCCCACCCGACCCGAGCGCCCCCCTATCACACCGCGCCCGGACCAAGAATGTAGCGCACCCCAGTGACAGTCGTACTCATCCGCCAGTCGTGACTCACGTCATGATGAGCGCGTCCATGGCCGGAACCCAGCCGTCCTGAGGCCTGCGCAGCCACCCCTCGGCGGCGGCGAGCCCGGCCGCGGCGGCGCGCAGGGCGTCGAGACCTGGATGCACGAGCCCCTTCCTCCACACCAGGGAAACCGGCGACAGCGGTACGGGGTCGATCAGGGGCCGCAGGACCGACTCGGGCATGGCCGGAAAGTCCACGGCGGCGAGTACGGGGTTCCGGTGCTTGGCCATGATCCGCCCGAACTCCTCGGGGCCCACCGCGAGCGGGGCGGGCGCCGCCACCTCGATGCCGCGCCCCTCGAAGAGGCGGTGCGCCAGGTCGGTCCACTCCAGGGTCCGCGGATTGCCCGCCCCCGCGTACACGCTCTCCCCGGCGAGCGCCCCCAGCGGCACCGCGTCGAGCTCGGCCAGCGGGTGACCGAGGGGCAGGAGCACCGCCATCGGCTCGTACCGGACGGGCTGCTGGGCGAGCCGTGATCGCAGGGCCGGTTCGAGCCCGGCGTACCGCCCGAAGGAGACGTCGAGCCGCCCGGCGAGCATCTCGGCCGCGGCTCCGGTGAGGCCGCTCTCGTAGCGGGCCATCAGCTCGCACTCCGGGGCGAGTTCGCGGGCCCGCTCCAGGATGCGCCCGCTGATGAGCCCCTGGCTGTTCAGGTCCACCAGCAGCGGTCGGGCAGCACTGCCCCGGCCGCCCGCCCGCGCGAAGGCGGCGGCCAGGTCGTCCTGCGCTTCGAGGACCCGGCGCGCGTACGGCAGCAGCCGCTCGCCCTCGGCCGTCAGCGTGACCTGCCGTGTCGTGCGCACGAACAGCTCGGCGCCCAACTCCCGCTCCAAGCGCCGCACATCACGGCTCAGCGCCTGCTGGGCGACGTACAGGGCGGCGGCGGCCCGCGTGAAGTGCAGCTCTTCGGAGACGGCGACGAAGGCGCGGAGGAGACGGGGCTCCAGGTCGCGGGGTATGCGGGACCCTGCTGTCACGCGGGGAACCTACAACGCTCCCGGAGACTCACAACAGGAGTGCGTGAATCGGCCCCCAGAAGGTGTTGGACGCCACACCGAAGCCCCGGTGAGGGTAATCCCATGCCGCCCGCCGAGCCCGTAGCCCCCAGCGTCCCCACTGAACCCGGAACACTCCACACGCCCATTCATCCCACCGAGCCTCAAGTGCCCCACACGCCTATCCAGCCACTCGAACCGCAAGCGCCCCAACCACCCCCCAAGCCCCGCCCCCGCAACCCCTACGCCCCCCTCTTCCGCATCCCCGGAGCCGCCGCCTTCACCATCGGCAACCTCATCGCCCGACTCCCCATGGGCATGTTCAGCGTGAGTGCCGTCATCATGATCGCCGGGGCCCGCGGCTCGTACGCGCTCGCCGGTGCCGTCACCGCTACGGGACTCGCCGCCACCGCCGTGGTGGCGCCCTGGACCGCCCGCCTCGTCGACCGCTACGGCCAGGCGCGGATCGCCGTCCCCGCCACCGCGTTCGCCGCCCTCGGCTCGCTCTCGCTGTTGCTCTGCGTGCACTACGGGGCGCCCGACTGGACCCTGTTCGCCTCGTACGCCGCGACGGCCACGACCCCCAACACCGGGGGCATGTCCCGCGCCCGCTGGGCCCATCTCCTCAAGGGCGACGAGCGGGCCGTGCACACCGCCAACTCCTTCGAACAGGCCGCGGACGAGCTGTGCTTCATGCTCGGGCCCGTCCTCGCGGCCTTCCTGTGCGGGACGTTCTTCCCGGAGGCGGGGACCCTCATCGGCGTCGTGCTGCTCCTGTCCGGGGTCCTGCTGTTCGCCGCCCAGCGCACGACGGAACCCCCGCCCCGCGGACGTACGACGGCGAAGGAGAAATCGCCCCTCCGCGCGCGCGGGATGCCCACCCTGCTGGCCGCCTTCCTCGCGACCGGCGCCGTCTTCGGCTCGATGGAGGTCGTGACGATCGCCTACGCCGACGCGCAGGGTCACAAGGCGGCCGCGGGCGCGATCCTCGCGCTCCAGGCCGCGGGCTCCTGCGCGGCGGGGCTCCTCTACGGAACGCTCAAGCCGAGCGGCCCGCTACGCCGCCGCCACATCCTGTGCGTCACCGCGATGGCGGCCCTGATGACCCTGCCGCTCCTGGCCGCCACGCTCACCGGCTCGCTCCTCGTGCTCGCCGGGGCCCTCCTTGTCGCCGGGATGGCGACGGCCCCGACGATGGTCACCGGCATGACCCTGGTCCAGCGGCGCACCCCCGAGGGCCGGTTGAACGAAGGCATGACCCTCGCCGTCACCGGTCTCCTCGGGGGCATCGCGTGCGGCGCGGCGGCAGGCGGCTGGACGGTGGAGCACCTCGGCGCCACCGAGGGCTACGGAGTCCCTGTCACCGCCGCGTGCTGCGCGCTGCTGCTCAGCATCGCGCAGGCTTGCGCCACGAGCACTCCAGGTCCCCGCTCGGCTCGGCCCCGCGCTGGGAGCGCGGCCTGACCAACTCGGCCTTCTCCTCGGTCGACTTGGCGAGCGTCACGACGATCGCGTCCTCCAGGGCCTTCACCGAGGAGGGCAGGTAGTTGTTCAGGATGATGCTGAACACCAGCTCACGCCCGCCCGCGTCCTTCACGTACCCCGAAAGGGCGGACGCCCCGGTCAACGACCCCGTCTTCGCCCGTACGTTGAGGGCCGCCGGAGTTCCGCACATCCGCGTGCGCAGGGTCCCGCCGACGAACTTGTCCGGGTCGCAGGCCACCGGGAGCGACTTGTACCAGTCGGCGTACCAGGGCTCGCCCTTCGCCGAGAGAAGCAGCTTGATCAGCTGATCGGCGGGGACGTTGTCCTTGCGCGAGAGCCCGGAGCCGTCGACCTGGCGGAGCTTGCCGGGGTCGACACCGGCGGTCTTCAGATAGGCGCTGATCGCCGCGAGCCCGTCGGGCCAGCTTCCGGGCCGCCCCGTGGCCTCGTACCCCATCGTCTTCGTGAGGTTCTCCGCGTGCATGTTGTTGGAGAGCTTCATGAAGGGGATCATCAGCTCCTTCAGCGGCATGGACTCGTGCGAGGCGAGTTGCCGTGCGCCCTTCGGAGTGGCGATCCCGGCCTTGGTCGGCCCGCTCACCCGCACTCCGTGCGCCTTCAGGGCGTCCCGGAAGATAGCGGCGGCGTATCCGGTCGGCTCCCATACGGTGATCCACTCCTTGGTGGCATCACCTCCTACGGGGACGGTGCCGGTGACCGTGATGGTGTTCGTTCCGTGCTCGCGCTCGATGGTGAGCGTGTCGTCGCCGCCCGCGGGGACGGTCTTGGCGGTGTTCTCGACGTCTACGTAGTCGGTCTTCGGGGTGATCGTCACCTTGGGTTTGTCCCCGGCCTTCGCGCCGGGCGCGGCCTCGACGATGACCGTCCCGGTGTCGTAATCGGTGTCCGGGGCGACGCTCAGCGCGGAGATCTGGGCGGCGTAGTACGCGAACTCGTCGTCGCCCGCCCAGGTGTCGCCGATGCGCTTGTCGTCGAACCGGGTGTCGTCCGCGACCAGGCGCCCCGAGACCCGCCGGACGCCCGAATCGGCGATCTTCGCGGCGAGTCGGTCGTAGTCCTTCGCCAGCGTCGTCGGGTCGCCGGTACCGCGCAGATACAGGTCGCCGGAGAGGACGGAACCCTTCCGCTTGCCGTCGGCGAGGACATCGGTGGTGAAGCGGTGGTCCGGGCCGAGCCGCTCCATGGCCGCCGTCGACGTCAGGAGCTTGGTGTTGGACGCGGGCATCAGGCGGCCGCTGGGCAGATGCTGGTAGAGCACGTCACCGGACGCGGCGTCGGCGACGACCACGCTCGCCGCGCCGCCCTCCATCCGGGGATCGCCGAGGATGGTGTCGATGGCTTCGGGCAGGCCGCTGCGGTCGGAGTCCGCCCCGGCGGGCGAACTGACGGAGAGGGTGGCCGCCGCGACGCCGAGCACGGCGGGCCAGATCCAGTGGCGCATACGGGCGTTGACGCGTCTCACGGGTCTACTCATGACCCAGCAGCATCCCCGACTCCGCCGCCGGGCGACAGCCCCCACTCCGGACACATACGAGCCCTGCCGGAACACCTGCCTCCGCTACACCGACGGACGGGACCGGTGGCGGGGCAGCATGGCCGCCAGCAGCAGGATCGCGGGAGCCGGGTCCGTGGGGGTTGCGCCGGTCCGGCGGCAGACCAAGGCGTCGGGGTCGCCCGAGGGCTGCTGAAGGCTGTAGCCGTCGGGGCAGGGGGAACCCGCCTCGCCCGTATCTCCCTTGGGGCCGCGCTCGCCGCGCGGGCCCGTGGGGCCTGCCGGGCCCGAAGGGCCTTCGGGACCCGCGGCGCCGCCCGCGCCGTCCGAGCCCCTGGCGCCGTCCGAGCCTCTGGCGCCGTCCGCGCCCGGCGGGCCCGCCGCTCCGGCCGGGCCTTCCGGGCCCCGCTCGCCGTTCGCGCCGTCCGAGCCGTCCGTACCCGCGGGGCCGGTCGGGCCCGGCTCACCGGGCTCCCCCGTGGCGCCGCGGTCTCCGTTCCGGCCGCCCGTCCCCCGCTCGCCCTTGTCGCCCGGCTTCCCGTCCGCGCCGTCCTGGCCGTCCGCGCCGTCCTCGCCGGGCGAACCAGGTGCCGACGCCGGCACCCTCGCCCGTGACCCAAGGTCGTCGACGGCGTCGGAGGGATCGGGCGCGGCCGGGGTGTCGCCGTGCGAGCGGACCTGCGCGCGCAAGGTCCGTACGTCCCTGGCGAGCGTGGACACGGCCTCGCCGCGCCGGTCAGCCTCGGTGGCGAACCGGTCGGCACGCTGGTCGCCGGCGTCGATGCGCGCCCAGAGGATCGCCGCGACCCCGCAGAGCGCGACCAGCACACAGACGAGGAACACGCTGCGCCAGCGGTGGGCGAGGATTCGCTCGAACTGGGTCACGGAGTGCCTCCGAGCCGTTGATTGTCGATGAGCAGCCGGGCGATCTCACTCTGGTCATGCGCGTGCAGAGCGTTTAACTCGGCTAATTTCTCGTCGCGTTCGGCGACCTGCCGCTCCAGTCTGTCCCGTTCGGTCTGGAGCTTCTCCGTGAGGCTGGAGTAGCCGGTGAGCGCGTTCTCGCCGCGCTTGCCGAGATAGGCCACCACTGCCGCGCCCAGAACTCCGAGACTGGCGAGAAGGGAGCCGAAAAGAGTGACGGTGGCATCCAAGCGACTGCCTCCTGCACTTGCGTACTCGGCCGGACTCCTGTTCCGCCCAGCCGTTAGAAACCTGCACTCTGCTGCAGTAACGAGTCACATGCCGAGAGGATGTGCCCGCCGGTTCCGTGCCCCGCACACGGAAAAAGCCCCCTGGCCGGTGGCCAGGAGGCTTTAACCTCACATGGGAATTGTGGAGATGGCGGGAATCGAACCCGCGTCCAACGGTGCAAAAGGAGGGCTTCTCCGAGCGCAGTTCGCTTCGATTTTCTCGGCCCCGGTGATCTCGCGAACAAGTCTCCGACGGGCCCAGTCACTGTTTGATTTCCCATCGAACCCCGTGACCGGGCTCGATGGTTTAGTTCCCTAGATTATGCCAGGGTCCGGGTCGGGAACACCCCCGGGCTGACACCCATTAAGGGTCCTTCACTCACTGCTAATTAAGCAGCGAGGGCGAAGGACTGGGAATCGCTCTTGGAATTGGCGATTATTGGTTGCGACATATGGTTTACGAGATCATTGTCGCTTCCTCGGCTCGCTTCCCCTGCTTCGACATCCGCTGTCGAAACCGATCATCCCCATGTTGTTTTATCAATCCACGCACCCGCTGTGGGGTGCAGTAGCCATCGTACGTGACCAACGCACGACGATGCCAGCCAATTCCCGCGCGGCCCGCCGGGACCCACGGGACCTGCGGGCCTAGGCGCTGCGCTGGCGCTTCTTGACGTCCGCGATCGCGCGGTTCGTCTCGCGCAGGTCCTGCTTCTCCTTGAGCGTCTGTCGCTTGTCGTACTCCTTCTTGCCCTTGGCAAGGGCGATCTCGACCTTCACCCGGCTGTCCTTGAAGTACAGCGTCAGGGGCACGATCGTGTGGCCCGTCTCCTGCGACTTGGACTCCAGCTTGTCGATCTCCGCACGGTGCAGCAGGAGCTTGCGCTTCCGCGTGGCCGAGTGGTTCGTCCAGGTGCCCTGCACGTACTCCGGGACGTGGATGTTGTGCAGCCACGCCTCGCCGTGGTCGATGTGCACGAAGCCGTCCACCAGGGATGCCCGGCCCATCCGCAGCGACTTGACCTCGGTGCCCATCAGGACGAGGCCGCACTCGTACGTGTCCAGGATGTGGTAGTCGTGCCGCGCCTTCTTGTTCTGCGCGACGATCTTCCGGGCAGGGGCCTTCTCAGCGGCCTTCGCGGCCTTGCGCTTTACCTTTTCCTTCGCCATAGTGCGGCTATTTTCGCACTACGAGGGGGGTCCGAGGCCAGTCAATACTGTCTCGGCCCGCCTCTCGGCGCCGTCCCGGACCTCAAGGTCCGGGGTGATGCCACGGCCGTCGACCGCCTTCCCCGAAGGAGTGCGGTAGTGCCCGACCGTCAGCTCGGCGACCGAGCCGTCGGGCAGTCGGCTCGGCATCTGGACCGAGCCCTTGCCGAAGGTCTTGGAGCCCACCACGACCGCGCGGCCACGGTCCTGAAGGGCGCCCGTGAGCAGCTCGGCGGCGCTCATCGTGCCGCCGTCGACCAGGGCGACCACGGGTCTGGTGGTGTCGCCGCCCCGCTCGGCGTGCAGGGCCTTCTGCCGGCCGCGTACGTCGTACGTGGCGACCAGGCCGCCGTCGACGAGCCCGGAAGCGGCGGTCACCGCCTCCGACACCAAGCCACCGGAGTTGCCCCGCAGGTCGAGCAGGATCCCGGCGCCCTTGGGGGCGTCCCGCACCGCGTTCCGTACGCGCTCGCCCGAGCCCTTGGTGAACGCCTCGACCCTGATCATGACGGCGCCGCCCGCGAGCTGCGTGACCGTGACGTCGTCCGTGGAGAGGCGGGCCCGGTGCAGTGTCTCGCTCCACGCGCGCGTGCCCCGCTTCAGGCCGAGCTCGACCGGGCTGCCCGCGCGGGTGCCCCGCAGCAGCGACACGACCTCGGTCACCGGCAGCCCCGCGACGCGCTTGCCGTCGATGCTCCTGAGCTGGTCGCCCTCGCGGATGCCCGCCTCTCCGGCGGGGCCGCCGCGCTGGACCCTGGACACCTCGATGCGCCCGTCGGCCGCGCGCCTGGCCCAGAGCCCTACGCCGGTGTACGCGCCGTCGAGGGCCTGCTCGAACTCCTGGTACTCCCCCGGGGAGTACACCGACCCCCAGCGGTCGCCGCTGCGGCTGACGACGTCCTCGGCTGCCTTCTTGCCGGACTTCCCGTCGGCCATCGCCTCGGCCGCCGCATCGGCAGCCTCGGTGGCGGCGTCACCGGACGAGACACCGGACGACGCGACGGAACGGGTGGCCGGAGCAGACGACTTCCGGCCTTCGTCGGCCACTTCGTCCCAGGACCCGGTGGCCGCACCGGTGGCGAGCACGCTCGCGAACACCAACGTCAGGGTTGCCCCGCGGCGGATACGGCGGGGCCGGGAGAGCCGGTCGCAGAACCGGTCGGGGCCTGACATGCCGGTGAGTCTAGGACAACGAAGGGCGCCGTACGGTCGGTTGAACCGCACGACGCCCCGATGCACAGGCGGGTTTTGTCACACCTTCAGGTACTTGCGCAACGCGAAGAACGCGGCGAGCGCGGGCATCAGCAGGCTGATGGCGAGCACCAGCGGCAGCTTGGCGAGGACCGCGTCCCACCCGATGAACTGGATCAGGTTCAGCTTCTCGGAGAGCGCGAGGCCGTGGTCGATGATGAAGTACCGGCCCACGAGGAGCATTCCGCAGGCAAGTCCGCCACCGATGAGACCGGCGACGGCGGCCTCCATGATGAACGGCGCCTGGATGTAGAAGCTGGAGGCGCCGACGAGCCGCATGATGCCGGTTTCACGTCTCCGGCTGAACGCGGAGACACGCACCGTGTTGACGATCAGCATCAGTGCCACCACGAGCATCAGCGCCATCACCGCCAGCGCCGCCCAGTTCATGCCGTTGAGCAGCCCGAAGAGGTTCTCCAGGATGCCCTTCTGGTCCTGCACCGACTGCACGCCGTCACGCCCCGAGAAGGCGGTCGCGACCACCTGGTACTTCTCCGGGTCCTTCAGCTTGATGCGGTACGACTCCTGCATCTGGTCCGGCGTGAGCGAGCTGGACAGCGGGGAGTCGCCGAACTGCTCCTTGTAGTGCTTGTACGCCTCGTCGGCCGATTCGTACTGGACCTTGTCCACGACGGGCATCTTGTCCAGGTCGGTCTTGACCTGTTCCTTCTGCTCGTTCGTGACGGCGCCCTTGGCGCACTTGGGGTCCTGCTCCGCGTCGGCCTTGTTGCAGAGGAAGATCGAGACGTTGACCTTGTCGTACCAGAAGCCCTTCATCGTGCTCACCTGGTCACGCATGAGCAGCGAGCCGCCGAACAGGGCGAGCGAGAGGGCCACGGAGACGACGACCGCGAAGGTCATCGTGAGATTACGGCGGAGACCGACGCCGATCTCCGACAGGACGAACTGGGCGCGCATGGCGTCCTTTCAGTGGATCAGTACGGGTCGTCAGTGCTGGTAGCCGTAAACGCCGCGCGACTGGTCGCGGACGAGACGGCCCTTCTCCAGCTCGATGACCCGCTTGCGCATCTGGTCCACGATCTGCTGGTCGTGGGTCGCCATGACGACGGTCGTGCCGGTCCGGTTGATCCGGTCGAGCAGCTTCATGATGCCGACCGACGTCTGCGGGTCGAGGTTGCCGGTCGGCTCGTCGGCGATCAGGAGCTTGGGGCGGTTGACGAAGGCTCGCGCGATCGCCACCCGCTGCTGCTCACCACCGGAGAGCTCGCCGGGCATCCGGTCCTCCTTGCCGCCGAGGCCGACGAGGTCGAGGACCTGGGGCACGGACTTGCGGATCTCGCCGCGGGACTTGCCGATGACTTCCTGCGCGAAGGCGACGTTCTCGCCGACGGTCTTGTTCGGAAGGAGGCGGAAGTCCTGGAAGACGGTGCCCAACTGGCGCCGCATGTGCGGCACCTTGAAGTTGGAGAGGCGCGCGAGGTCCTTGCCGAGGACGTGCACCTGGCCGTGGCTGGTGCGCTCCTCACGCAGGACCAACCGCAGGAAGGTGGACTTTCCGGAACCGGAAGAGCCCACCAGGAAGACGAACTCGCCCTTCTCGATCTCCAGAGAGACATCCCGGAGGGCGGGCCGGGTCTGCTTGGGGTAGGCCTTGGAGACGTTGTCGAATCGGATCACGGATGCACCACGGGTCGCCGGGGGTAGGTGAGCGTGACCATACGCGAAGCCGGTACGAGAGCGCAGTCAGCGTCCTGAGTTGCGCTAATTGTCGCGGATATACCACGGAACGTAACAGCCGGAAACCGACGAGGACGGGCGGGCCGCGCCGAAACTCGTGGAAGCTGGCACAGTGGTAGGGGGAACGGTTGAGTTCCCCCTAGCGTTGGGCAGGCTGTGACTGTGCGGGAGGAGGAGCGCATGACCTACGACAGGTTGGTGTGCGCGAACTGCGCGGCGCCCGTGAGCGAAGGCCGCTGCCCCGTGTGCCGGGCCAATCGCGAGCGCATGCAGCAAGAGGGGCCGTTCGGCGGCCTCAGCCCGGCGGCCCTGATAGGGGTGCTCGTCGTGCTGATAGCGGCGGTGGCCCTGCTGGCGCACCAGACCGCTTAGCGCGCCCCTGAGGCGCGCGCAAGGACGCGGGAAGGGCCCGGAGCTGGATGCTCCGGGCCCTTCCTTCATGTCGTGCCGTGCCGTGCCGTGCCGGTGCCTGCTATCAGGCAGCGGCGCCGCGGTTGCCGACGAAGCGCGGCAGAACGCGGAAGCCGATGCCGCCGGCGATCATCGTCGCGGCACCGATGAGCAGGAACGTGGTCTCGGCGGCGCCCGTCTCGGCGAGCTCGCCCTTGTCGGCCTTGTCACCCTGCTCGACCGGGGCGGTGCCCGTGTCGTTCAGGCTGTCCTTGCCCTTGCCCTGCTCGACGGGGTTGTTGGCTCCGCCGTCGGGGTCGTTGTCGTTGCCGCCGTTGCCGCTACCGCCGGTGCCGTTGCCGTTACCGGGGTCGCTGGGGTCCTCGGTGGGCGTGCCGGGGTCGGTCGGGTCCTCGGTGGGCGTGCCGGGGTCCGTCGGGTCCTCGGTGGGCTCCGTGGGCTCCTCGGTGGGCTCGGTCGGCTCCTCGGTGGGCTCCGTGGGCTCCTCGGTCGGCTCCGTCGGGCCCTCGGTGGGCTCCGTCGGGATCTCCGTGGGGTCCTCGGTCGGCTCGTCCTCGCCGATACCGACGTCGACACCGATGCCGTTCTCGTCGGCGCTGGCGTTGACGCCCGTGCCGCCGCCGAGGTCCACGCCGACGTCAAGGGCCGAGGCGGCACCCGCAGCGGTCAGCGAAGCACCGGCGGCGATCACCGCACCGGCTGCTATGCGCGCTACGCGGATACGCGTCTTCTTGGTCATCTGGCTGCTACCCCCAGTAGCTGAATCGTCAGTGAGGCAGCGTCCGGGACTGCGCTCGTCGGGAGCGCGCTATCCGCCCCCACAGATCACACGCGCCCCAGAGATACGCATGCCGCTCGCTAGCCTTTCCAGTTTCCGGAGCGTCGTCAAGGTCGTTGCGCCTGCGATGTCTGAAATAACAGCAGTTGACCGGCGTACGGAGATGTGACTGTGACGTAAAAGGCAACTGCCGCCTCTTGGGCGGCAGTTGCCTTGTCGATAAAGCGGTGCTTACTTCTCCTGCTGCTTGCGCCAGCGAATTCCGGCTTCGAGGAAACCGTCGATCTCGCCGTTGAACACGGACTCGGGGTTGCCCACTTCGAACTCCGTGCGCAGGTCCTTGACCATTTGGTACGGGTGCAGGACGTACGACCGCATCTGGTTGCCCCAGGAATTGCCGCCGTCTCCCTTGAGGGCGTTCATCTTCGCCTGCTCCTCCTGGCGGCGGCGCTCGAGGAGCTTGGCCTGGAGGACGTTCATCGCGCTCGCCTTGTTCTGGATCTGCGAGCGCTCGTTCTGACAGGAGACGACGATGCCGGTCGGGATGTGCGTCAGGCGGACCGCGGAGTCGGTCGTGTTCACGCCCTGGCCGCCGGGGCCCGACGAGCGGTAGACGTCGATGCGCAGCTCGGACTCGTCGATCTCGATGTGGTCGGTCTGCTCGACGACCGGGAGGATCTCGACTCCGGCGAAGGAGGTCTGGCGGCGGCCCTGGTTGTCGAAGGGCGAGATGCGGACCAGGCGGTGGGTGCCCTGCTCGACGGAGAGGGTTCCGTAGGCGTACGGGACCTGGACGGCGAAGGTGGTCGACTTGATGCCGGCCTCTTCCGCGTACGAGGTTTCGTAGAGCTCCGTCTTGTAGCCGTGGCGCTCGGCCCAGCGGAGGTACATGCGCTGGAGCTTCTCGGCGAAGTCGGAGGCGTCGACGCCGCCGGCCTCCGCGCGGATGGTGACGAGCGCCTCACGGGCGTCGTACTCCCCGGAGAGCAGCGTGCGGACTTCCATCTCGTCCAGCGCCTTCTTGACGGCGGTGAGCTCGGTCTCGGCCTCGGCGCGGGTGTCCGGGTCGTCCTCCTCCTCGGCCATCTCGAAGAGAACGCTGAGGTCGTCGATGCGACCGCGGAGCGCTTCGGCCTTGCGCACCTCCGCCTGGAGGTGGCTCAGCTTGCTGGTGATCTTCTGGGCCGCTTCCGGGTCGTCCCAGAGGGACGGCGCGGCCGCCTGCTCCTCGAGCGCAGCGATGTCTGCCCTCAGCTTGTCGAGGTCCAGGACGGCCTCGATCGACTCCATGGTCGAGGAGAGGGACTTGAGCTCTTCGGATACATCGACGACTGCCACGGGACCAGCCTAACGGCTGGACGCAAGCGGTCCGGCCTCCCGGCCCGGGGGACGGATACCTCCGGTGCCCCGGGGGGCTGGCCCTGCGGGCCTGCCGGCACATCCCGCGCCCCACGGGTCACCGTGCCCCGCCTTCGCACGCGCCACCGCCGAGCGCGGCTCGGGGCGTGCTGTCCCGTCCGACTGCGGGCCGCTGCTCGGGGCGGTGCTGTCTCTTGCGGCTGCGGGCCGTGGCTCGGGGCTGGGCTGTCTCATGCGGCTGGCGGTCGGCGGCTCGGGTCTGGGCTGTCTTTCGTGGCTGCGGACCGCAGCTCGGGGCGGTGCTGCCTTTTGCGGCTGCGGACCGTGGCTCGGGGCGGTGCCGTCCTGTACGGCTGGCGGTCGGCTTTGGCTTGTCCTGTCCCGGCGCTTCGCGCCGGATCTCTCCCGCCCACCCACCCGATTACCCGGAGCAATCGGGTGGGTGGGCGGGGAAAACTCCGGCGCGAAGCGCCGGGACAGGAGGAGACCCCGGACCAGCGCTAAGCGCCGGGACAGAGCGGGCTCGCCGAGCGAGAGGACCGCGGGCAAGGGGCGCAAGCCCCGGGGCTCGCTGGGCAGGACGGCCGCAGCTAAGGGCGCACGCCCCGGAGCCGCTGGGCAGGACGGCCGCAGGTAAGGGGCGCACGCACGCCTCAGGCCCGCTGCCCAGGGGGCTACGGCGTTGAAGGGGAGGAGTTGTTTGTGTCCTGGGGGCCCGTGTCGGGGTCGTCGCCGCTTGTGGCGGCCCAGGTGCCGATGCCCGCCGCGGCCACCAGAACCGCCCCCGCCACGCCGAGCGTGATCCTGCGGCGACGGGCGGAGGCGCGGTGGCGGGCCGACCCAGGTCGGGCCGCGCCGGACGCGCGGGGGGCGCGCGCCGTGCCACGGGCGCCCCCGGCGAGCTCGTCGGGGCCGGGGACCCGCATGGAGGTGTGGGTGTCGCGGTTCGAGTCGGGGGACGAACCGGGGACGAGGGGGACGGCCCCGCGGCGCGGGGCACCCGGCGTCGGCTCCGGCGCGGGCTCCTCCTCCGCCTCCTCCGCGGGCGCCTCCGTCTCCGGCTCGTCCACGTCGAGCGGCGGCATCCCCGCCACCAGCGGCTGGAGCTCCCGAAGCCGCGCCGCGAGCTCGGAGGCGCGCAGCCGGGACGCCGGGGCCTTGGCCAGGCACTGGACCATCAGCTGCCAGAGCTCGTCCGGGATGCCGGGCAGCGGCACAACCGTTTCCGTGACGTGGCGGCGCAGGACCGCTCCGGGGTGCCCGCCGCCGAAGGGCGTGAAGCCCGCCAGGAGCTCGTACAGGACGGTGGCGAGGGCGTAGATGTCGACGGCGGCCCGCGGCGGCAGCCCCTCGATGATCTCCGGGGCGAGGTAGTCCGGCGTACCGATGATCTTCGTCGCGCGGGTGCGGCGCGGGGAGTCGATCAGTTTGGCGACGCCGAAGTCCGTGAGGAGCGCGGGGTGCGAGCCGCCGGGGCCCAGCGGTCCCTGCATGTCGAGCAGGACGTTCTCCGGCTTCACGTCACGGTGCACGATCTGCGCCGCGTGCGCCGCCGCGAGTCCGTCCGCGACGTCGGCGACGATCGCCACCGCCGCCTCCGGAGCCAGGCGCCGCTCACGGTCGAGGCGAGTGCGCAGGTCCGTGCCCCGGACCAGGTCCATGACCAGGGCGAGGTCGTTGCCGTCGACCACCAGGTCGTGGACGCCCACCACGCGCGCGTGGTCGAGGCTGAGCAGAGCCGTGCGCTCCTGGACGAAGCGGCCGACGAGTTCCTGGTCGGACGCCAGGTCCTCGCGCAGCAGCTTGATCGCGACGGGCCCCTCGGGTCCCTCGCCCAGCCACACCGTGCCGGCGCTGCCCCGACCAAGGATCTGGTGGGCGGTGTACCGGCTGCCGATCTTGCGTGCCAAGACTGCTCCTACGGATGCGTGTTGGCGACAAAGCTACGCGGCCTTGACGCCAACCTTCACTCCAGGAGCAGAAATCACCCCGCAGGTGTCGACAAATCCCCAGAGTCGGGGGGAGATTCGCCCACCACTGACCGCGGAGTCGCTAATTGCCGTTCAGCTTGCCCATCCAGCCGGCGACCGTGTCGTACCAGTCCGTCAGCTGCTCCCAGTAGCCCTTCGTCGTGCCGATCCACTCCTGGAGCGGGCTCAGCTCCCAGACGAGCCAGCTCGCCACGAAGAGGATGATGAGCGTGAAGAGGCACCCCTTGAGGCAGCCCAGACCGGGGATCTTCATCCGGTTCGGGTTCGAGCCGCGCTGCCTGGGCTCGCGCGGCGGCCGTCCGGCGGGCGGCTGCTGGGGCGGCGCCTGCTGCGGCGGCGCGTACTGCTGGGGCTGCTGCTGCGGCGCGTACTGCTGGCGCTGGGCGGGACGCTGCTGCTGCGGCGCGTACTGCTGGGGGCGCGGCTGCTGCTGCTGGGGGCGGGCCACCTGGCGCTGGGGGCGGCGGCGCAGCGGGTCCTGGTTCGGGTCGACGTACGACTGGACCTGCGTCTGTTCGTTGCGGTCGCGGGCCGCCCGCATCTGGTTCTGCCAGGGATGCGGGTCGTTCGGGTCGCCGCCGGGCTGGTTCGGCGGGACCGGCGGCATGACGGCCGTCGGGTCGGCGGCGCCGCGGGAGCCGCTGGGGAGCACCGAGGTCGGGTCGGCGTCGCCGTGACCGGAGCCGGTGTTCTGCATGACGCTGGTCGCGGCGTTCGGGTCGTACGACCCCGCGTTGTTCGGGAGCACCTGGGTGGGATCGGCGGCTCCGGGTGTGCCCGGCACCATGGCCGGATCCGGGTCGGGCATGAGGAGGGCGCCCACGCCCTCCGCCGCGGCGATCTGCGCGCTGGACGCGTGCACGCCCACGCCCTCCGCGACGGCCCGCAGGCCGCGCGCGAGGTTCTCGGCGCTGGGGCGGTGGTCGGGGTTCTTGCTGAGGCAGCGTTCTATGACCGTCCACAGCGGGTCCGGGACCGTCGAGGGGCGGCGCGGTTCGGCGCTCAAATGCTGGTGAAGCACTTCGAGGGCCGAGCCGCCGCCGAAGGGCGGGCTGCCGGTGACGAGCTCGTACAGGAGGATGCCCGCGCCGTAGATGTCGACGGCGCTGGTCTGCGGGCGGCCCTCGGCGGACTCGGGCGCCACGTACGCGGGCGTGCCGACGAATTCGTGGGTGCGGGTCAGGCCCGGGGAGTCGGCGAGGCGCGCGATGCCGAAGTCGGTGAGCATCGGGTGCATCGAGCCGTCGGCGTCCTGCTTGAGCAGGACGTTCGCGGGCTTCAGGTCCCGGTGCACGACGCCGTCCGCGTGACTCGCGGCGAGGGCGTCGGCGATCTGGGCGGTCATCAGGGCCGCGCCGACCGGCGAGAACGGGCCGTTCTCGCGGAGGTAGCGGTGCAGGTCGGGGCCTTCGACCAGGTCCATGACCAGGGCGAGGAGCTCTCCCTCGACGACCAGGTCGCGGGTCCGCACGATGTTCGGGTGCGTGAGCCTGAGCAGGACTGATCGCTCGCGCAGGAAGCGCATCACGATGTCCGCGTCGTTGGCGAGCTCCTCCTTGAGAACCTTGATCGCGACGGTCTCGCCGGGCTGGCCGGGAACCGCTGCCTCCGCACCTGCGGTCTCGCGCTGGCGGGCTCGCCAGACGGTGCCCGTGGCGCCGCGCCCGAGCGGCTCCTCGAGCAGGTACTTGCTGCCTACCGGCCGCACGTCATGCTCCCTGCTGATCTGCTGATCTGGCTGGTCTGTCGGGACCCGGCTACCCGCCGGAAGATGTTCCGACCCACTCTAGTGCCGCCGAACGGGGCACCGGCCGGTCTCATTCCGACCCGGTCGCCGGGTGACCGGATAGCTGTTCGGTGGAAAGACGCTCCAGTGTGGTCGTTGGTTGCCGATGGGCGTCGAATTGACCTTCGTCACGATGGGGTGACGGGCGATCGCAACGGTTCAAGCAGGCACTTTTCCGAGCAGAGCCGACCAATCAAGATCACTTAACGGTGGCCGCCGGGCGTGTTGTCAGTGGCAGGTGCGAAGATGCCTTCTTGTTACTGGCCGACGTGGCCGTGTGCGGTGGGGGGAATCACAGCGCGAGCACAACGCGCGTCCCCGTGCCCGGCGGCAAGGGCAGAAGGGACCGCTGACGGCGATGCAGATCCGGCTGACCGTCCTCGGGCCGCGCAGCGGCCAGACCGCCGAGTCCGAAGGCCGCTCTGCCGTGCCGCGCGGCGCCTGCGACGTCCTTGTCACGGCCCCTGCCGGAACCGCGCTCGCCACCGTCGCATCGGGCCTCGCGGCCGCCGTCGCGGGCGGCGAGGGACCCGTCGTCCTGTACGCGGAGTCGGAGCGCCTCGACGCCCAGCGCTGCACCGTCGGGGAACCCCCGCTGATCGACGGAGCGGTGCTCTCGCTCGGCTCCCCCGCCGAGCCCGGTCCCGAACTCGCCTCGGCCGCCGTCCAGTTGCATGTGGTCGCGGGCCCCGACGCGGGCGGAGTGCATCTCCTGCACGGCGGCCAGATCCGCGTGGGCCGCTCCGCGGACGCGGACGTCCCGCTGGACGACCCGGACGTCTCGCGGCTGCACTGCGCGGTGACGCTCGCCCCGGACGGCCAGGTCACCGTCACGGACCTCGGGTCCACGAACGGCACGACGGTGGACGGCCGCGACATCACCGACCGCCCGGTGCGCCTGACCCCCGGCTCGCTGCTGCGGCTCGGCGAGTCCGCGCTGCGGCTGACCGCCGGGGACGGGACGGGCGGCGCGCTTGCCACGGCCCCGGACGGCGAGGGGCACGTGCGCGTGCGGATCACCGCGAGCGGCGACCACCCCCGGGACACTCCCCCCGAAGACGGCCGCGCGCCCTCCGAAGGCACCCACCACGCGTACGGCTCCGCCGCCTTCCCGGGCGTGGGTGAGGACGGCCGCGGCCCTGCGTACGCACCGGAGGGGGCGTATGGCCAGACCTCCCTCGCCGATGCCCCGGTCGTGCCCCAGCAGGGCGGCGCCCCGGACGCCGAGAGCGCCCGCACCGGCACCCCCGCGCGCGGGACGACCGTGCCCCGCAATCTCCGCAAGCGCGGCGGCCTCTCGGCCTGGGCCCGGCGGCTCACGGGCGCCCGCGACGAGGAGTACGGGCCGGACGGCCCCGAAGACGATCCGTACGGGACGGGGAGCCACGCCGTGTCCCCGCAACCGGCCGGGCCCACCCCGGAGGATCTCGCGGTGGCCGCCGCCGCGCGCACCCCGGAGTCCTGGCCCGATCCCGCGGCCCTGCTGCTCACCGCGCTCGGCCCCGGCCCCCGGCTCTGGGAGCGCGGCCCCGGCCACCCCGAGGCCCTCGCGGTCCGGCTCGGCACGGTCGACCGCACGGCCCCCGACGAGCGGGGCCTGCTGCCCGCCGTGCCCGTGACGGTCAGCCTGCGCGAGGCGGGGGCGCTCGGCCTCGCGGGCCCGCGCGGGCGGCTCACGGGGCTCGCCCGTGCCGTCGTCGCCCAGCTCGCGGCCATGCACTCCCCCGACGCCCTGGAGATCGTGCTGCTCAGCACGGACCGCGCACGGACCGTGCAGGAGCGCACCGCCGAGTGGTCCTGGCTCGGCTGGCTCCCGCACCTGCGGCCCACGCACGGCCAGGACTGCCGCCTCCTCCTCGCCTACGACCGCGAGCAGGCCGCCGCCCGCACCGGAGAGCTGCTGCGCCGCCTCGACGACTACGCGGCGGACCAGGCGTCCGCCGCCGACACTGCCGGCAGCGCAGCCGACGGCCTCCCTGATGCCGGGCCCCGCGCCGTGGTCGTGGTGGACGGCGATCCCGGGTCCGCCGGGCTGCGGGAAGCCGTGGTGCGGCTCGCGCGGGAAGGGGCCGCCGCCGGGATCCATGTCGTCTGCCTGGCGGAGACACCCGCCGCGTCACCCGCGTCGCCGGTCTCCGCCACGTATGAAGCCGCCTGCTCCGTCTCTCCGGCCTTCCGCGCCTGCGGTGCCGTCGCGCTCCTCAGCGGCGACGTGGCGACCGCGCTGCGGCTGCTGCGCACCGTGGACGGGCAGCCCGCTGGGCACGGCACGGTCGCCGCGGTGGACGCGGTGTCGCAGGCCTGGGCCGAGCGGTTCGCCCGCGCCCTGGCGCCTTTCCGCACGGACGGGGCGCCCGGCGACGGACACGCGCGCGTGTCCGCTCCGTTGCCCCAAATGGCTCGGCTGCTCGATGAGTTGGGTCTCGCGCGGGCCACCCCCGCGTCCCTGATGGCCCGGTGGGCCGCTGCCGCCGACGACGCGGAGGCGCTGGGCGGGCGGGCCTGGGCCGTGCTCGGGGCGGGGCCGCGCGGGCCCGTGGTCATGGACCTCGCCGCCGAGGGCCCGCATGTCCTCGCCGAGGGCCCTTCGGGGAGCGGTCGTACGGAACTGCTGCGCTCCATCGCCGCCTCGCTGGCCGCCGCGGAGCGGCCCGACCGGCTCGGCATGGTCCTGATCGACGGGCGGGACAGCACGGGGAGCGGGGGCAGCGGGACGAACGGAGCGAACATACGGCTGGTCGAAGGCCTCGCGGTCTGTATGGACCTGCCGCATGTCACCACGCATCTCGCCGCCAACGACCCCGTGCGCATGCGGGAGTTCGCCCAGTCCCTGACCGCCGAGCTGAAGCGGCGGGCCGAGCTGCTGGGGCGGCTCGGGTTCGCGGAGTGGCATGCGCAGGCGGCCGCCGCCGGGGGCGCCATGATCGGCGGGGTCGGCGGGATCGGTGGCGGCGGGGGTGACCTCGATGCGCCGCCGAGTTCCACGATGCGACTGCGGCCCGCGGCTGCCGCGCGCAAGGGAGTCGAGCCGGGACCTCCGCTGCCTCGGCTCGTCGTGCTCGTCGACGACTTCGACGCCCTGCTTTCGCCCGCACTGGGATCGCCGGGGCGGCCCGCCGCGGGGTCCGTCGTGCGCGCGCTGGAGGCCGTGGCCAGGGACGGGGAGCGGCTCGGGGTGCATCTGGTGGCCACCACCGCGTGCAGCGACCGGACTCCCGATACCGAGTTGGGGCGGCGGGCCGCGTTGCGGGTCGCGCTGGACGCGGTTTCCCCGGGACCGGAGGAGCCTGCCCCGGGGCGCGGGGAGTTGCGTACCGCCGAGGGGCGGGTGAGCCCCTTTCAGGCGGGGCGGGTCACCGGGCGCATTCCTCGTACGTCCACGCTGCGGCCCACCGTCGTTCCGCTGGAGTGGGAGCGGATGGGGGACCCTCCCGCCCGCCGGCCCGTGCGGGAACTGGGCAACGGCCCCACCGACCTGGCGTTGCTCGCCAGTGCGCTGGAGCGGGCCGCCCGCTCCGTGGCCGCGGATCAGGTGCCGTCCCTTCTGTAGCCCCGGGCCACGACGGGGCGGCCCGGCCCGCTCGTCCACAACGGGAGCGGCGCCGTCCGCCTGCTCCCAACAGAAGCAACAGCAAGGGCGACCCCGCAGCTCATGACGGCACGTCACAACGCCATCACGATCACCCAGTTGTCATGGTTGGCGCTCTTGCCGCGTCTCCCCGGGCGGGCGTAAACAGACCGCACGGACTCGCCAGGGATGAGAACGGGGCAGTGATGGGCAGCACTCTTCGTACACGCAGGGCACCGCACCACCGGCGTACCACCGCCAGATTCGCCGCGGCCTTCGTCGCGAGCGCGCTCGCGCTCTCCGTCACCGCATGCGGCGGCGACGGAGACGACGACGGGAACGGCGGGGACAAGAGCGGCGGCAAGGAGAGCGCCGCCGCGGTCAAACTGCCCAAGCTGGACGGGCAGACCGTGTCCGTCGCGGCCGTATGGGGCGGCTCGGAACGGAAGGTCTTCCTCAAGGTTCTCGACGAGTTCGAGAAGCGGACCGGGGCCAAGGTCACCTTCGTGCCCGCCCAGGACCCGATCATCAGCTTCCTGGAGTCGAAGGTCGCGGGCGGCGCGCCGCCGGACGTCGCGATGCTTCCGCAGGTCGGCGCGATCGAGCAGGCCGTGCAGAACAAGTGGGCCAAGCCCGTCGGGCCCGAGGCGCAGAAGCAGCTCGACAAGAACTACGCGAAGGGCTGGCAGGACCTCGGCGCCGTCGACGGCAAGCAGTACGGCGTGTACTTCAAGGCCGCCAACAAGTCCCTTGTCTGGTACAACACCCAGGTCTTCGACAACGCGGGTGCCAAGCCGGCCAAGACCTGGGACGCCTTCATGAAGACGGCCCAGACGGTGTACGACTCCGGTGTACCGCCGATCTCGGTGGCGGGCGCCGACGGCTGGACCCTCACCGACTGGTTCGAGAACATCTACCTCTCGCAGGCGGGCCCGGAGAAGTACGACCAGCTCGCCAAGCACGAGATCAAGTGGACGGACCCCTCCGTGAAGGAGGCGCTGACCACGCTCGGCGAGGTCTTCGGCACGAAGGGCTTCGTGGCGGGCGGCGCCAAGGGCGCGCTGCAGACCGAGTTCCCCGCATCGGTCAAGCAGACCTTCACCGGCGGCGACCAGCCCAAGGCGGGCATGGTCTTCGAGGGCGACATGGTCTCGCTGCCGATCTCGGAGACGAAGGCCGAGATAGGCACCGACGCCAAGGTGTTCCCGTTCCCCGCGGTCGGCGACGACTCCCCCGCGGTGGTCGGCGGTGACGCGGCGGTGGCGCTGAAGGACAGCAAGGGCGCCCAGGCGCTGCTCACCTACCTCGCGTCGCCGGACTCGGCCAAGATCTGGGCGGAGGCGGGCGGCTTCGTCTCGCCGAACAAGAGCCTCGACCTGGCGGCGTACCCGAACGACGTGCAGCGGAGCATCGCCAAGGCGCTGATCGCGGCGGGCGACGACATCCGCTTCGACATGTCCGACCAGGCCCCGCAGGCCTTCGGCGGCACGCCCGGCAAGGGCGAGTGGAAGGCGTTGCAGGACTTCCTGACGAACCCGAAGGACGTCGAGGGCACGCAGAAGGCCCTGGAGAACGCCGCCGCCAAGGCCTACAAGGACTGACGCGGTGGCGTCCGCGAATGCCGGGGGCACGCCCGATGCGGCGCTGCCCCCGGTCCCCCGCCGCAAGAGCGTGACCGGCACGCGCAAGGGCATGGCGGTGCTTTTCCTGCTGCCCGCCCTGGTGCTGCTCGGCGCTCTGGTCCTGTACCCCATCGGGTACTCCGTCTTCCGCAGCTTCTTCGACAAGTCGGGCGACTTCACGGCGTTCGGCAACTACAAGACGCTGTTCACCGACGACACCATCCTCACCGCGGTCAAGAACAACGCGATCTGGGTGGTCGTCGCCCCGACCCTGGCGACCGGGCTCGGCCTGATCTTCGCCGTGCTCACCGAACGGATCCGTTGGGGAACGGCGTTCAAGCTGGTCATCTTCATGCCGATGGCGATCTCCATGCTCGCGGCCGGCATCATCTTCCGGCTCGTGTACGAGTCGGATCCCGACCGGGGTGTCGCCAACGCCGTCATGGTGGGGGTGCACGACACGTTCGCCGAGTCGTCCGCCTTCCCGCAGGCCCATCCCAGTACGGAGTCTCCGCTCAAATCGGCGGCCGGCGGCGCCTTCATCACTCGTAAGCCGGTCAGCGCCGGAACTCCGGTGGTGTTGCCGCTGACCGGTGTCGCGCCGGACAACATGCCGGACAGCGCCAAGTCCGCCGCCGCCGCGAAGCCGGACCCCGACAAGGTCACCGGGACGGCCTGGCAGGACTTCACGCGCGGCAAGGGACGCGGCGAGGTGAACGCCCCGGACAAGACCGAGTTCGGCTATGCCGGGATCAAGGTGGAGGCCGTCAAGGACGGCAAGGTGGTGGCCTCGACCGAGGCGGCGGACGACGGCACGTTCGCGCTGCCCAAGGAAGCCGACGGGGCCCAGCTCCGCTTCCCCGCGTCGAACTTCCGCGAGCCGTACAACGGCGTCGACTGGCTCGGCCCCTCCCTCATCACGCCCGCGGTCATCGGTTCGTACCTGTGGATCTGGGTGGGCTTCGCGATGGTCCTGATCGCGGCCGGTCTCGCGAGCGTGCCGCGTGAACTCCTGGAGGCGGCCCGCGTGGACGGCGCCAACGAGTGGCAGGTGTTCCGCCGGATCACCGTGCCGATCCTCGCGCCCGTGCTCGCGGTGGTGGCGGTCACGCTGATGATCAACGTACTGAAGATCTTCGACCTGATCTTCATCATCCCGCCGAACTCCTCGAAGGACGACGCGAACGTCCTGGCACTCCAGCTCTACAACTCCGCGTTCCTCGACAAGGATTCAGGCGTGGCGAGCGCGATCGCCGTACTGCTCTTCCTCCTCGTGATCCCGGTGATGCTCTTTAACGTCCGGCGGCTCAGGCGGGAGGCTCGACGATGACCACCCAAGTCGAAGCGGTGAAGGCCGAGCGGTCGCTCGGCGGGCGGATCGCGTCCGTCCTGAGCGGCACGGCCGTACGCGTCTTCCTCGTCGTCGTGGCGCTGTTCTGGCTGGTGCCGACGGTGGGTCTGCTGCTCGGCTCGCTGCGCACCTCGTCCGACATGGCCGAGAGCGGCTGGTGGAAGGTCTTCAGCGCGCCGTCCCAGATGACCCTGGACAACTACACGAACCTCCTCAAGGACGAGACGATCACCGACTCGATCCTGTCCAGCATCATGATCACCGTCCCGGCGACACTGCTCGTGGTGATCATCGGGTCCCTCGCCGGATACGCCTTCGCGTGGATGGAGTTCCCTGGCCGCGACTGGTGGTTCCTGGGGGTCGTCGGGCTGCTCGTGGTCCCCGTGCAGGTGGCGCTGCTCCCCGTCTCGAAGATCTTCGGCGCGATCGGGATCTTCGAGACGACGATCGGCGTGGTCGTCTTCCACGTGGCCTTCGGCCTGCCGTTCGCGATCTTCCTCCTGCGGAACTTCTTCGCGGAGATACCCCGTGAACTCCTGGAGGCCGCACGCCTGGACGGAGCCGGTGAACTGCGGCTCTTCTTCCGGGTCGTGATGCCGCTCGGCGCGCCCGCGATCGCCTCGCTCGGCATCTTCCAGTTCCTCTGGGTCTGGAACGACATGCTGATCGCGCTGATCTTCGCCGACTCCGAGAGCCCGCCGATCACGGTCGCGCTCCAGCAGCAGGTGCGGTCCTTCGGCGACAACGTGCAGATCCTGGCGCCCGGCGCGTTCATCTCGATGGTGATCCCGCTGGCCGTGTTCTTCGCGTTCCAGCGGCAGTTCGTGTCCGGCGTGATGGCGGGCGCGGTCAAGTAACGCGTCAAGTAGCGCGGCCGGGAGACAAGCCCCGACGGCATCCGCCGTACGGGCAAATACGTTCGACGGGTGAGGCGGCCTCCGACCGGAGACCGCCTCACTCGCGTCCGCTCCCCCGCATCCCCCGTATGCCTCGTTCGACGTAACCCGACCGGCGGCCGGGGCGTTTTCGGGCAGTATGCCCGCGTCGACCCATGGATGTGCCTTGCCCCGGTTCAGTGTGATCGTGCCCGTATACAGGGTGCAGGCATATCTGCACGCATGCCTCGAATCGGTTCTTCGTCAGTCGTTCACGGACCTCGAACTGATCGTGGTCGACGACTGCTCGCCCGACGCCTGCGGCGCCCTCATCGACGAATGCGCGGCCCGCGACACCCGCGTGACGGCGATCCACCTCACCGAGAACGTCGGCCTGGGCCGGGCACGCAACGCGGGCATGGAACGCGCCACCGGCGACTACCTGATCTTCCTGGACAGCGACGACACCCTCACCCCCGACTCCCTGCACGCGATCTCCGACCGCATCAAGGAGACCGACGAGCCGGACGTCCTGATCTACGACTACGCGCGCACCTTCTGGACGGGCCAGGAGGTCCGCAACCAGTTCGCGGGCCTCCTGAAGGAAGACGGCCGCACCGCCTTCAAACTGAGCGACCGGCCCGGCCTGCTGCGGCTCCTGATGGTCGCCTGGAACAAGGCGTACCGCCGCGACTTCATCGAACGCGAGGCCTTCACCTTCCCGCCCGGCCTCTACGAGGACACCCCCTGGACCTACCCGGTCCTGATGAAGGCGGACACCATCGCCACCCTCGACCGGGTCTGTGTGCACTACCTCCAGCGCCGCCGCGGCAGCATCCTGCGCACCACCACCCGCCGCCACTTCGACATCTTCGACCAGTACGAACGGGTCTTCGCCTTCCTCGACCAGCACCCCGAACTCTCCGCCGCCTGGCGCCCGCTCCTCTTCCGGCGGATGGTCGACCACCTCACCACCGTCTTCACCAAACGCGACCGCCTCCCGCCCGGCAGCCGCCCCGCCTTCCTGCGCAAGGCCCGCACCCACTACCGCCGCTACCGCGCCCCCGGCACCCGCCTGCGCCCCCGCACCCGCCTGCGCCACGGCCTGGTACGCCTGGGCACCCACCGCACCTACCGCACCCTGTGGACCGCCCTGCGCCTGCGCACCAGGGCCGCAAGGTACGCGGCCACCGCACGGCGCCGCACCAAGGGCGCCGCCCTCCAGCTGCACTACCGCATCCAGCTCTGCCTGCCCCTGCGCGCCGACCGCGCCGTCTTCTCCTCGTACTGGGGCCGCGGCTACGGCTGCAACCCCGGCGCCCTGGAAGCCGCCCTGCGCGAACACGCCCCCCACATCCGCACCGCCTGGATCGCCGACCCGGCCCACCACCACACCCTGCCCACCGCCACCCGCAGGCTCCGCCCCGGCACCGCCGCCTACTGGAGCGCACTCGCCCGCTCCAAGTACCTGGTCAACAACGTGAACTTCGACCGAAGACTCGTCAAACGCCGCGGCCAGATCATGATCCAGACCCAGCACGGCACCCCCCTGAAACTGATGGGCCTCGACCTCCAGGACCGCCCCGCCGCCGCCCGCGGCATGGACTTCGCCGCCCTCCTGCGCAACGCCGACAAATGGGACTACGTCCTGTCCGCCAACCGGCACTCCACCCTCATCTGGGAACGCGTCTTCCCCGCCTCCTTCACCACCCTGGAGTACGGCTACCCGCGCAACGACATCTACCAGCGGGCGACCACCGCCGACGTGGCCCGCATCCGCGAAACCCTCGGCATCCCCCGCGGCGCCGTCGCCATCCTCTACGCGCCCACCCACCGCGACTACCGCCACACCCAGCTGCGCTCCCTCGACCTGGAACGGATGCTGCACCACCTCGGACCCCGCTTCGTCGTCCTCACCCGCGCCCACCACTCCTACGGGGCACCCCTCGCCCCCTCCTCCGGCCGCCTGATCGACGTGTCCGACCACCCCAGCGTCGAATCCCTCTGCCTGGCCTCCGACGCCCTGGTCACCGACTACTCCTCGCTGATGTTCGACTACGCCAACCTCGACCGCCCCGTCGTCCTGCACGCCGAGGACCAACAGGCCTACGAGGCGGCCCGCGGCACCTACTTCGACGTCCGCGAGTTCCCGCCCGGCGCCGTCGCCCGCGACCAGGACGAACTCACCGACATCTTCGTCACCGGGCACTGGCGCGGCTCGCGCTCGGCGCAGCTGCGCGCGGCGTTCCGAGACCGCTTCTGCGTGTACGACGACGGTCGGGCGGCTGAACGGGTTGTGAGGCATGTGGTGCTCGGTGAAGCCGGGGGCCTACCGTCGGTTGCGCCACTTGCGGACCGGCACCCGGCACCGGCCGCGGGGGTGGCCGACGAGCCGCTGCCGCGGGCCGACACCTCCCGGCCCACTCCGCGCTTCTAGCCGCACTGTCCTTCTCCCCCCATCCCCGGGACCAGATATGCAGAACGCTTCAGCCACCACGTCCGCGACCGACCAGCTGCCCCGGCCGCGCGGCCTCTCCGACGTGAAGGGCTGGTTCCACCCCGTCGACCAGGTGCTCTTCGACTGGATCCTGGGCCGTCAGCTCGACCGGGCGCAGCGCGGTGACCTCGTGGAGCTCGGCGCGTACCTCGGCAAGAGCGCCATCTTCATGGGGACGTACCTGCGCGCGGACGAGACGTTCACGGTCTGCGACCTCTTCGACTCCCCCGCCCCCGACAAGGCCAACTCCGCCGAGATGGGCCGCTCGTACGCCACCCTCACGCGTCGCGCGTTCGAGGCCAACTACCGCTCCTTCCACGAGGGGCTGCCGCGGATCGTCCAGGAGCCGTCGTCCGGGATCACCGCGCACGTGACGGCGGACAGCTGCCGCTTCGTGCACATCGACGCCTCGCATCTGTACGAGCACGTCCACGCGGACATCGCCGCCGCCCGCGAGCTCCTGGGAACGGACGGGATCGTGGTGCTCGACGACTTCCGGGCCGAGCACTGTCCGGGCGTGGCCGCGGCGACCTGGGGCGCCGTGGCGAGCACCGGGCTCAAACCGCTGTGCATCACGGCCACGAAGTTCTACGGCACGTGGGGCGCCTACGACGAGATCCACGCCGATCTCGCCGCGTTCCTGAAGGAGCGGGACGACATGTGGCACGGCGCCGAGGAGGTCGCGGGCCACCCGATGATCCGCATCAGCGGCAAGAAGGCGAAGGCACCGGAACAGCCGGCCTCGCGCCACGCGAACGAGCCCGTCCCACAACTGCCGGACAGGCCCGCCCCCGGTGCGGGAAGCCGGGCAAGGGGCCTGCTGTCATCACTACTGGCACGCTCGGGACGCTCTTGACGCGGGGGCGCCCGTCAGGGGCGCGGGGAATCTCACCGCTCCAAAAGCTCGAACAACGCCTCCCAGCGCTCAAGCACCCGCGCCTCGGAGAACCTCTGCACATTCAGCCGGGCCCGCTCCCCCATGGCGTTCCGCAGCCGCGGATTACCGGTGAGCCGCAGCAGCCGGTCGGCGAGAGCCCCCACGTCACCGGCGGGGGCAAGCAGGCCGTCCTCGCCGTGCCGCACGATTTCCCGTACGCCCGGCGCGCAGTCGAACGCAGCGCACGGCACCGCGCTGGCCATCGCCTCCATCAGGGCCAGCGGAAAGCCCTCGCCGCGTGACGACTGCACGAAGAGGGAGCTCTCGGCGAGGACGCCCGGCACATCGCTGGTGCGCCCTCGCCACTCCACGGAACCGTCGAGCCCGAGCCGCGTGCACTGCCGCTTGAGGGCGTCCTCGTCCGCGCCCGCGCCGTAGATCCGCAGCGTCCAGTCGGGGCGCTGCGGGGCCACGAGGGCCCAGGTGTCGACGAGCATGTCGACGCCCTTCTGGTCGGCGAGCCTGCCGATGCTGCAGACCACGTTCGCCTCGCGCCGCGAGGGCACGGCGGGCAGGTGCGCGAGGGCGTTGGGCATCGCGCCGACGTTGTGCATGCCGTCGATGATCCAGTCGTCGGCGTCCTCCTGGGTCAGCGCGAGCCACCGGTCCACGGAGGGGTAGCTGCGCTTGACCGCGCGGTAGCGGTGGCAGGCGCGGGTGTAGGCGTACGACTCGTGGCTCATGCCGATGATGCGCAGGCCGGCGGTGTCCGCCTCCCTGATCCACTCCATCGGCCAGACCTGCGTGACGATGGCGACCGCGCCGGGGCGTGCGGCGCGGAAGGTCTCCGAGAGCCGGTCCACGACGCGGCGCTTGGCGGTGATCCGTGCCGACTCGCGGCGTCGCGCCACGACGTTGAGGCGGCCGAGGCCGCGCGGTGGGCGCGGGGACTGCGGATGCTCTTCGTAGAGGCTGGTCACGGGGTAGCCGCGGTCCTCGGGGAGCGCCAGTTTCAGCTCGGCCTCGTGGACGCCGATGACGTGCACCCGGTGGCCGTTGCTCTGGAAGAGCCGGGCCATCTGGTGGGCCCAGGCGGTGACGCCGCCGAGTTCGTCGACGGTGTTGGCGACGAGGAAGAGGTCGCGGCTCTTCGTCGCGGTGCCGGTCTTCGTGGTGGCGATCGTGGTGGTCATGCGCCCTCCCCCTGCTGCTGCGTGTTCCGGGACTGCTGCCGCGTGTTCCGGGGCCGCTTCCGCGTGTTCCGGTACCGCTCGCCGAAGAGCGCGTCCACCACGTCGGCCGCGGCCCGCCCCTGGTCGTAAGCGCCGAACCGCGCGGCGAACGCCCCTCTGGCCTCCGCCCACGCGCCGTCGGTCTGTTTCAGCGTGCCGAGCACGCGCAGCAGTTCCTCCTGCGTCTCGACGACGGGCCCGCCCGCGTCGTCCCGCAGCGCGAAGTAACTGCCCCGCTCGGCCTCGTACGCGTCGAGGTCGGGCGCGAAGTGCACCAGCGGCCGGTCGAGGAGGGCGAAGTCGAACATGATCGACGAGTAGTCGGTGACCATGACGTCGGCGAGGCAGAGCAGCTCGCTCACGTCGTGGTGGGCCGAGACGTCGACGACGGTGCCGGGCGGGCACACCGGCAGGGCGGCCGCCTCCATGTAGTGGGCGCGCACCAGGAGTACGTGGGTGTCGCCGAAGCGGTCCGCGAACTTGCGTACGTCGAGCGGCAGTCGGACCGCCTTGTTCTTCTTGGGCGGGCCGCCGCGGAACGTCGGCGCGTACAGGACCACCGTCTTGTGGTCGGGGATGCCGAGCTCCGCGGCCACGGGCGGGCGGGGGAAGCGGCCCGATGTCTCGTCCCTGGCGCGCGCGGCGATCAGGCGGTCGTTGCGCGGGTAGCCGCAGCGCAGCAGCCGCTCGTCGGGGATGCCGTAGGCGCGGGCCAGGGTGTTCACGTCGTGTTCGGAGCGGACCAGGAAGTGGTCGAAGCGGTCGACGGCCTCCCCGAGCCACTGGCGCTGCGGGGCGTTCTGCGTCTTGATCCGCGCCTCGTCGAAGCCCATGCGCTTGTACGCGGAACCGTGCCAGGTCTGGAGGTACGTGGTGTGGCGCGGCTTGGCGAGGGCGTGCGGGAAGCCCTGGTTGTCGATCCAGAACTCGGCGCGGCCGAGCGCCCACAGGTAGCGCCAGGACCATCGGCGCACGAGGCGGGCCGAGCCGGGGAATCCGTCGGTCGACGCGGCGTACGACCAGGTGCAGCGGAGCCTGAGGCCGCGGTCGGTGATCTCTTGGTGGACGGCGCGCGGGCTGTCGCCGTAGCAGGCTCCCATGTGGCTCTCGAAGACGACCGAGCCCTTGCTGACGGGCAGCCGCCGCAGCATCCGCCGGTAGACGCGCAGCTTGACCGGCCTGCCGCTCAGCCTGTCGTACCTCGTGCGCAGGGCACGCAGCCCGAGCCGCAGTTTGCGCGCGGGGCGGAAGTGCGTGACGTAGTGCAGGGCGGCGCGCAGGGTGCGGGCGGCGCGGTGGCGGGGTGCCGGGCGCAGCTCCAGCCTGTTCGCGCCGGTGACGGTGAGGCCGCGGGCCGTGCCCACGGTCTCCTGCTCGGCGACGAGTTCGGTGGTCATGTCGTGGCCGCCCGCGGCGAGTCGCAGCCGGGGCTCCCAGACGCGGTCGCGGATGCCGAGGTCCCGCAGTCCCGCGGTGAGGTCGAGCGTGGCGCGCCAGAGGACCGCGCCGCCGTCGTAGTGCGCCTCCTGCACGGGTACGCGGAAGGCGCGCCGTGCCGTGCCGCGGGCGCGGACGTCGAGCCAGGCGGTGAGCGGCGGCCGGTCGGGCAGCACGCTGCCGGGCAGCACGACCCGGCCTTCGAGGACCGCCCTGGTGCCGTCGACGCTGCACCTGGTGAGGCGGTTCAGGAGCCGTACCGTGTCCGACGGCCGGTGCTGGTGGCCGAGTTCGGTGACGTCGAGCACTTCCCGTACGCGGGGGTCGTCGAGTCCGTCCGCGCGCCAGTAGACCTTCCCCTCCCGCTCGGTCAGCTCCGAGACGACGGTCCCCGGCCGTGCGAGGGCGTACGCGGCGGCGAGCACGCCCTCGGTGTCGCCGTCCGCGAGCAGCCGTACGCACACCCGCTCGACGGGGCCGAGGTCGCTCAGGGCGCGGGCGTCGACGCGGTCTTCGAGGTGCGGGGCGATGCCGGCCGTGGCGCGGCGCCGCTCGTCCGCGGTGAGCTGCGGGAACGTACGGGCGCAGGGCAGCACGTGGTCGACGAGGAAGGCCCGCTCGCGCCGGTCGCACAGGTCGAGGCGGCCCAGGCTCACCAGGAGACCGGCGACGCGGTCGTTGGCCCGGGCGAGGCCGGGGGTCTCGCGGGCGGGGTCGGGGGCCGCGCGGCGGGTGGTGACGAGGTTCGGCACGAGGGTGATGCCGCGGGCCGTGAGTGCCGCCTCGACGCCGAAGAGGATCTCGCTGTGGGAGAGGTCTTCGGCGTACCGCAGACGCGCGTGGTGGAGGTGGTCCCTGCGGACGCAGAACCCGGTGACCAGGGAGTCTCTTGCGACGAGTTCGGGGACGTCGGAGAGGTTCTCGACGCTCCTCGTCCTCGCGTGCTGCTGGTTCTGCCAGCCGGGGTGGGCCTCCTTCTTGCCGGAGCCCGTGCGCCGCGTCCAGCGCCCCGCCACCAGGTCGGCCCCGGTGGTGCGCGCGGCGTCGAAGAGGTTGCGGCAGGCGTGCCGCTCCAGGAGTTCGCCGTCGCCGAGCACGATGACGTACCGGCCGCGTGCCGCGTCGAGCCCGAGGTTGCGCGACGCGGCCACGGACATCGGGCCTTCGGCACGGACCAGGCGCACCCGGTGCGGATGGTCGGCGGCGAGTGCCTGTGCCGCGGCGCGGGCGGCGCCGTCCGCGCCGGGGTCGACGAGGACCGCCTCGACGTTGCCCATGCTCTGGCCGAGCACGGAGTCCACCGACTGGCGCAGCGCGTCGGCGTCCGTGCCCGCGACGACGACACAGCTGACGTCGTGCAGTTCCGAGGAGCTCATGCGCGGCCTCCTTCGAGCATGGCGTCCGCGACACCGGCGGCGGCGCTGCCGTCGTCCAGATCGCAGAAGACCTCGCGGAATCTGTCGTACGCCTCGGTGTGGGCGGCGGTGGCCGCCCGCGGGTCGCGCAGCGCGGCGATCACCTCGTCGCTCGTCGTGAGCAGCGGTCCCGGAGCCTGCGCCTCGAAGTCGAAGCAGAAGCCGCGCAGGGTGTCGCGGTAGTGGTCGATGTCGTAGGTGTGGAAGAGCATCGGGCGCCCGGTCTGCGCGAAGTCGAACATCAGGGACGAGTAGTCCGTGACCAGGACGTCGCTGATCAGGAGGAGTTCGCTGACGTCGGGGTGGCGCGTGACGTCGCGCACGAAGTCCGAGCCGGGGACGGTGCCGCCGACGAGGTAGTGCCTGCGGACCAGGAGCACGTGGTCGTCGCCGATGGCGCGCCGGGCGGCTTCGAGGTCGAGCCGCAGGTCGAGGGCGTAACGGCCGCTCTGCTTGGGCTGGTTCTCGCGCCAGGTGGGCGCGTACAGGACGACGCGCCTGCCCTCGGGGATGCCGAGCCGTTCGCGCACGGAGGCGGCGACCTTCGCGCGGTCGGCGGCGTGCAGCAGGTCGTTGCGCGGATAGCCGCGTTCGAGGACGTCTCCGGTGTAGCCGAAGGCGCCGCGCAGGACGGGCGTCGAGAAGCGGTTCGGCGATACGAGCACGCTCCACTGGGCCGCGCGGCCGGGCAGGGTCGCCATGTAGGCGCGGTCTCCCGAGGAGCGGCCGGCGAGGTCGAGGCCGATGCGCTTGAGCGGGGTGCCGTGCCAGGTCTGGACGACGTACTGACCGTCGGCCCGTTCGAACCATTCGGGCAGCTGGGTGTTGGTGACGATGTAGCGGCAGCGGGCGAGGGCCTCGTGCCACTCGGCGCTCCACAGGGCGACCGGCGTCGCGCTGCCCGGCAGCTGCACCTGCTGGTCGCGCACCACCCACAGATGCTCCAACTCCGTTCCTCTGGAGACCAGTTCCTCGTGCACGGCGCGCGGCGAGTCCGAGTACTGGCGTCCGTCGAAGCTGCAGTACAGGACGGCGTCCCGCAGCGGTCCGCCGCGCCGCGCCGCGTACTCCTCGCGCAGCCGGCGCTGGCGCGGGCCGCCCCGGTCGGCGATGGGCAGGGCGGAGCCGGAGCGCAGGTGGAGGCCGTCGTGGGCGTGGCGCTTCAGGGTGAGGTCACGTCCTGACCTGGTGCGTACGAGCGGCAGACCGCGGTCCCCGCCGGGTGCCACGCACACCGGGACGTACTGCTCGGGGTCGCTCTCGCCCGGCTCGCGCAGGAAGAGGTTCCAGCGGCCTTCGGCGAGCGGCAGGGTGCCTCCGGGGCCCGGCATGGCCTCGGGCCGCAGCGCCGCGGTGAACCGGCCGCCCTCGATGCGGACCGGCGCCACGGCCTCGTCGCCGTGGCCGCCGTGCACGAGGACAAGCTCGGCGGTGCGGGCCGCCGCGTCGGGGTGGCTGCCCTCAATGAGCAGTTCGTCGTCCCAGGTGACGGTGGAGACAAGCGGCCGTACGGTCTGGTCGCGCAGTTCCAGGTTCCCCGACAGGTTGGCCAGGACTAGGAGTTCACGCCCTGGCAGCAGGCCGTACCGTCCCGGCGGCACCTCGGGGCAGGCGGCCAGCGGGGTGCGGTCGCCGCCCTCGCGGACGAGGGTGACGCCCCACGGGTCGGCCTTGCGGGGCCTGCCGGTCGCGTCCTGACCGGCGTGGAAGAAGGCGAGCGGCACATCGGCGCTGAAGTCGCGGCCGTTCACCACGGCGGGGACGTAGTGCGCCTCCTTGGTGTGCCAGTTCTCGATGCGCAGGGCGTCGAGGGCCTGCGACTCCCCCGGCGCCATCCTGCCGTGCAGCCGGATGACGCCGCCGCATCCCTCGTGCGCCACGAGCCGCGCCGCCACCCGCTCGGTGCGCAGCCTCAGCCGTCCCTTGCTGAGGGTGACGGCGACCCGCAGGAACTCCTCCAGGTACCGCACGGGAAGCCGGGGCGCGCCGCTCGTGCGCACCGGGCCCGTGCGCGGCAGGAGCCCGCTGACCGCGCCCATCTCCACCTTCCAGGTGGTGCTGCGGCGCTTGCCGACGGTCCTGCGGGGGTCGATGACCGTCTCGAATCCCGAGCGGTCGTAGTCGTGCAGCCCCTGCTTGGAGCGGTACGTCGCCTCGCGTGCCCGCACGGTGCGCAGCCTCAGCGGAAGGACCCGGCGCCGCCCGGCCCGCAGCCAGGCGACCCTGGCCCGCGCCCCGATCCGCCCCGCGGGCAGGTTGGGGATGTAGGCGTAGCCCTTGAGCCGCAGCCTGCCCTGCTCGTCCCAGGCTGCTTGGGTCAGCTGCGCGGTGAGCGGCAGGTCGGAACGTTCCAGGGCGACGGTCTCGCGCGGCAGGCCGTCGATGCCGGGGAAGTCGGCCCGGCGCCGGCGCAGGCCGCGGACCCGGAAGGCGCCGGGGTTGGCCTTCTCGAACGCCATGAAGGCGAGCAGTTCGGTGATGCGGCACTTGCGGATGAGCTGCCAGCGCACGCGCAGGGGCAGCGGCAGGGCGGCGATGACCGCGGGGTCGACGGTGTCGGCGAAGGCGTTGGCGTGCTCCAGGAAGGCGTCGTGGTACGTGGCGTCGCCGTGCGGCAGGGCCTCCATGAACAGCCACAGGTCACCGGAGAGGACCGTCGTGTCGTAGCGCCGCTTGGCGTCGGCGTAGACCGCGGCCCTCGGGGTGCCCGCGGCCTCCGCGGCCTGCGCCGCGAGGAACGCGCCGGCCGCGAGGACGGCGGCCGTGCGGTCGCGGACCGCGCGGGGCCTGGCGCGGCCGCTGGTGATGGAGCCGTCGCGGTCGCGCCAGAGGTAGACGGGCTCTTTCAGTACGTCGACGGACCCGGCGAGGAAGTGGGCGGGGATCGTGACGGGGGTGTCCTCGAAGAGCACGCCTTCGGGGAAGGCGAGGGCGTGCCGGTCCCAGAAGTCCCTGCGGAACACCTTGTTGCAGACGATGCGGTCGCCGAGCAGGTCCCAGTCGCGGGTGACGTGCGTGCCGCTGCGGTCGCTCTCCATCATCTTGCGGAACATCGGCGACTGTTCGGTCCTGTCCGACGGGCGCAGCCGGTGGACGTTGCCGGTGACGAAGTCGGAGCCGGAGTCCTCCAGTGCCGCCAGCATCCGCTCGTACGCGTCCAGCGGTACGACGTCGTCGCTGTCGACGAACGCCAGGTACGTTCCCCGTGCCTCGCGCACTCCCGCGTTGCGGGCCGCCCCGAGCCCCGCGTTCTCCTGCTCGACGAGCCGGAATCTGCCGTCCCCGGCCGCGAACTCGCGGGCGATGCGCGCACTCCCGTCGGTGGAACCGTCGTTGACCATGACGACTTCGATGTCCGGCATGGTCTGCTCGGCCAGTGACCGGAGGCAGGGACCGAGAAACTCCTCGACGTTGTAGACGGGGACGACGACGGCAAGTCGGGGTGTCATGCGCTGCGCACATTCCTTCCGGAGTACTGACGGGCACGGCTGCGCGTCCTGCTGGGGGTCACCCGGTTAACAACGACCGCCCTTATGGGTCACCCGCGCAGAGCCATTCGGGTGATCACGTGAGCGGGCCCTGTGTCCGGCTGCTCGGGGCTGCCGGACACAGGGCCCGCTCACGTACTGCCTTGACGTCGGACGGGGTCAGGGCTTCACCGCGATGCGTCCCTCGTCCATGCGCAGGAGCAGCAGGCGTTCGCCGGTCTTGTCCATGAACTCGTCGACCGCCTTGCGCGATCCCTGCCAGTAGCCGTAGTCGTCGATGAGCAGGACGCCGCCGCTGACCAACCGCGGGTACAGCTCTTCCAGTTCGTGCTTGGTCGAGGCGTACCAGTCGGTGTCCAGGCGCAGGACGGAGATCTGCTCGGGCGCCTTGCGCGGGACGGTCTCCTCGACCATGCCCTTGACGTAGTGCACGCGCTCCCCGGGATACGGCACCTTCTCGAAGCCCGACTTGACGTCGTCGAGGGAGGCGACCGCCCAGATCGGACGGTCCTTGCCCTGGAGCTTGAGCAGTTCCTCGGCGGACTTGCCGTCCAGGCGCAGGTCCTCCTCCGTGGGCGGGGTCATGCCCTCGAAGGTGTCGAAGAGGTACAGGTCGCGGTCGGTCACACCGGCGCCGAGCAGGGCCTTCGCGCAGGCCTGCATCGAACCGCCGCGCCACACGCCGCATTCGACGATGTCGCCGGGGATGTTGTGCCTGACGACGTGCCGGGTCGCCAGGATGAAGGCGTTGAGGCGCTCGGGAGAGGTCATCGTGTACGGCTTCACCGCACGGATGATGTCCTTCGCCTCGTCGTCGTAGTCGGCGGGCAGATTCAGGGGCTTCGGCTTGGGCTTGGGCTTCGATGCCGGGGCGGGCTTCGGCACCGGGGCCGCCACCGCGCGCTGGCCCGGCACCGGGGTGCGTGTCAGCTGATATCCGGTCAGTTGCTTCAGTGCGCCATTCACGGCGCGTCGCCATGCCATGGGAGCGGACAGTACGCGCAACTCATCCGTGATGTCACGTTTCGTCAATCTATGTTCAGGGCGCGTCACTTGGTGATGAAATAGGCTGCTCTTCCACGGAACGAGGGGCCACCACGGTCTTTGGCCTGCCGCAGAGCGCGCGGCCCTCGATCGGTTCGGGCAGCGGGATTCCGTCCACTCCGCCGACCTTGTTCGCCCACCAGGTGGTGCCGGCGCGCACGAAGGCCATGGTCAGGCTCGGATAGCGCTTGGGCCGCTGGAAGACGCCCACGGAGTCGCCCCAGTAGGCGTGCTTGGCGTCGATGCTCGCGTAGGCGTGCCGGATGCCCTTCATGGGCGGGAAGTCCGTGTAGGCCTCGCGGAGTTCGAGCCGGCTGTACGCGGCCATGGCGCGGAACCCGTCGGGGTAATAGCGCCAGCAGTCCTGCGCGTCGTGCACATGGCCGCGCGAGGGCGCCGTCACGAAGGCGATGCCCTCCGGCTTCAGGACGCGGGCGATCTCCAGCATCGTCGCCCAGAAGAAGGGGATGTGCTCGAACGCCTGCCCGGAGATGACGAAGTCGGCGCTGCGGGACTTCACGGGGATGCGGTACGGCTTCGTCATCACGGCGTCGACATTGCGGCCGTCGAGCACGTCGACGCCCACGTACTCCGTGTCGCGCCCTTCGAGCAGGGTCTTGTGGGTGCGGGTCTGCCCGTCGGAGACCCGGGCGCCGAGATCGACCACCCGGTGACGCTTCCCTCTGGGCATGTACTGCTCCACACAGAGTTCCATCTGTTCGTACGCGGACTGGTGCACGTCTCCTCCTGGGCAGGGGCTAGGTGGAAATCTTCTCCGCATCGCTCACTTTTCGGGCGTACCGACACAGTGCCGCCACCGGGGCGGAGTGCGCCGCGCGCACCATTTCCGGGCCGGTTCCTCGATGTACGTGAACATCGCCCAGGACAGCGCGACGACGGTGAGCGCGACACCGAGGAGAGTGAAGATCGCGGAGTTGTCCGGCTGCGGGCGGCCCCAGGTGTCGAGGATCAGCCGGTTGACGGTCTGGTGCAGCAGATAGAAGGCGTACGACCAGAGCCCGAAAAGGACCATCGGACGCGAGCAGAGCCAGCCCCGGTGCCCCGCCAGTTCGCGCTGCACGCAGGCGACCACGAAGAGGACGGAGAAGACGGCCGCGAACGGCCGCAGGGTCCAGGCGAGATGCCCGGCCAGGTCAGGGCCGAACCAGGTCGCGCGATGGCAGTAGACGACGGCGTACCCGGCGAGGCAGGCGAGCAGCACGGGCGGGTTGAGCCGGAAGCGGTGTCCCCGGCGCAGGGCGAGCGCGCAGGCCATGCCGACGCCGAACTCGGGCAGTCTGCTCACCGGGTTGCGCATGACCCATTCGCTGGCGAAGGGCGAGAGATGGACGACCGTCCACCACTTGACCAGCCACATGGCGATCAGTCCGCCCCCCGCGAGCAGCCCCAGGGTGCGGGTGCGCAGGCGCAGGGCGCCGCGGATCGCGAACGGGAAGAGGAGGTAGAAGAAGGCCTCGACGCTGAGCGTCCAGGCGACGCCGTTGCCGGGGAGGGTCGGCACGACGCCGGGGAACCAGGTCTGTACGAGGAAGAGCGAGGCGACGAAGCTGAAGTCGTCCGTCGGAACGCCGCCCCAGACGTAGAAGACCCAGATGACGGGGATGGTCGCGACCAGGTGGGCGGGCAGGATGCGCCCCGCCCTGCGCCAGTAGAAGAGGCGGGCGAGGGTGCCGGGCCGGTGTCCCCAGGTGAGCAGGAATCCGGAGAGCACGAAGAAGAAGCCGACGCCGTTCGCGCCGAGCGTCGAGTACGGGAAGAGCAGCGGCGCGTGGGCGACGCCGCCGTGCGCGCTGAGGCCGGTGAAGTGGTGCACGAACACCGCGAGGGCGGCGAGGAAGCGCATGCCGGTCAGGGAGTCCACGCGGGGCGCGTCGTCGGCGGCGGTGGGGAGCCCCGGGCGGGGGCGGGTCTGGCGCGGGAGGGCCGTCGTCATGCGGGGGACCCCTCTCCGGCACGCAGCGTCGGGCCGCAGCCCGCCGGGCGCATCGCGCGGACCATGGCGTCCAGGCCCGGGCGCACGCGCTCGCGCTCCGCGGCGATCTTGGCCGGGTCCCGTACGGCGTCCGCCCTGACGAAGTCGCCGCCGTTGCCCTCGGCATAGAGGGGGACGTAACCGGCCGCCGCGAGGAGGGGCGGGGTCAGGCCCGTTCTGCGGGTCCAGGCGGCGTGCACGTGGAGCAGTTCGGGGCGCACGTCGTTCAGTACGTAGTCGCGCAGGGCGGCCGGATCGGCGGCGGCGTACGCGGTGGCCACCCGGCGGTCGGTGAGGCCCGCGAGGTCCACGACGCGCAGTCGCGAGGTGAGGAGCGTGCCGCCGAGGTCGGGCAGGGCGACGGTGGCGTCACGCAGGCCGAGGCGGGCGGCGTACGCGTCGAAGGTGTGGCCGTAGCGCTCGGCGACGTAACACATGGACAGAGTCGGGCGGTTGACGAACTTGCCGTTCTGCGCGGCCTGTCCGGTGACCGAGAGGAGCAGGGCGCCCGCGAGCGCGCAGCCCAGGACGGCACGCGCGCGGCGGCTCTCCGCTCGCCACACCGTGGCGGCGGCGAGGGCGAGCGCCGTCGCGGCGAGCACCCACACCGGGGTCGCGAAGCGGTAGAGCGCCATCCAGTCACGGCCGAGCACGCCGTACGCGAGGAGGGTCAGGGCCAGCGGGACGAGCAGCGCCGCCAGGGCTCTGCGCGCCGGGCCGGGCCGGGCGAGCGCGATGCCGGCGCAGGCGGCGCCGATCAGGGCGAGCGCCCAGCCTCCGTACGTCAACAGCTCGCCCGCGGAGGCCAGTTGGGCGAGCCCCGGCGGCTTCTGGGCCTTGGCCACCGCCGTGTTCGGGACCCAGAGCCCGAACGTGGAGCGGCGCCACAGCAGGAACACCGCGTACGGCAGCGCGAAGGTGCCGCAGCTCAGCGCCACCGCCCGCACGGCCCGCGCCAGGCGGTCCCGGCGCAGGAACAGCAGGGCGGCCACCGGGTAGGCCGCGGCGAGCACCGCTCCGTCGGGGCGGGTCAGCGCGGCGAGCAGGGCGACGGCTCCCGCGCTCGCGGCGACGGCGGGCCGCAGCAGGGTGCCGCGCACGGCGCCGCGCACGAGCAGCGCCCCGGTCGCGGCGGCGGTCAGCGCGTACAGCGGGTTTTCGAGCCCCGAGAAGGACCAGGCCACGTACGACAGGTTCGCGGCGAGGATGCCGCCGGTCAGGAGCGTCACCGCCCAGGCCCGGCCCGGCAGCAGGGCCCGCGCCGCCAGGGCCACGCAGGCGAGGACGCCCGCGGTGCAGAGCAGCGCGAGGACCTTGGGGTAGAGCACCAGGTCGCTGACGCCGAGGAGCGCGCCGCGGTCGAAGAGGCCGAGTCTGCGGCCGATGACGAGCAGGGCGAGCCAGGAGGAGTTGGAGTACCCCTCGACGGGGTCGGCGCCCGGTTGCTGCACGGGGCCAAGGCCCTCGTCGATGCTGCGGGCATAGGCGAACGTGATCGCCGCGTCGTCGACGATCCACTGGCCGAGTGCGCCGGCCCGCCAAATGATCAGGAGGGTCGCGAACGCCACGGCCGCGGGGTCGGCCCAGCGGCGGCACCGGGCGAGGGCGCGCGACGGGCGGCCCGGGGCGGGCGCGAACGGCGCGGGCACGGAGGCGCGTGGTGCGGGGGGCTGTGGTGCGGGCGCTGGTGGTGCGGGCGGCGGCGGTGGTGCGGGGGCTTCCTTACGGCGGTGGAACTGCGCGAGGGAATGGATCATTAAGGGGTCTAACCCCGTAGCGCACTCCGGGACACACTTTCGTGGGCCAGCCGGGTGACCCGTACGCGGCCACACCCCGCATCTGAGCGAACAACGGGCAAAGTGGGGCAATGCACCACATTGGGTTCACGTCATGACCCCGGCTCTGCCGCCCTTCGTCCGGCGGCTCGCCACCACCGCACGGACCACCCGCTTCCGCGCCGAACGCGCCGCCGCGGGGCGGGGGCCGCAGGGCCTGCTGGCGCCCGTGCATCTGTCGATCCGGGACAGCCGGACGCTCAACCTCGCTGTCGCCGTCCTCCCCGACGAGCGGATCGAGCGGGCCCATCTGCTCGTCTCGCGCGGCCACCGCCGGTTCCGTGTCCCGCTCGCCTTCGAGCAGCACGCCCGCGGCGGCCTGCTCCTCGCCGGTACGGCCACCCTGCGCGACACGCAGGACGTCCCCGGGAAAGCGGACGCCCCCGCCCGCCCCTGCCTGAGCGAGGGCGTCTGGCGGCTCACGGTCGTCACCACCGATGCCCGCGGACGCGTGAAGCGGCGCGGCATCGGTCTCGACGGGGACACCGAACTGCCGCCCACGCCCACCCTGCTGCACGCCCCCGACCCCCGCACCGGCACGCTCATCCGCGTCGTGCGCTGCCGCAGCGGGCGCGCGGTGCTCCAGGTGACCCGGTCGAGGCCCCGCGCCGAGTTGCTGCGGTTCGTGCCCGGCAGCGACGGCATCACCGTGCACGGACGGCTCGTCAAGGCGGGCCCGGGACGGCGGTGGCGCGCGCAGGCCGTGCGGCGGCGGGACAAGGTCACCGTGCGCGTCGGGGCGATGTGGGAGGGCGCCGAGTTCAGCTTCGCGCTGCCCCTCGCGGAGATGGCGGGGGCGAGCCCCGGCCAGTGGGTGTGGGACTTCCACGTGGAGTCGGAGACCCGCGGCACCTCGCTCCCCCTCGGCCGGTGGCTCTCCGACGTACGCGACCCGGCGGCCGCCTGCCCCACCCCCTTCCGGGTCTTCGCGCTGCCGGGCGGCGCCCTGGTCCGCGCCCACGCCCACTTCACCAAGTCCGGCGCCTTCGCCCTGACGTGCTGGGACATCTCGAAGGAGACCTCATGAAGATCACGTATCTGCTCGGCTGGGGCGACGAGATGGGCGGCACCGAGCTGGCCACCTACACCCAGGCGCAGCACCTGGCCGACCGGCACGACGTCGAGATCGTCTCCGTCTTCCGGACCCGCCCCGAGCCCTTCTTCCCCGAGGCCCGCAGCCTGCCCGTCCGCTATCTCGTCGACCGCACGGCATCCCCCGAGCGTCCCGTGCGCGCGTCGCGCCTGGACGAGTCCGCCTGCCGCACCCTCGCCGCGCTGCCCAGCGAACTGATCAAGCCCTCCTGGGAGTCCGCCTTCGACCGGCTCTCCGACGTCGAGATGACCGCCGCCCTGACCACCCTGGACACCGACGTCCTGGTGACCACGACGCCCGCCCTGATGGCCGCCGCCGTCGCGCTCGTCCCGGCCGGGGTCGTCACCGTGCACCAGGAGCACCGCCCGACCCAGCGCCGCGGCCCCTCCGGCGAACCCCTGCTCCTGCACGCGCCGCGCCTCGACGCCCTGGTCACCCTCACCGAGCGCACCCGCGACTGGATCGCGGAGTCCCTCGGCGCCACCGCCCCCGAGCTCGAAGTCATCCCGAACGCCGTGCCCGACGGCTTCCGGCCGCGCGCCGACGGCGAGAGCAAGGTCATCGTCATGGCCGCGCGCCTGACCGGCGAGAAGCGCGTCGACCACGCGGTGCGGGCCTTCGCCGAGCTCGCCGACGCCTACCCGGACTGGACCCTGCGCGTCTTCGGCGGCGGCCACCGCGAGCAGCAACTGCGCCGCCTGATCGACGGCTTCGGCCTCCAGGACCGCGTCGAACTCCTCGGCCCCTGCCAGGACATGGCCGCCGAGTGGGCCAAGGCGGGGCTCACCCTGATGACCGCGGGGCACAACGAGGCCTTCCCGCTCGTGCTGCTCGAAGCACTCGCCGCGGGCGTGCCCGTCGTCGCGTACGACGTCCTGACCGGGCCCGCCGAGATCGTCAGGCACCGCGTCGACGGACTGCTCGTACCGCCCGGAGAGATCCATGAACTCGCCGCCGCCATGAGCGAGTTGATGGGCGACCCGGAGACCCGCCGCAGCTACGCCAACGCCGCCCGCGAAGGCGTGTACGCCCGCTTCTCCAGCGCCGACGTCACCGCGCGCTGGCAGGAGCTGTACTCCCGGCTCGTGGCCCGGCGCGACGCACCCGAGCGCCTTGCGGAGCGCGCGGACCGGGTGGCGCTCGGCGTCGCGTCCGGCGGGAGCGGCTTCCGCCCGACCACGCCGTACACCCTGGACGCCGCGCCCGACGCCGGGGAGCGGGCCCGCGAGGACGAGATCATGGCCGCCGACGACAGCGGCCTCCTCATCCGCTCGGTGGGCCGTCTCGCCGAGCGGCGCGACGACGTCCTCGCGCCCGACATGACCGACTGGAACCTCGAACTGGCCGCCACGGCACTTGAGTCCGAGGACATTCCCTACGTCCTCGTCCGCACCTCGGGCACCACACACACCCTCGCCGTGGCCGACGACGAGCGCGACGGCGCGCTCAAGGCGATCGCCGAGTCCCTGCACGGCCAGCCCGTCTACGCCGAGCTGGTCCATCCGCGCGACGCGGCGCCCGGAGTCGTGCTCGCCGAGCGCCTCGACGGCATCGGCGAGGTCGCGGGCATCAAGCTCTTCAAGCCGGTGACCACGACGACGCTCTCCCTGCGGCACGGCGTCGGGCAGTCCTGCACGGTGGCGTTCTGGCCGCGCGTCGCGGAGGACGCAGCCGCCGGGCCCGGCGGCCCCGACACCCGGCGCGCCCCCTTCGGCACCACCCTCGCCGGATCGGAGCTGCCCTCCCTCGCCCCCACGGCCACCCTCCGCGTCGCCGACCGCACCTACCCCACCCTCGACGTCTTCGCCCGACTCCTCATCGGCGACGTCGACTTCCCCGTCGACGCCGTCTACACCTGGGTCGACGACTCCGACCCCGAATGGCGCGCCCGCCGTGACGCGGCTCTCGGCGGTTCCGGTGACGGGACGTCGCCGGACCGCGGCGCCGTCCGCTTCCGCAACCGCGACGAGCTGCGCTACTCACTGCGCTCCCTGGCGGCGAACGCCCCCTGGATCCGGCACATCTACCTCGTCACGGCGGGCCAGACCCCGGCCTGGCTCAACACGGACCACCCGGGCGTCACGGTCGTCGACCACCGCGACCTGTTCGCCGACCCCGACGCCGCGCTGCCCACCTTCAACTCCCACTCCATCGAGAGCCAGCTGCACCGCATCGAGGGCCTGTCGGAGCACTTCCTCTACCTCAACGACGACATGTTCCTGGGCCGCCCCACCACCCCGCAGACCTTCTTCCACAGCTCGGGCACGGCCCGCTTCTTCTGGTCGTCGGCGTCCGTGCCCGCGCTGCCCGTATCGCCCGACGACGAGGGCTATCTGGCCGCCGCGAAGAACAACCGCGCGCTGCTGGAGAAGGCCTTCGGCAGAACGACGACGCACAGCTTCTTCCACGCGCCCTACGCCCTGCACCGCGGTGTCCTCGCGGAGCTCACCGAGCGGTTCGCCGACGAGCTCGAAGCCACCGCGCGCAGCCGCTTCCGCTCGAACGGCGACATCGCCCTGGTGTCGTCCCTGCACCACCACTACGCCTACCTCACGGGGCGCGCGGTGCCGGCGGGCATCTCGTACGACTTCGTGGACATCGGGAGGCGCGCCGATCACGCGCGCCTGGGCCAGCTGCTCCAGGGCCGCAACAAGACGGCCTTCTGCATCGGCGAGTCCCCGGACAGCGAGCTCGCGGACGAGGAGATGGCGCTCGCCATGCGCTCGTTCCTCGCGGCGTACTTCCCGGTCCGCTCCCCCTACGAGCGGGGCGCCTGACCTTCTGGAGCTTCGAGGAACAGCCGCCGGACCACGCGTTCGGCGGCGCTCCCGTCGTCGTACGGGCAGAACCGCGCCCGGAACGCCGCCCGCAGCTTCGTCGTGCGCACCGTGTCCCACGCATCGCTCCTGAAGAGGTCCGCGAGCTCCTCCTCGGTGGTGGCGACAGCTCCCGGCGTCTCGCCCGCGCGCCCCGACAGGAGGTCGAAGTAGGTGCCGCGGGCCGCGCGGTAGGCCTGCCAGTCGGGGGCGTACGTCACGATCGGGCGGTCCAGGCAGGCGTAGTCGAACATCAGTGACGAGTAGTCCGTGACGAGGGCGTCGGCGGCGAGGCAGAGGTCCTCCACGCGCGCGTGCCCGGTGACGTCGACGAGTTGCGGGTGGCCGCGCAGGCCCGCGTCGGCGCCGTAGAAGTAGTGGGCGCGCACGAGCACGACGTACGCCGGGCCGAGCGAGCGCACGAAGCGCTCCAGGTCGAGGCCGGGCAGGAAGCCCTTCTGGTAGTCGCGGTGGGTGGGCGCGTAGAGCAGCACCGTGCGGCCGTCCGCGATTCCCAACTCCGCGCGGACGCGGGCGATTTCTTCCTGCCCGGCCGTGAAGTAGACGTCGTTGCGCGGGTAGCCCGCCTCAAGGGCCTGGTACGCCGTCGAGGGGTAGACCCGCTCCCAGACCTCCGTGGAGTGCGGGTTCGCGGAGAGGCTGAAGTCCCACTGGTCGGTGTGATCGAGGATCTTCTGGAAGCTGATGCCGTGCGTGCCCGCGGGGTAGCGGCGCTGGTCGAGGCCCATCTTCTTGAGCGGGGTCCCGTGGTGGGTCTGGAGGTAGACCTGGCCGGGGCGCTTGGTGAAGCCGCCGGGGAAGCTGGAGTTGTTGATCAGGTACGTCGCTCTCGCCATCGCCTGCCAGTAGCGCCGTGAGCCCTCGACGACGTACTCGACCCCGGCCGGTACGCGGTGCTTGTGCCGGGACGAGACCACCCACACGCCCCTGATGTGCGGGGCCAGTTCGCGGGCCTTGGCGTGGATGGCGGCCGGGTTGCAGGAGATCCCGCGGTTCCAGTAGGCGCCGTAGACCGCGAGGTGGGGGTCGAGGGGGCGGCGCAGGTCGGTGCGGTAGGTAAGGCGCATGGCGCGGGCGCGGAGCTTCTTCTTCTGCGCCTTGAGCCTGCGGGTGACGCCGTTCCTGCGGGAGCGGCTCTTGCGCTGCGCTTCGTAGGCCGCGTACGAGGCGGTGGCGAGGGCCTTCTCGCCGGGGGTGGCCGCGGGTTCCGCGGGGCCGTACGTGCGGTAGAGGCGGGCCGCGCCGCGGAAGAAGTCACGCCGGTCGCGCGGCGTGACGCGTCCGGGGTCGTCGAGCACGGCGAGCAGATGCGCCGCCGCGTGCGGGACGAGCCGGGCGCGGTCGGCCGAGTCGGCGGCGGCAAGGAGTTCTTCGTAGCGCCCGATGACCGCGAAGTGTTCCCGGCCCGGCGTCTTGGCGAAGCTGCCGCCGCGCCGCTCGCGCCAGCGGACGCAGGCCTTGTCCAGGACGGCGGTGCGGCCGTCGGCTGCCAGGGCCGCGCGCCGCACCGGCACCACGTCCTCGTACGCCCCGTCGCCGAACGCGAGCCGGTGCTCCTGCCAGAAGCCGCGCCTGAAGACGCGGTTCCAGGCGGCGACGGTGACGGCCAGGGGGTCGCCCGTCAGGTCGTCGCCGCCCGCGCGCACGTTCTCCCACCAGTCGACGCGGTCGTGCCCGAAGAGCAGGACGTCCGGGTCTTCGGCCGCGTCCAGGGCCTCGGCGACCGCCTCCAGGGCGCCCGGCAGGAGCAGGTCGTCGCCGTCGAGGAAGAGGAGGTAGTCGCCGGTGGCGCGGTCCGCGCCGATGTTGCGGGCGGGGCCCGCTCCCGCGTGCGCCGGGACGCGGACGAGTTGCGCGCGGCCGTCGCGCTCCGCACACTCCGCGGCGATCGCGGCGGAGGCGTCCGGCGACGCGTCGTCCACGACGATCAGCTCCAGATCGGCGTGGCTCTGGCCGAGCACGGAGTCCAGGCATTCCCTCAGGTAGCCCTGGACGCGATGGGCGGGGACGACAACCGAGAAGCGCGACATGAACACCGAAGGTAGTCACACGGACACGGCCTGTCGAAGACCACTCCTCACTCATTGGGGTGAAGTGAGGCAAAAAAATTGACGAGAACGGGCAAAGGGGATGAATACGCCCGTACTCCCATGATTCCTCCCGTGACTGGGAGCGTACGAAAGGCCGGTCCTCGTGCAGCCCCGTCTCAGCGTCGTCGTGCCCATCTACAACGTCGAGGAGTTCCTGGAGGAATGCCTGGAGTCGATCGCCGGGCAGACCATGGCCGATCTGGAGGCCGTGCTCGTCGACGACGGCTCGACGGACGGCAGCCCGCTGATCGCACGTGAGTTCGCGGCGAAGGATCCCCGGTTCGTCTACGTGCGCCAGCCGAACGCGGGGCTGAGCGCCGCCCGCAACACCGGGGTGCGGCACGCGACGCCGACCGCCGAGTACCTGACGTTCGTCGACAGCGACGACGTCGTGCCGCACGACGCGTACGCCCGGATGACCGCGAGCCTCGACTCGACGGGCTCCGACTTCGCCAGCGGCAACGTCTGGCGGCTGAACGAGCGCGGGCGCCAGCAGGCCTGGCAGTACAAGTGGCTCACCGAGCCGCGCTCGCGCACGCACATCAGCCGCGACCTCGATCTGCTCGCCGACCGCGTCGCCTGGAACAAGGTCTTCCGGCGCGCCTTCTGGGACCGGCACGGCTTCACCTTCCCCGAGGGCAAGCTCTACGAGGACACGCCCGTCATGATCCCCGCGCACTTCCTCGCGGGCTCCGTGGACGTGCTCAGCGACCACGTCTACTACTGGCGGGTGCGCGAGGGCTCGATCACCCGGCGGCGCACGGACGTCAAGGGCGTGCGCGACCGGATCGCGGCATGCGCGCACGTCAGCGCGTTCCTCGCCGAGCACGCGCCGGACATGCGCAAGACGTACGACACGTCCTGCCTGCGCGACGACTTCGTGTACTTCCTCCAGGGTCTTCCGATGGGCGGGCCCGAGTACCGCGCCGCGTTCATGAAGGGCGCGTCGGCGTTTCTGCGCCGCGCGGATCCGGGGGTGATCGCGGGGCTTCCGGTGTCGCTGCGCGTGAAGTGGCATCTCGTACGGGAAGGCCGCACCGACGATCTGATCGACCTCCTCACCTTCGAACAGCGCAACGGAAGCGCGTTCAGGATCCGGGGGCTCGTGCGGCGCAGCGCCGCGTATCCGCGCAGCACGGGCGGTCACATCAAGGTGCCGCAGGAGCTGGCGCGCCTGGGCCGGGGCGAACTGCCGGTCATCGCGCGGGTCCGGGAGGCCGGCTGGGGCACGGACGGGCTGCTGCGGATCAGCGGTTACGCGTATGTGCGCAATCTGGAGGCGACGCGGCCCGGCCACTCCGTCAAGGCCGCCGTGCTCAAGTCGGCGCACAGCAGGGCCCAGTTGAGGAAGGTGGCCACCCGCACCGTCGCCGCCCCGCAGGCCACCGAGAACTCCCGGCAGCAGCTGCACTGCTACGACCTCTCCGGGTTCGAGCTCACCATCGACCCCGAGCAGCTGAAGACGGGCGGCCGGTGGCGGCCCGGCAACTGGCTGCTCGGGGTCCTCGTCGCGGGGCACGGCGCGGTGCGGCGGGCCGCGGTCCGCCCGCTGGACGGATCGTCCGCGCAGTCGGTCGTGCGCGAACTGGGCGACGGGCTCCGCCTTGTCCTCGGCTTCAGCAAGGGCCGCCTGGTGCTGCGGATCCAGGAGTACGTGGCGCGGGTCGACGCCCATCACCGGGACGGCGACGACATGGTGCTCGGCGGCCATCTGCCGAGCCATCTGCGCCCGAGCGCCCTGCGCCTGACGCACAAGCACTCCTCGGCGGAGTTCGACTACCCCGTGACGCTCCACGGCGACGACCGCTTCGACGTCCGGGTGCGGCTCGCGGACCTGGCGGGCGTCGCGCCGACCCCGCACCTGGCCCCCAAGGAGGTCGAGCCCCCGCACGGCGACCGCTGGCAGGCCAACCTGGTCCTGCCGGACGGCAAGCTGAAGTCCCTCGCGGCAACCCTCGATCTGCCGCCCGGCCGCTACGCCTCCCGCGAGGGCGACGCCCGCGAACTCTGCGCGTCGGCGAACGACCAGGGCCAACTGGTCGTCGAACTGACCCGCCAGCCGATCGCCGACCGCGTGGTGTGGAGCACGGACGGCACCCTCACGATCGAGGGCACGCTCTGCGACACGAGCTGGCCCACGGCCGAACTGGTCCTGCGCCACAGCGGCAGGGACGAGGAGGTGACCGTCCCCGTCGAACGCACGGCGGGCCGCTTCCGGGCGGTGGTGGCGCCGGGGGGCGGGGTCCTGCGGGAGGGGCGGTGGTACGCGTTTGTGCGGGAGGCCGCGTCTCTGCGGGAGGGATCGTCTCTGCGGGAGGCATCGTCTCTGCGGGAGGCCGGGGGTGACGTCGCCCCGCCCGGCGTCTCGCAGGACGGCATGCCCGTGCGGTTGCTCGCCTCCGTCTCCGCCGCTCTGCCGCTCCACCAGGAAGTGGACGGGCGGGAGTTCAGCGCCGACCGGCGGTTCGGGGACCGGCTGCTCGTCGAGGCGGGGTCCGTGCTCGCGCGCGGGGAGCGGGGGGCCTACCGGCGGCACCGGCTGCGTACCGCGCACTATCCGCGGCAGCGCGCCGAGCCCCTGCGGGACGCGGTGCTGTACTTCGACGGGGACTCCCCGCGCGCGGTCCACGAGGAACTGGCGCGGCGCGGCGCCGACGTCGAGCACCTGTGGGTGACGCGGGACCAGCAGACGCGGGTGCCCGCCGGGGCGACGGGCGTGGAGGAGCACAGCGCCGCCTGGTACGAGGCGTTGGCCCGCTGCCGTCGCATCGTCACCGCGGGCCATCTGCCCGACTTCTTCGAGCGGCGGGAGGGGCAGACCGTCGTACAGACCTGGAACGGCGCGCCCCTCAAGCGCATCGGCACCGACCTCACCGACACCCTCTACGCCGACCACGGCCACCTCGACGCCCTGCCGAAGCTCTCCCGGCAGTGGGACGTGCTCGTCTCCCCGAACCGTTTCTCCACCCCCCACCTGGGGCGCGCGCTCGCCTACGAGGGCGAGGTCATGGAGGCGGGATCGCCCCGCAACGACGTCCTCTTCTCCGAGGACCGCGGCAAGGTCGCCGAACGCGTGCGCCACGAACTCGGCATCGCCCCGGACAAGAAAATCGTCCTGTACGCGCCGACCTACCGCGACCACCTCGCCTACTCCCCCGGCCGCTTCCGCTACGAACCCGCCCTCGACTTCGCCGCGGCCGAGAAGGTCCTCGGCGACGACCACGTCCTGCTCGTACGCAAGCACCCGCTGACGGCGGGCCGCCTGCCCGGAGCCCGCGCGCCCTTCGTACGCGACGTGTCGTCCCACCCCCGCACGGCCGAACTCCTCCTGATCGCCGACGTCCTGGTGACGGACTACTCCTCCCTGATGTTCGACTTCGCGCACACGGGACGTCCGATGCTCTTCCACGCCTACGACCTGGAGCACTACCGCGACACGGTCCGCGGCTTCTACCTCGACTTCGAGACCAGCGCGCCGGGACCGCTGCTCGCCTCCACCGGCGAGGTCGTCGAGGCGCTGCGCGACCTGGACTCGCTCACGTCCCGGCACGCGGACGCGTACGCGGCGTTCCGCGACGCCTACTGCGACCTGGACGACGGACAGGCCGCGGCCCGGGTCGCGGAGAGGCTCATGCGATGAGCACGACCACGCGGGGAGCCGGACTCCGCACGCGCCGCGAGGCCCACGGCGCGACGGCCCTGCACGGACGCAGGCGGTGGCGGCCGAGCCCGTACGTCGTCTTCGGCGGGCTCTTCTGGATCGTCATGTCCCTCGCCTTCTGGCGGGTGCCGATGTGCTGCGACTTCGGACAGCACGCGGCGGTCGTCGAGCGCCTCAAGGACGACCTGCTGCACCCGCGCCACCCGATGGCGGACCTGCCGGGCGCGGGCAGCCCGTACTACTCGCCGTACGCGGTGGCGCAGGGCCTCTTCGCGAAGGTGACGGGACTCGCGGGCTGGGAGGTCGTGAAGCTCGCCGGGCCGCTGAACCTGCTGGTGCTCCTGACGGGCCTCGGCCGGTTCGTACGGATTCTGACGTCACGTCAGTGGGCGCCCGTCCTGGCGCTGTTCGCCATGGTGGTGCTGTGGGGCACCCGGATGGCGTGGTGGAGCGGCTACCTCGGTCTGATGTCGTTGACGGGGAACCTCGCGTATCCGTCGACGTTCGCGATCGGCCTGGCGTTCTGGGCGTGGGGGTGGGCGGGGTCGCTCGCGAAATCCCCGCGGGGCCCGTGGGCGTACGCGGGTCTCGGCGCGCTCTGCGGGGTCATCCTGCTGGTCCACCCGATCTCGTCCGTGGCCGCGGTGATCGGCGTCGTGGCGTTCGCGGCCTCGGCCCGGCGCCCTTTCCCCGGGCTGTGGACATGGGCGCTGACGGCCGTGACGGCGGCGGTGATCGCGGCGAGCTGGCCGTACTACTCCGTGTTCTCCCTGGTCGGGGACGAGAGCGTCGACTGGATCCACCGGCAGCTCTACACCGAGATGCCGCAGAGGTTCTGGCTCGCCCTGCTCGGCCTGCCCGCGCTCGTGCTGCGGTTCCGCGAGAACCGCCGCGATCCGCTGGTCCTGATGTTCGCCCTGGACTGCGCGGTCGTGGCGTACGGCTGGTTCAGCGGCCACTACACCTACGGCCGCATCCTGGGCCTGACCCTCGTCCCGCTCCAGTTCGCGCTCGCGATCGAGCTCGCGGCGCCACGGCCCTGGCGCCGGTGGCGGACGGCGCTGGCGGGCGTCGCGGCCACCGGGGCGGCCGTCGGCTTCCTCACGACCCAGGCGGGAGCGGTCGTGCCGCGCGCCCTTGACCCGGTGGGCTTCGACCAGCCGCCGCGCTGGCCCGGCTACGGCTGGGCGGTGAGCCAGATGCACCGGGGGGACGTCGTCCTGACCGACGGCTACTACCCCACGCGCTCCGTGCCTGCGTACGGCGCCAACCTCGTCGCGCCCGCCTGGCCGGACAGCTCCCTGGACGAGGACACGCGCAACCACCGCCTCCAGGAAGTGCGCGACTACCTCTCCCCCGACTCGGACCGCGCCGAACGCACCCGGATCGTCCGCCGCTACGACGTCCGCTGGCTGCTCCTCTCGCCCGACCAGAAGGTGCCGGAGGAGGCGGTGGTGGTGGCGTGGGGGCCGCGGACGGGAGAGGTGCTTGCGCGTGTGAACGGCGCGAACCCGGGGAACCCGGGGACCACGGGAAACCCGGGAAGCACGGACCGGCAGGGGACCGCTCACGAGCCCCGCCAGCAGACCCCGCCGAAATCCCCCTAACCCCCCTAATCGGATAATTACCAGCAACCTCTAAAATTTCCCCCGTGGACCTCTCTCTGTCTCTCCCGCCCCCGTCGCCTCAGGTCTGCGTCGTCGTGATCGGCTACAACGACGCCGCGCACGTCGCGGACGCCGTGCGCTCGGCCCTCGCCCAGGGCCCCGCCGTCCGCGAGGTGATCGCCGTCGACGACTGCTCCACCGACGGCAGCGGCGAGGTGCTCGCGGCCCTCGCGCGGGAGGACCCGCGCGTCAAGCCCGTGCGCCGCGCCACCAACAGCGGCGGCTGCGGCACGCCCCGCAACGACGGGATCGAGGCCACGACATCCGCGTACGTGATGTTCCTCGACAGCGACGACGTGCTGCCCGCGGGCGCGGTGGACGCCCTCCTCAAGGCCGCCGCGCGGCACGACGCCGAGGTGGTCACCGGCCTCTGCGTGCGCCGCGAACTGCCCTCAGGACGCGAGAGCCCCTGGCAGCCGATGCTCTACACGAAGGACCGGCTCATCGCCCGTCCCGAACTGCGCACCCGCCTGGTCCACGACACCCTCTGCGTCAACAAGCTCTACCGCACCGACTTCCTGCGCAAGCACGCGGTCCGCTTCCCCGAGGGCCGCTTCACGTACGAGGACTTCGTCTTCACGGCCCGCGTCCTCGCGGCGGGCCCGCGCATCGCGCTGATCACCGCCCCCGTCTACGTGTGGAACGTGCGCCGCACTGCCGCCAAGCTGTCGATCTCCCTGGACCGCGCGGGCATCGGCAACTGGAAGGCCCGTATGGAGGCCCACCGCATGTCGGTCGACATCCTCCGCGATGCGCGGAGCCCGTCGGGCACGGCGGGCAAACGGCTCGCGCAGGCATCGCGCGCGAAGTTCGTCGACCACAGCCTGCGGATGTACGCGCGCGAACTCACCACACGCAGCGCCGAGTACCGCGCGGAGTGGTGGACGGTCACCCGCGCCTACCTCGCGACCTTCGACACCGCCGACCTGGACGCGGCCCCCGCGCCCGGCAGGGTCATCGCCCGCGTGATCCTCGCCTCCCCCGAACCGCGCGACCTGACCCGCCTCCAGGAGGTGGCCGCCCGCCCCGCACGCCTCTCGCCGCCCTACGCCCGCTCGCCCGACGGCACCACGCCCGCCTGGTCCCCCGACCTGCCCCAGGTCACCCTGGAACACCTCCTCGTACGCCCCATCCGCCTGCTCCCCCTCGCGGTCGACGCCGAACTGCGCCCCCGCGCCCGCGGCAGCCACCTGACGCTGCGGCTGCACGAGCTGTACGGGAGGGTGGCCGACGCGGGCCCGACCACGGTCGACGTGGAACTCGTCCCGCGGGGCGGCGACGGCCCGGTGCTGCGCCGTACGACAGCCCTCAACCCCGCCGATTCCGGGGACGCCGAGGAAACGGACAGCTGGGTGACCCGGGTCGTCCTCGACCTCGGCTCGCTCGGCGGCGGCGTATGGGACCTGCGGCTGCGCCTCCACTTCCGCGACGGAACGGCACGCGAGACGACGGCACGGGCGGTCGCGGGGCCCGGACTGCTGCGGCGCACGGCACTGCCCTCACGCCGGGGCCTGCTCCTCGCCCAGCCGTACGCCACGCAGGCCGGGAACCTGGCGGTGCGGCTCGCGCCGGGGGTGCGGGGCGTGGCGGGGGTCGTGCGCAGGCGGCTCGCGCGCTGGACGGGCGGCGGCGGGCGCTGACGCGGCCCGTATACGGGGCTCTGCGAGACTGCACCGTCCGGGACGGAACGACTCCGGGACGACACCACAGGGAAGGGCCCACTGACGATGACCTGGCTGATCACCGGCGGCGCCGGCTACATCGGGGCACACGTGGTCCGCGCCATGACGGAGGCGGGCGAGCGGGCCGTGGTCTACGACGACCTGTCCACGGGCATCGCCGAGCGCGTTCCCCGGGGCGTGCCGCTGGTGATCGGATCGACGCTGGACAAGGACCTGCTGTCCCGCACGCTGGCGGAGCACGCGATCACCGGTGTCGTGCATCTGGCGGGGAAGAAGCAGGTGGGCGAGTCGGTGGACATCCCGCTGCACTACTACCACGAGAACGTGGAGGGGCTGCGGGTCCTGCTCTCTGCGGTGACGGAGGCCGGTGTCGCCTCCTTCGTCTTCTCCTCGTCGGCCGCGGTGTACGGCATGCCCGACGTGGACCTGGTGACGGAGGAGACCCCCTGCCTCCCGATGAGCCCGTACGGCGAGACGAAGCTGGCCGGCGAGTGGCTGGTCCGCGCGACGGGCCGGGCGCACGGCCTGTCGACGGCATCCCTGCGGTACTTCAACGTGGCGGGCGCGGCAAGCCCCGACCTGGCGGACACGGGCGTCTTCAACCTGATCCCGATGGTCTTCGAGAAGCTCACGGACGGCGAGTCCCCGCGCGTCTTCGGCGCGGACTACCCGACTCCGGACGGTACGTGCGTACGGGACTACATCCACGTCGCCGACCTCGCCGAGGCCCATGTGGCGACGGCCCGCAAGCTGGCCACGGCGCCGCGCGGCACCGACCTGACGCTCAACATCGGCCGCGGCGAGGGCGTCTCGGTCCAGGAGATGGCCACCCTGATCAACGAGGTCACCGGCTACGACCGCCCACCCACCGTCACGCCCCGCCGCCCCGGCGACCCGGCCCGAGTCGTGGCATCGGCGACCCGCGCCGCCACAGAACTCGGCTGGTCGGCCAAGCGGGACGTACGCGAGATGGTGACATCGGCGTGGGCGGGGTGGGTCCGCTCGCATCCGGGGGCGGGGCGGGGGTAGTCGGCGGGGGCGGGGCGGGAGTAGTCGCCCGTGGGGGTCGGCGCGGGCACAGCCACCCAGGGCCAGCGCGGACGTAGTCGCCTGGGGGCGACGCAGGCGCAGCCGCCCAGAGGCGGCGCAGGCATAGCCGCCCGGGGCCAGCGCGGGCACAGCCCCCGGGGCCGGAAAGCAGGCGCTCGGCGCGGAAATACGCCGCCGGAGCTGGCGCCGGAGCGCGCCGCCGGGACCGGATCACGCCGTCGGATTCCTTCCGGCGTGCGGCTCCGCACCCGACTTCGTCCCGGCGTGCGGCGTCGCGCCCGGCACCCCGGCGCATCCCGCGAGGGCCGGGCGGCGGCCCGTGTCCGGCCGCCCGCACCCCCGCCGTTGGTGTAGCCGGCTACACCCCCGCTCCGGGACCGTGCTCTCTCGTCCCTCCGACCCCTGCTGCCTAGCGTTTTCGGTGGCAGTGGCGGTCGGAGAGAGGGAGCTTTCGGCGATGTTCAGGCGGCACGGTTCCGCGGCAGGAACCCTGGCAGGACCCCCGGAAAGCGATCCGTCGGGCGGCGTCGACGCGCTGCGGCTCGACGGGGTGACCCGGACCTACCGGCGCGGCGGGCCCCCCGCGCTCGCGCCCCTGCGACTCGCCCTGCCGCGCGGCAGGTTCCTCGCCGTGATGGGGCCCTCCGGGTCCGGCAAGTCCACGCTGCTGCAGTGCGCGGCCGGGCTCGACCGGCCGAGCGCCGGAACCGTACACATCGGGGGTGTGGACATCGGCTCCCTCAAGGAGGCCGCCCTCACCCGGCTGCGGCGCGAGCGCGTCGGGTTCGTGTTCCAGGCGCACAATCTCGTGCCGTCGCTCAGCGTCGCCGAGAACGTCGCCCTGCCGCTGCTCCTGGGCGGCGCGCCCGACGACGGCCGCGTCTCGCTCGGCCTCGCCGAGGTCGGACTCGGCGACCGCGGGGACGACCGCCCCGCCGAACTCTCCGGCGGCCAGCAGCAACGCGTGGCCATCGCCCGCGCCCTGGTCACCCGCCCGGAGGTCGTCTTCGCCGACGAGCCGACCGGCGCCCTCGATCCCGTGACCGCGCACGGCGTGCTCGCGCTGCTGCGCAAGGCCGTCGACCAGGACGGCCACACCGTGGTGATGGTGACCCACGACCCGGCCGCGGCGGCCTGGGCGGACGAAGCCCTCTTCCTCTCCGCCGGGCACGTGGCCACCCGGCTCCTCCAGCCGGACAGCGCCCAGGTGGGCGCCGTCATGCGCGACCTGGGACGGCAGGCGGCGGCATGAACAAGCACCGGAACGTCACCGCGCTCCTCGCCTCGCGCGCCGCCCGCATGCACCGCAAGGCCTGGGCGGCGGTCTTCGCCGCCCTCGCCCTCACCTCCCTCCTGCTGGGCTCCTTCGGCCTGGCGCTCGCCTCGGCGGGACTCGGGCACGCGCGCGTGGAGCGCTACGCCGCCGCCGACCTCGTCGTCACCGGCGACCAGAGCACCCGCTTCACGGCGAAGCCGTGGGGCAGCGAGCCCGAGACGGCGACGGCGGGCCTGACCGAACGGGTGCGGGTTCCGCGTGCGGCCCTCGCGGCGGTGCGCGAGGTCTCCGGGGTCCGTTCGGCCGTCGCGGACGAGGTCTTCCGGCTGGGTGTGCGGGGCGGGGCGGAGGCGCGGGGCGGTACGGCCACCGGGCGTCCGTGGAGCGCGGCCCGGTTGGCTCCCCATGTCCTACGGGACGGGACAGGCCCGAAGCGCTCCGGCGAGGTCGTCGTGGGCGAGGGAACGGCCCGCGTCGGCGACCGGATCACGGTCCGCGCCTCCGGCACCGACGCCGCGTACGAGGTGACCGGCGTCGCCGAAGGCCCCCGCGCCGCCGTCTACTTCACCTCTGCCGAGGCGCGGCGTCTGGCCGGTCACCCCGGATCGGTGGCAGCGATAGGCGTCACGGCGGACCCCGGCACCAGCGCGTCCGCCCTGCACGCGCGCGTGCGGCGCGCCCTGGACTCGGCGGATCTGAGGAGCGTGGGGCACCGGGCGGACGGAGACGGGGCGGGGCTGCGCGTCCTGACGGGGAACGGGCGCGGCGGCGCCGAGTTCCTCCAGGTCGCCCCGGCCCGCGCGCTCATGCTCGCGCTGCTGGCTTCCGTGGCCGCCACCGTCGTACTCATCGCGCTGCTCGTCGTGTCGTCGACGATCGTGCAGGCGCTCCAGCAACGCTCCCGTGAACTGGGTCTGTTGCGGGCGGTCGGTGCGACGCCGCGGCAGCTGCGGGGCGCGGTGGGCCGGGAGGCGGGGCGGGTCGCGGTGGTGGCGGCGCTGGCGGGCGCGGTCGCGGCGATACCCGCCTTCCTCGGTCTGCGCGCGCTCCTGGAGGCCCGCGGCGCGATACCGCCGGGGATGGAACTCCCCCTCCCACTCTGGCTGTTGCCCGCCCCGCTGGTGACGGCGGGCCTGACGGTCCTCACCGCCCGCCTGGCGGCGCTGATCGCGTGCGCGAGGACGGCGAAGGTGCGGCCCGCGGAGGCGTTGCGCGAGGCGGCGCCCGGTACGGCCCGCAAGGTCACCGGCCTCGTGCTGCTGTTCCTGGGCGTGAGCTCGGCGGGCACGGCCACGCTCCAGCGGGGCGAGACGGCGGCGGCCGCAGCCAGTGCGGCGGCGGTGGTCCTCGTCATCGGCTGCGCGCTGCTCGGTCCGTGGATCGCGGAGGGCGCGATGCGGGTGCTCGGGGCGCCGATGCGCAGGTTCGGCGGCCCGGGAGGCCACCTCGCGGCGGCCAACTGCACCGCTTCGGCGAAGCGGCTGGGGGCGGCGATCACCCCGGTCGTCCTGGTGACGGCGTTCGTCCTGGTCCAGCTCTCCGCCGGTACGACGATGACGCACGCGGCGGGCGCGCAGGCGCGGGACGCGGCGCGGGCGGACTTCGCGGTGACCGCGCAGGGCGGCCTGACCGAGGGCACGCTGGAGCGGGTCCGCAAGGCGCCCGGCGTTCAGGCCGCGACCGCCGTCACCCGGAGCACGGTGGTCCTGGCCCGCCGCGAGACGGGCTCACCCCGTCTGGACCGCCTGCCGGTGCTCGGCGTCACTCCGGGCGGCCTCGCCCGGACGCTGGACCCGGGTGTCAGGGACGGCGACATCGACGAGCTGCGTCCCGGCACGGTGGCGCTGGGCCGTGACCAGGCGCGCGCCCTGGACGCGGGGCCGGGCTCGACGGTGACGGTGCGCTTCGGGGACGGGACCGAGGCACGGCTGAGGGTGGTGGCGACGTACGACAGGGAACTGGCGCTGGGCGGCTTCCTCTTCTCCCACGAACAACTGCTCGGCCATACGTCATCGCCGACCCGCATCCTGGTCACGGCGACCGGCACCACCCCCGCCGCTCTGCGTGCGGCGGCCCCCGGAGCGCAGGTCGAACGAAACCCCGCCCCCGAACGCCTCGAACCGGAGGACCAGGCGCTGGGCGAGGTGGTGACCGTGGCGGCGGTCGGCGCGATCGGCGGCTTCACGGTCATCGCCGTCCTGAGCACGCTCTGCCTGATCACCGTCGGCCGCCGCCCCGAACTCTCCCTCCTGCGCCTCGCGGGAGCCGGGCGGTCCCAACTCCGCCGCATGCTGGGCCTGGAGGCAGCAGCCTCAGCCCTGACGGGCCTCACCGTCGGCGCCGCGGTGGCCTCGATCCCTCTCCTGGCCTTCAGCGCGTCGGTGGCCCGCACGGTGCCGCACGTTGCGGCGTCGCAGGCGGGGCTCGTGGCGCTGGTGATCGCGGCCACGGCAGCCGCGGGCACGTTCCCACCGGCCCGCCGGGCGCTCAGGGGCCGCTACCCCGCGCAGGGGCGCTAGCGGTACGAACAGGCCCGCCGCTCCGCGCCGGATGTCTCCCTCCCACCCGATCACCCCGAAGCAGCCCTGACCGAACGGGCCCCGGAAAGAGCAGCCCTACCCCCGGTTCAAATAAGCAAGGACCGCCAGCACCCTCCGATGCCCGCTGTCGCTCGGCGGCAGCCCCAGCTTCGCGAAGACGTTGCCGATGTGTTTGCTGACCGCGCGGTCGGACACCACCAGGGTCGACGCGATCGTCCCGTTGTCCCGCCCCTCCGCCATCAGCTGGAGCACCTCCCGCTCCCGGGGCGTCAGCGAGTCCAGGGGGTCGTCCCGCCGCCGGGTCAACAGCTCCGTGACCACCTCGGGGTCAAGGGCCGTCCCGCCCCCGGCGACCCGCTCAAGCGCGTCCAGGAACTCGTCGACCCGCCCCACCCGGTCCTTGAGCAAGTACCCCACACCGCTCGCACCCCCGCCCAGCAGCTCGGCCGCGTACGTCTCCTCCACGTACTGCGAAAGGACGAGCACCGGAAGCCCCGGCATCTCCTCCCTGGCCGCGAGCGCGGCCCGCAGCCCCTCGTCCCTGAACCCCGGCGGCATCCGCACGTCGAGCACGGCGACATCCGGGCGGTGGGCGACGAGCGCCGGCAGCACCTCGTGCCCGCTCGCGGCCACCGCCACCACCTCATGCCCCGCGGAGGTCAGCAACAGCACCATCCCCTCCCGCAGCAACGCGTTGTCCTCGGCGATCACCACACGCACGGCAGCTCCACTTCGATCACGGTCGGCCCCCCGACGGGACTCACCACTTCCACGGTCCCGTCGAGCGCGGCGACCCGGCGCCGCATCCCCAGCAGACCACTGCCGCCCGCGTCATCGGCCCCGCCCCGCCCCTCGTCACGTACCGAGATCCTCAACACCCCGCCACCGCGGGAAAGTTCCACCGAGGCCCGCTCGGACCCACTGTGCTTGGCGGCATTCGTCAGCGCCTCCGCCACCACGAAGTACGCGGCGGCCTCCACCGCCGCCGGAGCACGCACCGCGTCCCCCGTCAGATCCTCGACGCCCTCCGCCCGCACCGCCACATCGAGCCCGCTGCTCGCGGCGAGCGCCCGCACCGCCCCCGCGAGACCCCGGTCCGTGAGGATCGGCGGATGGATGCCGCGTACGACGTGCCGCAGTTCGGTCAGGGCCTCGTCGGCCTGGTCCTGCGCGTCGGCGAGGAGTTTGCGGGCCGCATCGGGGTCCTTGTCGAAGGCCCGCCGCGCGAGCCCCACCCGCATCGACATCGCGACGAGCCGCGCCTGCGTACCGTCGTGCAGGTCCCGCTCGATGCGCCGCAGTTCGGCGCCGTGCGCGGCGACGGCCCCGGCCCGCGTGACGGTCAGCTCCTCCACCCGCTCGGAGAGCCGCGCGGCCCGCTCCGCCTCCGGCGATGCCCGCAGCAGCGCCCCCGACCAGGCCGCCTCCAGATCCGCGATGCGCGCCACCAGCGGAAGCACCACCGCCCGGCGCCCGAGCAGCCCGCACCACACGCCGTCGACCAGCATCCCGACGATGAACACCGGCAGCGCGACGTACAGCAACAGCCACCCGTAGACGAAGTGCAGGCCGAGCCAGCGCAGATCGCGGTACGTCGCCGGGTCGGTGACGCCCGCCCGCACCCGCCGGCCGAGCGTGCCGGTCAGCGGCACGTACGCCTCGGGTATCTGGCTGCCCGTCCAGATGGCCACGCGACGCCGCTTGAAGCCGGCCATCCGGCGCAGCATGAGCACCGTCTCGGGCAGGACACCCGCGCCGACGACGGTGAGCGTCAGGACGAGGGTGAGCAGGACGACCCCGATGAAGAGGTAGGACGCCAGGGAGAGCAGCGCCGCCGCGCCCAACTGCTCCAGGGCCCGTTCCGTACGCCGCAGTGTCTCCCGCATGGTCATGAGTCATGAGGCTATGCGACCCCGCTCGCACACGCGGGCGAGGCCGCTCCCCGGTGGATGGTGTAGTGCGCTACACCCCCGGTCCGGGAGAGCACACCATCGTCACGCCGCCCCCGCTCGGGCAGAGTTGATCACACGGCGCACACCACACCGAAGCGCACACCACACGGAAAGGCCCCCGCCATGAAGGCCCTGCTCTGGCTCGTCCTCGCGATCGCCCTGGTCGCCAACGTCTCCACCAGCTTCGCCTTCGACGGCGTGACGCAGGTCCTGATCAGCGTCTGCACCGGCGTCGCGACGCTCGGCTCGGGCACGGCCCTGTTCCTGATGCGCGAGAAGCACTCCTGAGCACGGGAGACGGAATCCCCTGTGTCTCCTGCGACTACAACGCCCGGAGCGCCGCCGCCGTAGCCGTGGCGAGGCTGCCCAGGTACCCCTTGGGCAGCTCGGCCCGCACCACCACGGACCGCCAGTAGAGCGGCCCCGACACCAGATCGAGGGCGAGGTCCTCGTCGACCCCGTCCCGCACCTCGCCCCGCGCGACGGCGGCCCGCACGATGCCGTTCGCCACCCCGTGCTGGCCCTCCCGCAGCGCCTTCTGCATGGCCTGCGCGATCTCCGGGTTGCGTGCCGCCTCCGCCTGGAGATCCGGGATCACCTGCGAGGCCACGGGATGCCGCAGGGCGCGCGACGTCACTTCGTAGAGCAGCCGCAGATCTCCCTCCAGGGACCCGCTGTCCGGCATCGGGAGGCCCTGGACCGCTATCGCGGACACCAGGTCGAGCACGAGATGCAGCTTGGAGCGCCAGCGCCGGTAGACGGCGGTCTTGCCGACGCCCGCGCGGCGCGCGATGCCCTCGATGGACATGCGCGCGTACCCGACCGCCGCCAGTTCCTCGAAGACGGCGGCCCTGATCGCCTCGGTCACGTCCTCGCGGAGCACCGCGGCCCCGGCGGGGGCTCTGCGGCGCGGCTGCTCACGCGACTGTTCATCTCCTGGCCTGCTCGTCGTCATACGGACAGCATAGAACGTGACGACGATACGGTTGCGTTCCGACGTCGCTTGGTCCTACTCTCGACGTGACGACGATACGGACCCGTCCCGACGTCGTCACCCCACGGCTCCCGAGTGAAAGCAGCGGACGTGAGTCAGGTCCTCGACGCCCCACCGGCCCCGCCCCGCCCCGCGGCCGCCGCGCCCGACCCCGCCGAGCTCGCCGCCCGGCACGGCCTGACCGTCAGCGGCGCCCGCCCCACGCTCCCCGCGTACGTCCGGCAGCTGTGGCAGCGCCGCCACTTCATCACCGCCTTCGCGACCGCCAAGCTCACCGCCCAGTACAGCCAGGCGAAGCTCGGCCAGGTCTGGCAGGTGATGACCCCGCTCCTGAACGCGGCGGTCTACTACTTCATCTTCGGCGTCCTGATGGACACCAAGCACGACGTCCCGGACTACGTCCCGTTCCTGGTCACCGGCGTCTTCGTCTTCACGTTCACGCAGAGCTCGGTGATGGCGGGCACCCGGGCCATCGCGGGCAGCCTCGGCCTGGTGCGCGCCCTGCACTTCCCTCGGGCCGCGCTGCCGGTCTCGTACTCCCTGCAACAGCTCCAGCAGCTGCTCTTCTCCATGGGCGCGCTCGTGGTGATCCTGCTCTGCTTCGGCGTGCCGCCGACCCTGTCCTGGCTCCTGGTGCCGCCGGTCCTCGCGCTCCAGTTCACGTTCAACACGGGCCTGGCCCTCGTCATGGCCCGCCTGGGCAGCAGGACCCCGGACATCGCCCAGCTGATGCCGTTCGTGCTGCGCACGTGGATGTACGTGTCCGGCGTGATGTGGAGCATCGACGCGGTCCTCAAGGACCAGCACCTGCCGCACGCGCTCCAGGTCCTCCTGGAGTGCAATCCGGCCGCGATCTACATCGACCTGATGCGCTTCGCGCTCATCGACAGCTTCCACGCGGACCAGCTCCCGCACCACGTATGGGCGTGGGCCGTCGGCTGGGCACTGCTCGCCGGAGTCGGCGGGTTCATCTACTTCTGGAAAGCAGAGGAGACGTACGGCCGTGGCTGAGACGACAGCAACCCCCGCAGGCACAGATCTCCCCACCGCCGCCCCCACGGTCATCGTCGACGAGGTCGACATCGTCTACCGGGTGCACGGCGCGGGGTCCCCCGCGGGCCGCGGCAGCGCGACCGCCGCCCTGGGCCGCATCCTCAAGCGGGGCAAGGGCCGCGAGGAGTCCGGCGTGCGCAAGGTGCACGCCGTCAAGAAGGTCTCCTTCACCGCCCGCAAGGGCGAGGCCATCGGCCTGATCGGCACGAACGGCTCGGGCAAGTCGACCCTCCTGAAGGCGATCGCGGGCCTCCTGCCCGTCGAGAACGGCCGCATCTTCACCGACGGCCAGCCCTCGCTCCTCGGCGTGAACGCGGCCCTGATGAACGACCTGACCGGCGAGCGCAACGTCCGCCTCGGCGGCCTGGCGATGGGCATGTCCCCGCAGCAGGTCCAGGAGCGCTACCAGGAGATCGTCGACTTCTCCGGCATCAACGAGAAGGGCGAGTTCATCACGCTCCCCATGCGTACGTACTCCTCCGGCATGGCCGCCCGCCTGCGCTTCTCCATCGGCTCCGCCAAGGACCACGACGTCCTGCTCATCGACGAGGCCCTGGCGACCGGCGACCGCTCCTTCCAGAAGCGCTCGGAGGCCCGCATCCGCGAGCTGCGCAAGCGCGCGGGCACGGTCTTCCTCGTCAGCCACAACAACAAGTCGATCCGCGACACCTGCGAGCGCGTGCTCTGGCTCGAACACGGCGAGCTGCGCATGGACGGCCCGACGGCGGACGTCCTGAAGGAGTACGAGCAGTTCACGGGCGGCAAGAAGTAGCTCTCACCGCCCGGAGAGCGAGCTCACCGCTCCAGGAACAGGAACAGCTCCTCCCACCGCCGCACGACCGCCTCGGTCGTGTAGCGGCGGATGTTCTCCCTGGCCAGCTCCCCCATCCGGTCCCGCAGCTCCTTGTCGGACATCAGCGTGTCCAGCCTGCGCGCCAGTTCACCGGTGTTCCCGAGCCGCGCGAGCAGCCCGTCGACGCCGTCCTGCACGATCTCGTGCACGCCCGGCGCGCAGTCGAAGGCGGCGCACGGCACCGCGGTGGCCATCGCCTCCATCAGCGCGAGCGGGAAGCCCTCGCCCCGTGACGACTGCACGAACACCGACCCGCCCCGCAGGGCTCCCGGCACGTCGCTGGTCCGGCCCATCCACTCCACGGAGCCGTCGAGGCCGAGGGCCGTGCACTGCTTCTTGAGCTGCTCCTCGTCCTCGCCGGAGCCGTAGATCCGCAGCTTCCAGTCCGGGTGCAGCGGCGCGACCTCCGCCCAGGTGTCGAGGAGCATGTCGATGCCCTTCTGGTCGTGCAGCCTGCCGATGCTGGTGACGACCTTCTCGGTGCGCCGCGAGGGCACGTCGGGCATGAACGGCAACGGGTTCGGCATGAAGGACGCGTTGTCCATGCCCTGCCTGATCCACAGGTCGGCGTCCTCGCGGGTCAGCGCGAGCATCCGGTCGATGTCCTTGTAGTGCTTGCGCACCCGCGCGCCGCGCGAGGAGGCCCGCGAGTAGGCGAACGACTCGTGGCTCATGCCGATGACCAACAGGCCTGTGGTGTCGGCGAGTTCGACCCACTCCATCGCCCACACCTGCGTGACGATGACGACGGCTCCGGGTCCTGCCTGCGCGAACAGCGCGGTCAGCTTGGCGGCCTGCTCGTGCATGCCCTGCTCGCGCCGGGCGCGCAGCCGGTGCTCGGCGACGTTGAGCCGCCCCTTGATGCCGCGTGCCGGGCCGACGCGCGGCGGATGCTCGTCGTACAGCGTCGTGGTGGGGTACGGCAGGTCCGTGCCGATGTCCTGCGGTTCGCCGGGCTCCGTGATGCCGATGACGTGCACGCGGTGGCCGCGCTCGACGAAGAGGCGGGCCATCTGATGGGACCAACTGGTGATCCCGCCCAGCTCGTTGACGCTGTTGGAGACGAAGTAGATGTCCCGCGTCCGCTGTGCCGTCCGGCTCGCTGCCTGATCCGCCGTCTGATCCGCTGTCTGACTCACTTGCCGCTCCAGTGCGAGAAGAACTGCTCGACGACGCTTTTGGCGGCATCGCCCCGGTCGTACTCGCCGAACTCCGCCACGAACCGCGCCCTCGCCTCCGCGTACTCCAGGACCTGCTCGTCCAGCGCCTTCAGCGCCTCGAACAGCTCGTCCTCGGTGTCGGCCACCGGACCGGGGGCCCGTTCCCGCAGGTCGAAGTAGGTGCCTCGCCCTTCGTGGACGTACTCCTCGTAGTCGTACGCGAAGAACAGCATCGGCCGGTCGAGGAGCGCGTAGTCGAACATCACGGACGAGTAGTCGGTGATCATCGCGTCGGCGAGCTGATAGAGCGGGGTGACGTCGTGGTGCGCGGAGACGTCGATGACGCTCCCCCGCACGGACGGCGGGAGCACCACGTGGTTCAGATAGTGCGAGCGTACGAGCAGCACGTACCGGTCGCCGAATTCCTCGGCGAACCGCTCGACGTCGAAGGGCAGTTCAAAGCGCCCGTGCCGGCCGCCGTGCCGCCGGAAGGTCGGTGCGTAGAGGAGCACCTGCTTGTCCTCGGGTATGCCGAGTTCCGCTGCCAGCGGCCCGCGTTCGCGTACACCGCTCGCGTCTTCCAACTGTTTCGACTGGACCAGTGCGTCATTGCGCGGGTAACCGACCCGCAGCAGCACCTTCTCCTTCAGGCGCAGGGCCTTCGCGAGGGTGCGCACGTCGTGCTCGGAGCGGATCAGGAAGCGGTCGAAGCGGTCGAGCACCCGCTGCTGCTCGTCCTGGCGCGGCTTGCTGCGCAGCTTCCACGCGGGCTCGTCGAAGCCCATGCGCTTGAGCGCCGAGCCGTGCCAGGTCTGGATGTACGTCGTCTCCGGCCGCTTGGTGAGCTTGAGCGGGTAGCTCTGGTTGTCGACCCAGAACTCCGCCTGCGCGAGCGCCCTGAGGTAGGGCAGGGACCAGCGCCGGACCAGCGTCGCGTCCGCGGGGAAGCCCTCGGGGCTCCCGGCGTACGACCACACGGCGTCGAAGTGCAGGCCCTGGCGCCGCATCTCCTCGTAGATGGCGCGGGGGCTGTCGCTGTACTGCTTGCCGAGGTGGCTCTCGAAGACGACCGTGCCCTTCTTCACCGGCAGGCGGCTGAACACCTCGTCGTACACGCGTAGTTTGCTCTGCCCGGAGGTGAGGTCCTTGCGCAGCTTCTTCGCCCTGCGGAAGCCGGACTTGGCGAGCCGCCCCGGCACGCCCCGGGTGCCGCGCGTCACCAGGTCCTGGATGCGGCCGCTCGCCGAGTCCCGCGTGACGAGCCGGAAGGCCAGGTGCCCGCGCTGCGAGACCTCGGGCTCCATGTGGTCGGCGACCAGGCGGGTCAGCCGCGGCCGGACCGGAAGCCTGCCCTCGGCGAGCCCCGGATCGCAGGCGGTGAGCCGCGTCCTGGTGCGCACGCCGTCGGCGGTGAGGAGCAGGCGCACGTCCCACACCGCGTCGACGACACCGAGCGGACGCAGCCGCCGCGCGAGGTCGACGGAGGCCTCCCAGGTGACGACGTCACCCTCGTACCGCACGGCGGAGACCGGGAAGCGGAAGGACTGCAGGCTGCGGCGGCGCGCGGTGAACTCGAGCTCGGCGGTGAGCACGGCGTCCGGGCCCACGATGCCGAGCGGGTTGACGATGCGGCCGGCCATGCGGACGGTCCCCGCCGACTCCTCGTACCGCGTGAGGACGTTGCGCAGGAACATCTGGTCGAAGCGCTTGCTGTGATAGCCGAGCTCGGTCACGTCGAGGACGCGGCGGCCGAACGGGTCGTCGAGGTGCTCGGCGCACCAGTACACGCGGCCGTCCCGCTCGGCGAGCGGCGAGGAGATCTTGTCGCGGTTGGTGAGGGTGTCGACGGCGGGCAGCAGGTTCGCCCAGTCGCCCTGCTCCAGGAGGTAGGCGCAGATGGCCTGGACGGGCAGCACCTCGTCGTACGCGGCGCGGCCGAGGCCCGCGAGATAGTCGCGGGCGAGGCCCGCGAACTCCTGGCGGTAGGAGTCGTCGCGGAAGGGCAGGTCGCGCAGGTGGAGCACGAGGTCGTGCTTGAGGAACTTGATGTCCTTGAAGTGCCGCAGTTCGTCGAGGCCGCGCTCGGCGAGCAGCGCGTCGATGCGGCGGTGGATCTCCAGGCGGTGGCGGAAGTTGGTCATCTCGTGGCGCCGGTTGGTGACCGATTTGGCGGCGGCGCGCTCGTGGACGTGCCAGAAGTAGACCTGGTTCGGTATGAGCGTGATCCGCTCGGCGGCGAGGTAGGCCTCGGCTATGAACATCAGGTCCTCGTAGAACATCCCCTTGGGGAAGCGGAGGTTGTTCTCGACGAGGAAGTCGCGGCGGTAGAGCTTGTTCGTGGAGAGGGTGTCCCAGACGAACAGGTCGGGCAGCTCGGTGACGGACTCCAGGGTGCGGGTCGTCGCGTAGAGCCAGGGATACCACTGGTCGCGCTTCTTGTTGCGGGTGTCCATCGAGAGCCGTACGCAGAGCCCGGAGACGATGTCGGAGCCGTCGCGCTCGGCGGCTTCGAGGAGGTTGCGGCAGGCGTTGCGCTCCAGGACGTCGTCGCTGTCGAGGAACATCACATGGCGGCCGACGGTGTGCCCGATGCCGACGTTGCGGGGCTCGCCGCCCGCGCCGCTGTTCTCCGGCAGCCGGTAGGCCCGTACCCGCTCGGGGTGCTCGGCGGCCAGGCGCTGCGCCGTGGCGTACGAGTCGTCGGTGCTGCAGTCGTCGACGATGACGATCTCGACGCCGTGCAGCGTCTGGTCGAGCACCGACCGTACGGCGGTCGGCAGCCGCTCGGCGTCGTTGTAGACGATCACCACTACGGACACATCGGGTCGTTCCTGCGGCGTCACCCGCTCACCTATCGCTCCCATGTGTCCCTCCAGTCGCATACCGGCTCATCCTACTAAGTATCGCTATTGCCCGATTAGCGCCCTTCAGGGGGGTGTGATTGGCCCAGTCCGGTGACACGAAAGGGCGCCCCGGGCCGGCTGGCCAGGGACGCCCTTTCGACGTACGACGGATTACGAGTGGGTCCGCAGCAGCGTCCTCATCGTCCGCATGGCGACCGAGAGGTTCGCCAGGTCGAACGCGTCCGAGCTCTGGATCTCGTCCAGGGTCGTCCGCGACCGGCTCAGGATCGCCGCGTTCTTCTCCTCCCAGGCCTTGAAGCGCTGCTCGGGAGTGTCCTCGCCGGCGCCGGCGGCAAGGACGTCGGCCGTGAGGGCGGCGTGCGCCGCGTACAGGTCCTCGCGGATCGACGCGCGCGCCATCGACTGCCAGCGGTCGGCCCGCGGCAGCTCGATGATGCGGTCCATGAGCTGGGTGATCCGCAGCCGGTCGGCGAGGTCGTAGTAGACCTCGGCGACGGCCATCGGCTCCTTGTCCATGCGGTCGGCGATCGCCACGATGTCGAGCGAGGGGAAGGCCGAGGAGAACCCGGCGACCCGCTGGGCGAGCTCGTCGGGGACGCCCGCGCCCGTCAGCTCGTCACGGATGCCCTGGTACCACTCCTGGTCGGAGCCGCTCAGGAGCTTGGGCAGCTCGGTCCAGACCTCGGCGACACCCTCGCTGAAGAAGTCGATGGTCTCGGCGAGCTGGAGCGGCTGCGGCCGGTTGTTGAGCAGCCAGCGCGTGCCGCGCTCGACGAGGCGGCGCGAGTGCAGCCGGATGCGCGTCTGCACGTCGGCCGCCACCACGTTGTCGAGCGCCTCGACCGCGTCCCAGACCTTGCCGAGGCCGAAGATCTCACGGGCCGCGAGCTGCGCCCGCACGATCTCCTCAAGAGAGGCGCCCGTCTCTTCGCGCAGCCGGTGCAGGAAGGTCGAACCGCCGGTGTTCACCGTGTCGTTGACGAGCACCGTGGTGACGATCTCGCGGCGCAGCGCGTGCCCGTCGACCTGCTCGGGGAACTTCTCGCGCAGCGCCTTTGGGAAGTACGCGTGCAGCAGGCGCCGGAGGTAGTCGTCGTCCGGCAGCGTCGTCTGGATCAGCTCGTCGGCCGCCGTGATCTTCGTGTACGCGAGGAGCACGGCGAGCTCGGGCTGGCTGAGCCCGCGCCCGGCACTCAGGAGCTCCCGGATCTGCCGGTCGCTGGGCAGGAACTCCAGGTCCCTGTTCAGGTGACCGTCGCGGACCAGGCGGCGCATGAAGCGCTGGTGGGCGTGGAGGAGGGACGGGGACTGGAAGACCGCGTTCGCCAGGGCGGTGTTCTGCGCGTAGTTGTTGCGCAGGACCAGGGTCCCGACCTCGTCCGTCATCGCGGCGAGGAACTTGTTGCGCTGCTTGACGGTCATGTCGCCGTTCGCGACGACCGCGTTGAGCAGGATCTTGATGTTCACCTCGTGGTCGGAGGTGTCCACGCCCGCGCTGTTGTCGATGGCGTCGGTGTTGATGCGACCGCCGTCGCGCGCGAACTCGATGCGGCCCAGCTGGGTCAGACCGAGGTTGCCGCCCTCGCCGACGACCTTGACCCGCAGGTCGGCGCCGTTCACGCGGATCGCATCGTTCGCCTTGTCGCCGACGTCGCTGTTCGACTCGGCCGACGACTTCACGTACGTGCCGATGCCGCCGTTCCACAGCAGGTCGACCGGCGCCTGGAGGACCGCCTTCATCAGGTCGGCCGGGGTCATCTTGGCGACGCTTCGCTCGATGCCGAGCGCCTCGCGGATGTGGTTGTTGAGCTGGATCGCCTTGGCGCTGCGGGGGAAGATCCCGCCGCCCGCGGAGAGCAGGTCCTTGTTGTAGTCGGCCCAGGAGCTGCGCGGCAGCTCGAAGAGGCGGCGGCGCTCCGCGTACGACGTCTCGGCGTCCGGATTCGGGTCGATGACGATGTGCCGGTGGTCGAAGGCGGCCACCAGGCGGATGTGCTCGGAGAGGAGCATGCCGTTGCCGAACACGTCACCGGACATGTCGCCGACGCCGACGACCGTGAAGTCCTCGGACTGCGTGTCGGTGCCCAGCTCCCGGAAGTGCCGCTTGACGGACTCCCAGGCGCCGCGGGCGGTGATGCCCATGCCCTTGTGGTCGTAACCGGCGGAGCCGCCCGAGGCGAAGGCGTCGCCGAGCCAGAAGTTGTAGGACTGCGCGACTTCGTTGGCGATGTCGGAGAACGTCGCGGTGCCCTTGTCGGCGGCGACCACGAGGTAGGTGTCGTCCTCGTCGTGCCGGACGACGTCGGCGGGCGGCACGACCTCGCCCGCCACCAGGTTGTCGGTGATGTCGAGCAGCGCCGAGATGAACGTCTTGTAGCAGGCCACGCCTTCGGCCAGCCACGCGTCGCGGTCCACGGACGGGTCGGGCAGCTGCTTGGCGACGAAGCCGCCCTTGGCGCCCACGGGCACGATGACGGTGTTCTTGACCATCTGCGCCTTGACCAGGCCGAGGATCTCCGTACGGAAGTCCTCACGCCGGTCGGACCAGCGCAGACCACCGCGGGCGACCTTGCCGAAGCGCAGGTGCACGCCCTCGACGCGCGGCGAGTACACCCAGATCTCGTACGCCGGACGCGGCGCGGGGAGGTCGGGGATGGCCTGCGGGTCGAACTTCATGGAGACGTAGCTGTGCGGCTTGCCGCCCACGGCCTCCTGGAAGAAGTTCGTGCGCAGCGTCGCCTTGATGAGGGTGAGGAAGGCCCGCAGGATGCGGTCCTCGTCGAGCGACGCGACCTGGTCGAGCGCGCCGTCCACCTCTTCGAGGAGCCCGTCGGTCAGCTCGGTACCGGCGCGCTGGCGGTCCGGGGACATCCGCGCCTCGAAGAGCGAGACGAGAAGCCGGGTGGTGTGGACGTTGTTGCGGAGGGTGTCCTCCATGTAGTCCTGGCTGAAGGTGGAGCCGGCCTGGCGCAGGTACTTGGCGTAGGCGCGCAGGACCATCGCCTGCCGCCAGCTGAGCCCGGCCCCCAGGACGAGGGCGTTGAAGCCGTCGACCTCGGCCTCGCCCGTCCAGGCGGCGGCGAAGGCTTCCTGGAAGCGCTCGCGGCCGTCGTCGCCGAGGTAGTCGCCGTTGCCGTTCTGCGACTTGGGCAGGCGCAGGCCGAAGTCGTAGATCCACGCGTTCGTACGGTCCGTGCAGCGCAGCTCGTAGGGGCGCTCGTCGGTGACCTCGACGCCCAGGCGCTGGAGGACCGGCAGGACGGCGGAGAGGGAGACCTGGCCGCCGGAGCGGTAGATCTTGAAGCGGCGCTCGCCGGGGGCGGCGCCCACCGGCTCGTACAGGCTGAGGGCGAAGTCCTTCTTGCCCTGCTTCAGCTGCTCCAGGTGCTGGAGGTCGGCGACGGCGGCGCGCGGCGAGTGGTCCGCCTTGTAGCCCTCGGGGAAGGCGCCGGAGTAGTGGCGGAGCAGCTCGGCGGCGCGCTCCTCGCCGCACTCGGCGGTCAGCGCCTCGCCGAAGCCGTCGGCCCAGGAGCGGGCGGCCTCGACGAGCCTGGCCTCGATGCGGTCGGTGTCGGCGTCGGTGAGTTCCGCGAGACCGCCGCCGGGCGCGACACGGACCACGAAGTGCAGCCGGGAGAGGATCGACTCGGTGTTCCAGGCGGTGAAGTCGACGCTGGTGCCGCCGAGCTCCTCCTTGAGGATGTCGATGATCCGCAGGCGCACGCCGGTGGTGTAGCGGTCACGCGGCAGGTAGACGAGGGCGGAGTAGTAACGGCCGTATTCGTCCTTGCGCAGGTAGAGCCGCAGCCGGCGGCGCTCCTGGAGGTAGAGGACGGACGTGACGATGGAGCGCAGCTCGTCGGGCGGGGTCTGGAAGAGCTCGTCGCGCGGGTAGGTCTCCAGGATCTGGAGGAGATCACGCCCGTCGTGGCTGTTGGGCGAGAAGCCCGCGCCCTTGAGGACCTCCTGGACCTTGCGGCGGATGACCGGCACGCGGCGCACGGATTCGGTGTACGCGGCGGACGAGAAGAGCCCGAGGAAGCGCCGCTCACCGATGACGTTGCCCTCGGCGTCGAACTTCTTCACGCCGACGTAGTCGAGGTAGCTGGGCCGGTGCACGGTGGCGCGGCTGTTGGCCTTGGTCAGCACAAGGAGCTTGTGCTCGCGGGCCTTCGCGCGCGCGTCCGCGGGCAGCCGGCTGAAGGAGGGGCTGACCGGGTGGTCCTCCTCCCCGTCGTGCTGCGGGTCGGCGCGCAGGATGCCGAGGCCGGTGCCGGGCACGGCGGCGAGCGAGTCGTCGTCCGTCAGGTCGTACTCACGGAAGCCCAGGAAGGTGAAGTGGTTGTCGGCGAGCCAGCGGAGCAGCTCGCGGGCCTCGTCGACCTCCTGGTCGATCAGGTCGTCGGCGGTCGGCTCGGTGGGCAGCTCGTCGGCGATGCGCAGCGCGGCGTCGCGCATCTTCTCCCAGTCCTCGACGGTCTCGCGGACGTCGGAGAGGATCCGCAGCAGATCGGCGCTGATCTGCTTCAGGTCCGCCCGGTCGGTCTCGCGGTCCATCTCGACGTGGATCCAGGACTCGGTGACCGCGTCGTGCGGGCGCTCCGTGCCGGGGTCCGTGAGGACCTCGAGGAGCTTGCCGGTCACGTCCCGTCGTACGACGACCTGGGGGTGGATGACGACGTGGATGCCGCGGCCCTGCCGCGTGAGCTCATTGGTGACCGAATCCACCAGGAAAGGCATGTCGTCGGTGACGACCTCGACGACGGAGTGGCTGCACGTCCAGCCGTTCTCCTCGACCGTCGGGGTGTGCACGCGGACGTTGGCCGTGCCCTGCGGGCGGTTCTCTGCGAGGCGGTAGTGCGAGAAGGCTGCTCCGAAGACGTCGACCGGGTCGCGGTCGGCAAGGTCCTCCGGGGCGGTGTGCAGGTAGTAGCGCTGGAGGAACGCAAGGGCCGTGTCCTGGTCGGTCGTGGCCTTTTTGCCCTTCGACCCGGCTGGTGCGCCACTCGGTAGGCGGCCTCCGGCCGGGCTGTTCTCAGCTACCCGGGCCGCCCTGGTGAGCAACTCGGCTTTGGCTTCGTCCAGCTTGTTCTGCATTGTCCTCTGACTCCTGTCGCGCGCCGTTGCGTGACGTAGAAGGAAATGATCCGACGTAACGCCGCGACGCGGGGTCTCCGGTCGAAGTCGACGTTATGCCGCGGTGAGAGATGAGCGGGCGGTTATCCGCCATATTCAGCGGTTTCGCTGACCGATGGCCGGGATGGTCTGGCCGACCGCACCGCGAAGAAGCGTCAGCGACGCCCCGGGCACGGATGTCCTCCGTGTTCCCCGGGCGCAGGGCGGGGGCGTACACGCCCCCGCGGGATATCGCGCTGATCACGGGTCAAGGCTATCGCCCTCCACCCGGGGATCGTCATGAGCCGTATGTGTACAAAACCAGGGGTGGAACTTTGACACTCTGCACAGAGACTTTCGCGCCATCTGTCGACGACGGACCCCCGCCCCGGACCGGTGGGCCCTCTTGGCAAACCGGACGGGCCGATGCACGTTGAGCGGGAGGGAGGACGGACAGCACGCGACGGAGGACGGACGGTACGCGACGGAGGACGGACAGCGCGCGGCGGACCGAGCCGGTCCGGCCACGACCGGTCCGCCCACGATTGGGGAGCGAGCACCGATGGCAGCGAAGATCCTGATAGTGACCGGTGACGCGGCGGAGTCACTCGAAGTCCTCTACCCCTACCAGCGGCTGCGCGAGGAGGGGTACGACGTCCACATCGCCGCCCCCGCACGCAAGACGCTGCAGTTCGTGGTGCACGACTTCGTGCAGGGGTTCGACACGTACACGGAGAAGCCCGGCTACACCTGGCCCGCGGACCTCGCCTTCTCCGAAGTCGACCCCGGCCAGTACGCCGCTCTGGTGATCCCGGGCGGCCGGGCCCCGGAGTATCTGCGCAACGACCCCGAGCTCCGCAAGATCCTCAAATCCTTCTTCGACGCGGACAAGCCGATCGCCCAGATCTGCCACGGCCCGCTCCTGACGGCAGCAATCGGCGCCCTGAGCGGCCGCCGGGTCACGGCGTATCCCGCCCTCGAACTGGACATGCAAACGTCGGGCGCAACGTTCCAGGACGCGGAGGTAGTGGTCGACGGCACACTGGTCTCGGCCCGCGCCTGGCCGGACCACTCGGGCTGGATGAGGGAATTCCTCACGGTGCTACGGGCTAAGGCGCCGGTTACTTAGGGGGTGGGGTGGGGGGCCGGTGTCCTGGGCGGTGGGCGGGGCGCCGGTTACCCGGGCGGTGAGGCGGGCGCCGGTCACCAGGGTGGTGGGACGGGGCGGGGCGCCTGAGCTTCGAGCCCTGGGGGCGCCTAAGCGGCGGGCCCAGGGGCGCCCGAGCGCGGGGCCGGAGGTCGGGGCGCCTGAGCGCGGGGTCGGAGGTCGGGGCGCCTGAGCGCGGGGTCGGAGGTCGAGGCGCCCGAGCGCGGGGCCGGAGGTCGAGGCGCCCGAGCAGCGCGAGCCCGAAAAGCGAGGCGCAGCCGCGGCGCGGGCCGGTCGCCTCAGCGGCGCAGGCCCGGAGGGCGAGCCGCCTGCGCGACGCGGCCTCGGGGCGCCCGAGCTGCGCGGCCGGGAGGGTGAGGCGCAGCCGCAGTGCGGGGCCGAAAAGCGATCGGGGTGCGTGACCTAGGCGGCGGCCAGGCGCTCCGCCGCCTCCACTGCCTCGGTGAGGCTGTCGACCACCGGGACCTCCGTGCCGACCGCCTCCAGGCTGGCCCGGCTGTGCGAGCCGCCGGTGTACAGCACGGCCCGCGCCCCCACGTGCGCCGCCGCCACGGCATCGTCGACGGCGTCACCGATGACCACGACCCGCTCGGCGGCGGCAACCCCTTCCAGGGCCGCGAGATGCCGCACCATCCGCTCGGCCTTGCCCGCGTGCGAGGAGTCCGTACGCCCGTCGATGCGCACGAAGTGCTCCTCGATGCCGTGCCGCCGCACGATCGGCACGAGGTGCTCGTGCGGTGCGAGCGAGAGCAGCGACTGCGTATGCCCGGCGGCCCGCCGCGCCGCGAGCAGTTCGGCGGCGCCGTCGGTAAGGCCGCAGGCCCCCGCACGAGCCCAGTAGTGCTTGTGGAAGACGGCGTCCATGACCTGCCACTCGGCGTCCGTGGGCAGCCGCCCCATCAGCCGCTCGTAGAACAGCGGGACGGGAACGCAGTACAGATCGCGATACCGCTCGAGCGTGATCGGGTCGAGCCCGATCTCCGCGAACGACGCGTTCGTCGAGTCGATCACCGCATGAATGTCATGCAGCAGAGTCCCGTTCCAGTCCCAGACGATATGCGCCCCGCGCAGCAGCTTCCCCATAGTCAAGACGGTACCCGCGCCCCCGGCCGCCCCACTCCCGGTTTTACGGCCGCTGCGCAGCCGCACCCGAAAGCCCGCCACCACCCCGCAAACGGATCCCCCCACCCTTTTCACCGCGGGGTATCGGGCGGCTGGGAGGGAAGGCCTGTTCGCCCAGGATCAAACACGGGGCAAACGGGCGGGCGGGAGGGAGAGCCCCGCCCCAACCCAAACCGCCCCGCAACCCCCTCAGCCGATCAACCCCGAAATCTCCTGCGTGGCAAACCACAACAGCTCATGATCCTCGACCCCGTCCCCATCCCCGGGCCCCCCAGCAGCCACCGCAGAGGCAACATCCCCCTCGGCATCCCCCGAGTCCACATGCACGGCGGCCACCTTCTTCAGCCCCAGCACACCACCGACCCGTACCTCCCCGAGGCCGGACTCCGACGCCCCCTGCTCAAGCGCCCCGTCCGGCACATCCGCGGCCAGCACGATCCGCCGAGGAGCCGCCCCCGGCTCCCCGGCGATCAACCGCAGCGAAGCAGCCGCGGCCTGCCCCAGAGCGGCGTACTCCAGCTCCTCGATGTCATCAGACGCCACCCACTCCCGCAGAGCGGGCGTCACGGCATAGGCGGTCAGCGGCGCAGGACCCAGCTCGCCCGCCTTGTGCACCTCGGCGAGGCGGCTCAGGGTCAGGGGAACGTAGACGCGCATGACGACCCGCTTTCACGGTGGAGGACAGAGAACCGGAGACCGAAGCCGGAGCCAAGGCCGAAGGCACAGCAGAAGCCGAAGCCACAGCAGAAGCCGAAACCAAAGCCAGAGCCAGAAGGTCAAGCAAACAGCCCCCAGAATACGCGCGGGAGTCCCCCTTCGAGCTGCGCCCCACCCCCGCCCCCCGCGTCACCCCGCACCCCCGCCCGTCACCCGGCACACCCCGGCCGCCCCCAGGAATCGCACACCCCCGGCCACCCGGATAGGTGATCCTCGCGGCCCCCGCCCCCATCGCCCGCGCCCCTTGCGACCCCCGCCTCCGCCCCCGTACAAGATCTCCGACGGAAGTTACCAGCCGGTACCACAGGGGCCGGAACAGCGAAGCCGGAGGCGACACGGCATGCACAAGGCGATGACCAAGGTAATGACCAGGCCCCGCCCCCGCCCGGCAACCACCCGGCCACCGGGCCGCACAGACACCCGCCCACCGGCCCGCACGGACACCCGCCGCCCCTCGGGCCCCCCGGCGGCCCGCACCCCCGCACGCCCCCTCAGGACCCCGCCCCAGCCCCCACCACACCCCACGGAGCTCTTCACCGAACGCCTGCTCCTGGTACTCAGCGGCCAGAAGCCGGTCCACTGGGCGGCCCGGCACATCGCCCACACCGCCTTCGACGACCTGACCCGCCTCGCCGAATCCGCCCCTCTGGCCGTGCACGGCCGCCGCCCCACCGTCCACCGCATCGGCCACTACGAACCCCGCTCCGGGGTCTTCGAAGTCTTCGCGAGGATCTGCACGGGCGGCCCGTCCCTCAGGGCCCTGGCCTTCCGCCTGCACTTGGGCGAGGACGCGAGATGGCGCTGCACGGCGGTGGAGGTGGGCACCCCGGCACCCTGACAGCGCCGGAGGGCAACGCGTGGGGCCGGGCACCTCCAGGTGCCCGGCCCCACGCGATCAGCTGAAACGTCCCGCGACTACTTCTTGCGGCGACGCCCGCCCTTCTGGGCCTTGCGCCGCTCCGCCCGCGTCATCCCGTCGGACTCGGACCGCACACCCGCGTCCTCGGTCTCGAAGTCACCCTCGTCGACCCCGCCCTCGGCGTTCGGCGCCTGGAAGTGGAGACGGTCGGGCCGCTGCGGGGCGTCGAGCCCCTTGGCGCGGATCTCGGGACGGCCGCCACCGGCGGGAACGGCGTCCTTCTTCTCCAGCGAAGCCGTGTCCGACACCGGAACCTCCTCGACCTGCTGCTCGACCTGGACCTCCAGGTTGAACAGGTAGCCGACGGACTCTTCCTTGATGCCGTCCATCATGGCGTTGAACATGTCGAAGCCCTCGCGCTGGTACTCGACCAGCGGGTCCTTCTGCGCCATGGCCCGCAGGCCGATGCCCTCCTGGAGATAGTCCATCTCGTAGAGGTGCTCACGCCACTTGCGGTCGAGGACCGAGAGGACGACGCGCCGCTCCAGCTCACGCATGATCTCGGAGCCGAGCTGCTCCTCGCGCGTCTCGTACTGCTGGTGGATGTCGTCCTTGATGGAGTCGGAGATGAACTCGGCGGTCAGACCCGCGCGGTCACCCGCGTCCTCCTCCAGCTCCTCGACGGTGACCTTCACCGGGTAGAGCTGCTTGAAGGCGCCCCACAGCCGGTCCAGGTCCCACTCCTCGGCGAAGCCCTCGGCGGTCTCCGCCGCGATGTACGCCTCGATCGTGTCGTCCATGAAGTGCGTGACCTGCTCCTGGAGGTTCTCGCCCTCCAGGACGCGGCGACGCTCGCCGTAGATGACCTCGCGCTGGCGGTTGAGGACCTCGTCGTACTTCAGGACGTTCTTACGGGTCTCGAAGTTCTGCTGCTCGACCTGCGACTGGGCGGACGCGATCGCGCGCGTCACCATCTTGTTCTCGATCGGCACGTCGTCCGGGACGTTCGCCATGGCCATCACGCGCTCGACCATCTGCGCCTTGAAGAGACGCATGAGGTCGTCGCCGAGCGAGAGGTAGAAGCGGGACTCGCCGGGGTCGCCCTGACGGCCGGAACGACCGCGCAGCTGGTTGTCGATGCGGCGCGACTCGTGGCGCTCGGTACCGAGGACGTAAAGACCGCCCAGGTCCTTGACCTCCTCGAACTCCGCCTTCACGGCACGCTCGGCCTTCTCCATGGCGGCGGGCAGCGCGGCGGCCCACTCCTCGACGTGCTCGACGGGGTCGAGGCCGCGCTGGCGCAGCTCCGCCTCGGCGAGGTCGTCGGGGTTGCCGCCGAGCTTGATGTCCGTGCCTCGTCCGGCCATGTTCGTGGCGACGGTGACGGCGCCCTTGCGGCCGGCCTGGGCGATGATCGGCGCCTCACGGTCGTGCTGCTTGGCGTTGAGCACTTCGTGCTGGACGCCGCGCTTGGAGAGCTGCTGGGAGAGGTACTCCGACTTCTCCACGGAGGTCGTGCCGACCAGGATCGGCTGGCCCTGCTCGTGCTTCTCGGCGATGTCGTCGACGACGGCGGCGAACTTCGCGACCTCGGTGCGGTAGATCAGGTCCGACTGGTCGGCGCGGACCATGGGCCGGTTCGTCGGGATCGGCACGACGCCCAGCTTGTAGATCTGGTGGAACTCGGCGGCCTCGGTCATGGCCGTACCGGTCATGCCGCAGAGGCCGGGGGTTTCCTTGCCCTGGTGGTCGTGACGCTTGTAGAGGCGGAAGAAGTTCTGAAGGGTGATCGTGGCCAGGGTCTGGTTCTCGTCCTTGATGTCCACCCCTTCCTTCGCCTCGATCGCCTGGTGCATGCCCTCGTTGTAGCGGCGGCCCGCGAGGATACGGCCGGTGTGCTCGTCGACGATCATGACTTCGCCGTCGATGACGACGTAGTCCTTGTCGTTCTTGAAGAGCTCCTTGGCCTTGATGGCGTTGTTCAGATAACCCACGAGCGGGGTGTTCACCGACTCGTACAGGTTGTCGATGCCGAGCCAGTCCTCGACCTTGCCGACGCCGGACTCGTGGATGGCGACGGTGCGCTTCTTCTCGTCGACCTCGTAGTCGCCGGTCTCCTCGATGCCCTTGAGCTGGTTGCCGGGCTCGCCCTTGGTGAGGCGGGTGACCAACTTGGCGAAGTCGCCGTACCACTTGGTGGCCTGGTCGGCGGGGCCGGAGATGATCAGCGGCGTACGGGCCTCGTCCACGAGGATCGAGTCGACCTCGTCGACGATCGCGAAGTTGTGGCCGCGCTGGACCAGTTCGTCCTTCGACCACGCCATGTTGTCGCGGAGGTAGTCGAAGCCGAATTCGTTGTTCGTGCCGTACGTGATGTCGCTCGCGTACTGCTCACGGCGCTGGGCCGGCGTCATGTTGGCGATGATGCAGCCGACGGACAGACCCAGGAACTTGTGGACGCGGCCCATCATCTCGGAGTCGCGCTCGGCCAGGTAGTCGTTGACCGTGATGAGGTGCACGCCCTTGCCCGACAGGGCGTTGAGGTACGCGGGGAGGGTGCCGACGAGCGTCTTGCCCTCACCGGTCTTCATCTCGGCCACATATCCGAGGTGCAGCGCGGCGCCGCCCATCATCTGGACGTCGTAGTGCCGCTGGCCGAGGACGCGCTTGGCGGCCTCGCGCACGGTGGCAAAGGCTTCGGGGAGGAGGTCGTCAAGGGTCTCGCCTTCGGCGTAACGCTCCTTGTACTCCTCGGTCAGCGCGCGCAGCTCGGCGTCGGAGAGGCTGACGAAGTCCTCTTCGATGGAGTTGACCTGGTCCGCGATGCGGTGCAGCTTGCGCAGGATCTTGCCTTCGCCTGCACGCATGATCTTCGAGAGGACGGACACGGGGGTTGGTCTCCTTGCCGGTCGGGCCTGGCATGGTCGGTTTACTCATAGGGCAACGGCCATCGTAAGCGAGGAGCGGGCCGCGCCGGGAGGTCTGCCGATACGTCAACGGACGGGGGGCCTGGAAGGTGCCGGGTTGTGCCGATCAGCGCTGGGCGAAATGCGGGTCAAAGGTCGGCGAAAAGCACTGGCCCCTGGTCCCCGGCCCCCGCAGAATCACCGGATGGAGCCAGTCACCCTCACCACCGAACGCCTGATCCTGCGCACCTTCACTCCCGCCGACACCGACGAGACGTACGAAGCGTGCCAGGACGCCGACATCCAGCGCTGGACCACGGTCCCCTCGCCCTACGCGCACTCGGACGCGGCGGGCTTCGTGACGCGGATGGTGCCGGACGGCTGGCGCCACGACACGGAGTACACGTTCGCCGTACGGCCGCGGGGCGGCGGGCCGCTGGTCGCCGCCGCCAGCCTGCACCACCCGCGCTCGGGCGCCTGGGAGGTCGGCTTCTGGACCGCGAAGGAGTACCGCGGCAGCGGCTATATGACGGAGATCGTCCTGGAACTGGCCCGGTGGGCCTTCACCGATCTGGGCTGCACCCGCCTGGAGTGGCGCGCCGAGGTCGGCAACACGGGCTCGCGCGCGGTGGCGGAGAAGACGGGCTTCGTCGTCGAGGGCACCCTGCGCGGCGCGCTCCTGAACAAGACCACGCTCCGTGACTGCTGGGTGGGCGCCCTGCTGCCGAGCGACCTCGGCATGCCCTCGGCCCAGCCGTATCTGCCGGCCAGGAAAGCAGTAAGGGAAGCGGCCGGGAAATCGGCCATGGACCCGGCCAAGGGCTGAGGCAGGGCCCATCGGCGCAGGCCGGGAGCTTTGTCAGTGCCGCCCTTTATGGTTTCCGGCATGACGAGCCTGCCGCGCCCCGCCATCGACCTCTCCGCCGACGAGGCCCGCCGTATAGCGCTCCGCGCCCAGGGATTCATCGGCGCCCCGGACCGCAGGTCGGGTGTGCGGGGCGTGCTGCGGCATCTCGGCGCGGTCCAGCTCGACACGATCTCGGTCCTCGCCCGCTCCCACGAGCTCATTCCGTACGCCCGTCTCGGCGCCGTCGGCCGCGACAGGGTCGAGGCGGCGTACTGGGACGGCGCGTCGGCGGGCAGCGGCCCCGCCCGGCCGCACGCCTTCGAGTACTGGTCGCATGCCGCGTGCATCCTGCCCATCGAGGAGTGGCCGCACTTCGCCTTCCGCCGCCGCGCCTACCGCACCCGCCCGCACTGGCACCACGACCTGCCCGACGGGGCGTACGACACGGTCATCAAGCAGCTCACCACCGAAGGCCCCCTCACCGCCACGGAGCTGGGCGGCGCGAAGAACAAGGGCGAGTGGTGGGACTGGTCGGACGCGAAGGTCGCCGTCGAGCGCGCTCTGATGTACGGCGAGGTGGTCTGCACCGAGCGCCGCAGCTGGAAGCGGGTGTACGACCTCGCGGAGCGCGCGATCCCGGACACGCTGCTCCATGACGACCTGGACGACGCGGAGTGCCTGCGCCGCCTGGTCCGCCTGGCCGGGCAGTCCCTCGGGGTGGGCACCCGCGCGGACATCGCGGACTATCACCGCCTCAAGGGCGAGCAGTTCGACGCCGTGGTCGCGGAATCGGGCCTGGTCCCTGTGACGGTGCAGGGCTGGGACAAGCCCGCCTGGGCCGACCCCGCGGCCCTGGAGACGGCCCCGCGCGGCCGCCACCGCACGACGCTCCTCTCGCCCTTCGACTCCCTGATCTGGGAGCGGGCCCGCACGGAGCGGATCTTCGGCTTCACCCACCGCCTGGAGGCGTACGTCCCCAAGCCCAAGCGGATCCACGGCTATTTCGCGATGCCGGTCCTCGCCGGGGGCCACCTGGTCGGCCGCGTGGACCCCGCCCGCGAGGGCAGCACGCTGGTCGCCAAGCAGGTGTCGCTCGACGGCGCCAAGGCCGTGCCCGCCGTGGCGCAGGCGCTCCTGGAGGCGGCGTCCTGGGTCGGCTGCGATTCCGTAAGGGTGGAGCGGGTGGACCGTCCCGAGCTGACCGCCGACCTGGTCCGCGCCCTCGGCTGACGTCCCGCCGGCCGAGGGCGCGGCCGGGCCTCACCTGATTTCGAGGATCTTCTCCCGCATCGCGTAGACGACGGCCTCCATCCTGGAGTGCAGCTGAAGCTTCTCCAGGATGTTGCGCACGTGGTTCTTCACGGTGTTCTCGGAGATGAACAACTCCTTCGCGATGTCGCGGTTGTTCATTCCCGTGGCCACCAGCTTGAGCACTTCCAGTTCGCGGTCGGTCAGCCGCGGCGCGGGCACCAGCCTGCGCTCGTCGGTGCGCTGGATCATCGACTTGAACTCGGTGAGCAGTTTCGACGCCATGGACGGACTGATCTGCGACTGCCCGTCGGCCACCGCGCGAATCGCCGTGGCCACCTCGTCCGTGGAGATCTCCTTGAGGAGATATCCGGTGGCGCCCGCCTTGATCGCGTCGTAGAGGTCGGCTTCCTCGTCGCTGATCGTCAACATGATGATCTTGGCGCTCGGCGCGACCTCCTTGATGGAGGTGCACGCCTCGATGCCGCCGCGCTTGGGCATGCGCACATCCATGAGGATGATGTCCGGCAGCAGGTCGGCGGCCTTGTCCACCGCCTCGGCGCCGTCGCCCGCCTCGCCGACCACCTGGATGTCCTCCTCGGCGGCGAGGACGATCTCAAGGCCCCGGCGGAAGAGCGCGTGGTCGTCCACCACAAGGACCCGGATGGGCTCCTTGCGGGACGCGCCCGCATCCGTGCCGATGCCGATGCCGTCGTGGGCATCCTCATCCCGCATCGGTCCGAAGCTGTCCGCCATCGTTCCTCCCCCTGAAGGCCATGGCCCCGTTGTGCGTCGACTGCCGCCAACCCGGGGCAGCAGCACACCGGTTGGCCGGCTCCGCCCATGATTTCATGCCCGGACGGCCGCGCGTTGCGCGCAGGGGTCGCACGATGGTGCCCCTGGGGGCGCACACGCGCTCCAGGGGCACCGTCTCATCCCTCGGCCGACCGGAGTCAGCCGCCGAGCGCACCGCCCCCGCCGCCCGACTCGGGCCGCGCGACCATCGGGTCGGTGTTGAGGCGGATGACGCCGTAGTCGTAAGCGTGTCGCCGGTAGACGACACTCGGTTCCTTCGACTCCGAGTCGACGAACAAGTAGAAGTCGTGCCCGACGAGTTCCATCTCGTAGAGCGCCTGGTCCAGTGACATCGGGGCCGCCACGTGGGTCTTCTCGCGGACCACGAGCGGGCCTTCGCCCTGGATCTCCAGTGAGCCGATCCTCTTGACGGGCACGCCGTCCGGCTCTTCGTCACGTGCGAGGGTGCCGTCGCCGTTGAGAGTCGCCGCGTCCGGCACCCGCTCGGCAACTTCGGCGGCGCTGAGCCTGCCGGTGCCGCGCCGGTTGTGGCGCTTCTCGTGCTGCTTGCGCAGCCGTGCGTCGAGCTTGGCCGTGGCAAGGTCGAGCGCGCCGTACGGATCGGCTGCCGAGGCCTCCGCGCGGATCACGGGTCCACGCCCGCGGAGCGTGATCTCCACGCGGTCGCAGCGGTCCGCCTGACGCGGGTTGGTTTCCTTGGACACCTCGACGTCGAGGCTGATCACCTTGCCGTCGAGCTTCTGGATCTTCTCCAGGTTCAGCTTCTCGGCCACGTGCTTGCGGAACCGCTCGGGCACCTCGGTCTTGCGGCCCTTGACGACGATGTCCACGCAGAACTCCGTTCCCGGATCGCCCCGCTTCGGCGGCGGAGCATCTCCCTTTTGCACCAGGCTCCGGTGACTCCCGAAGCCTCGGACTCGGTGACTTCCACCTCCTCCTCCCCCGCGAACAAGATCTCCACCCCGACCGGCCCGGTTGTTTGCAGAAAAACCCGGCGACCGGCATTCCGATATGCGAGGGACGGCGTCCACCATTCCTCACAACTGAAGATATCTCGCTCGGACGGATGGCGTCACCCTCTACCGCTGCATACCTCCATTCAGGTGTATTGACCCTCTCACTACCTGCAACGATGCAAGTTCCCTGTCAGTTCCGGTTTATTCCGAAAGAATGTGGCGAGGAGGAGACAACAGCCGCAGTGATCGTGTTCTCGCACGTAATTTCACGGGCTGTTACCACCGCGACTCCCCCTTTGCTTTCCGTGTGCACTCCACGCATTGCGCGGGCCGCCTCGGCAAGGGACGCGCCCGTGGTCATCAGGTCGTCCACGATCACGACCCGGCCACCACCGGCAAGCAGCCGCCCGCCACCCGCGGTGACCTCCAGCGCACCCCGCAGATTCGCTTGCCGCTGCCGGGAGTTGAGCCCCGACTGATCGGCCACGGCACGCCGCTGGCGCAGCACGCAGAGCACCCTGGCCCGCGTCCCGCCCCGCCGCAGCTCACCCGCCGCGGCCAGCGCGATCCGCCGTACGGGATCGTGCCCACGCGCCCGCACGGCCCGCCGCGCCGACGGCACGGGCACGAGCAGTACCTCAGCGTCACCACCTCCCGCAGCGTCCACACCTCCCGCGCCTTCACCGCGTGCGCCCGCCGAAGTCCCGTCCTCCCGCAGCCCCGCACGCACCGCCCCGGCCAGCGCCGCGCCCAGCGGCCCCGCGAGCCCCAGAGCGCCCCGCTCCTTGTGCGCGAGCAGCATCGCCCGCACCGCGTTCTCGTAGGGAGCCGCCGCGTGCACCACCGGCAGCCCGCCCGGCCGGGGATCGGGCCGCACCCGGCGCGGCGCCACACCGCACAGGGCGTCGCCGCACTGAGCGCAGAGCGCCGTACGAGGCCTGCCGCAGCCTCCGCACTCGGCCGGCAGCACCAGATCGGTGAGGTCCTGCCACCACCCCGGCATGCCCACCACTGTGCCAAGACGCGCGCGACCCTGCCACCCCTGTGGAAAACCCCCTGTGGACAACTCCACCGCGCGGGCAGCACGTTGACGCGGGCACCTCGGCCCGGAGAGGACACGCCGGCCAGGAGAGAGCGCGTCAACCGAGGGAGAGCGCGCCGGCCCGGACGACCGAAGAGAACCGTCAGCCCGGATAGACCGGCGCCGACCCCTCCTTGACCACCGTCTGCCACTGCGCACCCGTCGGCAGCCGCACGATCCCGTCGTCCGAGTGCGCCACCAGCGGCTGCCGCTCGTCCTCCGAGGCCGCGATCTCCTTCACGCCGGTGAGGCCGGGCAGCGTCGCGCTCACCGGCATCGAGCCGTCGCACTGGACGTACCGCATCTGCTGCACGCCGCCGGACTCGCGTCCGACCACCACGAGGCGGCTGCCGCCCGCCCATGACATGGCGGTGACCTCCTCCATCTGCGGTGCGGCCGGGCGCAGTTCGACCACCGAGATGGACGGCTGCTCGCCCTTGGCGCCCGTCCGCTCGACGCGGCCGATCTTCAGGGACGTCTTGCCGTCCTTCTTCACGAGGAGCGCGATCCGCACGCCGTCGGCCGACACCCGCACCGCCTCGATCCGTCCGTCGAGGTTCGCGATCTCCACCGGCAGCGGCTCTCCCGCACCCTGGTCCAGCCAGAGCAGCCGCGGCCGCTTCGGGTCGCGGTCGGCCACCCAGAGGTCGCCGCGGCCGTCCCAACTGGGCGTGGAGAGACCGTCCTCCTCCGACTTGGCCTTGCTGCGCACCTCGGGCTTGCCGAGCGGCGCCTCGGAGACCAGCGACCCCATGTAGAGCGAGCGCCCGTCGAGCGACACCCCGGCAGCCCGCTCCTCGTCACGGGAGACGGCCGCGGAGCGCAGCGGCTGCTCGCCGCTGCCCAGTTTCCCCTGCACGGGATCCGTACTGGGCTTGCCGCCCAGCCTGGCAGGCATCCGCACCAGGCGCTGCTTGTCGTCGATGAAGTACTGGTAGCCGGGGCGGTCCGCGGTGCGGCGCGAGGCGACGGACTCGGCCCGCTCCTTGCTCAGGACACACAGCTGCGAACCGTTGCGGCGCTGCAACTCCACCTCCTCGACGCCGGACGACGTCAGGTCCTGGAGCGTGAAGAGCATCTGCGCGGCCATCTCGGTGCACCGCTCCTGGTCCGCCGTATCGGCCTTCGCGTTCAGCGGCACCGTCAGCTTGCCCTGTTCGTCGGGCGCCAGCGTCTTGGTGCCCGCCTTGAGCTTGGTGCCCGTCGGGAAGCGGGTGCCCACGACCTGCTTGAGCCACGTCGTGGGACCGTCGAGCAGCGCCTTGACGGTCTCCGTCACGGGGTCTATTCGCTGCCGTATGTAGACGGGGTCGGCGACGAGCCCTTGCTGGCCGCCACCGGTCGCACCGTCGGAGGAGCCGGCCGAACGCGTCGCGAAGTAGTACTTGTTGACGGACCAGTAGATCCGCTGGAAGTCGGACTGCCCGAGCACGACCCCCGGCGGCACCCGGTCGATCCGCCACTCCTTGCCGTTGGGCCCGTCCCGCTGGGCGAGGTGAACGACCTGGTTGTAGGAGGAGTCGTCGAGCTGGTACGCGTGCTCCTTGTCGACCGTGGCGACCTTGCGCCCGGTCAGCGGGAACGAACGGCCGCTGCCGCCGTCGTCCCCGACACTGCCCGACTCCGTAGTGGGTCCGTTTTCGAGCACCGTCGTCCGCACACTGGGGTCCCAGGTCTTGGACGCTTCCTTGGTCAGATACTTGCGCGCCATCGCGAACTCGGGATCGTCGCTGGTCAGCGCCTCAAGAAAGCCCTGGACGATCTCATTGGGGCCCGCGTCGTCGGCAGGCGGCATCGCGTAGACCCGCACCTGCGACTGCGAGTCCGGCCGCTGGGAGGCGTCTACGGCCTTGAGGTTGCCGCTGTCGGGCATCGAGGCGCAGCCCGCGAGCAGCACCCCGCAGCAGCCGAACAGCAGCCCGGCCCGCAGCGAACGCCGGTGGCGCCGGTACGCGGAAGCCTGAGCATGAGCGCGGCGATCGTGGTCAGCGCCCACGAGAGGCCTCCCCTTCCCTGGCGGGATCCGTTTCCGCTTCCCTGACGGGATCGGTTTCCGTCGACGGCTCACCGGCTCTCAGGGCCACCTCGGACGAGGACGAAGGCCCCTCGGACGCGGGCGCCTCGGATGCAGGCCCCTCGGACGGAGGGCGCCCGGACCCGGACTCCCCCGCCTCCTCGCCCCGCGGCAGAGCATCGTCCAGCGGCCGCCGCGGCACGACCCGCGACCCGTTCCCCGGCAACGCGGTCGGGTCAGCCGTCGCCGACGCCTGCGCGAGCCGCGGCGCGATCGGCGCCCTCGCGGGCACCGGCGGCGGCACCCGCTCCGCCGCCGACTGCTGCGCGGGCACCGTGGCGAGCTTGTTCGTGCCGCCCAGCGGCAGACCGGCGTCGTTGAGGCCGCGGTGGCGCCGCGAATCGTCGGGCTCCAGCGGTATCGGCGAACCCCGCAGCGGCTCGTCCGCCGTGCGCGGCAGCGTCAGACGGAACTGCGAACCGCCGCCCGGCTCACCCCACGCCTGCAGCCAGCCGCCGTGCAGCCGTGCGTCCTCCAGGGCGATGGAGAGCCCCAGACCCGTACCACCGGTGGTACGCGCGCGTGCCGGGTCGGCCCGCCAGAAGCGGCTGAACACGCGGGTCGCCTCGCCGGGCTTGAGGCCCACTCCGTAGTCCCGCACCGCGACCGCGACCGCGCCGCCCGCCGCCGCGAGCCGCACCACGACGTCCCGGCCCTCGCCGTGCTCCACGGCGTTGACCACGAGGTTGCGCAGGACGCGCTCCACCCTGCGGGCATCGGCCTCGGCGACCACGGGCTGCTGGTCCCCGACGATCCGGACGTGCGTCCCCTTGCGCTCCGCGAGCGGTTCCGCGCCGCCCACGACCCGTCGTACGACCTCACGCAGGTCTATCGGCTCGGCCTCCAGAGCCGCCGCGCCCGCGTCGAACCTGCTGATCTCCAGGAGGTCCGCGAGCAGCGTCTCGAACCGGTCGAGCTGATCGGCGAGCAGCTCGGCGGACCGCGCCGTCACCGGATCGAAGTCCACGCGCGCGTCATGGATGACATCGGCGGCCATCCGTACGGTCGTCAGCGGCGTACGCAGCTCGTGCGAGACGTCCGAGACGAACCGCCGCTGCATCCGCGAGAGCTGCTCCAGCTGCTGGATCTTCAGCTGGAGGTTCTGCGCCATCTTGTTGAAGGCCTCGCCGAGCCGCGCGATGTCGTCCTCTCCGGTGACCTTCATACGTTCCTGAAGGCGCCCGGCGGACAGCCGCTCGGCGATGCCCGCGGCCATCCGTACCGGCGTGACCACCTGGCGCACCACCAGCCAGGCGATGGCGCCGAGCAGCACCACGACGAACAGGCCCGCGGTGGCGAGGGTCGTCCTGACGACGCCGAGCGACTCCTCCTCCTGTGTCAGCGGGAAGAGGTAGTACAGCTGGTAGGGCTTGCCGTCCGGGTCGTTCAGACGCTTGCCGATGACGAGGCCGGGCTGGGCTTCACGGCCGTCGTTGAAGACGATGCGGGTATTGCTCTGATAGGCCCTGGTGCCCTTGTCGACGCTGTCGCGCAGCGCCTCGGGCACGCTCTGGATCGGGTCCACGCCCCCGGAGGCACGCGGCCCGCGCACACTGGCGTCGCGCGTCGACGACGGACTCAGCGTCACCACGTTGAACGCGCTCTGCCCGCCGCTGGAGAGCTGCTCCACCAGATCGGACATCCATACGGCGATCGGCGGCGTCGTCCCGCCGTCCGACGTGCCGCTGCCGCTCTCCTGCCCGGAGCGCGGCCGGGCGGAGTTCGCCTCGTCCTGCGCGGCCCTGAAGCCACCGTCGGCCTGACTCTGCGAAGCCTTCACCTTGGCCTTGAGCAGGCCGTTGTTCACGGAGCTCAGGACGGCGAAACCCAGCATCAGGACCACGCCGAGCGACATGAGCAGTGTCGTGGCGACGACCTTCAGCTGGATGTTGCGCCGCCACAGCCGCAGCGCGGGCAGCAGCGGCCGCCGCACCCAGCGCGCGAAGAGCCGCAGGACGGGGCTGCCCTGAACCCCGCCCTGCAACAGCAGACCGCCGTCGAGCAGCCGCCCGAACGTGGAGCCGCGCCGTCCCGGTCCGCCAGTCCGCCCCGAGCGGCCACCCGGAGCCCCGGGCGGTACGGGGGAACTGTCCCGGGACATGTCAGCTCGGTCCGGCCTTGTAGCCGACACCACGGACGGTCACCACGATCTCCGGGCGCTCGGGGTCCTTCTCGACCTTCGAGCGCAACCGCTGGACATGCACGTTCACCAGCCGGGTGTCGGCCGCGTGGCGATAGCCCCAGACCTGCTCGAGCAGCACCTCACGCGTGAACACCTGCCATGGCTTGCGGGCCAGCGCCACCAGGAGATCGAACTCCAGGGGCGTCAGCGCGATCGACTGGCCCTCCCGCTTCACGGAGTGCCCCGCCACGTCGATGACCAGGTCACCGATGGCGAGCTGCTCCGGCGCGGGCTCCTCGGACCTCCGCAGCCGCGCCCTGATGCGGGCCACGAGCTCCTTCGGCTTGAAGGGCTTCACGATGTAGTCGTCGGCACCCGACTCAAGACCGACCACCACGTCCACGGTGTCGCTCTTGGCCGTGAGCATGACGATCGGCACCCCGGACTCCGCCCTGATCAGGCGGCACACCTCGATGCCGTCGCGGCCCGGCAGCATCAAATCAAGCAGTACAAGATCCGGCTTTGCCTCCCGGAAAGCGGCCAGCGCCTTGTCGCCATCAGCTACGAACGACGGCTCAAAACCTTCACCACGCAGCACAATCCCGAGCATCTCGGCCAGTGCGGTGTCGTCGTCGACGACAAGGACTCGTCCCTTCATGCCTGACATCATCCCATTAGCTCATCGATACCTGGCGTGACCTGGCACACAGCTCGCCAAGGCCCCCTGCTGTCACGGGCGACACGACACCCTCCTCGGTGACGATGGCCGTCACCAGTTCCGGCGGCGTCACATCGAACGCGGGGTTGTACGCCTGGGTCCCCAGAGGTGCCACCGCGATCCCGCCTCCCGCTTCGAATCCGGCCACCGGCACATACTGCGCCGTGACCTCCGTCACTTCCTGACCCGCCCGCTGCTCCACCTCGATGGACGCTCCGTCCGGGGTGTCCGGGTCCACGGTCGTGACCGGCGCCACCACGATGAACGGAACGTGGTGGTAGCGGGCGAGCACCGCGAGCGGATAGCTCCCCACCTTGTTGGCCACCGAACCGTCGGCCGCGATGCGGTCGGCACCGATCAGCACGGCATCCACCTCACCCGCCGCGAACAGCGATCCCGCCGCGTTGTCCGTAAGCAAGGTGTACGCCATTTCGGCCCGCGCCGCCTCATACGCGGTCAGCCTCGAACCCTGCAGCAAGGGACGCGTCTCGTCCACCCACAGCCTGCGAAGACGCCCCGCCCGGTGCGCGGCGAGGGCCACCGCGAACGCCGTCCCCTCGCCTCCGGAGACCAGCGCCCCGGTGTTGCAGTGGGTCAGGATGCGGTGGCCGCCGCCCGGCAGCATCTCGTCGAGCAGGGCGAGGCCGTGCACCGCCATCTGCGCGCTGGCCTCGGCGTCCTCCCGGTGCAGCGCACGCGCGGCCGCGAGCGCCGCGGCCCCGGCCGCCTCCCGGTCGGCCCCGCCCACGACCGCCGAGCGGTACGCCGCCAGGGCCCTGCGCACGCCGTGGCCGAGGTTGACCGCGGTGGGCCTGGCCCCCGCGATCGCGACCGCCGCCTCTTCCACGTCGAAGCCGCGGGCGGCGGCCAGCGCCACTCCGTAGGCACCGGCGATGCCGAGCAGCGGCGCCCCGCGCACCGCCAGCGTGCGGATCGCCTGCACCAGGGCGGGCGCGTCCGTGCAGACCAGCTCCGTCTCTTCGCCGGGCAGTCTGGTCTGGTCGAGGAGGACCAGTACGGGGCCCTCCGGCGGCTCGGCCCAGCGGATCGCGGGGATCGCCGAGGTCGCCTCTTTCATCGCGTGCGCTGAACTCATCGGGGTTTCGGTGGGCCGTACGTCCTCGCCTGATTGCGCAAACTGATCAGCCATCCGCCCAGTCTGCCCCGTACCTGTCGGACAATTGAAGGTGTCCAGCCCATACGCTGCCCGGTCACCGCAAGGGTGTGCCGTGGCACGATGGCTGCCAACCGGCCGCCGCGACCGCGGACGGGCACCGTGAAGGAGCGACGATGAACGACACTCCGGGCTGGGCTTCGCCCGGATCTGCCCCCTCCGACGGACAGGACTCGGGCAAGGGCGAACCCGCCGAGCCCGCGGCCAAGCCCGAAGGCCCGCCCTCGAAGTGGTCCAAGGAGCAGCCGCCGCCCGCCCAGTGGTCCGCCCCGAGCCCGCCACCGGCCGGCCAGACCCCGCCTCCGCCGCCTCCGCAGGGGGGCGGCTGGGGCGGACGCCCCGGCGGCCCCGGTCCCGGCTCAGGTCCCGGCTCAGGCGGCCCCGGCGGCTACCCCGGCTGGGGCGCGTGGCAGGGCCCGCCGCCCGCCGCCAAGCCCGGCGTCATCCCGCTGCGGCCGCTCGGCGTCGGCGAGATCCTGGACGGCGCGGTCTCCACGATGCGTACGTACTGGCGCACGGTGCTCGGCATCTCCCTGGCCGTCGCCGTGTTCACGGAGATCGTCGTCATCCTGCTCCAAGGGCTCGTCCTCGACGACAGCGCGAGCACGGAAGCCCTCGACGATCCGAGCGCGACCGTCGGCGAACTGACCCGCGCCCTCGGCGACACCCTGCTGAGCTCCGGCGTGATTCTGGTGATCACCCTGCTCGGCACGATCGTCGCCACCGCCCTGCTCACCACGGTCACCAGCCGCGCGGTGCTCGGCAAGCCGGTCACCACGGCCGAGGCCTGGCAGGACGCCAAGCCGCAGCTGCCGAGACTGTTCGGCCTGACGCTGCTGCTCCCGCTCATCGGCGCCGCGATCGTCGCCGCCGGCACCCTGCCCGGCGTACTCGTCGCGGTGGCCGGGTCGTCCGAGGCGGGCATCAGCCTCGCCGTGCTCGGCGGATTCGCCGCCGGGGTCGTCGCCATCTGGCTGCTCGTCCGCTTCTCGCTCGCCTCGCCCGCCCTGATGCTGGAGAAGCAGGGCGTGAAGAAGTCGATGACCCGCTCCGCGAAGCTGGTCCGCGGCTCCTGGTGGCGCGTGTTCGGCATCCAGCTGCTCGCCGCGGTCATCGCCAACGTAGTGGCGTCGATCATCGTCATCCCCTTCACCCTCATCGCGGGCGCCCTGAGCGGCGACGGCGTCTCAGGCTTCCTCGACAGCGGCACCGGCGACCTCGGCTGGACCTTCCTGATCGTCAGCGGCGTCGGCTCGGTCATCGGCTCGATGCTCACGTTCCCGATCACCGCAGGTGTCACCGTGCTCCTGTACGTCGACCAGCGGATCCGGCGCGAAGCCCTCGACCTCGAACTGGCGCGCGCGGCGGGCCTCCAGGGCACCGGCGGCTCCAACGCCCCCGGAAGCGCCCCCGGAACTCCCGGGAGCTGATGCGGTGACGGGGGCAGTCCTGCACGGTTCAAGAGCAATCGCACCACTCGTACGACGCACCGGCGACGACACCCCACCGGTGACGATCCCGCGCGACCCCGCACGAGAGGCCGCCGAACGCGAACTGTCCAAGCCGCCGTACCACGAGAACGACCCCAGCCTCCTGCAGCGCGCCCTGAACCGCTTCTGGGACTGGGTCGACGACCTGTTCACCGCCGCCTCGGGGGCAACCCCGGGCGGCGGCCTCGGCCTCCTGGTCATCGTCGTCGCCGTGCTGGCCCTCGTCGCGCTGCTGTGGTGGCGCCTCGGCACCCCGCACCGCGCCCCCGCGTCGGCCCCGGCCCTCTTCGACGACCGCCCGCGCACGGCCGCGGAACACCGTGCCGCCGCCGAGGCCCACGCCGCCGCGGGCCACTGGAACCAGGCCGTCCAGGAGCGCATGCGCGCCGTGGTCCGCTCCCTGGAGGAACGCGCCCTCCTGGACCCCCGCCCCGGCCGCACGGCGGACGAAGCAGCGGCGGAAGCCTCCCGCACCCTCCCGGCCCACACCGCCGAACTCCACACGGCAGCAAGGTCATTCGACGCCATCACCTACGGCGGCCGCACGGCCACCTCCCAGACCTACCACCAGCTGGCCACCCTGGACGACGCCCTGACCCAGACCAAACCAACACTGAGCACCACCCCCCAGGGAGCCCCCAATTGACGGCCCCCCAGGACAGAGGCGAAAACGAGCCGCCCCACAAGGCCACCCCAGCAACCGAAGCAGCCCCCCAATCCGAGGCAGAGGCAGAGCCCAAGGCCGGACCCAAGTCCAGCACCGGCACCGGCACAGAATCCGCCCCCTCGCTTGCCCCCGCAGCGGACAGCACGTCCAGCACACCGAGCGCCACCGCCCCCGGAGCCAGCACGCCGAGCGCCACCGCCCCCGGAGCCAGCACGCCCAGCACCGCCCTCCCCGGAGCCGACGGGACCACAACCACCGCCACCCTCCCCGGAACCAGCGCGGCCACGTCCACCGCCACCCTCCCCGAAGCAACCACCCCCGCTCCCTCGACGTCCTCCGCCCCCACCCCTCGCCACCTCTGGACCCGAACCCGCGGCATCCTCCTCGCCCTCGTCGTCCTCCTGGCAGCCGCGATCGCCATCGCGGCCGTCCGTTCCGGTGGCCAGCACGGGCGGCTCGACCCGCGTTCCGCCGACCCCCACGGCAGTCGCGCCGTCGCCGAACTCCTCGCCGACCGTGGCGTATCCACCCGCGTGGTCACCACCTCCGAAGAGGCCCGAGCCGCGGCAGGCCCGGACACGACGCTCCTCGTGACCGCCCCCGACCGCCTCACGGAGCGCCAGCAGAAGCGCCTGCGCACGGCCACCGCGGACTCCCGTGGCCGCACCGTCCTCCTTGCCCCCGGCACCCCCTCGGTCAGCACCCTCGCCCCCGGGGTCACCGCGGACGCCACCCCCAGCCTCGACTCGACGCTCTCCCCCCGCTGCTCCCTCCCCGCCGCCGAGCGCGCGGGCTCAGCCGACGTGGGCGGCCTCCGCTACGACACCATCGCCCCGGACGCCGAAGCCTGCTACCTCAGCGACGGCCTGCCCAGCCTCCTGCACCTCCCGGCAGCCAGGGGAGGCGGCGACACCGTCGTACTGGGCGCCCCCGACATCCTCTTCAACGACCGCCTGGACAAGCAGGGCAACGCCTCACTGGCCCTGCAACTCCTCGGCTCCCGTCCGCACCTGGTCTGGTACCTCCCCTCCCTCTCCGACGACGCCGCCACCGACGAAGCCGACCGCGACTTCTTCGACCTGATCCCCGACGGCTGGCTCTGGGGCACCCTGCAACTCACCATCGCCGCCGCACTCGCCGCCCTGTGGCGCGCCCGCCGCCTCGGCCCGCTGGTCCCCGAACGCCTCCCCGTGGCCATCCGCGCCTCCGAAACCGTCGAAGGCCGAGCCCGCCTCTACCGCAAGGCCAACGCCCGCGACCGCGCATCGGCCGCCCTCCGCTCGGCCACCCGCACCCGCATCGCCCCCCTCATCGGCGTATCCCCCGGCCAGGCCCACGCCCCCGAGACCCTGCTCCCCGCCCTGTCCGCCAGGCTCCACGCCCCCGGCCAGGACCTGCACCCCCTCCTCTTCGGCCCGCCCCCGGGCAACGACGCAGCCCTCATCACCCTCGCCGACCAACTCGACGCCCTCGAAAAAGAGGTACGTACTTCATGATGGACCCGACCACTGACAACGCCGAGAACTCCGCGAGCTCCGGCAGCGCCCGCTCCTCCCTGGAGTCCCTGCGCACCGAGATCTCCAAGGCCGTGGTCGGCCAGGACCCCGCGGTGACGGGCCTCGTCGTGGCCCTCCTCTGCCGCGGCCACGTCCTCCTCGAAGGCGTCCCCGGAGTGGCGAAGACCCTGCTGGTCCGCGCCCTGGCCGCATCGCTCGAACTCGACACCAAACGCGTCCAGTTCACCCCGGACCTGATGCCGAGCGACGTCACCGGCTCCCTCATCTACGACGCCCGCACCACCGAGTTCTCGTTCCAGCCGGGCCCGGTCTTCACCAACCTCCTGCTCGCCGACGAGATCAACCGCACCCCGCCCAAGACCCAGTCCTCCCTCCTCGAAGCGATGGAGGAACGCCAGGTCACGGTCGACGGCACCCCGCGCCCGCTCCCGGAGCCCTTCCTCGTCGCGGCCACCCAGAACCCGGTCGAGTACGAAGGCACGTACCCGCTCCCCGAAGCCCAGCTGGATCGTTTCCTCCTCAAGCTGACCGTCCCCCTCCCCTCCCGCGAGGACGAGATCAACGTCCTCACCCGCCACGCGGAAGGCTTCAACCCCCGCGACCTCCACGCCGCCGGCATCCGCCCCGTGGCAGGCCCCGCCGACCTGGAAGCGGCCCGCGCCGCGGTCGCCAAGACCTCCGTCTCCCCCGAGATCACCGCCTACGTGGTGGACATCTGCCGCGCCACACGCGAGTCCCCGTCCCTCACCCTGGGCGCCTCCCCCCGCGGCGCGACCGCCCTGCTCTCCACGGCCCGCGCCTGGGCCTGGCTGACGGGCCGCGACTACGTCATCCCCGACGACGTGAAGGCCCTCGCCCTGCCCACCCTCCGCCACCGCGTCCAACTCCGCCCGGAGGCCGAGATGGAGGGCGTGACGGCCGACTCCGTCATCAACGCGATCCTCGCCCACGTCCAGGTCCCCCGCTGATGGCCCTCACCGGCCGCGCAGCCCTCCTGGCGGCCCTCGGCAGCCTCCCCGTAGGCATCTGGGACCCCAGCTGGACAGGCATCCTCGCCGTGAACGCCCCGCTGGCCCTGGCCTGCGCCTGCGACTTCGCCCTCGCCGCTCCCGTACGCCGCCTCGGCCTGACCCGCGCGGGCGCCACCTCCGTACGCCTCGGCGAAACCGCCGACGTCGAACTGACCGTCACCAACCCCTCCGGCCGCCCCCTGCGCGCCCAGATCCGCGACGCCTGGCCCCCGAGCAGCTGGCAGCCCGGCACCGAGATCGAGGCATCCCGCCACCGCCTGACGATCCCTCCGGGCGAGCGCCGCCGCCTCACGACCCGTCTGCGCCCGACCCGCCGCGGCGACCACCGGGCGGACCGCGTCACCATCCGCTCGTACGGCCCCCTGGGCCTCCTCACCCGCCAGGGCAGCCACAAGGTCCCGTGGACACTCCGGGTCCTGCCGCCCTTCACCAGCCGCAAGCACCTCCCCTCCAAGCTGGCCCGCCTGCGCGAACTCGACGGCCGCACCAGCGTCCTGACCCGAGGTCAGGGCACGGAATTCGACAGCCTCCGCGACTACGTCCCCGGCGACGACACCCGCTCCATCGACTGGCGCGCCACCGCCCGCCAGTCCAATGTCGCGATCCGCACCTGGCGCCCCGAACGCGACCGCCACATCCTGCTCGTCCTCGACACCGGCCGCACCTCGGCCGGCCGCGTCGGCGACGCCCCGCGCCTCGACGCCTCCATGGACGCGGCCCTGCTCCTGGCGGCCCTGGCCTCCCGAGCGGGAGACCGCGTAGACCTCCTGGCATACGACCGCCGCGTACGCGCCCTGATCCAGGGCAAAGCAGCGGGCGATGTTCTCCCCTCTGTCGTCAACGCCCTGGCCACGCTCGAACCGGAACTCGTCGAAACGGACGCCCGAGGTCTGACGTCAACGGCCCTTCGCACCGCGACCCGCAGCTCATTGATCGTCCTGCTGACCAGCCTCGACGCAGCACCCATCGAAGAAGGCCTGCTCCCCGTACTCTCCCGGCTCACCCAGCGCCACACAGTCCTCCTCGCATCGGTGGCCGACCCTCACATAGAGCAGATGGCCAAGTCGCGCGGCACAGCAGAGGCCGTGTACGACGCCGCAGCCGCGGCCCAGGCCCACACGGAACGCCACCGCACGGCGGAACAACTCATGCGCCATGGCGTCACAGTCGTAGACGCAACCCCCACGGACCTGGCCCCGACCCTGGCAGACGCCTACTTGTCCCTAAAGGCAGCCGGCCGCCTCTGACGGAAATAAAAAAGGCCCCGTAGAGGGGCCTGAATACAACAAAAACCACAAAGATCTAGAACGCAGAAAACCCCCACACCATAAGGTGCGGGGGTCTCCCGTAATAATAGTTCGGCGGCGTCCTACTCTCCCACAGGGTCCCCCCTGCAGTACCATCGGCGCTGTGAGGCTTAGCTTCCGGGTTCGGAATGTAACC